>NZ_CP071516.1:0-1390986 GCF_021398215.1 Arthrobacter polaris
CTCTCGAACCTGCTCATCATGCACAAAGTGGCCGATCTGAACGAGATTTGGCGGCAGTACGTGGCCTGCGCCAAAAGCCTTGGGACTGCTGACGGAGGCGGACACCAGGGTCATTTATCGGCAAAAGCACGACTCCATGCGGCTGACCAAGGAAGCGCTGGGGTTGACCGAGGCAGAGTGCGAGCACGTGGAGAACCTACCTGGTGTGGGCTGTGGAAGGTCGGGAATCGGTCTTTCATTGTCGCCAACCAAGTCACCACGGACGAGCTGGCTGTGTTTGGCACCGATGAGAGGATGCCTGCCACGGCGATTGGATGACGGGAATCCGTTGGTTTCCATTGGGCTGATAGCGACCTCCGTATACGTGGTCCTCGGTCTATTGATCCAAGGAGCCGCGCATCTGGCGTATTCCGCGAGCTGCGGCACCTCGGCACCTTGGGATTTCAGCCCCGCAGCACTTCCTGGACTCCTGACCGGNNACATGGGTTGGATACTGCAGGTTACCGGTTCCTGCAGTATCGGCACCGGACAGCTGTGGTTGCTCATTGCCCCAGTCCTTATCGTCGTCGCGTTGGCTACGCTAGCGGGTGTTCTGGGACTGCGCACCTGGCGCCAATCAGGTGCATGGCTCCGTCAAGACATCCTCAGCCGCGACGGCGTCGCACGGAGGGCAGAAATCGCCCGTGAGTTCGGCACCAAGGCAGCCCTGAAACGTGGACGCTACACTCATCCCGTNGTGAAAGACCCCAAAGTGGAGGAAGTCTCTTGGACCATCGGNAAATCCCGCGGCGTCACAGTCCACGTCTCCACCGAAGAATCCCTCGTCATCCAAGGTGCCCCGCGCAAGGGCCTCTACATCGTCATCAACGCTATTCTCGATGCGCCCGGCGCCGTCGTCACCACTTCAACACGGGCCGACAACCTCGTCGTGACCATGAGAGCCCGAGCCACCAACGGACGCCCCGTCACTGTCTTCGACCCGCAGGGGATGTCAGGGCTGCCCTCAACACTGCGCTGGTCACCCGCNNGCGGCTGCCAAGACCCTGATGTTGCAAGCCGCCGTGCATTGGTCATCTCAGCTGACAGTGCGCTCAAAGGTGAGAACGTCGCCTGGCAAAAGCGCTCGCAGATAGTGCTGCAATGTTTGCTGCACGCGGCTGCACTGTCAGGGGAGGGTGTATCGGCTTTTCGCCGCTGGGCCTCAAACCCAGTCCTTGCGAGGGAGGCGCTGGCAATCCTTGACAGGCCGGAGGCTGCGCTCGGTTGGCAGGCAGACCTCATGGGCATCATCGACGATGACCCACGCAACACCTCCAACTCATGGATTGGTGTCACAGCCGCAGCCGCNCCGTTGTCCTCGCCGAAAGTACTCGCGGCTCTGGACCCNGAAAGGAGCAGCGAACAATTCGACCCGAAGGCCTTCATTGAACAACGAGGCACCCTGTACTTGATAGGCACCAAGAGCGGGGCCGCCGCCGCAGCCCTACCNNTGTCCGCGCTGATTGACGATATTGACTATGCCGCCCGGGAAATGGCCTTCGTGGTGGCAGGTGGTCGGCTGGATCCACCGCTGTCACTGATCCTGGATGAGATCGCTAATCTCTCGCCCTGGCCTGGATTGCCTGTGGCGCTCTCTGATGGAGGCGGCATCGGCATCTCCACACTTGTGGTTCTGCAGTCCCTGTCCCAAGCTCGGTCTGGCTGGTCCATGGATGAAGCCGCGACCATCTGGGATGCAGCCATCATCAAGGTCATCTTCGGCGGCGGCTCGGACGAACGTGACCTCCGTGCGCTAGCCGGACTGATCGGGGAACGGACATTGACGTTCAACACCCGTTCGTGGTCGTCGCAGGGNCGTCAGGACGGAGAGCAAATCCGAGAGTCGCCAGTGATCCCGCTGCATGAGATCCGCAGGTTGCCAGCAGGAACGGCCATCATGCTNGGCCGCCGCAGCAGGCCCATCCTGCTAGACCTGCGCGAATGGCACAAACGAAAGGACGCGGCAGAACTCGGTCGCTCCAAGGAACAAACCGAACTCGAATTGCTCACTGGACACCTCAAACGACAAAGCGAACAACAAGCGGTCACGGCCGCAGAGCAACAGGAGGCATGACCATGGACGAGGACGAATCCTTCGAATACGAGGTTGAAAACGGTGCGGAAGACAACTTCGCCGCGCTGCTCTTTGGCTCAACGCGCGGGCTGCGCTCCGAAAGGGTCCCCATCACCTACCGGTGGCGGGACATGGANCCCCGTACAGCCGATGCCGTCTGGGAACACTTGGGGCGGTGGGTTCGCTGGCTCGTGGAAAGCTACCACCTGACCACCTCCGTAATCCCCGACTGCTGGTGGCGACACTCAGACATCGTCGCCGAGCTGTATGCGCTTCAGCGAGCTGAGCAGGCTTCCTACACCGAGGACGACGGCGGATATGGCCCTTTGGGCTTCCACGAACGCCTCGAGCACAGTATCAGCCGGCTGCGGGAGCAAACCCGCACCGCCGGGTGTGTGAGCCTGCAGCAACACAGGGAACCTCCCGTCCGCATGCTGCCCAACGATGGACCGGGGCGCAAGCAAGCTGGGCCAGACAAACACGGGAACAGCCACGCCGTCGTTGGGAGATCCCACGGCAAAACGAGACCCTGAACCCGGTACCTCGGACTCCTGACCCAGCGCAAGGAGCGCCATCATGGACTCATCAAATGAACCAGCAAAACCGCATCTGGTCACCACCACTGGAAATGGAATGGCACCGCCAGCATCTCATCCTGGCCCCGAGCAACGCGTTGCCGAGCTTACTGACGGGCTCTACGCGCTGCTGGCGGACGCCGTTGACCACCCGAATCAGTGGCATCGGCTCCTCGATGCCTCCGCGACCATGTGGCGGTACTCCGGCGGCAACGTCGCACTGCTCATGATGCAAATGGCCCAACGTGGACCAGTGCAGCCGGCTCTCGTTGCCGGACNNAAGGAGTGGGAACGCCACGGCCGCTATGTCATCAAAGGCGAACGGGCCCTGTACGTCATTGCACCGAGAACAGCGCGAATCACCAATACAGAAGAAACTGAGCACGGCCCCGCAGAGGGCGAGCGGGCGCTGGCCGAACCAGGCGACGGGATAAATAGGTCCCGCATCGTTGGATGGCGTGGACAAGCAGTCTTTGACGTCTCCCAAACTGAGGGAGAGCCGCTGCTTGTCCCGATCCCCGGCCAGCGGGAAACGCCACTCGATGTTGATGCTTACACCCGGCTATGGGAATCACTCACAGCGGTGGCCAGAAAAGCCCGTTACAACATTGTCGTTTCGGAGGCGCAGGCGGGACTGGCCGATGGCTATACCGACCACTCTCGTCGTCTGATCAGCGTCGGGTCTTGGCTGGATGTCGAAGACCGCATCGCAACGCTGGCCCACGAACTCGCCCACGCCTCACTGCACGTTCCCGGAGACGCCATCGGCGCACTGTACGGCAGCAGCGCCGAACATCGTGGTCTTGCTGAGATCGAGGCGGAGTCAGTCGCCTATGTTGTTCTACGCGCCCATGGCATCGACCGTGGGCCTCAATCCGCGGCCTACTTGGCAGGGTGGGCCGATGCAGTGATTGAAGCCGAAGCTTACTCGATCCTGCGCTGCACGAGNGAGAGAAAACCGATGTCGAGGGTGGACATTGCCAAGTCCGTCCTCGGCAGGGTGACGTCGGTGGCCAAGACAGTTCTGGAGACGACCAACCCGCCGGGGTTGGGTGGCAGGCTGGGATACCCGCAGCCGATAGCCATAAATCAAACTTCTCGAAATGAAACTTCCATCCACACGGAGCCTGGGCCGCAGCAAAACCGCGCAGCTGGCCGTGGCCTCACGGTTGAGGGTTGAGCTATTTCACTACTTGCTGCTCTGGAGAACAAAATGATGGTGCATATGCGATATGGGCGACGCCTCAAGGTGACATCAGCCGGTAGTTCAAGGGAATGCGCATAGATACGGCAAGATGATTGCATGGGATCTGCAACATTCGAAGACGTTCTTGACCGCTTGTACTTTACTGCCATTGACCAGAAGGACAAGGGCAGCAAGTTTGAGCGCCTGATCAAGCGTTATTTGGAGTTGGAGCCGAAGTACGCGGACCAGTTCTCGGACGTGTGGATGTGGCAGGAATACCCTGGCCGTGACGGCAAAGTGGATACGGGGATCGACCTTGTCGCCAAGGACCGCTACACGGGTGAGCTTACGGCCATCCAGTGCAAGTTTTATGATCCGATGTCCACGCTGCAAAAGGCACAGATCGACTCGTTCTTTACCGCGGCAGGGAAGATTGATTTCTCCTACGGGATGGTTGTCTCCACTACAGACAAGTGGTCCAAGCACGCCGAAGACGCATTGGAGGGCCAGTCCAAAGAAATGACGCGGCTCCGCTTGCAAGACTTGGCTGAGTCAACCATTGACTGGGCCGAGTTCGACGTCGACACCCCGAGGCANATGACCCAGCTGGACCGCAAGGAACCCCGCAAATACCAACGGGAAGCCATCGACGACGTAGCCGCAGGCTTCCAAACCGGCGACCGAGGCAAGCTGATCATGGCCTGCGGCACCGGCAAGACCTACACCTCATTGAAAATCGTTGAAGAACAGGTCCCCATCGGTGGAACTGTGATCTTCCTCGTACCCTCTATTGCGCTCTTGCAGCAGACTCTTAACGAGTGGACAGCACAAGCCACGGTTCCCCTCAGGGCGCTCGCAGTTTGTTCGGATACGAAGGTAGGCCGTAAGGAGAACGAGGACGTCAGCGTCCATGACCTGGCATTCCCGGCTACTACGGACCCGGTGAAGTTGTTGAACCGTGCCCGGATCAGTACCGGTCAGGAGGCTGTGACAGTTGTCTTCTCCACATACCAGTCCATTGACGTCATTGCCCAGGCGCAGCAGCAGGGCCTTGCCGATTTTGATTTGATCCTCTGCGACGAAGCGCACAGGACCACGGGCATCACCGAGGCAGACCATGACGACTCAACGTTCGTTCGCGTTCATGATGAGAAGTACCTGAAAGCCGCCAAGCGCCTCTACATGACGGCAACGCCGCGTATCTACGTTCAGGAGTCCAAAGCCAAAGCGGCTGAGGACAACGTCGCGGTCTACTCCATGGACGACGAGGAAGTGTTCGGCCCCGAGTTCCACCACCTGGGCTTCGGTAATGCCGTGGAGATGGGTCACCTGGCCGATTACAAGGTCCTGGTCTTGGCAGTGGACGAAGAAGCCGTCTCCCGCTCCTTCCAGGGCATGTTCGAGGAAAACGGGGACCTGAAGCTCGACGACGTCGCCCGCATCGTGGGCTGCTGGAACGGGCTCTCGAAGCGCGGAATTAATGGCCAGCGCCTCGACATCGTTGACGACTCACCCATGCGCCGGGCTGTCGCCTTCGCCCGCAACATCAAGGAATCCAANAAGCTTGCCGAAGAGTTTGAGCTCATTGGCAAGCAGCTCCTCGTAAACGCCGCCGAATCTGAAGCAAATGACGCCCTCAAGCTGGAAGCCGGCCACGTGGACGGTACCTTCAACGTGCTGGAGCGTTCGGCGAAGCTGGACTGGCTCAAGGAACAGGCAGACGGTAATGTCTGCCGTATCCTCNNCAACGTCAAGTGCCTGTCCGAAGGTGTGGACGTGCCGTCCTTGGACGCGGTGCTGTTCCTGAACCCGCGCAACTCCCAAGTCGACGTCGTTCAGTCCGTGGGCCGCGTGATGCGCAAGGCCGAGGGCAAGGAATACGGCTACATCATCCTACCGATCGCAGTGCCGGCATCCCAAGATCCCGAGACCGCACTGAATGACAACAAGAAGTACAAGGTTGTTTGGGACGTACTACAGGCCCTGCGTGCGCACGATGACCGTTTCGAAGCGATGATCAACAAACTTGACCTGAACCGCAACGCCAACGACGTCATTGACGTAATCGCAGTTTCCGGTCCNTTCGATGCGGACGACGGCGGTGCCCCGGCAGGGAGAAGNAACGCCTCCGACGCTGCGGGAACTCAGGAGACGCTGTTTGCCCTGGCNCGGGCAGACGAGTGGCGCAATGCGATCTTCGCCCGCATGGTCCGCAAAGTCGGAGACCGGCGATACTGGGAATCCTGGGCAAGCGATGTCAAAGAAATCGCCGACCGGCACGTGATCCGCATCCGCACCATTCTGGACGGGCCAGATCCACGGGCCCGTGAAGAGTTTTCCGTGTTTCTGGAAGGCCTGCGTGGTACNCTGAACGATGGCATCACCGAAGCCGATGCCATCGACATGCTCCNNCAGCACCTGATCACTAAGCCCGTGTTTGAGGCGCTGTTTGACGGCTATTCNTTTGCTGCGCACAACCCGGTATCGCAAGTAATGGACTCAATGATTGCCGTTTTGGAGCAGTACAACCTCGACTCTGAAGTGCAAAACCTGGAAGANTTTTACCGTTCCGTGCGGATCCGCGCTGAAGGTGTCAGTAACGCTGAAGGCAAGCANAAGATCATCACGGAACTCTACGAAAGGTTCTTTAAGCTCGCGTTTCCACGCACCGCCGAGTCTCTGGGCATTGTCTACACGCCGGTGGAAGTAGTCGACTTCATCATCCGCGCAGTGGATGACGTTCTCGCCAAGGATTTCAACTCATCCCTCTCCGCACCTGGCGTGCACGTCCTGANNCCCTTTGCAGGAACCGGAACTTTCACGGTCAGGCTCCTGCAATCTGGTCGGATCAAGCCCGAGGATCTGCTGCGGAAGTACACTCAGGAGCTGCATGCCAACGAGATCCTGTTGATGGCGTACTACATTGCAGCGATCAACATCGAAGCCACGCTACACGGCATGCTAGAGGAGCAGGCTGCAGTCTCAGGCGGGGATACAGCAGACGTTGCATATGTCCCATTTGACGGCATGGTCCTCACGGATACTTTCCAGATGTCCGAGGACGGAGACACCCTTGACGAGCACGTCTTCACGTCGAACAATGACCGTGTAGTTGCACAAAACAAGCTCGACATCCGCATTATTATCGGCAATCCGCCATATTCAGTCGGGCAGTCCAGTGGCAACGATAACAATGCCAACCTGAAATACCCCACTCTTGATGAATCGATCCGGTCCACGTATGCGGAACGGTCGACGGCGACACTCAANAACTCGTTATACGACTCCTATATTCGGGCTATCCGCTGGGCGTCCAACAGAATACTGAAGTCGACCGACGGNGGAGTGGTCGCATATGTGTCCAACGGAGGCTACATCGACGGCACCGCCGACGGCCTCCGCAAAACACTTGTCGATGAGTTCCACGACATTTACGTTTACAACCTCCGTGGCAACCAGCGAACGGCAGGGGAGCAAAGCCGCAAGGAGGGTGGCAAGATNTTTGATTCTGGCAGCCGCAACACGGTGGCGATCCTGATCCTGTNGAAAAGCCCGGGCCTACCACCGGTGCCGTGCTGCATNTACAAGGACATTGGCGACTACCTCGACCGCAAGGAAAANCTCGCGCTCATCGAGGCCGCCAGTGTCGGCACCCTCGACTGGGCCGCCATCACNCCCAACGCCGACGGCGACTGGATCAACCAACGCAACAACGTGTTCGAGTCCTTCACGCCTATCGCCGAAAANGTACGAGGAGGCGTGAAGCCAACAGTCTTCGCTGATTTCAGCGGAGGCTTGAAGACAAATCGTGATTCCTGGGTATACAATTTTTCNNGTCCGATGGTCTCGAATTCACCACAAAGAAGNATGATCGCCAATTATCAGGAACAACTCCATAGCGGAGTGATCGATCGCGAACCATCGAGAGTCAGTTGGTCGAGCGGACTAGAATCGCTCCATTCTCGAGGTGTCCAGATCGAGTTCAATAGCCAAAGAATACGTACGGCCATGTATCGGCCCTTTGTTAAAATGAAGGTCTATTTCGATGACCAGTTGAATGATCGTCGCGGACGGCTACCCCAAATATTTCCCAATGAAACTACAGAAAATGTAGGTTTCTACCTCCCAGCACCTGGAAATTCAGCTCCGACGTTCCTGTGTCTGGCTGTCGATACGGTCCCAGATCTGGGCGGGGCGGGGATCAGTGGGNTGCAATTCTTCCCTCGTTACACGTACCCGATGCCCGCTGCAGGCGATGATTTGTTCACCGCAGCGGGTGCGTCGGCGTCCCCGGATAAGGTAGACAACATCACCGACGCGACTCTACTTGACTACCGCTCAAGCTATGGCGCTCAGGTCACCAAAGATGACATCTTNTTCTATGTCTACGGGTTGCTCCATTCGCCCGAATACCGTACCGCGTTCGCCGCCGACTTGAAGAAAATGCTGCCGCGCATCCCCAAGGTCGTTGGCGCTGACAATTTCCAGGCCTTTGCCAAGGCCGGCCGAGACTTGTCAGATTTGCACATTGGCTACGAAACGGTGAAGCCATACCCNTTCATGGAAGTGGAAACCGGCGCCGTGCCCTTNGGCGACGACTACGCGAAGTACGCGGTGAAGAAGATGAAGTACGGCGGCAAGGCGGGTGCCTGGGACAAGTCTCGAATTATCTACAATTCACAGCTGACGCTGGAGGGCATCCCGAGACNNGCGCAACGGTACATGTTGGGCGCACGATCGGCGATTGACTGGATTATCGAGCGATACCAGGTCAAGACCGACAAACAGTCGGGGATTGTCAACGACCCCAACGACTGGTCGCTAGAGCACGAGCAGCCGCGTTACATCATCGACCTGATCGGCCGAATCGTCACTGTGAGCTTGGAAACGAACCGGATCGTTGACAGGCTACCTGGGTTGGACTTGTCCTAAATACGATCCTGACAAGATCATGTGCGGTTGGTTAGGGCGGTAAAGAGCGCATCGGCCAGGTGATCGTTGTGGAACCGGGCGTACATCGAGGGGCCCTTACGCATCAGGTTCAGGGCAAGTTCCTTGGCTGGTTGTGCGATTGGGCTGTCGTCTTGCATTAGGTTATAAAGCGCCCGCAGCCCGGTGAAATCCACACGGAAGACGTTGCCGATGGTTCCATAGGAGACCATCTGGCTGTGGACGTCTANGATCTTTTGGCGTAGCCATGNCCTGGACCTTTCGCTGGAATTCTTGTCGAGGTTTATGAATCCCGCAATGACTGATCCGCCTCCGGTAGTCGCTTCGCCGATGACAAGGATCTCGGCATTCTGCGCACTGATGGTGATCAGCCTGTGCCATGTGGTGCTTCGTCCTGTCGAGGGCATGGCAGTCGCGGTCCAGAAGCGCCCTTCAGTCTGGCTGGGCCAAGGAATGGCGATAGCAATGAAGTTTGCGGCGGCATCGATGAGGGGCTCGAAGTCATCGTGCTTCGCGAGTTGTTGAAAGCGAGACAGGCTAGCCGCGCGGCGTGCAGCTTCCACATATCGGGGTGCGTCGGTTGGTTCTGCGGCGTCGGATACGAGCCATTCTGCTTGGGCTTGCTCTTCCATGACGACGTCCAGCAGGCTGTCCCCGCCGGGNCGACCTGCGAGATCGAGATTGCGAACTCGATGGCCGCGCACTTCGATGGCGGCGAGAATTTCCCGCTCTCGAAAGTTGAGGTCTTCTGCCACGAAGGGGCGAAAGGCTATGTGAGTGATGTCGTCCCAGCGGCGTCGATGGGCACTGAAGCGGTTGACCACATCCAGGCTTTGGCCGACGTATCGCTCCCCATTGGCGAAAGACAAGATATAGATGCCGGTGCGGCTGTTCTCTGGCTCAAATCGAAATGCCAGTGAATGCACACCTGAGACCAGCCAATTCTGGAATTGTAGTGCTCCGACATCCGTCGTGCTGTCCATGTTGAACCCCAACTAAGCTGGTCGGTGCGATGTCCCTCCATGCTATAGCTGAAAGCAAACTCTAACTCCGACACGGTCACATACTGGTGAGAGCCGGAGCGATCGCTAGGCAAGCCTGAGACCGCAGGTAGTAGGTTGACGGCCNAGGAGCCCNCACCTGAATCTGCGTTGGGTCGGGGCGGATGAGCAGTACGGTTTGCGGCCAGATAGAGAAGCTGCAAGGTTCGATCCAAGCTGGTTGGATGTAGCCGAACTTTTCCCACCTTATCGTGGCCCAAACTCCGGTCGGCTGAAGCTCCTGGAAATCGAGGATAGTGACTTCAGTGGTGGTTTCGTGCTCACCCTTGAGACGCGACAAGTACTCCCATTGCCTGTTGGCAAATTCTTGCCACAGCCTCCTTTTCTGAATTCGCAGGGACCAACGCCAAGTGACCAGTCCAGCAGCGACGGCTACTACGGACAGCGCGATCCAAACACTCAAGGCCGGTGGCCATGCTAGAGCGATGATGGCGACAACATACAGCAGAGCCACGCCGGTCAATGTAGTCAGCACCACGAGCGGTGCGCTGTTGAGCGCCGGCTTTACCATCGGATTGTCCTCCATCGGAACCACCTCCGCTTTCATTCTAAATTTCCCAGCCGACATTGGTAAGAGTGGCATGGACAGCAACTTGAGCGGCACTTGATTCGTCGGTGTTCGCGGGCATGCTCTGTAGTCGCTTCAGCTCGGCATTGAGGCGCTCCCGGTCCCGTGCGCGTTCCCATTCGTAGCCGACCGAGGGAGGGCCCAATGGATCAGGATCGGTACCGATGAGCCAGCGGTCCCTATAGATGGCAATGCGTTCCTTCAAGGTATTGCGATCGGCTACCGAGATGATGCTAGGAATGGTGTCTGCCAGCTTCCGCGTCCACGGTTCCGTCCCGGCAGCTGCCTTGGCTTTCAATTCCTGAACCCGGCGAATACCGAGGTTCTGCACTTGTCTGACCATTTCCGCCACGTCAGCACGGTCGGTATGGAGATCTTCAGTTAGCCAGTCGTCACCATCGGGTGCCTTGGCATTCCCGAGCGGCCGAAGTCGCGCGTGGATGACTGCCATCAGGTCATTGGCGTCGCCAGGACGTCGAATGGCATGGTCCAGTGTTGCTGCCGCGGCNAGTGGCTCAGCGGCGCTGGCGCGCCGCCAGGCAGCCACGCCAGCGCCCCACGACGGGGATACTTCGAGACTGGCCGAAAGCCCTGACTGGATGCTTTCCACGGCGGCGCGTAGTTGTTTGGCTGCAACAATTTGCGCGAGGTAGTCGTATTCGGCTGTGAGCTGGTGCAGGGAGTGGCTACTTTCCCGTTGTTCTTCTTCTACTTCATGGGCCGTTCGTTCAGCACCCTGTGCGGTTAGTACTTCGGCGATGATCTCTTGCCACGTCGGCTCGGCGGCGTCGAGGGCAACATGGTCCTGTGCGGTGTCGGATTCGCAGACGTACGCAGTGTTGCAATCCCGCCCTCGTGTCATGCCTACATAGAAGAGCTCGCGAGTCAGGCAGCCCTGCGTGAGGACGGTGTGGCTGGTATCGACGGTAATGCCTTGGGAACGGTGTGCGGTGGTCGCATAGCCCAGCTCCACTGACTCCGCCAGGTACTCACAGCTCAAGCGAATGCTTTGGCCCGTATCCAGACGGCGACCATGGATGGCACCGTCGCGACCTGGCTTGGAAGTGATTTTGATGAGAGTGCCGTTGCGGATGAAATCGCCAGCGGTGTCCTTGACGCGGCGGTCGTTCTTGCGTGCAATGACGGTGTCGCCACGGCTTGCGCTGAGCCCGTCGCTGAGGCGGACCACATGCGTGGCATCAACCACCTTTCTGTCCACGAGTTCGGCGTGAGCGCGTTCATTCAGCGCCATCACGGCGTCATTGTCTGGAGCGATCAAGATCGACTCCAAGCCGTTGCTGGTATCTGCCGCCCAGCTCTCGTAGGCCTGATCGATCATGCCCGCGTGGTCCCCATGACGCAACCGCCCATGGGCGGCGTAACTCTGGATCGACTCCACATCCCCTGCACGCAANAGCAACGACGCTGGCCCTTCCCACGGGTGGTTGAAGCGCCGAATGCTGGTCAGCTGGACCGCATGGCCTTTCCTGTCCAGCCAACCCAGGATCCCACCGGCATCAATCGAATCCAGCTGAGCGGGGTCTCCAACCAACACAATCTTGGCACCGGCATCCTGGGCCTGATGCACCAACGCAGCCAACTGCACTGTGGAAACCATCGACGCCTCATCAATGATGACCAACTGGTTTGGCCGAAAACACCATAGTTGCTGACGCATGGCCAGCCCAGCCATGCGTTGGGCACTCCTGGTCCGCTGCCAGGACTGCTGCGCCGCAGTGCCTTCGAGATCATGGAACTGTTCAGCCCTTATGGCCGCACCTTGACCAACAGACTCATACAGCCACTTAGCGACATTCTCCGCTGCCAGCCCCATCTTGCGCCCAAGAACTTCTGCGCTCGCAGCCGCCGGNGCAAGCCCAATCACGCTGCCCGCCCCATGAACCTTTTCCCAGCCCTGGCGGATCGCAGCCATGGTGGTGGTNTTCCCTGACCCTGCAGGACCAACGACGGCGTCCAGGAACCGGCCGCTGCACAGCACCTCACGCGCTGCTGCGGCCTGGTCCTCGGCAAGCGTTGGACGGTCAGGGTGGTTGCTGTCTGTGATGAGGGTGTCGGCGAGGTCGGGCGCGATGGAGGGTCCGGCGTCGTTCTTGCTGGTGTCCATGATGAGTTGTTCGTTGGCGAGAATGCTCGCGTCCGTGTAGAGGTGGGCCCCGGGGAATTCGAACACGCTGTGGCCGGCGAAGGCGATGTCATTCCCGGCGTTGAGCGGGATCTTGTAGCGGTAAGCGTTGAGGGCGACGCACTGTGATTCCGCTTCGGTGGTTACGGCGTCGATCGTGTGGCGGCGGTCGACGCCGGTGGCGCACCGGATTTCGGCGCAGATGCGTTCTGCCTCGGCCAGAAGGTTCCAGCGGCTCCACGTTGCCCTCCGCCTGGCCACCGCTTCCCGTGATGCGGCCGCAGCAGCGGTCACCCAGGAAGCCGTCAGGTCGGCGACGGTGACGGGCCGCTCATGGGACCGATCGATGGTGTGTCGCAAGACTTGCGCTGGATCGAAACCTAACTTTTCAGCGCGGTCGCGCCACCCCGCAGAAAGACTGTCCAGCGGTTGAGGGTTCGTCTCTTTGGCTTGCCGGGTGGAGAGAGTTGCCTGTTGACGGAATTTAATGACGGTGGTGGCTGACGGGGTATACCCGTGGGTTTTNNCCCACTCGGCAATCAAACGATCGGTCTCCGTATTGATGCCGTAAGAGCGGCTGGAAAACTCCTGAATCAAGGCATCATCCACACCGACCAACTCATGGCGCGGATTCCGGTCATGACCAGCCGGAGATCGAAAACCAGACACTGCACCCAGCCTGTCTTGCAGCCGGTCAAAGAGGAGCCCGTTGTAGTGCACGCTGGCGGCCACCGTGGCTCTATAGAGGGTTCGTGAATCTAATGTGGCCCACGCATGGTCGGTGATTCTTTGCGCCCTGTTAGCGATGACGACGTGCGTGTGGAGCTGAGGATCACGGGCTCGAGATTCCCAATGGTCAAAGGATGCAGCGACGGCGCCGACGGTTCCGACGTGGGCGACGCCGCCTCGTCCAGTGCGAGTATGAATGGCAGATTCTTCCAACCATGCCAGGACTTCGTTGACGGCTTCATGGTGCGCGGCGAGGACCTGCCGTTGGACCTCTTGCGGGGCCAGCGCCCACAACGTCGAGACAGACTTAGGAACGCTGAAGGTTAGATCGAAACCAGCAACGGCATAGCGCTGAACGTCCTCGCCATTGCGATGGGCCACTGTCGTTTGGCCATGATGGCGCCCCAAAGGCTCGCGGGTGTCAGGATGTTCGGCATGTGTGAAGACCGCGTTGGCATCCCTTGAGCTCACTGGAGCCAACGACTTACGACTGATGCCGGCCAGTCCTTGGCCGAGCCACCTGCCAGGAGGNGTGCCAGCTTTCATGTAGTAACTGGTCGCATCACCCGAGGCGAGGGGNACGTCGTCGGACATGGTGGTCTTCAGCAGGTACCTGACCCCGCTGTGAGCGGTGAGGCGAGCGATGGAGACAGTCACCGTGAGCCTGCCGGGATTTTCGTATTCCAGCCGCGGCGGCGAAAGATATCCGCCGTCGGACGGTCGAGGGGATACCGAGATGGTCGGTGAGTTGGAGCATGCGAACCGCGATCTGCATTAGGTCCTGCACGTCAGCATGCCGGTCCTTCAAGATCCGCGAGACTTCCAACGTCAACTCGACACATTCGGCCTTGGCTTCAGCAAGCTGCCCGGACTGATCAAAATACTTGGCACCCAACAGTTGGAGCCGAGTTCGCTGCTCATCAATGACTCTGTCTCGGGATAGGACCGTTTCCTGAAACTTGGTCACCACGACAGATGTCTCGGAGTGCAGGCTACGCTCATGCCGCTTCTCAGCAAGCAGCAGGCGAGCGTTCCCATCGGCACGCTCCAAGGCGACAAGCGTTTGAGAAGTTACTCGCGCCGTGGCACGTCGCTCATCTCGACGACGGCGCTCGCGGTATCGCCCAGAGCACTCGGCTGAACAGTACAACTGAGTGGACCGGCGTGGATCAAAAGGACGTGACATTGGGGCACTTTTGCGTAGACATACAGACTCATAGTCGCGGGGCGTCTTCGCCCATGACTACTGCCCGGACTTCCCGCCTCGGGTAAGACCTTGGGTGCCAGACGTGTGGGCTCTAGAGGTACTCGGTGGCAGGCCAGTATCAGGGGCTCATACCGAAAGTATGCTACCTATTGGCAAAGTAGGACGCAGGTATTCTACTCGGGAGACATGGCCATTCTGAGAGTGATCGGCAAGGCGTCTTTGGCATTTGCTACCTACTCTTTGCGTGCAGTGGATTGGCTCGGCGTGTTATTGACAGCTTCGCCAGGGGCAATGTTCCCGCTTATGCTCGCCAACTGATCGAGCAATCATGGCAGCGCCCGAGGGAGGAACGTAGCTCTCGAGTAAGAGGGTCGGCAGCATCAATGGCCATCGTGGCATCAGCAACCTTGCGTCTAGTATCATTCGGCCGCATATTACGTGGGTCGTCCACTCCATCGCCAACTGGGATTTCCTGGTCAGTTGGATCGGGAACAACGCCTTCTAGCTCGTCAGCCTCATCAACATCGTCCGTGGGTTGGTACTGGAGGCGACGCAGGAGCTGCTCGAGAGCACGGACTGCTTTGTCCTCTTCCGTTTTGGCTGTGTCCTTGCCCGCCATTACCCACGATTCCTCATGTGAGATTGCGTCCCTAGCTGCCAGCCCGACGAGTATACGGAGCAGAGTCCCAATCTCACGATCGACGTTGCATGCCATTCGTAGCAATGGATAGGTTTCTAGTTCTTGGGCACTAGGTGCGTCTTCATCGAAAGGGCGGTAAAAGGCCCAGGATTCAGGGTTTGGGTCGAGTCGTTCAATCGCACGCAGTACTGGCTGCACGTATGAGTATGGTGCGGTCTGAAATGATGCGCCAGACTTGTGCTCCCACAGTCTAAGTATTATGTCTTGCGTGCTAGATAGTAGTTCTTTGTCGGTGGGATCTTCTTCGCATAGCGCTATCTGTGCGGCAAGTTGGTGTGACATCCAGCGCCCGACGACGTCGCTGGGGTCCAGCGCATCAGCGAGGTCTCGTCCGAGTTGTAGTACTGAGTCAGGGTTGGTACTCATGGACTTCTCCCGTTGTGTCGATCAAGAAGTACTTCGTGTAAGGCGGCAGGTAGCCTATTTGTTCGTCCGTACTATCAATTCGTGAGCCTGTACGCGAAGAATCGCTCTCACGTCTTTGGACTTCGACTTCTAGGACGAGCCAACGATCGAGCTTGGCAAGTGTAGCGGCCAACCAGGAGAGATTGGCAACTAGAGTGTGCCCGGAAGATCCGGTTGTGTGCCTCTCGTCAGAGTAGGCATCCCACACGGTGGAGACAATGACGACCTCCTGTCCATCGCGCCATAGGCGCATGTCTGGGTCAGGAATTAGGTCTTCTAGTGGCGACAATGATTGCGTAGGACGTAGGGGAGGGTAATCAATTGACTTGGCCCTAGAATCTTTTCGATCAATTCCGTAGATGTGCCCGCGTGGTTCGATCCAGCCTGTTAGCTCGAAGCCCGGGACATTAAAGCTGTAGTCCTTGTCCCTTGTATCCGGTATACGGAAGGCATGCTTGTCTGGGGAAGTTTGCAGGGCATTGAGCAGGGCTGGGGCGGTTCGCGGTGTTACCAAAGCTGAATTAATGCTGACGATTTCCGTCTGAGAATAGTTGCTGACGCTGCGAAAACCCTCTATGACGACATTGCCTGGTGAACAGAACATCTCTTCGATGAATCTATCTGAGGGAATGCTGTATACCCAGTTAGCATCGTGTCCAGAGGTCCCGAGTCCATTGGGACTGTTTGTATCAATTTGAGCGTTCGGCGGAGGCGGATCGCGTCGATCGGACAGCCAGCGCCCATCCTGACGCGTAGGCATATGATCCTGGAGGAATCTCGTGTATTCAGACTCTCCGGTTTCTTCGTCTTCATCATATTCTTGGATTGTTGGACGATTCTTTAGAAGTATGCCAGCCACCTCGCAAAGACCTTGAATAGCGAGATAGAAATCTAGGTCCTCCTCCTCNACCTCGCCGTGGCTGGCGTAATTGTCACGAGGATAGAGCTTGAGCGTGTGACGCATATCGTCCTGGGAACGACCCTTTGAGGCAACAGCCCATTGGTCGACTATTACTTCAGCTACTAGCCGTTCTACTGAGCTATCCCTTATACCGAAAGCATCGCCAAGGGGATTGCACCAGTATTGACGGAAGTCGTAGAAAAANCGGAACCGTGCAGCATCAGCATCGTCGATTTCGGGAGTCGTGGCGACTGTTTCTGGGCGGGGATCGATCGCATCGACGGCGGAGGCCTGCGTCGCAGAGCTTACGACTTCGGGTTCGTTGACCTCTGCGAGGCAGCGGATGCCTACTAGNCTCGGTCCGGTGATCGCTCCTTCTTGTGCCGATTGGTGACGCCAATTGCTCGATGTCTGTCTTTTCCGTTTTCCCAAAGAAATTACGCCCGCAGTGTGAAGTCGGAGCAGGCTGTCTCGCGCGAGTGGCGTATTCACTGCGTGGGGTGTTCCAGCTACGACCTGGTGAAGAAATTTGTCGCAGAGGGCCGCCGTGGTCAGCGCTGTTGGTTCCACGGTTGCCCGGTTGATCCTGTAAAGCAGCCACTGCATGGCATGTCTGTCGTAGAACTCAAGTCGATCGTCGAGGAAAGGACCAGGATCGAGCTGGCCAGATGCAAGATCAAGCAGGCGTGACACCACTCCGGCATGACCAAGTGTGAGGGCCAGGTGAACGCTGTGTGCGGCTTGCCATCTTGTCTTGCTGGCGGGATCACCGAGTGCAGCCCATATTACGGCTGCAATGGCTGATTCCGTATCCCAGTTTCCGGCGATCCCGGTAATGAGGTGGTTTCCGTCGTGGGAGTTCAGCGGGGCTGTGTCGTTGAAATACGAAGCAGCGGCGTCGAAGAGTTGGAGCGCATAATCGACTGTGAGTCGGCCGCTGAGGTGTAGAGCCAATGCGTATGCCTGGTCGGCGGTGAACGTTTGCTGTTCTGCCAGGGCACGACTCGCAATGTGCTCGTAGTCCGTATTTCGGCCTGTCAGGGATCNNGCGCAGTATCGAAGTCGTGTACGCCACGAGACTAGTAGCAGGTCTGGTGCGAAACGGCCGATTTGCGAGGCCACTACCTCATCCAGAGCAGCCTGCGTGGCCATAGAAAGGAATTGACCGTGCAGTGACTCCAGCAAGCGGCTGAAGTCCCACTGGCTTGTTGTCGGGCAGGCCGAGAAGGCGTGCAGAATTTCGGGTGTAGCACCAACTAGTGTTGCAGCGTATTCGAAAACCGCGGTTGCAGAATGTTCGAGACTGCCGCGTTCCAATGCTGCTGCCCAGCCGGTAACTGTCGTGAGATCTAGATCCACAAAGGAAAGCTTTGACGATTCACCTGAGCGGGCGTGGGACGTGAACTGGTTTGCTGTTCTAGTGGACGTCCAGAGCAAGGACGGATCGATTTGTTCAATGGCTGCCTCGGTTACACCAGTCAAGGTCAGAAGATCACTGATCTCGTCTTGTCCAAGCGGATACGGTCTCCGAAATTGAAGATATGCGACGAGAACTTTCGTCGCGTCATAGGCACCGTTGGCAATCGCTGCGGCTAGGACTCGATGATCTGGATAGTGGGTTCCGAGCGGCAGAAGAATCAGAGCGGAAAGGAGATCTGAGTTCAGAAGCAGGGTTGGGTCTGTCGAAATGCCGTTGGCTAGGTTTCGAATTGACGCGACACGTCGGTCGCGCCAACGCGACCCAGCCGCGAGAGCCTCGGACAGCGATAGACGGGCAGCGGTGGAGAGGACGGCGTGAGGTGTGTCAAGGATCTGGGACAGTTGGTTAGTTTCTTTTGGGTTAGGCAGCTAGGCGTTGTTGCTGGTTTTGGGTGGTGAAGTTGGCCATGGCCGTTGCCGGCGGTAGGCCGTCATTGTGGGTGTGTGGTCTCCACCGGTTGTAGAAAACCTCAATGTAGCGCATGGTGGCCCGCCTGGCTTCTTGGCGGGTGTCAAAGCTGTAGTGGTGATAGAACTCGTTCTTCAGGGACGAGANAAATGACTCAGCCACGGCATTATCCCAACACACGCCCTTGGCCCNCATGGACTGGCGGATCCTGTTGCCAGCGCACCAGGATCCAAGTTCACGGGAGGTGTATTGCACACCATGATCGGAATGAAAAATTGCGCCGGCACGTAGATGGCCGCGGTCTCTGGCCATCGTCAGCGCGCTGACACACAGGGAGGCACGCATGTGATCTGCCATGGCCCAGCCCACGATCATGCGGGTGCATAGGTCGATGACGGTGGCTAGGTACAGCCATCCCTCACCGGTGCGCAAGTAGGTGATGTCGCCGACTAGGCGGGTGCCTGGGGTTGCAGCGGTGAAGTCTCGGCCGATCAAGTCTTTGAAGACTTTCTCCGGGTCTGAGGGGATGGTGGTGCGTTTGAAAGCCCGCATTCGTCTGGCTGACCAGCCATTCTCTGCCATGATCGAGGCCACCGTTCCCACGGAGATATCAACACCGGCTGTGTTGAGTTTTGCGTGGACCATGCGGTGGCCAAAGATCCCGTCGGAGGTTGTAAAGACAGTCTTCACCTGATCGGTCAGCTCCCGGTGGCGAATGGTTGTGGGCGTATCTTTGCTTCTTTNCCAGCGGTAATACGAGGACCGCGGGACGCCTAGTTGTCGGCACATCCAGGCTACTTTTCTCCNAGCGTTCTCCTGCTGCTGAACAAGACGATAGAGGTCATCTACCGTTGTTCTTTGGCGAAGAACGCTGAAACNNTTTTTAGGAATTCATTCTCCCGTTCAAGCTCACGTAGCCGCACTTCCATGGCCTTGTATTTAGCGGTATCCACGGGTAAATCAGGTTTAGGGCCGCCGCCTTCGTGGCCCTCGTGGGAGAGCTTGATCCAGCGTTTGAGTGCGGTCAGGGAGATGCCGAGTTCAGCAGCTACAAGAGCTAAAGGGCGGCCAGAGGATTCAGCCAAGGCAACAGCATCAGCTTTGAACTCATCGGAATAGGTTGGTCGAGAAGACATGGGAACAATCCTTTCAAAGACTGTCTCACATCAGTAATACACCTCAGTGTCGTGGGATAAGTGGTCTCCGAGGTACGGTTCGAGACTCTCCGCAATCTGTGTGAGTCGGTATGCTCTCCCGGGTTGGGCGGACAAACCCTTCCCCGCCGCGGTCGCAATACCGATTAGCGTTTCCCAGCTGGTCCATGCGTCGTCTCCGATGGCGTTGGTTATGTCGAGAGCGGCTTGAAAATGGACTGAAGCTTCTCCAGGAGAGATTCGGTAGGCGGCCCGTGAGAGTTGGACGAAGTCGGATGCCAATTCTGCAGCGTCTTCTCGTGCGTTTTCGCGTCATCGTGACAGCGTTTGGCAAGTTCGGCAGAAAGTCTATGCGTCGCAGGCTGTGCGGCTGTTTGACGGATAAGGTTCGTCAGGGTGCGACGGGTGATCACGTCGTTGTTCGCCGCCTGGAAACTCAGGAGCAAGGTATGATCCACGATCTCTGGGAACCGGGCGAGAGCGCGTCCGATCAGTATCAATGCCGTGTTGATCTTGGTTTGGTCAATCCGTTCCTCCCGCCACTGAGGAGGCTCTTCTTGTATGAACTTGGTCGCAAGTTGGGCGAAATTGCTTCTGGTCTCAGAAGCGGGATTCAGCACGAGGTCGAGCCATGCGGCAGCCCAAGAGACGAGGGGCTCGACGTTGGCGCGGTACGCGCGCAGCTCGGCGGTCGTCCCAATCCTTTCCCGTTCTCGAGCCTCGCGTATCTGCGGCCCCTGGATGTCCACCGCTTTGGCTTTGCGGCCTTCGAGTCGTGCACACAGCACTAAACCCAAAATGTATTGCCAGACTTCGCGGTCATGCCATGATCCTGTGCGGTGTCCGAGGTTTTCAGGGAGGTATAAACGCAAGATCCGCGCAGCGTTGACAGGATCAACGATCTTAAAATTGATTGCCTTGCTGATCAACCAACTTACGGCAGTCAAGCCGTTGTGCAACGCATCCCCTGACGCTGAGCGTCGGTAGTCATCGTGAAGACTTGGCTGTACCCTTTCCGTCCTAGTAAGCAGCGGTCGGATGAGGTGCGCCACAATTTCTGGGTCCAACTCTAGATCACGCTCTGCACAAGCCTGGGCAATCGCGAGTTTGAGATGGCGGCCTCGGGACGCGCGGGCCAGTTCGCGGAAGTCGGTTAAGCGGCCCGCATCGAGAAGTCGCCGGGCAACATCCACCCCGACCTCAAACGCAAGTGTGTGCGGTTTCCACCTCCGCAGAAACTTGATGCATGCTTCCGGGCCATCAGTGTTAAGTAGTCCCCACGTGACTTGGAGAATATCGAGTTGGTCGAGACCAGAATTTGTATCTTCGCGTCGCGCTTGCCCTACCCATGCCTGCATCCAAGAGATTGCGCTTCGCAGACGATTTCGGGCTTGGTCGGTCTGGCCAGCGGCACCCGATAGCAGTGCTCCTTCTATTGGCAAATTNGAGTTGGGCCAGTCCGCCTTCAAGCTCCTTGTTGCGATGAGCTGTTCAAGCACACTTGCATCAAGGAATTGTGCAGCTAGGTCAGTGTTTCCGCGTATCAGATCGAGCCGGCGAGTGCGGCCAGATGTAAGCGCACCCAGCCGCAAGGCAAGTTGCGCTGCTTCAAGGTCTCTGTCGGCGCGCAACGCCGCTGTCAATGCAAAATGGGTCCGCTGTTGCGCGATTTCACGACGTTGGATCTCATTTCTCCGTGAGCTTGGAAGCGCATTGTCTGGCAGGCGGTCATCGGATAGTGCGAGCTGCACGAGGTCGTCGAACCGGTTAGCTTCAAANAGTAGCGCTGGCAGTGAGGCTGCCACGTAGGCATCCTGATCGGCGATTGGGGCTAGCCGGTCAATGAATCTGTCTAGGTCGATTCCTTGGGGACGGTAGCGGCCACGGAACCAAGTTTCAGTTGGTTCATCGCGAAATTGCACAGAATCTCCGTCGACCAGGAGTGGGCGGCCCAGGTCCGAGACGAAACTCAAGACAACTGACTCGTGAACGCTGGCCAGCTCGGCCAGAACACGAACAGGGATCATGGGTCGTAGTGCCGCGAGGCCGACGCATATTGCGTCGATGTCGGTGGCGGATCCATGTTGCCGATCACGTATCTCNGAAACCTGCCGCTCGAAAAGTGTGTCGAGTGCTTGGCCAGGCGATACCGGGTTTGGTGCCAGCCACTGCAGTGCTTCTTCAAGGGTTTGAGTGGCGTTTAAGACTGCGGCTTGAACTCTGGGGTTGTGGCTGGTCCTGGCATGGAACTCGGAGACATCCGCAATAGGCGTATCTGGGTAAGTTGTTTCTATGTGGGCACGTGTCTCGTCGAGGTCGAATCCGCGAAGGGGATGTCTTGGTAACCGGCAGGAAGTCCCAATATGTCGATGCGTTCAGTCCGGCACGTTACTACAAGACGGACGTTGTTAGGAAATCCTCACGGAGGAGGCCGCGGATAAAGGACTGTTCGCCCATCTCGTCTGCGATCATGGCAGCGTTGTCGGCGGCGTCGATGAGGATTGTGAGCAGTGCGGTTGGCGTGGTTGTGGCGAGGGTTTCCGCCGCCTTCGAAATTTTGCGTAAGAAGGCGAGGGCGTAGTCGGCATCGTCTGCAATGGCTGAAGGAATGATCGGATCACACAAGGCATGCCCGGCTAGCTCGTTTACCAACTGCACGATTCCTTGCTTGGATCGATGACGCGGTGCACTGGCACGTCGATACGAGCCGTTGCCAAAACAGTCAAAACAATCNGCAATAGACCCATCCGGTAAGTGGTGCTGGAGAGCACCGGCGAGAACACTCTTACCCACGCCTCCGGGCCCGTGTACAAGTGTCGGTGCGGTTGAGGCCTTTCTGATCTGGGTCGCAATCTCACCGAACTGACGCCGGACAATGGGTCGACTNTGGGGTTCAATCAGATTCGGAGCCGGCAGAAGTTGATCGTCAGAAGTCTTCAACGCGACAAGCACGTCAGCACGGCGGACCGCAGGNGTGTTTCCTGCGATCGAAGTCGCCCGGCTGGAGATCATCTCCCGCAATAGAAGTGCTTGCTCTCCTGGCGCGCCGGGCAATAGATCGGCGACCTCGACGGCTAAGAGATGGCGAAGCTTAAGCAGAGACGGAGCGCGTTCATCCACCACGAGCAGCCCACATAGATGGGCAATGTCAGCATCACTGACGACGGCCGCGAGNTTTTCGCGGATGGACTTGGTTGCAGACGAGAACGATCCGTTGCGGAGGTCGTTGAGTGCCACAATCGCGGATTCCGCGGGAGGTCGGTTGCTGATGAACTCGAATTGGACACGATCCAATACGGTTTGGTGGGTATCCTTTAGCGTCTGGTATTTTCGAGCGAACCCCACCAGCGTCTTTGTGAGGAACGAGAGCGGCCATGGCTTGTCAGGGGATCGTGTCGAGTGTTTGAACTGGCGGTAAACGACGCGGTCCGTCTCTGCGATGTCGCTAGAGCCCCAGTACTCTGCGAGGTCAATTACCTCATCTCCAGTGTCTATATCGTCTTCAGGAGTCGACGCATCCGCGTGCGGCAGAGGAGGCTGTTCGCTCGGGTCTACGGCTTCGACAAACAATGAGTCGAGCCCCGTCGATTCGTCTAGAAGTCGCAGTGATTGGCGCGCCGCCCACGTGTAATGAAATTGGTCGCCATCACGACTCGGACGTAAAAGGTCGGGTGCGGTCAAGATGCCCACCTCAGTCTGGGATACGAGAAAAGCGGGCTGCAGAATTTTCGAGATTCTTCGATACAGGTGACGAAACTCGCAACAGTTTCCAAAGCGGTGGAGACACGTGTTTGGCGCGGGTCAAGGTGCAGGAGCCGATGTTTCGAAGGGGACCACCCCAACCATCGTGTACGACTAAGTAGGCGGATATGGCCATCGTGTAGCAGTCCACGTCCCCTCGTACTTATGCAACTTGGCTTTGACCTTGTCTTCTATGATGCCATCCGGGGACCCTTCGCAAGTGGAACTGGTCCGTCTTCGTATGGATACGTCGGTATTTCCTGATCCTACGGTCAGGAAAGGCGATCATAGCAACAGTCCCTAGGGTTGCCTCTAGATGTATCAAGGGCCGCCGTCAATGTGGTGCACCATTGGCTATTTACTGGGACGGGGCTGAACCACCCAATACTTGAAACTCTGATTCGGAGCTACATGTGGGACCTCAGACTGAAATTGAATCGGTATCCAAGAATATCAGAGTGGGATGTAGATTACTTTTTGCTTGTGTCTTGCTGCATGAGGTTCTCTTAGGGGAGCATATTTTATGCCATCCCCAGCCCACCAANTTCCGGTCCCCNGGTGTGAGGTGGCTGGTAGGCGGTTTGTTTGTCGGTGGCCCAGTCGGAGAGGATGCCTTCGTGGACGAGATGGTCTGTGAGCTGGGCGAGACGGTACTCGGGATCTGATTCTAGAGCGCGCTGAAAGCACTCATGGGCTTTGCTGCCGTGGCCTTCCCACCATTGGATGACGCCTAGGCTTGTGAGCACGGGTGCAGAATCGGTACCGTCTGTGCGCATGTAGAGCTGGAATAGGACTTCGGAGGCGCGGTCGACGCGCTGCCAGTGGGGGCGTTGTTTGGTTTGGCCCAGGAGCAGGTCGCGCATGCTGTCATTGATGCCGGGGATGTCGGCGAGGAGCCGGTCCCGGACACTGATGAACTTGAGGTTGGCAATGAGCTCGGCGGCCACGTCGTCGGTAGGTTCGCCACCGCCATCGAGCATTGTGTTCCAGAGCGTCCGTGCGCGGGCGATGGCAGNCCTGGGGTTCATTGCTTCGATGCGGAAGCAGTGCCGCATGATTTCGGTGCTGAGCGCCGGGCGAGCAAGCACTGGGATTCGGAACCCGGNGGAGGCCTCGACGCTGGAGCCGCGAAAGACCAATTCTGCGTTGAGCTCACTGGACAGCACTCCGTCCAGTGGGTAGTTGGTGCTGTCGGATGTACCCATGCGTAGGTAGTTGGTGAAGGAGGTTTCTCNCATTAGCCAGCCGTCACGGACTATCACTCCCTGTTGGCTGAGCCTGCCTGTCAGTTCCTCCATGACGCCCTCGTGTGGGCGCGATTCGTTGGGGCCAGGTCTNNTGTTGGTGAACATGCCGAAGACGACGCCGGTGGCCTGATGGTCTGTGCCGACATGATGCACTACCTGGTCAACGAAGTGTTTGGTATCGGNTGCGGGGCCCGGAAGGTTGACCCTGAGCGTGGCGCCGATCCGCTTGTCATCCAGGATGACGCAGACCAGGCTTTCGGTAGGCCAAAATCCCAGACTGTGGCCCATGAGGGCAATGAAGTCGTCCGGGGTTTTGATGCTGAGCTTTTCCATGATGCCTCCGCGTACAGGTGCCGCCAGCAGATGCCAGTTACACACCTTCATGGTTCGCAGGGTGAAAACTCCATGACCGTATCAGGGAGGTGCCTATTTCAGTGTCCTTGGAGGAGTTGCTCGGCCTGGTTGACGAGGATGCGGTCGCGGGGAGTAGGCTCATGCCGCGCAGCTGACAGTCGCGGATCTCGATGACGCGGCGGTGAAGGTGGGCAGTGGTGTGTCCGGCGATTGGGTCGAGGAGTGGCGTCCAGCGGTTGCGGAGAAGGTATTTCCGCTCGGTACTGCTCCGGCGCCAGACCGGAGTCAAGAGCACCATCAGCCAGCGGGATCGGATGCTGCGTTGCAGATTGTGTGTGGATTCGCGGAAGCGAGGCAGCATCAGGCCGACACTGACCAAGAGCACGGCCAAACTTTCGAGAACTGTAAAGGACCAGTTGAGGGCACCAATGAAGGGACTGGTATGGGTGGACGATTCTTCGACGAGCCCCAGCGCTAGTCGGTTACCCAGTGCCAAGGCCATCAGAGTACATCCGACCGCGAAGCAGATGACTCCAGATTTGAAAGATTTGCCCAGCGTTTTGGGCAGGAATTTCAGGCAGTTTAGTGCGATGTCGGCGCAGACCCAGATGATGAATGCCGATCCTACCCAGAGGAATAGTTGCATGCCTGGCTGGTTGCCGTAGGCGATGGGTAAGTTTTGGTTTGTCTCCTCCACGCGACTAGCGAAGAAGCCGACGACGACGCAGGCGCTGGTCACGGCGGAACCCAGCCGTCCGCGCACGAGGTGGTGGCGCCGTCGTGCTTGATCGGTAAAGACGGCAAGGATCGTGGCGATGTGGAATTGCCAGAAGCCGACAATGATTGTCAGGACCAGAAGTAGACCGACGTGGTTGTGCCCGCCGAGGAGCGGATCTACCGTGTTGTAGACGGCGGGAATGAATAGGGTGCAGGCGAGGGCGGCGAAGAATGTGGCGCGCAGGACAGGGCCCCGTTCCTTATCTGTAGCCGTGGGAATCCTGAAGAAGGTGAGCAGCCACAACATTGCTGCCGGCACGTATTCCATTATCCAAAGACCTTNTTAAAGCCCGATTGGTCATCGGGAGGATCCTGATTGCGGGCGTGGATACGTGCGGTCAGGAGGTCGGCCAAGTATTCTGCCGTGGCTTCGTCATCGTCGTCGAAACTGGTCCGGCCGAGCACTTTCAACGGGGTTTCTGGGAACCCTGGGAGGCGTACAAGTTCTAGGGACGTGGCGGTGAGCTGGTGGTTCAGGATCATATGGGAGAACTCATGCAGGATAATTTGTTGCCGCTGCCAGGCTGAGCGTGGAGGAGCATGCACGACGACGTCAAAATCCTTGTACGAAACGTACATTCCGCAGAGGTCATCTCCGCGCATGGCGGGTAATTCCACGATGGTGATGGGCCGGCCGGTTTTGGCTTCGAGCCATGCCTGGATGCTGTGAAGGTCGGGGTGTGCGTCTAGTTGCAGTCCCTGGTTGGCTTCGCGGGCGTCACGGCGAATCTTCCGGTCACTCACGGCCAGACCTTGACTCCGGCGGTGGCCATCGAAGCAGGATGCTGGAGGACGTTCATGCGTGGAGCCCCTCGACTACTTTTGCGACTGTGTCGAATCGCTGTGTACTTCATGCTAGATCCGTCCACAGGCGGCTGAACAGGGCGAGCGCAAATTCTCCTGCTATTTCTTGCTGTTCTGCCGCGCCAAATTGACAACTATAGGAGCATCCCGGGGCTTGACACTTCAATCTCCCCTTTTTGAGGTCAACATCCCGGAGATGAAGCTTGCGGGTTTCGCAGGCCCGAAGCCCACACGAGTGCATCAACCCGAAGAAGGCGACGCACTGCCATTGCCACGGCGAGGTGGTCTTCAGTTCGGCAGCGGCTTGGAAGAACCGGGAGATTTCTTCCTGGCTCAACAAGTAGGGTTGGGAACGGGCGAATCCGGCATGCCAGGACTCAGGGAGCACATACGCGTGCGGGTTGTTGTGGGTGCGCATCCAGCGGCCAAAGTCCCTGATGTATGACATCCACGATGGTGGCGCGCCCGGCTTGGAGGACTTCTTGAAGATAACCCAGTCTTCGACGGCTTGCCGGTCAAACGACGTCACTGCGTGTTTGGTGCATGNNTAGGAATCGAAGCCGTGCAGGTACCAGATGCGCGAAGTGCCGTAGCAGCCCATGTCCTGTTTGAAGGCTAGATACCGTCTCAGTTCCTCGGCAAACACACTGGTGAACTCATGGGTGCTCATCGCCCTGTCCCTTTCAACAGAGGAAGGACACAGTCACGCAACCGTTCCGTATCAGTGTTGAGATACACATTGGTCGAGTCGCTGTGGGCCCGGCCCAGGATCGCCGAAATCGTTGGTAACGCGGTGCCGGCCTGCAGTAATTTCGATGCCGCGTTGTAGCGAAGGGCACGCGAACCAACCTTCACATCATCCACTCCGGAGGCACGGAAGACCTTGTTGATGATCATGTAAATCGTGGCATGGTCTGTCAAGGCAACATGTGGGGCCTTCAGCCGCANAAAGACTTCCTTCGCATCGGATGTCGGCTGCTCGTCAAGGACGTAGCGGGCAAGTTTGGCGACAACGAGTGGCGGTAGCGGCAGGGTTAGCGGGTTGCCGGTCTNTTGCTGCAAGATCCCGAGCGTGCCACCGCGCCAGTCAATGTCCGTTAGTTGCAGGCTGAGGATATCGCACGCACGCAGGCCCGTGAGCTGGCACAGCAGGACAACCGCTGCGTCCCGAGCAGACACCAGTCCCTGCTGGCAGGCGTCAACAACCTGCCTTTCAACCCCGGATTCAAGCANGGGCATGATCTCGTGATGCCGTCGTGNCCGGGCCAGTGCCAGCGCATCAAGCAGGTCCGTGTGGGCGGTGAACTTCAGAAACGGGCGAAAGCTGGCGACCGCCGACCACATGCTCGAATCAGCCGACCGGTTCCGAATCGACTGAAGAAATCCCAGGATACTGGCCCCGTCGGCGTCATCCCAGGAGAAAGTCCCGCTTGACTCCAAGAAATTCAGGTACTCACAGGCCAACAGCCCAAAACTTTTCTGTGTCGATTGCGCGGGATCACGCTGCGCCATGTCCTAGGAGAACGAAGCCAGAAGCCCGGAGAGTTCAGCACTATCAGGTTGTTTCCTGTGTTGCCCGCGGGGCCGCATGGACAGATCCACTGCCCCGGTGAGCAGCAACGAGTCGAACAACCACACCAATCGGCTGTGATCGGTGTACCGCTGGGCGCTGTACCGCCCGGTGCGTGGGCTGATCGTCATGGACGCGAATTGGGCACACAACTCGATCGTGTAAAGACCGTCCTGTTNTTGGGCCAGCACACCCAGCCACCTGATGGACTTGCGAACCTGCCCGATCGTAGAGTGCATGTAGCCGGCGTCTTCCAACGCTGCCACAACCGCATTCCCGATGGCCGTAACTGTCGTATCCATTGCCTTGTCCTTCCATTGGGAGCATGGATACAAGACACGCTAGACGGAAACGTTAAGGCGAGGAACCGGTCAGAGATCCCCGAATCACAAGGGTCAACACACCATCCTCGGCAACGGATTCCTCGGCATAATCTGAATTAAGCCGAATTCGATTTAACAGCGATGCGGGCAGTCAGTACACCTCGATCCGATATACCTACACCCTGGCGTTGGAAGGCTTGCAACCCTCCATCGGATGCGTGGGCGACGCGTACGACAAAGCCGCCGCGGAAACCGTCATGGGGTTGTTCAAGAACGAAGCTGTCGCCAAAGACTCACCATTTTGCACCGGGGCATTGAAGGCTGAAAGCGACGTCATCGGGATCGTCTTCGAATGGGTGCACTGGTACAACAACGACCGCTTGCACTCCGCCCTGGACCACCAAACACCAGAGGAATACGAGCAGTCGTACTATGATTTACAAATCGGCTCGTTACCCGATGACGCCGCCCACAAAACGGCGGCATGATTCCAGGGACGGTTCAGGCTGCAGTAGTTCAGTACTTCGGGCGGTTTTACCCAACGAAACTATATCCCCGTCTGGAGCGTATCAATGCCTACTTGGTGCGTTAGATCCGTAATAAACATCGGCGGTGTAACTCATCCTGCCGGGGCCGGAAGAAGCTGTTAGAGCTTACCCTCAGTGGCGATGGGTCACCACCACTTGGTGAGGAGACTGACAGGAGCACGGTGACGGAAGACTGTTACGCCGGGATCTGTGGGATCCGGAGGGTGAAATCCCCTCCGGCCACCCGACCATAGCTTGACCGCAGTCCTGAAACTTTAGTCTCGCTTAAAGGCTATTTTATGGCGATATAACCTTCGAACATAAGGTTCTTGTGTATTTGGGAAACTGTTCGAAATCCCGCCTTGAGCAGTAGATCGATGTTTTCCGAACTAGACAACGGCTCCAAAACCGAACGGAGTGATCGAGTCTTAGCCAAAACTTGCGCTGGATTGAACCCATTTTCAATCTTAAAATCAGAATACAATTGACTCAAAATATCCTGAATATGACCCGAATCTTGTCGTGTCTTTTCAAAAGGATAAAGGCTNCCGCCGACGTTTAGAGATTCAAAGACTTGNTCGAACCACCTTTGCCTAGCTTCAACTGCCAAGAAATGCAACGTGTAGTAAGACACAACTAAATTGCTGGGCGCTAAATCGACTTTGGTTATATCAGCTTGGAGGAATTCGAGGCCAATTTGGTCACAGTGGACGCGATTAGCTTCAGCCACCATTCCCTCTTCAATTTCGAGGCCAATCACCCTACATGGTTTCATTTCATGGCGTTTTGCCAATTGAGAGGTTAGCGCTCCGGTCGAGCTACCAAGTTCATAGACGATTCCATGGGGCTGAATGAANAAGTCTGAAAGCGCCAGGATAAGAGCGTGACCCTCGCGATAATGTGGGATACTGCTGATGACGTGCTGGTCAAATCCTCTGGCCACTTCGCCTTTGAAGTTCCAGCTAGCAGGCTGGCCTAAGATGCCATTTCCTACATCAGCCGAAAAACGGCGGTATCGTCCTGTGTATCTATTTTCGACATCCTGAGTCCCCTTGTCATTCGATCACCCAACGCAAGGCTACTATAGCACATGTAGTCGATACCTTATTACATGTACTAAGACTTACATAAGCATATTACGGCGGAGTATTACTGCGGCCTCATAAAGCATGTTGTGATTGGGCGGGCGTCCAAAGCCCCAGGGCGGCTGCAAAGTCGTTTAGTTGATAGTGATGCCAGCTAGTTTGAGTGCTCGTGCGGGTAGTTGCGGGCTCCGCGGGTGGCTTTGGCGAGGTTGTTTTCTCCTTGGAGCCGGAGAATCGTGATGGCGATGTTGTGTAGAGATGCCATCACGCGTGGTGCTTCTCCGTGGGGAACCTGGCTATGGTCTTCCCAGTACAGGACGTCCCGGCGGTAGTGAAGCCCGTTTTCGATGGCCCAATGACCACGGATCCATGCCCCTATCTCGGATGGTTTCCCCTGTGAGGGTGTCAGCGACGTGACGATGTAAACGGTTTCGGTGTGCCACTTCCGGGTTCCCACTGGTCGTGACTTTCGGATGATCTGGGCGGCTTGGGCTGCGTGGGGAAAGTTGATGCCCTCAGCAATGCTCACGCACTTCACGGTCCGCTCAATGTCTCGGCCGTTGGCTCTCTCCACGGTCTTGTTCCCTGTCCTGACTCGTTTCCACGGCAGGTCCGCGCATTGCTTGTGCAGACCAGGTTGGTTGCCCTTCACCGTGAGCACGTAGAAGGCGCCCCGGTCATGAAGATACTCGGCATGCTTGCGCTGGGTATGGAGAGCATCCGCCGACACGACCACCCCGGTAAGGTCGGTGATACCGTCCAATAGTGTTGAAAANTAGGGGATCTCGTTCGATTTCTCGGCCACCGATACCTGCCCCAACACGGCACCGGTTGAGTGATCAATGGCTGCCATCAGATGCACCCTTGTGCCGCCGCTATTNTTGGCACCGCGTATTTCTTTGCCATCGAGAGCGACCGCGGCCAGAGGCGGTGCAACCTGGGCCCATGCCCCGGCCAAGCGGTCCAGCACGTCAGCATCTAGACGTTCAACTACCCTGCCCAGCGTGGTGGCGCGTGGGGCGCCGATCCCCAAAGCAGCCAGCTGGTCCCGCGCCGTGTCAGCAGCCCATTCAGCCATCTCCACCAGCGTCGTAGCTCCTGCCAGTATTGAACAGACCATGATCACCAGGAAGTGCGGGAAACGGTGCCTGGCCCCGCGTTTCTTCCGAGGATCCGGCAATTCACACAGAGCTGCAAGGACCTTACCCGGATCAACATCCACCGCACCCAGTGGAGCGAATTCGTCAATGAACAAAGCAAAGTGAGAAGATGACAAACGAGAACTCCTGGCAATCCAGCGGCTTAGACACCATCTGGCTTAGCAGGAGTTCTCACCTTTTACAGCCACCGCCCCGTTCGTCTCACATGTTAAGACGCCATCCCTCACAAAGACTTGCAGTCGCCCTGGGGTTTGTGGGCGGGGAATCCTGGCCCTGGTTGTGGATCTGTGAGCCGTTAGTGGGGCTGTTCTCGCATGACCATTCGGAGGTGCCGCAAGCGGTACACAGCCACTCGGTGACTTCGCCGTGATCGCACACGGCAGTTCCGATTGTGACTTCATTATTGGCGCACAGATCGGAAAAGCAGGCCCTCTCGATGGTGACAGTCATTGTGTATCCCTTCGCTGCTACCGGCCCCGTGCGGGCTGGTGAAGCCTTCTGCCAACCTTTAGTGACCCTTCGAGGTCGAGGAAGGGTTGGCCGTTGCCCCGGCGTGGACGTTTAGATTGGTTCGTCAGAGGAACTGACAAAAGGGGCTGCTGGACCGCGTTCTCTAGGGGCAGAAAAGGCCCAGCTGGGAACGGGTATTTTCTGCCCTAGGGTTGCGTCCCGTGGAGTGGCGTAGTTCCCGGCTGTTGAGCCTAGGATTTTCGACGTGAAGAGCCATCGTGTGATGGTCAGCGAGTACCGATCAAAGAACTCACAAAAGACTTTGCAGCCGCGTGTGTCACGAACATCGAAGGGAGTCCCTATGTAGGCGGGATTTGTAGTTGATGGTGCTTTACAGGAGATGAAGGTTTGGCCCTTCGAAAGCGTCCTGCGCAGGAGGTTTCAAACCGCCTCGTGCTGCGTTGGTTGAAGACCGTCGTGGTGAGCGACCGGGGAAAAGGCATCCTATGAGGTGTCAGGTGGGGATCAGGAAGAGGAGCGGACGCGAATCGCTGCTGACGTGTCGAAACAAAGTCAGATGACATCAAAACTGGGGTGATGCGACTTGCTCTGGGATGAGCTTGGCGGGTGTGCGCTGATTGGCCAGGCGGTGTCCGGCATGGAGGCGACGTGAGCCTGATCTGCTGCTCTTGTAAGGAACGTGAGAAAGCACTTTCACGACATGCCCTGCCCGTTTTATGTGGGTGGGCGGATGGGCTTCAGGTCTTGTTGCGTGGGGTGCTGACGGACTGGTTCGTAGTAGTGATGAAGGCGCTGTAATGGCGGTGGAGCGAAGGGACCGGCTCATCTGTGGCCATTTGGTCAAGAGTCAACCGAGGGTATTTTTCGGGAGGAACTGGAGATGGCAAAGCCAGAATTACTGGGCAAACCGTTCGATATTTCGAAGTGGGAAGTCTGGGAGGAGTATAAGAAAGTCAAGGGTAATCAAGGTGCCCCGGGAGTGGATGGGCAGACCGTGGAGGTGTTCGAGGAAGACTTGCAGGGGAACCTGTACAAGATCTGGAATCGGATGTCTTCGGGAACGTACTTTCCTCCTCCGGTGCTGGCTGTGAACATACCGAAAGCTGATGGTGGGGTCCGTACGTTGGGCATACCTTGCGTTGCTGACAGGATCGCGCAAACGGTCGTGGCCCGGCATCTGGAAGCGAAGTTCGAGCCGATCTTCCATCCGCATTCCTATGACCACCGGCCCGGGCGTTCGGCCCTGGATGCGATAGAGGTGTGTCGGAAGCGGTGCTGGAAGTACGACTGGGTGATCGATCTGGATATCCGGGCGTTCTTCGATACCGTGCCGAGGATCTCGTCCTGAAGGCTGTTGGTGCGCACACCGATGCGCCGTGGGTGTGCTGTATGTGAAGCGGTGGCTTGTCGCCCCGCTGCAACACTCAATGGTGAGTTGCTGGGCCGAGACCGCGGAACCCCTCAAGGCGGTTTATGCGCAGCTGCGCATAACCCACCCTATGAGCAGTGCTGGGTTATGTGCAGTGCTGGTGCGTCAGCGTTGGTGGGGGTGTCCCTATGTTCTTTGTCAAGCGCTGGGGTAGTTATTTTCGAGTTTTCCAGGGTGCTGATTTGGGCAGGAATGAGTGGCTGGCGGTGTGTGCCCGCCAGCTGCTTGGCCTTTGTTGTTAGGCGGTTTTGGTTGCTGGTGCTTCGTAGAAGGTGCCGTCGCGGAGCATGGCGAACAGGACGTCGCAGCGGCGCCGGGCAAGGGCGATCAGGGCTTGGTTGTGCCGTTTCCCTTCGGCGCGTTTCTTGTTGTAGTAGGTCCGTGAGAGCGGGTCCTTGAGCGCGGCGAAGGCGGAGAGGAAGAAGGCACGTTTGAGGGCCTTGTTGCCCTTTGGAGGGTGGTCGCCGCGGATCGAGGTTCCGGAGCGCCACGTCACCGGGGCGAGGCCGGCGTAGGAGGCGAGGTGTCCGGCGGTCTTGAATTCCTTGCCCGCGACCTCGGTGATGATGCGTGCTTCGGTCCTGACGCCGACCGCCGGCATGGAGGTCAGGACCTCGTGAAGAGGGTGGGCCTCCACGAGGGCCTCGACTTGGGTAAGGAGCTCGTCGCGGGCGGTGCGCAGCTGCTTGAGCATGGCCGCGAGCTGGGACAGGACAGTGCCGGCGGCGCCGGTGCCGGCGACCACGACGGTCTGCTCGCCCAGGGCAGTGAACACGTCCGCTGCCCAGCGTTTCCCGGCCCGTGGCGCATGGCGTGACAGGATCGTCGTGACCCGGTTCTGGCCGGCCTTGCGCAGCTTCTCCGGGGACGGGTACTTAACTAGCAGTTCGGCCATGGCGGNGTGGTCCAGGTGCGGCCCGATGGCCCGTTCCAGGGCCGGGTGGACCTGGGTGAGAAGCCCGCGGATCCGGTTGGAGGTCGCCGTGGCCTGCTTGGCCAGATCGTCATCAAAGCCGCACAGCATGGACAGCTCGGCGGCCTGCTCGTCGGCGACGACAATGGAACGCAGCGTGTGCGGCAGGGTCCGGGCTGCTTCAGCAATTATGGCCGCGTCTCGAGCGTCAGTTTTGGCCTCGCCAGGGTGCAGGTCCGCGATGCGCCGCATCGCCAGGCCCGGCAGGTAGCCGACCATGATGCCCGCCGCTTGGGCCACGGCGACGGGCAGCGCGCCAATGGTGGAGGGCTGGTCCACGACCAGCAGCACGGTGCCCTTGCCGGCGACGGCCTTGATGATGGAGTGCAGTTTTGCCTCGTCCTGGGGCAGTGCCCGGTCGAGAAGTTTCTTGCCCTTGCGGTCGATGGCGACGGCGTGGTGATTGCTCTTGCCGACGTCGACACCGATGAAAATGTCAACTTGTTCGTGGTCCTTGATCAACGCAAACCTCCCAGAAATTGTGTTGTGCAATTCGGTGTTGGCTTGTCCTGCGGCGGCAAGGCTCGGCATCCACGTTACGGCTGACCTACACGGTGTTTCATTGTGCTGGTCCGGTCCCCATTAGCGATATCCCTGGCGCCTGGCGAATCCCGGTGACAACACCCCGGATCATTGATGACTGGGGACTTAATCATGCCGGGACCGACAGGCCAACAACCCCAATTCTTACTCGTTTAGGGGCTACTTAAAAGGTAACGGGTGGCTCTCCACAGTCACTGCTCATAATCCTGGTGGATTCTGGTTATGCGGGCCCGGCACCGTGCCGGGCCTTCGTCATTGAGGTGCTGTGATGGTTGCCGTATCGGAACTGGTTTCTGGCCTGGATGCCGAGCTGGTTCGTCTGGGCTACAAGGATTCAACGATGAAGTGGTATCGGGGCAACTGGGGCCGGCTGGAACGATTTTTCGTGTCCCGCGGGGAGCAGGAATTCTCGCTGGAGACGGCGATGGCCTAGGTCGATGAGAGCTGCGGGGCTTTTCATGAAGGAACAGGCTTGCACGCTCAAGNGAGACGGAGGTGTACTTGTTCCGGGTCGCGCAGATGCTCGATGATTTCTCGGTGCACGGGGCGGTGCTGCGCCGCTATTCCCGCACCGTGAGCAAACTGTCGGCCGGTGACGCCGATGTCGTTGCCCGGTTCCAACAGTGGCTGCAGGCTCGTGGTTGCGCTGTATCGACGGTGCGTGCCTATGCGACGGTGGCCGGCGAGTTCTGCGGATTCATTGGCACGCGGGGCGCCCTGGCTTCTCTGGATGGCATGTTGGTTGACGCGTTCGTGGCCACACTGGCCGGATATCAAGCCAAGACCGTGGAGCACAAGCTCTGCGCGGTGCGGTCCTTTCTTCGCTTCGCCCAAGGCGCCGGACTGGTCGGTTCGGCGGTGCTGGAGGCAGTTCCCGCTGCCAAGTCAGTCAAAGGGGCCAGGGTTCCCTCGGTGTGGGATCCNGGGGATGTGAGGAAAATCTTGGAGGCGATCGACCGGGACAACCCTGCNGGCAAGCGGGATTATGCAATCATCTTGCTCATCACTCGTCTGGGGCTGCGTGGCATCGACGTGAAGAGACTTGAGTTCAAGGATCTTGACTGGCCGGGAAACAGCATCTCGGTGGTGCAAGCCAAGACCGGCCGCAGGGTGACGCTGCCTCTGCTCAAGGACGTCGGCTGGGCATTGATCGCGTACATTCGCTCCGGCCGGCCCATCACGGATTGCCCGCAGGTGTTCGTGCGGCACACAGCCCCGATAGTGCCGTTTTCCGATCAGGATCATCTGTATCAGATCCTGATCAAACACGCCAGNGTGGCGCATGTGCCGCTTGGNGAGAAACAACGCCATGGAATGCACTCACTGCGACATACCCTGGCCACCCGGCTTCTGGAAGAGGGCACACCCATCGAGGCGATTGCTGAGATTCTCGGTCACCAGTCGGTTGCATCGACCGGTGTGTATTTGAAATCCTCGCTGAAACTCTTGACGCAGTGTGCCCTTGACCCGGACGTACCGGTTAGGGCGGTGACACCATGAACGTCGGCAGCACACTAACCGAGGCGATGGCGGCCCTGGTGGGCCAGAAGCGTGCCGTTGGCTACAAATACCTCGCCGAGGCGCATACTCTGGCCCGGTTCGAGATATTTTCTCGAACCGAGTTTCCCGGGCTGGAGACGGTGAGCGAAGAATCCGTGCAGGCATGGATCGCCGCCGCCCGGCGGCGCGGTGTCAAGCCCTCCACGGTGCAGAGCCTGGCCGCACCCATCCGTGAACTGGCCCGCTGGCTGAACAGCCACGGCACCACAGCGTACGTGTTGCCCGCCGGCATGCTGCCCCAACCCACCCGCTACGTCCCGTATATTTACACCGACACGGAGCTGGCAGCNTTTTTCACACAAACAGACCGGTGCCATTACTGTTCGCAGGTTCCGCTGCGCCACCTCATCATGCCGGTGCTGTTCCGCACCATCTACGCCTGCGGCCTGCGCTGTTCCGAAGCCCGCCTGCTACGCGTCGAAGACGTCGAGTTGACTACGGGCGTGTTGCAAATCCGTGATGCGAANGGCGGCAAAGACCGGCAGGTGCCGGTCTCCGAGGCGCTGCGCGTCAGACTCGCCGACTACCACGACCGGGCCTCGGCGCACCCAGCCTGGGAAGGTGAATGGTTCTTTCCCGGCCACTCAGGGCGCCCGCTCACGCTCGTCAACGTTTACCACAACTTTCGCCGGTTTCTGTGGCAGGCCCGCATCCCTCACCGCGGGCTGGGCCACGGCCCTCGAGTCCATGACCTGCGGCANCGTTTTGCGGTGAACAATCTTCGGGCATGGTTCGCCCAAGGCCAGGACGTCGCGGCATTGCTGCCGGTTCTGCAAACCTACATGGGTCATTCCTCCATAGCCGACACCGCCTACTACCTGACCCTGACCGCCGAGTCCTACCCGGACATCACCGCCCGGGTGCAGCAGGCCATCGGCGACGTGGTCCCACCTATCACGGAGGAGCAGGGCCATGGCCACTGACTTCGCGATCTATCTGCGCCGTTTCCTCACCGACTACCTGGCAGGAATACGCGGCTACTCGACCAACACGATCCTCTCCTACCGGGACACGTTCAAACTGCTGATCTGCTACCTCCGCGACCAGCGATCCATTCCGCCAGAGAAGCTGACCCTCGAGCAGATCGATGCCCGTGCCATCACCGGGTTCCTTGACTGGCTCGAAACCAGCCGGGGAAACAGCACCTCTACCCGCAACCAGCGCCGGGCGGCCATCGACTCGTTTTTCACCTGGATGCAAACACAAGACCCGACCCGCATGGCCTGCTGCCAGGACATCCTCGCCATCCCCGCCAAGAANAAGGACCAGCCCGCTGTGGCTCACCTGACCGTCGAGCAAACCCGAGGACTGCTGGCGTTGCCCGACCGGTCCACCCGGCAGGGCAGGCGCGACGCGACACTGCTGGCCACGTTGTATGACACTGCAGCCAGAGTCCAGGAACTCGCCGATCTGAGCGTCGGCGACATCCGCCTGGACGCCCCTGCCATGGTCACACTGACTGGCAAGGGCCGCAAAACCCGCCATGTCCCGCTGACCGGCAACACGGTGGCGCTGCTGGCAGCGTACCTCGCCGAACACCACCTCAACAGTGCAGGCCATGACCAGCAACCNCTCTTNTTCAACCAACACCAGTTCAAACTCAGCCGCGGCGGAATCACATGGATCCTTCACAAATACCAGAGGCGAACAGATAACCCAGAGCTCACCAAAGCCCGCCTCAGTCCGCATATCCTTCGCCACAGCAAGGCCACCCACCTCTACGACGCCGGTGTTCCCCTGCCATATATTCGCGACATACTCGGCCACGCCGACCTCTCGACAACCGAGATTTACGCGCGTGTCTCGATCGAGGCCAAACGCAAAGCACTCGAAGCGGCCTACAGCGAAATCGTCACCACCGACCTACCCGAATGGAACCAGAACCCAGAACTGCTCACCTGGCTCGACAACCTCTAACCCGACAACCGAACATTATGAGCAGTGTCTGAACCGCGCCACCACCCCCACCAACGCTGACGCACCAGCACTGCACATAACCCAGCACTGCTCATAGGGCGGTGCAGTATCCCCAGTCTTGGCGAACTTGTTTATGCATTACGCCTTCGATCAATGGCTGGCACGCGAACACCCGGATGTGGTGTTCGAGCGCTACGCCAACGATGCGGTGGTGCATTGCATCAGCGAGAGCCGGGCACGAGGGGTGCTCGCGGGAATAGCTGGGCGAATGGGGAGCCGGGGNCTGGCACTGCACCCTGAGAAGACCTGGATTGTGTACTGCAAGGACGGGAAACGCAGCCAAAAGTACGAACGGACTGAGTTCACGTTTCTGGGGTACACGTGGCGGCCCGCGCGTCGCGGGACCGCCACGGGTAACCTTTTGGCGTTCCTGCCGGCGATCAGCAAGCAGGCATTGAAAAGGATCGGCCGGGAGGTCCGCCATTGGCTGCGCCGGCGGATCTATCACACCTTTGGTGAATTGGCCCGGGCGACCAATCCGATTGTTTCCGGGTGGATGCATTACTACGGGCGGTTCTACCCGTCAAAACTGTATCCCCTTCTGGCACGCATCAATGCCTACTTGATGCGTTGGATCCGCAACAAATATCGGCGGTATGACTCAACCCGCCGGGGCCGGAAGAAGCTGCTGGAGCTTACCCTCGGGTATCCGGGTTTCTTCCGTCATTGGCGATGCGTCACCACCGCTTGGTGAAGAGGGTGGGAAGAGCCCGGTGACGGGAGACTGTCACGCCGGGATCTGTGGGAGCCGGAGGGCCAAATCCTCCGGCCACCCGACCCTGACAAAGCCCAGAGATACACCAGGCGGCGCGCAGCACAGTCAGTCGAAGTCGTTGTCAAAACCAGCCATGTCGACGGCGATCATGTCAAATGTAACTGAGCAAGGTCCGGTACAACTACGGGCAACTTGTCTACATAGAGTAACGTGACAGTCGGCAGCAGTGCGCATGCAGCGAAATATGGGAGTTCAATGGCTACGCAGTTCACGTCAAGTAAAGTAAATCTCGGTACGTCGTTCTGGCGGTATTGGTCAGGGGCCACGATAAGTGGTTTTGGTGACTGGCTAGGGCTTATCGCTCTATCTTTCGCCTTAGTCGATTCCCCGAATGGCATCGCCATTCTCGCTGCAGCTCTACTAGCACGTCAATTCGCTATTACTGCCATTGTGCTCGTTGGAGGTGTTGTAGCAGATCGCATAAGACCCTCCCACGTGATAAGTACTAGTCAGATAATTAGGGCAACCTGTCAGGTTCTCCTAGCCGTCGTTGTCTCAACGAGTATAGGAAATTGGCTTCCGATTGTGGGAATTCAGCTCGTATCTGGAGCCGCAACTGCCTTTGCCAGACCTGCACAGTCTGCGCTAATGCGGTCGATCGTCTCCGGTGAGAGCGGCCTACAGCGTGGGAATTCGCTTATAGGTATCTCAAACAGCATGATGACACTTCTTGGATCTGCTGCNGGGGCAGCCATATTAACATTCTTTAGTGCACCAACTGCTCTTCTTATTGATTCTTTAACATTTGTGATTGCTTTCATNCCTAATGTGGAATCTAGGAAATGGTAGACGCGCAAGTCAGCAGAAGAAGAACCGCTTTTTGCCGACCTACGTGATGGATTCAAAGAGGCGCGACTGGTGCCATGNGTTTTCCCGGTTGTGACTTTGTTTACTCTTAGTCAGTTTCTCTACAACCCGGCGATATCTATGCTTGGGCCACTCATTGCGATTCAATACATGGATGGACCAAAGTCATGGGCAATCATCCTTGGAGTACAAGCTGTAGGTGGCGTTATCGGNGGACTCATTTGCCTGAAGATTCGAGTCAAGCGACGACTTTTAGCCGTGACGTTGCTTTCTGTGCCGGCTGGCCTAGAACTCGTAGCAATTGCTACGAGGATGCCGCTCGGCTTCATTCTCACAACATCATTTCTCGCCGGGGTCGGACTTGCAATGAGCAATGCGCTATGGCTGGTTACACTTCAATCGAAGGTCAGGCCGGAAATGCTTGGTCGATTGAGCAGTATTGACTGGCTAGGGTCGCTTGCTCTAGCTCCCCTTGGCTTGGCACTCACTCCAGTTGCTGTCAAAGCAATTGGAGAGTTGCCAACCATTGGAATCTACGGAATAGTACTTACGGTTGGATGTATAGCTGTAGCTTCTTTACGAAAAGTCCGACGAAGTGACAAGGAAAGCGATTTTATTGGGGACCGGGTAAAAGTATGATTGAAAAGAGAATTCAGGGCCGGTTTGTTGGCCATTGGTCTCGGGAATGTCTCGCCGGGAGCTTACGGAAGGACTGCGACGCAAGAGTCCAATCGTTTGTCTGTTAGCACAAAGAAAATATCAACGGACCGTCACAGACTTGTCGAACATATGAAGGTCGCGTTTATTGTCCTCAAGCCGGCAAGGCTTGCACATCACTCAGCTGCTTCCTGAGGCATGCTTCGAGCGTCACGGCTAAATATGGGACATCCTTGATTAGGGGCCATCATTGCGCCTATTCGCTTTACAAACTATCTCATACCATTCCCAGTCCGCAATGGATGAAAGATTACTCATCTCTGATGAAATCGCAAGCCGAGGTACAGGAAAATATTTATGATACTCACAGGAAGCGAGATTTCCCGTCAAGTGTCTCTTGGGAAGATTTCCATTTCACCATTTGATACCGGTCAGCTGAACCCCAATAGCTACAATTATAGACTGGGCAATAGCTACGTCGAATTTGGAATCGAAGACGCATTTGATAGCAAAGACACGGTTATTGAGAGAGAAAAGGAAATAGGCCCTGAAGGACTATTGCTAATGCCGAACCATCTCTACTTATGTAATACGGTCGAGCGAATTGGTAGCAGCTCTTACGTCACTTCCCTCATTGGCAGAAGTTCGCTGGGCAGGCTTGGTGTATACCTACAGATTTCTGCCGATCTTGGACACCAAGGAGAAGTCCATCAATGGACACTCGAAATTCGTGCCGTGAAGCCGACTCGAGTTTACGCAGGAATGTTAGTGGGTCAGGTCACTTTCTGGAGTGTCATGGGCGAACCGAAGCGGTCGTCCGGATATTATGGAAAACAAGACGATCCAACAGTATCAAAGGGGATTAGATGATTCTGACGGGAAATGCAATTGAATCCGCTGTGGATTCTGGTTCGATAAACATCGGACCATTCAAGAGGGATCAATTGAACCCAAACAGCTATGACCTTCGGCTAGGTTCGCAGTTGCTTAGGTATACCAGTTCCAAGCTGGATACAAGAATGGAAAATCCAACAGAGCTCATCGAGATGCCTGATGAAGGATACCTGCTTAATGCAGGTGAATTTTATCTAGGTCACTCTCAGGAGCTGTTGGGTAGTGACAGCTATGTTCCGATGTTGCATTGTAAGTCAGGGATTGCTCGTCTTGGCCTTTTCATTCACGTCACAGCCGACCTTATTGATATTGGGTCACACGGAAACCTCACCTTCCAACTTCATCCGACTCTCGACGTGAAGGTATATCCAAACATGCGAATTGGGCAAGTTAGTTTCTGGAAACCCGAGGGTGAAGTCATTTTATACTCGGGTAAGTACCAAGGTTCAAATGGTCCCGTAGGTTCACTTTCATATCAGTCGGAGGATTACCAGCAATGATTAGTCAGTGGAAGCTATCGCAAAGAACTATGCCGAGGAACGTGATGAAGCGTCACTGCCAGCTCTCGTAGTCGACTCCTAGTTATGGATCTTGTCAACAATGGAGATTTCACCCGGGGCCGTGTAGTTGATTATGGAGCAGGCACCGGGACACTATCTGAAAACTCGTTAATACAGGCTGGAAAGTAGCGGCCTATGAACCCAACGCACCTATGGCGGAGCAGTGCATCGAGAGGTTTGGTGGAAGTGAAACGTCCGTTAGTGTTTTCCAGATTGAGGAAGAACTCTTGGATGTCGGCCGCCAAGACTTGATCATTTGCGTAAATGTATTCGATCATATCGAGGATATTCGGTCCACGCTGAAAACATTCCGAGACCTATTAGATATTAATGGGCGTCTGGTATTATCCATTCCCCATCCTCTGAAAAATCATGGTCGATGGGTTAAACACCAGAACGAGACAGGTCGTTGGATCTACGACCACTATCAGTTGGATGACTATCTTCAAGAAGGTGTCGTTTTCAGAGATCGCGAAAACAAGCGCGGTGACTCAATCATTACTAAGGTTCGGAGCCACCATAGGACGATGAGTACCTACTATAACGACATCGTGGATGCTGGCTTCCTCGTCCGCCATATGTATGAACCTGTACCTCCCGCAAACTCCAGCGAGTCCTTCGATGCATATTATCAACAGGCTTCTCGAATTCCATACTTCTGGGTTTTGGATTGTATTGTTAATTAGCGTGGAAGGCGTGGAAGGCGTGGAAGGCGTGGAAGGCGTGACAACTCTTGAAGGGCGCATAGTTGCAGTTCGGCGTCTAGGCCTCTCTGTCATTCATTGATGTGATCGCTGACGGACGAGTAGTACAGTGTGTTGTTGCGAGTAGGATCGATGGAATGAGGCCTGGGCTCTACCTCAAAGTGTCTGGCAGCTGGGAACCGAGTAATAGAAGACTTGGTGAAAACGATTTTATCGTTCAGAGTGTTATTAATATCAACGGGGATGGACTTGTTCAGCCAGATACCCTGCGTTTGCGGCGACTGGTAGGTCGTTCTGTGGTGACTGCTGAAGTGCATAAATTCTTTAGCACTCGTGGTTTTGCCAGTACAGAGCCCCTCCATAGTCGGAAACTGGGTGGATGGGCAAACCATGCCATATAGCGTCCCCGAATTCAGTGAAAGTGCGCGACTTTCCATAAGTTCGATTCTGCACCATCAAATTATCCAGGCCTGGGGTTCAACAACATTTATGAAATTGTTCAATTGCATCGGAATTCGATGGACCGGTCAAAGGGCCGGCTTGTAGAATTCACTAACGTCGTCATAGGTATCTCAAGTGGGACTGTTGATGATTTGAAGAAGATCGTTGAAGAATTAATTTCCGTAATTGTAGTCGCGTTGCTCGATCAAAATGTCCCCGGCTTGGAAATTGAAGGGTCGCCCGTTTTCGACTCTCTGTCTTTGCTGAACTTGAAGAGGCGGTTGGCGAGCCACTAACAGGCCACCAGCTGTCCGAGAAATACCGTATGTATCTTCGGGAGAACTTCGATGACTTTGTTTGGGTCACTAATTTTCCGTCGTCAACCAGGCCGTTCTACGTAGCTGAGATTGCTGGTATGGCCGATGACTGCCAGCTCTGGTTTAGAGGTAAAACTATCTTGCTGCTGGCGGCGTAATGGAAACTGACTTAGATAGGATGAAAAGGCCGTCGTCGGTCAGGGAAAAGAATTGAAGCGTTTTGATTTCTTCTTCAACGAACTATCAGGCGGTACGCCTTCAGTCGCGAATATTGACTTCGGTTTAGAACGGCTCCTAGCTACTATTAGTGAAGACGCGGGCAGTGCAGATTTCGCCTACTTTCCGCGCACTCGCGGCGCAACAGTGGAGTAGTCCATTACAGCGAATATATCGGAGCAGGCCCGCAATGTTTGGCTTGCACCCGCAGGAATTGAAGATAGCCTTAATTCATTGGCCGAGCAGATATTGGCCCTTTGTAGGAGATTTCCGTCGTGGGTATTTTTCGCCAAGATGCTCTAAAGCCTAATCGTTTGATACATTGCTGGCATTTTGAAATTAACAATGAGGCGCCAATAGATTTGCATTTAAAGAGGAGAGTAAATGGTCACCAGAGTTTCCCCAATTAGTGGCTTCCAGGAATGGTTGCCGGCCCAGCGTATTGTTGAATTGCAGGTGCTGGACACCATTCGCGAAGTTTTCGAATTGCATGGNTTTTCATCGGTAAATACCCGAGCTGTTGAACCTTTGGATCGGCTCGCTGGGCAAGGTGGGGACTCCGACAAGGAGATTTACGGTATCCATCGCCTTGCAGCTGGTGGGGATGAATCAGAGTCGGGGTTGGGATTGCATTTCGATTTGACCGTCCCATTTTCACGATATGTTTTAGAGAATGCAGGAAAACTAAATTTTCCGTTTCGTCGTTTTCAAATCCAGTCTGCGTGGCGTGGTGAGCGTCCTCAGCGNGGGCGGTATCGTGAGTTCATTCAGGCCGACATTGATGTAGTGGACATTGGCGAACTGGCAGGGCACTATGAGGCCGAGATTCCCCTTGTAATCGCGGACGTATTCTCCCGTCTCCCAGTTGGTGATTACCGGATTTTGGTGAACAACAGGCAGATTTGTGANGGGTTCTACACGGGCCTGGCAATTGAAAACATTCGGGGAACACTGCGGATCGTTGATAAGCTGGATAAGATTGGTCCTACCGGTGTAGCGTCAGCTCTTGCCGACCTTGGCCTCGACACCAGACAGATAGAAAAATGTCTCGCTCTGGCCGGAATCTCTACAGATGATTGCTCGTTCTTGGATCGTGTGCGTGAACTTGGAGTCGAAAATGAAATGCTTGATGAGGGATTGAAGCGACTATCTGAGATCATGATAATCGGAAATGAGCTGGCACCTGGTATCCTACGCGCAGAATTGAAGATTGCTCGTGGGCTCGATTACTACACCGGTACCGTATATGAGACTTTGCTGCTGCGTGCTCCAGAATACGGGTCAATCTGTTCTGGCGGTCGTTATGACGCACTCGCGTCGGACGGCAAGCATACNTTTCCGGGTGTTGGAATTTCGATCGGAGTTTCGCGTTTGCTTGGATTGTTGATCGGCGAGGAAGGGCTCACGGCCTCTCGGGAGAATCCTGCCGTGGTTCTTGTGGCTGTGAATGAAGAGGCGCAACGTGCCGAATCGATGCGAGTGGCTACGATCTTGCGTGCCCGCGGTGTCCCCAGCCTAGTGGCCCCGAAAGCGGCCAAGTTCGGCAAACAAATCCAGTTCGCAGACCGTCGTGGGATACCGTTCATTTGGTTCCCCGGTATTGGAGAACAAGGTGATGAAATCAAGGACCTGCGATCGGGCGAGCAGGTATCGGCCGACGTCAACGAGTGGATAGTGCCTCCTTCTGACCTCAAACCGCAGTTGACTGGTCTTATAGGAATGACGCCAACCGCAGGATCGAATTAGTCTTGGCACGGCTGCACGGCTGCACGGCTGCACGGCTGCACGGTTGGCGTACACCTTGGGTGAATTAGCGTCTCCACGATGCGTGTTCCGTGTTCATCCCTGTCATAGTGTTGTCGTGAGACAAGGTGGAAGCTTGCCCAGTATGACTATGCGGCTGGTGCCAGCTAAATCTGGTGGCAGCTTGTATAGAGGAGCCATTTGGTAGCGCGTGTGGGTTGCTCCTGTAGCAGGTGTGGGTGTAACCGGTAGCGCTTTGGTCACGGCGGGTGAGGATGGCTTTCACCCACGACATTGGTGTCGTGGTTGGTGAAAGGAAACCGACTGTAATGGCTGATTATCGACACATCATGTCCCTGCTGGTGCGGGGCTACTCTTATCGGGACGTCCAAGCGTTGGANGGGTGTTCGCATCGCACGATTGCGAAGGCTCGCCAGATCCTTGAAGCCGAGGCGTTCACGACCGAGGATCAGGTCAAGGCGTTGACGGCGGAGGACGTGGACCGTTTGTTCACGGACGGGAGGAAGGCAGCGTCCGGTGAGTTTGTCCCGATCGATATCGAGGCGGTGGTCGCGGCCAGGATTGGCCGGAAGAAGCCGCCGTTGAAGGTGTTGTGGGCCCGCTACCTCGAGAACCCCGTGAGTGGGACGGCACGGTTTTATGGGTATGACCGTTTCTGCGAGATCGTGGCCGAGCATGTGCGTGTCAATGATCTAACGAGCCCCATCACCCATGCGCCAGGGCGCACGATGCAGGTAGATTGGGCCGGGACACGGATGCAGCTGACGGATCCGATCACCCGGGACACGGCAAGTCTCGATGNNTTCGTGGCGTCGTTGCCGTATTCAGGGATGATCTTCGCCCACGGTTTCCTCGATGAGAAGATGGCGGCATGGTGCGACGCGCACCGGCGTGCGTTTGAGTACTTTGACGGGGTCTGCCAAGTCATCGTGCCCGACAACGCATCGACGGCATCGAACCAGATCAGCCGCTACGANAAAGCCAGGGACGTGAACCAGTCCTATGCCGCGTTCTTGGAGCATTACCAGTGCGCAGCCGCNCCGACCCGAGCCGCAGCACCGAAGGAGAAGGGCAACGTTGAGGCTGGTGTGAAGGTCGTGACGAATTGGGTCATTCACTATCTGGCTGACCGGCGCTTCACGGACCTTGATGAGTTAAACGAGGCCGTCGCCGAACAGGTGGAGGTCATCAATGACCGGACCCCGTTCCGTGGGGAGGCCCGCTCCCGCCGGGCATGGTTCCAAGAGATGGAGCATGCGGAGCTGATGGAGTTGCCGGCGCAACGGTGGCAACAGGTCCAGTGGCGCAAGGCCAAGGTCTCCAGNGACTGGCACGTACAGGTTGATACGGCCAAGTATTCCGTGCCGAACCAGCACGCCGGGCAAGTGTTGGATGTGCGGATTGTTGGTGAGCATGTCACGATCCTGGCCGGCGGGGACATCGTCGCCACCCACCAGCGTGCTACCCGGCGTAACAGCTTTGTCACCGACGACTCCCATGCCCCGGCCGGGTACGAGGACACCTCACTGTTGTGGACCAGAGCCTACTTCCTGCGGCAGGCGGCGAAGGTCGGCCCCTACACAGAGCAGGCATTGAGGCAGTTGTTGGACCGGTTGAAGATCGAGGCCCAGGGCTACCGATCTTGCATGAATATCTTGGGCCTGGGCAAGGGCAATAACCGCAGTCTGCTCGAGGCGGCCTGCCGGACCCTGTGCACCCAGGAGCCAGTTCGGCTGGTCAGCTACACGGCGCTCAAGCACCAGATCAGCGTGGAGCGGGCAGCCCATACCGGGCGCCCCTTAGTGCAGGACCCGCCAGCGCACGGGCCCGGCGCACCACCAGCCCCGGCGCTGGGTAGCCGGGAAACACGGGGAGCTCATCTGGGCGGGATCTCCCAGTTCAGTCTCGAGGCCTTGACCCGCACCACCGGTGCCGCGGACGGGAAGGAGGCCGGCCATGCTTGATGACCACCTGACTGAAGATGACATGGGCTTGTTCACCGGGTTGAGGATGACCGCGTTCGGGCAGGCCGTGATCGATATCGCCAACGATCCTGCCTGTGACACATGGACGTTTTCCAAGAAGATCCGGCACGCGCTGGAATTGGAAACCACGGCCCGGTCGCAGCGGCGGATCTTGAAGCTGCTCAAGGAATCGAAGACACCGAACTTGGCTGCTTGTGTTGAGGAAATCCACTATCGTCCCGATCGGACGCTGAACCGCAACGTCATCGAACGGCTCGCTTCCTGCCGGTGGATCGAGAATGCCACGAACCTAGTCATTCTCGGCAAATCCAGTGTTGGCAAGTCATATCTGGCCCAAGCCATGGTCAACGCAGCCTGCCGGCGCGGCTACACCGCACGGTATTACCGGCTCGATGACCTAGCGAACACACTGGCCGTTTACCACCGCTCCGACCCGGAACGGCTGGCGTTCCTTCGTACCCTGCACGACTGCGACACGTTATTTTTAGATGANCTTTTGACCACGACGATCACCCGNGAAACGGCCAGCGAACTGCTGAATATCCTCGCTGCTAGGGAAAACCGCGGATCCACCGTCGTCAGCTCCCAGTTCGACCCCGAGGACTGGTACAAATCACTGCACGAAGCCGTCATCGCAGAGTCCATCCTCAACCGCATCGTCTCCACCAGCGAGCTGATCCAGCTTGACGGACCAAACATGCGCCAACACACCCACAAGCAACGTGAAGGCGGTGCCACCCAAAANTAGAAAGCAGCGGTTGTGGGACCCGGCGCTACCGGGTCCCACAACAGCTACCCCATCGACCCAGACGCACTACCGGATCGACCCACAGGTGCTACCGAAAGCCTCTGCTAAACAGCAGCTATCATCGGGGCTCTTCCTAATGAGCATGTTTGGTGGAGATAGTGCCGATGCCTTGTTGCCTGCCGGAATGGCGGCGTGTGCTGATGACGCCGCAGCTCGGGCATCCTGATTCAACGGTGCCATCAATATGAATTCTGCGTTGGCCAGAACTCAGCGTCTGGGTTTCCAGGACCCGGTAGTCGTCCAGATTGAAGATCCTGGTGGCAGCATCAGGGTGCACTAAAGTAAGCTCGATCAAGGCTCGTAGTCCTGTCAAAGATGCATGCGTCAGAACATCCATCACAACAGGCCTACGAGCCACCTTTGTTCAAGGACACGAAACCAGATTTCACCACGAACCGCGGAGAGCCAACATACCGTCGCCAGATCATTGCCGGAATCAGGCGCATTCAGACCAAAATTACACTCTGGATTCTGAATAGCCGCTTCACATGTCAAACAGCGGGCGAGAAGAAATACGTTGTTCTGCTAGAGATTAATGAATCACTAANAATGAACTTGTCGGCAAACTTAATGGTTACCTTCTTTTCGCCAATAATAATACCGTTGAAAACCCCGAATACTGCGGCGTAATTGCCCTNTATAATAACATCTTCAATTTCATGCATGCCGGAGATAATTATTCTTGATTTATCATAAAAGTGCCGAATTTGGCGAATACCTTCCATCCGCTCGTAACCAGGGCGACTATAGTGAGAGTCCTCGGAAAATAGCTTATATACACCCGTTGGGTTAGAATCAACAGTCTTGTAGTATAAATTTACTAAATTAGAAATATTAGATTGTTCCGTCATGAAACGGTTACCGAGTATTCTGATGCGATTCTATTCGCGGTTGACCACAGCTCTTCTTGGCTGTCGGCACNCAAAATCGGTAGCGAACACCAAACGGACGGATGAGTGATATCGACAAAATCACCGACTTTGCGCGCAGTAACAACTTCGAGGACATTTGGATCGCTGGCCAGCCTTACGGGATCGGGCATTCCATTGATGGTGCCGCTGCTACTAGGGGCTAGGTTCACGAAGCCGACATATCGAAATTTTCCTGCTGCAAAGGANNAGGTCTTCTTTGCGCCTCCGCTGAGTTCATGAATCCAGACAATCTTTTCATCTACACCAATGGCATGACCAATAGTCTTAANAACTACACCGCCAGCAAATCGGGTTGCAATTTCTGAAANGACCAAGGATCCAGACTGATCTTCCCTAAATACCTCCAGATGTGTGACACCCTCACTAATGCCGAATGTTTTGTTAATTGTGTCCTGAATTTTCTTCAACTCGGCATAGAGTTCCAAGTTTTCTTCCTCATCAAGGATGAATGATCCGTTAAGGGAAGTCGAGCTATTCTGGATGCTAAGCCGTGGCACAAAATATTGTCCAACGGTGAAGAACCAAGGTTCTCCGTCTCGCCAAACTGCATCGATATGATATTCAACACCAGAGATGAACTCTTCGGCAATTAACGCGTCAGCCCATATGTCAGGGCCGGAATCATAATCTTNTAAAATGCNTATGAGATCTCGTCTATTGTTTATGCGCGCTGTTAACATCGTCGCCATGCCACTGGCGGGTTTGATTACTAGAGGGTATCCGACGAATTGTTCAATCTCAGTGATTTTTGCTTTTTGGGNATTTTGTATTGAATAAAACTTTGGTACATTAAGACCTGCTTTGTTTAACTCATATTTCATCTTTCTCTTATCGCGAGTATTGGACGCTAATTCAATACTGTAAGAACTGACACCTAGCATTTGGCAAAGAAATCCCGCCCCATACTGACTGTATTCCGTGAATGATGCAATTTTGTCGATTTTAATTTCGCGCACTTTTATATCCACGGCAATTGACGCGAGTTGCTCGATTGAGTCGAAGGAGGAAATGTAAAATATTTCTTCCATGCGATTGAGGATTTCTTGATTTAGCGACCTGGCGGCGCCGGATGCGTCAAGAATTAAATATACTTTATGTCCAGCATTTAGTATCCATTCGGCCAAGTCGTCAGTTGTGTCGTATTTGCAAAGTAGTATGTTCAACTTATTTTCCTCGTATTCTAGTAACTAAATATTTTGGAGACTTTATGTTTTGGCTTAGTGTTGCCATTGATGGTCGTGAAATTTCGAATAGGTTTCGTTGATGAATTTTTCAGTTCTGAATGGATTTGGATCGCAAAACACCAATTTTGCATTCAATGGCTTTTAGGCGTCTCAAGTCGCCAAGTATCGTGTTATAGGCCAGCCGCGCTATGATTCATACGACTATAACGCATAGTTCCTCGGTGGCTTGTTGCTGTTACTTGGCCTCGATTTTCATGAGGTCCGGTTTCTGGTGAATCTGGGCTGACCGTCTGCGTGATGGTTCTGATTGTGGCATGTGGGTGTGACAAAAGTGCCCGCTATCCTGGTGGCGACTGGCGGTGACGTGTTCCACGCCGGTCACGGTGGTGCTGGTGGTTTCTGAAATGGTTCGGACGGATGGTGGCGTTGCTTAGGTCGGACACAGGGCGGCGATCCGTGTCATTTTCTTGATCAGCGGCTTCACGTCCGATGCTGTGGCGGCCAGGTGGAGGGTGGTTTGGCGGGTTTGGCTGGCGATTGTCCAGCTGATTTCGAAGAGTCTGGCCCGAAGCTTCTTCGGTTCCCAACGCCTGGCCTGCGTCCTGGCGAACGCAATCATCTGAGTCGTGGCCATGATTTCAGCGGCGAGCATGACCACCGGGCACCAGAGCTCGTTGCTGGCGAAAGCATGGAAGGCCAGGTTCGCCAGGCCAGTGTCTTTGACCTGCGGGTCCTGTCCTCACACCGCGCCAGTAGCCGATGTCGTACTTCTGAGTACGGCGAGTGGATCCTTGGCCTGGTTGGTGGCGATGGCTGCGTACCGGTACCCGTCGATATCGCCGATCCGCAACAGCGCACCATTGGGCGCGACTTCCTTGCGGATGATGACCCGCATGTCGGCCGGCCGAGAGGAGAGGTTCAGCATGCCGGTTATGTCGGCGACCCACGCACCGTCGCGCTCAAACCCGTCAANNGTCATAGGCCTCTTTTCAACCCTTCTTGGGTACCAGGGCAGGACTTCGGCCACGGCGCGGTCGACGGGMAACCCGACCGAGTAGGAGAAGTTGTGGTGCTTGGCGCTCGGCCAGTCCAGAAAGCCGTGCGTACCGCCGGCGGAATCGGTGCGAATCTTGATNCCCCGCCTCGAACAGTACGCGGAGGGCAACTGCCTCACGGAGTCCTTGACGACCTGGATGTGGTCACTGGCGGTGTTGGAACCGGCGTTGCCGGGGCACAACAGGACCCCAAGGGTTCCATGCTTCCCTCGATGCCGTGATTCNAGGAAGGACATGAGCGGATGGAATCCGAAACCTTTCTTTCACGTCGGCCGNGCGTCCTCCTTCTCCGAGCGAGAGTTCAGGAGCGACGCATCCAAGTCGATGTCCAGCGGGCTCTCCGCACTGACGCCTTGCAAGGGCGAATCCATCCTGGCTGCNGCCCACACATGCGCCCGCGCCGCAGTCCCGGCGTTGTTGATAGCCGCCAACGCTTTCCCCAGCCGCACCGTTGACGGGACCTTGAACTGCCGATTGATGGTGGGGCCAGAGGCCAGCAGAGCGTACACCTCCGGCTGGTTCCTGAGCCGGTCAACGTCGGAAGCTGCGTCCCCGCCCGTGGCCAACGAGAGCGCCAGATCGGTGAGAATCTTCCCGGGNTTATGGGTGGCGAACGGGTTGCGCCACGGCTCCAACGGCTCAGCCAAACCCACTATGATCTTTGAGGCCTTCACCATCGGATTCAGGATCTCCTGCCAGCTTGGGGCACCACCCCGTCACCGGTGGCATCACGCGGATAGAGGGTAAAACCGGTAAGGTAGTTCACATGCAAGGTGCTGTTGATGTGTAATTAAAATGCTGTGTGGTAACTACATTTTCCCACATGAGCCAGCGGGATCGGATGCTGCGTTGCAGATTGTGTGTGGATTCGCGGAAGCGAGGCAGCATCAGGCCGACACTGACCAAGAGCACGGCCAAACTTTCGAGAACTGTAAAGGACCAGTTGAGGGCACCAATGAAGGGACTGGTATGGGTGGACGATTCTTCGACGAGCCCCAGCGCTAGTCGGTTACCCAGTGCCAAGGCCATCAGAGTACATCCGACCGCGAAGCAGGCGACTCCAGATTTGAAAGATTTGCCCAGCGTTTTGGGCAGGAATTTCAGGCAGTTTAGTGCGATGTCGGCGCAGACCCAGATGATGAATGCCGATCCTACCCAGAGGAATAGTTGCATGCCTGGCTGGTTGCCGTAGGCGATGGGTAAGTTTTGGTTTGTCTCCTCCACGCGACTAGCGAAGAAGCCGACGACGACGCAGGCGCTGGTCACGGCGGAACCCAGCCGTCCGCGCACGAGGTGGTGGCGCCGTCGTGCTTGATCGGTAAAGACGGCAAGGATCGTGGCGATGTGGAATTGCCAGAAGCCGACAATGATTGTCAGGACCAGAAGTAGACCGACGTGGTTGTGCCCGCCGAGGAGCGGATCTACCGTGTTGTAGACGGCGGGAATGAATAGGGTGCAGGCGAGGGCGGCGAAGAATGTGGCGCGCAGGACAGGGCCCCGTTCCTTATCTGTAGCCGTGGGAATCCTGAAGAAGGTGAGCAGCCACAACATTGCTGCCGGCACGTATTCCATTATCCAAAGACCTTTTAAAGCCCGATTGGTCATCGGGAGGATCCTGATTGCGGGCGTGGATACGTGCGGTCAGGAGGTCGGCCAAGTATTCTGCCGTGGCTTCGTCATCGTCGTCGAAACTGGTCCGGCCGAGCACTTTCAACGGGGTTTCTGGGAACCCTGGGAGGCGTACAAGTTCTAGGGACGTGGCGGTGAGCTGGTGGTTCAGGATCATATGGGAGAACTCATGCAGGATAATTTGTTGCCGCTGCCAGGCTGAGCGTGGAGGAGCATGCACGACGACATCAAAATCCTTGTACGAAACGTACATTCCGCAGAGGTCATCTCCGCGCATGGCGGGTAATTCCACGATGGTGATGGGCCGGCCGGTTTTGGCTTCGAGCCATGCCTGGATGCTGTGAAGGTCGGGGTGTGCGTCTAGTTGCAGTCCCTGGTTGGCTTCGCGGGCGTCACGGCGAATCTTCCGGTCACTCACGGCCAGACCTTGACTCCGGCGGTGGCCATCGAAGCAGGATGCTGGAGGACGTTCATGCGTGGAGCCCCTCGACTACTTTTGCGACTGTGTCGATTCGCTGTGTACTTCATGCTAGATCCGTCCACTGGAGGCTGAACAGGGCGAGCTCAAATTCTCCTGCTATTTCTTGTTGTTCTGCCGCGCCAAATAGTCTCTGAGGCCGGTTTCTCCTCGGCGCATCAGCGCTGCATGGGCGTATGTGAAGGCGGGTCTTGCTATAGGGCTGAGGAATGTCATCCAGCGGCTCGTGGGTCGTACCCGCCATTCAATCTTCATTTCCGTGTGGCCGTTGTCTTTTGTTGACAGGACGACGCGGCCGTTTCCGGCCAGGTCTCCTCCGGCGTCAAAGACCACTTCTCGGGGACTCTCGACCAGAGTCGGGTGGTAGGAGACCGACAGCGTGTATCCGAGCGATGCCTTGAAGTTAAGAGTGGCGGTTGTGGCAAGCAGTAATTCACTGGCTGACGTGCCGATAACCGGTGTCCGTTCCAGTGGTTTTGCCAGGGTGCACCCTGGCCACCAATCTGGCCAGGCCATGTCAGGATCAGCAATGACGTTCCAAACTTCTTGCTGACTGTTGGGGAATGTCCATGAGGAAGAGAGATCGTATAGGCGAGCCGTCATGGGGATATTCTTGCACGGCAGTTTCGTTGGGAGGGCCATTCACGGAGGGTGCGGGTCTGCCCAAGATTTGCTTGACAGGTTGGGCTGAAATTCTGCTGGGCGATATTTGGCCATTCCGGTGGGTAAGCAGTGGATTGACCCTTTCTGAATCGCGTTTGCGCCGAGCTCACTAATAGGCGTAAGTGAGAGTCATGGACAGGCCTGAGAATGAAGTGTTAGCAGGATCGCCTATTTGCCAGGCTCGGAAGTGCGGAAGGGCCGCGCAAAGCCGTCCACGGATACTGATTTTAGAGCGTTTTTCCCTAAGCCTTAAGGCCAATGTGAGTACTTTTAGTCGGGGGTAAGCAGAAAGAGTCAGAGCTCCACCGGCATGGTGCGCTCAGCCGCAGCAATCGATGATGGAGCCGCCATGCTGAACGCCAACAGCCAAAGCGGCAAAGACCCAATAGCAAACCTCAACCCGGTAGACCGCGGGAACCTCATGGTGCCAGCGCAACGAGCCCGCAAGCGCCAGCCCTATATCGCGCACTACCCGCCCAGCACTATCTGAGGCGAAAAGCTGCAAGAGGAATAGGTAGATGGATGGCGGCTCTCATACCTCAACAAGGGCCCGTTAGTTTCCCCGGAACGTGGGGAACTATCAACGCCCGGAGTTCAGGCAGAACGCAGAAAGGCGCCGGGCCACGCAGCACCAGCGAGCGGCTGCGGCTGTGGACACTACGCAGTTCTTCCCGGCGGAGGACGTCACATCTCCACGTTCCTGCCCCAAGACAGCAAAGGGCAGGACGAGGCGGCCACAGCCCACTGGCTACCCTACGACCAGCAGCACACCGTAATACCCGTTCTCTACGCGGTGAGGCTATTCAACGTCTGGGAGGCGCCGTACATGTCAGCCAACCGGAACAAGAAGCGGCAGTGCATCAGGGGAGGCATGTACGAATAGGCCAGACAGCCTACGTGCCCAACCAAGACGCGTCCAACCAGATTCGGCAACTATTCCACGAAGTCAAAGTGGTTCACAACATGGCCGCCACCATGTGGCAGGTAGTCAACGGGGTCTCGAGCTTCAGGCCATGACCATCTCAGCAACTACCTCCGAATGCCAGAGCTACGCCACAGGATTCGCGGCCATGCGCCGAACACTCCCCGATGGCATGCGCCTACTGAACGTGCGTGTCGACCGATAGGGATCCGGCGATTGATGGATGTCCGGTAGTTTCCCTCAGTGCAAGCTCACATGAGAAGGTCTTGTTAACTGACTACCTGCGCAAATTAACCAGACAGGCACAAACTGTCATATGCTAGGCGTACCACAACCTGTGCATAACAGGTGCATAACTAGCGATTACTTGTGGATAACCATGTGTGTAGCGCTGGGGCGAAGGGATTCACCAAGTGGCAAATGTTCAAGATGTAGCCGCATACATCATCTCTAAATGCGGATCGATTACGGCCATGAAGCTCCANAAACTGGCGTACTACTCCCAAGCTTGGCACCTTGTCTGGGAAGACAAACCACTCTTTGGATCCAAAATTCAGGCATGGGCAAATGGCCCCGTAATTTACGATCTTTACAATAAACACCGAGGGCTATTCACTGTAGATGAATGGGTTTACGGTGACGCGACTAAGCTCGATCCTGCTGAATCTTCGACAGTCGATGCTGTTATCAAGTCGTACGGGATATATAACGCTCACCAGTTGAGTGAAATGACTCATCGTGAAGACCCTTGGAAGTTGGCGCGGACGGGCGTAGCCGAGGGCCACAGGAGCGAAGCTAACATTACTGATGCTTCCCTACACGAGTACTACCACGGCCTGTCGGCCTAGCAAGTCCGGGTATGGGGAAAAACAGAAGGAAGTGCGCGAAAAATCGCGGTCCCAACTGGGGATGGATCCAGACTAAAACACCTGTCTTATCTGAAGTCGATTCGTCAGATGAGAAACACACAGTCGTACTGGATGTAGAAAACACAGACATTTCCAAACGGCGCGTTGTTTGGCGATTCGGAGGTATCGATAGAGAAGGCGCTTGGTCGCCCTCGCTGTTGACTACCAAAGAAGTCGTAAATCTAATGGATAAAATGTCAAGTTTTGAAACGATGACTCTCGGTGAGTTATTTATGCCCGGTTCAGAGCACGGTAAGACATACGAAATTTCCACCATGCCGGACGCTGCTCTCAAGCGTCTAGAAGAGCTGTACTTTGATGACGAAACCGAGATTGCTCGACTTCGGCTACAATCCACGCAGCGGCTCTACGGGTTCTTAAGAGAGCACGTATTTCATGTCCTATGGTGGGACCCTAAGCATCAAGTATGGCCGAGCCAGAAATAATCGTCCAAGCCAGAAAGTGCCCGCCAATCCTAAGTTCTAAGTTCTAAGGTCAACAGAATTGCAAGTTCGGCGTTGATAAAGTAACAGCACTTGCTATGGGATCGGGGCTGACTGGCTACACCGAGGTCTGCCAACAGGCCGGTGCGGCAGTTTCGACCGACTCGCCATAAACGCGCCAGAATCAGCGACTATTGCTAACTTTTAGTACCTTTCATTGTTGTAAACCACCCTCTAGAATAAAAGGGAATACGGGGTCTTGACAAGTCAAAATCACCCTCTCAGCCTAAAGCGGGGTCATCAGTTCGAATCTGATAGGGGCCCAAAAGCCCGGAATCTAGCGGTTTTGGTATGAAAATGGTCCTTTTAGGGGCCATTTTCAGCTTAACGCGCCACAAACCCGCCATAAACCCTCCAGATTGAAGCCCGTTTTCTCCTCTTTCTGGACGGGAATCGTCCCTGCCATGAACACTTTTGGCTGATGCCGGGTCGAGGCTGAGTCAGATAGTGCTGGCAAGCCAGGCTTGTTGATGATGAAGAACTAGCCAGAATCTTCTCATTCGTTGTCATTGCATTGCCTTGGTACTGAAGACCTGTCGTTGATGAGGCGCCTTCTGGTATCGGAAGGTGTACGGGATGTGGCAGGGGAGGGATGGGTTCCCTCTGACAGTGAGGAAACGCCCAGTAAGGCATGGCTGAATATTACGACCGCATTGTCCTAAATCTCGTCGGTTAGATTTCTTTGGGTGCGGTATCAGGATGTTCTGTTTTGGCGAAAAGCGGGCCGTGAGGCTGGCATTTAGCGATGCTGGACACGGAAGCTGCCGCGGTACGGGGCAGGCACCCGGCCGTAAGCTTGCTGCGCACAAGCGAGAGTTTTCTGAAGAATACAGCGGCAACAAACTCGAGACGGTTCACCTTGATCTTTACGGTGGGTAAACGGTGGAACGTATCTGCATCGATGAGCGCGCATTCCTCGTTTATCGTTAGCCGGGTGTCCATCTTGACAGCCGCTCTGGGACCACGGAGTTAGTAGAGTGTGGCTTTACTGCTCAGGCCAGCTTCCGAGATCTTGCGCCTCCTGCGACCAACCCGGCCAGACTTGGTTGACTGCTTGTAGCTTGGCGGGGTGGAGTGCGCCGGCACGGTGTTGCCAGCGTTGTTTGAGGAGCCAGTCGTCGAGAAATCCGTCGGGTGTACAGCGGCGCTGCGCTGCCCTAGCAGCTCCGTGCACGGTGCAGAAGACTTCGTTGTACTTTTCCCTGACCTGCAGTTATCGGTGCAGGGTGGAGCGAGCCCGGCCAATAAAGTCCGCGATCTCTTGCTCGGTCATGCCGGACAAGTGCATGCGATCCCACGAGGGTGCAACAACGTCTCCCAGCGTGACATGGCCCCACCCTGAAGTACGGTGTTGGACGCGTCGGACTGATTGCCGCAATGTCACCTTGTTGCTACGCTGGCGGGAATTAGCGTAAGCAACTTTGGGGAATTTTGAAGAAGTCATTTATTGTTTTGGCGCTCACCGCGTCTCTAGCGCTGGCTGGGTGCTCGTCGGCGGCTCCGGATGCAATGGCTGCAGCGACTACGCCAGACGCTTCAACTGCGGCCGCAGTGGAGGTGCCAGCTGGCCCCACGGCTTCGCAGTTTGCAAGCATTATTTCGGAGCATGAGGCGGACTGGCGTGAATATGATGCCAAAGTTCCGGAATGTGAGCGNNCCTCCTATGACGATTCGGCCATAGGTAATGCCTTGCAAATTGCGTGCGGGTACACCGTCAGTACCATTGGGCTGACGTCCAAGACGGCCGCGAGAAATTTGACCGAGCTGGGAGAGCCTCCTGCCGAGCTGGCGGCCCTCGTTGCTCGAACGGTTGGCGTGCTTGAACTTATCCGAGATGAGAAGGCCGGTGAAGTTTGCGAAACAGGCTCAGACGAAGAGTGCGCTCTGGCTACGATGTCGATAAATACCTTCGCCTCAGAGCTCACGTCGGTACTTGATGCATGGAAGCCGTACCTCTAGCCCACACTTACAAAATATCTCCCCAGCTCTGTCGATTTGGGGCGTGTTTCTGACGCTCGCGGGATGGAAAGTTCAGCGGTGAGATTCGCGGCTGTTTCTCAGTGCTTATGGGTAGATTGGGCGGCATGGAGAGTATGGACGTGGATTTGGCGTCCGGCGGTTCGGTGAGTTTTGGGTGTGAGAGTCGTCGCTGGAACGGGGCGTGACGCCCGTGCATTGGTTTGAGCGTGTGGCGTGGTGGCAGACGGCCGGTCGCGCGCCCAGAGGCAGCATGTTCCATATCCATGCTGAGGCTGGGCAGGTGCAATCCAGGATCCGTCACAGCCACCGCACCCCGTTGGTCACGAGCCATTTCCTTTACCGTGGATTTATCGTGGCTTTTAGTGGATTAAGTCTCGTTCGGAGGTAGAGTGGGGATATCACTACTACGACGAGGAAAATCATGAGCATTGCAACTATTACGAATGCAGGGTTTGCAGGAACTGCGCGTCTTGGGATTCGTGAAGTCGTGAGGCAACTCAACGGCGCCCTGGGGCAACCTTGGTGGCGGCTCTTACGGGAAGCAAAGATCCTCGGGTCAGCTACAAGTGGGCCCGTGAAAACGGTCCAGAGCCCCGACCGGAGGCAGTGCAGAGACTGTTGCTGGCCCACAGGGCGTGGACCGCTGTGTCCGCGAATGAAGGCGAGCACGTTGCAAGATTGTGGTTCATCGGCGCCAACCCTTGGTTGGACGAGGTTTCACCCATTGAAGCAATCAGCAACCTTGAATCAAAAGGTCATAACTGCCGCTCAGGCCATGATCGAGGATAGTTTCGCTGGATGAAGCGTGTATGTAACATCACCGGTCTCGCTGTTCTGACGCAGCCGTTGGTGGGGTGGCGGATAGCGAAGAGTTCCTATGGGGCGCTGTCGCCCCTTCCTCACGGGGCGATGCCTTTGGGAGCGGAGGATCGTGCTGCCTGGTCTCGGTTCGATACTGTTGGGTCGACTATCTATATTGCTGACACGAGGCGCACGGCGTTTCTGGAGACCTTGGCACCTATTCGGCTCAGCGCAGAGTTTCGTTCTGCAATTGCGTTTGCTGCTGAACACTTCGGGAAAACCTTGACTGAAGCACAACACATGGTCGAGGAAGACTGGATTGCCAATGGCAATATGGTCCCCGGCTGGCTTCCCGCCAGTTGGCGCGATGGCCGGCTCATGTACAAGCTCCAGGTGCCAGCTACCGCCCAATGGGTTGATCTCACGGACGCTGTCTCCATCGCGGCACTCAACCGGGAACCCGGCGTGGCCTTGGGCAGTATCGGTGAGCCTGAAATTACCCTGGGCACATTCACCGGCAACAACCGCTTGGCCACCACCATGATTGCCGAGTGGATCCGAGAGCAGGTCCTGGACGACGGGGGCTATGCCGATGGCATCAAGTTCCACTCGAAATATGGAACGAGTAAGTGCTGGGCGTATTGGCTCAGGCGCCGCGACCTGGGACTGTCGGCCGACCCCATCGCCGTTGTCTCTGAACAAGAAATTTATGTTGGAGATCGCGATCTGAAAGCCGTGCTCAAGCTCTACGGCGCCAACTCCCGCTAGTGTGCAAGAGATCGATCAGCAGCTGCGACTTATCTCGTGAGGCTCCCCGTCAAGGCCACAGCCGGGGTTGCCCAAGGGCTGGTTCATAGATTGGGCTGAAATCATTCTGGCAGATATTTGCCCAGTCCTGTGGGTAAATGGTGGACTGACCCTCCCTAATCCGCGCCTGGGCCGCGCTCACCAATAGGCGTGAGGGGAGCCACGAACAGGCCTGAGAACGAACTGTTAGCGGGGAAGTACTTCAAATCATGCGAGGCATGGCTGAACTCTTCTTAGATCGGGAATTCACACACCTCAATCTGTAAATACCCTTACGGGCCCGGTACCTGTCCGGGGCCAGCATCGGAAACTGGTCGAGTACAGCAGCGGACGCAGCATCATAACCAACGAGCGGCTGTGGAGTCCGTCCGGGACACTCGTCAACGTCTGGCTCGCCGACGGCAGCACCAAGATAGCCATGGACTGGGGCGAAGACGGCTACGACCAAACCGGGCTGAACCCAGACGACTGGGTACGGGTCACTAGCCCAACAGTCGCTACGGCTGAGATGCTTTCCGAGCTTCAGCCTTCGCCTTCAATTTCGTCAGCTTCGCAGGATCTTGGTACACCTCGCGCAGGATCAAATCCATGAACTCTAGAACACCTTCAGCGTCCTCCCCGTCCAAGGAGGCCGTGAAATCTCCATGAGCCATGTCATTTCCGAAGGCGCGAATTATGTGGGCGGTCTCCCGTGTGAAGTCCTTGATTTTTCCAGCAGCATGCAGTGCATCAATTTTGGCGAACAGCGATTTTCCAGCGACACCATTATCCTTCGCTACGGCCTCAATAACGGCTCGCGCCAGCATGACGGAGGAATTCACGGCGCCAATGCTGAAAGTCCTGTGACACTCCGATGCAGGGGCCGCAATCTGTTCTGGTACGTCAGGGAAGTCTTGACCTCTAACAAAATGTGGCGCCCACTCTTTGGGGCTTGCATGGTCCCAGTGCGCAACCCCACCAACCTCATGTTCGAAGTTGGCGGGCACGCTCAGGGCTTGGCCGACTCCAATATTCATTCGCCCACAGGAGTCACACGTGAACGCGGACTCTAGAAGGACATTGGCAATGCCGCCTGGAGGAAGCTTTCTATTGAAGCCTCGGCCAGTCACGGTCATGTGCGTAAATGTGCCACAACGCCCACAGATTGTCTTCGCCAAGCTGGTCCCCATTTTCGTTTCGAATATCCCATTCAAGATAGCAGGAGGTGGCCTCGTCATGAGCACTGAAAGTACCGTCCAGCATCTCTCTAGCGGTCACCTCGGTCGGCGCGTCACGGTCAAGACCAAGCACACCGAGGCGTTGGGCGTGTTGAAAGGGTTCGAGCATGATAGTTCCATCATCGCCAACCTGACCTACGCCGGCACTGACTACGTACCTGGCGCCACCACAACCCACGTAACAACTTTCCCCGACCAACGCGCCCTCGCCGGGATGGGGACGAGCTGATCGTGCATGAATGAGACACAATGCACGGCACAATGGACAGCATGAGAACCATGGGGAAATCACCTGCCAACTGTCCAAGAACGCCATCAAGCCGGGCCTCCTATACTGCAGTGAGCCGGAGGCCTACAGATTTGAGGAATGGTCGCTTGGCTACGGATGGGTCACTGCTATTGGAACGGTTGCACTCGCCATCTTCGCTATAGCCGCGTGGATGACGTCACGCCACACCCTCAGGATGATGCGTGAGCAAATCGACGAACAGAGGACCGCAACTGAAAACGCCATAAAGGCCGACAGGCAACTCGCAATGGATGGCCGGCAAGAGCTCCTCCTGGCCGAATACTGCACCGACCTTCTTCGACTCGGCAATATGGCTGGCAATACGGACATCGACTTGACAGCATTTACTTCGGCAACGACCACTGCGTGGATGAACTGGGGAATGCATATGTTTCGCATCGACGATGAGTTCCGGACTCTCACGGGAGAGTGGAACATGCACTTCAATTCCGAGTGCCGAGTATTGACAGAATTGATTGCGTTCGAAACGGATTACCCTTCTGGCCTAGATCTGCAGGCAAACGTAGATAGCCTCAGAACAATCATCGGCAGTTACATCGGACACATTCAGATCTGGCAAACAGATCCCGACAGGAGAGCTGAAATCCACACCAAATTCATGGACATCCGGAATCCAACCATTTTCCCTCTCCTGCAGTCGACGTGGAGTAACGTGTGTGACGCTCGTAAGCGTCACGGCGACACGGTGGCTTGAGTCATGACTTTTGGGAAGAGTGCTCCGGCAATCGTCATCCGTGCCTTCACCCGGAGCAGGTTGCGGAGATGCTGCAGTGAAAGGTGGCGGCCAACGAACGCCACTGCCGCACCCAAGCGTTGAAGGGCGAGGCAATGGCTAATCCTAAGTTCTAAGGTCAACAGGCCGCAGAGAGTTCGGCGTCGATAAAGTATCAGCACTCACTATGGGATCGGGGCAGACTGGCAACACGGAGGTCTCCCAACAGGCCGGTGCGGCAGTTTCGACCGACGCGCCATAAACGCGCCAGAATCAGCGACAAGTGCCGACTGTTTAGTAACCTTCATTGTTGCGAATAACCCTCTAGAACAAAAGGTAATGGGGGTCTTGACAAGTCAAAATAACCCTCTCAGCCTAAAGCGGGGTCATGGGTTCGAATCCCATAGGAGGCCCATTGGTGGTCGGTAGTTGCCAATAGCCCGCAATGATGGGCGTTTTGGCCACGAAATGGGCCGTTTTCAGGGATACTGACCGCATAGAATGCAACCGTCTTCGGTTCAAATCCGATAGGTGGCCCTTCGGGTTTTGAGAACCAAAAGTCCGGATTTACAGGGTTTTCGCAGTGGCGGGGTGGGTTTCCACCTCGTCACTGTGCGTCTAAATGGCTTTGGTGTTCGAACGCAACGGTCGTCGGTTAGAACCGGTCGTTAAGGCGGGGTATGCGCCGCTGACCTGCAACTTTGCTGTGGGAGAGCAGTTTCGAGGTGCGCTGTACGGGTCGAACTCATTAAAACACATTAAATTGACGGTCGGTGTTGGTCTGGCTCGTGGGTTTTCAGCTGCTCGGGTTTGGAGGTTTGAACGTATTGCAACCAGAGAGACGGATGGCGGCCTGCGAGGAGTGGTTGTGTCTTCTGGCCTGGCTGGGGACGTCGCTGAAGGCCTGCGTGCTGCTCATGCCTTGTGGGGAGCTGCTAGTTGTGGGGCGCAAGACAACTAGAATGGTAAACCCGATCTGTCTTGATAGCGACCATGGTACCGAATGAAATTTCCGCGAATTCTGGGCTTGTGAATCGGAAACTCCGTCCGTCAGTCAGCCCATGGGAACAACCGGCCAATATTGAGGCGATGCCGTGGGCAAAGGGCTCCCGTCAAATCCGTTGAGGCCTTCATCTGCAACCTCGGGTGGCACCGGATACCCTTTACCTTGGTCTGTTGTCGGCAACAGCGATGGCTAACCTCACCACCAAAACCATCAGCTACCCACCGCTGCATACCCTGAAAGATGAAACGAGCGCCCCAGATCCTCGTCACGCTTCATCTTACATTCAGGTGCATTTCCATGACGGGAACCTCATGATTTAGGGCCTGCTTGCTGGGCAATCTCAAGGAACTGTTTGGCTGGATCAGTAAGAGTGCTTGTTTGGGACCAAATCGCTCTGAGTGCCCGTTTGAAGTAACTTCCGTCAAGCTGGACTCGAACCAATTTTCCCGCACGCAGAGCACTTTCCACGGCCAGCAGACTTAGAACTGCTGGGCCCATGCCGGAAGCTACGCATTGGCAAATCGCAGAGTTGCTATTGAACTCGACCACAGGCTTGGCCCTAGTTTGTGGGCTGACTCGGTCAAGAAACGCACGTGTACCAGAGCCTTCCTCGCGTTCAACCAACGGTGTATTTGCCAGTTCGTCCATCATTAAGGGATGCTTGCGCGAAGCCCACGCATGACCTCGTCCAACAACAATGGCCAACTCATCGGTCCAGACCTCTGTAAATCTGAAATCTGAGGGTACGTCCGGTGTCTCCACGAATCCTAGATCAAGCTCTGAGCCGCGAACCCCTCNGATGACCTGTTGGGAATTCATCACTTTGAGTTTCACATTGACCCGCGGGGCTGCTTCGTGGAATGCACTGATCCACGCTGGGGCTAGATACTCGGCAATGGTCATACTCGCACCAACAGTCAGTTCTTGACTCGCTGGTGAAGCAAGGGCTTGAGAGCCGACAGACAGTTTTTCTAGGCTGTTGAGTACTTCTCGGGCCCATTCAACAGTCAGCAACCCCTCTGCAGTGAGAGTTGATCCGCGGGTGGAGCGATTGATCAGCGTGTATCCGAGCCGGCGTTCAAGGGTTCTCAGGGTCCGAGAAGCATTCGGCTGTGCTATACCAGCAGCGCGAGCACTGGAACTGAGATTTCCGTGGTCGGCGATGCCCACTAATACGCTCAGTGATGATATTTGGATCCACTGTTCAATGCGCGCGGATGAACGATTTCCAGAGGTCATATCACCATCATATATCTGTGATGGCAAGTTGGTCCCTACCGAGTACCGCTGCTTTCTGGGAAGTTTCTTATATGAACGAAGAAGCCACAGCGCAGTCAACTACGCGCACAGATGGAAATTCCGCAGATAGCCTTTCCATAACGAGGCGTAGTTCTCGGTCCACTTTAAAATACCTACCAGGTATCGGAGTGTGCGTTGCCGGGGCGCTCTCTTGGTTTGGTGCTCGGTATCTGACGGGAGTCAGCCCATTACTGCTAGCCATTCTGGCAGGAGCTGTGTGGAGGAACGTTTTCCGTGTCCCACTCAGCTTGTCACCGGGCATCGCCTTCTCTTCAAAGAAGCTCCTCCGAACCGGTATCGTGCTTTTGGGTCTCCAGCTTTCGCTGTCTGCCATCCTTGGGCTTGGTCCTGGTGTGTTAGTGGTTGTGTTTCTATCAGTAGGAGTCACCTTCGGACTTACCCTGTGGATCGGACAGCTGTTGGGCATCAGCCTGTCTCAGCGTCTATTGATTGCGGCAGGCTTTTCTATTTGCGGCGCCGCAGCAGTCGCTGCAACCGAAAATGCCACCAAAGCGAAGCAAGAGGAAGTCGCATCTGCCATCGGACTGGTAGTGCTCTTCGGAACACTCATGATTCCGTTAGTTCCGTTCTTAGGCCGTCTCCTCGGCATGTCGGATGAGTCTTTGGGAATGTGGATCGGCGCTTCGACACACGAAGTTGCCCAAGTTGTCGCAGCGGGAGGTGCAGTTGGAAGCAGTGCATTGGCAGTTGCTGTTACCGTCAAGTTGGCCCGTGTCGTGACTTTGGCGCCCATCATCGCAGGTGTCACTCTCTATATGCATCGAAATAAGGCAGTGGCCGGAACCCGTCGACCACCTTTGGTACCACTCTTTGTGGTCGGGTTCGTTTTGACCATGCTGCTTCGCAGCACAGGCGTGCTTCCGGACAGCATTCTCTCCATCGCACAAAATCTGCAGACGCTACTATTGGCGTCGGCTATGTTTGCCCTCGGGCTCGGCGTTCATCTCCGTGGCCTCGTCCGCTCCGGTGGAAAATCACTCATCCTAGGCGTACTTTCTACACTTGTGATTCTCACTGTTTCCCTTGGCGGCACCTTACTCTTCCCGCCGCAGTAGCCCAGGCTGGTGTTCCGAGCGCGTTATTTGACGATGGCGGCGTCACGTTGGATGGCGACGTGATTGGTGGGTTTGGTCGTCGTCGTGACGTGGTGGTCGGCATGCTGCCGGGCCCGTGGACTCGGTCGTTTCCGTCGTCGTGATGGTGACGCGAGTTTCAGGGCATGGCAAAACACGGTCTCTTCACTTTTAGGTGGGCGGTGGTGGGCTGAGTAGGCTACCTCGCGTGAAGTACCCGATCACCGTCCAAGGTGGCAGATCGGTGGATACACGTTGCCGGTAGGCCAGCGCGGCACCGGCAAGAATGTTCAGGCTCCAGCCGAGCATGCTCGGCCAGGACTTGGGACGGGCCAGGGTATCCGGGTCGAGGCGGAACGCGTGCTGCACTGCCTGCTCGTACAGCCACTGAGTATGAGACGNGGGTACCCGTCTCAGCCAGCGGCGCACGGTCGAGACAGGGTGCCCCAACAGTGCGGCGATCGTGCGGTGGCCACCGCCGACTGCCTTGGCTGCCAGCGCGGTCCCGATGACCTCCACAGTGTCGGCACGGCGTACGGACAGCGCCGCAGGCAACATCATCTGGGTGCGGCCACAGCCGACACATCGGGCGCGTGGTGGACGCACGCTCACCCTGGTATCGCCCAGGCCACGCACGGTCCGGGTGCGGGCGTGCCCGTGGGNGTGCAACCGCCCCGTGCAGTCGGGGCAGGATATTTCCCCTGTCCACAAGGCCGCCTCGGTCTGCTCGGCGGCGACCACGATCATCATCCTGTCCGCTCCTGTCCGCTCCTGTCCGCTGGATCAATTCCCATGTCAATGACTCTTGCCTATCATGCCCACCAGAGGGAAGGGGCCACTTCGTGTGGATCGTTATCGCCCCGGAACGGAGAAGTCGCCCCAGTGCCGACCGGTTGGACAAAATCACTGCGCCAACCTGGCAGCCACAAAATATTATGCGCCGGCGGGAACATCGGGTTTGGTCGTCATGCTGACGACGCCAACGAACCATGAACCACGGTGGCAACATCGTCACCCATAATTGACCGGGGCATCAACAAAGAATGCGACGCTCAACAGCTGGCAGGCAATGGCCTTCGCGGTCTTCTTGGATCGTGGTTTCTCCACTACAGGATTGACCCGGTTGGCCCAGTTACGCGCAGTGCTGATGTTCAATCCCAGCTCCTGAGCCGCAGCGGCGATGGAACTGGTCCTATCCATGGCGGCATGGAACTGGTCCTATCCATGGCGGCATGGAACTGGTCCTGTCGGCTTGGATGTACAGCCGTTGAGACCTGACCCGGCAACGTTCGCCCACTTCTGGAAGGTACTTCTGTTGATGCCAAGATCCTGGGCCGCCGCTGCGATACTACCCAAGCGTGCAACGGCGGCAAGAAATTCCTGCCTTTGGGCTCTGAAGTGTGACTCCTGATGGTGTTTGTCCGGCAACCCGATCGGCGGGATCATTTTTCTCTTAAAGACGATTTTTCCTTATTAAGTAGATTAAGTAGAGCTATCTATTGCTGGTGAATCCAAGGGCAACTCCCGATCCGTCGGGGAGTTGCAACGATCACTAGAACTCGCATATCCGGGCATTTTGCTGGCCACCAGCGGGCAGATAACCTGGCCGATGGTGGGCAGAAACTCATGGCCCTTGACACAAGAACATTTCCACCGGCATCGGTACGTTGACCACGGCTGGGGATGAATCCCGCTGGCTCCTACCAGCACTCTGCAACGCTAGTTGATCTCCACCCTCATGCCCGTGGCAGGAACGGTCTGCTGCAAAGCGCCTCTGAGCTAGATCCCTGGGACCCAGAAGCGTCGTTGCGCACCAGTTGGTTCATCGAGCAGCGTTGCGCAGTGAGAGCGCCGAGGGCGTCATCACAATGATTCACCAAGCATCTCGTGGCTACTACCGTGCACCGTGAACAAGTCCACGCGGGGTGAGCGGATGGTGAGCAACTCAGCGTAAAACGCTCCCGCGGACCAATTCGCGACACAGCCGGAGACGGGTGACTTCAGTGAACACCCCATCCAGTTGCACTTAGAATCTAGCCGTCGTAGTAGCCACCAGTGACGAGCGCGGACCATTCCTAAGGGCTTCCAAACCCAGTCTGTCGTCAAACCCCGTGTGGCTCTTGGCTGGAAAGGACGACAGCGAACAGATGAGTAGCCAAATTTCCGGCTGCACTAGCCCGAAATTCCACGCTCAAAACACTCATATCATTTTGATCTAAAGTCATGTAAAACTGGCACTACCGCGCCCCTTCAGGCGTGAAATAAGGTGAGTTGCATTACACCCCAAAAAGTGAGCAGATTGAAAATGACTAGAACACCCCTTACCGCAGATGAAGTCTTCGAACTTGCAAAGTTGCAGAAACTAAATGCAGGCCATCTTGTGCCTGGTGTTCAGGAGTCGGGGATGNNGTGTGTTTGAAACCTTCAGCCCGTATACACGTGAAAAATCGGTCAGGTTTCTCTCGGTAGCGCTGAGATCGTCGACCAGGCCGTGCGGAGTGCGCGCGCGGCNTTCGAGTCCGGTGAGTGGTCCAAACGAACGCCAGCTGGCCGGAAGGAAGCGATGTTTGCGTGGATCGCTCTCTTAGAAGCACACGCAGAAGAACTTGCTGCTTTGGATTGTGTGGATGCAGGGAAGCCCATTACAGAGTGCCGCGAAAATGATATTCCTGCGGCTCTGGAGACCCTGCGTTGGCACGCCGAAGCGGCAGACAAAGTTTTCGGCAAGGTCGCGCCGACTGGACCTGAGGCACTTGGAGTGATTACTAAAGGGCCCATCGGCGTGGTCGGGGCTGTACTGCCCTGGAATTACCCGGCAGCTATCTTCGCGTTCAAGGTGGGGCCGGCACTTGCCGCTGGAAACTCGGTCATCGTAAAGCCAGCCGAACTGACCTCAATGAGCGCCTACCTCATGGTAAAGCTAGCTCATGAGGCTGGGATCCCCGAATCCGCACTATTGCTTGTTACGGGACGGGGTGAGGACACCGGAAAGCCGCTTGGACTCCACACCGACGTTGATGTCGTCTCCTTCACCGGGTCGACTGCGGTCGGTAGGAAATTCCTGGAATACTCCGCACAGAGCAACCTCAAGGAGGTAGTCCTAGAGCTTGGCGGAAAGAGCCCTCAGATTGTNTTTGGAGACTACTACAACTTGGATGAGGTTGTAGATAATGTCCTAGAATCTGCCTTCCTAACAATGGGACAAAATTGTACTGCTGGATCCCGGCTCTTGGTTGAGGCGTCAGTGAAAGACGAACTCTTGGATGCTCTGATGACCCAATTGCGTCAGTGGAAGATCGGAGACCCAGCCGACTCGCAAACCCAGATTGGGCCGATGATCGAGCAGGCACACTTTGAAAAAGTTCTCTCGTATATCCACGGGGCTAGCGACGAGGGCGCGACTCTCATCTATCGCGAAGCAGACGAGAATACCTTTCCGGACAGCTGGCTAGTTGGACCTACCATTTATGCGGATGTTACTCCGCAGATGTCATTGTTCCAGAATGAGGTATTCGGACCCGTCTTGGCAGTGACTACCTTCGAATCCGAGGAAGAGGCGATAGCGCTGGCAAACAATACAGCATATGGCCTTGCTGCTTCCGTTTACACTTCTGATTTGAGGCGAGCACAGAGAGTAGCTGCATCCATCAAGGCCGGCACCGTATCAGTCAATGGCTATTCCGAAGGTGATATTTCAGCACCCTTTGGTGGACATAAGCAATCGGGATTCGGTGGGCGAGATAATGGCCTCGAAGCTTTCGATCAGTACACTCAGATCAAAACGGTGTGGTACGTGAACTGAGAATTATAGCAGCCATAATGCTGGTAGCGATCGAGAGCAAATGAAGGAGAAAATTACTGTGATTACACCGTTTAAAGTCGATGTCCCAGAGGCTACGCTAAAGGATATTTATGAAAGAGTCGCCACGCATAAGTGGGGATATATGCCTAGTGAAGGAGGCTGGGATTATGGCACGAATATGGATTACCTCAAGGAACTATCAGACTATTGGTTAACAGGCTTTGACTGGCGCAAGCAGGAAGCTCGGATCAACGAATTCTCCCAGTTTACTGCGACGGTCGACGGTATGGCGATCCATTATATCCATGTCAAAGGTAGTGGATCAGTGTCTCGGCCGCTTCTTCTCGCGCATGGCTGGCCAGGATCCATTGTGGAGTTTCTCAATATCATTGAGCCATTGGCGCATCCCGAGCGATTTGGAGGCCGTGAGGAAGACGCATTTGATGTGATTGCACCATCGCTTCCTGGATTTGCCTTCTCAGATCGCCCGTCGAAGCCAATGGGGCCGCGTGCCATGGCGAAAGTGCTGAACACACTCATGACAGACGTTCTGGGCTACGGTAAATATTTCGCTCAAGGTGGGGACTGGGGAAGTGCCATCTGCAGTTGGCTGGGCTATGACCACAGTGAATCCTGCCGAGCCATTCACATCAACTTTCCGACGATGCGTCACATCGATGGNCCCCAGACTTCGGAAGAGCTTGAGTGGCACGATCAATTGGCGGAAAGGCTGGCTCCTGAAGATGGCTACCGAACAATTCAAGCCACCAAGCCACAAACGCTAAGTTATGCGATGGCCGACAGCCCCGTAGGTGTTGCTGCTTGGATTGTAGAGAAGTTCCGGTCTTGGTCGGACCTTCGGGATGCAGGCTTTGATGAGGTTCACCAGAAGGATGATCTACTCACTAACATCATGGTCTATGTGGCCACGGAAAGCTTCAACTCCGCATCGTGGATCTATTATGGACGTCGTATAGAGGGTGGCCGTGCATTAGGTACGGATGGACGCCGTATGGATATCCCCTGTGGAATGGCGTTATTTCCGAAGGACACTTTGCCCTGGCCACCTAAGACATATTATGACCGCCTCTACAACATNCAAAGATGGACTGAAATGTCGAAAGGCGGGCACTTCGCAGCCATGGAACAACCTGAAGCGTTGCTCCAGGATGTTCGAAGCTTCTTTCACGAAGTCTCTTTTAAAACCAATTCGAGCATCTTGCCGCGGGGTAGGTGTGCAGTTTTGGAAGCGTGGCCATCCCGCCGACGGTAGGGTATATTCAAGCGCGGATAAAAATAATTATCCGCTAGCTACTATAACGAAGAGGTTACAGTGCCTGCTACATTCTATCCATTTATTGGAGCGTTCATGTGGATCAGTGTTCTGCTGATTTTAAGTACGTTCTTACGGGCAAGACTTAGGTTNTTACAGAAAGCGCTGATTCCGGCAGCTTTGACGACAGGTATCATTGGGTTCATTTTAATGAACACAGGTTTGCTCGGTATTCCGACTGCTGAGGGGTGGATGACCATACCTACGAGTGTTNNTTGGAACTTTGTATATCACTTGTTCGCTTTTGGATTTGTGGGTATCGGACTTATGTCTCGCGGCACTCCGAGCGAAACCACTGAGCCATCTAAAGGGAAAAATCATCCAAAAATTGGGTTAATAAGTTGCGTNACTGGGGCGCTGTGGATGGCTCTTATGTACAGTCTTATCTACGCGATGCAGGGCTTGACTGGAAAGTCGATTTTCGAGATTTTCAATGCATTCTCAGAAAATAACGTCTTCAGTGGGCTCGGNTATCTTGTGGCTCCTGGGTTCTCACAAAACCCAGGAGCAGCCCAGGCTTTNGGGCTTGCTTGGGAGAACGGTTATGGCATCCAGGACGCCGGTCAGGTCGGAATTGCATTTGGGGCAATGGGCTTTCTTGTTGCGATTGCCATAGGTATTCCTATGGCCAACCGTGGTATCCGGAAAGGTTGGGTGGCGGACAAGATTGATCGCTCGCTACCCGCNGCTCTGCTTACGGGCATGGTAGCCAAGGGTGAGGCTAAGGAAGACACAAAGAGTGTTACGCATCCAGCAAATATTGATAATTTGGCGTTTCACCTTGCGCTGATGGCCTCGATTTATGGTGTCGGCTATTTGTTCGCACTTGCTTGGTCAACAGTTTTCAGCGGTGGGTTGGGGCAGCTCGGTTTCGCGTTGATCTACACGTGNGGGATGATAGCCGGTATTGTCACCCGCAAGGTCCTGGCCAAGACGGGTCATGGTCATATCGTAGATTCAAACACTATTCGACGGATCACTGGAACGACGGTCGACTACATGATTGCCGCTGCTTTCATGGGCATCACTCTGTCTGTTATTTCTGCGATTCTTGTTCCGTTCATGATCACGGTTGTTGTTGCAGGAACGTTGACATACTTTGTTGTGACGTGGTTCTCCAAGCGACTTCCAGAGTATGGGTTTGAGCGCGGGCTCGCGGTCTTTGGCTGCTATACGGGCACTGTGGCAACCGGACTATTACTGCTCAGAATTGTTGATCCCGACTTCAAGTCCCCGGTTGCTACGGAACTCGCCGTGATGAACGTGCTGATCCTTCCCCTAGTTCAGTTGATCTATATCAGTCTGCCGTTTGTTCCAGCTTCGGGATCAATCATGCTGCCGATACTTATTGGCTACGTGGTCATTATTCCACTAGTAATTCTGGCGTTTAGGTTTGAGAAGATGAAGACACTGGTATCAGAGCTCACTGGCTCTCGAGCCAATTAGTCTGAATGAATACGCCGTATTTTGGCAGATTTTCAACAGCACAGCTGATTTCATGCTGATATACCAAGATGCTGCGTGGACGCTAAAGCCGCTGTTCCCGGTGAAGCGTAACGACCTGCCCTCTCCCTCTCTTTAGGGTCAGGGCCTCGGGTACACGCGAAGTCAACACTGCTGCGTCTGTAGAAGTAGGACTGGTTGATGTCACCTCTGATGTCCTCATCGTTGAGACTGGTTCCGGCTGATTAGCTGGTGCGTCCCGAATTAGCGGCCTTCACCACCGCCCCTTGTTGATGGTGTGAGAGTCTCGGCGGTGGACACCATTGCCGGTGGTCACCGCCGAGACTTTGGCAGGCACACGCCCGGTGTGTCCGGCCCTTCGTCAGTATTTGTGACGGCAAATGTTCAGCTTTTAGTGAGGTAATGATATGGCCGTTGGCGTTTTCGATTTATTTTCGGTGGGCATCGGNCCCTCTAGTTCTCACACGGTAGGCCCAATGCGTGCTGCTGCGGCGTTCTCGAGGGGACTCGTTGAAAGTGGGGTACTGCATTCCGTTGCGTCGGTTCGCGTGGACTTGTATGGTTCCCTGGCCGCCACGGGCCGNGGGCACGGGACCATGACGGCAGTGATGCTGGGCTTGGAGGGTCATGAGCCGGAATTGGTGTTACCTGACGAGGTTGATGCGCGCTTGGCCGCTTATGCGCGTGGCGAGCCGCTTAAGCTGGCTGACACCGTGGATCTGGAATATGCCCCGGAGGACATCGTGCTGCACCCGCTAACTGTCCTTCCTCGGCACACCAACGGGATGAAGTTTGCTGTCATGGATGCCGTTGGTGTAGAACTCCACTCAGCCACGTACTTTTCGATTGGAGGGTTTTATNNCATTCGTGAGGATGATGTTGAGGCAGCGGCCTCCGAGCTGGAGTCCTCTCATTCCAAGTTGCCTTATCCCTTCCGCACCGCGGTTGAGCTTTAAACCATTGCGGCNAGTATCGGCGGGAACTTCAGCGACGTGATGAGGGCCAATGAACTCGTAGAGCACAGCGAAACAGAGTTGCGGGCTGGCCTGTTGCGCATTCGTGACGTTATGGAGGAGTGTAAGAAATCTTCTCTGGGCCGCGATGGCGTCCTTCCCGGTGGGTTGAAGGTCCGGCGTCGGGCATCGGCTTGGCATGCTCGGCTTCAAGCGGAGGATCCGAACCGGGACCCTAAGTTTTGGCAGGAATGGGTAAACCTCGTTGCCTTGGCGGTGAACGAGGAGAACGCTTCAGGNGGGCGCGTTACCGCCCCCACCAACGGGGCCTCCGGCATCATTCCGGCTGTCATGTTCTATGCCACCCACTACATTGACCAGGTCCGCAACGCCCCACAGGAGGTGATCGACGCCGTCGTCGTGAAATACCTGCTGGCGGCAGCCGCGGTTGGGGTGCTTTACAAGGAACAGGCCTCGATTTCCGGCGCCGAGGTGGGATGCCAGGGTGAAGTTGGTTCAGCGTCATCCATGGCCGCCGCTGGCCTTGCGGAGGTCATGGGTGGATCCCCAGAACAGGTTGCGAATGCTGCCGAGATCGCTATGGAACACAACTTGGGGCTGACCTGTGACCCTATTGGCGGACTTGTTCAGATCCCCTGTATTGAACGTAACGCCATCGCAGCAGCTAAAGCCATTAATGCCGCCAAAATGGCCCTCTGGGGTGACGGCCAACACCGGGTTTCCCTCGATGAAGTCATCATCACAATGCGAGAAACCGGACGGGATATGTCCTCCAAGTACAAGGAAACAGCCTTGGGCGGGCTTGCAGTCAACGTCGTGGAATGCTGACGTCTGTTTGAGCGTCGAGCTCGGGTTGAGTAAGCACACTTGCGCCGTGAATCCAATCACAAGACATCGACGGGAGTGGGGAGACTCGCGGTGGATACCCGGGTACTCTCGTATGGCAGTTCCACTCTGTCGAAGAGGGCAGACCGGTTGCCAACCACTTCAGACGCGTTGGCGTAGCTTGGGGCTGCTCGGGGTTAAGACATTTTGGGTTTATATTTCAGAGACTGGTTGAGTGGTCTTTTTAATGTTTCTTCAAACTCGATCGGGGTGAGTTTGAACTGTCTCGGAATCACGCCACCCACAAATCTGTCAACTGGATATCGGGTAGACCGGCTCTTCACGGTTCGTGGTGAAACCGGAGTTCGTGTCGTAGCAAAGTAGGAGCTCGTGGCCCTGCTGAGATGGATGTGTCTAGCATTCTTCTCAAGTCAGGAACCACGAGCCTTGATCCAGCCTACCCAGTCGTGCCCGGATGCGGCGACGACTCTCTTCAATCTGCCTGATTATCAGGTCATCTCCGTCATCAATGACGATGGCGCCGGTATCCGTGTTGTCACGGTTGCCTCGGACTTCCCGACAGCTTGCCCAGGCTGCGCCGTCCTGGCGTCTCGGGTCCATTCGCGTCGGACCCAAAGGGTTCGGGACATCCTTGTCGCCGGGCATGTGAAACTGATGTGGGCAAAGCGCCGGCTCTTNTGCGACGAGGCTCTTTGCTCCCGGAAGACGTTTTCCGAATCGACCCCACAGGTGCCCAGGTTTGCCCGTTCCACGGCGCGGTTGAAGGAAACCCTCAAGGACGCTGTCATCGACTCTGGCCGGGCCTCATCCGAAGTCGCGGCCGCGTTCAGCGTCTCTTGGTGGCTGGTCAACACCGTCGTGGTCGCTGCCGCCGCGGCGCTGCCATCCGTGGACTTACTAGCGCCCACACGGCTCGGGATCGACGAACACCGCTACCGTTCCGTGCGCTGGCTTCAAGATGCGCAGAGCAAGAAATGGACCCGGTACGAGCCCTGGATGTCAACGATCGTTGACGTCGACACCGGACAAGTGTTGGGTATCGTTGACGGCCGCGACAGCCGCGGGATCGGGGCCTGGCTCAAAGCCCGCCCCACCTCCTGGCTTTCCTGCATTGAGACCGTCGGCATCGACCCNTCAGCCGCGTTCCGCAAGGCCCTGCGCGAGAATCTGCCCGACGCTGCTGTCAGCGTCGATCACTTCCACATGGTGCTTTTAGCCAACGACATGCTCACCCAGGTTCGCCAACGGGTCTCCGGGAACAGAACGGGNCGCCGCGGCCTNAAAACAGACAAAGCATGGGCCCACCGACAATTGCTGCTGCGCGGCTACGACACACTCTCCGACGCTGGCAAGAAGCGCCTCGATGACGTCTTCGCCACCGATGACCCAAGTAAGGAACTCGTCGCCGCCTGGGGTGTGAAGGAAGCCCTACGCCTGATGCTCTCCAACAACAATCCGGCCAGCGTGGAAGACCGCAAAGCCTTCTTTGAACGGCAGGTCAAGGCTGCTGCCATGAAGGAAACCGACCGACTNGCAAAGACCGTGAACAAGTGGTGGCCAGAGATCCAAACACTACTGGCCACCCGCGTGACAACAGCGAAAGTCGAGGCCGCCAACACCATGATCAANAACCATCAAAGGATTGCCCGCGGGTTCCGCAACCCAATCAACTACCAATCACGTATCCTGCTAAGAAGTGCCGCCCGGACGGTGGCATGAATTCATCTCAGCGGGCTGGTATTCACCACGAAACGCGAAGAGCCGGTAGACCCAGCAATCACGCTGACGTGCAGTCGATTCTTGACACGGGGTTCCATATCGAACCGTCATTTGAAATGTCGGCTATAGGGGCTATCAAGATCACTCTCCGCATGGGCCAGGCATCCACGAACTGGCGTCAACTGTCTTGGCAGTCCACACCAGGAGCAGAGGCACATGGGTGATGTAACCGACTCATTAGAAACTCATTAAATTGAGTGACAATTACTGACTCTTCAGTACCATGTATCGTCATGCTCCTGCCGCGTCAACGATGGTCAGGAATGGCTTTTGACAAGTCGAATTGGTCGATCGCGTCGACAGCGGGGTTCATAAACGTTGATAACTGATGAACTGTCTTTAGTGCTCAACATGCTCTGACCTGCTGCGATAGTCTTCGTCGCTGGTTCCATGCCGTTGTTCTTCGATCCGGGCAGCGCAGGCGTCATCGGTTCGAATCCGATAGAGCCCAAAAGCCCGGAAACATGAGTTTTCAGACACGAAAATGGCCCCTTTCAGGGTTTGTTTTCAACTTAACCCTCCCCGAACCCGCCGTCGCCCGGTACGGAGACTCATAGCCCGAGCCGCCCGCGCACCGTCACGGTGTCTGAGCCATGGCTTAGGGTGAGGGTCGAGAGACTGCGACCACCATTCAGGAGCCTGCCACATGAAAGCACTTCCATTGATCCCCGGCATTGAACATTTTCATGANCCCCTTCGCGCGCACCGGCTCGGCCACAAAATGACGCGGGAGCTTTATGGCTACCCCAACAGGAAGCCCCACCAACGGTACCGGCCTGAGCAGATGAGCGAGGAGATGTGGGACGACTCAGCTTGGATGTATCGCGACGACGAGCATGCGGAGCACTCCGATGAATTCATGCTGTTCCAGCGCGACCGGGCCATGCGGAATTTTGATTTGTCGATGGCGCATTTTGAGACATTGGACCCGGCCGAGTTCGAGACAGCGCTGCAAGCCGTGCTGGCCACAGACGAGCGTTTCACCCCTATCGATTCGCTACGAGACTGGAACGAGGTTTCTGGCGTGTACGTCATGGTCTTTGACAATTACCGCCAGTTCTATATCGGCAAATCTGACGACATTAGAAAGCGCATTCGCAGCCACTGGGTCGGACGTAAGGGCTTCGACCGGCTGCTTTTCGGGAGTCCGTATTCGTCTATATTCCCGGTCGATGAGCTGCGAGCCTTGGACACCACACGCATCTATGCGGTGCGCAGTAGCTCCCCATTCTCACTAGAGGCGCGGGCTGAGNNAGCTGCGGACGCCCGCTTCTGCCTCAACCGAATCGCTGGAGGTGAGGGAGGTCCACTGACAATGATGATGGCGCTACCCCGCCTCAAGGGCCGCGCGCATGGGGTGACCGCAGCTCCTATGGCGTGGGAGGAGTATTCAGCAGCGTGGGATGAGCTGGAGACCATAATTCTAGGGACCGACGACGGCAACCGGGCCACCCTCGTTCCCCGGCTTGCTGCCATGGATATGCAGATTTATTCGGCCACGAGGAAGGACGGCTCCACCTTCTTCTGGTCACGCCGAGACAGCATCTCTTCGTCTGTGACCAACGGCGATCTGAAGGTGCCCGAGTTCACCACCTTCTTGGAGGCCTTGGGCGAGAAGGTCGTCTGGCCGGAGGGCTAACTCACCAAATAAAACTGTCACCTGGAATCAACGTGAATCTGGGTGGCTATTTTGTGTGAGTATTTGAGGCTTTGAGCACCACCTAATCGTGCGGTTCAGCACCACCGTTCGTGCGAGAGAGTGCCAGTTGAGCTGTGGCTGAGAACCACTGACGCCTTCCGTCATGGATTAGACGCTGCCTGTCATAGTGTGTTCCCTCATGTTGTAGGTGCCGGTCTCGACCCAGATCGTGTTGTGGATGTCAGCGGCCATGAAAAACTGCCCATAGGCGGCCACGAAACTGCCCACTGACTTGAATTCTTGAAATCGATGGCCACCACTGGGCGGTCATGGACATGCAAAGATTTTTCCGCAGAATCAAGTCGTGGGAGACCGCCAAGCGAATGTCGCCCGGCGCCAGGGGACACCTCTTACTCAAGGATGGTGTGAAAAGTACTCACGAAGATCGAGCTGAGATCGAGAATGTACCCGTGCTTGCGCCATAGGACTTTCGAAGCTCGAGTGGGAGGGCCTGTGCCACTATCGGCTTCCTCGTAGATGGATGTAACCGACTCATTAGAAACTCATTAAATTTGTTATCTCGCAGGACATAGGTGACAGTTCTGCCTCAACACATTGGTGACACAATGGCGGTTCTTGGTGGTGACACTTCTCGCCGTTGTTACCGGGGCTTGGCCGTCCGGTGGCGATGGCAAAGAATGATGGGTGAATAAGAATGAGCCTGTCGATCCCCGTGTCCGCCTCGCTATCGCCCAGTGGCCTGATGGTGCCCCACGTGGTGCTGTGACCACGTTCTGCGTTGAGCATGAGATCAGCCGCAAGACGTTCTATAAGATCAAGGCCAGGGCCCGTGATGAGGGCCAGGCTGCTGCCTTGGAGCCACGCTCTCGCCGGCCGAAGAACTCGCCCACGCAAGTTTCTGAGGACCGCAAGGACGAAGCGGCCAAGGTACGCGCCGCCCTGGAAAGCTCGGGGCTGGACCATGGCCCGATCAGCGTGCACGACAAAATNGGTGGCCTTGGGATGGATGCCCCGTCCGAGTCGTCGCTGGCACGGATCTTCCGGGAGAGNGGTGTGGCCCGGGTGGAGCCGAAGAAGAAGCCCCGTGCCGCGCACCGCAGGTTTGTCTATCCTGCCCCGAATGCCTGCTGGCAATTGGACGCCACCGAGTATGTGCTCACCGGTGGGCGCAAGTGCGTGATCTTCCAGCTCCAGGATGATCATTCCCGTCTCGCGGTCGCCACCCACGTCGCCTCCGGGGAAACCAGCGAGGCGGCCCTGGCGGTCGTGAAGAAAGGCATCGCAGCCCGCGGGGTTCCACAAAGATTATTGACTGACAACGGGGTGGCGTTGAATCCCTCACGCCGCGGCTGGGAAGGCCAGCTGGTCAGCTACGTCTCCTCGCTAGGGGTCGAGGCGATCACCGGCAAACCCTACAAGCCGACCACGCAAGGAAAGAATGAGCGGTTTCATCAGACCTTGTTCCGGTGGCTGGACAAGCAGCCATTAGCCCACACCCACGCTGAGCTTCAGGCGCAGGTCGACCGATTTGACCAGATCTACAACACAGAGCGTCCGCACCAGGGGCTGCCCGGGCGCATCACCCCGCAACAGTCCTGGGACGCCACGGCCGTCGCCGAAGCACCCCGACCGAAACCCGTACCGAGTCTTCCCCAGCCACAGCTGCCACTGCCAGCAGCCCAGCCCTGGCATGCGCCCGACGCTGCAGCGACAGACTGCGCGGAAACGTCACANGCACAACGCCACGACCTCCTTGGAAACCCACTCCGACGGGATCCAGAAACTCGGTGGCACGGTGTCCCACCCGCCGATAGCGGCCACCAGACGCTGCGGGTCTACTCCAACGGTGTGGTTAAGATCGGCAAGACATTGTTCTCTGTGACCAAACGGATGGGTGGAAGAAACATCAATGCCGTCTGGGACCGTGACGGCATCGTATTCGCCAGCACAGAGGGCGAGATCATCGCCGAGTANCCCTGGCCGCTCGAAGGCACCAAGTACGTCGGGTTGGGCAAGGCCCGTGCCCGCTTCCGCAGATAAAGCCAAGAAGGAAAAGCAGAAGGCAAAGCGTCACCGAAGTCCTGACATCTCAACTGTCACCAAAGTCCTGAGGCAGAACAGTTACCGATGTCCCGGGAGATCACAAAACTCATTAAATTGGGCGACAACTGCCGACTCTTCAGTACCATCCATTGTTGCGCGCCTTTCTCACCAACAAAGGCCAGGAACGACCATTGGCCAGTCGAAATTGACGATCGAGACGACAGCGGGGGTCATGGGTTCGAATCCCATAGGAGGCCCATTGGTGGTCGGTAGTTGCCAGTAGCCCGCAACGATGGGCGTTTTGGCCACGAAATGGACCGTATTCAGGGTTTGGACCGCATAGAATGCAACGGTCGTAGGTTCGAATTCGACAGGCGGCGCTCGGGTTTTGAAAACCAAAAGCCCGGATTTACGCGATTTTTGCAGTGACGGGGTGGGTAACCGCCTCGTCATTTCGCATTAAAGGCCGTTCGCTTACGAACGCAACGGTCATCGGTTGGAATCGGTCGGTAGGACGGGGTATGTGCCGCTGACCTGCAGCTTTGCTGTGGCGGAGCGGTTTGGCGGTGCGCTGTTTCGCTCGAACTCATTAAAACTCATTAAATTGAGCCGGACTGGTCAGTGTTGGCAGATCCGGTGCACTTCCAACCCCGGTCTAGTAGCCACCTCTGCGCTGGCAGATTGTCTGTGTGCGCCTCGGCAGTGAGTAGTACGGCAGTTGCGCTCGGCACAGACTATATTCCGGCAACGCACTCCAATCGAAACTTCTCCTAGGCCAAGGTGCCAAATCTGGGGCCCTGATAGATGAGGTGCCGAGCCGGGGATATCCAGAATCTGCACTGGTTCCAGAGGTGGAGCATTGCGCGGTCGGCCAGTATTTCACGCAGTACCGGCGGGGTAACGTGGGCGCTTGCGAGAAAGGGGCCACTTTCTGGGGATGTCTCACTGCCGGATGCAGCGCGATTCCGGATCCCAAGGACAGACAGTCCCACGACATGGGTGTCGTCGGGGATCAGGTCGGCAATCGCCTCCGCGGTCTGCTCGAGTGAAGGCAAGGCATCTGGTTGCTGCTGTCGAAGCCGGGCGGGTCAGGAACGAGCGCACGGTCCTCGGGGCGAAGCGGGCTCCTGTTGCCCGCATCCGGCTGGCGAAATTGCCGCCATGCAAGAACACGAATGTTTCAGCCGCTGCGGGATTGTAATGGTTCCGGGGTCGAACATTTGCATCTTCATCGTCAGCGCCACTTTTCGCCGCGCGTCGTCACGTAGCGCTTCCAGGCGTAATCCCAGGNGGTGACTGCGGCGATGATGACAACGAAGGAGCAGCTGAAGAACATGGTCGTGGTGGCCGTGTCCATGTCGCCGGCCAGTAAGTGAGGGAGGGCGAAGGTTGCGAACCAGAGAACCTTCCATGTGCATTCAAAGAGCAGGACTGGCAGCATGGCGACGGGGTGCCGGAGCCCGAGCAGGGCCAGCAGCGACATTGCGGTCAGGATGCAGGCAACGACCGCTTCGAAGACGGGTAGGGCTGGGGTTGATCCGGACAGGAGTATCGGCCATTTGACTAGCATCAGCCCCACTCCCATCACGAGATAGCCAAGACGCATGAGGTTGAGTCGGAAGGCGGGGAGTGGTTTGACTCCGGTAGCTGGATGGGCCTGGCGAACGAGGCTAGCGGTTGGGGCGATGGGTTTGGACATTTTCTTCTCCTTCAATGCTTGGGGTGGGGCGGCTGAGTTGGTCGGCAGTCGCGACGGTTGATCGGCCAGTGCTGGCGACAAACAGGATGGGCTCTCAAGTCACGAGAATGAGGGCTCTTTCAGCTGTGTGGGGCATCATTCGCGGTGGCCAATCATGAGCTGTGCGCACGCTTCGGATGGCATTGTCTTCACAATGGCCTTGGCATCGAGCGGTGCACAATGGTCCCTGGGCGGGCGAGCGTTGACGATGATTAGTCTGTGCGTTCGAAGGTTGGGTCTGGCCGTGAGCCTCGATCATGGTGGTGTTCCTCTGGTCGGTGGTGCTTCGGTTACTCCGTCGATCGGCGGGTCATTTAGGGCGTCTGCACAAGCTGTCGAAGCAGATATGCTAGGTGGTTTGCCCGTCTAGGAATAGAATGACACTCAATCCGGGAGGTGCCCATGACCGCAGGAATCACAAACATGACCCTGCGTGACAATGTTGCAGCGGCCGATGTCTGAGGCCACGGTTTCTGCAGGAAATGCAAGAAGCCTGATCGAGTTGGCCGTCGTCCGGGGAACTAGCCGGGCGGAACTTCATCGGCGCTCGGGCCTCGCGGCGGGCCGCCTCAATGACGGCGACAATCGCGTGTTGATGTCCGAGTATTTTGAGCTGATGCGTGCCGCGAAAGAGTTGAGCGGAGATCAGGCGTTCGGGCTTGAGTACGGCATGAGCGTGCACATGCAGGAGTTCTCGGTGCTGGGGCTTATTTTCAACGCCTGCGAAACCGTACGCGACGCGATCGTGCAAGCGAACCGCTACGGACAACTCGTTTTCGATGTGGACGTCGGAATAACCGACCGCTTCCAGTGGCAGCGCAGGTCTGGCCAACTATGGTTGGTCGACACCCGTCCGGATCCGAACGATTTCCCGGAACTTACCGAAGTGACCTTCGGCCGTTTTATTCGCCTCACTCGACCGTTNCTGGGACACCCTCTGGTGAAAGAGGTGCACCTGACCCGCGCTCCACCGGACTACGCCGAGGCATACGCCCGAATCTTCCAGGCGCCAACGAGATTCAACATGGGCTGGAATGCCATGCGAGTTGAAGAGGCTCGGCTGGCGGACCGGATCGCGGTGCAGCCCAGGTTTGCCTTCAGTATCCTGAGCGAGCACGCCGAGCAACTGTTGCGAACGTTGCAGGACAGCAAGTCGGTCAGAGGCCGGGTGGAAAGCCTGCTCATGCCCGTCCTGCATACCGGCGACATCACCATGGAATCGATCGCGAAAAGNATGTTGGTCAGCAGGCAGACGCTCTACCGCCAGCTACGGGCTGAAGGTATCACGTTCGAAACCCTCCATGATGAACTTCGCCACAGCCTGGCGCTTCACTACCTCAGCGGCCGCCGTACATCGATCAACGAGACGGCGTACCTGGTCGGATTCTCGGACCCCGCTGCGTTTTCTCGCGCGTTCAAGCGGTGGACAGGCCAGAGTCCGCGGGCGCACCGACACTGACATTCACCGCCAGACTTCTGCATGTCTGTCCCGGTGGCCACATCGAAGACTTGGGGCACCACTGGCATCGCCACTCAAACGAGCAGATTCAGTTTCCTGCAGCAGCTGAAGAGATTGAGGTTTCGCAAGTCGATGCCTTTCAAGCTGCCCAATCTGCACAACCCGTGACCAGTAGTCGGAGCCGCCTGCTACCCTCATCGAATTCAAGAAGATAAATACCGGCCCCAAGGGCGCCACCAAAAATAGGCACCGAGCGTCAACGGACCCTGGGACAGTTCGCGTCTCTGGGGCCTCGTCCTGGTTTCAAACAGCAGTGCTTCCACGGTCGGTGTCCTTCGGTATCCATCGGGCGAGGGCTTCGAGGATGACGTTGAGTCCGATGTCGAATTCGTCGCCGAAGTCGTAGCCGGGTTTCAAAACGTGTTCGGTGGCAATCTCGACCATGTGCGGGTACTCTCCGGTGGCGAACAATTCCACGATCGGGTCGGTAACTTCTGACGCTGTGTCGGCACCCGTGAACGGTAGTGCAGCCTCCTGCAGGGCAAAGCCGTAAATGTAGCTGTCGAGCAGCGCGTAGGCATGTGCCGTCAGTGCCACGGAGAGTCCGGCATGTCGGAGCACGCCCAGGGTTGCATCATGGTGTCGCAGGGTCGCGGGCCCTGGAGCGGTTCGGGATTCCAGCAGTCCGATCGCCCATGGGTGACGTTGGAGTGCTTCGCGGACAGAACAGGCGCGGCGCCGCATTTCCGCCTGCCAGTGGCCAGCGGTTGAGGGCAAGTCAATCTCGCTAAAGACCATGTCAATGATGGCATCGAGAATTTCGCCCTTATTGGCGACGTAATAGTAAACCGACATGGGCTTCACGTCCAAGGCCCGGGCTAGCGAGCGCATGGTGAGCGCGGCAATCCCGGACTCGTCTGCTATCGCGACAGCGCATCCCAACACCCGTTCGCGGCTGAGCGGAATACGGTCNNCCGGGGCCTCAAGGATTTCTTCTGCAGTCATGGCCTCAGACTATCGCATTTTCGTACACTGTAAGATACGCTTTCTTACTAAGTAAGGCGCAGTGCCTTTGATGGGATCGAGACGAAAGGATTCAGTCATGACAAGCAAGGTTCAGCACGAAGGCAAGGGTCGGGGAGCTGGAAGTCCCTCAGGCGCGGAAGGTGTGATGCGGGCTGCCGTGCGNAAAAACTATGGTGCCGTGGATGTACTCCACGTGGCCCAGATCAGCAAGCCGCAGATCAAGGACGACGAAGTGCTCGTGCAGGTGCACGCGGCAGGCCTGGACCGGGGCGCGTGGCATCTGATGACTGGACGGCCCTATGCGATGCGTCTTGCCTTTGGGCTCCTGCGGCCGAAGAACCCGGTCCTCGGAACGGATTTGGCGGGGACTGTCGTGGCAGTCGGNTCGGCCGTGACCCGGTTCCGGGTNGGGGAGGATGTCTTCGGTTTTGGGCAGGGTTCCTTTGCCGAGTATGCCGCGGCCAAGGAGAGCAAGCTGGCTTCGAAACCAGTACATCTTTCATTTGAGCAGGCCGCTGCTGTCCCCGTTTCGGCAGTCACCGCGTTGCAGGGACTGCGCGAGGCCGGACACCTCCAGGCCGGGCAGAAGGTCTTGATCACTGGTGCATCGGGAGGGGTCGGCAGCTACGCCGTGCAACTGGCCAAGACGTTCGGCGCCGAGGTCACCGGCGTCTGCAGCACGGACAAGTTGGATCTGGTCCGATTTCTGGGTGCTGACCACGTCATCGACTATTCTCGTGACGACTTCGCAGCAGGCGGCGCGCAGTACGACCTTATCCTTGACCTGGCCGGAAACCCGTCCCTGTCCCGGCTCCGGCGGACGCTCACANNCCCGGGGACCGCCGTCGTTGCCGGCGGCGAGCACGGCGGCAACGTCACGGGCATGGGCAGGCAGCTGCGCGCACTGGCCGTCTCGCCCTTTGTGTCCCAGCGACTGACCATGTTTGCCGCCAAGCAGCGCNNCGCGGACCTCGAGGAAATCACGGCTCTCATCGCTACCGGCAAGGTCATGCCGTGCCTGGAGCGGACCTTNCCNCTTGAGCATGCTGCCGAGGCCATGCGCTACCTCGAGGCTGGGAAGGTACGGGGAAAAATCGCCCTCACCCTGTGAATTCCACGGCGCAACGCCCGTGCATTTTGAATGCACCAGAACTTTTGAATCTTCCAGAGACCTTCATGACTAAAGGTATTCAATCAGCGCCCACCACCGGTCCCACAGAGATCGCTTCCACCCAACAGGTCAGGGTTGTCGTGGATAGCCTGACGCGCCATGGTCTCGCCCCCGTCAAGGACTTTTCATACTCGGCGTACGGCCGAAGTTCGCAACCACCCACGTTCCACGACTGAAAGAAGCAGAAAATGTCCACAAGAATCAGAAGCCACCATGTTCCACCAGCTGCCACGGCTGCTGCGGTGTCCAGCGCCCCACCGGCCGCCCGGGTGCCTGGGCTGATCGGTTGGCCAGGGAAGGCCGATCCCTGCGCAGGGCCAGTCTCGTTGCAGGGATTGCGCTGGCGTTGATGGCGGCACTGTCAGCCTTCGCCGTTTTCGGTGCCCTCGGGGACTGGGGACCCCGGGGATGCAGCGAGGGCCACAACTGCCCTCACACACCCGAGGGCCTGTTCCGTGGCGGCATCGGTGCCTTGTTCCTGGTAGTGGTGCTCGATATCATCGTGGCCGCCGCACTGTTCGAGGTGTTCGCGCCGGTAAGCCGGAACTTGTCCATGCTGGCAGCCTGGTTCAGGGTCGCCTACGCAGCGGTATTTATGGTCGCGATCAGCCAACTTCTCGGGATGCTTCCCGGCGCAGACGGCGCCAGCCCTGCTGCCGGCAGCGTCCAAGCNTTTGATGCCCTCTGGCACACAGGCCTGATCCTNTTCGGCATCCACTTGGTGTTGGTTGGCTACCTGGCCTTTCGCTCCGGCTTTGTCCACAGGATCTTTGGCATTCTGCTCGTGGTGGCCGGCCTCGGCTACCTGGTCGACAGTTTCGCTTCGTTCCTGTCATCGGATCATCTGCTCAGCATTGCCCAGTTCACGTTTGTAGGTGAAGTGGCTCTCATCTTCTGGCTCCTGATTAGGGCAGCCGCCTCACAGTGCTGCGAACCACGACGGCGGCAGCCTCCTAAGCCCCAACGTAAGCCCATCATTTCCCCATCTCCGGGTACACGAACCAACAAGCCCCTACACCCCACCATCTCAACAACTCATGAAAGCAGAAATCCATGTCAGCACAAGTACCGTTTGAAAGNCCCTCCAAGGCCGGTCCGCCGGCGGGCCGCATGTCAGGGATGCACATGTGCGGACTCATTTCCGGAGTCCTCCTCGGCGCAGGCTCCCTGGGAGCGCTGGGTGCGTCAATGCAAGTCCCGGCGGCCCTTGCCGGGATCGGCGTCGGGCTCTTCTTGATCCTTGCCGGAGCGGCCGGCCTCGGCCGNGGTGTCTCGGCNGGGGCGCCGCAGAAGACCGGCCATGGTTCCTTGGACGTGCCCGCACGATTGACCGGGCGGCTTGATCCGGGGCTGTCTCGGTGGAAGTGGCTGCTCAAATGGATCCTTGCCATTCCGCACTATGGTGTTCTAGCAGTGTTCTGGGTTGCGTTNTTGGTGGTGACGGTGGCGGCCGGCGTGGCTATCCTGTTCACCGGCCGCTACCCGGCGTCGTTGTTTCAGTTCGCCGTGGGCGTGCTGCGGTGGAACTGGCGCGTATCCTTCTACGCCTACGGGGTATTGGGAACGGATCAGTACCCACCGTTCACGCTGGCCCGCACCGCCTACCCTGCGGAGTTCGACGTCGTCTACCCGGAGAGCCTCTCGCGCTGGAAGGTCCTGGTGAAGTCCTGGCTCTTTGCCCTGCCGCAGTTGCTGGTCGTTGCATTGCTGACCGGCGGCGCAGGNGCAGCCTCATCGGCCTCGGGACTCTCACTGCTGGGCATCCTTGTCCTGGCTGCCGCCGTCATCCTCCTGTTCACCGGCGTGTACCGGGTGGGCGTGTTCAACCTGCTCATGGGCATCAACCGCTGGGCGTTGCGCACCGTGGCCTACGTGGCGCTCATGACAGACAGCTACCCGCCGTTCCGCTTGGACCGAGGGCCGCTGGATCCGCCCATCGGCGCCACAGCAGCAAGACTCGCCTAATCCCGGGAATCGGCACAGACACAAGATCAGGAAGGCAGTGGCATGAGGCAGAGACTCAACGCGGATATGACGGGGCGGACGGTGCTGGTCACCGGNGGCACCTCAGGCATTGGCAAGGCGACCGCCGTCGGGCTGGCCACCCTGGGCGCGCACGTCGCCATCACCGGGCGGAATCCCAAGCACCTTGAGGACGCGGTTCGCGAGATCCGCACCGCAGGAGGCGGGCAGGTGGAAGGATTTCTCGCGGACCTGTCCTCCCAGTCGGAGGTGCGCCGGCTGGCCGGNGAAGTCCTGGCCAGCCTGCCCCGGCTCGAGGTGTTGGTGAACAATGTGGGCGGCTATTGGAACACCCGACACGTGAGCGCGGACGGGCTGGAGCGAACGTTCGCACTAAACTACCTGGCGCCGTTCCTGCTCACCAACCTGCTCTTGAAACGGCTGAAGCAGAGTGCTCCCGCCCGCGTCGTCACGGTAGCGTCCAATGTGCAGTCCATGGGACGGATCGACTTTGAGAACCTGCAAGGCGAACGTGACTACTCCGGTGCACGCGCCTACAACCAATCCAAATTTGCCGACGTCCTTTTCAGCCACGAACTAGCCAGACGTCTGCAGGGCAGCCCTGTCACGGCCAACGCCTTGCACCCAGGCGTGGTGAGCACAGCNTTTGGGGCAGAAGACCCCGGCACCATCCAACGCGTGTTCATTCCCATTGTGCGGCCCTTGATGAAGACCCCAGCGCAGGGTGCTGCCACCTCCATCCATGTGGCCTCAGCGCCGGACCTGGAGCACGTGACGGGCTGCTACTTCTCCAACAGCAAGGCCAAGAAATCCGCCAAACAAAGCTACGACACCGCCACCGCCCTGCGGCTCTGGCAAGTAAGTGCCGACCTCGTTGGACTGGATACAGCTCACTGACTCACGCCCTGGACATGCCAAGAGGGGCAACCCCTGCTCGCCGGGTTCGGCGCTTCGGGCACGATCACCGATGCAGGCAATCATGACCCGCCTCCAGCCCCTTCTCCAATCCTCCGCGTGGGACCGGCCTTCTTTCGGCCGTGCCGACCGAAACCTGAACGACCTGTTCTGGACTGCAAGATGCGTCCGAGGCCACCGTGGTTTCGAACGCTCCACCAGCGGTCCTTCCCAAGCCAAGAGCCGCAGCACGCGAGGCAACCCGAAGTGTCCGAGGCAGAGCTCGTGCCGTTGAATCTCGACAGCGACTCCGAGGAAGCCCTCGATCTTCTCGTCCGGTCCTCCTGGCGGATCATCGATAGTCTTCACGGGCTGCTCGCCGCAGCCGAGGATAAACTTGATCCGACCCTATCCGCCTACATCATGGGGCGACCATGCTGCGTGTCCGGCTGCTCATCGAATGCGGCCAGGGTTACGGGCGTTCCGCACCGATCGTTCCTCCCACTAGCTCACCTCCTGCTGCTACTCCCTGCTCCACGACGCGGTGGCAGAAATCCGGGCCGGCCGTCTCAACGAGTCCGAGGCGACGACGGCGCTGCCTGCGACGATCAAGGCACTCACGGCCACCCCGGCCGCAGATGTGCCGCAGGCACACTGACGCGGCGCCCCAGCGCTCCGTGCGCGGATATAAATAATGGGGCAGCGGCCGACTCCGCGGTTGCACCAAGCGACAGGCACCGTGCGGGAACCCGCGACGTCCAACGCTGCAACATCGGACCCCGAGGACAGGGCCCCAGCTGATTTGGTTCCAAGACAGAGTTTGGAGGACAGGTTGCTCTACAACCTGCTGACGCAGATCCAAACGAACCGGCATTTGCAGGGGCCGCCCACGCTAATTAACGCGGCTGAGCTAGTTCGGTGACCATAGCCCTGGGTGTGGCATGTCCCACTGTCCGTAGCGTGGCTGCCAGGAAAATGGGGTTCAGCGTCATGGCGCCGTCGTCATCGACACTGTTTGCCAGCGGTACGCTCAAGTGGACTCGCGCACCGGGGCATTGGACTCAGGTCAGGTGCGTGCCCAGTGCAGGTCCTTGGCCCGGGATTCCTTGTTGGATTTGGTGCGGATGTGCATTCGCTCGCCTTGTCCGCCGAATACGCTGAGGATTTCGGCTGGCTGCTGGCCATTGCTGCCGAACCAGTGAGGTATGTGGGTGTCGAATTCGGCGACTTCCCNCGGCCCCATAATCAGGTCATGATNCCCGAGAATCAGCCGTAGACGGCCTGAGAGGACGTACAGCCATTCGTAGCCATCGTGGGTCGTGAGGTTTGGCATGCTCTTGGTGACGGGGATGATGATTTTCCACGCCTTCATCCCGCCGGGCTGCCGGGTGANGGGTATTACTGTGCGCCCGCTGGCGCTGCNGGGCTTCAGGCGGAGCCGGGGATCACCGACTTCCGGGGCGCCGACCAAGTCCTCGAGGGGAACACGGTAGGCCTGTGCCANGGGAAGGAGGAGTTCCAGGCTCGGGCGGCGTTGGCNCGCCTCCAGCCGCGACAGGGTGCNTTTAGAGATTCCTGTTGCTTCGGCGAGGCTTGTCAGAGTCAGGTTGCGTTGTCTTCGTAGCCGCCTTAGCCGCACACCGACCTGGTCAAGGGCAGTGCTGATGGCGGCGCTTGTATCTTTGTCCATGACCCCATCCAATGCCCGATTCCCGGAATCAGCAACATTTGTTGTCAGGCCCGGGAATTCAGTAGAACCTTGAAGACATGAACGATTATGAAGTAGTGATAGTAGGCGGCGGCGCCGCAGGGTTGTCGGCGGCGCTGGTGTTGACCCGGGCACGCCGAAAAGTTCTGGTTGTGGANCCCGGGGTACCAAGAAACGCACCCGCTTCGCACATGCACGGGTTCCTGTCNCTGGACGGCTTGCCGCCCGCTGATTTACTGGCACTGGGCCGGGCCGAAGTGAAGGGCTACGGAGGCGAGTTCATCGATGGCGAGGTCAAGGACCTTCTGCCATCCGGCGCGTCAGGTTTTGGNGTGCTGCTGGCAAATGGCGAGAGGGTATCCGCCAAGCGCATCCTTGTTGCCAGTGGGCTGCACGATGAGCTTCCTGACATCCCCGGGCTGGCTGAAAGGTGGGCCCGTGATGTGCTGCATTGCCCGTACTGCCACGGTTACGAAGTCCGTGACCGGAAGCTGGGTGTAATCGGTGGTTCACCGGACTCGGTACGCTATGCGCACATTGTTCGTCAGTGGGCCAAGGACGTGGTCTTGTTTGTACCTGTCGGATTCCTGACCNNCCTTCAGCGCTCGGAGTTGGTGGCTCGGTCGATAGGGATTGTCGAAGGCAATGTCAGCAGAGTCATCTCAGAGGATGACCGCCTGGGCGGGGTCGAAATTGATGACGGCCGCGTCATCCTCCGTGATGCATTATTCGTACCGCCGCACTTCGTTGCCCACAGTGATCTCCTGGCCCGCTTGGGCTGCGAGCTGGACGAGGCCGGTTGGGCCGTGACGGACGGCACCGGTCAGTGCACGGTATCTGGGGTGTGGGTGGCCGGCAATGTGGCCAATCCCCGCGCCCAAGTCATTACCGCAGCCGGCGAAGGGTCGGCCGCAGCCTTGGCCATCAACGCCGATTTGGTCGATGACGACATCCGAAGTGCCGTCCGTGCCTTCAACCTCGGTTTCTAGGGCCAACAGGCCTTCACACGATTCTTCCGGCATCAACCATCCAGCGGCTTTTCAAGGAGTCAACATGTCCAACGCACCCATCGCGCCCCGGCCCACACAGGCCTCGCCGCCCAACAAACATCAGCTGGCACTCATGATCTGGCTGGCGGTGTTCCCGACCCTGACCCTGATCAACCTGGCATTCGGAGACTGGCTCGGTACCCTTCACCCAGTGCTGCGCACCTTTGTCCTGGCCACCGTCGCGGTCCCGATCGTCATCTATGGCATCATGCCGCAATTGCACCGCCTACGAGGCCAGCTTCTCGCCCGCGGTGTCGACAAATAACCTGAACGCACACCCGTCACGCTGGCATCAGGCCCCAGCAAGCGTGGGGTGGCAATTAAATGTGCGAGGTGGAACAGGGACTTTGATACCACTTCTAAGTATTGCAGCGAGCAGTGCTGTTCGCCATGGCGCCGCGGGTAAGGGAGGGTGCCCATGGCGCAGGGCGGGGCTTCTTAGCCGTTGCCAGTGTTGACGTCGCCGGGTAGCCCGACTTCGAGCCATGTGCCTCGGGACGTTTGGCCTCCGTCCCGAGGAGCACGTCGAGAATCTCCCCGACTGCGACCTCGTCCAGTCCTTCCCGGCGAAGCGGCAGCGTCGGATGGAGCTCGTAGAAGTTGCGGCTGCCGACCCGGCGGCGGGTCAGGTACCCGCCCTCCACCAAATCCGCCACGATCCGATGTGCCGCACGCTCCTGGACACCCACACTCTCCGCGATCTCACGGATCCGGATACCGGGGTGGCGCGCGACGCAGTAGAGCGCGTGCAGATGATTTGTCATAAATCCCCATTCGGACATGCCAATACCCTACCAGTTCTAGATGACATGTTCTCATTGACATGTCCCATATGACAGTCTAACGTTGCGGGTTTCGATGAAAGAGTCTCCCGCCACTAATGACGTTTCCAACGCTTCCCGCATCCGGCCGGATGCGGAAAGCGAACCAGAATTGAAGAACCTCTGCCACCCGCGTGAGAAGTTTGGCATCACCGCCCATCGAAGGATTTCTCATGGAACACCAGACCCCGTATCCGCTCATTCTCGAGGGCGAGTATGCCCCTGACTTGAGCCGCTGGTTGTGGCTCGTCAAATGGGTGCTGATCATCCCGCACGCCATTGTCCTGTTCTTGTTGTGGATTGCGTTCCTAGTGCTGTCGGTGGTGGCGTTCTTCGCGATCCTGATCACCGCCCGCTACCCGCGGTCGATCTTTGACTTCAACGTCGGCGTGCTGCGCTGGAGCTGGCGGGTTGGCTACTACTCCTACAGTGCGCTGGGCACTGACCAGTATCCGCCGTTCAGCCTGGCCGATGATCCAAACTAACCGGCACGGCTGGCCATTGAGTATCCACAATCGCTTTCCCGCGGACTCGTGTTGGTGAAGTGGTGGCTGCTGGCGCTGCCGCACTATCTGATCATTGGGGTGTTTACCGGTGCTGCCTTTGCCGGCTACAGCCAGGTGCGCGACAACAACGTTTGGGCGTACGGCAGCGGCCTCATCGGCCTGCTGGTTCTGATTGCCGGCCTCGTCCTGCTGTTTGTTGGCCGCTANCCCCGCGGCTTGTTCGATCTGGTCCTGGGCATGAACCGCTGGGTGTTCCGCGTCAGCGCCTACACCGCCCTGATGACTGATCAATACCCGCCGCTGCGCCTGGACATGGGCGGCAATGAGCCACTCATTGCCGAAGCNCCCATCGTCCTGGGCCCGGACCCGCTGCCAGCGAGCTGAGGAAGCTGTTGGCTCCCTCCCGACAACAAAAGACTGGAACATGGTTGCCGCGCAGGGCTGAGTACCGGCCATGGATTCAACAACCGTGGGCTGCCGTGCGGGCACGACAGCCCACGAAACAGCCCAACATGACACATTCCCGAATGGCCAACCAAGGAGCACACCATGGCCACCAACACCCATGCCAAGACAACAACCACACTTCCCAGCCCCCGACGGCGAATGCCTCCGATGAGACGCATCTCNCTGACCGTCGGCATTCTGTACCTGCTCACATTTGTCTCGATCCCCACCCTCGCGCTCTACAAAGCTGTGAAAGACGATGCCGGCGCCTTCGTTTTGGGCGCAGGAAGCACCACCGGNGTGCAATTCGGTGCACTCTCTGAAGTCGTCGTGGGCTTGGCCGGCATCGGCACCGCCGTGGTGCTGTACCCGCTCGTCAAACGGGTCAGTCAAACTGCCGCCCTGGGGTTTGTAGCTGCCAGACTCGTGGAAACCTGCCTCATCTTCCTCAGCCTCGTCAGTCTTCTCTCGATCATCACGCTGCGCAACGACGTGGCAGGGACCAGCGGCACAGACTCGGCGTCATTGGTCACCATCAGCCATACCCTGGTGGCAAACTACAACTGGACCTTCCTGCTCTCACAGAGCCTGATGCCCGTCGCCTGCGACCTTTTCATCGGCTACGTGCTCTACCGTGCCCGCTTGGTGCCCCGGATCCTTCCGATCATCGCGTTCATCGGNGCGCCGCTGCTCCTGGTCTCCGACATTGCGGTCTTCTTCGGTGCTTACTCANNGGTGTCCCCGGTCGCGGTCCTCGCAGCCTTGCCTGTCGCCGTATTTGAGCTGTCCCTCGGCATTTGGCTGGTCGCCAAGGGCTTCAAACCCACGCCGCTGACAACCGGAGACCCATCAACGTACCAAAGTCACAACGTCACTCAAGTAACGGAACAGTCATAAATAGCTGCAACGCCACGGCCCTTGTAGCCTTCGCCCACCCTGGCGTCATCACCCAGTCCACCTTCGCCTGGGAGGTCGCAATGATCTTCTGTCCGGAGTCTTCCCGCGCCGGGACGCAGGCAGTTCTATGCTGCTGCGCCCGGGCAGTCCACCCCACCCTCGGTTTGAATTACGCGTGTCCAGTATTGTTGCCGTGTGTTGAAGCCTAGTGGTGTGCCAAGCCAAGGGATAGGACTGCTAGGGCAAGCGCGGCGGGACCATGACGAGGCGTTCAGATTTGCTGTGTGATATCCCGTTAACGATCGCGCCGGGCACGAATCATGCCGCCATAACCCCGATTGTGATCGCGGTAGTGGATTCGCTGACCAAAAGTGGGACAAGGACAGTTTTTCGTCAAGGCTTCTTAGGCGACGAGAAAATAGACGACCAACTCGATCTGCACCACTAAGTGGATGGTTTGCTCCCGCTGCCGGCCGTCCGGACGACCAGAGGCTTGACCCCGAAGCCACGCAGAGATGAAGTTTCCTGCATGAAATATTCGCGTGGACTTACTCGTCGATCGTGCTGCTGGGCACCGCATTCCGTGTCACACTTCGCACCTTGATCCTGCTTCACATCAAGCAGTGGGCAAACAGCGGCGGCCCAGTCAGCGAACCGTCAGACCGCTGGCCGGGATGCCCCACGATCCCACGGGGCCAGGCCCCTGCCGCGTTGGCGCCTGGGCTTACCATGGGCATATGACGATGCCAATTATGGCGACGAAACTCTACATTCCACGGCCGCGCGCCCACGCCATCGCCCGGTCCCGGCTCGTGGAACGATTGAATGAAGGAACCCTGTCCGGGAAGAAATTGACGCTGGTCTCCGCCCCGGCCGGTTTCGGTAAAACCACGCTTCTCAGTGAATGGATTGCCGACATCCAAAGCCGCCACACGAATATTCACGTCGCGTGGTTCTCACTGGAAACAAGTGACAACGATCCGGTCCGCTTNTTGAATTATGTCCTGTCGGCTCTTCAACGTGCCGATCAGGAAATAGGCCCGATTCAGCTCACCGGGCAGTCTTCAATTGACGCAGCACTGGCTGCCCTGGTCAATGAGGTGAACCGTGTCGCAAGCGATCTGGTTCTGGTGCTTGATGACTTCCAATTCATCGAAGAGACATCGATTCGAGATGCGGTTGTTTTCCTCATCGAACACCTTCCAGTAAATCTGCACCTCGTCATTTCGACTCGTTCTGACCCTCTCTTGCCGTTGGCGGCCTTGCGCGCAAGGGGCGATGTCACGGAGTTGCGTGCAGCTGACCTTCGATTCACCTACGAGGAGGCAGCAGGGTTTCTCAACCAGACAATGGGGTTGGCACTCTCAATNGATGAAGTCGCCACGCTGGGAAACCGCACCGAAGGATGGGCTGCTGGGCTTCAACTCGCAGCGTTGTCCCTGCGAAATCATGCTGATGTCGCCGGTTTCATTGCCGCGTTTGCCGGTAGCCATCGCTTCATCGTGGACTATCTCGTCGAGGAAGTGCTGGATCGCGCTCCGCCGAACGTCCGTGAATTCCTCTACCAGACTGCCATTCTCGACCGGCTCAATGGTCCACTATGCGATGCAGTTACCGGACGGGGCGGCAGCGACGGCATGCTCGAATCACTGGAGCGAGCCAACCTCTTTGTCGTACCTTTGGACGATCACCGGCAGTGGTTCCGTTACCACCATCTCTTCGCGGACGTCCTGCGCTCCCGACTCCTGGCCCAGGGCCCCGAGCCTGCGGCCGTTCTGCACCGTCTGGCCAGCGAGTGGTATGAGCAGGACGGCAACTTTGAAGACGCAATCCGACATGCGCTTGAGGCCCGTGACTTCCCACGGGCTGCGAGCATGATTGAAGCGATTATTCCGCAGGTTCGAAAGAATCGGCAGGATTCAAGCTTGCTGGGCTGGCTGACCAGGCTGCCGGAGGAGACTATCGGACGCAGACCTGTCCTGTGCGTGTTCACTGCATGGTCTGCCTTAATCGCCGGTGACATGGCCAAGGTCGAGCCGCGGTTGGCCGCAGCGGAACTACTGCTCGCCACCTCCCCAGCTGATGCCACGGTGACGCACGATTCTGAGCCCGGCCCGGAACTGGCAGCATTGCCCGCCACCATCGCCCTGTACCGCGCGTCCCTCGCTTTAGCTTCAGGAGATCTNCCCGAGGTCAAAACAAGCGAATCACGCGCTGGTGATTGCAGCAACGGGGACCACCTGAGCCGAGGCGCGGCCGCAGGGCTCTTGGGTCTCGAAGCCAGCGCCCGCGGCCATCTTGAAGACGGGGTACGCGCCTTTGGTGCTTCAGCCCAAAGCCTACGACGCGCGGGAAACCTCACCGACGCGCTGACAACCACGATCGTTATCGCTGACATGCTTCTGCCCTTGGGTCGCTTGAGCGAGATGCAGCGCCGGTACGAGTCGGCCTTGCGGGAAGCAAGCGATGAGCTCAATGACGGGCTACCTGCCGCGGATCTTCACACGGGCATCAGTGAAGTCTTCCTTGAACGGAACGAACTGGAACGCGCGGAAAAGCATCTTGTGGCCGCGGAAAAGTTGGGCGAAGCGGCTTTCTCCCACGAGCACCATTACCGGTGGTTTGTGTCAATGGCCCGACTCAGGCGCGCCCAAGGACAGCCCGATGTCGCCCTCGACCTCCTCAACGAGGCGATACACCGCTACCGGCGAGGATTTTTCGCGGAGGGACGCCCGATCGACGCGATCAGGGCACGGATCTGGATTGCGCAAAACCGTTTGGTCGAGGCCCGGACATGGACGGAGCAAAATGCAATCGACCCACAAGATGACCTCAACTACCTGAACGAGTACGCGCACACCACTCTGGCACGGCTGTTGATTGCAGAGCGGTCACCGCGGTCCATCGACCTNTTGAACAGGCTGCTCGAAGCGGCTGAAACTGGCGGACGCAGCGGNGTTGTCATCGAGATCCTGATCCTTCAGGCTCTCGCTCACAGCACTGAAGGCAACCCGGCCTACGCTGTTGGATTCCTGGGACAGGCACTCAAGCTGGCTGAACGAGAAGGCCACGTGCGCCTCTTCCTTGACGANGGGGCTCCCACGGAACAGTTGCTTCGNAACGGCAGTAGGCCAGGGGTGCAGTCGGAGTTTCTTCAGGGACTTCTCGATGCGTTTCATCAAAGGCCGGAGGTCACGTCAGCCCGCGGGACAGGACTCATCAGCGAACGTGAGCTGCAAGTTCTCAGGCTCTTGGCGAGCGAACTCACCGGTCCTGAGATCGCCCGTGAACTCTTCGTTTCCCTGAACACCCTGCGTACCCATACAAGGCACATCTTCGAGAAGCTCGGGGTGAATAGTCGACCGGCGGCAGTACTGCGCGCCAAGGCATTGGATTTGATCTAAGTATCACGTTCGGACAATCACCATGCCAATCACCACGTGTGGTGATGCTGTGTCATCAGGTTTCTTCGTAAATTCAGACTGTCGGGCAACCGCCCGGACATAACGAATTATCGGAGATCAATCATGAAAATCACAGCATTCACCCTCACCCGCGCGGCTGCCGTGGCCGCAATGCTTGCGGGCCTGCTCTACATCCTCATCCAGTTCATCCATCCCGCTGACGTCGTCGCATCCCTCACCACACAGAGGTGGCAGATTGTGCACATCATCAGCTTTGTCGAGGCCGTTCTAGCCTTGATCGGGATCACCGGAATCTATCTTCGCCAGGTCTCACGCTTTGGAATCCTAGGACTGTGTGCCTACGCAATGTTCGGACTGTTCTTTGTGCTGCAGGCTTCGTTCAACTTTTTNGAAGCTTTCATCGCACCATTGGTAGCGGTCTCGGCACCTCAGCTCGCCGTCGATATCGTAGGTTTGTTCGGCCGGGCCCGGCCTGTGTCGGATCTCGGAATTCTAGCGGCGTTGCCACTGCTCGGCAGTGTGCTGTACGTCGGAGGTGCAGTGCTGTTTGGCTGCGCGATTATCCGCGCTCGAGTGCTCTCCCAAGGCGCCGGCATTCTCATGATCACCGCCGCCATAGTGACGCCCGTGGCAGGCGCACTTCTTCCTCACGCGCTCGAACGAATGGCCGCGCTTCCGATGGGCGCCGCACTGGTTTGGCTGGGATATTCGCTCCTCCGCGACATGCGCATTAAGACGCAGGCCCCACAGCTCAGCCTCGACTCGTCCGACCGCAACCCGGCACCGGCGGCCTGACGCTGCCATGCACCAGATTCGCATCCGAGGGCAACTTGATCAGCGATGGAGCGAATGGTTCGCGGGATTCACAGTGGAAGTGGACAGCGATGGAACCACGACACTCACCGGCTCAGTCGTTGATCAAGCAGCCCTTCACGGACTGCTCAGACGCATCGGCGATCTCGGTCTCACCCTCATCTCTCAAGATTCTGGACCAGGAGCACGGATCATGAGCACAACCAATGTCAAAACACCGCCCCAGAAGACCAGCAGACCACAGTGGTCCATACCAGCGGGGCTGATCCTCCTCAGCCTCATTCCCGTTCTGGCTGGGACGGGCCGAGTCTCAGAACTCGCCAGCGGAGCCGTCGAAACCGCCCAGAACGCCCGCTTCCTCGAGTCCCCACTCCCGGTGCTCATCCACATCGTGGGAGCAAGCACCTTCGCCTTGCTGGGAGCCTTCCAGTTCGCCTCCTCGCCACGACGTCAGAGCAGCATCTGGCATCGCCGACGTGGCGTTATCCTCATCCCAGCCGCAGCTGCCACTGCACTGTCCGGCCTATGGATGACAGTCTTNTANCCCCACCCAGCCGGTGACGGCGACCTTCTCCTCGCCCTGCGTCTTGTCTTTGGACTCGCGATGCTTGCGAGTATCGCCGTGGCAGTTCACGCACTATTCCAGCGCAACTTCGCCCTGCACGGTCAATGGATGACCCGCGCGTACGCCATTGCAGCCGGCGCGGGAACCCAAGCGATAGTCCTGATCCCTGAATCCATCCTTTTCGGGCCCACCAATGAACTCGCTCGAGCCCTCTTCATGGGTGCCGCATGGATGATCAACCTCGCCGTGGCTGAAATCGTGATCCACCGGCATTCGCGCCAGCTCAGACGTCAGAAAGCGATGTGAGGACACCGGAACAATATGGTTCCCGCAACCACTATCGAAAGTGTTCCCAAAGAGCCACGTCAGTCACCGAACGGAATCAGTACTGGTAGCTACGCGGACCGGCCCGGATTCACATGTTTGAGAATGATGTACGTGATCTTCACGGAGCACTTCTCTCCCGGTGAGAGACTTGCCAGAAGTCGTTACTACGATGAATGCGGTCGGCAGTGCGGCTGAGCGCAAAAATACGGTTTCAAGACTTGGCTGCGCCGTCGTTCCGCAAAGGTACCCTTACCGGACTGTCTTTCGGCTCTGAGGTCTAGCAATTGGTGCTAGTCGGGCTTTTGGCTGTCAGTCTTTTCAGATTATCGGTGATCGTCATGATGATCCCGTTGGGGCCACGTTCCAAGGACCCGGCTGGGGACAAGGAGGTCCGGGTTGGGATGGCACCTCTATGCTGTCAATGTGTTTGGCCACAGCGAGCAGAAATCATGCGCAGAATCTCCGTTGTCCTCTGTTGCTGGAAGCTGTGGCAGGTTAGGCTCTGGCCATGGATCCAGTAAAGGCGAATCCGCAGAACTATCGGGTGGTATTTGAGAACGACCGGGTTCGCGTGCTCGAGTACACGGACACGCCAGGACACTCGACCATCGAGCACCATCATCCTGACAGTGTGATGATCACGGCCAGCACGTTCCGTCGCCGTCTATCCTCCAACGGACACAGCATCGATGTGGACATGCCTGCCGGCGTGGCACGTTGGCTGCCTTCCCAAGACCATTCCGGGGAGAACATTGGGGAAACGGACACCCACGCGTTCTTTGTCGAACTCAAAGAGCCTGACCGGGGTTCAACTCGAGTGAACGGCGGCTCGTTGGGTCCGGAGGGGCCCTGAAAAATTGCTGGATCACGCCTTGAGTTATCGGGAGATTTGTTGCAGGGCCCAGGAGTTGTCGTCGGGATCGCTGAAGTATGCGTAGCGGACGCCCCCACCCATGTCGGAGACCTCGGACACCTGGACCCCGTTGCCGAGAAGTGTTCGGCGGACGGCGTCAAGGTCATCCACCACTAAATGCAGCCCTTGGACGGGTGCACCCTGGGNGTCGCTGATGCCGACACCAATGACGATGGAACACGCTGATCCTGGCGGTGTCAGCTGGATGACGCGCATACCGTTGCCCGGTTCCACGTCGTGATCGAGGTGAANACCGACCTGATCAATGTAGAACGCTTTGCTGCGGTCAACATCCGTTGAGGGTAGCGGAACCAATTCCAAGCGCATGTCCATAAGGACTCCTTCCACCCGCAATTTACGTCGCGATATTCGCGAAATCCTGGCAGGGAGGTGCCCTGCGTAGCTGCCATGTTACCCGCGTTCGACAATGTGGATCCACGGGAAGTTTGCCAGCCTCACCGATCGGCCATCCCGCTTTAGAACAAGATGCGCGATACCTCCAGCCGAACCGGAACGGACGGCTCCCCGGCCACCAGTGTCAGTCTGGTGTCAGGTAGGCGTCCGGAGAGGCGCCGGCAAANATCCACGCTGTCAGCAGTGATCCGGCACGTAGGGCCGTTTGATGCGCCAAGCCGCCACGTCCCGCAGACCTNCCCTGTTAATTCCAGCTCGAGGTGGGGTCCATCTGACCAGACCACGGACACGTCGCGCAGGATCTGTCCCACCACCATTCCGTCCGCCTCCGTGGACGCCCGGGGACACCGTGGCCGGGCGATGTCAATGCTGTGCATCCATGCATCACGCAGGTAGATCGTGGCGTACAGATAGCCGATCCGCAGCGGCAGCCCACCTGGCGCCATGGTTTTATCCACCGGGACCCCGCTGAGTAGGGTCGGAAACGTTGCCACCCTGCGCGCCACCTTCGGGATGTTGGCCCTGTAGCTGGCGACGACGTCGTTGGTGGTGTCGGAGGAATGGTCGTCGATCTGTTGCTGGTTGGCGGCATCCAGGGGCGACAGCCCGCGGTAGTGCTGGCGGCCGGTCCGTCGTCGCTGCAACGTCCGGCGGATGCTCGTGAGGTCTTCCTGCGCACCCAGAAGATGGGCCGCCACATCCCTGACGCTCCATCCGGTGCACTCCGTTGCTGCGCCCCAGTCGGAGGNGGAAAGGGCATCCATTTGTTTGGCCAGTCCTAACATGACCGCGGTATAGCCAGAGGCTGCCTCGAGTCGGTTGGTTGCGGGGATATCGGTTGCGGAGAATGTCAGGAGCTCATGATTCTTTCCTTAATGCGTAATATTCCAGCCACATGCTCACGGCAGGGTCGACTAAGCGCGCGAACCGCACCGATGCTGGATCCGCCGACGGCTCGTTGGCCAGTTGCTGGGAGATGATGCCGGCAATGACAGAGGTGAAGAGCAANAGGGCCTCGTCGCTGGCAGCAGCAGGATCCAGCCAGCCTTCTTCGACGGCAAGTGCCAGCACTCTCCTAGTGTCTTCGATCATGGCGCGGCTGGCTGAGAAAGCCTCGGGTGAAGGTTCAAATCCGGGCACAGGGCGCCAGTTCAGCAACTGGGCTGCCACGGGGTTGGACAGGGACCACGCCACGTAGGCATGGGCGCCTGCGCGGAGCGCAGCCACGGGCACTTCTGCCTGTTGTTGACCGGATGTCACGGAGTCAGACATGGTTCTTGGCCATGCAGATCATTTCCGAGATCAACGCGGACCGCCGTGCGGCAGGCGAGCGTCATCCCACGAGTTGCGTGACTTCCTTGGTCTCGAGTATTTGCGTTCGTGGTTCGCCGCCGAGCGCGGGTCCGGCAGCACCGGAGCTCCATACTTGTTTCATCGTGGCCAGCAGCTTCTCAGCCTGGGTGACCGTCTCAAATTCCAGGTCGATCAGCACATAGTGCGGGTTGTCGATGGGTTGGTAGATGGAGTATCGCTGCACACCTGCTTTCCTTCGATTGGCTGGGTCCCGGTCGAACGCGGTCTTCCAGGTGGCGAAGTCTTGGGTCGGATGTTCAATCCTCAGAATGGTCATGATCCTTCCTCTCTTTGGGATGTGCTTTGAGCGTAAGCGCCACAGCGGTCAGTAACCATCCCAGCTCTCTGGGATATTCGCACCGTTTACGGCTGCGAACCCGAGGCTCGTACCGGAGCTATGGGGCGTATCCTCGAGACATGCCCACAGCCCTGACACGCTCCACCGTTCGGGAGCGGATCGCCTCCATCAGCACGAAGGCGTCTGATGCCAGAACGTTTCGCACTGAGGTGTTGCGCGAACTCCATCATGCGATCGATTTCGACGCCCACGTGTGGCTGCTCACTGATCCGGTGACCACTGTGGGTTCTGACCCGCATGCGGATATTCCCGCGTTGGGGCAGCTGCCTTCNCTGGTCAAGTTCAAGTACCTGACTCCAGTCAATCGATGGACTGAATTGGCAGCTCACAGGGTGGACGCTGCCTCGCTTGTTGGGGCCACCGGTGGCGATCTGGCCAAGAGCCTTCTCTGGAGGGAAGTTCTGCACGACTATGGGGTGAAGGATGTGGCTTCCATCGTCATGGTCGATCGTTACGGTTGCTGNGGGTTTCTCGACCTGTGGCGCAGCACCAGCTCCTCAGCATTCGATAACCAAGACCTTGCCTTTCTACGAGACCTTGCACCGGTGTTGACGAGTGCACTTCGCGTGCGTCAGTCAGCCACTTTTCCTCCGTANCCTCCGGCTCGCCGGCGCGCTGGCGGATCCGTCGTGTTTGTTCTCATGGAGAACCTCGAGGTGTTCAGTCAGACAGGTGCGGCGGAAGAGTGGCTTCGTATGCTCCTGCCTGCAGCCCGCGACGTGATGCCGGTGCCGGCGAGTGTTTATAACGCGGCAGCGCAGCTGCTTGCGGTTGAAGACAAGGTCGATTCCCATGAGGCCCGCGCACGTGTACACCTCGCAGAAGGGACGTGGATCACCGCTCGCGCCGCGAGAATGGGACGGCAGATTGCTGTGTCCCTTGAAACCAGCTCGCCAGAGGAACGCCTCGAGGTCTTCGCCCTCACACACGGCATGAGTGTCCGCGAGAGGGAGCTCCTGGGCATGCTCGCGGACGGAAGCGACACAAAACGCATTGCCCAGCGGATGTTTCTGTCGGAGCTAACGGTGCAGGATCACCTCAAATCCATCTTCGCGAAGTCCCAGACCCACAATCGCCAATCCCTTCTCTCCCAGATCCTCGGCACTCGCGCGGACCAAGGATTGAGCCAGAAGTGACACTGTGCTTGCCTGCAGCTCGAAAACCAAGAAGGCGCTTCGAACCGCTGCTGCGAGTATTCGCACAAGTGGTTTGTGTATGATGAGCGGGCTTGGCAATCCAGCCCAATGGGACTCTTGCGGTACCCCGGCCGTACCCACATTTTCGGCCTTCATTGCCCGTCCAGTCAATGACAAGGACGGGTGATTGGGTCCATTGGACGGAACCTAGATGAATGTCACCGACTTATTAGAAACTCATTAAATTGAACGACAACTGCCACATGTTCTGTATCAGTTATTGTTACGCACCTGATTCTCCCTGAACCATTGGACCCGCCGAAATTTGTGTTGTTGGCAGGGGCCCGGAGGTGAGAGCATGTTGCAGAAGTGCCTGCGCTGACCAGCACATCGACGCTCTGGCCTCCTCTCGCGTGAGACCGCCGATGTCGGTCAGCCAGATGAGTGCTTCTATCCCGATCGCGCTGCGCACCGCAAGTGCTAGGGCATGGATCTCGGGGTNGGAGAATCTGCCCTGAACCTGAAGGGGAATTAGGGCTTCCTGGATCCAGGCGATCGCCCGACCTTGTCGCAGTGGGAGCGTCGAGTTTGCCGGATTTCGGTCCAGTGAGAGCCTGAGCATGGTTCGCTGTTGGGCCTCGGTGTTGATGATCAACCGGGTGAACTCCAGAACGACGGCGTCCAGCCGCTCCGCCGGATCTTCCGGTGCGTCGTCCGGCAGCAAAGACTTCCAGACAGTTTCCGGGTGGGCAGCCGCGAGAAGCTCGCGCTGGCTCGGAAAGTAGCGATACGCAGTGCTCCNGGCGACCCCAGCCGCTATCGCGGTGCCATCAACGGTCGGAGTTTCGCCTGCAGCTACTGCTTGCCGGGCTGCTGCCACGATGGCGTCGAAAGTCCGGCGTTTCTGGCTGGTGCGGCCACTATGTTGATAAGGGGTTGACATGGGGTTCATAGTACTCCAGTCTTGTTATGGGACTAGAGTCCCATAATGCTCAAAGAGGCGATCTTATGGAAACGATCAGTAGTCCGTCAGGCATCATACGTACTCAAGGCCAGGGCGAGCGGCGTTGGTTCTTCGGCGGTGGAGTCCACACCTGGAAGGCCAGAGCGGCTGAGACCGCGGGCGCTTTTCTTATGTTTGAAGACCAGATGGCGGGCGGAAAGATGACGCCCTTGCATACGCATCCAGATTCAGACGAGACCATGTATATCCTGGAAGGCGAGATCATCATGCACATGGACGGTGTGGACCACCGGGTTGGTGCCGGTGGCCTGGCCATGGCTCCTCGAGGTGTTCCGCACGCTTTTATGGTGGTCTCTGAGTCCGCGAGGATGCTGTGCCTGCATACNCCCGGGTGCTGTGAGTCGTTCTACTGGGACGCGAGCACACCACTGCCGACCAGGGANCCTGTCGAGACCGGCCCGGTGGATATGGGTAAGGTACAGGCGTCCGCGAGCAAGAACGGCGGCATCACGCTTCTTGGTCCGCCACCATTTGCGTTGCTCAAATCGTGAAGCTCCGTCTTGTCATCGGTCGTGGTCCGCTGAATGCGGTGTTGAAGGAGTTCCCGGGCTGGCCGACAAAGACCCGAAGTACGAGCTGAATAGAGAAGCCGGGCCGCACTGACAACCAACAAGACGTGCTGGCCTCTAGGTACTTTTCTGGTGAGAACTATAGGAGGGCGTTGTCGCTAGCGGGGTGTTTGGTGCGATTCGGCGAGGGTTTCGCGTATGGTCTTCATCGGTATCCGGGACAGTGATTCTTGGATCAATGAAGGCTCACTGGCCATGTCGGAGGTGCACATCAAGATGGCTGCACGGAGAATCCGAGCCCACCTTGGTGCGAGGGTGGTGGCTGAAAATGCCATCGCCCGTAGAACCGGAATGGGGACATGGACCACGCGGCCGGAGCCATGGCGTGTGACGAGCAAGGCGGCTAACTCGTTGAATGAGAAGTTCTCGGGTCCTGCCAACTCCACGACTGATCCGTTCAGATCCAACCTCTTCGCAGCGGCGAGTGCCGACTGGGCTACATAGGCTGCGCCAATGAAGTTCACTGGCCTATCGCCCCGCCCAANAACCACGGCCACCCCGTGCCGGTCCAAAGATTCCTGCATGATTGCCGTGAATGTTTCCAGAATGATGGTGGGGTGCAGGATGATCCATTCCATGTCAGACTCGCGTAAGGCTTGCTCGGCGCTAAATTTCATGCGGTTCAGTTCCATGGNGTGCCCCGGTCCGGCGTCCCTGACCGAGAAGAGGACAAACCGTTCCACCCCAGCGTTTTGTGCTGCCGTGATCAGGTTCAGGTTTCCATCACGATCGACGGCGGCCGGAGNAACTACCGAGGACGGTCCAAAGCCCGTCATGGCGGAAATGACGGTGTCGCAGCCAGCTACAGCCGCCACAGCGACCGCGGGATTCTCCGCGTTCCCCACCATCGCTTGCGAGCCGGCCGCTTCCAGGGTTCTCGCGCTCTCGGAACTACGAGTCAATACACGATGCGCTCGCCCGGAAACCTGAAGGAGTCGGACCAGTTCCTTGCCAACAGTCCCGGTACCGCCGGTCAATAGAATCATGACGGACCACCCTCCAGTGGTGCGGTCTCGTCCGATAGCGCACGGGCACCAACGGCACGGCCAACAGCCTCAGCCACCGTTCCCGCGTGGTCCTCGACAGGCTCAAGGTAGAACGCTGCCTCGGCAATGAGTCCTTCGCTGATGATAAAGATAATGACGCCGGCCATCTGGTGAGGGCGCCCGTCCAGACGCGTGCCAATCATTTCCCACTCGCTCCAGAGCGTCATACCAGCGTCGGCGGAGCGGATGATGTGGGCGGCAATGTCCGGAACAGCGGAGAAGATGTGACTCCAGTTTTCCCGGACCTGTTCGCGGCCACTGAAGCCACGGGAAGGGTGGGCGGGCGTCTTGTTGACATNAGAGGGGAAAAGGGCCACGAGGGCATCGAGATCGTGGGCGTTAGTAGCAGCGCACAACTCTTCAATGACGGTCATCGCGTCGCGGCCAATATCGCCTGAGATGCTCATGGGAACCTCCCGAAATATTAGATACACTAAACTGTATCTAATTAGGAGAGTACGCCCCATGACATTGCCGGTCAAGACACCCGCCCTTATAATTCCGCCCGGCGCAGAGAACGCGCCGAGCAAAACCAACAAGCCGTCCTGGAATCAGCTCGCGCCCTGTTTCTGGAATACGGGTACGCCCGGACCACCATCGCGGCGGTTGCGGCCGCCGCTGCCGTTTCCACCGAAACGATCTACAAATCGGTGGGTTCCAAGGCGGGGCTGATTCGGGCCATCTACAACCGCGGGTTGCTGGGAGCCAGGACGGTCCCGGCCGAGCAGCGTTCCGATCTCCTGCAGGCCCAGGCCACAGATGGCAGGGAACTTATACTCGCTCTGGGCATGCTCACGGCAGAGATCGGCCCGCTGGCCGCCCCAATCCGCATGCTTATCAGGGACGCGGCAGCCAGCGACGAAGAAATGGTGCGCCTGCTGGTGGAAATTGACCACGATCGGCATGAACGCATGCTGCATAATGCCCGTTTCATGGTGGACCGCAACATGCTTGCCGATGGCATCACGCCCGAATTTGCCGCGGATGTCATGTGGTTCTATACGGCCCCGGATATTTACGAGAACCTGGTGCTGAGCCGCGGCTGGAGCGCGTACGAGTTCGGTGTGTTTGTCGGCAAGGCAACCGCTGCTGCGTTAGGGGACTAGCGGCGTCCAGAGCCAGGGTCCCGTACTTTGGGTAGCGGTCCTGTCATAGGATGGTTCAACTTTCGGCAGCGGGACTGGGAAGTAGCCTTTTCGGTAAAAGTGCCTTTGATGCGACCAGGCGAAGAGCCGAGCATCGATATTTTCCGAGAGTTGAAAGGCTTCTTTGATGTGAGGGGTCTGAGGCCTGTTCTGCAATCACAACGAATTTGGACCGACTCATCTAATCGTTCAAGGATGCATTTCCGATGTCTTCTGGTAGGGCGCTGCCGGATGTGGCCGTGGCCTCGAGATGCTGCAAACGACGCGCCAGATAAATGGCATCACGCCCTGCACCACCGATGAGGCCGGAGGTCAGCCCATACTGAAAGGGGATGCCCAAGAATCCCAGCCCGGGAACTTGGCTGCTGATCCCACGCTCGTGGAATGGGTAGCCAGCCTCATCCACCTCCACCCCTTGAATCCAAGAGAAATCGGGGTGGTATCCGGTGGCCCAGATTACAGTGCACGCTTCAATCACCGCTCCGTTTCGGGTGACCATGTTCCCATCACGTACACCATCGATCTTTTCGGCACGGATAATCCCGGCCTCGTCGATATCGTCGGCGGAAATTCCAATCAGTGGCGCACCTTTGGTAAAGAACGTCTTGGCTACCATCCGTCCTACCGGCGTTGACCGAGTCAAGATGTGGTGGATAAGCAGCCAGTACAGCGAGGGAGCATACCGCAGGACCACGTCTGGCACATGAGGNGTGGGACTCCCGCAAAGAACAACGCTGTGACTTGCCGCCAGATCGCACGCGATCTGGGCTCCTGAGGTTCCGAACTCAACCACGGCCACCGGACCATCAGAAATCATGCTGGGATTTCGATAGTTGCTCGAATGCAGTTGAGTTGTACTTACAGAAATTTGATCTGCGAACGCCGGAATTGTGGGCACCTGTTGGACTCCGGTCGCAACGATCACACGATCGGAGGCGAAGTATCCAGTATCGGTTCGTATGGAGAAGCTACCTGTGGCACCCACCTCCAAATGCGTCACGGTTGTCGAAGATTGAATAGGTAGCTCGAATGTGAATCCGTGGCCGGCCAGGACCCGTGTCAGTTCGGCCCCGTAGGAGCCGGTGCCCTCCACGCCAACGGCGGTGACGGGCCCGAAACTGGTCAGGTAGGCAGCGATTTCTTGGTACCCGGATCCGACGGCCAGGAACTTGCGATCTCCCAGCCTTTGCCGTAATCGGTGATGAGTGCGACATGGTGGGTATCGGCGTGGGTGTCGATGCCGGCAATGACTTCGAACTGTTCATTTGTCATGATGGAACAAGCTCCTCTGATACCTCGAGCAACAGGGCAGCTCGTGTCGTCCGGTCGGGTAGACACGACTGTGATGGGACTCCTTGATCGAGCTCCTAAGTCATGTCCGGCCGGGCAACACGGTTGGTGCTGGCCGCCAGCCTGATGGACTGATCATGGAAAGGACAACCCGTAAGAGTGTCAGTCGAGAGCTGAGTCACATCGGGCTGATGGCCTACTACCACCATCACAGACCAGAGTGTTCCCCGAGATAGTTTCTAGGGTGACGGCCGCCGGTTCCGCCATCTCATTCCGCTGCCGAGAAGCGCCGCCGAGGGCAGCCTCGGCGCCTATACTTCACTCCATGGCTGAAGAACCTTGTGTGCTCGTGGTGGAGGATGATGCCGCGCTGGCGGCAATGCTGGCAGACCTGCTGGGTGGTGAAAGCTACAAGGTGGCAGTTGCAGTTGATGGCCAACGGGCCCTTCACGAGGGACTCAGTCGGCATTTTGATGTGATCGTGAGGTTAAGGCTGCTCGGAATGTTGGATACGGCCGCTGATTTGTTGGCCATTTTGTCCTCTTCAGACAGGGCTCATAGGTGGGCTGAGAATGGTGCCCGTGCTGGAGGGATGACCGGGTGACTGAGGCAAGCCGGGGATCGGGAAGTTCGGCATGTGCTCGTGCCCGCCCGTCGGTATCTGACTTATCCTCCCGGCCTTGACGTGCGGTTCTTGTGGCGGGGTGTGGTCGAGGCAGACCCACACGGCGGTCGACGGAATGTGGCAGTCGTCGACCACGAAGAGCATGTACCATCCCGGCGGCGCGAGGTTCGGGTTGTCGGTGACCTCGACGGTGATGCTGCAGGCGTCGCGGCACACAATCGGGAGGTCGAGCAAGCGCTGGCTGCTGTCGGAGGAGTGGGTCGTCGCCATCGGCCGGATTAGGTGTGCCCACTTGAGTGTCATCGACGACGAGGTGCTCACCTCGACCTGCGTTCCATAGCGCCACTGCTCAGGCGCCGACTCCATTACTGGGCGCCGACCCTGGAAGAGGTACGGCGGGTGGTAGAGCTCGAGTCGCAGCTCGTCGTCGCCTCGGTCCGGGTTCGATCCGGCGGTGATGACTCGCCCGTCTGGCAGCAGCAGGGCGACGGAATGGTAGAGCCGTGAGACGCTCGCCTCCGCCACTGACCGGATCGTGTTGGTATGCGGGTCATAGAGCTCCGCGAGATGTACGGCATCCGCTCGGGTCTCGCCGTGGAGGCCGCCGCCGGTGATGAGGACGGTCCGGTCCGGCAGGAGGACGGAGTTGCACAGGCCGCGGGCCCTAGCGAGATCGGGCCTGGCGANGAACGCCGCGCCCGTAGGCCCACCGGAAAGGTCGACGAGGTCGGTGTGGTTCGTCGCGCCACTAGCCCCGCCGCCTCCGATGACCATGAAACGCTGCTGTTGTGCGGGCGGCAGCAGGACGCTGTTGCCTTGGTCGCGGTTCGCGTTGTCCCTCAAGCCTCCGATGGCCTGCTCGGCGCCGGTCCACGGGTCGATGACACGGGGTCNGACGGTCGAGTTGCCTAGCTGCTCCCCGGTGTAGAACAGGCGGCCGTCCTGCAGCAGGAAGAGGTGCGGGTAGAGAGGCAAGGCCGTGGTGCCCGGCAGGCCGTCCCACCCGACCGTCGCGTCGAAGACCTCGTTGGGCGCGGTGATCCCTGAGCTGACCACGGACCGGCCATCGCCCATCGTTACGAGCGTTGGGTACCACCGGTGCTGGGCCATGTTAGCGACCCTGATCCATTGCCGTAGTGTCGGATCGAAGAGGTATGCCGCCTGCGATCCCACGAAATTGTCGTACTTATCCGTCCCGCCGGCGACGAGGATCTTGCCATCGCGCAGCGCGGTCTGCCCCGCACAGAAGACGTCGAACGGGCAGCCGGGGTCGTAGAACGTACCCTCCTCGTAGTCCCACACCGTGCTTTTGACCAAGTTCGCGTTGAAGTTCGGCACGTTGTTGCCCGACCCAGCGAAGAAGAGAACCTGTCCGGTATGCATCAGCACCGCATGGACGGCAAGTACGTGGGAGTCGACCGGCAGTAGTTCCCAGTGGCCGATGTTGGCCAGCTGGCAAACGTCGATCGAGTCGAGTGTCGGCATACCGGGCATACTCGGCATCGGATTCCCGGGCATTCCGGTTCCGCTCGGGCGGGGAGCCGCCATGCGTCGGCATCCCCATGGTGGGTATGATGACGTCTGGCGGGACCCCATGAAGCTGTCCCGCCTCGGTCTGCACCTGCGCTGGGTGCGAATGCCCTGCGTGAGATCCGATATGCGTGTGCCGCCCGAGCTTGTCGCACTCCCGCAGGGGCGTCGACGGTGTGCCCACAGCAGCGGGTCGTGCCGTGATCGTGCCCGCAGCACCGCCCACTGGCATCCCCGGCGCGTGGTCGTGGCGGTGCGGGCACTGTTTGGGATCGCATGAATCCCCGGCCCGTTCTATCGTGGTGGTCGGTCTCTTCGTCGCAGCAACCATCCGTCGGTACGCCGCAGCACGGGTTGTGGCCGCGAGGTTGGCGATCCGAGGGGTGGTTATGAGGGCAGTTGTGGCCGCACCGGAGCAGGTCCACCCATGGGAGGTCGTTGTCAGGGTCATCGAGGAGCGCGCGGACGTACGGCGACTCGGCGGACGTCGGGTCGAGCCAGACCCAATCCCGTGCGCGGACCAGTCCGGCTAGGCCAGACATCATATGTTCCTCGAGGTGGCAGTGGAAGAGGAAGTCACCCTTGACCCGAACTCGGCAGGCGTCCTCCGGCGGGCAGCACTGGAGCTCCTCGAGTTCGCATGGCAACTGAACCGCCTGTGGTGCGACGGTGTCCGCTGTGAAGCCCTCGGCCGGACTGAGTCCGTGCACGTCCGCGGCGCCACCGGGTGGCGCGGGCAGCTGCCAACGCGCCGAGTGCGGGTGGAAATTGTGCCACACCGATCCGAGATCGAGGTTGACCACGTGCCACCGGAGGCGATCACCGGAGTCGGCCACGATCGTCGGTGTGTTACCGACGTAGGCCCGCCCGTTGAGGCAGTACGTCGACGCCCGCCTCCCGGCGCATACACGATGTGGTCGAAGTTCTGGGTGAGTGTCCACACGACCTTACTGCCGGGCCGGACCGACACGTTCGCCGGCACGAAGGAGTTGTCCTTGATGTCGACCGCACGGTCACCTGCCGTCGCCGTCGGGTCGACGGTGACCATGCCCGACATCGTGGGTCCGTGGATCTTGCAGTGGTAGGCAACGACGCCCAGCGTCGTGAACGTGTGCGCGAAGGTCTCTTGTGGCGTCGCCTTGTGCAGCACGGGACTCTCGAATGAGTCCTCGGTGGAGGGGCCTGCATCGCATGTAGGAACATCGGCACGTCCAAGGCCGCCGGTGCCGCCGGGTCCCGCACGACGAGGGCCCCGAAGAGGCCGCGGTTGACGTTCATCTGCACGCTGTGGGCGTGGTCGTGAAAGGCCCACACCCCGATCGTCTCGTCAGTGATGTCAAAGCTGTAGGTCCACGAGTCCCCGGGCCTGATCTCATCGTTGCGACGCCCGAGTCGGTCGTTCATCCCGAATGGCCAAGCACCATCGGATTCGATGGCATACTTCACGCCATGAACATGGAGGCTGTGACAGTTGCCGGGATCCGCGTTGAGGACGTGGATCCGGAGTCGCTCGCCGGGTTCGGCGTAGAGGACGCTGCCTGGGACCCTTCGGTACCACGGCGGTTCGTTGACGTCTGCCTCCACAAGTTTGGCTGTGTTGGGCATGAGGTAGTGCTCGTCGAGATACTCCCGGTAAACGAGGGCGTCGAGTGTCGACGCGGAGATCTCAGCTGGCGTCACTCGACCAATCTCGTGCCCTGCGCCGAACATGAGGTCTCGTCCGTAGTGGCGCGCGCCCACAATCGGCGCCAAGGGGCTGTACCCGGGCAGCGGCTCGATCCTCAGGAAGACGTCGCGACAGCGCTGGTGCTGGCGTCCCTGCCCACGCGATTGCCAAACTGAGTTCATACCAAACTCCTGCATTGAGGCGGCGTAAGAATCTAAAAGCCAAGGACTTCGCGACACCCGGAGCGACCATAGGGACTGTCTCACTAACGGTTTATTCCGGATTTTCCTTTAGTAGTTTCCAGCTGCCGGGAACCGGTCGCTGAAAGTGATGGTGAAGCCGTTGAGCGCCACTTCCATCGTGTAGCCAATTGTGCTCTGCCCTTGCCGGTGGAGTCTAGGGGGTAATGCCGTTTACTTGGTGCAATTGGGTCAATCTTCTCGCATGATGCGGTGTGGACTCGCATCGCGCGTAGTGGATAGCTCACGCCGGAGGGTCCTGAGCGGGTAAGCGATCGCGGCTCGATTATTGTATTGACACGATTTTTACCGGATGACGTCGTTGAGGCGGTTATCGAGCGAATGGTTGAGATCCAGCAGCGGAACAGACTTCTCCCGTCCCGGCTCAAGATCTGCTGCGTGATGGCCTGGCAGTTGCTTGCGTCCGGTTCTTACGAGCTCGGGAACCTGCACACGCATGCGCCTCTAGCTAGTGTCTTCGATCATGGCGCGGCTGGCTGAGGAAGCCTCGGGTGAGGGTTCGAATCCGGGCACGGGGCGCCAGTTCAGCAATTGGGCTGCCACGGGTTGGCCAGGGACCAAGCCACGTAGGCGCGGGCACCTGCGCGGAGCGGCCACGGGCGCTTCTGCCTGTTGTTGACGGGGCCCGGCAGCGAGGACGGCTCTGCGGAGATCACGGGCCCCGCGTTCAAAAAGTGCGTCGTAGATTGCGTTCTTGGACGGAAAGTACTCGTACAAAGAGGGTGGCTGCATGCCGACGCTGCGGGCCACGGCGGAGAGGGACATCCCGGCCACGCCTTCCTGTCCCATCAATTGGAGTGCTGCTGTGAGGATCTCCTCTTTGGTGGACTGTCGGCGTAGGGTGCGCCGATCCGGGAATATGCTCATGCCTCATTATCGGCCTAATACCATTAGGAAAACAAGAGGGTGTTAGGACTTTCGGGTGGCCCGACCCGTGCGGCAGTTTTCTGGCACACGAAGATCCTCCGCGGCTGGCTACTAGGTGGTGCGCTCTGATGCGAGGCACGCTCAGGGGCCAGCATCAGCTTTCAATGTAAACGGCGACACTCACCAAGTCCAGGCTGAGGAGAGCAGGCAATTACCAGCATTGAGTGGTGACGATGGTGGGTCAATGGAATGAGTCAGTCGTTCAGCCTCATTCCAGTGGTGCTCGGGTGATATGCGTTCGACTCTAAAACGCGTTGACTTCCCATTTTCTGCGTTCTGAAGAAGACCCCAATAACAAGGGTGGGGTCAGCTGACTACATAGCTGCAGCTGCCACAACATGGAGTTGAAGGTCTTGTGCGTTGGTGTTGTGGATGGCAAAGCCTGCAGACAATCGAAGATGGCCAGCCCCCACCTTTGGCGGTGATTGGCTGTTGCCCTATCAGGGTGTAGCTATCTCAGGATGCAAATGCCTGTGTTCACACCGACAACCCGGGTGCTTGTGGTGTCGCTCCGGCCACGCTCACCAGGGGCCAAACAGCATCAAGGCATAGCCGGCGTCGGACCCGGCAAACACGATCAGTTGGCTTCTGGATCAGATTCCCCGAGCCCGAATACACAAGGAACAACTTTCGCGCACCTCGACGCCTAGCTCCGCTGAGGGAGCCCACTTTAGAAAAACGCTCAAAATCTCTATTCATAGCCGGGCCGTCGGCGTAATCTGAAACCATGTCAACTTGGACAGCATTATACCCTACCGTTCATAGCTCCTTGGCACCTGCGTATCAAGGGCTGTCGCAAGAGCAGATCGAGGAGGTCGTGGAGGGCATTTTCGGTGCTGGCACGACGTTGGAGATGGCAGAAGGATTCTTTGACGATGTCAGCAGTGCTCTGTCAGGGTGGGTCGAGCGGTGAGCGGTGTTGCAAAACAGGCCGCACCCTACCTCGGCCGTGCATTGCCCGGTGTCGCCTCGGTGCCGCAGCTGGTGCAGCGCTTGGACCATGGGGCGCCTTGGCTGGAGGCCTAATCGGCGGACTAACCAGTGCGCTATCGACACCATCCCGACCTGCTGGATCATCGGCGCCTGTGCCACCAGCCCCAAGTGGAGGTCTCTGCGCAACTTGGAGGGCTAGCTTCAGGGGAGGACCATCGCAACTCGCTGGCGGGGCTTCGGGTGCGGCAAAGTCCAACAGTGCGATCTTCCAGCTCATCAGCGCCCTTGGTAGCCCGACCGTCCAGCGCGGGTTACCTCGATGCTGATGGGCAGCGCTGGGGCCCCTACAGTGCCGGCGGCGAATGGAAGCCCCATCCCGCTCGCTGCCATCTCCAACCTCTTGAGCTTGCTAGCTTCCCGCGCCTCTGCCGAATGGGAGGAGCAATCACCCTACGCAGGTGAAGACTATCTCGAAGCTTACGTCGACGAGAGTTTCGACGTCTCGAGCGAGGAGGACCGTGCTGAATGGCTGTACGGGCAGCTGGCTCCACCAGAGCTGGAACCCGCCGTCGCACCTGCCCCTGAGAGGGAGTACGCCGAGGTGTGGCTCGATGATATGTATGACGAAATGGAAGCCGCCTATTACCGGGACGACGGCTGATTTTCTAGGACCGATTTTGCTCGAGCTGTGACGTAGGAAAAGAGGGATTGTCATGGACGCACCTAGCTCTCCCGGCGTGGACCCATTCCAGCAGCTGTTGCTCGCCCAGTTGGCTGGGGATCCTGTCTCGATGGGTCCATCCATGGAGGACCTCCTTGCTCAACAACCCGCGGACCCTATGACGGCGGCTGTTTTGATGCATTGCGAAGACGTCGTGAGCGCGATGCCATTGCCGCGCAGGAGGAGATCAGCAATGAGGGGAACAATCTCGATGACGTGGAGGAAGAGCAACCAGAAGGTGTTGGATCGGATCCAGGTGTCGCAGATATTCTACGCAGGCTCTATGACGAAGTAGCCGCCCTGCGGACTCGTAACCAGATTTTGGCCGACGCACTGGGCGCTTGTGCGATGTGTTGGGGAGAGATCGCTGACTGTCCAATGTGTCGTGGTCGCGGATCGCCGGGCGGGCGGACTCCTATAGAGAGGAGTTCGCCAAATATGTTTCGCCCGCGGTGGAACGCCGCAGGGTACGCCGGGCTGATGAAAATCAACGAGGATGCCACCGGAATCCTCGAATGTACCCCGTTGAAGAGCCAGTCAGTTTGAAGTAAATACGCTTGAGTCGCTTTAAATCAACCGATTAAATCACGGAAGGACAGTTAGCATGTCGATGATACCCGAGGCCTATGACGAGGCCTATGACGAGGGATACGACGAATCCTACGATGAGGGATATGAAGAGGCGGTCCGTCCATCGCTTCGGCTTGCCCGTCCTTCCACGCCCTCAGCGAGACCCACCGACCGCCCCGTGACGCAGGCACAGCTGCAGATGGCTATCGAGAGCGTCAACAAGTCCGTGCGCACCAATTCAGCAGCGATCGCGACCGTCAACCGAACGGTTGGACGTATCGGCCGCGATGTGACTCAGATGCGCCGTTCAACGGCAAACACCCGCAAGGACATCTCCACACTACGAGATGCCGTAGTGATTGGACCCATGCTCGCCGGTACCCTGGGGAGCGGCAACCCACTCATGTCAGCGCTTGTGCCAATGATGCTCGTTGGTTCTATTGGCAGCGACCAATCTGCTGGATCGTCCAGTTCGGGCACGGGGATGTTCGGTGGCGGTGGCGGTGACCAGATGACGACGATGATCATGTTGCTTGCTCTCAGCGGCGGTTTGGGCAATAAGGGGAGTGTGATGGCTTTTAGCCCGATAGGGATGGTGGTGGGTGCCGCCTTGGCGCGTGATATTAAAGATCGGGGCCGTGCCAGCCAGATTGAGATCCTCGGAGGTGTCATGGGTGCCTCTCCATGGGACTGGTACTGCTCGCTACGCTGGCGAAAGAGGCAACGGGAAGCGGGCCGATAGACCCGACGAAACCGAACCCGCCTGATCTAGCGTCTGTACCGGACGTGCGCCCGGCGGGGTCCGATCTTGCTGTAGCCAGTGAGATTCTCACCGTTCATGGGCTGGCGTCCGGGCGGCCGCGTGCGGTTCTCTCCGACTCACCGCAGGGCACGATCCTTGGCAGCATTCCGGAGCTCGGGGCCTTCGTGGCGCTGACCACTGAGGTGTCCGTCCTGATTAGTGCAGGCTTGCTCGTTCCACCTGTGACCGGCAAGCTTCGTGCCGACGCTGAAGCGGTGTTGAAAACAGCGGGTTTCCTCTCGAGGGTTCAAAGTGTTGACGTCTCGGGGACACCCGATACTGTGACAGAGCAGGACCCGGTCGCGGGGACTTCGCCTCCAGCGGCGACGTAATTACACTCAGCGTGGTGAAGGCCTCAGCCGATGGGCCAGAAAAGGCAAGTAATTCAACCGCTAAGGCGAAAGCCAATACTCACCGAGTAGCTGACCGGGACCAGGAACATTCATGGATCCCCGGTTGCGCATACTNTACAGAGGAGGGGCAGGCCAGGACGAGGTAGCGGTGCTCGCGAGGCTACTAGGGTCAAGGCAAGCGCTACCGGTCGGTACGCGAGTGGTGTCGTCGTTCGGCGATGTCGTTACCCTGCGCGTACCGCGAGGTTCTGTTGCGTCGTTGCGCGGACGCTCTGACTTTGCCAGTATTAAGGCACCCTGGGTGGTTAGCCCAGAGCCTGTGTCTCCTGCTCCGATGGCTTTGGACACAAGATCCGTACTAACGCAGGAACGGGCACTACGTGGTCTCGGCGAACTTCCACTTACCGGCACGGGCGTCGTCGTCGGCGTGGTCGACTGNGGGCTAGATCTCACCCATCCGGCCTTTCGACATGGCGACGGTTCAACCCGTGTGGCAGCACTGTGGAACCAGCAGCCGGGCCCAGTGCCCGGCCACAGGAACCGCTACGGCTACGGAAGGATTCACACCGCCGCGGAAATCGATAGGGCGCTGAAGACTTCCGACCCGGAGGCTGCGCTGGGTTACCACGCCTCCGCCTCGGACCTCGGCTCCGGCTCTCACGGTACCGCCACGACATCGATTGCGGCGGGCATGGACTGGCCTGGCGGACTCCCAGGAATGGCTCCGGACGCGGTGATCGTCTTCGTACAGCTCTCAACGTGGGGCCCGACCGGACCTCAGCGGCTCGGTGACTGCGTAGCATTGGCAGAGGCGCTTGACTTCATCCGCTCGGTGGCCGCTGGACGGTCGTTCGTCATCAACCTCAGTCTCGGCGGATGTGGCGGGCCGCACGATGGCACCAGTCTGCTCGAACGCGCCATGGACAACCTTGTCCGGGAGCGTCAGGGACAGCTCATCGTCCAATCCGCTGGCAACTACTTCACCTCCAAGAAACACGCGCAGGGCCGAATCGGACCAGGTGAGAAGGTGCACTTGCCTCTCGTCGTACCTTCGGGTCCGCCTGTGCCCCATGAGATCGAGGTCTGGTACGGCGGCGTTGACCGTCTTGGCGTCGCGCTGAATCGGTGTGGCTCGGCCGGTGTCGCAAGGCTTGAAGGAGAGGGACTGGCGACGTTNGACTGTCGGGGAACGGTTGTGGCCCAAGTAGTACAACGGCACAACGATCCGGGTGATGGCCGCAACCACATTCTCGTCCGTCTCGCACCTAGCAGCGAGGGCAGTCGATGGGATCTCGTATTGGATGGCATGGATGTGCGCGACGGCCGCTTTGATTCGTGGATCGAGCGTGATCCGGGTCCGGCTCATGTCCAAGCGCACTTTACAACGGAACGGGCGACGCGAGAGACGACGACCGGGACAATTTGCAACGGGTGGCAACCCATCGTCGTCGGAGCCTATGACCACCATGATCGCGATGGCGCCGTATCCGCATTCTCGAGTTGCGGCCCGACCATCGATGGGCGAGAGAAGCCCGATTGTCTTGCTCCCGGAACCCGAACTGTCGTGGCTCGCAGCACTCCGGCGTCCGGTAGCGCCGGGATGCTGACGGTAATGAGCGGGACGAGCATGGCTACNCCCCACGTCACAGGTCTCATCGCATGCCTCCTTCAAGCAGGTCCGTTGGATGGTGAGCAAGTTCGCGCCGTCTTGAGNAAGACAAGTCGGCCGTATGCCGGAACCGATCCGGGACGCGCCGGCTTCGGGTATCTGGATCCGATGGCAGCTGTGAACTTAGTCCTGAGCAANNAAGGAGATCATCATGAAACGAGAAGAGCCGTTCGAGGAGAACATTCTCGATACTGGAGCACCGGAGAGTGGTATGTTCCTTCGGATGTGCTGACTGCCCTGGGGACAACAGCACGAGAACTAGCCGCGGCGTTCATCACTTCATCCGGGACGCAAGCGCGCGAGAGCCTTGCTGCCCGGCTCGAACTCATCACCGGGCCTCATGAGCGGCTAGATCCGGAACTGCGCGCAGGAGACCTGCTCATCCGCTCCGTGGTCGGCGAGGGACACGCTCGGGTCAGTGTGCTTGTCGACGGCCGTGTGCTCAGGCGCGACCGCGCGGAGAGAGCTGGGTGGGATGTTGAGGGGACACATCCTGGCTACTTCGCCCTTGTCGTGGAGGAAGGGTCCCGGCCGCATACTCGTGTGGATCAGTGGGCGAGACGGCTGACCGGTTTGGAAGGGCTGATGCCGGCGAACCAGTGCATCCTTCGGCGGGTGCTTTTGCCCGGTCGATCAGGCCAGTTTGAGGATCTGGCCTCATCTGCCGTGAAAGGACGAGCCTTCCAAGAGGACGTCGCATATGGCAACGTGCCAGTGACACTACTGTCGACCCTGTTCGCCGGTGACGCCCAGCTGGCCGCAGTTGCCGCCGGACAGATTCGGCTCGGGGCCGGGGACCGCCCCGTACCCGGTGCCGGCCCAGTCCATCGGGGCTGGGGTGGCCAAAGTGCAAGAGGCGCTAGGGCGGCTCGGCTACTCACCCGGGGCATCGGGAGCGGACGGGCGATTCGGGTCGGACACNGGGGCTGCGGTCTCCCGCTACAAACGAGACCGTGGCATCCATCCTGCCGACCCCGTCGTCGGTCCTCAGACGTTAAGGCGTCTNCGACTCCGAGTTGGCAGAAGGTGGGGTACCATTGTCGCCGCCAGGGCCTGTCGTGATACCCCCATCGCACCACCGGTGTCGCCCAGACCGGCGGATATGGGTGACAGGGTGACGCGCTGGGTGCGGGCACTGGGTCCTCAGGTTCGCCCAGGTAATCGAGCGACCGCGCTCATCGACGGCGCCGAGACGTACGCAAGTTACCTCGATGCTATCCGAACAGCCCGGGGAGCCGGGCATTTCATCTACTTGCTCGGCTGGTATCTTGATCTCGACGTGCCACTAAATCGGGCGGACGGTCCGGCGTATTGCGGTGGGACCCGCAATCCGACAATCGCTGCGTCGACCATGAGAACCCTGCTAATGGCAGCCTCGCAATCAGGAGTTCAGGTGCGGGTGATGTTGTGGGACCAACCGGGTACACAGAACAGCGCCGAGGTGAACTTCGTCAACCGGTTGACACAAGGCGCGGCGATCCTTGATAACAACGAGCTGAGCCACACGTTCGGCAGCCAGCACCAGAAAGTGCTGCTCGTCTCCGGATCGCAGGGCTTGATCGGCTTCTGCGGCGGACTTGACATCAACAACGACCGGCTCTGTCCCATCTTCACCCCGATTGTCCTGCCAGCGGTCCCGGGTGGCACGACTGCCGCAATCACCGCTCTGGCGGGAGGTCAAAATGGGTTTATGTCGCCAAGGCGCGAGTCAGTGCTCGAAGGTAAAGAGATCGCGGTCGCGGCCAGTGGTACGTTCCCGAGAGCTCAGGATCCAGCGGCGGTGGAGGTNGGAGGTGCACCACAACACGACGTCCACGTCCGGTTGATCGGCCCAGCAGCGGATGATTTGCTCGAGACGTTCATTACACGGTGGTACGCCAACTCAGATCACGTCTCCCATGATCGGGTAAAAGGTCCGCTGCTGGGGTTGTGCCAGCCAGCATCGCCGCCGTCGGGGCGTGCCTTTGTGCGGATCGGAGAGACGTTCAACGCGCACGTCGCGCTACCTGTGCGTCCGGTACGCTCGTGTGCGTCACCGCCACCAGTGATATCTGCTCGCTACGTTCGGCCCCGCACGGTGCAGGAGATCTATCTCACCGCTATTGCNGGGGCCCGGCACTATATCTACTGGGAGGACCAATACATGGTTAGCATGTGTGCCGCCGAGGCCCTGCGACAAGCGCTGCCACGGGTTGAGTTCATAATCTTGTTAATGGCCGATTCGCCGATTTCTGACTTGCCGCATAAATGGGCGTGGCGAAAGCGGTTCATCGANGCACATCCGCCGGGATCCACAGGGTATAAGCTCCATGTGTTCACGCTGCATTCCCCTTTACTGGCNACGTTCGGGGCACACACATATGTGCACGCGAAGACAATGATGGTAGACGACGAGATCTCCCTCATTGGGTCAGCGAACTGCAATCGCCGCGGCTGGGAGTCCGACGCCGAAGTCGTCGCCGCGACCGTNGGGGATCTCGACGCCGACGGGCGGCCATTCGCAGCGCGGGTTCGGGCGCGGCTCTGGTCCGAACACCTCGGCGTCCCTGCAACTCTTCTCGATGACCCGCTCGCGACGGCCCACCTATGGTGGGATTCGCCCCTCGCATCCGGGGCGATGGCACCGATGGGTGGAGGGCTTCAGGTCAGTCTTGCGATGCGCCGCGTCTTGCCATATGACGTCAATGGCGACACTGACAGCCTGCGTGACCTGGTGACCCCGGACGACTGGGTGGACCCGCCCTCACCGCTGCCAGGCTCGCCGTGCGGACCCGGGGTACTCTCGCAGTGCGGGTAACCCCGGTCCAGGAGGTGGTCGCTGGGATGGTGCCTCAGGCTGTCGTGTTCTCCGTTGGCTGACAAATGTCGAGCTTGATGGTCCTCGAGGTTGACCGGTGTGAAAGGTAAGTTCTGCTCATAATCGACGACAGTCGTCCACCAGTGGTTGACTGAGAGGTTTAACGCTCCCCAGAGGGGACGGGTATGAAACCTCGGCTGGATACAACCGAGTCATTAAATATGTGATCTCCCGGGACATCGGTAACTGTTCTGCCTCAGGACTTTGGTGACAGTTGAGATGTCAGGACTTCGGTGACGCTTTGCCTTCTGCTTTTCCTTCTTGGCTTTATCTGCGGAAGCGGGCACGGGCCTTGCCCAACCCGACGTACTTGGTGCCTTCGAGCGGCCAGGGTACTCGGCGATGATCTCGCCCTCTGTGCTGGCGAATACGATGCCGTCACGGTCCCAGACGGCATTGATGTTTCTTCCACCCATCCGTTTGGTCACAGAGAACAATGTCTTGCCGATCTTAACCACACCGTTGGAGTAGACCCGCAGCGTCTGGTGGCCGCTATCGGCGGGTGGGACACCGTGCCACCGAGTTTCTGGATCCCGTCGGATCCCGGGTTGGGGTGGGTTTCCAAGGAGGTNCGTGGCGTTGTGCTGTGACGTTTCCGCGCAGTCTGTCGCTGCAGCGTCGGGCGCATGCCAGGGCTGGGCTGCTGGCAGTGGCAGCTGTGGCTGGGGAAGACTCGGTACGGGTTTCGGTCGGGGTGCTTCGGCGACGGCCGTGGCGTCCCAGGACTGTTGCGGGGTGATGCGCCCGGGCAGCCCCTGGTGCGGACGCTCTGTGTTGTAGATCTGGTCAAATCGGTCGACCTGCGCCTGAAGCTCAGCGTGGGTGTGGGCTAATGGCTGCTTGTCCAGCCACCGGAACAAGGTCTGATGAAACCGCTCATTCTTTCCTTGCGTGGTCGGCTTGTAGGGTTTGCCGGTGATCGCCTCGACCCCTAGCGAGGAGACGTAGCTGACCAGCTGGCCTTCCCAGCCGCGGCGTGAGGGATTCAACGCCACCCCGTTGTCAGTCAATAATCTTTGTGGAACCCCGCGGGCTGCGATGCCTTTCTTCACGACCGCCAGGGCCGCCTCGCTGGTTTCCCCGGAGGCGACGTGGGTGGCGACCGCGAGACGGGAATGATCATCCTGGAGCTGGAAGATCACGCACTTGCGCCCACCGGTGAGCACATACTCGGTGGCGTCCAATTGCCAGCAGGCATTCGGGGCAGGATAGACAAACCTGCGGTGCGCGGCACNGGGCTTCTTCTTCGGCTCCACCCGGGCCACACCCTNCTCCCGGAAGATCCGTGCCAGCGACGACTCGGACGGGGCATCCATCCCCAAGGCCACCATTTTGTCGTGCACGCTGATCGGGCCATGGTCCAGCCCCGAGCTTTCCAGGGCGGCGCGTACCTTGACCGCTTCGTCCTTGCGGTCCTCAGAAACTTGCGTGGGCGAGTTCTTCGGCCGGCGAGAGCGTGGCTCCAAGGCAGCCTGGCCCTCATCACGGGCCCTGGCCTTGATCTTATAGAACGTCTTGCGGCTGATCTCATGCTCAACGCAGAACGTGGTCACAGCACCACGTGGGGCACCATCAGGCCACTGGGCGATAGCGAGGCGGACACGGGGATCGACAGGCTCATTCTTATTCACCCATCATTCTTTGCCATCGCCACCGGACGGCCAAGCCCCGGTAACAACGGCGAGAAGTGTCACCACCAAGAACCGCCATTGTGTCACCAATGTGTTGAGGCAGAACTGTCACCTATGTCCTGCGAGATAACACCGAGTCATTAAATACTCATTAAATTGGGTGGCAAGTGGCGACTCTTCAGTGTCATGTATTGTCATATCCCTACCGCGGCAACGAGGGCCAGGAATGGGTTTTGGCAAGTCGATTTGGTCGATCGCGTCGACAGCGGGGTCATCAGTTCGAATCTGATAGGGGCCCTCGAGTTTTATAGGGCCCAAAAGCCCGGATTTACGGGCTTTTCGCAGTGGCGGGGTGGATTTCCACCCCGCCATTTCGCATTAAAGGGCCTTGGGTTTCGAATACAACGGTCGTCTGTTCGAAGGCGCAGTTTGGGGTGGGGTAGTGGCCCCTGACCTGCGGTTATGCGTTTGGGGAGTTGCCTCGAACCGCACCGTTCCCACCGAACTCATTAGAAACTCATTAAATTCGGCTTTGACCGGACATCGTGGAACCGGCTTCCAAAGCGTGTTTGGGGCGCCCTGTGACCGCTGTGGCACGCAGACCTTGGGCGCCGTGTGGATCAGAGCATCGTTGGCCTGGAAGCATCATTACAATGCTGAATGAGCAAACCCCGCGGAAGTTAATGATTCCGGCTTGCCATAGCTCCTGAGGTGTCCTGATGGGCCCAGCTGAGCGGGATACCCATGGCCGTGATGGTGAATCATGGCTGTTCAGGCAAATTCTCGACACCGTCGATGACTCGCTGACCGCTGCGAATCCGTTTCGATGGATTGCAGCAAGTAGGGCATGATTGCTTGTGCGTTGTAGAGCCCGAATACGACTTTCGCGATGGTCTCGTACCGCGAATGATCCGGGTGGGGACGAGTCCCGGTTTTGGTCGGCCGGGCGCGGCGACAAGTTTGCGGTTGGAGGGATGGCACTTAGAGAGGGATATCGAACGGTCGTCTATTGGGCAACGTTTAAAAGGCTGATCCGTACAATTCCGTGAGAAGCGCATGATCCTTACGGGCCAACTTGAGCTTCGCCTCCGCCATTTCTAGTACGCCAGCTGCCTCGGATACTGTCAGTGAGACGAGCTCGGTCGCACGAGAGTTGCGGGCCCGAGTCAAACGTCCGTGGTCAGTCTCAGGCGCCGCGTAGAACTTCCCGTCCTTCAGAAGGGACTTGACTGTGTCGGCTGAGACGCCGAGGTTGGCGCCTATGTCTCTTCGAGAGAGACCCAACTCCTGCATGCGGCACGCTTCACGGCATCTCGCGAGACGTTCGTCCCGCGATGCCCCATTATGGTCAACGAGCTCGATGCCGGACTCCTTCAATATTTTCAGCACCCATGTGCCAGAACATCCCAGCTCCGTCGCCACAGAGCCGGCGCTGTTGCCTTGGCTGTACATTGTCAGCACCCGGTTCCGAAGGTCAGCTTCGGACTCACCTTGGCTGGCCTCCAGCGCTGTTCTTGCGTCCGGCGACAGGCCACCCAGATACTCTGCGTATCTCTTGCTGGCAGTTGCCGCGGAGCACCCCAGTTCGACTGCGATAGCGGTAAACGTCGTCTTTTCATCCGTGCGCATTCGGAAGGCCACGGTTTGCTGATGCCTTCGCAAGGCTTCGTCAGCGGCCAGCTTTTCAGCCTTTAGTTGTTGCTGGACGCCTAGCAGGCAATACATCAGTTGGGACGGAAGGTCATGGCCACGCGTTTGGGACCGCCAGTTCAATGAGGNGGCCAGTGCAGCCAGGCTCTGGAACAGGGCGATGGATTCCGAAGTGTGGTCTGTAGGGTATACCCGAAGAAGCTTTTNCTCTTGCACTCTCGAAATTGCCCCGATGATCGCCATGCATTCCGCAGTGTAGTCCAATCCAAAAGGAATGGTCCACCGCAACCAAGGTAAGAACACTGTCGCAGTCCGGCCCTCAGCATCGACAATAACGCCGGTAGCGACAACGGCCTTCCCGGACTTGTTGAGCGGTACGACGATATCCTGCCATAGCGATGCAAAATCACTAGCAATATATCCAATGCGCTGTCCGGCGACGTGGAGCGCCACAGCCCATTTGTCAGCCGGGTTCCCTAGCTCCGGAACTAGTTCCACGTCAACTATTTGCCCCGACTTCAGCCCTCGAAATCCCGCCTTGTGGAAGTGCCCGCCGCGCACGTAGTGGGAGTCACACATTTCAGCACCCCGTAGGTCGGCAATCCTGTAGACCCCATTCGGGTGATTGTATTCTCCAAGAGGCGGCTTGTAATTGATCATCTGGACGGCTCTTTCGTCACTGTCTTATTCCATTCGGTCAGCAACGAGCATACCCGCCTGGAGGTGAGGTCCCCGGTCTCACTTCCTACGAAGTCCGGGCAACGCGGCACCTACGCGGCCATCCGATCTGTCTATGTCTGTACCTTCGCCGTCTCGGTAATTGAGTAGCCACCGATAGCATTGGTCACCAGATGGACATCGGCGGGGCACTATTTACATGCACTGAGTGGTAGACGTTCCGGTTCCTTCCGCATTTTGAAAGGTTTCGGACATCTCGGCCAATTTCACTCTGAAGCACGCGCCAATCGGTGATTCTGGGTCCGATCGATCTGATTTTGGGCACACTTCTCCCTACCCATTGGTTCAGTGCGATTTCGCTTACTTGCTCTGCTTGTTTTTCGCCTTGGCCAGTCGGACTGCACGTGTGTTCACGCGGTCCGAGACCAAGGGAAGGAGCCGGATCCCAAAATGTCCGACTGCGGTGAGCAGAGCAGGGACGAACATGTTCCAAGCGATGTCAGCAAGGATTTCCAATTCGCACCCTCCCCTCAGGGTGTGGTCCAACCTAGAGTTGACGGTGACCACAGCAGATTCGCTGTGGAGTCAGGAATGAACGAGGGCAGAAAAAGGCCGGTCAATGACCGGCCGAGACTTCCAAAACGTTCGGGAAACAGAAAACCCGATCGAAGACCGGGTTTTGTGCACACTGAGTGCATGTGTGACTCTAGCATCTTTCTGTGGAGTTGCTATGGCACTACGAGTCATCCCGGCGCCACGGAGTAATGATGTGAGATTTGAATGGAACGAGAATCGTTTCGATTTGGTCATGCCGCCGTTGCGATGTCGAGCGTGTGGATAAGGCTAAGGAGTCGCCATTTGGCGCGTCCTACCGATTTCTATGAAGGAGGGTGTGCTGGTTTCCTCGCTTCACTGCCCGTGTGTGCATAGTACGGTTGGACCAAGTCTGCCGCAACGTTGCGGCCGTGACGCGGGTCTAAACGCATAGGGGAACATGCCGGTTCAAGCAATGTCCAAAGTTGATGACGAAGCGGCCGTCGGTTACGTNAAAAAGTACTTTGAGGAACTCGCCAATGGGCGACCGCGATACACGGGGTGTCGGTTCGAGACGTTTGCTGGTGGAGGGCACCTTGTTGAGCCGAATCGGATCACGCCCGCGGACCTGATTGCCGTTTCGATGCTTTCGATTCATGTTCCTGGCCAAGCGGCTCTTGGAATCATGGAGGAACTCAGCAACAAGTTTGAGGTACTTCTGGGCGATCTAGCCGTCGATTTACGCCTACAAGACCTGGACCCGGGCCAGTTCACCAGATTCCTTGATGACGATTCTCCCGCCGACCGTATTGGGCAGATCCTGCGGCAGAAAGAAGACCTGTGGGGCATCGGACAGACTACAGCCAGCAAGATTCTTGCCCGTAAACGGCCACATCTTATTCTGATCTACGATTCCGTTATCGCGAAACAAGCCGGAATGCGTGACAGCCGTGGGCAGTGGCGAAGCTGGAGGGAGGCATTTCANGGGGAGAAAGGTCAAAGTCTAGCNCAGCGGCTGGACGCCATCCGAACGACGTCGGGCCAGCCTCATTTGTCGCTCCTTCGCGTACTCGACATTGTTCTGTGGATGGACGGACACGGCGCCGAGAAGAGCCGCCAAACGGTCGGCGATGACCATACGCGAGTCATACCAGGGAAAGAGGTTTCTGATGTTTAGCCGAGTTGAGTGGATCAAGAACAGCGGTAACTGGGCGAACTATACTTGGGATCCTGCACTGCCGCCGCTCGGCCGCATCAATGTTATATACGGGCCGAATGGGTCCGGTAAGACATCGTTGTCCGGGGCACTAGACGGCCTACGCAACGCAGAAGATGGGAAGGGGCATGAACGACTCTCCATCGCCCTAGACGACAATGGCACTGAGCGAACCACAAATGGTTTGGACGATGTCATGTTCGACAGAGTCCGCGTATTCAGCGAGCACTATGTCGCACGGAGCCACCGATTCACNCCCGCGCAAGCCGAGATGGAAGCAGTCTTAACGATTGGCGAAAAGCCAATCGAAACCGAACTTCGGCTTGACGAGCTCCGCAATATGGTGGACGAAAAGACAATCAAACGCGATACAGAGTCTGAGAAGGAACGCACTTCTACTCAGGCCGTCGAGGCGGCGTTTAAAAGGGTTTCTCAGCAAGTCGTTGACGCCGTCAGTAACGCGGGTGGTCGCTGGCACTCTCGAAGCAACTTCAGCGCCGGAACAGTTCGGAACGCGTTTGGGACTTCTCACTTGTCTTGGGCCGCTCTGCCTGAAGAGGAGCTACAGACGAAGATCGGACTAGTAAATTCAAACAAGTCCGATCTGATCCCCGATCGTCCGAACGTAGTCCAGAAACCGGACGGTCTGGCCATGCGGCTCACGACTGCACTTGCAACGTCACCAACAACCGTAATGCTTGACACTCTTTCCGACCATCCAAATGCGACAGCCTGGGTGGATGCGGGACGTCACCTTCACGACCAGATTGACGTCTGCCTCTTCTGCGGTAGCACTCTCACCGCCGAGCGCCGGGCGCTGATAGATCAGCACTTCTCGGATGAGGTGAAGCGCGTTCAGGAAGAACTCCGCGTGATATCACGCGAACTGACAGCAATTGAATCTTCGGCTGAATCGGCCTTAGTCGCAATTCCTGCCAAGGGGCTCTTCTATGACGATCTCAGGCCTCGCTACGACATTGCATCTCAGTCATTGCGTGATGAGCTGTTAGCGCTTCGAAACTGGGTCCAGAACGCGCGGATGCTAAGTGAGGCAAAGGCGGCCAACGTTCTAGAAGTTATTGACTCTGAAGTTGGGGATCCGCCGGTAGTTTCAGGAACGGACTTTCTGAAACTTCGTACGGAGCACAACGAACGCGTAGAGAAACACGACTCCCTTGTTCACAGAGCCGCGACAGCCGTCGAGCTGCATTACTTGAAAACCGCCGAAACAGAAGTCAAGACAAACCAAGAGACAGCGGCGACCGCACATGCTGAGGCTCAACGGATATTGGTCGAACTCAATACGCATCGAGACGAGATCACGACGCTCGAATCTGTCGAAGGTGATCCGATGCCGAGCGCGAAGGTACTTACCGAGGAAGTCACTCGGCTCCTTGGCCGCGATGAATTGAAGTTCCAAGCCATTGATGGCAAGTACCGCGTAACCCGAGATGGTCAGCCCGCCCTCGGCTTGAGCATNGGGGAACGAACGGCCATTACGCTCGTCCATTTCCTTGAATCAGTTGCACGGATCCCATCCTCCGGTGGGAAGCCGATTGTTGTGATCGACGACCCGGTGTCGAGTCTGGACAGTGACATCTTCATGGGCATATCCAGCTACATATGGACCGAGGTGGTAACCAAAGACCACATCGCGCAGATCATTCTCTTGACTCACAACTTCGAGCTATTCAGACAGTGGGACATCCAAATGGATGGACTTAGAGGAGGTGGAAAACTCGCCGATGGGCGAAAGTCCAAGGACGTCTACACGGAGGCATTCTACGAGATTCGGTCGTCACACACGCCCGCTGCGGCTTCGTCGAGGCCTAAGCGTCGCCCACGCCTNTCCATATGGCCACCAACACCAGGGGTACGGAAGAAGATGCGATCGAGCTACCAACACTCATTCATCATCGTGGCGCAGGCCCTGCAGGAACTCAAGATCGATGACTCTATGGAGCACAAGCTCGATGCGCAGATCCTGTTTCCAAATGTGGTTCGTCGAATGCTCGAGACGTTTCTTGCATTCAAGCACCCCGAGCGGATTGGTGACTTCACCGGTGCGATGCGCAAGTCGAAGGAGCTTCTCGAGCAGCGTGGGTATGTAGGTGATGCTGACGCGCTGCGTCTGCGACTCACGAGATACCTACACGCACATTCCCACAGCGAGACAGCAGCCACCGACATCACGGTTAGCCCTGACGAAGTTGCTACTGCGATTGGCGCGGTATTTGAGTTCATGAAGTGTCTCGATTTTGATCACTTCCAAGGGCTCTGTGAAGTAGCCGGCATCGACCCCGCAACCCTGCTGCCGCCCGTTCCTGTCGCTGCGAATCCTAGCACCGGTGCGTCCGTTTAACTTGTTTCGGCAATCTGGTCTGGACTCGAGCGTCAGGTTGACGTCGTCAACGACAGGCGGCTAGCGCACTGTTGGCTAAAGCTAGCCGTTGTCCTGAGTGGCGACTATGCCAACCACTGGCCAGCGCTGCAATGTCGCGACGAGTCATCTAAAGTGCTCGCGAAATGAGGCACCAAACCGTATTACGAGAGCGCTCTAGGTGAGCTACGATGAGCCTTGCATATATGCAAGGCTCATCGTAGGCTTGGTTGTATGGTTACTCCTACAGCGGCGTCTATCGTTAGTCGAATGCGCCTCAAGCGGCAGCTCAGTAAGACGGCATTTGCTGAGCTTATTGGCCTGCCTGCTTCAACGATCACCAGAATTGAGTCGGGAGCGGTTGAACCGACGTATGCGATGTTGCAGCGGATCGCTTTAGGAGCTGGTTTTCAACTGACGGAAACTCTGTCTGATTCGGGCAGTGACTTGCCCTACGCGGTGGCCTTGGACCGTATCCAAAATGCCACCGGCGCAGAGCGGCGACGACTCCTTGGGAAACTGGCACAGACAGCGAATCTGGCTCCAGTTACCAAGAGGCCTGGCGCGCGATTCTTTGCCCTTGATTCTTCCCTCGCAGAGTTCGTTCAGCGGCTTGAAGAACAGGGGCGAATCCTGTTGTTTCGTCGTTGGAGGCTGTGTCAGGTGATGTTTCCCAGACCAGTTCCTTCACTCCCGTCGTGTATGTGGACAATCCTGAAAAGCTGACGGGTTTTCCGGCGATGTCGCCATCTGCCAGGGCCAGTGTTGTGGTCTTGCCGTCGACGGAGAGCGCACGCCGGTTTATGCGCAAGGTGAAGGGCACAGCCATGTTGAGCGCGGAGTGGGGATGCTTGACGCGCTGGCCTCTCCGGGGCGCCAGGCTGATGTTGCGCTCAGTTTCCTGCCAGCGTTTGCTCGAGCAGCATGAACGGTAGTTCAGGGATTTCTCGCCAGCCGCGGATGGAAGATGCTCGTTATGGGGCTGAACGCTCGAGGCGGTTGCTGATCACGACCATTATTGCGTTGGGTCCGTATGCAGAGGCGCTAACTATTGTCGGCGCGCATGCGGTTCATGTTTGGGTCCAGAANAAGTGNGGGCCCATTGACATGGAATCGACGCGGGATGGCGATCTTGTCATCGATCCGGTCTTTGTCGCGGAAGACCCCAAAATACTAGAGCTCATGGCTTCAATTGGCTTGGAGCCTGCACGGGAGGAACGTCCAGGAATCTACGGGTATTCCAGCGAACGNGGGCTGCCGTGGGAACGACGCACCACCGTGGATCTTCTGGTGCCCGAAGGATATGCCGGCAAGAAGGGCCGAACAGCAAGGATTGCAGGACAGGACAAGGCTACGACCCGGGCCTACGGTTTGGAACTGGCAGTCCACGACCGAGTCCTCACAGAAATATCCACGATAGACGCAGAACCCACAACGTCCGCCAAAGCCTATGTGGCAGGTCCCGCGGCGCTCCTGATTGCCAAGGCCCATAAAGTCCACGAACGGCTGGCTGAGGCGGATCGGCGTCCGGACCGGCTCCGACCCAAGGACTCAGGGGATATCGCCCTGCTGATGATGGTCACCGACGGCGCTGAAGTTGCCGAGACTATGATGTTCCATGCACGAGCACACGCCGCGATGCGCAGCGTCGTCAACGAGGGAGCGAGCCACCTCATAGCCATGTACTCCGCACAGAACGCCACGATTGTTCGTGAACATATGGTCGACAGCTTGGCCACACGCTTTCAAGAACAGGACTTGCTCGCCGACGTAGACACTTGGCTGGCCGCATTCTCCGCCAGATTCCAAAACATCGAAAGTAGCTAGCCAAGCCAGACTTGTGCGCGTCCGTCTCCGCCATAGGCGATTCATAGCGTACATGGCCAAGCGTGTCCAAGACACTGACTGGACGAATGTGATGCTGAAGCCGTCGACTGGCCTGCATGGGATCTCGCTCATAAGTCACCGATGTGGCATCGAATATTTTCGGATGGCTGTGCATTGGTCTGAAAGAACGGATGAATGTAACCGACTCATTAGAAACACATTAAAATGGGCGACAATTGCCGACGCTTCAGTACCATCCATTGTTGCGTGCCTTTCGCACCAGCAAAGACAAGGAACGGCTTTTGACAAGTCGAAATCGGGGATAGAGACGACAGCGGGGTTCATAAGCGTTGATAACTGACGATCGTTTATTAGTTCTCAACATGTTCTGACTTGCGGTTATAGATTTCGTTGATGTTTGCGCACTGCTGGAATTCCGATCCTCCAACGCCGGCTGTTTCGGTTCGAATAAGTACCTGATCACGGTGCACGCGTATTTTGAGTGAGTCTGATCGGGTGGATAGCCTGGCCTTGGTGCCACGGGGATGAAAGCTCCGATCTACGTCTCTTGTTCTGAGAGGCGACCACTCTGGGAACGTTTTCTTGATGTGTGGGGCGTGGATGGGTCATGCGTTCATACTTCCGTTCTATGGTGCCGCCCATGACTGCGCGACTACCTCGCTTAGGTATGGAGGTATTGGTAGATCGTTATGCACCAATACATCTATTCATAATGGTTCATGATGGTATACCATTATGACCATGGTTCGATCGTGGATGACTACAGCGGAAGCTGCGGAAGAGCTGGCGGCCACACGGGCTATGGTCCATAAGCTCTTGAAGAGTGGAGGTCTACTTGTCGCTGGCCGTGCTGGACGCTCGATTCTTATCGACAGTGCTTCAATCCAGCGGTACAAGAACCGGCGCACCCTGAAGGGGCGCAGCTGGAATTCCGCGACGGCCTGGGCTGCGCTCAACATCATCGAAGGCGGAATTCCGCGCTGGATTGACGCGACGGCCCGCTACCGACTCAAGCAACGCCTCAAGATCATGGATCCCGCCGAACTGGCCGCCGCTGTAGGCACTAAAGACCAGGTGAAGCGCTACCGCATTGCACCTTCTGGTATTTCCCGCGCTGCAGATTACTTCCTGCCTACCGGAACTACTGCCCTGAACGATTCAATGGTTGCGGATCGCTTCGGGCTTGCCGCCGGACGGACCGATATTCTGGAAGGCTACCTTGACACAATCAGGGCGCCGATGATTGTCAACGGACTGTCTTTGGTGGAGGACCCTGCCGGGAATATCATCATGCACGTCGTCGATGGTAGGTACGGCTTCGAGGAGTCCGGCACGCCAGATGCTGTCATCGCCGTCGACCTCATGGAATCACTTAACTCTAGGGAGCGGGCCGCCGGCGAAAACATGCTCAAAGGGATCTTCACGCAGTGGAAGGAAGCTAACGGTAGTTGACCGCGAAACTTGGACTATTGACGCGCCAGCCGGTGGGTGAACGTCACCTTGGCCGCAATGCATGGAGTTGGCCGCCGCGATCCCTTGCGAACAGTGGACGCTTGTCGGNGGACTCATGGTTCAGCTGCACGCAACGGCGGCTGGTCTTCCGGTTAGCCGAGCCACCACGGACGTGGACATGGTGCTGCACATCGAGACGGAAGCAACTACTGCTCCCAAGATGCAACATGCCCTCCGGGAATTGGGCTACGAGATCGAACACTCCATAGACAAGGACGCACCAGCCCACCGCTTCCTTCGCGGTCAACAGCAGGTCGACGTCATGATCGCAGACCACACAGCACCACGGAACATCACCAAGATGGCCGGCAGNGAGCCGTTCCAGATCGAGGGCGGTACCCAGGCTCTCCAGCGCACGGTAAACGTGATGATCACAGGCGATGAAGGTGGCCAGACGCGACTGAGCATCCCCAACCTGCACGGCGCCCTCGTTCTTAAAGGTGCTGCCTACATGACGGATTCNCGGGACCGAGGCCGGCACTTGGACGACGCAGCCGTGCTGTGCGCATGCATCAAAGANCCCTACGCCATCGTCGAGGCGCGTCAGGGCTCTGATAGGCAGAGGTTCAACGCCCTGTTTGCTGCACTCGAGTCGCCGACGCACCACGGATGGATGCAGCTCGAAGAATCAAACCGACAAGCTGCACAAGACGTACTGCGAATCCTGGCAACCGTCGACAAACTGCCTGGGCTGCCTCCGATCGGCCGATTGGGCGACCCGACCTGAGCCAGCCTACGAAGCCATCTCGTTTTGTCGGTCACCTCGTAAAGCTGGCCGCAAATCGTGAACCGTCCCGCGAATCAAGCCACGTTTTAGTGGCGTCGCCGTCACACCTATCCCGACCCGTTGCGATCGAGGGCAGAAAGGTGCTCAAGATCAGCGTCAGGTGTGACGGTCAGCAAAATCCCGCGTCGGTGCGCTGACGATCCGTTCCGTGAAATTTGCGGTTTAAAGGCTAGCCGCGAAGAAGCAAGAGTAAAATGAGAAGCACAGCTTCGGTGGCTAATTGGCTATGCTCGTGGTCGTGAACCAGTCTGATGGGAGTTCCCACCACGTCATACAAAACCCATACTTTTGAAGACACAACGACCACTATTTAGTATCTTGCATTGTTGCAATCGCATCATGTAGGAAAAGGCCAAAACGGCCTATTGGCAGCCCGAATTGACCCCTGATAAGCAAGCGGGGTCGTCGGTTCGAATCCGACAGGGGCCCAAAAGCCCGGAAACACGCGGGTTTTGGGTAAGAAGATGACTCCTTTAGGGTCATTTTCAACTTAACTCGAAAATTGTCAAGCTGTGTGGAGTCACTATGCGCTTATTCTGGCTGGTTTTGTTTCGGGCAGGTTGATGCCGACATGGTCGGCCGGGGTTGGTGTGGTGGGTCGCTGGCGGAATCTTCCGGGGTTCTTGTCGTAGTAGTGCTGAAGCGCGTGGTCGCGTGTTTTCCAGACATCCTTCCAAGAGCCGTCGTGGACTTGTGAAGGCGAGAAGAGTGCGATGCCGGAGTGCTTATGTTTGGTGTTGTACCAAGGCACGTAGTCGTCGATGTAGGTTCGGGCGGTCTCGACGGTCTTGAAGATGCGCGGGTAGCCTGGTCGGTATTTCATGGTCCGAAACCCGGACTCACTGAATGGGTTGTCGTTGCTCACGTAGGGCCGGTTGTGGGATAGCTCCACTCCGTGGGCGGTGAGGGCCTCGCGGAGCAGATGGGACTTCATGGCCGGCCCGGAGTCCGCGTGCACCACTTGGGGTGCGCCGTACCGGGCGATGGCTATTTCGAACATCTCCACTGCCAGGTGGTCGGCTTCACGTTCTTCCACCCGCCACCCGACGATCTGGCGGGAGAAGATGTCCATCACAGAGTAGACCTTGAAGACTATTTTCCGCCACGGAGAGTAAACATCGGTGATGTCCCAGCTCCATACCTGGCATGGGCCGGTGGCCTTCACCACCGGTTTTTCCCGCCGGACCCGCTTATTCTCGCGTTTAGTGGGGATCGTGGGGCGCAGCAGCTGGTCCTCGATCTCCGCCGCGATGCGCCACCAGGTGCGTCGGGAAGCGAGCATGACCCCGGCATCCCACGCCGTGGCGAAGGAGTGATCCACGGAGACCTGCTGGGCCCATCCCAGCATGATGTACTCCACGATCCGGTCACGGTCCTCGGGGCTGATGCGGCACTCGTACGCCCGCTCCGCTTGGTGGAGGGGATCCGGACCCTCACGGGGTGCCTGGCGGTAATGCCACGTCGAGCGCGATACGCCCGCCAGTTCAAGCGCCTGCCGCTGAGAACTCATGATTCTCTTCAGGGCCATGACGAGGACGTTCTCTGCGTCTATGAACCGTTCCGATCGTTCGTCGGGGTTGTATCGGGCCCTGGCACGCTCAACTCGTGCAAGAGCCCTATAGCTTTTCCCAAGGCTGAATTCGTACCTTCAAGCTCCGCAATACGCTTCTTGAGCTTCTCAACTTCGGACTGGTGTTTGGCGATCTCCTTGGCACGCGCNTTTTCAAGCGCGGACCGTTCGCCAGATGTGCGGGCCATNACCCCATGATCCCTTGGAATCAGATTCCGGTCGAGGTCGCCCTCGAATACCAGCTTCCGCCACCGCCGCAACGTACCATCAGGCACCTGCCGGGCGGCAAGCCACGCAGTCTTTGTCCCGTGCGGCTGCAGATAGTACTCGTGCATGAACTCACGAATCTCCTCACGGGTATACCCCTGGATCCCAATTGTCATGGCTGTCTCCTTCAATCAATGATGAAAGAACCGAGTGGCTCACAACCAGCTTGACGTAGAGGGACCCTCCATAAACGCTCCATAAAACCTCCGTATTGAGGCTCGGGTTCCCCTTTGGGTGGAGCGGTTTCGCGCCTTTGTGTGGACCTTTGGCTTATGACGTGCCTTGCCTGGATTAGGGAAGGTCGGCAAGTCCCGCGGCGTCGGTGGGGAAGAAGCCGTCGGCATCCTCTCGTTTGTTGTCATTGCGCTGCGTGGGTGCTCAATAGCTGGCGTTGATGACGTGCCTTCTGTTGTCAGAAACGGCATGGATGGAGCTCTTTGAGTGGTGACTTCCCTCTTTCGTGTGGATATTCCAGGCAAGGCACAGCCGAGAATTACGACCTCAATACCCTGTATCTCGTAGGTTAGATTTGTACTGAATGAGGCAGAAGGATGTTCCGGTTTGGCGATTAGTGGACCGTGGTGCTGGGATCTAGGATGTTCGCCATGGAACCCTCGCGGGTCCGGTCAGCCATTTCTGCCGCGGTGCGGGCCGTAGCAAGCGAGCGTTAGCCCATCACGACGCCGGGGACGTAGCGGGGTCTCCGAGTCTACGAGCCATTTCCTATACCGTAGATTATTCGTCGTTTTTAGTGGATCAATTCTCCTTCGGGCGGGTAGAGTGGAGATACCACCACTACAAGTAGGGGAATCATGAGTATTGCAACTATTACGAATGCAGGGTTCGCAGGAACTGCGCGTCTTGGGATCCGTGAAGTCGTGAGGCAACTCAACGGCGCACTCGGGGCAACCTTGGTGGCGGCTCTTACGGGAAGCAAAGATCCTCGGGTCAGCTACAAGTGGGCGCGTGAAAACGGTCCAGAACCCCGTCCAGAAGCAGTACAGAGACTGTTGCTGGCCCACCGGGCGTGGACCGCTGTGTCCGCGAACGAAGGCGAGCACGTTGCAAGATTGTGGTTCATCGGCGCCAACCCTTGGTTGGACGAGATTTCACCCATTGAAGCGATCAGCAACCTTGAATCGAANAAAGTCATGACGGCAGCCCAAGCCATGATCGAGGATAGCTTCGCTGGATGAAGCGCGTATGTAAAACCACCGGTCTCGCTGTTCTAACGCAGCCACTCGTTGGGTGGAGGATAGCGAAGAGTTCCTATGGTGCTCTGTCGCCCCTGCCGCACGCGACGCTCAACACTCTGGGAGCAGAGGATCGTGCTGCTTGGTCTCGGTTCGATACTGTTGGGTCCACTGTCTACATTGCTGACACGAGGCGCACGGCTTTTCTAGAGACGTTGGCGCCTATTCGGCTGAGTGCCGAGTTTCGTTCTGCGATTGCTTTTGCTGCTGAACACTTCGGAAANACCCTGGCTGAAGCACAACACATGGTCGAGGAAGACTGGGTTGCCAATGGCAATATGGTCCCCGGCTGGCTTCCTGCCAGTTGGCGCGACGGCCGGCTCATGTACAAGCTCCAAGTCCCAGCTACCGCCCAATGGGTTGATCTGACGGAGGCTATCTCCATCGCTGCACTCAACCGGGAACTCGGTGTGGCCTTGGCCAGTATCGGTGAGCCTGAAATTACTCTGGGCACATTCACCGGCAACAACCGTCTGGCGACCACCATGATCGCCGAGTGGATTCGAGAGCAAGTCCTGGACGACGGCGGCTATGCCGATGGCATCAAGTTCCACTCGAAATACGGAACAAGCAAGTGCTGGGCGTATTGGCTCAGGCGCCGCGACCTGGGACTGTCGGGCGACCCCATCGCTGTTGTCTCTGAACAAGAAATTTATGTTGGAGATCGCGATCTGAAAGCCGTGCTCAAGCTCTACGGCGCCAACTCCCGCTAGTGTGCAAGAGATCGATCAGCAGCTGCGACTTATCTCGTGAGGCTCCCCGTCAAGGCCACAGCCGGGGTTGCCCAAGGGCTGGTTCATAGATTGGGCTGAAATCATTCTGGCAGATATTTGCCCAGTCCTGTGGGTAAATGGTGGACTGACCCTCCCTAATCCGCGCCTGGGCCGCGCTCACCAATAGGCGTGAGGGGAGCCATGAACAGGCCTGAGAACGGACTGTTAGCAGCAGGCTATTTTCTTGGCCGGAAGCGCGAATCGGACACCACCCACGGAGCCCACTCGTCACCTTTGAACTAGTCCTTGGCCAAGACCGGGAGACGTGGAGTGTGCGGAGCATGGACGCTGTCGCGGCGTAACAATTCTCTTCTACAGACCTTGTCACACCGGCATGCCTACAATGCAAGTTCATCGTCGCGTCACTATTTGGGGTTCCCTTGAAACGCACCATCACCGCCCTGTCCATCGCTGCCGCCCTTGCGCTGGCTGGATGCTCAACCGCCACTCCTGAGGCCGCGCCGGCCCCGTAACAACCACCACGGAAGCAGCAGCTTCCCAGGAAGCCCCTGCTGAGGCCCCGTGGAACCTGTGGTTGAAGAGAAAGAAGCCGCACCCGCGCCGGTTGTCGAAGAGAAGATTCCGAGCGACTACAAGTCAGCCCTGAAAAGTGCACAGAACTATGACAAGCTCATGCCCATGAGCAAGGTGGGCCTGTTCGATCAGCTGACCAGTGAATACGGCGACAAATTCACATCTGAAGCAGCACAGTACGCGGTGGGCAGCCTCGGTGCCGACTGGAACGCGAACGCACTCAAGTCCGCGAAGAACTACCAGGAGATGATGGCCATGTCCCCTGAGGGCATCCGTGACCAGCTCACCAGCGAGTATGGCGACAACTATACCGCGGAGGAAGCCGACTACGCAGTGCAGAACCTCGACTAACCCTATAGCACGACCCGCCCACCCTCGCGTTGAGGTTGGGCGGTTCTTTGTGCGACGCCATTTGCCGTCGTCAGGGTAGATAGCCTGACGGTCACGGGTCACTGCCTCGTGGTAGTCAGGCGCGATAGGTTTAATCATGACTACTGAGAAGAAGGCCCTAGTCGTTGACATCCGCGCTTATACGCTGCAGCAAGTCGCTGAGATGTTGCAAGAGCCTGTGAATTCGATCCGCACCCACTGCCGTACCCAGGCGTTGNNAAAGGGGTGCAAAACCGGGCGTGGCAAAACTTCGTCGTGGCGTATTCTTCCCGCAGCGTTTGACCATTACCAGCGGACACGGCCGAGGCAGTGACTCGCCCACCGTTTACCCGCCGGAAACAACCAATAACGGCCACAGGTGGTCAGTAAATAGGACGGCACGATTCCCCGTTCTGCCCCGGAATCTAGGCACCACAGGCAATGGTCAAAATGATCAAAGGCGCGCATTGCTAATCCTAAGTTCTAAGGTCAACAGACTCGCGAGCTCGGCGTCGATTAGGTATCAGCACTCACTATGGGATTGGGGCTGACTGGCTACACCGAGGTCTCCCAACAGGCCGGTGCGGCAGTTTCGACCCACTCGCCATAAACGCGCCAGACTCGGCGACTAATGCCGACTATTTAGTATCCTCCATTGTTGCAAGTGACCCTCTAGGGCAAAAGGCAGTGCGGGGTCTTGACAAGTCGAAATCACCCTGTCAGTCTAAAGCGGGGGTCATGGGTTCGAATCCCATAGGAGGCCCATTGGTGGTCAGTGGCTTCCAAAACCCGTAATAATGGGGTAGTTGAAGGCCTTGATGGCGTTGGACGGTATGTATGTCAACTCGAGTCATCTTTAACTCATACTTTGACGTGGAATGCAAGTCAGATTTTCGGTTTCGGGTGCCGTGGTGACTACCTGTTCGTTAGCAAAGAATGGCTTGTCGTGGACTGTTATCCGGCGAGGTGGCTTGGCCGCCACGTTGGAGCGATCGGGGTCCGTCACTTTGCCTGTCCATTTGCTGCCGATACATCGCACTGCTGCTCAACGTCTTCCTCGATGGGAGAGCCGTGGCGGTTGCCAGGTGGACTGGTTTCGTGGCAGTGATTGTCGCGACCCTTTCTGCTTTCCGCAGGAGTCGGCCGCAGGTGTATCCGCTATTCGAACCTATGGTTGAAACGCTCGTCGGTTTGAACTCGGCGGGACTACCCAGCCGCTGGTTGCTTACGGCGCGGCCCGGATTTGTCGAGAAGACATGGCCACGAAAATATCCATTTCGGCGTAGCTCGTGCAGACCTACCGTATTGGGGTGTCAATGACCGTTTTGCCGAACGTAGAGATGGCTCGATCGTTGCCGCGTCTCCAGTGACTAATTATGAAAATCAGCAGGGAGCACTTGGATACCGTGACAGCTGCGTAACAGACGCACACGTATCGCTAGCTTTCCTGCGCCTAAACTCTGTGGGAAGCGGATGTCCATCGGGATGTACCTGAGCGAACAGGTTGAGACCCTTACGAAATTGCGTCCATTAGGGTCTTCGTTAACTGTGGTTTTGACGCTCCATGTCGGCATTCTGCGATCGCACGGTGTCGCACTCCAAAGCTTTGTCCCGACTTGCTGTTGGATTCGGTGTGTCCACCGTTGCCGGGGATACACAGCTGTCATTTTCAGAAAACAACCAAGGGAAAACAGAGCATCCATTTTCCCAGGATCGGGTATTATTGGGAAAATAACGCTTGTGGATTCCACCAGGGAGGCCGATATGAACTATCAACGCAAATCAACAGATCAGGTTCGTAGCCCTTGGCCGGCCGTTGGCTCCGAGGAAGTTCAGTGGGCTGGCGCACTCGATGCTGGTGCCTCCCGGCGTCAGCGGCTGATGGCCCGGGGCCCCTACCATGCTGCCGTAGTGCCACCCATTGCCTGTAGTGAGCCTTTCATCAGTAGTCCCGTGGCAGCACTCGCTGAAGAGGCGACTATCGACATGGTCCGGTTCGACCGTGACTTCGGNGAAGATGCTGCGCCCTTCGCCGCGCTTCTGTTGCGCAGCGAGTCCGCGGCCAGCTCGGAAATTGAGAATCTCACCGCTGGCGCCAAAAGNATTGCGCTGGCACAACTCGGGGATCATTCAAGCACGAACGCTTTGCTGATTGCCTCCAATGTCACCGCAATGCGAGCAGCCATCGATCTCTCCGAGGACATTAGCTTGGAAAATATCTTGTCCATGCATCGGGTGTTGTTGGAGGCTACCCATCCCGAAATCGCTGGCCGGCTGCGCACCCAAGCGGTCTGGATCGGNGGAAATTCGCCTCACGCGGCAAGCTTTGTCCCGCCCCGCCATGAAGTCGTCGAAGCAGCTATGGTCGATCTAATTGAGTTCATTCAGCGCGACGATATTCCCGTCCTGACCCAGGTGTCAATTGCCCATGCACAGTTCGAGACGATCCATCCTTTCCCAGACGGCAATGGCCGTACCGGCCGAGCCATCGTCGGTGCTCTGCTGCGAAACAAGGGCGTCACGGAGAAAGTCATAATTCCNCTCTCCTCGGGTCTGCTGGCAAACACGAAATCCTACTTTGAAGCTTTGGGCTCCTACCAGAGCGGAAACCCGGAAACGATAACAGAGATGTTCGCCGAGTCGACTTTTTCCGCCACGGACAACGGCAGGCAGCTGGCGGCCAGCATCCGGGATGCCCAGTCAGGCATTTATGAGGTACTGCCACACAATCCAAGTGAAAGTCTGCGTTGGACGGTGGACCTGTTGATGCGAGAGCCTGCACTGACGGCTGAGATGCTCATAGAGCTCACGGGACAATCCTCAAGCTCGGCCTATCGAAACATCGCGACCCTGGAATCCCTCGGTGCACTCAAGCCAAGCAGCCACATCAAGGGTCGCAAAGTATGGATAGCCCCATCTATCATCGAAGCCCTNGACGAATTCGCGCTCCGCGCAGGAAAACGAGTCCGCGGGTAACCTGTCAATTCTTCCAACCCTCAGAACACTGCTTACACATATAGGGTGACCGCAAACGGCCAAGAACGACTGTCCGTCCGTCGCTGTCCGCTACCTCTGGATGAATCAAGCGTAAAATGAGAAGAGCAGCATTGGTGGTTGATTGGCCATGCTCGAGGCCGTGCCTCAGTCGGGCGGGAGTTCCCGCCACCTCATACAAAATGCATACTTTTGAAGACGCATCGACCACTATTTAGTATCTCCCATTGTTGCAATCACGTCATGCAGAAAAGGTCAAACGGGTTATTGGCAACCTCGAATGGACCCCTGAATCGCAAGCGGGGTCATCGGTTCGAATCCGATAGGGGCTCTAGAGTTTTGGAGGGTAAAACCCGGATTTACGGGGTTTTCGTAGTGGTGGGGTGGGTTTCCACCTCGTCATTTCGCGTTTAGCGGCCAATTGCTTTCGAACGCGACGGTCGTCGGTTGGAATTGGTCGGTAGTCCGGGGTATGTGTCGCTGACCTGCGGTTTTGCTGTGGGGAGGACCCTCGAAGCGAGTCGTTCGGACTGGACTCATTAAAACTCACTAAATTGAACCCCGGTCCGTATCGCGTTTGGTAGGTCCCGGGGCACTATTTGACGTTTCCCGGACTCCATTGTCGTGGCTCTTTTGGTTCATGCGCTGATCAGGGATTTTTGGCCCACCCTAGAATTCCACCGCCAGCTGGATATGTTGTGTGCATGGTTATGGGCCGAGCGTGCCAGAGTTTGCGCTTCGCGCAGTCCGGAGCTTCTCGCTGCGCCGGACCTGCCGACTAGCAACAGGATCACCCGGAGGCGGAGCTTTCCAGCCATTGAAACGCGTAGGAGCACTTTGATGGCATCGTTCTACCGTTTGCACAGCTCGGCGTTGTGGCTGGCTTCATGGGAGGCGATGAATTTGCCTGTCGCGACATGGGTGCCGCCTACGCTATATGCCGCACTTGTCCGGAGGCTTTGTTCAGGGCCAGCATTTCCGGTCTTCTGTTCGTGCCAGCTGAGCCGCGCCAAGACATGGATCGTTGTTGCAAATAGCTTCCAACGCAGCTCATGCCTCAATTGATCCGGCCCTCCATTCTGCGGGCCACAAATATGTCGATGGACTAGCTGCCTCGCCATGGGCAGAAAGACGCCGAGACAACAAGTTAACGATCCTGCTCCCACCTGGCGTGGCCGGTGAAGACCACCGCCGGAGGGTGCGGGATTGCTTAGCTCTCCGGGACCCAAGACGGGGCAGCGGTCCCTGCGCCGGTGAGAGCGTCGCAGCGGACAAATTGAGTTCCGATTCTGGTTTGCTTGCAGTGGTGGTTGGTTACAACTGTCACAGTCCCTTCCAATGTACCTGGATCCGGGCGAGCATTTGCCGGGGCTGGGACGGTGACGGCCATCAGCACGGCGGCGATTGCAATGCTCGCCAGCCGCAATGCCCGATGTGTTGTCTTCATGGTCTTGCCTTTCATTGAGTGTATTTCCGATACCTCTACGGTCCTCCCCGGACCGCCCTAGGCGCATCGGGGCTTCCCCTGAGAAACTGAACAAAACCCTCAGACTCCTTCCCGTTTGGGGAGGTTGTGGGAAACTTGTGAGGTGAGCCAAAACGTGGAGGCGATTGATCCCGACCTCGTGGGCGGGCGACGGAACTGGCTGCAGTTGGCGCCTTNTTGGCCAAGGTCTGTGCCGGGACGGCAGGAACGCTGGTGGTCTCCGGAGATGCTGGGGTCGGAAAGACGGCCCTTGTGCAACGCGCGTGCGTTTCCCTCGACTCTCAAGCCTGGGTTCTGGCCGGGGCTTGCCTGCCGTTGGCGTCAATGACGGTCCCGTTNTTGGCCCTCCGATCGGCGTTTCGCCGGGCCCCACGNTTCGACGGCGTTGCCTACCCCACGCTGAGAACAGCCGGGGAGGGGCTCCAGGACGTGCCGGGCTTGATTGACGACTGGCTGGAGGGCCTCTGCGTGCTCCGGCCGGTGGTTTTGGTGATAGACGATCTGCAGTGGGCGGACCAAAGCACCTTGGATGTGCTGATGTACCTGATCGCCGGGCCGCCCGAACGGCGTCTGGGCATTATCGCCACCTTGCGCAGCGGCGAGGTCGGCGAAGGGCACCTGTTGCAGCGCTGGCTCGCCGACATCCGGCGCCTGCCTCGAATCCATTGGATGGAACTGGGACCTTTGGACCGTTTGGGTACCGGAGCCCAAATCTCGAATCTGCTGGGTGCTCCTCCGCACCAGAGCTTGCTGCAGGAGATCTTCGCCCACACCGCCGGAAATCCCTACCTGAACCGCCTATTGGTCTCGGGCATTGGGCCGGATGCCCGGCACCTGCCTCCGAAGCTGCCGCTGGACCTGAGAGCTGCGGTCCTGCGGTCTTGGCGGAGCCTTTCCCTCGAAGCCCGGCAGCTCACCGCGCTCATGGCTGTTGGTGGCCGGCCAATACGCGCCCGGGACCTCGCCACCGTCGCACATCCACAAAGAGACCAGCAGAGCGTCCTTACGCTTCTGAAAGAGGCAGCTGAGGCGGGAATCGCGGAGTGCGGCGCGGACGGAACGCACTGGTGGTTTCACCATCCGCTGATCGTCGAGGTCCTTGAACAGGAGCAAGACGCGGACGGGCGGCAACGGTGGCACGCAGCATTCGCCGCCCACCAACAGGACCAGATCAACGCTGAGAATACACCGGACTTTGAGTCACTGGTGGCGCTGGCGGACCACCATTACAGCGCAGGTCACATTGCCGAGGCGTACCGGTGGGCCCTGTGCGCTTCCACTGCTGCCGGGGATGCCGGAGGTGTGACAGAGATGCTGCGCCTGCTCCGCCGCGCCGTCGAACTTCGTCATACGGTGCCAGAGGCGCAGGAAAGCGAGCTGGAGTTGTGGTCCATGCTGCGCGTTGCCGCAGAGAAGACAGGGGCGCTGGAGGTGGAACTGACAGCGGTACAGGAACTACTAGCAAGGACCGACGCTGGCCTCCAGCCCCTGGATGTAGCGGAACTGCTGGTGCGCCGGACACACCTGCTCTTCTCTACGGGACGGTCCTTTATGACCGTGGAGGATATGCGCCAGGCACTCCGGCACGCCAGCGCAGACCCGTCCAGTTGGCAATACGCACTGGCACTGGCTGAACTTGCCCACGTCGAGCTGTGGAAAAACGATCCCGAGGCCAGAAGCAACGCAACCCGGGCGCTCGCCATTGCCCGCGCGGCCGGCAANCCCCATGCTCTGTCTTATGCACTAACGGCAAATGTCATGGGCTCGGTGATCGAAGGCAACTCACCGTCGGCTCTGGCTTGGGGCTCNGAGGCGATGGCGGCCGCTGCGCAGGCCCGGGACTTCTGGGGTTTTGTCCACGCCACGCTCTGGCATGCCAATGCCACCGAGACGTGGAGTAGTCAGCGCTTTGCAGACCTTATGCGGGCAGGCCGGCACCAGCTGACTGAGCTCGGAGCCCCGCACCTGTACATTGCCAAGCTCGCCACCGACGAGGCGGGCAGCTACCTGGCTATTGGCCGTTGGCGCGAATGTGAGCGGGCGCTGCGAGTGGCGTTGGGCTCGGACCCCGGCACCTTGGGCGATGTTGGAGCCCGGCTGAGCGCCGCCCGTCTTGCCCTCTGGCAAGGCCGGCCGGGCGAAGCGCAAGCCCACCTGGCACGGGCCGAGGAACTCTATGAACACTTTTCGGACTTCCTCAATTTGGACTTCGATGCCATTCGGGCTGAGGTCTTCCTAGGNGGAGGNCTTCCCGAGGCTGCTTACGCTGCGGCGATGAATGGCGCCACCGCCACTAGCATGAAGCCGACCATGTGCGAATGGCTTGTTCCCCTAGCCGCCAGATCACTGGCAGATCAAATCCAGGCGGCCCACGATGCTTCGGCCCCCACCGAAACCATTATGGCCCTCATCGACGAGCTGGTGCGTCGCTTTCCGACCGTGCTCAGGGAACCTGGCGACTGTACCGCGTTCTATGAACGGCAGGTGGCAGCATTCAACCTGCTCTACAGCGCCGAGGTGGGCCGGGCCCGCGAAAGCCCGAGTAATGCCGCAGATTGGGTTCGTTGCGCCGACGCCTGCCGGGCAGCCACGCTTTTGTGGGAAGAGGCCTACTGCTGTTGGCGGGCGGTGGAATCGATGCTGTTGCACGGACACAGCCAACGCGATCTGGCCACGTCCTTCCTGCGCCGCGGTCTGGTGCTCACCGAGGAACTCCAGGCCGAACCCATCCGCACCCAGCTACTTGCATTTGCTGCCCGGGCCCGGATCAACATCACCGTGCCAGCTACCATGACACCATCAGGGATCTACGCCGAGCTACCTGGGCTCACCCAGCGCGAACGGGAAATCCTTCACTACGTCATCGCCGGACGAACCTATAGTGAAATCGCACGGGACCTGGTGATCAGCGAGAAGACGGTGAGCTCACACATCTCGAACCTGTTGCGCAAAACGGGCGCCGCCAACCGTGTTGACCTCTCACGTCTAGCGACCCAACCAGCCAGTGCCACCACTGCACCAATCTCGGGCCTTCGCTGAGCTGCTGGTTAATTTCATGATTCTACGTCTGCTTCGCCCAGCGGCGCCACGAGGCCGTGCTGGAGCGCATAGAGGCTGGCTCCGACCCGGTTACTGGCACCGATCTTCGCGTAGGTCCGCTCAACGTGGTTGCGAACTGTCTTCTCGCTCAGGAACAACCGGTTGGCGATCTGGCGGTTGGAGAATCCGCGTGAGACTAGTCCTAGGACCTCGCGTTCGCGTGAAGTGAGCAGGTCATCGCGCCGAAGTTTGGGCGTGTGGTGCCCGCGCAGCAGCAATTGCCGGTGGGCCCAATATCGGTTCGAAGGTTCCGGGTTCCCGGTCGGGGAATGTTGCTCTGACGTGGGCTTATATCTTGCCCTGACAGGTGCCGGAAGACACCTCCTGCTTGTCTCATTCAATTGGCCTCTCCTGGCCAAGGGGTCATTGAATGACCGTTTGCGCTGGGCGCGCATTTGGTTGGGCGTGGTCAGTATGAACCGAGCTCTCCCTGGACAGGGACGTTGTGGCTTATCGGGCATCCGAGGGAAGTAGCAAGTGGAGGTCACTGGGTCCGGTAAGAAGAGGCCGTTCCGCCGGCCAGTTCACCGCCGTCGACGATCAGTTGCTGCCCAGTGATGAAGTGGGCCTGATCCGAGGCAAGGAAGAAGAATGCGTCTGCTATCTCCGCCGGAGCGGCGTGCCTGCGCATCGGAATCCGCTCGTTGACCTCGGCCAGCATATCGTCGGTGTACTCGCTGCGCTGCATGGGGGTCAGTACGTAGCCCGGGCTGACGCAGGCGGTTCGTACTCGTGGCGCCAACTCCAAGGCCACGCTGCGGCATAGGGCCAGCACTCCTGCCTTGGATGCGTTGTAGTCCGCGTACCAAGGGTACCCAGCTGACCCGTTGGTGGAGGCTGTAGCCAATAAAGTGCCGGCACCGTGCTCGAACATGATCCGCCCTGCGGATTGCCACAGGTTGATCACCCCGAAGAGATTGATCTCAAGTAACCGGCGTATGTCGTCCTGTTTCATGTCGAGAAAGGCATGGCGGGTACTGATGCCGGCGTTGGCAATGGCGGTGTCTATGCGACCTTCCGTGGTAAAGACCTGCTCCACCACTGAGCGGACCATGTCTGCATCAGTGACATCGCATTCATGCCATTTCACATTATTCGTCACGATTTCTGGTGGGCGCCTGTCCATGTTGATGACCGTTGCACCTGAGGTCGCGAAGCGCCGAGCTGTGGNCTTCCCGATTCCTGAGGAAGCCCCGGTGATCAGAACCACCGTACTCTGGCCTGCTATGGATGTAGTCATGAGGTCTCACAGAACCTTGGAGAGGAACTGTTGGGTCCTTTCGTGCCGCGGGTTGGCAATGAGTTCGCGTGGAGTGCCNCTTTCTACCACAACGCCCCCATCGATGAATGTCAACGAATCGGCGACCTCGCGGGCGAAGCCGATCTCATGAGTTACCAACACCATGGTCATACCGCCGAGCGCCAAAGACTTCATGACTTCCAGAACCTCATCGACCAGCTCCGGGTCCAATGCCGAAGTCGGTTCATCGAAGAGCATGACCTGNGGGTCCATCGCAAGGGACCGGGCGATAGCGACGCGTTGCTGCTGGCCTCCGGAGAGCATCAGAGGATACTTGTGGCCATGGCCGGCCAAGCCGACCCGATCCAGAAGTTCCCCAGCGCGGGCTAACGCGAGTTTCTTCGGCTCGCCCTTAACTCGGGACGGGCCACATGCGACGTTTTCAAGCGCTGTCATATTGGCAAATAGGTTGAAGCGCTGGAAGACCATTCCGACGTTGAGGCGAAATTTGGCATATTCTGCGGAGTTCCATTCGTGGAACTTGCCCTTGCGGTGGTTGTATCCCACATCGTCGCCGCCGATCCTAATTCTACCGCCGTCAGGTTTCTCCAATGCGTTGAGACAGCGCAGGAACGTGGACTTCCCGGAGCCTGAGGGGCCGATGATGCAGGCGACTTCTCCGGCTTCGACTGAAAAATCGATGCCGGAGAGTACCTGGTGACTGCCGAAGCTCTTCGTGACCCGTTCGGCCAAGACCAACGGAAGTTGTTGACCTGTTCCGGTCTCCAAGGTCGCCGGTGCCAAGTTTTTCATGGTGTGCTCCTTAGCGGTTCGGTGCGGAGACGCTGGCCGAGCAATTTCAGATTGTTTCGGGTAATGAACGGCTTGGAGAACTTCTGCCTNTTGCCAGTGATCGGCCTGCCAGCCGTGCCGAACTTNCTTTCAAGCTTGCCCTGGAAATAAGTGGCAATGACCGTCATTGCCATGTACCAGATGCTGGCAACGATCAATAGTTCCATGATCTTTCCGTTTTGTTTATAGATCTGGCTGGCATTCGTCATCAGGTCATTACCGGCCACCACGTAGACCAGCGAGGTGGTCTTGAGCATGGAAATGAACTCATTGCCGATCGGCGGAATGATGATACGCGTTGCCTGCGGCAGTACCACTACCCACATCCTNTTGAACGGAGTCATGCCGATGGATGCAGCTGCCTCAGCTTGGCCCGGATCCACTGCCTGGATGCCGGCACGCACGGTTTCTGCGGCGTAGGCGCCAAGGTTCAAGCCCAGCCCCAGCATTGCTGCAGTAAAGCCAGTCATGATCACGTTGGTGTCCCACATATATCCGATAGACGTAAACGGAATTTTGAGAACCAGCTGCGGGAACAAGAACGCGAGGTTGAACCAGAAGATCAACTGCACCAGAACAGGNGTGCCGCGGAAGAACCAGATGTACAGGTTACTGATCCAAACTGCGACAGGGTTGGCGGAGAGTTTCATAATCGCCAGCGCCACGCCAATTGCCAAGCCCATGATCGTGGCGAGGATGGAGAGCTGGATGGTCACGAGCACGCCGTCTAAGATCTTGGGGAACGTGAGATAGTACAGAACATCCTGCCAGATGATGTTCTCATTGGTTGCCAGCACCCAGACAAACCAGCTGATGCCTGCGATGCACAGCAATGCAACCATGATGCGTCCCGGATGGCGTAGCTTGATCGTGTTTCCGGGTAAAGGTTGTTCCACAGTTCGCGGTGGATCGGTGACTTTNTCTTGAGTCATTGGCTATTTACCTTGGTTGACAGTAGCTTCGGGAAGCGCCATCTTATCCAGTTTCCAGGCTCCGAGGATCTCGGTGTAAGTGCCGTCCTTGATGAGCTTGTTCATGGCGTCTTTGACCAAAGCGATCAGTACTTCGTTTTNGGGATCGATAGCGATGCCAAACAAGGAACTGCCGGGGATCTCGATGGCTTCAAGTGCGCCGTTGGATTCCTTTGCACGGAAGACAGCCACCGGGTAGTCGTTTAGGCCCGCGACGGCGCGGCCGTTCTGCACCTGCAAAAGCGCTTCAGGGTCGTTGGCGAAGCCCAAGATCTTGATAGGCTTCTCATTCTTCGCTTCGCAATCCTTGCTGAACTGTTCGGCCAACTGCATGTAATAGCCGTTATCGAGGACAGCCATGGNTTTCCCGCATAGGTCGGCAGGGGAATTGATGCCGAGTGGGTTGCCTTTGGAGACCATGATCGATCCCGATGACTTGGCATAGTCGACGAAGGAAACCTTTTCGCGGCGTTCGGCGGTGTCGTTGAAGCCGGAGAGCAGCACGTCGAAACGGCCCGAGACGACACCCGGCATCATGCTGGATACATCCGAGTTGCTGATCTTGGTCTCGACGCCTAGCAAATTGCCGACAGCACGGGCAAGGGACATGTCAACGCCGATCATGGTCTTGCCGTCCGTATCGAACATCTCCATCGGCGGGTAGCCCTCGGCTGTGGCGATCTTGAGTCNCGCCGCTTTTATTGCTTCGGGAACGCGGGCTGCGAGGTCGGGATCGACCGTGATGGCTGCTATTTGGGTTGCAGCGAGGTCACCGCCGGGGCAACATTTTGANNAGGATCCTGCTACTGCGCTACCGGCAGAAGGGGCTGGCTCGGCCAAAGACTGGCCGCCACATCCTGCCAGGGCAGTGGAGCCCAGGGTGAGAACGGCAGCGAAGACTATTCCTCGTTGGAAAGATTTCATGGGTTTCTCCTTGTATTAGTCGGACCAGCGAATGCGACCGTCGATGACGGTCATTGATGTGTGAGTCGAGTGGAGTTCTANAGGAGAGCAGGTTATTGGATCGTTATCTAGGACGATGAAATCCGCTAACTTGTCTTNTTCAAGGGTGCCTTTGAGGCGCTGCTCCCCGGTGGCTAGGGTGTGTGAGGTCGCGGTTGCATAGAGGGCCTGAGCACGAGTGAGGGTTTCTTCGGGTTGCCATCCTCCTGATGGGAAGCCGTCAGGACGTTGGCGGCTGATACCTGCATAGAGACCATGGAAAGGGTTGGTTGCCTCAACCGGTGCATCAGAACTGAACGAGACAACTCCACCCGCCTTCAAAATGCTTCCCCAAGCGTAGGAGAGCACATCCCGGTCGCCGAGTAATGAGTTGACAAGCTCAATGTCGGAAGTGCATGATGCCGGTTGCATGCAGGCCAACACGCCGCTGCTGGCGAGCCGCGGCAGATCGCGCCGGGCAATATGCTGGACGTGTTCGATCCTGTTGCATCCAACAGGTACGGGGGTGATTTTCGGNNTGGCCAGTTCGAAGGCGTCCAAGGCGTTGGAGACTGCTCTATCTCCGATGGCGTGGACTGCGGCTGTCAACCCATTGTTGTTTGCGAGTTTCACCAAACGATTCAGTTCTTCTGGGTCGGTGACCGCCAACCCTTCTGACAGGGAGTGGCCGTAGGGTTCGTGCATGAGGCAGGTACCGGATGATAGTGAGCCATCGGCAANAATCTTTACGCCACCCTTTCGCAGCCATGCATCTCCTTGGCCTGTTCNTCGCCCCTGTTCGATCATCCGATCCAACGCCCCGACGGGAAGAATCTTATTGACGCGTAACGGAAGTTCCTGCCGTTCGTGAAGGTCGCAGAAGGCGTCCCAAGCGTCCATGCCGTCGATGTCATGGATTGAGGTGACGCCTTGGCGAACCAAGGCCTGCAGTGTAGAAGGCAAAAGTTTTGCCAGGCTATTCCGGGTGATATCTTCCAGCGCTCGCCCGGCATTGAATCCAGCGGCTTCTAGCAAGATGCCGGTTGTAGNCCCTGATGAGTCTCGGACGATGGTCCCGCCAACTGGATTGGNGGTTGCCCTGTCGATGCCCAGATAGTTAAGTGCTGCCGAGTTCAACCAGTAGGTGTGAAGGTCTAAGTGGTGTAAAGCAGTGGGGTGGGTGCCTGTGGCCGCATCAAGCTCACTACGATCGGGAAGCTCAGATCGTTCCCAGGTGTGGTGATTCCATTGCCNCCCAAAGATCCAGCTGGTGTGATCATCCGCTGCCAGTTCCGCGACGCGGCGCGCAATGAGGGCAACTGCCCCTGAACCTGAAGTAGCAGTGGAGAGGTCCACTTCTGCTTGGCGCAGTGCCAGCTGGGCAGTGTGGATATGGCTATCTGCGAGTCCTGGCATCGCATGAGCTCCGCCTAGATCGATGCGCTGTCCTTGTGGGGCGAATTCACGGGCTTCGGCAACGGTACCCAGAAAGTGTATTCGTCCTCCGCCCGCAACCAACGCAGATGCCTGTGGAGTTCGTGAATTGAGGGTGTGAAATACGGCATTCTCGTACACCGTGTAGTTCATGCGAGTCCCCTAATGTGCGTTGAATTATCGCCATCCGAGGCTGCTGTGCTTCGAATACGATGTACTGTATACCGAATACAGTGCGCATTCAAGTTTTGTGATTCGCGTCTCAATTGAGAAGGACGCATGTTGTTGGATGCCTTGTGGGTGCCCCGCTCGGTGCGTCTATTGATGCCGTGATTGTGGGCAGGACTAGGCGGCAGGAGCCTACTCGCAGTTGCTAGATTGCGATGGGGCGGTATGCGAGGCAGTGGTGCGCCGGCCTACCTTTGAGCTCGGCTGCTTTCCCTGCTAGCTAACGCTTTGGCGATCCTTGAGGTGCTATTGAGCCAGTTTGCCCTTAGTGCTTCCTGCGCCGATGGTAAGTCATTGCGGATGAGCGCTTGAGCGATTGCCGAGTGCTCGGTCGCTGCGCGCTCGATGCGGTCGGTGGCGCTGACGAAGAATTTCTCATAGCGCCGCAACGCCACCTTGTTGGTGGCAATGGCCTCAATCAAGCGGCGGTTGGGGCACCTGGAGGTCAAGAGCGCGTGAAACAAGTCGTCGTGGCTGTCAACTTCTTGGGCTGGCGCCTCGGTGGCTGTGTAGGAATTTGCGGCATCGAGGATATTCGGTGCAATAGCCAACAGTTCGGACGCTGGGCTGAGGTCTAGTGCTAGGCATTCTAAAGCGGCAATAATCTGCACAGTCTCGGTATAGTCGGACTCGCTAATCGGGGCCCATCGGAACCCCTTGCCGGAAATGCGAGTAATGACGCCTTGCTGGGCAAGGGAGATGAGTGCTTCGCGCAAAGGAGTGCGACTCANCCCGAGATCCACTGAGAGGGAGACTTCATTGATGCTTGCTCCCATATCGAAATCTCCCATGCCAACACGGTGCATGATTTCAGTTTCTATCTGCTCGCGAAGTGATTGGCGCTGGATGGCCACTGCTGCTCCCTGATTCTAAGTTGGTGACTGAAGGTACCGAGAATACTATTGTACTCAATGCCGAACTCAGTATACTGTATACAGAAATGATGAGAGGTTTTCGAGTGGATATCTGTGTTGGCGTGATTGTAAATCCCGTGGCGGGCCTTGGTGGTCCCCTCGCGCANAAAGGTAGCGACGCTTCAGATATACGCGATCTCGCGTTGCGTGCGGGCATTGCTTCTTTGGCGGCTGACCGTACTAACGTAGCGGTCCAGCATATGTGTGACAGGCTAGCTGGCTTCGGAAAGTCCGTGCGGATACTCGCTGGAGCTGCGGATATGGGCGCTGATGCCCTAACTTCAAGCATTGTTCATGAGTCTGTAGCAGTGCGTGATCTCCGCGCTGGCGACACGACTTCTGCTGATACCAAGTTAATGGCGCAAAGGATGATTCAAGCAGGCGTGGACCTACTGCTCTTTGCCGGTGGAGACGGAACCGCACGCGATATCATGGACGCCGTCGGCTCTAAAGTTCCGGTATTGGGTATTCCTGCAGGAGTAAAGATCTACTCAGCCGTCTTCGGTCTGACNCCCACGGAAACCGGTCTGCTGGCTGCGGACTGGTTGTCTTCGGAAGACAGGCCGACAGTTGAGCGTGAAGTAGTGGACATTGATGAAGATGAACTGCGCCGAGGCGTGGCGACTCCCAGCCTCTATGGGCTATTAGAGTTGCCAGCAGATTCTCGTCGACTCCAACCACGTAAGGCGTCCAGNCCCGCATCCGACGCAAACGCCACACTCTCCTTGGGCGCGGCGTTTGCTGCAACTATGCTGCCGGGGCGATACTACGTGCTGGGTCCCGGAGGAACGACCATGGCGATCGGATCCGCATTGGGCCTGTCGCTGACGCGCTTAGGCGTCGATGTGGTGCGTGATGGCCAGCTCGTTGCCGAAGATATTGCCGCTGAAGCACTCAACGCTCTGACCTTAGGTGAAAGTGTCACTGTAGTTGTCACGCCGCTGGGGCAGCAGGGTTTCGTTATCGGGCGTGGCAACCAACAAATCGATCACCGCCTGCTCCAGCGCAGTGAGCTGAAGGTCGTAGCCACACCATCCAAGATTATCTCCTTGGGCGGACGACCGCTCTGGGTAGATTCGGGCCTGCCCGAGCTTGACACCGCGCTCTGTGGTTATACCAAGGTCTTCACGGGCCCAAATGCCGAAGTAATTTATCCCGTTAGCAACACTGCTGACGGCCGAGTTCCCGCCTAAAACAACGAGGAGAAGTACATGCGTTTGAAAGACAAGTCAGCAATCATTACCGGTGGCGGTTCCGGCATCGGACGGGCCACTGCATTAGCCATGGCCACTGAAGGCGCGAACGTCGCCATCTTTGACATCAACGAAGAGGCAGCCCGCGCCGTGGCCGCCGAGGCAGCCGTGCTGGGCGTGAAGGCAATCGGTCTATCGGTCAACGTGGCATCCGACGCGGACGTCCAGCGTGGGGTTGCCGCTGCAGCGGCAGAATTCGGAACTATTAACATCCTATTCAACAACGCAGGGATAATCCGACGGGCCAATGTCATCGACACCACCCTTGAAGAGTGGGACCAGGTCATGGGCGTGAACGTGCGCGGACCCTTCCTGCTATGCAAGTACGTTGTCCCGCTGATGATCGCCAGCGGTGGCGGTTCGATTGTCAACACCGGCTCGGGATGGGGCCTGAAAGGTGGTGGAGATGCGCTCTCCTACTGCACTTCTAAGGCGGCCGTTGTAAACATGACTCGTGCACTGGCAATCGACCATGGCGGGGACAATATCCGTGTGAACTCGGTGAACCCAGGCGACACTAACACTCCGATGTTGCGCGAGGAAGCCCGTCAGCTTTCGCAGGCCGAAGCCAGCTTCCTCCAGGAGTCCAACGACCGCCCTCTCAAGCGCATGGGTACGCCCGAGGAAATCGCCGAGGCAGTCATCTGGCTGGCAAGTGATGCCAGCAGCTACGTCACCGGCGCGGCACTGGTAGTCGATGGTGGGGAATCGCCTAGGCATTCATCCAAAATAGGTTCCCGCTGTGCGAAGCTAGACTACTACCAGCGGGATTCTGTTTGCTCTTAACTGTGTGCCTCACAACTGGTCGACGAGGCAACACGCAAGTGGAGGTTGTCGCTGGCATTCCGGCGACAACCTCCTCTTAGTTCATGTCATTGGTTACTGCACAGGAAGATTAGCCCACTGGGACGAACTCGGCAGCAACTTCAGCATCAACGCCACTGAAGTATTTGCGTGGGTAGGATCGCCACGTAATGGCCCAACACGCGGCGTCATCCAGGTCCTCATGATCGATGGAATGGACCGTCTGGTTGTGCGGGGCACTTGTCTCAAGTTCAGGGTTCTCCCGGGCCTCGGTGGCGACTTGAGCAAGCACCGCAACGTATTCATCGATTTCAGTCTTCTAGTACGACCCGGTTGGTTCAAGCGTAAACGGCTGGGGTATCCAGTGCGAGTGGTGGCTTCTCCAGTAGTGCATCCCATAGTCGCTCATGCGTATACCGATTTCTTCTGAACTGATTCCGGTGTCCTCAAAGAGATCTTGGCACGAGTAGCGGACTTGCGCGATACGGTGCTTTCCTTTAGCGTAAGGCGCGCTAGCACCTGAGATCTGGCGGACCAAGGCCACCAGATAGTTGTTGTTAAGCACGGCAGTTTCTGCGACTTGGCGTAGGCCCGAAGCGCCCGTGATGCCCAATATNGCATTGGCGTGGCCGTAGGATGCCAATCCACCTATCTCGTGCACGATCTGCACGAATGCGGATATCTTCTCATTAGAGATCTCGGAGTCTTCTGGGTTAGTGATCAGTAAGGCTGCGGTGCGCCGNGAGACTGCTGCGCGCAAAGCCGCAATATCCGGATAATCATCGGCATCGGGCATCAGCGTGATGACCTTGCAGTCAGCTGCTTTGGAGCAGGCTGCGTTGGAAGGGTGGGANAAGATCGTGGTGACGGCCTCGTCGCGCGCCTCTCCGTCACCGTTGGACTCGTGGAAGGCGCGAATCATGGCGATGTTGGCCCAGATGGCTGCTGACCCAGCTTGAGTCTGCAAGCACCCGGAGAGCATGCCGGAGATCTCTGCCATTGCCTGCTGAGTACTCCAGAGAATCTCGAGGATCTCTTGAAGCGATGCCTCGTCCTTCAGCGAGTGCAGGTCGAACAGCTTGGGNGTACGAATGATGGTTTCATGGACCTTGGGGCTGTACTTCATGGTGCAGGTTCCCTGAGCTATATCCGCGTTGAAATCCGCACCACGGTTCTCCTGACTGATACGCAGATAGTGGCGTACCACACGCATTTGACCGAGCTCTGGAAGTGCCGGCGCGCTCGAGCGGCGTAGCGAGACCAGCTGGTTTTCGANNTGTTGGACGAGGAGGCCGCGTTCGCCCGTCGTGCTGAGTTCGAAGATGATCAGTTAAACCCAACGAACTTGGTGGAACCGCCGATGCGCGGGTTTGGGCGTTACAGGAAGGACCATTGTTACCTCTCCTTCTGGAAATCGGTGCGGGCAGAAACCAAGATGTCGATGTGTGCCGTAATAAGACATTCGCTGACGCTGATCAACAAGCTGTGTTCGTTGATGACGACGCCGGGTTCACTTCCCCGCGCACGTAGGGCGGCAATGACTTCAGCTGCGGTTGTGCCCAAATCTGAAAGATCAAGCATGAAGTCACGCAAGTGCAAGGTTGCACCGCGCAGTGCCACTCCGTCAATCGCAGCGAGTTGCTGCTGCCCTACNGCCGTGCGTGCAAGCACTGTGGTGCCCAATTCGGTCATGCCCTACGGGCCCATTGAGGCTAGATGGAAACCGGTGGCAATACTCCATAGAGCTGCAGCCGTACCCACCCATTCCTTGCCCTCCTCACGTAGGGCAAAAGAGGTGCGGTCCTAGGCAATGTCACCGCAGACTATGCCGGCTCCCCAATCTGCCGGNGGAGTGATGATTCCATAGGCGATTGGGCCGGAGCGTAGGACCACGATGGCGCCAGACTCGTGTGCCAGATCGGTGATGGCCCGGCCGGAGGTTTCCAGGACTCCGGGGAAGCTGGGTCTCCGGCCCCAGACAGCTGACGNNTCCTCACGGGTACTGCGGTTNTTGTTCAGCAGTCCCTTTGCGCGCAAGCTAGCTGGGATGTCTTCGTAAAATTCTTNNCGGATGCTGGTTGCGCCTGTAACCGCGAGTATTTCCTCAAGGACCGAAGATACTGCGTACGGGATGTAGGGGTGAACTGTGGAATTTTGCATGGAAGGTCGCCTCCTGCTGTTGGTTTGACCCCAGTGAACGCGTCAAGCGCCGAGCCGTGCGTAGATCCGGCTGAAGATCACTTTGTAGGAGACAGAGTGGACTTCACCAGTGCGGCACGGGTTGGATTCGTCTCGATCTTCCGCCCTGGTGGGCGGTTGCCCTTCCGCGCTGCGGTACAGTCCCCGCACTCACTCGCCGGAAGCTGCGGGTCATCGTTGAGTTCCGCTGGTGCTCCCGCCAAATGTTCTTGTGATCCCGGCCAAGATGAGTACCGATCTGCTGATCCGTCCTCCCTCCAGAGTCCCACTGCTATGTCCGCACGATCTGAAAATGATGACAGCCTACAACCTTGAATCGGCCCCAACAGCCAGATAAGACGAACTCGTCAGAACGTGGAAACCGACGCCTCGCAGCGACCATCATAAAAATCCGGGCAAGGCAAAGGTGCCGACAGTGTTTGCTGTCGAAGCTCTTGAGGGCCCTATCGGTAAGTCCATCCCGTTCTGTGCAACCGCGGACACCTGCTACCGGTCCCGTGTGGATGACTTAACGAGAATTTGGGGTGGAAGCTGGAGGCGCCGTGGTCCTTCTGCAGAGGTGTTCGATTCGTGCCGATCTGGATTATTTATTCTCTAGCGTGTTGATAATCACATTGAATGACAAGTACAGTGTGTACTGTATACAAAGTTATGGGTCAGATAAGGAAGTCATATGCCTAAATCATTGAAGTTNTTCGCGCCCGTGGTGGCGCTGACATTGCTTACTGGCTGCGCCAGCGGCGGTGTCCCGGCTGGTGCTGGTGCCGCACTGAGCTCAGACGCCCCCGTGTCGGGGCAAATCACCGTGTGGAGTTGGGACGTGGCCGCAACTGCCTTGAAGCGGTTGGCGTCGTCGTACACCAAAGAGCACCCCGGCACCACCATCAACGTGGTGGACATCGGCTATGACAATGCCTATGACAAAATGTCCGTCGCGCTGCAGGCCAATAGCGGACTCCCGGATGTGGTCACCGTCGAAACGGACCACATGCCCGCTTACATACACCAGTTCCCCAAAGCCTTCACTGACCTCACCCCTTTAGTGAGCGAGGCGAAAAGTGAATTCGATCCTTCCAAAGTCTCGGCGTCTTCTAATAGCGATGGCCAGTTGCTGTCCATGCCCTGGGATTCCGGCACCGTCGCACTTTACGTGCGGACCGACTACTTCAAGGCTGCGGGCGTTGATCCCAATAAGATGGGGACCTGGGATGAGTTGCTCGCCGCNGGGGAGAAAGTGAAGGCCGCCACCGGCCACGCCTTGATCTCCACGGATCTTTCCACGGGCAGCCTGTTCCAGATGCTGCTCCAGCAGCAGGGCCAGGGCATCTTTACNCCCGAGGGCGGGATAAACCTGACCTCCCCGGCCGCCGTCAAGGCATTAACGCTGATCAAGAGCATGAACGACAAGGGCCTATTGGACAACGTCAAGGGTTGGGATGGGCGAGTAACTGCCACCAAGAACGGCAAGACCGCTGTTATGCCGTCGGCAGTCTGGTGGATCGGCACACTCACGGGAGAAATGCCCGAGCTGGCGGACAAATTCACCGTGGTACCTTTGCCTGCCTTCACNCCCGGCGGCACGCAAACCTCTAACGACGGCGGTTCCACCCTCGCCGTCCCCACTCAGGCCAAGAACCCGCAGCTGGCCGGCTCCTTCGTCAAGTTCATGTTGGCCAACACGGACAACCAGGTTTCCATGATGAAGGATGAGGGTCTNTTTCCTTCTTACCTTCCGGCGCTTGATGCACCGCTGTTCCACGAGCCGCAGGCGTACTTCGGCGGAGAAAAGGTCTATGAACTCTTCGCCACGCAAACNCCCAAGATCCCGTCAATCACGTACACCAGTGACAACGCCAAGGCCGGGGACATTGTGTCCAACGCCGTAGTTGCCTCGGTCCTCAACCACCAGGACCCTGCCGCGGCGCTGAAATCTGCTGCCGAGCAGATTGCCACGGCTACCGGTCGCAAGATTGCCCAGTAGCCATGGTCAACACACTCCTTCGGCCCTCCCGCCGGCTGTCAGCAAATGCCGACGGCAAGGCNGGGGCGCGTACTTCAGCCCGACGCCACCGGCCTGGCTATTGGTTCGTCCTGCCGGCAGTCGCCCTCTTCGCCATCTTCTTTCTCTACCCGCTCTTGTCCTCCCTGTGGCAAAGCTTCTTCTCGACCGCCGGTGGTGAATCAAGCTGGGTGGGAGGGGCACAATACATGCGCCTATTCCACGACCCTCTGGTGGCTAAGAGCCTGTTCAACGTTGGCCTGATTCTGGTCATCCAAGTACCCTTGATGGTTTGCACCGCGTTGGGATTGGCCTACCTGCTCAACCAGTCATGGTTGCGGTTCCGCACCGGATTCCGCGCCATCCACTTTCTGCCAGCCGTGACCACGCTCGTGGCCTACTCCCTCGTATTCCGGGTCATGCTCGCCACCGACGGCGGCGCCGTCAACCAGCTCTTGGGCTTGGTTGGCATGAATCCTGTGGACTGGCTCAACAGCGAAGCCTGGTCACGCGTTGCGCTGATCGCCTCGATCACTTGGCGCTGGACCGGTTACAACATGATCATCATCTTGGCCGGCCTTCAAGGAATCCCAGCCGAGCTCTACGAGGCAGCCCGTATCGACGGCGCTGGCCGCTGGGCGATCTTCACCAAAATCGTCATCCCGCAACTTCGCCCTGTGATCCTCTTCAGCTCCATCACGTCCACCATCGGCGCGTTGCAGCTATTTGATGAAAACTTCATCCTTACCGGCGGCGGGCCCAACAACGCCACACTGACTCCCGTGCTGTACCTGTACAAGGTAGGTTTCCAGCAGTTCGACTTCGGCTACGCCTCCGCCATCGCTTGGCTACTAGTAGCCATCATCGCCGTGGTATCCGTAGTGCAGTTCGTGATCATGAAAGAGAAGAAATGACACAAACGCTCAAAAGCTCCCCGTGTATATGATCCTGGTGGTCGGTGCAATCCTGAGCATCATNCCCTTCCTGTGGATGGTCATCGCTTCAACGCATACAACGGCGGACGTGTTCGCGACGCCNCTGCCGCTGCTGCCGGGTGGGGAACTGTGGAATAACCTGGCCAGGCTTGAGAAGGAAACCAACTTCTCCCAGGTCATGGTGAACTCGCTACTGGTGGCGGTCATCTACACCGCCTTTTCCTCGGTGGTCAGCGCCATGTGCGGTTATGGCCTGGCCAAATTCCGATTCCGCGGTCGTGGCCTGGTGCTCGGTGCCGTCCTGCTGACCATGATGATCCCCATGCAGGTGCTGCTGGTGCCCCTGTTCCAGATGATGGCGAGCCTGGGCTGGGTCAACAGCTACCAAGCCCTGATCGTGCCGTTCCTGGCCAACGCCTTCGGCATCTTCCTCATGCGCCAAGCGTTCCTGGACTTTCCAGACAGCCTCATCGAGGCGGCTCGCATTGACGGCGCAGGAGAACTGAAGACCTTNTACCGCATCGTAATGCCGGTTGCGCGGCCGCAGTTGGCCGCGCTCATGATCTACACGTTCATCAGCCAGTGGAACTCCTTTATCTGGCCGCTGCTGATGCTTAATACCGAGGATAAGTACACACTGCCGGTGGCGTTGAACACCATGATCGGGCTGTCTCGGGTGGACTACTCGGGCCTGATGCTCGGATCCCTGCTGGCCACGCTGCCGCTGCTGCTGGTTTTCATTATTTTCCANAAACAATTCGTATCAGGACTTATGGGAGGGGCGGTCAAGGGATGACCCGGACGCTTAATCTAGAGGGCATCGCCTTTGGTGGCGACTACAACCCGGAGCAATGGACGCGGGAAGTGTGGGAAGAAGACATTTTGCTCATGCGCCAAGCCGGGGTCAACTTCATCACCCTCTCCGTGTTTTCGTGGCCGTTGCTGGAACCGGAAGAGGGCCGCTTCGTATTCGGCTGGCTCGACGAGGTCATCGAGTTGCTGCACGGAGCCGGGATCGCCGTCGACCTCGCGACGGCCACCGCCACNCCGCCGGCCTGGCTCATCCGCAAATATCCGGAAATCCTGCCGGTCACCGCCAACGGCACCCACTTGGAATTTGGCTCCAGGCAGGCCTACTGCTTCAGTTCACCGATTTTCCGCCGGTATGCGCTGCGACTCACCCGCGCTATGGCCGAACGCTACGGCAAACACCCGGCGGTGCGGCTCTGGCACGTCTCCAACGAATACGGAGACCACGTCTCACGCTGCTGGTGCGACGCCTCCGCAATCCACTTCCGCAGTTGGCTGCGCGCCAAGTACGCCACCATCGAGGCCCTGAACGAGTCTTGGGGCACCAGCTGCTGGGGCCAGCACTACCTCGACTTCGAGGCGATCAATCCGCCGCGCGAATCCACCGGTCCGGTCAACTCCACCCAACGGCTCGACTTCGAGCGNTTTTCCTCCGATGCCATGTTGGAACTGTTCACCTCCGAAGTCGAGGTACTCCGTGAGGTCACCCCAGAGCTGCCGGTGACCACCAACTTCATGTCCATCCTGCACGATCTTGACTACTTCGCCTTCGCCGACGCCGAGGACATCGTCACCGACGATGCCTACCCGGATCCCGCCGACCCCGGCGCTCACGTGGACGCGTCCTTGAACTACGCCCTGATGCGCGGAGCCAAGGGTGGAGCNCCTTGGCTACTGCTGGAGCAGTCTGCCAGCGCCGTCAGCTGGCGCGAGGTCAACGTGCCCAAGGCTCCCGGCGTCATGCGGCTGGACAGCTACCAGGCGCTGGCCCACGGCGCCGACGGCGTCATGTACTTCCAGTGGAGGGCAGCGAAGTTCGGGCCGGAGAAATTCCATGCCGCCATCCTAGGACACCGCGGTGAGAGGAGCCGCACCTTCCAGGAATGCAGCCAGCTTGGTGCCGAACTGCAACAACTTGGCGCGCTGAAGGGCAGTCGCGTGGTAGCCGAGGTCGCCATGCTTTTGGACTGGGACGCCACGTGGGCCTTGGCCGCGCCGGATTCCCTGCCCACCAACCGCTTGAGCTGGATTGGCCAGGCCAGGGCATGGCATCGCGCCACCTTCAATCTAGGCGTCACAGTGGACCTTGTCCGCGCCGGTGCTGACTGGTCGAGTTACAAGGTGCTGTTGGTGCCCAACCTGTACCTGATCACCCCGGAGCTGACCGTCTACTTGGAGGCGTACACAGCTGCCGGCGGGACCGTCGTCGTTGGCCCGTTCTCCGGTGTGGTTGACCGCAACGACCACGTGTANCCCGGCGGGGCNCCCGGCCCGTTGCGCCCGCTGCTGGGCGTCGAGGTGGACGAGGTGTGGCCGCTGCCCGACGGCGATACCGGCCATGTCCTGATGGACGGGGTACGGCACGAGCTGCACACTNNCAGCGAATGGCTCGACGCCGTGGACGCCCACACCGTGGCGACCTACTCCGGCGGTGAGCTGGACGGCCGCCCGGCCGTGACAGTGCGACAACACGGCGCCGGCTCCGCCTGGTACCTGAGCAGCTGCCTGGCGGATCCAGGCCTGCTCACGCTGGTGCGGCGGATTCTGGACGAATCCGGCGTCGCTGTCCGCTCAAGCGCGGGGCCCGAACTTGAAGTCGTGGTCCGACGCGGCGCTGATGCATCCTTCACCTTCGTGCTCAACCGTTCAGCGGCGGCCATAGATGTCTTCGTGCCCGCCGGTGCGGCCATTCTGGTGGGCGGAACCGACGAGCATCCGGACAACGGGAGCCTCCTTCAGCTTCCCGCCCGCGGAGTCATGGTGGTCCAACACGACCATGGCGATGCTGTGCGGGTGGTTGCCGAAAGCGCGCAGCTCCAGGCCGTCTAGGCCCGGGCATTTAAGAGAACTTCGCCCTTCGGTCCGCCGCGGCATCTACCGCCGGGGCGGACCGAAATATTTCATCGCCATCACTATTGACTGCACAAAACTTCAGCATAATGTGTACTGTATACAACATGCAGTATCTGCTATCACACTATGTGGTGGTACCTCCGCCACAATACTTGAGGTGAATCCATGAACAACCCAGTAACCCACCCCTACATCCCCAACACGGTTCCGGCCGTGCGGGAAGAGATGCTGGCCGCCGTCGGTGCCGCCGACATCGAGGAGTTCTACGCGGACATCCCGACGAGCCTGCGTGTGCAGGGCAGCCTCAATATGCCGGCACCTTTCCTGGCCGAGGCCGAGCTGGAGCGGCACGTCAGCGCGCTGCTGAACAAGAACACCAGCACCCGCGAAACCCTGACCTTTCTGGGCGCGGGGACGTACAACCACTACGTGCCGTCCGTGGTCGATGAGGTCATCGGCCGCAGTGAATTCCTCACCGCCTATGCCGGGGAACCGTACGAGGACCATGGCCGTTTCCAGGCATTGTTCGAGTACCAGTCCATGATGGCGGAGCTGTTGAACATGGACGTGGTCAACGTCCCCACCTATGACGGCATGCAGGCCACCGCTACCGCCCTGGCCATGGCCGGTCGCATCACCGGCCGGCGCGGCATCGTCCTGGTTAGCGACGCCAACCCGGACATGCTCTCNAAAGTCTCAGACTATGTGCGTTCCTTCATGGATCTGCACATCGTCCCCACGAACAACGGCACCGCCGACCTTGAGGCCGCCACTCTGGCCATCGGCGCCGACGCCGCTGCTGTCTGGATCCAGACACCCAGTTTCCACGGTGCTTTGGAGGAACANGGGGCCAAGCTGGCCAAGCTGGCCCATGACGCCAGGGCACTCGTCGTCGTCGGCACCGACCCCATCGCCTATGGTGCGCTCACCCCGCCCGCCGATTGGGGAGCAGACATCGTTTGCGGCGAGATCCAGTCCCTAGGCATCCACCAGTGGTTCGGTGGAGGACGCGGCGGCTTCATCGCCGTCCACGACGACCCCACCTTCGTGCTGGAAATGCCGTCCCGGCTCTTCGGCCTCGAATCCACCGATGTCGAGGGCGAATACGGCTTCGGCGACGTCGCCTGGGACCGGACCTCCTTCGCCCTGCGTGAAGAAGGGAAGGAATGGGTGGGCACCGCGGCCGCCCTGTGNGGGATTGCTGCTGGTGTCTACCTGGCGTCGATGGGCCCCACCGGCATGGCGGAGCTCGGCGAAACCTTGCTGGCACGAACCGCTTATGCCGCGCAACAGCTGGCCTCCGTTGATGGTCTGGAACTGTGTGACTCCGCCCTTCACCTTCGCGAGATCGCCGTCGACTTTTCCAACGCAGCACTGAACAGCTCCGAGGCTGTCACGGCGTTGCGTGCCCGCGGCATCGAACCCGGCGTCGTCCTGCCCGGCAACCGTCTGCTCGTCTGTGTGACCGAACAGCTCACTGCCGCGGACATCGACACCCTTGCTGCCACCCTGACCGCCGTTTTGAAGGAGAACTAAGATGGCACTTCCCGTCGCCCCCAAGCCCGCCCTGCGCCGTTTCCACCAGGCACGCTGGGATGAGCCGATCATNTTTGAACTGACCACNCCCGGCGAACGAGGCATCCTCGTCCAGCAGCCCGAACCCGCAGCCTCCGAGGCACTGGCCCTGCGCGAGGAGCGCCTTGCCCCGCTTCGGCGGGCCGTGGCGCCGGCACTTCCGGAACTGGCGCAGATGCGTGTGGTGCGCCATTACCTTCGCGTGAGCCAAGAAAATCTGGGCGCCGACTTCAACATCGACATCGGCCAGGGCACCTGCACCATGAAGTACAGCCCCAAGGTCAACGAGACCATCATCCGCACNCCCAAGCTGATGGATGTTCACCCGCTGCAGGACGAAGCCAGCATTCANGGGGTGCTGGAAATCTTCTGGCGCATGGAGCAGCTGCTCGCGGAGATCTCGGGTATGAGCAGGGTCAGCTTGCAAACCCAGGGCGGTTCGGCAGCGATCTGGGCCAACATCGCCATGATCCGTGCCTATCACGAGTCCAACGGCGAGGGAGAGGTGCGCGACGAGGTCATCACCACGATCTTCTCCCANCCCTCCAACGCCGCCTGTGCAAAGGCCGCTGGCTACAAGGTCATCACGCTGATGCCCGACGCCGACGGCTATCCGGACATCGACGCGCTCCGGGCAGCGGTATCCCCGCGGACGGCGGCGCTGATGATCACCAANCCCGAGGACACCGGCATCTACAACGCCAAGATCCGCGAATTCGTGGACATCGTCCATGAGGTGGGCGGCTTGGCTGCTTACGACCAGGCCAACGCCAACGGCATCCTGGGCATCACCCGTGCCTCCGACGCCGGGTTCGACCTGTGCCACTTCAACTTGCACAAGACATTCGGCACNCCGCACGCCAGCGGCGGCNNGGGTGCCGGCGCCAGCTGCGTGTCCGCGAAACTGGTACCGTTCCTGCCGGGGCCGACCATTGACAAGGTNGGGGAAAAGTTCGTCATCAACCGTGACCACCCGCAGTCCGTGGGCGTCGTAGCCCCGTTCTTCGGAGTGGCCCCGAACGTGGTCCGTGCTTACGCCTGGATCATGGCGCTCGGTGCAGATGGTTTGCGTCAGGTAGCAGAGACTGCCGTGCTGAACAATAACTACCTGATGGCCAAGGTGCTGGAAATTCCCGGCGTCTCCGCTCCTTATGCGCAGGGCAAACGCCGCATTGAACAGGTCCGCTACTCCTGGCAGGAACTCTTTGAGGATACCGGTATCTCATCGGAGGAAATCGGCATCCGCATGTCCGACTTCGGAATGCACTACTGGACCAGCCACCACCCCTACATTGTCCCGCAGCCGTTCACACTGGAGCCCACGGAGTCGTACTCGAAAGCGGAGATCGACGAATACGTGGCTGTGCTTGCACATGTGGCAGAGGAGGCCCGGACCAACCCGGAGATCGTCCGTTCCGCACCTCACAACCAGACAGTGCACCATATCCACCACGATGACCTGGATGATCCGGCCCGCTGGGCCATCACGTGGCGCGCCTATCAGAAGAAGCATTTGAGTAACTAAGGCAAGAAACGTTCGACGGCGGCAGGCACCATGCCTGCCGCCGTCGAACGGCTCCAGCCCATCAAGCACCAACGAACCAGGAGTATCCCGTGAACCGTATCCCTTTAAGTCGTCCGAATTTCGTTGCAGGCGCCCAGGGCGTTGGCACCCTACTGGCAGTCACAGCTTGTGGCGGAACAGACGGCCGTAACGCCTCCTCCAAAACCACGTGATCCACCTGGGGCACGCCGGAGCAAAGGCATCGCTTCTATTAAATGAACACCCATTTTGTGACGGACAATCCCAGTATCACGACGACCTTGCAGATGGTGCCTGCCTACTCGGAATACCACTCCAAGGTCCTGACCCAGCTCACGTCCGGCACCGCACCGGACGTTTCCTCAGTAGGGATGACTGTATAGGAAACCTGTTTCCGCTGGCGTGCCCATGGGCTTGACCCCGGTGATCAGCGACGTAGAAGCAAAGGTCAAGCTGGATGACTTCAACCCGGCCCTATCTGGTGCATCAAAGGCAGGTATGGGCTTTTACACTTCTCAACCACTGCAACCCTGGAGTCTTCTGGTTTGACAATAAAGAGTTGGCCGCCAAGGGCATGACCGGTGACATGTTCTGGAACTACGGCGGCATCCTTTAAAGCTGGGCGGCTGCCAATTACCGACAGGTTTTCGATACTGCAGGAAAATTCAGACTCAGTAGGATCCCAAAAGCGACGCGGGCCAAGGGCGGCTTTCACATGGTGGCACCATTTTGTGGATGCTGCTGACGTCCCTCAAGTCGCTGCCCCAAATCTTGGCCAACATTCTAAAATGAGAAGTGCAGTATCGCTGGTTGATTGGTTAGGCTCGAGGCCGTGCCGCAGTAGGGCGGGAGTTCCCACTACGTCATACGGATCGCATCCTTATCAGTGCAAAGTGGAGAGTACTTAGTGTCACTCGTTGTTGCAAGCGGGTCATGCAGAAACAAATCAAAACACCCTATCGACAGCTCAAAATCTCCCTTTGCAGGACAGCGGGGTGACAAACGGCGATAGCTAACGAGGGGCTTTGAGTACTCAACATGCTCAGACCTGCCGTGATAGTCTTCGTTGGTATTTTCATGGTTGGTAATTCCGACTGTTCAACCCGGGCTGTTTCGGTTCGAATGCCGAAGGTTCCTGCCCACTGAATACCGCTATGGTCCAGGGAATCCTTGCTGTGTTGTCGCAGAACGGGGCAGCTCTACCGAGATCTCAGATTTGCGCGGTGGTCCTAGTTGGGATCAAGTCTGGGACGATCAGGTGGGCTGAAGTCATCGCGCTGACATGGCCAGCGGATACTCTAAATTCGATCTCTCGGGCTACAGCGAATAGCAATTCATAGAACTTGGACGATTTATTCGGCACAAAGACACCATTGGAGGATGGGTGAGCCATCACAAATGTCCTTCCATGGGCATCAACTCGTCCAGTGAAGGAGCCAAGCAAAGCCTGGGCAGACCCTTCTGATCTGACTGCGCTAATCAACCAACTTGTTGCTTCGACGATAAATCAAGAGCCAACCCCTACTTCACCGAATGAACACACCTAATCGTGTTTGAGCCGCTTCGATAAGTTCTGCACGCGCATCATGGTGCTGGCGAACTAAATGGGCTACTTGCGCGTCGGACAATTTCTTATCGGCCTCCAGTGCGTCTCGTAAAGGCAAGAGAGGTTCCCGCATCCGCCGGGCCGCAGCTCGGACCGAGTCGTGACGATTCCCCGTTAGGAGTGTAATCACCTGAGAACGTTCGTGCATGGATTCGAATGCCGAAAGTGCATCGTTCTGAGCCACACCCGCCTGGTATGCGGGCTCCGATTTGGCAGCTCTCCAACGAAGTAAGGCGCGGATTGATCGATCTGCGGTAGCAAGATAATCAACTATGCCGACAAGTAACTGCTGGTCCCATCTCGTGCGCAGAGCACGCCGGTGTGCAACTTTCTCTTTCAATGCTTCTAACAAGGCACCCAAAGAGATGCCAGCCAAGGCTGAGACAGTGCCGATCCACCATGTGTCCATGTCAGCATGCTACGCCTGGCGCCCTTGACCGAGGAACTCCTATGCGGGATCAAGGCGAGTGGGTAGATACCGAACCGGATCGGTGGATACAGGCTCAGCCGCACGGTGCTCCGCGAACGGCCTGCATGGCGGCTTCCGACACATGGAAAGAATGCTGTAATCCTGTATCAGGCCCACGCGGTGAAACTCGGGGTCATCGCCACGGCCGCGCTTGCATCGAATGTGCTGGTCGGGCGCAGATTCCCTCGGGCGCTTCGTTGGCCTTGCGGTTCGCTGACGTCGCCCGTCTTCATGACAGGCAGGCCGGGTGCTATGTCGCTGGAGGACGGGCAGCGGAAATTCCATCTTCTCAGGCCAGCCGGCGAAACGATCATGGCCTGTGGGATGGGGCGGCACGGTCCCGAACTGCTCTCTGCGGGCCAGGGGCCAGTGTTCTTGGCAGGTCGTGAGGGCTACTGAAACTCATGGTGTCTTGAGCCCGGTAGCCACAACTTAGGCCTCCGGCACCAGCTCCGGGGTGGTGGAGAGCTGCGATTCGCCCACCGGTCGTAGCTTCATGCTGTTCTCACGCGCAGTCTTGAAGACCTGGGCAGACGTTAGCCGTTAGCAAGGGTGGTGCTGCCTGAGACGGGTCCGGCCACCCGGACCCGGCTCAGGCTGGCCGCTATTTCTGGAGTGCTTTGATAACTTCCTTGGCGACGTCCTCGCTGGACTGGGNGTTTTGTCCGGTGATGAGGTTACCGTCACGGACCACATGCGAGCTCCAGGCATCAGCGTTTTCGATGATGGCACCCTTTTCCTGCAGGGCATCCTGGACGAACCAGGGAGTGTTGGGCCCTGTGCCGCCATTGAGTTCTTCCTCGTTGGTAAATACTGTCAGGCGGCGCCCTTCAAACACGAACTTGCCGTCAGAATCCACGGCGCTGAGCAGGCCTGCCGGACCGTGGCAGAACGGGGCAATGATCGCCCCGGCCTTGTTGGCTGCAATCAGCAGCCGGCCCAAATCGGCATCCTTGTAAAGATCGGTCATGGGTCCGTGTCCACCGGGCATGACGACGCCGTCGTAGTTCTCGGCGCTCACCTCGGCCAGCGCCAGCGNGGCGCTCAACTCAGCGTCTATCGAAGCGATGTAATCGCGGAAACCGTCCGCCCTGTCCTTGCNCCCTGCCGAACTGTCCGTGAGGCTCACCTGGTCCACGGTGGGCTTCACGCCTGCCGGAGTTGCGATGTGAACCGTATGGCCGGCGTCGAGCAGGGTCTTGTGGGAAACCACAAGCTCCTCTGCCCAGTATCCGGTGGGGTGTTCGCTGCCGTCTCTCATGGTGAGGGAATCGGCGGCGGAAACAACCATCAGAATGTTCGTCATGTTTTTGCTCCTGGTCTGCCAGCCCTTCTGAGCCAGCGGATATTATCGTGTTGTGGGGCGGGCAGTGGAAAGCGGTCAGTGCGCCGCTTCGAGTTCCGCGTAAGTGTCGTCATCGAGTACGACGGCGGCCGCGCCCAGATTTTCTTCGAGGTGTTTCACTGAACTGGTGCCGGGAATTGGCATTATGACCGGCGAACGGCGCAACAGCCAGGCCAAGGCCACCTGCGACGTTGTGGCACCGAGCCGCTTAGCTGCCTCATCCAGGGGTCCGCCGGGCTGTGCCAGCTCACCAGCGGAAATCGGCGCCCAAGGGATAAAGCCGATACCGTTCTGCTCTGCATAGTTCAGGACGTCCTCGGAGCTGCGGTCCGTGAGGTTGTAGCGGTTCTGCACGGTACAGACGGTGAAGTACTTTCCGGCTTCCTCGAGCTCGGCCACACTGACCTGGGACAGGCCCAGTGCCTTGACCTTGCCCTCTTNTTGCAGGTCGCGCAGGACAGTGAACTGCTCTTCTAGATCCACCTTGGGATCGATCCGGTGCAGCTGCAGCAGATCTAGGGAATCCACTTTGAGCTTGCGCAGGCTCAGCTCGGTCTGCTGACGCAGGTATTCGGCTCGGCCCACCGGAACCCACACGTCGGGTCCTGTGCGGGTGAACCCGACCTTGGTGGCGATCTTCAGGCCATCCTTGTACGGGTGCAATGCCTCGGCCAGGATCTCCTCGCTAATGTTGGGCCCATAGGAATCAGCGGTGTCAATAAAGTCGACCTCGAGTTCCACGGCACGGCGTACGACGGCGATCGCGGCGTCCCGATCCGCAGGCTCACCCCAAACGCCGTCCCCGACGATGCGCATTGCACCGAACCCCAGACGATGGACCCGTCCAAGATCTTTCAGATCGATGGTGGTTGATACTTCCAGATTCTGTGAGTTGTCTTGGTTCATAGGGGCGATAACCCCTATGCCTGCCGTGTATTCCCTCATTGAAGTGTCCTGGGAATCGCGTCGCCCTTTATTAGCGGCGCAGCCTAACGCAACCCCAACCGATCCGATCGAGGGACACAACCCCGTTCGTGAAGGATCAGCGTGAAGAGTTTCAATAAGCCAGTACCCGCATTGTTGCACCGAAGGTCGGTTCCGTGAATATAGCTGCTCGAGGGCAACTCGGGATGAATCAAGAATTAGATTCGCAACACAGTCGTGGTGACTGGTTGGCCATGATCGCGGCCGTGCCGCAGCCGCGTGGGACTACCCACCACGCCATACAAAACTCAACCGTATCGGTGCAAAGTGGAGAGTGTTTAGTATCAATTGTTGTTACAACATCTCTTTGAAGGACTAGGTCAGAAGTGCTTATTGGCAGCTTGTTGATGAAACGGGGCTCATGGGTTCGAATCTCATAGGAGGCTCATTGGTGGTCAACAGTGTCCAAAAGTCCGCAATGATTGAGCATTTTGGACGCGATGGACATGGCATCAATGGGGTATGGACTGGATCGAATACGGCGGTTGTCGGTTCAAAGTCGATAGGGCTGGCGACAATGGGCATTCCAACCCAACTCATTAAAACTCATTAGTTTGGCGGCACGGTTGTGTCTGTCGCGTGATTTTCCAGCCCCTGGCACAATGGCAGTACCATAGATGAGCCGCTTGCGAATGCTCCGTTTCGGCTGGGGTGTGCAACCCTGCTAGCTCTGGGAAGTCCGGAGTGGTCCTACACTGAACCGGAACATCCTGGTGGGTAGGCAGAGAGCGGGAACCGCAACATTGAAGGTGCTGGAACGGGGAGAGGTTCGGGCATCTCCGCGCACAATGGCCATGGTGCACATCATGGCTGATCGTGGTCAGGCAGGTCGGTGGTTCGAGGGGCGTGGTCTTGGTCTTGGTGGCTGGTGTGATGGTCCATGGGGTGGGCGTGCTTGGATGGGTCGTCGCCTCGGTGATCGTGTCCGGATTCGGGTGAGCCGCCCATCATTGTGAGCATGCTGCCGGAGCCGGTGCGGAAGAACACGACGAGCAGAGCCAGCCCGATGAGGATGAAGGCGATGTTCAGCCAGGTGGTGTAGTTCCAGCTGATGCCGGCGTCGATGATGGAGAGGTGCCGGTTGGAAGGGACCAGATGGAGGGTGAAGATCAACTCGACAATATACCCGGCGAGCACCATGGCCGCGTAGAAGATCGCGGTGATGCGTAGTGCCGCTTTCGTGCCGTAGTACTTCCGGTAGATGAGGATGATCGGGATGATGATCAGGTCAGCGAAGATGAAACTGATGACGCCTCCGAAGCTGATCCCGCCATTCCACAGGACCGCGGCAANGGGCACGTTTCCTACCGAACAGACAAAGCTGACCACCGCGATGAGCGGTCCGATCAGAGGCCCTAGTACGAACGCCAGGGCCGGGTCATGGGCGAAGAAGATCGCTTGCAGCCAGGGTTTGGGCACCCACGCTGCAAACGCCCCTGCGATGAGCAACCCGATCAGGATGTCCCGGAGCACGGCCGCCCAATCCATCACGAAGTACCGCGAGACTGACGTGATGCCAGCGCGGGAGAACAGCCTCTTCCAGAAGCTACCTTCTGCAGTGATCGACATGTCCATCACTGCGTGGCCCTCCATGGAGCCAGCCACGCCCTTCTCGGCTTGGTTCCGGGCGGCCTCCACGATCTGCCCGCGCATCCACATCCGGAATCCGAGGGCGACGAACACGATGATGAACGGGCCACCGACGAACTCCGCCAGCGTGAACTGCCAGCCCATCACAAACGCCAGAATGAGCCCGAGCTCGAGCACCAGGTTCGTGGAGGCGATCTCGAACGCCATCGCGGCAGTGAAGTTGGCGCCCTTACGAATCAGCGCCCTTGCGAGGGCGACGGCAGCGTAGGAGCATGACGAGGACGCAGCGCCGAGGCCAGCTGCGATCGACAGGGAGCGGGGAGAGCCATCATGCATGAGAGCAACAATTCGTTCCTTACGAACGATCGCTTGAATCANCCCTGACAGGGTGAATCCGAGCACGAGTGGCCAGAGGATCTGCCATGCCATTGAACCCGCGATGGCCAGGCCATGGCCGAGTCCTTCCAAGATGAACATGCAAATCCTCCTTCACGTTCTATGTAAAGTGTCCACCTGCTGGGACATTTGTGGTGAGGAATGTTTTGAAAGATCAACCAGGGTGACCGGGTATGGACAGACCTGTGCGCATCTGGACGGGGCCCATTGGAAGTGCGGCACGCACCGGGCGGGTCAGCTCGCTTGAAAAGGACCTATGGCTCTATTTCTCCAGCGGGAGGTGCGCTATATTTCAAGTAAACGGAGGTTTGACCATGTACGGGTGGAGTGGCGGCAGNTGGGGAATGGCTGGCTGGATTGCGATGGCAGTGCTGATGGTTTTGTTCTGGGGAGGNGTGGTCACTGTCATCGTGGTCCTTCTTCGACGCCCGCACTCCGGCCAAGGAATGCCCGGTATGCACCTTTCGCACGATGAGGCCGAGCGTATTCTGCGGGAGCGTTTCGCCCGCGGGGAGATCGAAGAAACCGAATACCTCGCCCGCCGTGCAGCCCTACGGCGACCGGAATGACGTCCTTTGTGGCGTGGTCGTCCAGAGTATGGGTGATCCTTGGGATTCTGGCAACGTTGCTTCTCGCCGGGTTGTCCCTGGTGACGCTAGGCGCGTTGGGAGGCGGGTTCACCGCGGGCGGGCCGGGATCACCAGGACGGGCATGCGCGGTGCCGAGTCTTTCTGGAACGGTAGTGAACGTCACCCTGACGAACATGGGCGGGCCCATGATGGGCGGCGGTGGCGGACCGATGTCCGGNGGCGCCATGGGCTTGCAAGCCGACCAGGTCACCGTTGCACACGGGGCCGTGTCCTTCCTCGTGACGAANCAGGGGAGCATCACCCACGAAATGGTCGTTCTTCCCCTTCCGGANTCTCAGATTGTGGGCACGCGCCCTCTCGGTGGCGACGCGAAGATCGAGGAAACGGGCAGCCTNGGGGAGGCCTCCAACACCTGCGCAGAAGGCGCTGGCCAGGGTATCGTGCCCGGAGGCACAAGCTGGGTGAGCATCACCTTGAAACCGGGCCGGTATGAGTTGCTCTGCAATCTCCCCGGCCATTACGCCGCCGGCATGTACACCCAACTCACCGTCACCTGATCAGGAACCATTGGGGTATGAATCGAATCCTTTCAGCAGAAAGAAGACGGCATCAGACCCCGAAGGCTTCAGGTGACCCACACTTCGGATTGGGCTTGTTGACAGGGTGAGGCTTACACCAAAGGATTTGCTGAGGACGGGAAAACTAGTTGTAGACCGCTATGGGTGGGCGCTCGACTCGACTGTCCACCTCAAGAGCGTTGGTGATTCTGCCTGCGAGAGTGAGCGAAGCTATAAAACGAGGATACTGGCGGCGAATCTGATGGCGACCGGCGAAAAGTCAGTCCCAACTGACGGTCGGAGTCGCCTTGTTGCCACATATATAAACCTCCACTGAGGATTCTGAAGTGTCCTGGAAATCGCGCCACCGTTTTATCAGCGGCGCAGCCTAAGGCAACCCCAACCGATCCGATCGAGGGACGCAACCCAACTCGTCAAGGATCAGCGTGAAGATTTTCAATGAGCCAGTACCCGCATTGTTGCACCGAAGGTCGGTTCCGTGAATATAGCTGCTCGAGGGCAACTCGGGATGAATCAAGAATTAGATTCGCAACACAGCCTTGATGACTGGTTGGCCACGATCGCGGCCGTGCTGGAGCCGTGCAAGAGTTTCCACCACATCATGCGAAACTCATCCTTTTGAGCGCAAAGTGGAGAGTGTTTAGTATCAATTGTTGTTGCAACTTGGCCATCCAGGAAAAGGCCGAAACAGTCTATTGGTGGCTCGAAATTGCCCATTGGCACGCAAGCGGGGGCTTATAAGCGTTGATAACTGACGAGGGGTCTTGAGTACTCAACATGCCCTGACCTGCAGTGATAGTTTTCGTTGGCATTTGCACGCGGTGGTATCTCCCTCTGTTCTGTAGGGGCTGTTTCGGTTCGAATGTCTCAGGTTTCTGGCCCGGCAACAAAGGGAAATCACGAAGAAGGAAGCTGCTGCGTATGGGTGGCTTCGACGAAGGCTAAGCGTGAGATCCTGGACCGGTTGGTAGCCGAGGTTGGCTGCTCCTGGTCCAACGTCCTCCGCCAGCTCAGCAACGCCTGCAAGTGGCGCGGTTCTCGCGCAGCGGCCTTGCTTTGATTCGTAGGACCTACTCGTGCGTTCCGGTGGTTGGCGGACACTGACGAACTACTGGTACAGCGTCCGGCGCCTGGAGGGCCAAGAACCGGGTGTCGAAACGGAGTCCTAGCGATGGGAGCCACCTGCCGCACGCGTACGCGCAAAACGTAGGCGTCCACGACCCGCCGGAACCAGCCCAACTATGGCCAGGACCACTGCGGCAGCCATTCTGCGCTAGCAACCCAGCTGCATCATAATCGTTGAGTACCTGTTGAAGAAGCCTGCTTCTTCGTGTCTGCATTGAGCGTGCTTTGCCAAGGACATTGTGCCAGCGACGGCGGGGTAGCGCATCGTCCGTGCAAGCGGCGGCCTTTGTGTGAGAGCAGGCCGTCACCGGTCCTCCTACGCGTCCGGCCTCGGCCGGTGGTCGGACGGGTCGTGGCAGGTGCGAAGCACCTCAACGATGGCGTCGGGGTCGTTGGCCTTGAGTGCTTCGATGATGCGCCGGTGGTCGGCTGCAAGCTTTGTTTGGTGGGACGGGCCCTGTGGGTAGGTCATGTTGATCCGGCGCTGGATGGGGTGGCCCCACATGGTGGCCAAGGTGGAGCGCAGGTAGTTGTTGGGGCATGGCTCGATCAGGGCCGCGTGAAACTGCATGCCCATCAGGAACAGCCCCTTCGCATCGGAGGGGTCCAAGGTCTCAAACTCGTCAACCATGGCCCGCAGACGCACCATCTGGGTGGGTGTGTGTTTGCCGCAGGCTTGTCGAGAAGCGATAGATTCCAGGGCGTAGCGTACCTCGTAGACGTCCCGCACGTCCTGATCACTGAGCTCGTTGACGATGTAACCCTGCCCGGGAACGAGCGTGGCGAGCCCCTCCTGCGCCACTAGGGTCAGCGCGTCCCGGACGGNGGTGCGGGAAACGCCGTATTGGGCAGCCACCTGCTCTTGGACCAGCGCCGAGCCCGGCGGGAACTTCCCATCGATGATGTCGGAGCTGATGCGATCGTGAACCTGGACCGCGAGCGGTCGCACATCGCCGATCTTGGTGGTTCTGGTCACTGATGCCATTGCAAGTCTCCGTAGATGGTGGACGGTTGTCACAGTCTAATACGCCAGTGAAGGGCATCACGACCGGGAATGTGGCCAAGTTCACATTTATCCTTGACCTCATAGTATCCACCGTATACGTTGTATACAACCGAACCGAGAGGCTTGAGAGATGTTTGTTTTGAACACATGGTATGTGGCTGCATGGTCCACCGAAGTGACGCGCAAACCCATTCGCCGAGTGATCTGTCAGCAGCCGATCGTCCTATTTAGAACCCAGGACGGCGGCGCCGTCGCACTCGCAGACCGTTGCGCGCACCGGGCATTCCCGTTGTCGGANGGGCGCACCATTGGTGACTCAGTGGAGTGCGGTTATCACGGCTTTACCTACGGGCCCGACGGCGTCTGCACCAAGGTTCCAGCCCAGACCACCATTCCGGAACGGGCCCGCGTGCGGAAATACCCGGTGGTGGAAAAAGACGGTTGGATTTGGGTGTGGACCGGCGATGCCGAGCTTGCAGACCCCATGGACGTGCCGGACACGCACTGGATGGTTGATCCGGAATGGGCCACCGTCACGCATTCGGTGCATTTCAAGTGCCGCGCCGACCTGATCCACGACAACTTACTGGATCTGACCCATGAGTCGTTTCTGCACAAGACGACCGTTGGTGACGACTACATCTACCAGCACGGGATCACGGTGGAGGTCGACGGCAACGTGGTTAGCGTCGACCGGCTGATGCCCTCGGTGGAAGCCCCGCCGCTATATGCGGAGACGATGGATGCTCGCGGCCTNTTTGACCGTTTCCACTGCACCGAGTTCTTTGTCCCCAACCTTCACGTCCTGCACTCTGGAATCACGGGCGAGGGCNNGCCCCGCGAGGAGGGCTATCTGATTAAGGTGCTCAACGGCATCACCCCGATTGACGAGCACAATTCCTGGTATTACTACGCTTTCAGCCGGAATTTTGGTCTTGACAATGCCCAAGCCACCGAGGACCTGCAGATTGGCCTGGGCACGGTGCTCGATGAAGACGCCGCAGCATTGGAGGCACAGGAGATCGGCATGCAGGACCGTCCTGCCGGGGAATTCGACGTGCTGATTTCGCAGGACGGGGGCGTGGCGAAGGCCCGCCGTATCCTCACGGCCCTGCTGAAGAAGGAGCAAGCCGCAACAGTCCCGGCCCGCGTTCCGCAGCCCGCCGCTTCGCGGTCGGTATAGGTAGCCGGGGATGTGGATGTTAATCAGGGCCAACGCTCTGGGAAGTGTCACGGAACCGGAGCGCGGGACTCGGACACTTGCAGCCTGTCCGGACACGGCCGAGCGCGGTGATCCCTGGCGCTGGACGGTCAGCCTCGACGCNGGACCAGGCGGGGTGGGCGTGTCCGTGGACGCGGACTACATCGCCGCCGAGGTCACTGACTTCACGGATGGCTACACGGGACTGTTGCACCGTCTCGGTGGACACCAGCTGGTCGTCGCCGGGCTCGCTGGCGAAGCCCTTGTGGCTGCCGAAAATGGGCCTTGGGAGAGATGGCTGAAGCCCGGCGATGCGTTCATTGTTGAAGGTGAAGAGGATGAGACCCTGCGGTTGAGCCTTGCCGCGACGCAGTCNAAGGTCTCGGTGGTCTCCTTTGCCCCGAAACGTGCCCATGCCTTGAGATGGGTGCCATGAGCCAGGCTGCCGCCGTCGTCCAAGATCCCGTCAGCAGCGCGCGGTTTACCGGAATTGAGTTCGGCAAGCCGGGCAAGCAACTTGGCTACGGGCACGTGGTGCATTCTGACAATGTGCACGACGCTTCAGTGATTCCAGTCCCAGTTGCCGTCATCAGCTCCGGCCCCGGTCCCACGGCACTGCTCGTGGCGGGCACGCACGGTGACGAGTATGAGGGACAGGTGGTGCTCCACGAGTTGATTCGCGAGACACAGCCGCAGCACTTGGGTGGAACGTTGATCATTGTTCCCGCAGCCAATTCCGCGGCCGTCCGCGGCGGGACGCGGGTATCGCCGATCGACGGTGGCAACCTGAACCGCAGCTATCCCGGCACGGGGACGACNGGGCCAACTTCGCAGGTGGCCAGACTCGTGGCGGGCTCCCTCCTGCCGCGTGCCGACGTCGTCCTTGACCTGCACTCCGGCGGGTCAAACTCAAGCTACGTGCCCAGCACCTTCATATACCGCGGCCCGGACGAAGCGCTCTGGGCGCGAAAGGTGCGGGCCGCCCGGCTACTCCGCCTGCCGTACGCGATCGTCGTCCCTCCGCGGATGGAGCCAGGCTCGCTGAGCACCGCCGGGGACGACGCCAGAATCCTGACCCTGTCCACCGAGCTGGTGGGTGGCGGCACGGTGTCCCGCGCAGCACTGGCCATGATCCGCCGCGGACTTCCCGCCCTGCTACGTGACGCCGGGGTCATGGGGCCCGGCGCCAACCCGGCGCCTGAGGATTCCAACGTGAGCGAACCGGTATGGCTGGAACTCGTGCCGGAGTCGACGGTCACGTCCCTTGTCACCGGGATNTTTGAACCCCTTGTTGATTTNGGGGACCTGGTCCGGGCCGGTGAACCGGTAGCTCGTGTGCACTTCATTGACGAACTCGACCGTGCCCCGGTCGAATACCTTGCCCGTACTGACGGGGTTGCGGCCATTGTGCGCCACCCGTCCCTGGTCAATGCGGGAAAGCATCTGGTTTATATCGCACCGGAGATCCCGATTGAAAACTCTAAACAAGCCCTGTAGTTAGATCTGGCGCGACAGAGACGTCGCGGCCTCACGAAAGGTAAGTTCATGCGCATAAAACACAAACCGCTCTTGATTGCGGGGCCCTGGCCCTGACGCTCGCTGCTGCCGGTTGCACCACGGTGGACACGCCGTCAGCGGCCGGTGGGCCGTCAGATCCTGCATCCCCTGTGGCCGCGGTACTGACCGTCAATGACGAGGCCCGGGCCCTTGTGCCTGCCAACATCCGTGACGCCGGCGAACTGAAAATCGCCTCAGACCCGACGTACCCGCCGTTCGAGTACTTCGACACCGACAACAAAACGATGATCGGCTGGGACGTGGACATGGGCAATGCAATTGCCGCTGTGCTGGGCCTGAAGGCCGTGCATGTACCGGCCACGTTCGACACCATCCTGCCGGGCCTGACCTCGCACAAGTACGACCTCGGCATGTCCGCCTTCTCCGTCACGCCTGAACGGGCGAAGGCAGTGGATTTTGTGCCCTACCTGGACAGCGGGACCGGACTGGCCATCACGCCCGGCAACCCCACAAANCTTGCCATGGACAGCTCAAGCCTGTGTGGGCATGGCGTAGCAGCCCAGAAGGGGTCGATCCAGAGCATGGACGTCCTGCCCAAGCTGTCGAAGGAATGCACGGACGCTGGCAACAAGGCTATCAACATACAAAACTTTCCCACGCAAACCGACGCCAACCTGGCCCTGACCTCAGGCCGTGTGAACGCGGTAATGGCAGACAGCGTATCCCTTGCCTACCAGGGAAAGCTGGCCGACGGCCGTTTTGAGCTCGCCGCGGGCCCGGACTATGAGCCCCAGCTCACCGGCACCGCACTGGACAAGGGATCGGATCTACTGCCGGCCATCCAGGCGGCCACAAAGCTCGTTGCCGAAAGCCCAGCGATGGCACAGATCAACGCCCGGTGGGGCATGCCGGCCAGCACGGCGATCACGCTCGACAAGATCGTCATGAAGTAGCAAGCCATGGCCGACATGACGACAACACCAGAAGAAACAATCGCTGCACCACGCGCGCGGATCAGNNGGATCACTACACGGTGGTGAAGGCCAAGCATCCTGGACGATGGGTTTCTGCTGCCATCATCGCCGTATTTGCGGTGCTGATGGCCCGCTCCGTGGCTACGAACCCAGGTTTTGGCTGGGAGACCGTGGGCCTGTACCTGCGCGAAGTCAGCATCGTCCAGGGGATCGGTGTGACGCTGGAACTCACGGCCGTGTGCATGTTGATCGGCATTGTGCTCGGCGTTCTGGTGGCGGTTCTGCGACTCTCTCCGAACCCCGTGGTCCGCACGGCGGCCTTTGGCTACGTGAACTTCTTTCGCGGCACCCCGGTACTGGTTCAGTTGTTGTTTTGGTACAACCTGGCCGCACTGTACCCAACGATCAGTTTTGGGATCCCGGTGTTGCCCTGGATGCCAACGCGNATCATCACGCCGATGTTTGCCGCAATCCTGGGACTGGGGCTGAACCAGGGCGCCTACATGTCCGAGATTGTGCGGGCCGGGATTCTCTCCGTTGACAGCGGCCAGGTGGAGGCCGCCGGAGCACTGGGCATCAATAAGCTCCAGACGATGCGCAGGATCGTTTTGCCGCAGGCGATGCGGGTGATCATCCCTCCTACCGGCAACGAAACAATCGGGATGCTCAAGACCACGGCCCTTGTCAGCGTTATTTCCGTCCCGGAACTCCTCTATTCATCACAAATCATCTATGCCCGGACATTCCAGACCATCCCGCTTCTGATCGTGGCGAGCATTTGGTACATCGTGGTGACGTCGATCCTGAGCGTTGGGCAGTACTACCTGGAACGGCGATTCGCCAAGGGCGGGCAGCGGAACCTGCCACTCACCCCGATTCAGAAACTCAAGTCGTTTTCAACACCCATGACCGGCTAGCCCGGAAAGGCGGATTATCGTGACTGCCATGACAGAGGAAAAGGCATCGCCGTGCCCATGGTGCGTGCCGACGGGATCGTCAAGAACTACGGCAAGCTCAACGTGCTGGACGGTCTTGACCTGGAAGTCAATGCCGGTGAGGTTGTCTGCCTCATTGGCCCCTCGGGATCAGGCAAGAGCACCTTCCTGCGCTGCATCAACCACTTGGAAAGCATCGACGGCGGCCGGATGTGGGTTGATGGGAAAGTGATGGGTTATGACATCAAGGGATCACGGCTGCATGAACAGCGGGAAAGCCAGATATGCAGAAATCGTACCGAGATTGGCATGGTATTCCAACACTTCAACCTCTTTCCCCACATGACGGTGCTGGAAAACCTTGTCGAAGCACCGCGCCTGGTGCTGAGAGAAAAGAAATCTGTCGTCACTAACCGTGCCCGGAAACTCTTGGGGATGGTGGGCTTAGCGGATAAGGAGCACGCGTTCCCGCGCCAGCTCTCAGGTGGCCAGCAACAACGGGTAGCCATAGCCCGCGCATTGTGCATGCAGCCTAAGCTGATGCTCTTTGATGAGCCCACCTCGGCACTGGACCCCGAGCTGGTTGGGGAGGTGCTGAAGGTTATGAAGGACCTGGCCCTTTCGGGCATGACAATGGTCGTTGTGACCCACGAGATGAATTTTGCCCGCGACGTCGCCGACAGGGTGGTGTTCATGGCTGATGGACGGATCGTGGAAGAAGGGCCCGCCCGTGACGTGATCTCTAATCCCCAACACGAACGCACCAAGGCGTTCCTGTCCTCCGTACGCTAGGCCCAGACCGAGAAGGCATTGAACATGAATCTCAACGAGTTCTTTGACGTGTCCGTCACCACTGTCACCCGCGAATCGGATTGTGTGCTGTCCCTGCAGCTCGAGCACCCCTTGAAGCAGCGNCTGCCNGGGTGGGAGCCCGGCGCCCACGTGGATGTGCTGTTGCCTAACGGGCTGGTGCGGCAATACTCCCTTTGCTCGGAACCAGACCAGCCTCACTGGCGGCTGGCCGTGCTGCGCGAACTCTCCGGGCGTGGCGGTTCCGCCTACGTCCATGACGAGCTGCAACCCGGCACTAAGGTCCAGATCCGGGGTCCCCGGAATAACTTTGCGCTAGCACCGGCACCGGAATACCTGTTCATCGCGGGCGGAATCGGCATCACNCCCATCCTGCCGATGATCCGCCAGGCCGAACGCAGCGGCGTGCCGTGGCGGATGGTTTATCTTGGACGCAGTCGCGAGAGCATGGCGTTCCTGGCCGACCTCGAGGATTATGGCGAGAAGGTGCACATCCATACGGATGACGAAAGTGGACGCTTCCCGTTGGCCGAGCTGTTAGACCGGCCGAATCATGACTTCCACCTCTACACTTGCGGCCCGGGGCCGCTGTTGAAGGTCATCCAGGACTTCACCGCCAGCTGGATAGACCAGTCGCGCTTCCACTTCGAGCGTTTCGTTNNCCAGACCCGCCGACGCGGGTCTCTCCACAGCCCCGTGGCCGGCGACCATGCCTTTGAGGTGGAACTCAGCGACGGACTGGTAGTTGATGTCCCCGCGGGCACCACCATCCTCAAAGCACTCGAGAATGCTGGCGTATCAGTCCTCAGCTCCTGCCGTGAGGGCATCTGTGGCACGTGCGAAACAGGCGTGGTCTCGGGTGAGATCGACCATCGCGACAGCCTGCTCTCCGAGGATGAACGGACCGCCATGGACACCATGATGATCTGCGTCTCACGCTGCAAGGGGCGGCTGTTGGTGCTGGACCTCTGACCTGGGGCCCTGACAAGCAGGGGACGGGGTGAAGTAACCGGGGTCAGTGGCCCCGCACACCATGCGACAGCACACGTTGCAACAGCAGGCCAACGTGCAGCGAGCTTCGGGATTCGTCGTCGCCAAGGTCCATGGCCAGCAGTTCCTCTAGGGGCCAGGTGCTAGGCCTACTCCGCCGGCGGCACAGCCGTACTATTACGCACCACAAACTGGGTGGGGAACTCTTCAGCCACCGGCTGGTACGCCACGTCAGCGTCCGGAGAGGACTGCTCTAGCCGGGCCAAGATGCGGCCCGCAGCGAGGGCACCCTGTGCCCGTGGTTTCTGATCAAAGGTGGTGAGCCCAAAGACTTCGCCTAGTTCGTGCCCGTCAATGCCAATCACCGAAAGCTCCTCCGGAACTCGCAGGCCAAAGTCTCTGGCGGCGAGGATGGTACCGATGGCCATTTCGTCAGAGGCTGCGAAGACTGCAGTTGGCCGCATCAGACCATCACCCAATAAGGAGCGGGCGGTGGTGTACGCGCCCAGGACGGTAAAGTCGGAGCTCCGCTGCCACGCCGCGGAAGTAGGTAGCTGAGCTTGCTCCATAGCCATCTGGTAGCCGCTGCGTCGCGTTCCGGGTAATTTGAAGTCAGAATCGTACTCATGATCGCCACCAATATGGGCGATCCGTGTATGGCCGAGCCCAATCAGGTGCTCGGTAGCCCGCTTTGCCAAGTCAAAGTCATTGACGCGCAGGCTGTCGGCACCCGGCAGCGGCCCACCGATCCCCAACACGGGGCGGTGAATCGCCAACAGCTGACTTACCTCAGCCTCGGTGAGTTCCAGCGAAACAGCGATGACGGCGTCGAGCCTCTTTCGCAGCAGGAAATCGTTCAGGATGGTGGCGCGGTGGTTCTCATTTTGGCTGGCGGTGTACAGCGTGAGGTCGTAGCCGGCTTCGAGCAGTACCGCGGAGGCGCCGTCGATCACGGAGGAATAGAACCAGCGGTTGACGCTGGGTACTACGATCCCAATGTTGTGATTTCGGCCAGAAGCCAGACTGGAGGCAGCGTAGGACAACACGAAGCCCAGCTCAGCAGCCGCGTCTTGGGCAAGTTTGCGGCNTTTGGCAGAGACGCTCCCTTTGCCGCCCAAGGCACGCGAAACCGTGGCGATCGACAGTCCGGAAAGTTCCGCAACCTCTTTGATGCCCGCCACTTTTGGCCCCCAGTCTTTGCGTCACAGTTTTAGCCAAATAGCCTCGGATGATTCTAGTTCGGCGCTATCGCCCAGGGCAGGCAGGGACCTTGCAATGACGGTGCCAGCGGGCAATGGCAGGGGCTCGCTGCCGGTGTTGATGAGCACCAAGGTGGAGCCGTTCAGGAACGCTAGCGAGTCCTCCGTGCAGTATTTCTCGGCCCACTGCAGCGAGCCTGTGCCCAGCTTGAGTTCGCGCCGCAGGGCTAGGGCTTTGCGGTACAAGGACAAGTGCGACGCCGGATCGTTGGCTTGGGTATCGCGGGCGTAGCTTGGCCAGTTCANGGGTTGGGNGAGCCAAGGGGCGGCTGGGGTAGCGCCGTTTTCCCCGGAGTCAGCGGTGGAAGCAGCACCATTTCCCGCGCCTGAATGGGAGCCGTCGCTAAAACCTGCGTCCGGGCCGTCGCTAAAACCTGCGTCCGGGCTGTCGCTGAAGCCTGCGGCCGGGCTGTCAGCTCGCCNAGNGAGCGGCACTCGGCAGCCGTCGCGGCCAATCCTTTCACCGCCGGTGCGGGCAAACGTGGGATCCTGACGGGCCGCGTCCGGCAGCGTGGTGTGATCCGGCAGGCCCAGCTCTTCGCCTTGGTAGAGGTAGCAAGCACCCGGCAATGCCAGCATGAACAGCGATGCCGCAGCCGCACGTTGGCGGCCCAAAGCAAGGTTGGGCTGTTCATCACCGGCGCCAACACCATCACCGTCGCGAGGGCTACCGCCGTCGTACCCGAAGCGGGAGGCGTGCCGGACCACGTCGTGGTTGGAAAGGACCCACGTGCTGGNGGCGCCAACAGCATCAAAGGCGCGCAGAGAGTCCTGGACCACGGTGCGCAGCGCTGGTGCGCAGAATCCGGTGGCCAGGTAGGGGAAGTTGAAGGCCTGGTGCATCTGGTCGGGGCGTACCCAATCAGCCATGCGCTCCAGCGGATCCACGTTGGCCTCGGCACACAGGATTCGCTCCGGGCCGTACTCGGCGAGGACCTCGCGCCAGCGGCGGTAGATGTTGTGCAGTGCCGGCTGGCCAAACATGGGTGCCAAGTGGCTAGNGAAGCCCTCGATGCTGCCGCCCCAGGCTGTGCCGCCCCAATCGGGCAGGCCAGCGGCCTTGACCAAGGCGTGGGCCACATCCACGCGGAAGCCGTGCACGCCGCGATCGAGCCAGAATCGCAAAGTTTCTTCGAACTCGGCGTGGACGGTGGTGTTGTCCCAGTTGAAATCGGGTTGCGTGGAATCGAACAGGTGCAAGAACCACTGGCCCGCTACTCCGTTGGCCTGCGTGACGCGGGTCCAGGCCGGGCCGCCAAAGTGTGACTGCCAGTTGTTCGGCGGCAAAGCGCCGTCAGGGCCCTTGCCGTCGCGGAAGATGAACACATCCCGCTCAGCGCTGCCCGGTGCTGCTGTGAGTGCTGCCTGGAAGAGGTGGTGTTGATCGGAGCAGTGGTTGGGGACCAGATCGATGATCACGCGCAGGTTCAGCCCGGCGGCCGTTTCCACCATGTGCTCAAAATCCGTCAGTGTGCCAAAGAGTGGATCCACCTGGCGATAATCGGAGACGTCGTAGCCGCCGTCGCGTTGCGGGGACCGGAAGAACGGTGAGAGCCACACGGCGTCCACGCCCAGCTGCGCTAGCTGACCCAATTCGAGGGTGATCCCTGCCAAATCTCCAACGCCGTCGCCGTCACTGTCGCGGAAGGACCGCGGGTAGATCTGGTAAATCACGGAGTCGGCCGACCAATGCTGGGTGCCGTGGGGTGCCGCCGCATGGATCGGCGTCAGGGCGCTGCCGAGTGAGGTGGAGATCGGCACCGACGCTGGCGCCGGGGCCGGTGACGTAGCCGGGGCGAAAGAGGCGGGCGCAAGGGTGGCCGAGGAGTAGATGAGATCCGAGGAGGTGACTGACATGGATACAACCATAGGGTGTCATGGGAAAATGTAAACGTTCTCACAACTGTTACCAAAATCTGCGAACAGGCCTGGTTTCAGCGAAAATACCGAATATACGGGTCACGGAGGGCAGCTTTGAGCATCCAAATAACGTCCTATTGAGAGGAATGCTACAAATTGAACGCGAAATAATGACAGGTCAACTTTCATTTTGGAAACGCTCTCATGTACCTTTGAGATTGCTTGCGCTCTGTGAGGTGGACCACTTATGTTATTTTTGCCCGGACACGTCTCCATAGAGGTGACGGGCTCAAGAAAAAAGAACACCGATGAAGTTGCCAAATACCAGTGCCACGCCCGTCAGCCGTCTCGTCTTTGCAGTTGGCGCACTATCGGCAGTGGGCGTACCTGCGCTCAGCGCCTGTGGCGGCGATACCAAGACCACAAGCACCGCAGCACCGACCGCTGCGGACCTTGCCGCTTGCGGATCCACCACCATCACCATGTGAGTTGACGCGGAACGCTCACCAGCGCTGAAAGACATTGCAGTGAAGTTCAAGGCTGACACCGGCATTGAAGTGAAGCTCGGCGATGAGTCCTCCACTTTCTCGAAAACCGCTATCAAGGCCATGACCTTCGATGGCTCAATCTATGGCGTCCCGTACTCAGTAGAAAACATTGCTTTGCTACCTAACACGGACTTGCTACCCGCAGCCGCCACCACTTTTGAAGAAGTCATCGCCGCTGGGAGGGGCGTTGCGGACTCGGGCAACGCCCAGTGCGCGTTCTTAGTGGGCCTGGAACCCAAACAGGGCGATCCCTAACATCTATACCCGCTGCAGNNGATCTCCATGGGTTCGGTTGTCTTCGGCCAGGACGCCGAGNNCGGCGGTTACGATCCCAAGAAGCTCATCGTGGGTGAGTCAGCCGGGGTCGCGTTTGCCAAGAAGCTGGTGGAGTGGGGAGATTCCGGCGCCAAGGTCCTGTACTCCAACATCACCGGCGACATTGCCAAGGAGGAGTTCAAGAACGGCAAGAGCCCGTACTTCATCACCGGCCCGTGGAATGTCCCGGATCTGCAGAAGGCCGGGATCAAGCTCGCTGTTGACCCGCTGCCCACCGCAGGGGATAAGCCCGCGCAGCCGTTTGTCGGCGTTAACGGCTTCTTCATCAGCGCCAAGAGTGCCAACGCGCTGGCCACCACGGAGTTCGTCACCAACTACCTGACCACCGAAGCGGCCCAAGATTCCATGTTCACCGCAGGTGGCCGTCCTCCGGCTCTGACGGCGTCCTTCACGAAGGCATCCTCGGATCCCATCGTGGCGGCGTTCGGCAAGATCGGTGACAATGGCGTTCCCATGCCTGCCATCCCGGAAATGGATGCCGTGTGGAATGACTGNGGGGCCACCGAGCTGGCCTTGATCAAGGGCAATGGTGATCCCGTAACCGACTGGCCCAAGATGGCTGCAGCCATCGAGTCCAAGATCGGCGCGTGAGCGCACTTTCTAGTAGTAGGTGCTTGGCACCCAGCCGCACGGCTGGGTGCCAAGCACCGTATCGTCGCCTTTGATGCACTGCAAGAGGATAGTCACGTGATGCGAGTTCCCCAATCCACTAACGACGCCGGACCCGCACCACGGGTGACCAACGGCCCCACTTCTGCCAATGGCCTAGCAACGAAGAATGACGCAACGAAGAACCATCACAGCATGGAATCGCTCAAGGGCACCTTGGTCAAGGTAGTGCTGTTGGGCTTGGTCGATGCCTTTGCGGTGTTCGTCTTGATTACGCTCTTCTTGAGCCAGTCATGAACAATCTTGGTCATTGCTGCTGCGGTCACGGGGCTGATCAACTGGATTTACCTGCGCAAGGGCGGGCTGCCCGCTAAATATCTTGCCCCGGGTGTGTTCTTCCTGGTCGTTTTCCAAGTGTTTGTGGTGCTCTATTCCGGCTATATCGCTTTCACCAACTACGGCGACGGACACAACAGCACCAAAGAGGATGCTATCGCCGCCATTCAGATCACGGCGCAAAAGCGTGTTCCGGATTCNCCCTCATTTAAAACATCTGTACTAAAACAGAATAATGAGCTGTTCCTGCTCTTCGCCAACCCTGACGGCACCGTCACCCTCGGATCCTCCACCAAACCGCTGACACCGCTCACCGACGCAACGCTGGATGGAACCGGTAAGGCAGTTTCTGTACCAGGCTATGACACCTTGAACTTTGCCCAGATCGTCGCCAACCAAAATGACATTCTGAGCATCTCCGTCCCCGTCTCCGAGGATGCCGCTCAAGGCAGCCTGCGCACCGCAGACGGCAGCACGGCCTACGCGTTCAAACCCAGCATGATCTTCGACGGCGCCACGGACACCTTCACCGATGTGGAAACCGGCACCACGTTTACCGACAACGGTGGAGGTGCCTTCGCCTCGGCGGACGGAGAACGGTTGGCCACCGGTTGGAAGATCAACGTGGGGTTCGAGAACTTTGTCCGGGCCTTCGCCGATCCCAATCTGCGGGCACCGCTGCTGAATGTGATCGCGTGGACGTTTACGTTCGCCGTCGCCTCCGTTATCCTGACCTTCGGCTTGGGCCTGTTCCTGGCTATCACCTTCAACCGTGAGGATTTGCGCGGCAAGAAGATTTACCGGGTGTTGATGATCCTGCCTTACGCGTTCCCGGCGTTTCTCTCCGGACTGGTGTGGTCCGGTATTCTCAACCCGCAGTTCGGTTGGCTGAATCAAACCTTGCTGGGTGGGGCAGAGATTGGCTGGCTCACGGATCCGATCCTGGCCAAGATCAGCGTACTGGTGGTGAACCTGTGGTTGGGCTTCCCTTACATGTTCCTGGTCTGTACAGGAGCCCTGCAATCGTTGCCTATAGAACTGGACGAGGCCGCCCGCGTGGACGGCGCAGGGGCGTGGCGAGTGTTCCGCTCCATCAAGTTGCCGCTGCTGCTGGTCTCCATTGCGCCGTTGCTGATTGCTTCCTTCGCGTTCAACTTCAATAATTTCAACGTCATCTACATGCTGACCGGCGGCGGACCCCGCTTCGAGGACACCACTCGCGACATTGGCTCCACGGACATCTTGATCACCCTGGTGTACAAGGTGGCGTTTGGGCANGGAACGGGCCGTGATTACGGCCTGGCCAGCGCTTTGGCCATTGTCATCTTCATCATTGTGGCCACCATCTCCGTCGTGAGCTTCAAGCAGACCAAAGCACTTGAGGAAGTGAACCGATGAGCACCACTACCGTTCCCGGGCAAACCACTACCGGTCCCGTGACCTCTACCGAGCTCCCGCCGGTGAAGCGCCGNCCCTTCGGCGTCTGGTTCAAGGACAAGGGTTGGCGCCACCTGGCGGGCGTTGTGGTCACCCTCTTCGCCATCTTCCCGCTGCTCTACGTGCTCTCCGCGGCGCTGAATTCCAACGGCACCTTGGCCGGCACTAAGGGCCTGTTCACGCAGATCGATTTTGCCAACTTCACCAATCTGTTCAACGATCCGGCCCTTAGGACGCTGGTTCATGAACACCCTAATCATCGGTGTGGTCACTTCCGCAGCCACCGTGTTTCTGGGTGCCATGGCCGCCTACGCTTTTCCCGCATGCGATTCAAGGGCCGCCGGGTGGGCCTGCTCTCGCTGCTCCTGCTGCAGATGTTCCCGCAGCTGCTGGCCGTCGTCGCAATTTTCTTGTTGCTCAGCGGCATCTCCGAGGTCATACCGTCGCTGGGTCTGGGCAGCCAGCTGGGCCTGATCATGGTCTACCTCGGTGGCGCGCTGGGCGTGAACACGTACCTTATGTACGGCTTCTTCAACACGATCCCACAATCGCTAGATGAGGCTGCCAAGATTGACGGCGCATCCCATGTGCAGATCTTCTTCGGCATCATTTTGCGTCTGGTCACNCCCATCTTGGCCGTGGTGGCGCTGCTGTCCTTCATCAGCATTTCCAGCGAGTTCGTGATCGCCTCCGTGGTGCTGACAGATCCGGATTCGCAGACTCTGGCCGTGGGACTGTATTCCTTCGTGGCAGATACCCGCTCAAAGAACTGGGGCATCTTCTCGGCAGGAGCCGTTTTGGCCGCCGTGCCTGTCATGGCTCTGTTCTTGTTCCTGCAGCGGTACATTGTGAGTGGTTTGGTGCAAGGCGGAGTAAAGGGGTAAACGTGAGCTGTATTACTGATGTGAGACGTTCCTGAAAGGATTGTGCCCATATCAGTAGTACACCTCAGTCTTTGATTTCATGGTGATCTTGTCAGCTTTGGGGAGTGCGGCGAACCCGACGAAGTCCGTTCGCGATGCCAACAGTGGAAGTGGTCCCCATTAACTGCAACGCTCCGGCTCAGGTGGTTTTGCTGTCCAGCACCAACCTGCGCGTAGGATCAGTGCATGAACGGACCTGCAGACGCTTTTGGCCCGATGCTGGAAGTGATGTCGTGGGTTGGGTTTGTTCTCGGNATTCCACTGGTTATTGCGGGCTGGATCGTGGCCAATCGCCGTTGCCAATGGATCAACACAACTGCTGAGGTTTTCGAAGCTGGCGGATACAAGGGTTTTCGCTGGTCTGATAGCGAAGACACGCCGCACACCTCCTTGCACGATCACGCAGAGACCCAAGGAATGGATGTTGGCACCCGGATCGAGATCCATTACGACCATTGCCACCCTGTCCGGTGNGGGCTGGAGCCGCCNCGAAACGATAACCCTTTCCTGATCATCNNGGGGATACTCATATGTGTGGCGATCCTATGTACCGTGGCTGGATTTATCCCGATGATGTTCTGACCTGGGTTTCATAACTAAGATGCTCAGTTAATCGGGGTTCTGCATTCGGCTACCTAGATGCTGTGGTGGACAGGTTTGATGTTGATTTGGTGGCGTTTATGCCGCCCAACGTTTCCTATTGCTGATGGTCGATTCATAGAGGCCCCTAAGATACGAAGCAAAACTAGTGCACAATCTGATTGCATAACAGTAATTGTGGTAGCAGGACACTATGTATCAGCAAGGTCCAAGCCAGCCAGTCTCGGCGCCCTACCCTGGTAGGGTAGGGCGCCCACCCGGTCTCAGCGGGACAGGTGTTCTGTGTGCTGGCGGTGTGTCTGGGCTATCTGCTCCAGGATTTCTTCTGATTCTGGGTACTTGCTGCGGTACTTGGTTTCTATGACAGCGATGGCCATTTCCTCGTCCATGAGCAGGTTGTACACGCGCTCACGCGCGGCCGTATCGGCCGTGTATTCGAGTTCTAAGTAGCTGGAGGCATGGCGGCGGGCATTGTTGAGCACTGTCTGGGCCTTGCCCGACTTGCTCACCATTGAAGCCACCACAGTTACAGCCAAGACGCCGATGATCACCGTCAGAGACAGCTCTGTGGAAATCTCAAAGACGGGTACGTGCTCGCCACCGTTGATGAACGGCAGGTTGTTCTCGTCCAGTGCGTGCAGTACCAGCTTGACACCAATGAAGGCCAGGATGGTGGCCAAACCGTAGGATAGGTAGATCAACCGGTCCAGCAGGCCATCAAGGAGGAAATACAGCTGGCGTAGTCCCATGAGGGAGAACGCGGTGGCTGTGAAGACAATGTACACGTTCTGGGTCAGGCCGAAGATCGCCGGAATGGAATCTAGTGCGAAGAGTAGGTCGGTGCCGCCAATAGCCACCATGACCAGCAGCATCGGGGTGAGAACCTTCTTGCCGTCGATCTTAGTGACAAGCTTGTCGCCGTCGTAGTGTTCGGAGGTGTTGAAGAAGCGTTTGGCGAGCTTGATGATGAAGTTGTCCGCTTCGTCGCCGCCGCTGTCCTCGCACTTAAGTAGGTTGCAGGCAGTGATGAGCCAAATGATGCCGAAGATGTAGAACATCCAGGCCCATGTGTTGATGAGCGCGGCACCAGCGAAGATGAAGCCGGTGCGGGCAATCAGGGCAAAGACGATGCCGAACAGCAGAACCTTCTGCTGGTCTTCGCNGGGCACCTTGAAGCTGGCCATGATGACCAGGAAAACAAAGAGGTTATCAACGCTCAGTGCTTTCTCGGTGACGTACCCGGCGAAGTATTCTTTCCCCATGACGGCGTCGCCAAAGACGAGCACTACAATGCCAAAGACAACGGCCATGCCTACGTAGATTGCGGACCAGACGGCCGCTTCTTTTAGGGTGGGGATGTGCGCTTTGCGGATGTGGAAGAAGTAGTCAAAGGCCAGTAGGCCGAGAATGACCACAATGGTAATGCCCCAGATCAGGGGTGAAACAGTCATGATTTTAGCTTTCGGTAGGAGGGCAGCGATAATCGCCGCAAGTCTCTCCACCGGATAAATAACAAGCCGGACACTGAACCCGGCAGGGCATCTTTGCCCTACGTGTTGACGGATTCAGTGCTACGGGATACTCCCCTACGGTTTGACCATCATGGCCGATCCTTCCGTTAGCCTAAACCGAATCCGGGGCGAGTGCCAATAGGTCCTATGTGCAGTCATCGTCGCACAGGTCAATACATAATCGACCGTTCAGCCCCAGGAACGCCTGAACCGGCATTCCACAGGATATTCCGAAATATCCTGTGGAATGCTGCAGTGGCCTCTTTGCTGATGCTTCCGATGCACTTTGTCGAGGTGTCGAGCAGGAATGCTGTTTCGGATACGTACGGTAGCTGTACTTTGACAAGTGAGCACGGAAGGTTAGGACCTTTACGCGATTCACCAACCCGCCGCATCACTACCACTGCGGGTCGGGAAACTCGAGCGAGATATAACCAGGAGCTCTCCGTGCGAGCGACGACGCCAGAACAGGCATGAGCTCGTGGTGATAGTCGTGGACGCACGCGTCAGGCTTGCCGGGGAAAGNNGACCGTGTGATGCGCCCTGCGTATTGAACCAGGCGTCTCTTGAACGAGATGAGTGTAGCCAGAAGGAGTGTGTCCAGCTTGGGTGCGTCAAAACCTTCGCCAATGAATGATCCTGTGCCCAGCACCAGCAGCGGTTTGTCCGGGTCTGCGGCTTCGATCAGTTCCACCGCAGCGCGTGTCTCGGCCTTCTTCATATCTCCGGAAAGAACCACCGGCGGCAATCCGGCATCNGGGGCAAACTTGACGCGGAATCGTTCCAGGTGTGCCTTCCATATGGTGAGCAGCCGGATACGTGAGTTGGCCGCATAGGCCGCCATGACGTCGTCGTAAATCTGCTGCAGGCGGGCTTCATTTGACACCAAGTCCCGGTAGAATTCGGAGGCACCGCCGGGAACACTGGGATCGGCGTCGCCCGAATAAACGTACTTGGTGCGGTGCGNNGTGCGGTGCAGCTCCAGCGCCAGAGTGGGGAGGACCTCGCGCTCATGGCGCGGCAGATGCGGNGCCGGGGCCGCCGTGTGCCCGAGCCAGTACTTTTCCAGCATCTGCTTCATAGTGCTTTGCACGGCGTCATCCATCCGTATGCCCCGCCTCATAGGGTCTACTGCTGATGTGAGTTGGTGACACTTGTATCGGGTGTTCACCCGGCTCTGAATCTTAAAGAGACTTGAACCAAGGCACTCCTTACCATCAGGAGCTGTGCTAACTGCGCCGCGGAAGCCGCCGTCAGCACCGGCGGGCGTGCGAACGCTCATTTCAGAGGTTGTCATCGCCCGCCGGTAGTGTGCAGCCTTGATGTGCTTTAGATTAATTCGTCAGCAAATTGTGAGGCTCCAATGGCCACGGCATCGGTTCCCAAACCGCTACGGATCACCTTGATGGGGTTTCCGGAAATGGGAGGGTTGGCTCGCAGCTCGGTTTCCATGGCCGGATATAGAAAATCCCATGCGTGAGCAACGCCTCCACCCACGATGAATGTGGAAATATCCAGCAGCCCCGAAATCATCAGTGCGGCCTTTGCGAGTCCCACGCCTGCATCGGCAAATAGTCCAACGGCGGTCTCGTCACCNCTCCTGGCCAGCCCGGCAACTTCCTTGGCGGTGCGGGCTTTTCCGCTCGCCTGGGTATACAAGGAGGAAATTGAACGCCCGGCGGCAATCGTCTCCAAATGACCATAGCGCCCACAGGTGCACAAACGATCGCCGAAGCCGGGGATATGGCCGATCTCGGCTGCCGCACCGTGCTCGCCAGCATACAAAACCGAATCCAGTACAAGCCCTCCGCCGACACCCGTTCCCAGTGCAATACCAAAGAAATTCTCTAGTCCTTTGCCCACCCCATACCGTTGCTCGCCGAGCACAAACGCCGCAACATCATTACCAACACGTACCGGCAATTCCAAACTCGCGTTGAGTTTTCGCGNNAAGGGGTAGCCTGCCCAGCCCGTGAAAGAATCGCTGGCTGCAAGAACCACGCCGGCGGCATCAATGATGCCGGCGGCACCAACACCGGCCACCCGCGGAACCAGCCCAGAGCGGTCAGTAGCCAGGGTTGCCACCTCGTGGCAGGCCGCAACCATAGCGTCACCGCCGTGTTCGGCNGGGGTGACGGTGGAGGCTCGGCCCTTCACCCGTCCATTAACATCCACTACGACGGCGGAAATACCAGTTCCGCCTATATCAATTCCCAATCTTGGATACATGGTTAGGACCCTTGCAAAGAAAGTGCCAGCGCCTCAGCGCGTGCTTCGCGGCGTTGCTTCTGCACAAGCGGATTCGGCGAGGGAACAGAGGCCAACAGGTGACGGGTATACGCCGTTTCGGGATTCTGGAGCACCTTGGAGGAAAGTCCGGACTCGATCACGTTACCGTGCTGCATGACGGTGACACGCTGAGCGACTGAATGTACCACTGCTAGATCGTGGCTGATGAACAGACAGCCGAAACCGTGTTCTTTCTGCAAGTCCAGCAACAGGGTTAGTACCTCGTCCTGCACCGAAACATCCAACGCGCTGGTCGGTTCGTCGGCAATGAGCAGCTCTGGGGCCAGCGCCAGGGNCCGGGCCAGTCCGATGCGTTGGCGTTGACCGCCGGAAAGTTCGTGCGGGTATCGGTTTGCATTACTTTCCGGTAGCCGAACTGCTTCAAGCAATTCGCGCACGCGGGCATCCCGTTCACCACGGCTGGGACGTTTGCCGTTGACCCCGTGCATGAGCAACGGCTCGGCAATGGACTCGCCAACCGTCATCCGCGGGTCGAGCGATCCGCCCGGATCTTGGAAAATGATGCCAATACGCGAACGCAGCTTGCGGGTCTCACGGGTTGAGAGGCTCAGGACATCTCCACCAANAAGTGTGATTTGGCCGGACGTCACCGGCACCAATCCCAAGGGAGCCCTTCCTAGAGTGGATTTACCAGAACCAGATTCGCCCACCAGACCAACGATTTCGCCACGATTGATGAGCAAACTGGCCTGGTTGACGGCACGCAGCTTGCGCCCGCCACTGGTGTAGTCGACGCAGACGTTGCGCATGTCCAGCACAGCTTCGGTCACCGGGGCATCTTCCGGGAAACTCACATGACGCAAATACTCGGCGCGTTCCTCGACAACGATGGAGTTTAACGGCGCCTCGGGAAGCGAGGGAACAGCCGCCAGAAGTGCCTGAGTGTAGGGTTCCGCCGGTTTGGTGAGCACCTGCACGGTGGTGCCGGTTTCGACAACCTTTCCAGCGTTCATCACGACTACCCGGTCCGACAAATCTGCGACAACACCCATATTGTGGGTGATCAACAACAGCGCAGTATTGGTTTCCTTAACCAGTGTGCGCAACAACTCCAGGATTTCTGCTTGGACCGTCACGTCAAGGGCAGTCGTGGGCTCGTCGGCAATGATCAATGCCGGAGAGCAGGCCAGGGCAATAGCGATAACCACGCGTTGGCGCTGGCCTCCGGATAGTTGGTGTGGGAAGTTCTTGGCCTTGACCGCCGGATCGGGAATGCCGACCTGCTCCAACAGTTCAACGGCACGGGCCATGGCTTCCGCTTNTGAAACTCCGCGATGGTTCAGGATGACCTCGGCGACCTGCTTACCGACCTTCATTGAAGGGTTCAGTGCAGTCATGGGCTCCTGGAAGACCATTGACACCACATTGCCACGCTNTGAATTCATCTCCGCCTCTGAGGCGTTCAATACATCGGTGCCATTGACCTCGACCACGCCGGAGGTACGGGCGGTGGAAGGCAGTAGTGCCATGGCGGTCAGCGAAGTGATGGTCTTCCCGCTTCCCGACTCTCCAACGACAGCCAACACTTCTCCGCGGTCTACGGAGAAGGAAACCCCGCGTACCGCGTTGACGACACCGACCCTGGTTTTGAAGTCCACAACAAGGTTTTCGACCTTGAGCGCCGGGACGGTGGGGTTCTGTATGGAATTGTTACTCATGACTGGCCTCTTACATCAAACATGTCACGCAGGCCGTCACCAATGAAGTTGAAGGCGCTGACGATCAAAACAATGGCAATACCTGCNGGGAAGATTAGCCACCAGGCGCCCGAGTACACCGAGGAAATGCCGTCGGTGAGCATTGCTCCCCAGTCGGTAGAGGGCGGCTGCAGGCCCATGCCCAAGAAACTCACGTAGGCGATGAGCAGGATGGCATCGGCAACTTGAAANGTCGCATTTACCACCACGGTGCCGATGGTGTTAGGGATGATGTGTCGCAGGATCGCCCGGGAGTTACTGCCTCCAGTGGCTTTGATAGCCAAAACGTAGTCGCGGCTCTTGAGCGAGAGCGCCTCAGCGCGAGTCAGGCGGGCCGGGACAAGCCACGACACGGCTCCGATGATCAACACCATCATCCACTCGCTCGGGCGCACGATTGCTGAGACCACCAGCAATAAGAAGATGCCAGGTATGGCGATGCCCGCATCAACAACACGCATCATGGTGGCATCGACCCAACCGCCGAGGTAACCGGCGACTGAACCCCAGAGGGTTCCTAAGATGGTGGCAAGTACACCGGCAGCAAGACCCACCAGGATGGAAGTGCGCCCAGCGATCATTAGGCGACCCAGCACGTCATAACCCAACCCATCGGTACCCAACGGGTGGCCATCTTCGCCTGGCTTGAGATCCGCCTGCATCAGGTTGGTTGAGATCTGCTCTGTGTGGTATGCCAAAGGTCCAATGAAGCTGAAAATTATCAGTGCGACGACGATGACGACACCGATCACTGCGAGCTTGTTGGAGAAGAACTGCTGCACCGCTCGGGCGGTGGGAGTTTGGGGAANNGCCTTGCGGCTCAGGGTTGTGGAACTCACTTGACACCTCCACGGGCGCGGGGATCGAGAACGAATTGGATGATGTCGGCCAGCAGTGACCCGACGACGGTAGCTACGGAAATGACCAGCACACAGCCCAGGAGGACCGGAANATCGCCAGTCTGCGCCGCGTTCCAGAAGAGCAGACCCATTCCCGNGTAATTGAAGAGCTGTTCAACAACCAACGCTCCACCGAACATGACGGGCAGGTAGTAGCCGAGCATGGTCACCACGGNGGTTAATGAGTTGCGCATCACATGGCGGGTGACGACTTTGTTCATCGGTGTGCCCTTAGCGCGGGCGGTGCGAACGTAGTCCTCGTGCAGATTATCGATCGTGGCTGAGCGCATGTACCGCGAAAACGTTGCCACACCGGCCAATCCGCTGGTGAGGATCGGTAAAATCATTTCCTTGGGCTGGGATAGGATCTCGGCCACCGTGTCGCCCTGAGGAGCGCTGGCGGGAAGCCACCCAAGGCTCTGAGAGAAGAACATGATCAGTAGGAGTCCAAGGAAGAAACTCGGGGTGGAGTACACCACGAAGTTCAATCCTGTCATCACGTAGTCAAAAGCCTTGTTGCGGCGTAGTGCCTGGGCCATACCCAGAGGGATTGCCACCANAAGGGCACCAAGGATCGCCGCGATGGCGAGGACCATGGTCTTGGGAAGTCGCTGGGCAATGAGTGAAGTGACGTCCGTGTTCATGACGAATGAACGGCCCAGGTCTCCTTTCACCCACTGGCCCAGATAGTTCAGATACTGCTGGATGAGCGGGAGGTCGAAACCCTGCTCATGGTTGAAAGCTGCAATTTGAGCATCGGTGGCCTGCTGGCCCAGGATGCCGCGGGCTGGCCCGCCTGGCAGAGCCTGGAGCAGCAGAAACACAATAACCGAGACGATCGCGATGACGACCGCCGCCTGCACAAGTCNTTTGGCTANAAACCAACTGAACAGCCGAATCCCTGAGCTATCGCGAATGGCGGTGGTAGTAGTCGACATCGACGATTCTCCCTTCTTGTTGCGTAGATACTTGTTTGGTGAGCTAGGAAACTCGAATTACTTGTTCCAACCCCAACGTTGTGGGAAGAAGTTGGCGGTGGGGTCCTGAGTGGTGCCCGTCATTCCGTCGCGGATGACCGAAACCTGGTAGACAGGGTTTGGCAACCACATCACCGGCAGCTGCTCAGCGAGCAAGGCGGAGTACTTCTGCATGGTGGCCGGATCGTTGCTGGTCAGGGCATCGTTCATGAGCTTGTCGGCTTCTGCATTCGAGTAGTTGCCGAAGTTTACCGAGGCGCCGGTAGCGAAGATACGCTCGCCTGTCGGGTATGCCGGGAAGTACCAGGAGCCTGCGGCGCCGAAGTACGAGAACTCCCAGTTGCACTCAGCTGAATCTGACTCACACGGAGCGGTACGGTTCAATACAGTGTTCAGCGGGGCCTTGTCGAACGTGACGCCAACACCGATGTCACGGAAAGATGACTGCATGGCAGCAAATTGCTTATCAGCCTCATCCGAGCCGGACTGGACCATCATGGTCAGCTGCATCTTAGTGCCAGCCTTAACATCCTCGCCGCACTGGTTTTCCGCAGTTCCCTCGGATTCGCAGACGAGAACTCCGTCAGAGCCGGCCTTCCAACCGTGGTCAGCAAAGAGCTTCTTGGCTTNTTCAAGATCGAAAGGATACGGGTTGTTCTTCTGTACATCGGAGAGGTAGTGCGAAGGAATATCCTGCGGGACCGGACCGTAAACCGGGTTTGCCCCGCCCTTCCAGACCACCTTGGAGATTGTGGGCTGGTCAATTGCCGACTGCAATGCCTGGCGGACGTAGAGCTGCTTGAACGTGCTACCCATCTTCGGGTTGTTGAAGTTGTAGGGCATGTAGGTCGCTGCCCAGCCCTCCCACGGATCAATCTGGTACGTAAGGGACTCAAACTGGGACTTCTGGTCCATCAATGAGGTGGGGATGTAACCGTAATCGATACCCTTGGCACGCAGCAGGTTTACTTCTGCGTCAGCCGAGGTGAAAGGAAGCAGATTGACGGTCGCAACGTTTGCCGAATCCGGCCCGTCGTACTTCTCGTTCTTGCCAAGGGCGACCTTGCCGGAGTTATCGAAGCCTTTCAACGTGAACGGACCCGAAACAGCCTGCCAAAGCGGGTTGGTGGAGTAGGACGCCATGTCCTCAGAAGACTTGCTCAGGTACGCAANAATCTTCTTTGCGCCATCTACCGTACGATCCTCATCCCCGACCTGTCCGTCATCGCTGGTCTTGGCCCAAACGTGGTGCGGCAACGGTTTGATGGAGGTCAACTGTGTGGAAGACATCCAGTCCTGGTTGTAGACCTTGTCGAAAGTCAGCGTGAAGGTCTNTTTATCGGTGTAAGCGATGTCGGTGATGTTATCCGGAAGGCGCCCTGCCTTGTAACCGCCCCAGGTTTCCTTGTTGCCCTTGATCAAGTTGAACCAGAACTCAACGTCGCGGGTGGTGATGGCAGTGCCATCGGACCAGTGCATGTCTCGCAAGTGGAAGGTGACGGAGGTGCCATCGGCAGAATATTCCATCTTGTCGGCGATGCCGGTTTCCAAATCGAGCTTCATCTCGCCCTTGGAGCCGTCAAATGTCATCAACGGCGACCACAACGACTGTGCAATGGAGGAGTTGTGGGTTGCCATTTTGCCGGCAATGCCGATGGGAAGGATCCAGTTGGGAGTTGCGTTCGGCGGCAGTGCGTAGTTCACAACGTTGGTGTCAACGCCGGCTGGCACCGTTGCCGCACTTCCACCGGTGGTGGGATTGTCGCCTGACCCGCCACTGGCACAGCCGGTGAGTAGCAAAGCGAAGACGGTCACGCCAGCGGCAAATCCGGCTCTCAGACGTTTGCGATCGTAAGACATTGGACGATCTCTCCTGATTCTAGGTGTGGGTGTTGTGTCAAAACTATTAGTTCGCCATCGAACGAAGTTTCATTTCTGACGGAAGAACTATGTGTAATATAGAGCACAAGTGGTGGTAATTGCACCTCAGGTCGGTAACGATCGGATTTCAACGCCGAAAATTCACGTGTTTACTAGCGAAAGTCGTAATCTATGAGCCACGAAAGGATCTGCTGATGAGTACTGGTAACCTCGCAGTCGATGTGCTGCGCAGCATTGCTGCGCAGCCGCTCACACGTTCCACGCTGGCCAAGGAGATGGGCCTTGCCCCGTCTACCATTTCAATGAAGGTCAACGACCTGATGAAAGCGGGCCTCGTGGAGGAAGGCGGGATGGCGCCCTCACGCGGNGGGCGGCCTGGCAGGCTGCTCTCGATTTCCTACCGAACTGGCCGGATTGCTGTCATCGACATGGGTGCCAAGCATGCCAACCTGGGCCTGGCTGACCTCTCGCGGACCATCCTGTGCAATGAGTCCTTCGAAGTCGATGTAGATCAGGGCCCTATTGCCACCGTTGAATTATTGGCGGCCAAGGTGCGGGCCATGCTCGAGCGTGAGGGTGGGGAACTGCTCTCGGTGGGCATCTGCCTGCCTGGGCCCATCGACGTGGTTCGCCGCGTGGCGGTATCGCCGTCGCGAATGCCTGGCTGGCACAACCAGGATGTTGGGGCATTGCTCGAGAAGGCTTTNGGGGTCCCGGCAATCACAGATAATGACGCCAATCTCGCAGCCTTAGGTGAGTACCTCACCCGTCCGGATGCCGCCGCCAACTCCATCACCGTTCTGGCTGGCACCGGCGTGGGAACCGGCATTATCGTCGGTGGCGAGCTCTACAGAGGGTCTTCATACGCTTCCGGAGACATCACCCACACCAAAGTGGAAGCAGCGGCAGATCGAATGTGTTCCTGCGGAAACCGCGGCTGCCTTGAAACCATTGCCTCCGGTGCTGCAATTGTCAGTGACTTGGTGAAGATTGGCACGCAGGTCAACGACATTTTCGAAGTTCTGAACCTGGTCCGCGATGGCGACCCCACCGCCAATGGAGTGGTGCGAGAGGCTGGCCGGCAGCTCGGTCTGGCATTGAGCACGGTGGTGAANTTTTTCAACCCGGGAGACATTTACCTTACTGGCGCGCTCTCGGGAGCAAGCGTCTACGTGGCTGCGGTCCGGTCCCAACTTTACGAACGGTGCCTGCCTCTGGCGACGGCGGGGTTGCGCGTGGAAGCCGCCTACGAGGGAAGCGAGTCCGGACTCGTCGGTGCGGCCGAACTGGCCATCATTCATCTGCTGAGTCAGCCGACATTGAACGTTCGGTTCTCCATGCCGGTCATCGAATAATCCACATCACTACTGCACCTCCACACTTTTAGTCCCTTTATTTGCCTAAGGAGCATTACTCCCATGAACGCATCACCNCTCCAGCCACGTATCGGCGTTGGCGGCATGTCCATCGAAGCGTCCAACTTCTCCCCGCACCGATCGGGTTTCGAAGCGTTCAACTTCACTAAGGACGGCGTGCTGCTTTCGCGGTACACGGTGCTAACNCCCGGTCATGAGAACCACGATTCGGCCGTGGCCGACGCGGCGATCTGGGTTCCGCTGGTGCACGCGCGCTCGCTGCCTGGCGGCATGGTTGAACCGCAGGTCTATGAGGTGCTNAAAACCGAATTGATGGAGATGATCCACGCACAGGGACCGTTCGACGGCTTCTTTCTGGACATCCACGGCGCCATGACGGTGGTCGGATACCAAGACGCCGAAGCGGATCTAACCGGTGCAGTTCGCGAGGCGCTGGATGAGGAAAGCGCCAAAGCTGGAACCCCACGCACATTGATTTCAGCCACCATGGACCTGCACGGTAACGTCTCAGCTGATTTGGTTGGATATTGTGATTTGATCACCTGCTACAGGATGGCACCNCACGAGGATGAACAAGACACCAAGACCCGTGCGATGACGAATCTGATCAAACGGTTGGTTGAGGGAACAGGCGCCCCTGCCAAAGCCTACGTACGCATCCCAGTGCTGCTGCCCGGAGAAAAGACTTCCACCCGGCTGGAACCGGCCAAGGGAATTTATGAAGCAATTCTGCCGATCGAAGCCTCCGCGGGTATCGTCGATGCCTCGATCTGGGTAGGCTACGCGTGGGCAGATGAACCGCGTTGCTATGCCTCCGTGGTGGTTACTGGAGATAACGCAGAACTCGCAGCAACCAAGGCTACCGAGCTAGCCACCAGCTACTGGGATGCCCGTGACGACTTCGAATTCGTAGCCCCTGCTGCAGATTTGGGCAAGTGCCTGAACGAGGCACTTGCCGCTGGCGCGAAACGCCCCTACGTGCTCTCAGATTCGGGCGATAACCCGACAGCTGGCGGGTCCGGAGATGTGACGTGGACGCTGACTCAACTGGTCAACGACCCACGCTTTGGCGAGGGCGGACCACGCACCGTGGTGGCATCAGTCTTCGACCAAACTGCCGTCGCTGCTTGCTTCGCCGCCGGATTGGGCGCGAAGATCGAGGTTTCTGCTGGCGCGCTGGTTGACCAAGTGCATTCGGGCCCCGTGGTGCTTCGCGGCACCGTGCTCCATCTGACCGAAGGGGATGCCACTTCCGGTCGTGTCGCCGTCGTTAGAGTTGGATCAATCGAGGCCATCATCACCGAACGCCGCAAGCCGTACCACCAGATCTCCGACTTCGACGCCGCCGGGCTCACCGTCACGGATGCAGACATTGTGGTGGTTAAGATTGGTTATCTTGAGCCTGAGCTCTTCGAGTTGGCAGCTGACTGGATGCTGGCGCTGACTCCTGGTGGAGTGGACCAAGATTTGGCTCGCCTCGGACACAAAAGCATTGAACGTCCAATGTTCCCGTTCGACACCGACATGCCTGCCCCGGATCTTACCGCCAGGATCTTTGCCTCCATCCCTGCCGGCGCATAGCCCATGGCTAAGCTTGAGATTGCGGTCCAAGACGCAGCAGGTGCAAGGCTCGCGATGGAAAGCGGTGCGGACCGCGTGGAGTTGTGTACGGCTTTGAGTATGGGTGGATTAACGCCGTCATTGGGTACCATCGAGCAAGTGCTGGCGGTCGGCATCGACGTCCACGTACTGATTCGTCCCCGAAGTGGAGGCTATGTATATACGCCTGCCGAAGTCGTGCTCATGGTCGCAGACATTACGCATGCTGCCCGTGCCGGCGTTGCCGGGATCGTCATCGGCGCTCTTACCGAGGGTGATAAAGCACTGGACTTGCCGGTGCTGGCGGCCTTGAGTAAGGCAGCGCATCTGGTTAATCCAGACATCGAAATCACAGTCCACCGATGTGTGGATGTGCTGCTGGCAAAGGACATCCCGGTACACGAGCTCGTCGCCCAGCTGCGAGAGCTTGGTGCTGCGCGAATCCTCACCTCTGGCGGCGCATCGTCCTCACTGGCAGGAGCAGAAATCCTTCGCATGCTGCAGGTGGAATCTGCCGGTAGCCCCGAGATTCAAGCGGGAGGTGGCGTGAAAATTGAGGACATCCCGGCGCTGGCCGGATTGGACGCCATTCACCTGTCGGCACGTACACAAACCGTGCGGGGTTCCAGCGGACCCGGTGGTGGAGAATCAGCATTCGATGTCACTTGCCCTAATCTTGTAATCGCAGCGGCGTCGGCCATCGAGGAACATTCCATGGCTTCGCGCAACAGGGTTNNGAGATTTCCTGAACAGTTGACCGGCGGTGAGCCGTTCGATGCAGCAGGGTANTTCCCCTGCAGCGTTCGCCTTCGGTAGCCCGGCGGTCGACGTGCCCGCGCTGGCTGTGGGTCGAGGTCCTTCTGGGCTGACATTCGTGTGCAGCGTTCGGCCGAACCAATGAGACATGCGATTCGTTCGCCTGATCCTACATTTAATGTGTCTTACATCTCATGTGCTGCAAGAATCGAGGCTTAAGAGCAGCCATGCTCTCCAGACCGTTCGTGCCGGGTTCCGGTGCGCCCTAATCCCACCGGCTACCTGTAACTCATCATTTTCAATGCAAAGCGGAGAGCGTTTCCAGCAAACAGTCGTTGCAAGTTTGGTTATACAGCTACCCCTGTTGGGAATCTTGTGTGGTGGGACGAGACTGGACAAGACCGTTGCGGCGCTTGACAAGGTAGAAATTCTTATCGAAATGAGTGTTATAGGTCATGTTGGTGGATGATTCGTTTGCCCAAATTTCGGCATAGTGACGCTAAACTCAGCCAAATGACAGTACCGACATCATTCGCGGGACGGCTAGTTTTGGCGACCTCATCGATGCCTCAGGAGTTGATCGACGGGAGGTGTTGCTCCTTCGCCACACCTACAACCCGGACGGGCTGACTGGCCCAGTGGATCTGACTCCGGAAAAATACATGAGNTATGTTCGCTGGCAAGGAATCCAGAACAAGATTGGGAACGAGCCTCCCAAATATTGGTTGAATTTCATAGCCGCCGGTGGTCGCCGCTCTCGGTTCCTTCATGCATATGAGAACCACGGGGAGCTGGCCGACAGGCGGACAGGGACTTTGCGTTGCTTTGACCTGCGTCCATCGACGTTTCTCAGCGACCTTGAGGACCGGTTGGTCATCGAATGGTCAAAGGACGCCGTGAATTGGGCAAAGTCAGCAAGCGGAGCAGTTGGATTCCTGATCACGGAGATCGCCGATGCTCGCCCTGAACCTTTCCCTGGTTTCGACCAGGTGGTGCTCTCGTTTGGTGAACTCGTGGCGGTCATAGACGACTCGCGCTATGAGCGCTGGCGCCAGGCATTAAGTTCTGTCCAGGGTATCTATCTGATCGCTGACACAAAGACGGGGCACCTGTACGTCGGGAAGGCTGACGGCGCCCAGCGCATCCTGGGACGCTGGAGTGAGTATGCGAAAACAGGCCACGGCGGCAATCTCGCACTTCGTGAATTGAACAAACTCGACCTTACTCATCGTCAACACTTCCAGTTCAGTATCTTGCGGGTCTTCAGTCCAGGTGCATCAACTGCGGAAGTAGACGCAGCCGAAGCCCACTACAAGCGGGCCCTTCTTACACGGCAGTTTGGGCTAAACCGCAACTAGCAGCGCCACAGTCTCATCGAACTAATCAAGAGTTTTGGGCTCGTCAAGTTTGTGAGGCGTTTGGTTGATTTTTCTTCTTACGCTGCTATTGAGTTGGCTGGTCGTGATATTCGATCAGGGCACATGATGGTGGCACATGTCGGTCTTCAAATACGAGCAGAATGACTCGGCGACTGCGTTATCCCAGCCAACATCGCCCATGGATTGGGTGACGTTGTTCCCCTCGCACCAGGTCTGGAAGGCGCTGGAACTCCTGTACGGACACCGCGGCGTCAAGTCGGGCGTTGTGGGCGACTAAACGAAAATAGCAGCGACTTCGAGGCTGTTCATGGGGATCATGTGTACCGCAATAACAAACTCTCATCACCACGTGCGCAGCCCCTCGCAACGGCCGTTTCGCTCCCGACTCGCTCATAGGCTCATCCGGGTGACTATTTTTGCGGGACACACCGAAGAAGCCCAATAGGTAATTGTCGGAGGGGTCGGTAGTTGGAGAGGCAACTGGTTTGGGCGCCGGTGGGAGAACTTCTCTCGCCGCCGCCGGCTTGCGCACCGTGCTCTTGTAGCGACTCTCGGCCCACTTTGCTAACTCAGGGAGCCGCGGTCTTAGGAAGCCAGCACGGGGTGGGCCCGCGCAGGCTGGCAGCGAGGATGAGGGCGATGGCCTTCAGTTGCTCCTTGCCTCGCCGGGNGAGTCCGTCGAGGTCAGAAAGTCGGTCGTCGGTGGCAGAGGAAANAATGGCGCTGACCCAAGCAGTCGCACAGGCCTTGATCCGTTCTGCATCGGCGATGTCAGGAAGGCATTTGCGCAACACGGCAGCGATATCGTGTTCCAGACCCGTTTGGAATCTGCGTAGTTGAGCGCGCACGTTCGGATGGGTATCGGCCTCGCGCCAAAGGATCACACGCAACACAGTGGATTTGTGGTCGCTGAGATTCAATGCATCCAGCGTGCCGATCAGTCCGGCTGCGGNGTCTCCCGGCATTGCCAGGCTGTCTGTATCCAGCGGTGTGGCTGGCAGTCGCTCGGCCATCAAGGCCACCAGCAGGTCGGATTTTGCCGGAAAATAATAAAAGAGCAGACCCTTCGCAACGCCGGCCAATTTGGCGATCGAGGCCGTGGAGGTTCCATTGAATCCGTGTTTGGCGATCAACTCCTGCGCAGAATCCAAGATCAGCATCCGGGCGTCGCTGCGGATCCCAGAGCTTTCCCCTGCCTGTTCCGTACTCACTGTGACCTCCCTTGTTTCAATCTTGTTCCGAAATGAGTTTAGGGGACCGGACGAATCCGAACCCCCAAATGAGCCTCCACGTTCGCACAGCGCCGGCCCTGATGTGGGCCGGATGCTATGCCTGTGTGACTTTATGCGGCTGCTGGCCGGTGGTGATGGCCTTCGTCTGTCTTCATGACCGCCGGTAGGACCCACGCCGTGACGATGATCGTGACGGCACCGCAAACAAAAGCTGTGATGGCGATTCCCGTCAAGCCAGTGAATGCAAGCACCCACGGGGAGATGAAGAGCAGGATACCCAGAATTCCTTGGGCCCCTTCCATTGAGCGCATCCGTGGCGCAAACAAGTTCATCAGTCCGGCAATGGCTATGAGAACACCCAGCACGATCAGCGTGGTTGTGGTCTTTCCATCGGTCGTCGTCCAGATCGTAGCTAAGGCAGCGTACAAACCAGCGGCCACAGCCACCCAGTTCTGCCATTTGGTCCACGTCTTCATCGATCTCACCTTCCTCAATAAATATATAAGTCGTTTACAATTTCCGTTATACGCCTGGTTGACCGCCCGGTCAAGAAGCGTGTGGAAACGTGCAACCTTTAGATCAAATGCGGGCGATGTTTTTCAAAAATACCCCAGAACGGCGCCCCTTTGAACTACCTTGAAGATCGGCTAGCTCCAAGACTCTCGGTGTGGATCATTCTCGAAACCCTTCGTCATCATGTGTCGGTGGCAGGCAGCGGTGCACCGTCCGGGGCTGCCCTGCATCAGCGCTCTTCCCGAACAGGCCAACAGAATGAGAGCACCTCAAGGGTGATTAAACCGGGCATCAAGTACACCGCTCATGGCCCTTGACACATGGCGCGCACTAAAGGCTTCGAGCGTGTTGCCCAGCGTCCATCTCGGTATGCCGGCCGGTGGCCTTGGTGATCTTCCGGCCTGCAGGCAACGTCAACCCAGAGCCCACCTCTCCATGACATCAAGATGCCCGCGTGGGTGGTTGATTTTGGGGCCTTGTTTTGTAGTTGATAGTGCCAGTAGTTCACTGGTGAAGTGTTGGATCTGGATCTGGCATTGGATGGCTGCCGGGTTCCAGGACTTGTTCTCTTTGTTCCGTTTTGTCTTGACGCTCTTCTTGACAAGCTCTGAGCCGGCGGTCGATCGTGGCCGGGGCAATCCGCAACAACTACACTGCCGTCGCCTTATCAATACTGGTCTCCGTGAGTGCTCTGCGCTGAGTCATTGAGAACCCCATTGCCCACGGTGCCCACCAGCAACTACCAGTAGGCCAGAGGGAACCGCATGCGCATCTAAGCTGTCAACTCCAACTTAGAACTGACCACTATCTGTAGTTTGTTTTGACCGGTCAGGCGAGTTCTAGTGATCGTTGCAAGGGTCCCTGGAATTCAAGCCATCAGGCAGTTTCGTGGCCGCCTGTGGGCAGTGCCGTGGCCGCTGAAACCCCACGTTGGAAGTAGTTGCACATGCTCAGGGATCTGGAGCCTTAGTTGTGGCCCCAATCATCAGAATTGGCGGAGTTATTGGGCGAAAGGCCGATGATATCGCCTTGTGTTGAACAGCCCAGTCCCAGAACAGTACGGTTGGCGTAAGCAAAGTAGGCCGTGACCTGATTGATCTCTAAAATTCCGCCGTCGTCCCAGCCTGCATCGCGCAACGACTGAACATCCGCCTGAACCATGTCGGCGGNGGAGAGGGTTAGCTTGCGTGCATAAACCATGGCTGCTTGTTGCGCTGGATCGAGCGGTGCTGCGTAGGGATCTCCAGTCTCGATCGCGTTCCGGATTGCCTGTGACCGTGCGTCGTCCCGCACCAGGCGCTTCATCCCTGCGAAATGGTGTTCAACGCAGTAAGTGCATTTGTTCAACGCCGAAACCCATACGCCGAGAGTCTCCAGAAACCACTTCGGCGTCGTATTATCCCGGTGATGCAGCANCATTTTGTAGAGCGCCATGTGCCCTTCCATCGTATGGGGGCGCAGAGAGTGCATCATCATAATATTGTCCACGTTGCCGCCGGGGCCGGTGATGCGGGCGTAGAGCTGTTTGAGCTTGTCAGTTGCGGCATCGAAGGAGATAGTTTCAATCCAGGGCATGGTGCACTCCTTAGGGTTCCGGCCACTCTGGCAGGGAACATTAAGAGGTGAGTGTAGCAGTCACCAGTGCACAGCGGTGAAGCATATCTTCGCGCTCAAAGCCCACGATCGTAGTGGGTAGCGCCAATATTCCTCGCTGCGGTTGTCATCGTTAAACCGAGCGCACTGCGTTGGGCTGCAGACCTTGACCGGGCGACCCCGCACTGTCACATCCGCCGCGGGTCCGGGAAACCAAGCGAAACATAACCGGGTGCCCGTTTGGCAAGTGATGAGGCCAAAACCGGGGTGAGCTCGTCGTGATAATCGTGGACACTCGCTTGAGTTTTGCCAGGAAAAGGTCTTGTGATGCGCCCTACGTACTGGACGAGGCGGCCCTTGAACGAGATGGGTGCAGCCAGAAATAGTGTGTCGAGCTTGGGCGCGTCAAAACCTTCCCCAATGAACGATCCGGTGCCCAGCACCAGCAGCGGTTTGTCCGGGTCCGCGGCGTCAATTATTTCCACCGCAGCGCGTGTCTCGGCCTNTTTCAAGCCACCGGAAAGGACCACCGGTGCCAAACCCGCATCGGTAAACCGGATTCGGAACTGTTCCAGATGCGCCTTCCATGTGGTGAGCAGCAGGATACGTGAGTTAGCCGCATAGGCCGCCATGACGTCGTCGTAAATCTGCTGCAGGCGGCCCTCATCGGACACCAGGTCCTTGTAGATTTCGGAGATGCCGCCAGGCGCGCTGGGGTCCGCGTCACCCGTATAAACGTACTTGGTGCGGTGGACCTCCAACGCCAGGGTGGNGGAAGGGATCTCGCGCTCATGGCGTGGCAGCTGCCGGGCCGGCGTCGCCGTGATCGTGTGGACCACGTCGCCAAGCTGGTGGTACATCAGCGCATCAAGTTTGTCGCGCCGATAAGGTGTTGCCGTGAGCCCGAGCCAGTACTTTGCAGGCATCTGGTTCATCACATGGCTGAAAGCCGCGGCGGGAACATGGTGGCACTCATCCGCTATGACGAAACCGTAGCCGGCCGTCACCTCGGCCACGTTCTCACGGCGGGCCAGTGTGGGCAGGAGTGCGACGTCGATCCTTCCGGTGGTCTTGGATCTGCCACCGCCGATCTGGCCGGGTTTCACTCCCATCAGCTCGTGGATCCGCTTCCGCCACTGGTCCGCCAATGCCTTCCGATCGACCAGGACAAGCGTGGAAACTCCGCGGTGGGCCATGGCCGCACAGGCGATGACCGTCTTGCCGGCACCCGGCAGAGCGACGAGGATGCCCTGCTCGATATTTTCAATGGCGTCCATGGCCTGCTGCTGCTCGGGGCGCAGAACACCAAGGAATTCAAGGTCCACCGGGCTGCCCGGTGTTCTCCGGTCATCAAGGCGCAAGGTGCTGCCGGCCGACTCCACCAGATTCTGTAGCAAGGACAAGAGGCCCCTCGGGATGATGAGGTCTCCTTCGAGAGTCTCATCGTAAAAGTGCAGGTAGCGGGNGATGTTCCAGGTGGAGCGCCGCTGCCGCTGACGATCGTAAAATTCAGGGTTGGCCATGGATGCGGCATGTTTGATGGCGGAGATCATGGCCGGGCCAAGGTCCGTGGAGCGGATGGTCAAGCGCGACGCAAACGTTGCCTGCACCACCGCGGCCGGGCGGGGAACAATTTTGGAGGAGCGCGGCAATTCAAGCCGGCGGACCTCGTTGCCCCAACGGACTGAAGGCAGACGGCGGATGTGCCCGTTCACTGCCGACGGCGTGAGCCTGTCCAAGCTAGACAGGTAGGCCCACTGGTCTTCAAAAGGCTCGAGGGTGGTGGTGTCCANAAACAGGGTTGTCCCGTCGTTGTTCCGCCGCTTTCCGTTCAACGGGGCGGCGATCAGGTTCCNCATGCCCTTTCCGGTGTGTACATCTTGGGAGGGGAACAGCCTGTCGTAGCTGGATAAGCTCATGCTGCCCCGCAAACCCATGGCCTCGTGGATGAGGCCTGTGCCCAACTGCCGGGCCGTTGCGGCGGAAATGGCTTCCGTGAAGAAGATCCACACGTGGGCGCCACGGCCCGACTGGGAGATTTCCAGGGCGGCTGGAATTCCGCGGAACCGGGCAGCCTTGACGTAGGCCAGAGCGTCCATCATGGCTGCGCTGCCGTCAAAATCCGCTGCGATCCACCAACAGGTGTCTTTCTCGGTGAGTGGGTACAGGCCGATGTGCTTTGTACCTCTCAGATGCTCGGCGACGACAGCGGGTGTGAGCTTGAGGAAGGAGAGACTGTCCCGCGGTGTTCCCTTGCGCCATCCACCCGCGACGGCTGGCACCCACCCCGAGCGGCCGTCCTGAGTGTTTTCCCATCGGGTGGCATACACGTCATTGCGGCAGCGAAACAGGTTTTCAAAGAACAGGACCTTAGTTTCCGGGGAGGAGTGCATGGTCACCGGGCCGGCCGGCATGGTGGCGGCGAGGACTGGTTGGTCAGCATGAGCAGCCGCTGCTTGTTCCTCACTCAGTTCTAGGAGTTTGCGGAGCCGGGCGTTGTCCAGCCGCAACTCTGCCAGCTCACGGGCAAGCGCAGGTTCCAGGTTAGGCTCTCGGTTAGCGTTGAAGCCCGGCAAAGGATCCTGCTCCGGCAACTCAGAAGTGTCGTCAGTCACAACACCATTGTGTCGCGACAAAGCATGGAAATCTGAATTTGACCCCGGCTTGCCAGCAGTGCGGTCTCGACAAGAGCATAACCGCCGGCTCAGCTAAGGTGTGGAGCCTTCGGGGAGGCTACGGTAACTGCCGGTGAAGCAGGGGAGTTTGGCTCGCATTCCAAAATTTGACGGTGACTAGATCGGTCGCTGGTCTGGACTGGTCACCTTCTCAAATGAAAATCAGACCGAGCCAAGAGGCGAGCCGGCTAGCCATGATCTATCAATGACATCTGCGCAGTTCCAGCATGTTCTCGCCTGCAACCCCGGAGGCCACCGGTGTCACTGAAGTGGATACCGTGGACCGTTCCCCTGAGTATGGTCTTGGTGAATGCTCTGACAGGTACAGGAAACCTGCATTTGAGGCACCCATTGAGGATTGCATCAACATTTTCCTGGCCGGTGTGCAGATAGTGCGAGATGTGTTGAAGAGCCCAGGAAATGCCACCTGGATAGCCGTAGCCAAGGTGATTGGAGCCGTCTTCGCTGCTCACATCTTCTCAGGGCGAGCAGGCCGGTGAGATAATGTTCAAGGATGATCCCCGGCCGGAGCGGTCTGTTGGCAACCGAAGGTAGAGCATGAGGCACTGGCCTCTGGTGACTATCGGTCGAATTATTTTGTGTTCTTCTTAGCCCCATCTGCCGTATGCATCAGCCCAGCAAGCCNCGGCTTTTCATCTTCAACGGCAGCGTCATCCTGGTCGGCAGCGTCATCGGAAACTACGGNGGATTCCTTTCCTGCGGACGCCGCCTGGTCTTGAGCCCAATCTTTAGCCATTACGTCTGCCGCATTGAGTTCCAATACTGAGCTGCGGTGGCGGCGAGCATCAGCCAACTTGAACAGCCGTGCTGCAGCGACAGCATCGCCTTCTTTCTCAAGGAGGGACCCTGCTGACATCAAGGCTTCGGCGGCCACAGCATTTTCGCGGTAATCCAAATACGCTCTGGACGTTGCCTCAGTAGCAATTTTATTGATTTGAGCGCTGACACGGCTGGCGTCAGCGAGGGAATAGCCATGCCCAAGCTGATAGACCTCGTGGTAGAGAAAGCCATAGTTGGCTTCCCTGAAGTCCATGGATTTATCCAAGCGGACCTTCAATTCAGTCTGCTCCCNCGNGGAGAGGTCGTCCACTTCGAGCCCGAGCCGTTGGGCAAACTCGCGCATGTACGCCGCACTTGCCAGTGGCATTCCACCTGAAAGAGGGAAGGAAGCCTGAGATTCCGAATATTCGGTTTGGGNCGGTCGAAAAAGGGCAAGGAATTTTTGGATCAAGGTACTCAAGTGGTTTCTCCATCAGTTGGGGCTGCCCTTAAATCTTCCCAGTCTTGAAGGATCTTGTCTGCATGCTTGCTAGTGATGCTCACCGCAGTAGCCAACAAGGCCCGAACCATGCAACATGAACGGGGCTTCCAAGCCGCAGTCCAAATGAGGACAGACTCACGTTAAATCCAGTTGAATGATTTGTGTGGCGTATGTTGAGTTTTTGACGACGTGGTGGAGATACGGACCTGAGCTTTGGGTGGGCCGAGCGGAGATGTAGATCATGGGATTCCGGAAGCGGCTGTTACGTTCCTCGGAGTTCTAATATTTCTTGCGGAGTCTCCATCCGGTTCACAGAGCTTCTTTGCCCTCGTATGTGAGTCAGTCATAGGTCTGAAAATAGAATCATTGGTAGATCGTCTGATGAAGCGGTCATACTAGGTCGCGGTCGAGAGCATCTGCGATGATTTGGACAATATGGCGCGATTCGCGGTTGGCGAGATCAGTGACTTGTGTACGGCAGGAGAATCCGTCGGCAAGGATGGCTCGGCTCGGATCGGAGCTGATCTTCGTCAAGATGCCCTGTTCTGCGATGGCTACAGACACCTCGTAGTGGCCTTNTTCCATACCAAAGTTGCCGGCCAGGCCACAGCAACCGCTTGATACATCGACATCGCAGCCCATCGTTTTCAAGAGTGAGAGGTCTGCTGCGTAGCCCATAATGGCATATTGGTGGCAGTGGGGCTGGGCTAGGATACGCTCACNTGCTTGGGGCGGTTGCCAGCCGATTGATACCAGGTATTCGGCTACCGTCTTGACCTTGGCCGAGACACCGAGGGCACGAGGATCATCAGGCAATAGCTCGAGCAGGTCCGATCGGAGAACCGCAGTGCAAGAGGGTTCAAGGCCGATGATCGTTTGTCCTTTGAGAACGTACGGATGGAGTACATCGAGGGTCTTGCGGAGTTTTGCCTTGGCTGCGGTGAGCTGCCCGGTGGAGATAAGGGTGAGCCCGCAGCAAGCGCCGGCNNCGGTAACGTCAACGTTGCACCCAGCAGCTTGAAGGACCTTCATGGCGGCTANGGGCACCTCCGGATCCAATGCATCTGAGAAAGAATCAACCCACAGGACAACTTGGCGGTCATCGGGCGAGTTGACCTCTGCAAGGGTGGAAGATTCAGCAGCAGCTGGCATGGCTCTTTGATNCAGATGGAACGGTTTGTTTGGGAATCTCGGCAACGACCGCCTGGGGTCAGCACCAGCCATTCTCAACAATGACCTGCGGATGAAGCTCATTGACGAGAAGAAGTTAACGAGGGGCCCAAGGGNGCCGACGAGCCTCAGCCAAGTGGGAAGCCTACCCAAACTGTAGTGGGTGACTGGCCGGATCTTGCCCTTGTAAGTTTGATGAAGTGCTTCTGATTTGTACATGGCCATGTCTATGCCGGTTGGGCAGTCATTGGCGCAGGCCTTGCAACTAAGACACATATCGAGGGCTTCGTGAACTTCAGGCGAGCTCCACGCCATATCCACCACTCCGCCGTTCAACATTTCTTGCAGCACGCGGGCGCGGCCGCGTGTTACATCCTNTTCGTCTTNTGTCGCCAAGTAGGACGGGCACATGAAGCCGCCGTCGTCACGCAAATCCGCCCGGCATTTCCCCACCCCAACGCAACGGTGTAAGGCTTTGGTGATGTCGCCGCCGTCGTGGACAAAAGCAAATCCGTCAGTGGCCAGAAGACTGTTTGCCTGTGGACGGCGAAGGTGCGCATCAAAGGGTTCAGGGTTGATGATGACTCCAGGATTGAAAATGTTCTGGAGATCGAACAATGCCTTGAATGCTGCCATGGCAGCAATGGCCTTAGGAGTGTACATCGTTGAGAGGAGTTCGCTGCGNNCGCGGCCATCGCCGTGCTCGCCGGACAAAGAGCCGCCGTACTTGGCGACGAGGCCTGCTGCGGAGACCAGGAAGCGGCGCATGACGTGCGAATCTTCATCCAGCGGGAAATCGATCCGGACATGGACGCAGCCGTCACCAAAATGTCCGTACGCCATTCCGGAGACCTTTTCTTCTGCCATAAGTTTCTCAAGGTCGCGAAGGTATGAACCCAGATGCTCAGNGGGAACTGCCGAGTCTTCCCAACCGGGCCAAGCTTGGTTCCCGTCAGCAGTGCGGCCAGCCAATCCTGCACCGTCGGCGCGGATCTGCCAAAGGCGTTTGGCTTCTGGCCCAGAGGGCAGGACGATCGAGTCCAAGGCGCCGGCGTCAAGTACCATGTGCTGGGCCGCAGCGACGGCTTCTGCAGAGGTAGCCCCACCAACTTCGACCATCAGCCAACCGTTTCCCTTGGGCATGTGAGGGACAGTATGTGCTCCTTTGGCGTTTCGGATGACGTTGACTAATTGGGCGTCGAGTCCTTCCAACGCCAACGGACGGTGGGNGAGTAGCCCTGNGACCGCATCCGCGGCAGAAGGCATGTCTGGATATCCGAGCACAGCCAGAGCAGGTGCCGGAACCAGCCGGACCAACTTGACCTCAGCCTCAAGGATGATGCCACAGGTCCCTTCAGTACCGGCAAGTGCTGCAGCCAGGTTCCGCCCATTTTCAGGCAGCAGATGCTCTAGGCTGTAGCCGGAAATCTGACGCCCAAATCTGCCGAACTCGAGCCGCAACACTTCCAAGTTAGCCATGACGAACTCTTCCAGCCCGGNGACTCTGGCTACCGCTTCCTTCCCGGCTCCCAGCTCAAGGACCTGCCCGAAGCCCGTGAGCCAGCGCAGGCTGCGAACATTATCCGCTGTTCGCCCGTAGGACAGCCCGTGCGGACCGCAGGCGTTGTTGGCGATCATTCCGCCTATAGTGCAACGCGTAGCTGTTGAGGNGTCTGGCCCAAAGCGCAACCCGTGGACAGCTGCAGCACGTTGTAGTTCGCTCAGGACGACACCGGGCTGGACCACCGCCGTCTGCCTCTCAGGGTCGATGGAGATAATCTTGTTCATGAACCGGCTAAAGTCCAGTACAAGGCCCGGTCCAACCGCATTGCCGGCACAGGATGTTCNCCCGCCCCTCGCGGTGACCTGTAAACCATGCCGACGGGCAATGCCGACGGCGGCGATGACGTCGTCTTCATCCTTGGGCAGGACCACCACTTGGGNGACGACCCGGTAATTAGAGGCGTCGGTTGAATACTCGGCCCGTCGGCGAGAACCAGCGTCGACAATCCCGGCAACAGCTGAAGCCAATTCCTGAACTACTTGGTCAATGTTCATGCGTGGCGGGCTTCCTTCAATGTGCGGCGATGGGTGCGGTGGTCAGTATTTAAGAGGTTTACCGCGATACTCCATGGCTCGACGGACCCTATCCTGAGAAAGGGTACGGGCGGCATGGTGTGTGGTTGAGTCCAGCTTTTCCGCTTCTGCGAGTACCGTGTTGGTGTTGGAACGGAGCTTTGTTGAGACTGCCGTGTAAATTTGCTCCGTCTCTGGCCGGAACGGCGAGTAACGGGCGTCCATGGCGAACGCTGCGCTCACAACTCCGCCAGCGTTCGCAACAAAATCGGGAATCACAGTGACAGCGGAGGCGCGAAGAGCTTCCTGCGCAGCGGCATTGGTAGGAAGGTTTGCGCCTTCTACCACCAATTTTGCGCTCATCCTGCCGACATTGCCTTCGTTGATGACATCCTGGAGCGCGGCGGGGATTGCGATTTCAGCATCAACGAAAAGCTCGCTCCCGACAGGAATGGCAAACTGTGGAAGTTCTTTGACGAAGCTGTCGCCTAAACGGGCACGCATAGCTAGAAGAGTGGGGACGTCCAAACCTGCAGGATCATGCAATGCGCCTTCGGCCGTGGAGATGGACACGACGCTGTAATTGAGTTCATGCAAACGCGCTGCTGCTGCATGTCCAACAGCACCAAATCCCTGAATGGCGACACGTCCTCCCTGCAAGCCGATGGTCGCTGCTGCCTCGTCGGTCACTTCCGCCACACCGTATCCTGTGATCCCCAGTTGGTCATAGGGCACACCGCCCAGATCGTAAGGCGTACCTACGGCGGCTCCGCGGTCACCGAGTTCATCGATGATGATAGCCGCGTCGTTTTCAGTGAGGCCCATGTCTAAACCGAAAACGTATTCCTTAGGGACTTCATTGCTGAGGGCCCTAACAAACGAACGAAGGATGGCTTCTTTGTTGGNGGAATGCGGGTCTGCACGGATGCCTGCTTTGGCGCNCCCGANAAACAAGTCCACACCAGCCCATTTCCAAGTCATGACACGGGCCAAGCGTGCAATCTCATCAACCGTGACGTTTGGCTGCATTCGGGTACCGCCCTTACCCATACCGCGTGCCGTGTTGTCAATGACAAGAACTCCTTGCATCCCTGTTTTGGTGTCGCTGACTGTGACGATCTTTTCAGGGCCCCACTGATCCATCATGTCGAACAGATTCGTCATTCGTTCTCACTCCTTAGTAAGTTTTGCAATCAACGTTTTTATCGAGGGAAATCAAAAACTTTCAGGTGGTGTCGGCCTTGCTAGCCGACACCACCTGATGCTTCCTAAAGGAACTTAACGCCCTGAGCCAAGGGAAGCTGCCCGGAATAGTTCACTGTGTTGGTGGCTTGGCGCATGTATACCTTCCACGAATCAGCACCTGATTCGCGTCCGCCACCTGTTTCTTTCTCGCCGCCGAAGGCTCCGCCGATTTCTGCGCCCGACGTGCCGATGTTGACGTTGGCTATACCGCAGTCAGATCNCCCGGCTGAGAGGAACAGTTCAGCTTCTGCATGGTTATTGGTAAAGACTGCTGATGAGAGGCCCTGCGGAACATCGTTCTGCAACGCGATGGCATCGTCAAAGTCGGAATAGCTCATTACATACAGCAGAGGGGCAAAAGTTTCGTCCTTGACCACAGGGCTCTGAGAAGGCATGCGCACGATCGCCGGCTCAACATAGTAGGCTCCAGGCTCGATGTCGGCATCTACTCGGCNTCCTCCGCACAGGATCGTTCNCCCTTGTTCCTGTGCCGCCACGAGAGCATTTTGCATGCCGTCGTAACTTGACTTATTAATGAGTGGGCCGATCAAGTTCTCTTCATCTAACGGTGTACCGATGCGAAGGGAACCATAAGCCTTGACCAGTTTCTGCGTTAATTCATCAACAATAGACTCGTGCACGATCAGGCGGCGCATCGAGGTGCAGCGCTGTCCGGCAGTGCCAACGGCGGCGAAGACGATGCNCCGCAGGGCAAGGTCAAGGTCTGCCGAAGGCGCGACGATGGCTGCGTTGTTGCCGCCAAGCTCCAATAGTGCCCGGCCAAACCTTTGTGCCACACGGGGNNCAACTTCTTGTCCCATGCGGACTGAACCGGTAGCAGAAACCAGTGCAATGCGAGGATCGTCCACGATCAACTGACCACCCACCCTGTCGGTGAGCGCCAGNNTTTGTGCAGGTTGTTGCGCCTCTACTTCACTAGCTGCACGCGCCAAGAGCGCGTCGGCCGCAAGCGCGCTCAGCATGGTCATTCCCGAAGGCTTCCAAACAACGGTGTCTCCACACACAAGTGCAAGGGCAGTATTCCAGGCGTACACGGCGACCGGGAAATTGAACGCCGAGATGATGCCGACGACGCCGAGCGGATGCCATGTTTCCATGAGACGGTGACCGGGACGCTCTGATGGCATGGTCTTGCCATAAAGCTGACGCGACTGTCCCACGGCGAAGTCGCAAATATCGATCATTTCCTGGACTTCACCCAATGCCTCAGAGGTGATTTTTCCGGCCTCAGCGGTAATGATGGTTGCCAAGTCGGCCTTATGCTCGGTGAGCAGCTNCCNCCACCGCTTGATGAGGCTGCCGCGGACGGGAGCCGGAACGTCTCGCCAGGTCTTGAATGCGTCAGCTGCCTGTGTGATCATGGCATCAATTTCCGTTGCCGTGTTGACCGGGAGGGTCATGAGAACTTCGCCGGTCAACGGCGAAACAGCATTGTGCTCGCCATTTAGTGCTTCGACGTTGACGCCGCAGGCCTTCAAAGATGTACGAACCATCGAGGTCAGTTCGTCGGTTTTGTCAAGGTTTCAGTCATGAGAATCTCCTTATGATGTTCTGGTGTGAAAGATTGTGGTTGTACTACCGGGTGATGCTGGCATTGATGTATTCAGCCATTTTGGCGACGGAGTCGTCTTGTTGGCGTTGGTAAAGATTGTTGGGATCGTGTACTTCCGTACCGATGATCTGTGACATGCGGTTAATGTCGTAGCTGGTCCCCAGCTGGGCCTCATCCTTTGACCCTTCTTCTGTCAGATTTGACTGGAAGATACCCGCAGCCGAGCGGGNGAGGAAGTCTTCATAGACGATCGGGTGGGNGATGGCGATTCCGGCAGTGATCAGCTCGGTCAGAGAGACGGTTTGCGCGATAGTGGTGTTTGCCAGTACTGACTTGTCGACGCTGAACGTGAAGAACGCCAAACCGCGGACAGCAAGTTCCTTCTCAGTGCCGGGCAGTTCCTCCGCCCACACCTCAGCGGCCACGCTGGCCCGCGTTGAGGCTTCTTTGGAATTGGCCAATCTACTGTCGGCCTCGGCAACCATTCGGTCATACAAGTCCCGTCCCTCGGTGGTCAAGGCGATTCCTCGTGCTTCGACTTCGCCGAAGCGCACACGTAGTTCGCCTTCGTTGGTGGTTCCATCCGCATACCGGAAGACACGGTTTTCACCGAGAGCCCGGAATGAGGTTTGCCGCAACAGCACATCCGGCCCATCCCACCTCGNGGGCCCCTGGATTTCATCGATCATACAAATCCCGCGTTCCTGCATGCGGTTGTACAGTTCATCAATGTCAAGCACCCGGGGTGTGAGGTGGTTGATGTGTGTGCTGGAGATCCCACCGATATCTGCAGCAACTGCTGAGATTGACTCAAGCTTTTNGTACCACTCGTAGTCCACAGGGTCAGCGGAAAGTTCAAGGGAGGCTGTGGCTAGGTCTAGAAGACGATCCGCCATTTCGCGAGGGAGCTCATCAAGAGCTAGCGATTGGTCCGCTAACTCCAGAAGCTCGGCACTGAAAAGTTCACGGGCACCGATGAACTCGGCCAACTCGGCTTGAAGCTCTGAGTCGAAGAATCTTGGGTCTTCGGCGGCCAGCATTGAAGTGAAGACACGGAACGGATTTTNTGCGAGTTCTTCCTCATCGATGGGCCGAAAAGCCGTAGCAACAACTGGAACAGAACTCGAAGACGCGTCGCGAAGGTCATAGAAACCTACAGGAAACATGCCAAATGCTGCGAAGACACGGGCTACCTGGGACATTTCCTTGGGTGATCCCACCCGAATCGCTCCGTGGCGTTCTGCCGTGACGCGNNAGATGCTTCCAAACCGTTCGGCTTTTGTACCATTCTTGGCCACGTAGTCTTCGTTGACTGCGGTGGATACTTCAACCAATTCGTTGTATGCCGGTACTTCGTTGCCGTACATGGTGGATAGCCGCTTAGCGAACTCGGCTCGAAGTTCCCACGTTTTGAGTGGTGTCATGACACTTTTCCTCTCGAAGAAATCTGCGGTGTTTACTGATGAGTGCGAGACCAACAATGATCAAGCTCAGATGATGTGAACTTCCCGGATGAGGTTCTTTGCTTCCTTGAACCGGTTAGCCGAGAACGAGCTGTAGTCCATGAATGAGTCCCTGCCCAGATACAAGTCCCTGATGAGTTCACCCACTGCAGGTCCCTGGAGGAATCCGTGCCCAGAGAACCCCGTGGCGTAATAGAAGCCCTCAACAGTGTCAGAAGCCCCAATGAGCGCGTTATGGTCCGGAGTGTTTTCGTAAAGTCCGGCCCAGCCGTTGGCTAGGTCAGGTTCTGCTANGGAAGGGGCACAAATTCTGGCCGCTGCGTTGAATTCTGGCAGCCATTCGTGGGTGAAGTCCCTGTTGAATCCTGGCTCCTGATTGGAGTTAGAGATTCCGAGCAACATGCCATTGCCATAATTATGAAAGTACATGGTGGTGGAAAGATCGAGCGTGAAAGGCACCGTAGGCATCGGCGTGCTCAACTGGTGTGTCATTCCTATTTGTCGACGCACAGGAGTGACCGGGAGATTGACATCCACCATTTCCCCTATGCGCCGGGACCAAGCGCCGGCGCAGCAAATGACTGTGCCAGTTTGTATTGTGCCACGGTTGGTGGTGACTGACTCGATACTGCCACCCGCTGTGGACACGTCCATTACTTCAGTATTTTCTAGGATACGCACACCCATAGCGCGTGCCGCTTCAGCGTATGCATGCACGACCTNTTCTGGTTCGGCAAAACCGTCATCTGGGGAGAAGGAAGCACCGACGAGCGCATCTTTGCGCAGGAACGGATTGATATCGACTGCTTCTGAGGGCGAAATCATGCGACTATTACTGCCGAGCAGATTCTGAATGCCGGTACTGCGTTCGCAATCGAGGGTCTCTGATTCGCTGCGGCACAGAAAGAGATAGCCCACTTTGCGCAACCCAATATCAGCCTTGAACCGGTCGTTGAAGGTTTCAAATGTCCGCAGACTACGCTGGCCGAGCATGATATTGGCTGGATCGGAAAACGTTGCGCGAACACCGCCGANGGGTTTAGCCGACGAGCCCTGCCNCAATTCGGACCGATCAACTAAGACTATGTNTTTGACGCCAGCTTCGGCGAGATGAAACGCGATGCTTGTCCCCATGATGCCGCCACCAACGATGACAACGTCTGCGTGAGACGGTTNGGGTAGTTCCGGGGAGAGATTGAGCGAGACCAAGTTTGACATTGATCCTCCTGACTCAGATGCGGTGAATGCCCGAATTTCTGCGCGTATCCACTATCGGTAACGGGTTATATACAACCATGTTGGACGAAGATGTGATCTACGTCAAGTAGTTACGGCCGTGGATTTGGTGAGTCTGCCAAATCTTTGGAAATTTCAGGAAGGGCGTACTCTACTGTTCCATTAGCACTGCAATGGCGCTTTCGGGGATAGAGGTGAAGCGGCTGCGCGGTGTGATTGGGTGGCCTGCGCTGGAACTGCAGGCAAAGCCCGCTCATCGTCGGGACGTAATAACTCAGGGAAGTGTGTAGTCAAGGTGCGCGGCCATGAGGACCTCGAGCCGAGTGTGGTCTCCTGCTAGCAGTGCTTCCAAGATTGCTAAATGTTCGTTAGCGCTTGCTGCTAGCAGTCCTCGTTCTGCCAGATGATACGAGCCACGGATGCGACTCTGGTCGCGAAGGTTTTCAACGATTTTGTTCATCCGTGAATTGCCTAGCAGTCCAACAATGCCCATGTGGAAATTCTGGTCAGCCTCCAAATATTCGACCATGTTGTCGGGCTGAGCCGTGGCGACTGTGGTTTCGGCCAGCTTTGTGAGTCTGGCCGCATCCACGGAATCCACGCCCTGTTTTGCTACGCGGACAACAGCCGTCACTTCCACAAGCATTCTAAGATCGTAGACTTCCTTCTGATCTTCCGGACTCATTTCCACGACGCGGAATCCCCGGTTTCTCACGACCTCAAGAAGCCCTTTCTCACTCAGGGCCATCATGGCCTCACGGACCGGGCTATTGGAGACTCCCAGTTGAATGGCCAAGGCATTTGCCGAGTAAATTCGGCCCGGTTGCATTGCTCCTGACATCAGTGCTCGCCGAACAATGGAAAGAGCCTCATCCTTGAGTGTGATTCGACCTTGTCCCAATTCGGGTATCCCGGCAACGGCGTTTGGCTGTTCCTGCATTTCGCTCCTCAGAGGGTGGTCATTATCCATAACCCTAGGTCAATTCGATGCCCAACTGCCGCGCCCTCAGTTGTGTCTTTTCGGGGCTGGAAGGGGCTGGGTCAAAAGTTGCTTGACATCTTGAACATTTCCGGGAGATTGGTTATCGACAATCGATTGTGTGTCACATATCACCATTAGTTTAGTCCTTATTCATTCGCGGACCCCATTCTGACCAACGTCAGATCTGATCAAAGAGGATCATCATGAACGTTCGAAAAATCTTGGTAGGTACCACGGCACTCGGGTTTCTGGCCCTTTCTCTGTCCGCGTGTGGCAGTACCTCAGACAGCGCTGTCGCCAAGGACTGNCACCCCGAATCGGCATTTAAGACAATGAACCAGGGCTTCCTCACAGTGGCTGCGCCGGAGTTCCCGCCGTTCTCCTCGAACAAGGACGGCAAGCTCACTGGTGTTGACGCAGACATCATCAAGGAATTCGCAGCGAAAAACTGTCTTGAAGTCAAAATTGAGCCCACGTCATACGCAGGCACCATACCTGCGGTCCAGAGTGGCCGGGCAGATGTAGCGATTGGATGTTACTACCGAACTGCCATCCGTGCAGAGATCGTGGACCTCACAGACCCGATTTACACCGATGAGATGGGACTCATCTCCGAAAGTGGGATCAAGAGTATTCCGGAGCTGGAAAGTCTGAAAGTCGGCACTGTGGATGGTTATCTTTGGGTCGCAGACATGAAGAAAGTTATGGGATCAAACCTGACCATCTACCCCAGTGCCGTCGAGATGCAAGCGGATCTTAAAGCAGGCCGCATCGCGGTTGGTATCGATGGATACGGGTCTGCAGTCGAAATGTATAAGTCAGATCCCAAGTACAAGGTGGTCGGTGCCGATGCCGATCCTCGCGTCATAGCCTCGAAAGAACCAGCTCAGATCGGCTTTCCCGTGGCGAAAGACAAATCTGATTTGACGAAGGCTATCAACGCTTCAATCGCGGCCATGAAAACCGATGGAAAGATCGTGGAAGTACTTACGTCCTATGGACTGCCGGAAACTGCAGCTGACACGGGTGCACCTCGGTTGGTGAAATAGCCGCACAGAGCTAGACCTGGCACAGGACGAAGCGCCCAACCAATGGAGGTAGTCAAAGCAATGGACTCAGCGACGAAACGTACAAGACCTCAAACAATGGACCTTGAGTTCATAAATGGAGACAGCGTCCGGGCAGCGTTGACAGTCCGTGAAGTCGTTGACTCTCTGAGCACGTCTCTGGTGGAGGGATTCGATCCAGAAGCCGGGGCACCCCGAACCAGAGTCGAAACGACGGCCGGAACGTTTATGCAAATGCCGGCAACGAACGGTTCATATGTCGGCACAAAACTCTTGAGCATAACGCCAGAAAATTCGGCAACCGAATCGCCGGTAATTCAGGGCCTGTATGTATTATTTGGCCGCCAGGACCAGAGGCCCCTGGCCATACTGGACGGAATCGCTTTGACGAATAGGCGCACTTCATGTGTTTCGGCGCTCTGTGTAAGTTTAGTGGCGCAGCCGGGTCCGAAACGCATACTGATCTTCGGAACTGGCGTGCAAGCCTGGGAACATATCAAAGTGTTCAACGAGCTCTTTGCCCCGGCCTCATTCGAGATAGTAGGACGCAATAGTCGCTCTGTCGAGGCGATCGTTGAACGTGCTCTCGACGCCGGTATCAGCGCGGCGGTAGGAACCACCGGGTCCATCCCGGTAGCGGACGTTATCCTCTGCTGTACAGCCTCGGANAAACCGCTCTTCGACGGCACCAAGGTGAGATCGGACGCCGTCGTGGTTGCAATTGGCTCTCATGATCGAGATCATCGTGAACTTGACGACGAACTCATGGCTTGGGCCACCGTTTGTGTGGAGTCACTGGACTCAGCACTGCGTGAAGCCGGTGACGTGATCCAGGCGCTGGAGTCCGGTGCCATTGCAGACCGCTCAGATTTGATTACAGTGGCCGACTTGGTACTCAAACGCAAGATGGTTGCTGACGGTAAACCGGTAGTTTTCAAGACCACAGGTATGCCATGGCAGGATCTGGCGGTGGCAATCGCTACCTATAGGGCCATCACTCGTGCCTCTGAATAGGCCCTTCCCTCTTCTTTGGCTGGCCCACTGATCGGCATTCTAGGTAGAAAATAGCCCTCCTTGACTGTCGCAGCACGACTAAAAAATAGGACAACTGATGACACAGATTAATTCCGAAACCGATAAGCCGGTTGTACGGGTGAGTAACCTGGCAAAAGCCTATGGTACGAACGTGGTGCTCCGAGACGTTTCCCTGACGGTTGCAGAAGGATCCGTGACCGCCATGATCGGCCCCAGCGGTGCCGGCAAGAGTACCGTGCTTCGTTGCATGAATCTTCTGGAACAACCAGACAGCGGTGAAATTGAAATTGACGGACACCTGATTAATGCGGGGAAGAAGATCAACCCCAANAACTTGGCCGCCCTACGGCGCAGCGCTGGAATGGTATTTCAACACTTCAACTTGTTTCCCCACATGACGGTGTTAAAGAACATCAGCCTGCCTCAGGAACGGATTCTGGGCCGCAGCCGCGACGAGGCAAACGAAAAATCGATGGAGTTGCTCAAGCGTATNGGGCTTGGGGACAAAGCAGACCAGTATCCTTCGAGATGTTCCGGTGGCCAACAACAGAGAATCGCGATCGCCCGTGCGCTAGCTTTGGGACCCCGAGTCATGCTCTTTGACGAGCCAACTTCGGCTCTGGACCCTGAAGTTGGTGTCGAAGTTTTGGAAGTCATGAAGGAACTGGCCTCAACCGGAATGACCATGGTGGTCGTCACCCATGAAATGGCATTCGCCAAGAGCGTCTCTGATGAGCTTGTGGTGATGGCCGACGGTTGCATTATTGAACGAGGCGATCCTAAACAGATTCTGCAAGACCCGCAGCAGGATCGCACACGTCGGTTCCTGCGTGCAGTTCTGGAGCGTTAGGCCATGGAAATGCTAAAGGTGGTCATCCTCGGCCTACCCATGACAATTGTTGTCACGGTCCTCGCACTTATTATTGGGAGTGTTGTTGCACTGCCTATCGTGGCTGGTCTGCGTAGCAAGAACAAGCTTCTTTGGTTGCTTTCGCGAGGAGTTGTTGACTTGCTACGAGGTGTGCCGCCTGTGGTGTGGCTGTTCATTCTCTACTACGGAATTTCGATCGGAGCCATACGGCTCAGTGCCCTTCAAGCTGGCGTTCTGGGGCTCGGGTTAGTCGCGGCTGCTTACCTAGCAGAAATNTTTCGAGGAGCCATTTCTTCCGTTCCTAAAGGACAGTGGGAAGCCAGCTCTGCACTCGGCTTTCGGCAGGGGACCATCTGGACCAGGGTCGTGGGCCCGCAATCCGCCCGTGCTGTCATTCCTGCATATACCACCTTCGCCATCGGTCTACTGAAGGATTCTTCTATTGCTTCGACCATCGGTGTCTCGGAAATAGTATTTATGTCCAACCAATACGCGCGGCAATCNGGGGAGGGCATCATGGTCTTCTTTGTGGCCGCAGCAGTTTATATAGTGCTGAGCGTTCCCTTGGGCCTGCTCTCAAGACACTTGGATGTCAAGATGCGAAAGGCAGTCGCCCGATGAACAACCTGTTCAACGTAGCGGTCGAATACGGGCCGACCCTTCTAGGCGGACTTAAAGTCAGCCTCACACTGACTGGCCTGAGCCTATTATTTGGGTTGCCCATAGGGCTCATTTTCTCCTTCGGAGTTGTTGCCCAGAACAAGGCATTTAGGTACATTTCAGTGTTCTTCGTTGAAGTTGGACGCGGGGCGCCGGCGCTGGTGCTGTTGCAACTGATGTATTACGGCCTTCCCAATGCCAGCATTACCCTCAGCGCCATGGCATCCGCTTGTCTGGCGCTGACGTGGACAACGGCCGCCTATAGCGCCGAACTGATCCGCGGAGGAATACAAGGAGTACCCGCAGGAGAAATTGAAGGATCACATGCTTTGGGGATGAGCCGTCGGGACAGCCTGAGATTCGTAGTCATTCCCCAGGGGCTTCGCATTGCTCTGCCATCACTCATGGGGTTTGCAGTTCTCCTATTTCAGGCAACATCACTGGCATATTCAGTGGCGGTGCCTGAACTAATGAGCCAGGCATACTCAATCGGCTCATCGACCTTCCAATACCTCCCGATCTTTATTGTCGCTGGATTGCTATATGCAGCCATTTCGATCCCGGCAACATGGCTTTCGGTCTGGGCTGAACGAGCACTGAGCAGACACCTCTGAGCAGACACCGACCAGGGTGACGGGATCCTGAGTATTTGTACAAGACGGTAGCGGTAGCACGTAAAGGTCACTGTCATTGATAGGAACGGGCAGGCTGTTGGGGCCAGATCGGGCAAAGTCCAGCTCGGCTAGACCTGTCTCCGGAGAAGTCCATCAGGTAATTCGTTATCAGCATGACGCTGAAGGGATGGTGAAGAGGCAATGCATTCACTACAGCGGCTCACATCAATGTGGAGACCCTGCCCGAAGAGGTCCCCACCGCTTGGAACTCTTCGGGCAGGGCTTGCTCGATCCGGACTAGTCCACCCATGAGATGGCTCGCTCAGCCAACGTGTAAGGCGGTCGGTCATGGTACGTGGAGCAGGGTTCTTGTCTCAACAGTCGGTAACCTCCTAGGTCAAAACCAGCAACGCGATCCCTTTCCATCCGACAGACCAAAGAAAGAACCAAGTCCATGCGAATTTTAGTCATCGGCTCCAGTGGCGTCATGGGGCGTAATGTCGTTAGCGGGCTTGCAGCCCACCATGCAAAGTTTGGCACCGGCGAAATTGAGATCTTGGAGGCGTCAACATCCTCCAGTCGCTACCCGGTGGACTGCAGGGAAGACGCCAGTGTCAGTGAACTATTTGANAAGGTCGGGCTCGTCGACGCCGTAGTGAGTACCATTGGGGGCGCCGAATGGGCTTCCNGTGGAGGGGCGACAGTGGAACAATTCAAAGCCACTCTTGATGGGAAGCTTTTGTGCCAGCTCAGAATTGCTCTTGCCGCACGTGGCCACGTGGTCGATGGCGGGTCTATTACGTTAACTAGCGGTATTGTGGGGAATTTTGCTTTTCACGGCGGTTCTCCAAGTGCCATCGCCAACGTTGGTCTGGATGCTTTTGTAAGGAATGCTGCTCAAGAATTGCGCAGCATCAGGTTCAATACCGTGAGTGCGACCGTCTTGGAAGAGTCGGCGGATGCCTACGGTACGGTCTTCCCGGGCTTCAAGCCTATTTCTGGCGAACGTGCCGCAAGCGCATATGTTAGAAGCGTTTATGGAACGGAAACAGGGCAAACCATCAAGGACTGGTCATAGCTCCTGTAACAGCACAGGACATCACGATCCTTGACCCTGATGGTTTTGTCCTGTGGAGGGGCGACCGCCATCAGTGTGGTCCTTCTTCAACGCAGGCACTCCGGGCACGGAACACCCGTGGGGCCTTACTATGGCAACCGGAATGACACCCGCCAGGGTTGGCTACATTGGTCCTAAGAGAACTGTGCGCTCAGCTCAACGTTATGCGGACAGGAACATCTGTTGCGCGTTCAAGCGCACTATGCATGGATCTGCTTGACTGAACGGTGGGACACCTCGATGTTTTACCAGACTCCAGCAGCTTACTCGAAAGCGCGTCTCGATAGGGAGCCGCGGTGTTCCTGCCTGAACAGCAGCTGTTGGCCAGTAGCCGCCACTGTTTATTGCCGCTGATTGTTCTATATCTGGCGTGCTTACAAAGGGTATCGAGTGTCTTTGGGGAATCAAAATAGGTACTGAGCTCGAAAGAGGTCCACCGGTTCGGCATCGCCAAGAGGCGCAGGCAAACCGGAACCTTCCTACGTGCCTGCGTGCTCGCGGGAAAGCACGCAGGCATTCCTTAGAGATCTTTCAAGGAGGTTGCTACACGGGAACTTTCGACCTTGAAACGGGTGAGCAACCGCACCAAGTCGCCGCGGTCCTCAGTACTCCAAGAGCCCAACAATTCATCGATGAGAGAGTTCCCCGAACGCACCAGCGCCTCGCCTGCCCGCTGCCCGGCCTCGGTGAGCTCGATCAGTGAGGCCCGTGAATCCAGTGGATCCTCGGAACGTCTAACAAAGCCGGCCTGTTGGAGGCGCGCGGTGATCTTGGAAATATTGGAGGCCCCGGTGACCATCCGCTCGGCCAGTGCCGAGGGGCGCTGCGCACCAGATTTGTTCAAGATGGTCAGAAGTGTCAGTGCCCCGGGNTCCAACACCACACCTTCCCGCGCGGCCACCGCAGTGGTGAAATCGGGCGCGGTCCATTGCGCCAAAATTTCATTCAGAACCTGGAGGACCGCAGCATTTTCATCCACTGCTGACATGGTTAGGCCTCGGTCCCGCCGTCTACGCGCAGCACCACTCCGGTGATGAAGGAAGCCTGGTCCGAGAGCAGGAAAGCTGTTGCGTTGGCGATATCTGCTGGTTGACCTAGGCGCTTCATTGGAATTTCTGCCGTGTAGCCAACTTTGGCATCGGCTGGCAAGGATGCCAGCGCCGCGGTTTCAATGGCACCTGGTGCAACTGCATTGATGCGGATGCCCAATGCGGCGTTTTCCAAGGCCACACTGCGGGTCAAAGAAACAACTCCATGCTTTGCTGCTCCGTAAGGGGTCAGCTGGGGTGTGGCGCTAATACCTGCCAGCGAGGCGATGTTCACGATGGAACCGTGGCCTTGCTCAACGAAGTGGGCGACCTGGGACTGCATGGCCAAGAAGGTGCCGCGCAGCGTCACATTGATTGTGCGGTCCCAATCCTCTGCGGTGATCTCCTGAACAGGCTTAGNCATCGCGCCGATACCTGCATTGTTCACGGCCATGTCAAAACGGCCGAAGGACTCAATGGCGAAGGGGATCAGCGCGTTGACTTCTTCGGGGTCGGCCACGTTGGCGTGCTTGTACGCGGCCCGACCGCCGGCGGATTCGATGAGTGAAACGGTCTCGGCACCGGCCTTATCATTGACGTCCGAGACGAGGATCGCGGCGCCGTCCGCAGCCAGACGCAGAGCAATGGCACGGCCGATTCCAGCCCCGGCTGCGGTGACAAGTGCTACTTGGTTTTCAAAAGCATGGGAAAGCTCTTCTCTTTAGATCATATTTACTGTCGTATGGACAGCGTATGTCAGGGTTGTCATTTAAGCTAACCGTCCTGATAAGCAGCTGTCCAGCAATCGCCAGATGCCACACCACAATCCCCGGACAATACCTATATGACGCACTTTAGCTAGAAGAGACCTCGCGCTGAGATTCCCAGCGCCGAAGCAACAAGGCAACCAGCACTGCCGCAGCAATTCCAATCACGGTGAAAATGGCGCGCTCAATAGTGAGCTCGAATCCGCGCTCGAGGTCACCGAGGGATGCAAAGATCAACAGCATGGGTGTCAAAGAAAGAGCCTGCATGAGATAGGCCCCTCCCATGGAATACCAGACCAGGAAGAACAAGCACAGGACCGCGAAGATGACCGCGCCCCACAAGGGCAAGAGCAATACGGCCAACAGTGCAATCACAGCCCNCANAAGGGTGCCGATGAGGCGCCCGTTGAGAGTCTCGCGGCGCTGGTTGGGTAAGGNGCGCAACGCCATGAGTACTGTCACTGCGATCCAATAGCCGTGGGNGATGTTGTTGGCCAGGCTCCAGAACATGATCCCGGCAGACAGTAGACCCACTGCAATGCCATGTTCCCACGCAGTGCGCTTTTCCACGGGAAGGGTGGNGGCCTGGAACTTCAGCAGGCGGGTGATAAAGAATCCCACCAAGCCACCGGCAAGAATCCACAAGACCGCCGACCACCAGATGAGACTGATGGGACCGGGGCCAAACAGGATCACAATGATGGGAGCCAGTGAGAGCAGCCCAGCTGATCGCTGGTTGGTGAGGGCAAATAGAATCGCGGCTACAAACATGAGCACAGCGATGGCCCATGGCGTTGAACCGGCCAAGGACGCTAGCCCGCCAAGCACGGCACCCAGGACTACCAGCACCGCAGCCTGGCGTGGCTTGCTGACAGNGGTGACTGCCATTCCCAAACCCATAGCCAAGCCAAATCCCATGCTGGCTGAGGTTCCACCCAGCACGCTGACAATTGCGGAAGGGATCAGGATCGCCACTAAAAGTTTGAGAGTTATAGACAGAGTCCCCGGTTGGGGACGACTAAAAATCGCCATGGTGTTGTTACCTTTGCGTGGGCAGCGGTTAGCAGGCTACCAACTCTCCTATGCCTGATTTGATGAAGAGATCGGTAGTGATAACCACCATACTCGTGCGGTTCCCCTCGAATCCAGAGCGTTACATCATTATTTTTTGTATGAATCCGAGGAGCAATTCTTTCGGGTCCTCAAAACAGGGTGAAACTGCGTAGATTGTCCCGGTTTGTAATTGAATAGCCGATGGCGCTTTTGTGCGCTGATTTTCTGCACCACTAGTGGCAATCTCAGCAAGAGAGAACATTGCGCGCACTGTGGGGAACCGTGGTAGCTTGGGTTTTGGACACGACACGGGTGCCGCCTGGCGGCTGAGAGCTACACCCGTTGAACCTGATCTCGATAATCCGAGCGAAGGGATGCCGGTCCTGCAGCAAAGACGATTGTGCTCCTGGCCTAACTTTCGTACTTTCTTGGCATCCTTTCGCCCAACTGAAAGGTGCATGAAATGCTCATCAAAGAACAAATTGTATTGATCACTGGATCCGGTCGCGGGCTCGGTGCCGACGTTGCCCGTTCCTTTGCCCGTGAAGGCGCCCGGCTTGTGCTCAATTACCGCAACAGCGAAGCGGCGGCGCAGCAACTTGCTACTGAATTCGGTTCCGANAAAGCTATTGCGTTGCGCGCAGATATCACCAATGCCAGTGAGGTAGCGGATATGGTGGCGGCGGCCGCCGAACACTTTAGTTCACCCATCACCACCGTGATCAACAATGCCTTACCTGATTTTTCCTTCAACGGTGATGCTCGCTCAAAGGCCGATGAGATCGACTACGAAGAATTCACGGCACAATTTTCCGGTGTTGTAGGAGGTGCGCTGAACACGATTCAAGCAGTACTTCCTGGNATGAAGGAAGCCGGTTTTGGCACCATCGTGAACATTGGCACAAACCTTTTCCAAAACCCCGTGGTTCCTTACCACGACTACACTGCAGCCAAGGCTGCGTTGTTGGCATTGACCCGAACGTTCGCCGCTGATCTGGGACCGGCGAACATCCGCGTCAACATGGTTTCAGGNGGACTGTTGCGCACCACTGATGCTTCCGCGGCCACACCCGAGCAGGTCTTTGATTTGATCGCTGGCGGAACACCTCTGCGAAAAGTCACCACACCTGCCGAATTTGCCGATGCCGCGCTCTTCTTCGCTTCGCCTTGGTCCCGTGCCGTGACGGGGCAAAACCTCGTGGTCGACGGCGGACTGGTCATGAACTAGGGAGGGGAAGACTCATGAGCAACACCAAAGCGATGCATATCAACGCCTTTCTCTTCGGGGCAGGGCACCACACCATGGGCTGGCGGCACCCGGATTCCAGCGCTGACCGGGTCACTGATATCTCCTATTTCCAGGAGTTGGCCCAGCTGGCCGAAAGTGGCTGTCTTGACGCCATATTCTTCGCGGACGGACACGCCATCAACCGGCAGTATTCCGCGGGAGTCCCTTCTCTTCTGGAACCCATCACTGTCCTGAGCGCCATCGCCCGGGCCACAACACACATCGGCTTGGTCACCACCGTCTCCTCCAGCTTNTACACACCCTTCCATGCCGCACGCCTGTTGGCCTCTTTGGACCACATCAGTGGAGGCCGGGCGGGCGCAAACATTGTCACGTCCATGTTTGACACCGAGGCGCAAAATCATGGGTTCGCAGCGCTGCCAAACCATGCCGAGCGCTATGAGCGGGCTGATGAATTCGTCCGCGTGCTCCAACAGCTGTGGGATTCATGGTCGGATCAGGCGCTTCCCAAAGATAGGGAGAATGGAACGTTCATTGATCCGGAACATATTCAGCCGATCAACCATAAGGGCAAGTACTTTTCAGTAGCGGGCCCGCTAAATATCCCGCGCACCCCACAAGGTAGACCGGTTCTATTCCAGGCGGGTTCCTCCGAGGTGGGGCGGGAATTTGCCGCACGCTTTGCCGAGGCGATCTACGCGGTGTCGTGGGACAAGGACTCAGCTCTGGCGTTCGCCACTGATATGAAAAGCCGTTTGAAGGGAGCCAATCGTGGCGGCACCGTGGTGCCAATTTTGCCCGGACTGGTCACTTATGTGGCGCGAACAAGGGCTGAAGCGTTCGAGAAGAAACGCTCACTGGACGCCTANCTTGACATTGAGGCTGGGATCGCCCAGCTGAACGTCTTTACCGGACAGGACTATGGAACACACTCACTCGACGAGCCGGTGGCAGCGCTGCCGCCAGCGAACACATTCACCGGACCGCAAGGAAGGTACCTAACGGTGCAACGCATCATCGATACCAAGGCGCCCACCTTGCGGGAGCTGCTGGGGTATTTAGCAGCTGGCGGTGGCCATGCCACCATGATTGGCACGCCCACCGAGGTGGCCGATGAAATGCAGGAATGGTTTGACTCTGGTGCCTGCGATGGGTTCAACCTCATGTGCCCCGCCTACCCCGATTCGCTGAAGGACTTCGTGGACCTAGTGGTGCCGATCCTGCAGGAACGTGGAATCTTCAGATCCGCCTACTCGGGAAGCACTTTACGGGAGAATCTGGGACTGGCCAGAGCTGGGCTGTAAGAATTGGCGGGGCACCAAGGCTAGGGGCACCACAGTGGCCAGCGTGTCCCCGCCAGTTCGCCAGGCTAGAATCCATCGGCTCAGAAGCGGTGGGTGCGGCAGGAACAGCCCCGGATCGGCGTTCTCTCGGCCGGCGACCCCTATCGGTGCGCTCTTGTGGTGACCTACCATGGAGAAGATTCCCGTGAATACAGGGCACGCACCGCCGGATTGTCGGCGTTTGGGGTATGAGTCGTTTCAGCTGTTAATTTGATGCAGATGGTGCGCAGCAGTGGCGGATATTGAACCGAACTGAAGGAGAAGCCAGTGGCTGCCGCAGACGCGAACAATAACGGCCGGGATAAAACCTCAAGGATATGATCGAGCGGAACCGGGTAGGGTCCTCCGCACGGCACAAATCTCCGGAGCTCGAAGAAAACCGTCCACCCATCACCAGCAGCGAGCTCAGCCGCGGCCCGGCCGAACTCGCTGCCGACCGCAACCCACGGGTCAACTGGCGTGTCTTCATCATTGCCGCAGCCATCATCCTCACCTTCTCTGTCTGGGCCATGCTGGTGCCCACAGAAGCCAGAAGCATGATGCATTCGGTGGTGACCTGGATTTCCACGAACCTGGGCTGGTACTACGTGCTCACTATTACCTTGGTGATCTTGTTTGTCTTGTGGGTGGCGCTTTCCAAGGAGGGCAGTGTCAGGCTGGGCCCGGACCATTCAAGACCGCAGTACAACCTNTTTACGTGGGTAGCCATGCTCTTCGCAGCTGGGGTCGGCATTGACATGCTCTTTTACTCAGTGACCGGACCCATCACTCAGTACATTTCGCCTCCTTCTGGAACACCCGCATCCGCCGAGTCAGCACAAGATGCCGTGATCTGGACCATGTTCCATTACGGTATTGCTGGCTGGTCCATCTATGCACTCTTGGGTATGGCCATGGGCTATTTTGCGTTCCGTTGNGGGATGCCCTTGTCCATCAGAGCCGTCCTTTACCCACTCCTTGGCAAGCGGGTACGTGGTGTAACCGGCGACGTCATTGATATCTTCGCCCTGGTGGGAACCGTGTTCGGGGTGGCCACATCGATGGGGATCGGTGTGGTTCTGCTCGACGTCGGATTCGCCTGGCTCTTTGGGCTGCAGGAAGGCCTGGCCTTGCAGATCGCTCTTGTGGTTGTCGCCGTGGTCATGACCATCGCGGCCTGCACCTCGGGTGTTGATAAGGGGATCAGAGTGATCTCCGAGATCAACCTCTGGGCTGCCGGAGCAATGATGCTGTACATCCTCATCACCGGCAATACATCGTTCCTACTCAACGCCATGGTGGAAAATATTGGGCGTTTCATCTTCACGTTGCCTGAGCGCACCTTGGCCACTTTCGCCTATGAACCCGGCGGCGCGGAATGGATGGCCGGATGGACACTTTTCTTNTGGGCCTTCTGGCTGGCCTGNGGGCCTTTTGTNGGAATGTTCCTGGCCCGCATTTCCCGGGGCCGGACACTGCGAGAGTTTGTCATCGCTGCCATCACAGCACCGGTATTGTGCGATTTCTTCATTGTCTCCATCTTTGGCAACAGTGCCCTGCGTGAGGTTCTGAATGGGAATACGGCTTTCGCCAAGTTGGCCGTGGACAGCCCCGAACACGGCTGGTATGCCCTGCTGGAGATGTTCCCGGGCGCACCGTTCCTGATTGGACTAGCCACACTCTCTGGCCTGCTGTTTTACCTCACCAGTGCCAACTCNGGGGCGATGGTCATGGCCAATTTCTCCTCAACCATCCCCAATCCCTCCGTAGACGGGGCCAAATGGCTGCGCATCTTNTGGGCGCTGGTAACAGCGGTGCTGACCGTGTCCATGTTGGTTGCTGGCGGCGTGGTCACCATGGAGTATGCGACCTTGATNTTTGCGCTGCCGGTGACGGTCATCATCTATTTAGTCATGGCGTCCTTCTCGAAAGTTCTGCGCATGGAACGGGCAGAACGAGAAGGCCAAGTGATACGCCGTCGTCATGCTGCGGTGCACGGTGGGCATGCGCCGGAGAAGACATGGCGCCAACGGCTTGCCGGCCTTCGATCGTACCCATCGAACAAAGCAGTGGCCCAGTTCGTGGATAAAGTGGTTCAGCCAGCGCTGCAGGAGGTAGCCAGCGAATTCAAACAGCTCGGCTATGACGTTGAACTGCTGTCCACACCCAATGTGGAATCAGGTATTGCCGAACACACGCTGGTGATCAACATTGAAGAGCACCGCAACTTCCACTACCAGGTGGCTACCGTGGAGGCGCCGGTGCCCATGTTTGGCGGGCGGAACATGTCCCGGCAAATTGATGTGTACTACCGTCTGGAAGTCTTCACCCAAACCGGCACGGAGGGTTATGACCTCATGGGCCTGACTCCTCAGCAGATCATCAACGACGTCCTTGACCGGTATGAGGCTCACCTTTCATTCCTGAAGTACTCCACCGATCATGACTACGCATCTGTGCTGACNCCGCCGCTGCCGGCTACCGGATCGCTACCTAAAGTCCAAGAAGAGGACGACGGCGACGACCCCGCCGGTGAGTAATCCCTCTTCCGAATCACCGCTACCTAGTAGTACTATGTAATGGTAGTCAGTACCGCTTAGTAGCTGAGGGAAGGGTTCCATGGGTAAGCAGATGACCGAGATGCTCAAGGGCACGCTAGAAGGCATGGTCCTTGCCATTGTGGCTGGACAACCCGCCTATGGTTACGACATTACGACCCAGCTGCGGGAGGGTGGCTTTTCCGATATTGCTGAGGGCACCGTCTATGCGTTGTTGCTAAGGATCGAAAAGAATGGCCTCGTTGAAGTTCAAAAGTCTCCNTCCGAGAAGGGTCCTCCGCGAAAAATGTATTCGCTCAACGCCCAGGGGCAGGACTATCTTGACGAGTTCTGGAAAACTTGGAGCTTTCTATCCGAACGGTTGGAACTGCTCCACCACGGAAGAAAGCAGGCATAAGCATGGGGTGGATTGAGCAGGTTACCGGGCCACTGGAACANAAGAAGGCGTACCGCCACTACAAGACGCGGACGAAGGCGCTGCCCGCGAACTATCGCACGGCACTGGAAGCGCTGGAGCGGTACCTCATGTACTTTGGGTCCATCACCAAGGGCGATATTTTGGTGACCATGCTGGAGGATCTTGCCGATCTCTTTGAACAAAGCGCGGCCAAGGGAACCTCCATTCGCGGCATAATCGGGCGNGACCCGGTGGATTTCGCCGAGGACTTCCTGCAGAACTACGCCGAGGGTCAGTGGATCAACAAGGAGCGCGAACGGCTGACCAACGCCATCAACAGTGTCGAACCCTAGCCGGCGTCGAACTTTCAATCGCAAGGAAAAGAGGCAGCTACCATGACAACCCAGCAGGCCCAGTGGCCTGCGATCCAGGTACAGGGCCTAAAGAAGTCCTACAAAACGTTGGCAGTGCTGCGCGGNGTGGACTTCGAAATCGCCCGTGGCAGCATCTTCGCCCTACTTGGCCCCAACGGGGCCGGCAAAACCACCATCGTCAACATCCTCGCCACGCTGGTGAAGGCCGATTCCGGTGCTGCCGCTGTCAACGGCTTCGACGTCGCCACACAAGCGGCGCAGGTGCGCGAGTCCATCAGTCTCACCGGGCAGTTCGCCGCCGTCGATGAAATCCTCAGCGGCCGNGAAAACCTGGTCCTGGTGGCCAGATTGCGGCACCAGAAGCATCCCCGCGCAGTCGCCGAAGAATTGCTGGCACGGTTCTCGCTTTCCGAAGCAGCCGGCCGGAGGGTAGCCACGTATTCTGGTGGCATGCGCCGCCGCCTGGACATCGCCATGAGCCTGAGCGGAAACCCGCCGGTCATCTTCCTGGATGAACCCACCACAGGGCTGGACCCGCAGGCACGCCTGGAGGTGTGGCGGGCCGTGCAGGAGTTGGCAGGACACGGCACCACCGTGCTGCTGACCACTCAGGACCTGGCCGAAGCTGAGCAACTCGCGGACCGCGTCGCCATCTTGCACCAGGGGCGNATCATCGTCAACGGCACCCTGGCAGAGCTGAAGGGCCTGCTCCCGCCGGCCACCGTTGAGTATGTTCANAAACAGCCCACCCTTGAGGACGTCTTCTTCGCCATCGTCGGTGACAACGGAACACCCACGTAGGGCAGAAAAATGAGCAAGCATTTATTCTTTGACACCGCCGTTTTACTGGGCCGCTCNCTACGCCACATCACGCGCAGCCTGGACACCGTCATCACCACCATGCTCATGCCGATCGCGTTCATGCTGTTGTTTGTCTATGTGTTCGGCGGCGCGATCCAGCACGGCTCCGGCACGTATGTCAGCTACCTGCTGCCCGGCATTTTGATCATCACGGTAGCCTCCGGCATCTCCTACACCGCGTTCCGGCTTTTCACGGACCGGCAGAACGGCATCTTTGAGCGGCTCCAGTCCATGCCGATCGCCCGCTCGGCCGTGCTGTGGGCGCACGTGCTGACCTCGCTGTTGGCCAACCTGCTCTCGCTGGCCGTCGTCGTGCTCGTGGCCCTTCTCTTGGGTTTCCGCTCNGGGGCCGGGCCGCTGGCGTGGCTTGCCGTGGCCGGGATCCTGGTCCTGTTCACGCTGGCGTTGACGTGGCTGGCCGTCATCCCCGGCCTGACCGCGAAGTCCGTGGACGGTGCCAGCGCGTTCGCCTACCCGCTGATCCTCCTGCCGTTCCTCAGCTCCGCCTTCGTGCCCACCGCCAACATGCCCGGCCCGGTGCGCGTGTTCGCCGAATACCAGCCGGTGACCTCGATCGTGAACACGATCCGGGACCTGTTGGGCCAGCAGCCCATGGGCGCGAGCATGTGGATCGCCCTTCTGTGGTGTGCGGCCATCCTGGCCGTCGCCTACGTTCTGGCCATGGCCGCATACCGCCGCAAGACCGGCTAGACCGGTGCGCGCGCACAGCCGGGCCGAGCGAAATTTTGTTGCTGTTGTGTGGCATGCGATAAAAATATGAGGGTTAATTCATCTAGAATTCATACTGTATCCACTACAAGGCCGGATACGTGAAAGGTTTACTATGCATGCCAAACTCACTGTGGTTGCCCTCACCCTGGCCGTCACGGCGCTGGCTTCCGCCTGCTCTATCGCCAAGGAGCCCTCGCTTGATTCTGGACTCTCCAGCACGGCTCCTGTCCTGGCTGGCACGGGTGCGCAGGTGGTCCCGGCGGCGGTAAACACTCCACAAAGTATTTTCGTCGTCGGCCAGCCAGCGCCGTTCTCCGATCGCGTCACGCTGGAGACAACCCGGCCCCATGCAGGCCAGAGCATTCGCATCACCGGGGTAAGTGGATTCCTGGCTCGGAACTGGAGATCAGCGTCACGGCCAACCAAGGTGCATCAGTGCCTAAAGATGACGGCACAATTGTTGCACTGGATCCGATCTATTTAGTGAAACCAACCGCAATCATCGCCGATGCCCAGGGGCGCGTAGATACTCAGATCACCGTCCCGGCAGATGCAATCCATCAGAACGCAAACGTAATAATCGCCAGCCCAGAGGGTTTCGTGGGGATCGTCAGTGCGCTGCCACCCCAATGACCATCGGACACCCCGAATAAGCCGTTCAATGCTGATGTCGTCATTACCTGCTGGATGTAATAAGGCCGCATGCCCGCGCCGTGGCCGCATGCCCGCTGTTGGGTAACAGCGGCTTCACGGGGCAAGCGCCGGCAGGCGGCTATGACGTGGGTACGCGGGGTCGCCACGGAATGCAACGTGTTTTCCCAGACACTGGAGAACTCCGCAAGATCCTCACTTTCCTCGGGGCTAATCCTCTGCAATGGCAGATGCGACGCCGCGGGAGCAGCGATGTCCTGACTCTCTTGAGAACCCTTCTTCGAACGTGCGATAAATCCGCAGATATACAGTTGGAAACCACATGTAGTGGTTTGGTGGATGGATGAACACTCTATTTAGTGGTCTCATGGAACCGTATTTAGAGTTTAGCAAGGACCAAAAATAAGCGCTGAGTGGTGTGCTGAAGTCACTGCCAGACACAGAAGTGTCGGCGGGCGTGGCTGCTGCCAGGGACCTAAATCTGTGCGCTCAGTCACCCGGGCGTTCTCTTGGGGCTCCATGGACAAGGGCGGCCGGAAATGCCGTGATACTTTCAAGAAAGCGACTCCAGCGCTGGTTCTTACACGCCACCAGCGCTGATGGCCTGCGGGCGGGTCGGAACCGGTTGGCAAATGCTGACCGTCATGATGAATTCACCGGAGGCCGTTGAAGTGAGTAAGCCAGTTATAGCAATCGTTGGATCGGGCCCTGGAGTCAGTGCGGGTATAGCGAGAAAGTTTGGCGGAAACGGCTTCGTTGTTCTCCTGATCGCCCGGACCAAAGAGTCATTGGAGGCGCAGGTTCAAGAACTGCGCGGCCACCAAGTGCAGGCGCACGGAATTGTTGCCGACGCAGCGGATAAGGCTAGCCTGGTGGAGGCATTCGCCGAACTCGAAAAGAACTTTGGTGCNCCCGAAGTTTTGGCTTACAACGCTGGAGCTAATACCATCAGCAACCCATCGGAGTTGGTTGCAGAGGACATGCTCAGTGACTTCACCATCAATGTGGTGGGCGCCCTGAACTGCTCACAGCTGGTGATCCCGGGCATGACCGAACGCGGATCGGGCAGCATTTTGTTCACCGGTGGCATGCTGGCGTTGAAGCCTGTTGCTTCCAGGGCTTCAGCCTCCATTGCCAAGGCGGGCCTGCGCAACTTGGCCTTCACGCTTGCGGACGAGCTGGCTCCCCGCGGCATCAAGGTTGGAACCGTCACCATTGGCGGCGTCGTCAAGGCCGGAACGTTCTTTGACCCGGATCTGATTGCGGAATCATTTTGGGAGTTGTCCACCGGTGCACGCCAAGGTGAAGTCCTGTACCAGCAGGCCTGAGACTGGGGTAGGTCAACTCTCGCCACGGCGGATCTGCCGCGACTGATCTAGCTCTCGCAGTTGACCACCATGCGGCCAATGTTGCCACCGGAAAGCAGTGCGGCGAACGCCTCGGGGATGCGGTCGAATCCATCCATCACGGTGTGGACGCTGTGCACCTTTCCTTCGCGCATCCACTGGGCCACGCGGTCCTGAAAGTCCTCGCGGAGGTCCTCGTGAGCTGTGACGGTGAAACCGCGCAGGGTCAGTTCCTGGTAGATCATGCGCGTGTAATTGACAGGGCCACGGCGGTCATCGCCTAGTCCATATTGGGAGGCTGCGCCGCAGATCACGGCGCGGCCCCCAAAGCGGAGAACTTCAANGGCGGCCTCCAGCTGTTCCCCGCCAACGTTGTCATAGAACAAATCGATCCCGTGGGNGGCTATCCCACGAAGCAACTCCAACGCCGGACCGTCATGGTGGTTGAAGGCAGCGTCAGCGCCTAACTCCTGCGTGAGCAGGTGAACCTNTTCGGCGGTGCCAGCGCTGCCTACTACCGAAGCTCCAACAGCTTTGGCGAACTGCACGGCACAACTGCCCACCCCGCCAGCTGCACCAGAGACATAAACTGTGTCCTGGGCACGCACCTCGCCCACATGGATCATGCCTGTATAAGCAGTAAATCCGACATGCCCCAGTACGGTCAGGTGGGCCTCCAGTGNGATGTCCAATTCCTGCGCAGAAATACTGCGCAATTCCTGCGCAACGGCCACATCCACCCCGCGCCACGGAGATTTCCGCACGGCAAGATCACCAGGGACGAACTCAGGGCTCCGTGATTGCAGAACCTCCACCACGCCGTCGCTGGCCGGGACGTCCCCAATATGGATGCCTGGGCCGTAGTCCGTGTCTGGACCGCCAATCCGGTTAGCCAATCCGGCGTTGAGTCCAAGCCTGCGCAGGCGCACCAGCACATCGCCTTGGCCCAGCTCCGGGACAGCGACTGCCTCGAGTTTAAAATTTCGGGCTTGCACTGCGCCCTGCGGGTAGCTGGCCAACTGCACCTGAAAAGTGTCCATTATCCCAGCGTATGCCTCTTGAGAGCGCAAATAAAAGCGCGGCTTGGCCAAGGTGCGACGGCGGTGGGCTGGGAACATTTGGTGCTGGCCCACCGCCGCCGTGCCCTAACTACCGAGCAGCAGCGGGCTCCAGCCTCCGGTACCGATCACAGAACTCGTGCCCCAGCCGTTCCTGACAAGGGGATAGTGCAAAAGGTTTCCGGTGGAGGTACGGGCGAGGATTCCTTGCCCGCCCGTGCCGAGGTGGTTGCTGACGTCTGAAATATGCGTCATAATACTCCAGCCGGAACCGATTACACGGCGGTTCTCGGAGACAAAGCCACCTGTACCCGTGCCCCGGTAGAGGATGAGCTGGCCGGCAGCGTTGCGAGCAAGGAGGTCTTGGTGGCCGTCGCCGTCATAGTCGGCACCCACAATGGTCAGCTTGCCCCATCCATTACCGATCTGAGTCGCAACACCGAACCGTGCGCCGTCGAGGTTGGGATAGAGTCTCAAATCGCCGCTCACGCGATGCTTGGCCAGGATGGAGGGAAGCTTGTTGCCGGTGGTCCATGGACTCACCACGATCTCGAACGGGGCCCATCCACGGCCGATCGCCAGAGCAGGCTTGAGGGTCCCATTGGCCTGGCCGTTGCTGACCGTCAGGCGCCCGTCCTTCCAGATAGCAATAATGTCTGCAAGCCCGTCGCCGTTGTAGTCGGTGACCACCAACTGCTGCGCCGAGGACCAGCCGTTGGAGATGAACTTGCGTTGCCACAAGTCCCCGCCCTTGGCGGAGGNGTAGATGTACAAGCCGCCATCAACGTCCACTACAGCAATGTCCCCAGCCTTGGCCACCGGAACCGGCTGGGGCTGCGGTTGCTTCCTACGTGATTCGGGGTAACCGGCAATATTGCCCACTACCACCGTCATAGAACTCCAGCCATATTTTGTGGTCTTGACATAGCCCAGTCCAAGGTCTGTGGCGCGCTTATCTAGCAGCGCAGCCCGGTGCGCAGGGGAATTCATCCACCAGTCCACGACCTGCGCGGCGGTGCCGTTGATAGCGATGATTTCCGAATACATGTCGTAGCCCTNTGGCAGGATCGAAGCACCTGCATCCGTGCGGTGAGCTTTGTTCATCTCCAGCGTGTCGGCGTTGATCCGTGAGTTCAATGTTCCGGCCCACTGTTGGGACCCCGCCCCGATCGCCGAACGGATCACCAAAGGACCTGCACCATTGGCTGCACGGTAGTTGTTGATGGCCTTGAGTACCTGTGCAACAAACGCGTCGTTGGCAGCAGGGCGGCCAGCGGTGTGGCGGCCGAGAAAGGTGCGGCGGTGGCATGTGGTGCCGACGGTGCAGGTGATTTCGGTGTAGGTACTTTAGATGCCGCGGGTGCAGGTGCATGCGGTGCGGGTGCTTGGGGAGCCGACGGCGCATGACTGGTTGTCGGGGCGGCTCGGCTGGGCTTGGGTGCCGGCAGGAAGCTGTTGGCGCCGGGGCAGCAGAAGTTGCTGGTAGTGCCGGGGACGCAGGACGCGCTGGTGAGGCCGGTTTAACTGGTGCCGAAGAGGTCGCCGGCGCTGGTGAGGATGCCGCCGCGGTAGCTGAGGCGGAGGCTTTAGGCAGCGTTTGGGGCACTGCCGAGGGGTTGTTGGCCTAGGAGATGGTGCGGTTGTTGCCGCGGTTTTGCTGTAGCGGGGAGGTGCTACTAGCCGGAGCTGACGGACTCGGGCTGGCGGTGGCGGGGTCATGCCGGAGATAAGAACGGCGGCCGTGATGGTCACGGCAGTGACCAGCCCGAGAATTTGTCGCATGGATATTTCCTAGCATTGAGAGACGGAGAGAAGCATTGTGCGACGCACAGGAGGTAGGCACAGTAGTACCTACAGATATTAGCGCTCACCGCTGCCGGGATGTACTGAGCATGGCCGTGCCGGATGGTTAAACATTGATCGATTAAGCACTTGTTGAAAACACGTGGGGATCGCTGCCCACGGACAGCAATCCCCACACTCGTTTGGTGCGTTAGAGCCCCAACGTTAGAGCCTTAGCGTTAGAGCCCTAGCGTTAGAGCCCTAGCTCGGCATCGAACGCTGCGGCTGACAGCCGGGCGGTCACAGCCTGGAGGAACCGGCCGGCATCGGCGCCGTCAACGATCCTGTGATCGTAGGTCAGGCACAGGTACATCATGTGGCGGATGGCCAGCACGTCCCCGCCATCGGGACACGCAACCACCATGGGGCGCTTGACAATGGCACCCACGCCGAGGATGCCTACCTGCGGCTGGTTGATGATGGGCGTGTCAAACAATGCCCCAACCGAACCGATGTTGGTGATGGAGAAGGTTCCGCCACTGAGCTCATCAGCCTTGATGGAGCCATCACGGGTTCGTGCAGCAACATCGGCGATCCCCGCAGCCAGACCAGCCACGTTCAGTGAGCCAGCGTCACGGACCACAGGAACCAACAGGCCCTTGGGCCCGTCTACCGCGAAGGCGAGGTGTTCGGCGTCGTGGTAGGTGATGGTTCCAGCGGCCTCATCAAAGGAAGCGTTGAGCATGGGATAGGCCTTCAATGCTTCGGCCACAGCCTGGGCAATGAACGGCAGGTACGTTAGCTTCACCCCGTGAGAAGCGGCAAAGGAAGCCTTGGTCCGCTCGCGCAACCTCACAATGGCGCTCACGTCCACCTCGTGCACCTGCGTGAGCTGGGTGGAGGTGTCTAAGGATTCGCGCATGCGTTTGGAAATGACGGAGCGAATACGCGAGGCCTTCACAACAGTGCCGCGCAGGCTTGCCGAAGCTGGTGCCCCGCTGCNCGGTGTTGCTGGAGGAGATACGACGGCGGGAGGTGCCACAGGCGCGGCAGCAACAGCCGCTGCTGCGCTCACGTCGCCGCCACGAATACGCCCACCAATGCCAGTGCCCGTCACGGTGGATAAGTCCACCCCGTGCTGGCGTGCCAGCTTGCGCACCAGCGGAGTGACGTAGTTGGCTGAGGTTGCAGAGGCCACCGCGGGTTCGACCGGCGGCGCCGGCGCGACAACCACCGCGGGTTCGGCCGACGGCGGAGGAGCCGGGTTTCCGTAGGCGGTGTTAGNGGAGGCCGAGGCCGTCCGCGGCCGATTGGCCGGAAAGCCGCCGAGGGAATCCCGGTCCGCAGCCGCCGGTGAAGAGTCGGCGGAGGAGATGATGGCCAGAACGGAGCCGACCTCGGCAGTTTCGTCTTCGGGCACCAGGATGCTGTGCAAAATTCCCTCGAACGGGGAAGGAATCTCCGTATCAACCTTGTCGGTGGAGACCTCCACCAGCGGCTCATCGATAGACACGGTGTCACCCACGGCTTTGAGCCAGCGAGTCACTGTGCCTTCGGTGACGCTTTCACCCAGTGCGGGCAGCAGTACGGACTCAGACATGGGTGGGCCGCTCCACTGTGATTTCACCGCGGCGCAGGAGCTTACCTGTGGGTGTGATGCCATCAAGCTCTTGTCCGCGCAGGAACGTGCGCCGGACCACGCCGGAGAGCGCACGCCCGTCGTAGGNGGTGATCGGGTTCTTGTGCTTGAGCTTGGTGACGTCAACAACGAAGGCGGCGTCGGCGGCGAAGATGGCAAAGTCTGCGTCGTAACCCGGAGCCAGCTTGCCCTTGCGGTGTAGCTGGACCAGTTCCGCCGGTGCCGTAGACATCCAGTGGACAACTTGTTCCAACGGGATGCCACGGTGGCGGGCTTCGGTCCAGATCAACGACAGACCTAGCTGCAGGGAAGAAACTCCACCCCAAGCAACAGCGAAGTCGCCGTTTTCTAGGTCTTTCAAGTCCAAGGNTGCTGGGGAGTGGTCTGAGACGATGCAGTCAATGACGCCATCGCGCAGGCCCTGCCACAGTTTTTCCCGGTTGGCGGCTTCACGGATGGGCGGGCAGCACTTGTATGAGGTTGCCCCGTCAGGGATCTCTTCAGCCATGAGCGTGAGGTAGTGCGGGCACGTTTCCACGGTCAGCTTCACGCCGTCGCGCCGGGCGCTGGCAATCATGGGCAAGGCGTCTGAGGAGCTCAGGTGCAAGATGTGCGCCCNGGCCCCTGTCCAGCGGGCACGCTCAATAACCTCGGCAATGGCCAGGTTCTCCGCGCCGCGGGGACGCGAAGCCAGGAACTTTGCGTACTGATCTCCCTGGGCTGTAGGCGCACGGTCAATGGTCCGTGAATCCTCAGCGTGGACTAGGAGCAAGGCGTCGTAGCCTGTTAGCTCCCGCATGTCCGCTTCCATCTCGTCGGGATCCAGCGGCGGGAATTCATCTACTCCCGAGTGCAGCAAGAAGCACTTGAAGCCGAAAACGCCGTCGTCGTGAAGAGGACGCAGATCGCCGGTGTTCCNCGGAATGGCACCGCCCCAGAAACCAACGTCAACAAACGCCTGATCCAGCGCAACGCTGCGCTTGAGTTCCAGAGCGTCAACATTGACGGTGGCCGGGATGGAGTTCAACGGCATGTCAATGATGGTGGTGACACCACCTGCTGCTGCTGCACGGGTAGCGGAGGCAAAGCCTTCCCAGTCCGTACGGCCGGGCTCGTTGACGTGGACATGGCTGTCCACCAGGCCCGGGATGAGCGTTTCATCATCGGCTAGTTCAATGACTTCGCGTCCGGCAAGGTTGCTGCCCAAGGGCACCAAAGCGATGGTGACACCGTCGCGGACGCCAACTTCACGCGGGACAATACCAGCGGTGGTGAGTACGCGGTTGCCGCGGATCACAAGGTCATACAGGTCCTCGGTCGCGTCAATTCCTGCAGTACTAGACATACGAGTTCTCCTCTTCCTGCCCGATTGGGCAAGCCGGGTGCCAATCAAGGCACCGATTTCAGTGACCAGGACGCCAGCATTTTTCATGCACAGCTCCGTGTTGGGCTCCAGGTCAGTCAGGGCGTAGCTGTGCGCAAAGCCTGCCTGGCTCAACGTCTCCGCGGACAAAGTAGTGCGTCCGCACACTGCCACCACAGGGACACCGGCTGCGCGTGCCGCCGTTGCCACCCNCATGGGTGCCTTGCCAAAGAGGCTCTGTTCATCCAGGCTACCTTCACCGGTGATGACCAGATCGGCGCCCAGAATCTNTTCCGAGAGCCCCGTCAATCCCAGAATAACTTCAATGCCGGGACGGCGCTTAGCTGAGAGTACAGCCAGTGCCGCATAGCCGGTGCCACCGGCGGCGCCGGCGCCCGGTGCATCCAGGGCATCTACAGCCGCAGTGCCCAAGGCGTTAGCCATGACGCGGAAGTAGCGTTCTAGAGATTTTTCCAAATGTGCCACATGGGCCGTCGTGGCACCTTNTTGGGGACCAANAATGGTTGCCGCACCCTCGGGGCCCAGTAGCGGGTTATCCACGTCGCTGGCAAGGGTGAAGCTCACCCCGCCCATACGGGGATCCAGACCCGTCAAATCAATGTTGGTGACCTGGGCCAGGGNCCCGCCGCCGGGCGGCAAATGCCGCCCGGCTGCGTCTTTGAAAGTTGCACCCAGCGCTGCGAGCATGCCGGCACCGCCATCAGTGGTGGCACTGCCGCCCACACCCAGAACAATCTCGGTGCAGCCGTGGTCCATGGCCGCCGACACCAGCTGGCCGGTGCCAAACGTGGTGGCAGCAAGAGGAGAAAGGCGCCCATCCGGCAGGACGGCAAGCCCGGAGGCTGCCGCCATTTCAATCACTGCCACTTTGCCATTGATGGCAAAGTCGGCCCTGACAGGCTGGCCCGTGGGACCTTGCACAGTAGCACTGACCCGGGTGAACCCAGAGGCTACAACGGCGTCAACGGTGCCTTCGCCGCCGTCGGCCACAGGCATGAGGTCAATGTCCAGCTCGGGGTGTGCGGCACGCAGGCCTGCTGCCAGGTGAGTGGCAACTTCCGGGGCCGATAAAGACCCCTTGAACTTGTCAGGGGCGAGGATGATGCGCATGGCTCGTCCCTAGTCCTGCAGTGCCAGGATGGCGGTGGGGGCGTCTGCTGCGTACTCGGCAATGTCTTCGATCTCGTTGACATTGTCCAGCTCGGTACCCATGGAAATGTTGGTGACACGCTCCAAGATGGCTTCAACAACTACGGGAACCTTGAACTCTTCCATGAGCTTCTTGGCTTCAGCAAATGCTGCGGCCATGTCCTNCGGACGCTCCACACGGATGGCCTTGCAGCCCAAGCCTTCGGCGACCTTGATGTGGTCCACGCCGTAGCCGTTGGTCTCCGGGGAGTTGATGTTATCGAACGCGAGGGAGACGTTCTGCTCCATCTTGAAACCGCGCTGGGACTGACGGATCAGGCCCAAGTAGGAGTTGTTAACTACCACGTGGATGTACGGCAGGTTGAACTGTGCACCCACGGCCAGTTCTTCAATCATGAACTGGAAGTCGTAGTCGCCGGAGAGGGCAACAACTGTCTGACCGGGCTTGCCACGGACCACGCCCAAGGCAGCGGGCATGGTCCAGCCCAAGGGGCCGGCCTGTCCGGCGTTGATCCACTGGCGCGGGCCAAAGACGTGCAGCATCTGGGCGCCGGCAATCTGCGACAGACCAATGGTGGAGACGTAGGTGGTGTCCGGGCCGAAGGCGGCGTTCATTTCTTCGTAGACGCGCTGCGGCTTCATCGGCACGTTATCGAAGTGGGTCTTGCGCTGCAGCGAGCCCTTGCGAGCCTGGCAGTCCTTGGACCAGGTGCCGTAGTCCGGCACGCCGAGATCGGCCTTGCGTTCGCGAGCGACCTCCAGCAATACCTCAAGGGCTGCTCCGGCGTCGGAGACGATGCCCAAATCCGGTGCGAAAACGCGGCCAATCTGGGTGGGCTCAATGTCCACGTGGATGAACTTGCGGTTTCCGCGGTAGGTGTCAAGGCCGCCGGTGTGGCGGTTGGCCCAGCGGTTGCCGATGCCGATGACGGTGTCGGACTCCAAGAACGTGGCGTTGCCGTAGCGGTGCGAAGTCTGCAGACCCACCATGCCGGCGCTCAACGGGTGGTCATCGGGGATGGTGCCCCAACCCATGAGGGTGGAGATGACGGGAATGTTCAGCAGTTCAGCCAGCTCCACCAGCTGTGCGGAGGCGTTGGCGTTGATGACGCCGCCACCAGCAACGATCAGCGGCTTCTCGCCCGCCAGCAGGATGTCCAAGGCTTTGCCAGCCTGCTTGCGCGTGGCGGCCGGCTTGTTCGGAACCAAGGGCTCGTACGCGTCGATGTCGAATTCGATCTCTGCCATCTGCACGTCGATCGGCAGGTCCAACAGGACCGGGCCGGGACGGCCTGAGCGCATCAGGTAGAACGCCTTCTGGAAGGCGCCGGGAACCTGGCCGGGCTCCTTGATGGTCATGGAGAGCTTGGTCAAGGGAGCAGCGATGGACTCAATGTCCACAGCCTGGAAGTCTTCCTTGTGCAGCTTGGCCACGGNGGCCTGACCGGTGATGCACAGCATGGGGATGGAGTCAGCCTGTGCGGCGTACAGTCCAGTGATCATGTCAGTGCCTGCAGGCCCGGATGTACCGGTGCATACGCCGATGTTGCCTTCAGCGGCACGGGAGTAACCGTCCGCCATGTGAGAAGCGCCTTCCATGTGGCGGGCCAGTGTGTTCAAGCCGCCGTGNNCGCGCATGGCGGAGTAGAACGGGTTGATGGCTGCTCCGGGGAGACCGAAGATCTCCGTGGCGCCTTCTTNTTCCAAAATCAAAACGGCTGCGTCAACGCTGCGCATCTTAGCCATGGTGTTGCTCCTTCAAAATGTGGGTGCCCGCAGGTGCGGGGTGGTGCTTCTAAGGTGGGTTTCCCGCCGTCGGACGTCTCAAGGATCCTCCGACGGCGGGAAGTTTTAGGGGCCTGCCCCGCGGGTGCTGGCTACTTGCGGCCGGAGGAGGCCAGGGCCGCCTTGAAGAGACCTGAATGGTCGAGGGCGCCGTCGCCCTGGGCAACCATGGAGGTGACGAGTTGTGCTACTGCGCCGCCGAGCGGGACGGCAACGCCGGCTTCGCGGGCAGCTGCGGTGACAATGCCGAGGTCCTTGTTGTGCAGGGCCAGGCGGAAGCCGGGATTGAAGTTGCGGTCCAGCATCTTCTGGCCCTTCTGGTCCAGGACCTNTGAGCCGGCCAAGCCGCCGCCAAGAACCTTCAGTGCGGCATCGGTGTCTACGCCGTAGGCCCCAAGGAAGACGATGGCTTCTGAGAGTGCCTGGATGTTCACGGCCACGATCAGCTGGTTGGCTGCCTTGACGGTCTGGCCGGCACCGGAGGGGCCAACGTGCACGATGGTCTTGCCCACAGCGTTCAAGACCTCTGCTGCGTCAGCAAAGTCCTTAGCGTCGCCGCCAACCATGATGGAGAGAACGCCGTCAATGGCACCCTGCTCGCCACCGGATACGGGCGCATCCAAGGGGCGGATGCCGGCGGCAACGGCGGCTTCGGAGAGGCGCTTGGAGACGTCCGGGCGGATGGAGCTGGCGTCAACCCAGATGGTGCCCTTGCGGGCGTTGGCGAAGAGGCCTTCGGGGCCGGAGACTACACCTTCAACATCGGNGGAGTCCGGAACCATGGTGACGACGACGTCGGCATCCTTCACGGCGTCAGCAATGGACGTGCCGCCCTTGCCGCCTGCTTNGACGAGCTTGTCAATGGCGCCCTGGCTGCGGTTGAAGCCAGTGACCGTGTGGCCTGCCTTGACGAGGTTCACTGCCATGGGTAGTCCCATGATACCTAGTCCGATTACTGCAACGTTGCTCATATTGATTCCTTTGCGTGAAGTGTAAGGGGTGTTGGGGTGGGTGATTAGTTGGCTGGCTGGCGGATGGCCCAGCTGAAGGCTTCTGCTGCGGGAGCCTTGTATTCCAGACCGATGGGGCCGGCGTAGCCGAGTTCACGGCTGCGGGTGATCCACTCGCCGAGGGNGAGGGTACCGGTGCCGGNGGCGCCGCGGCCGGGGTTGTCGGCGATCTGGATGTGGCCGAAGTCCTTGGCGTGCTTTTCAATGACAGCTGCTACATCGTCGCCGTTGACGGCCAGGTGGTAGAAATCGGCAAGAAGCTTGACGTTATCCACACCGGCAGCCTGGGTCCGGGTGATGATGGACATGACGTCCGCAGCGGTCTTCAACGGGTAGGCCGGGGTGCCGGAGACGGGCTCCAAGAGCACTGTGCCGCCAATTTTCGCGACGCCTTCAGCTGCGGCAACCAGGTTCTTGACACCAAGTTCATCCTGCTCTTCTGCAGTGAACTCTTCTTGACGGTTGCCGTAGAGGGCGTTGAAGTGCTTGCAGCCAAGACGCTCGCCAATGCCAGCCACCACGGCAATGTTGTCCTTGAACTCTGAGCAGCGTCCCTTCCAGGACACCAGTCCGCGGTCCCCGGCAGGCATGTTGCCAGCGTTGAAGTTCAGACCCGTTAGCTGGACACCAGCGTCGGTGATGGCGCGCTCAAATGCGGTGACATCGGCATCGGCCGGGACGGAGGAATCAAAGGGCCACCAGAATTCCACTGCGTCAAAACCAGCTGCCTTGGCGGCGGCGGNGCGCTCGAGGANGGGTAGCTCGGTGAGGAGGATGGAGCAGTTCACTGTGTACGTCATTGTAGATCCTTCCAGGGAATCCAAGATTCCGGCGTTCTCATATTGTGGAAATTAGTTTCTGCCTTATGAAAAGTTTAGAGAAGGACTGGCGCGTAGTCAAGGCAGCGGGAGGCCTTAGTTGTGTTCCAGGCCATAATTGCTGCCATGGTAGTGTGACGCGCATGAATTCTGCGGGGAAACAAGGCCAGCACCGGAGCGCACGGAATTCAAGGATCAGAGATGCCGTGGCGCCAGCAGTGGCGCTGGTGGCCGTGATTGCCGGAATCGTGCTGGTGGCTGGGGCCGGTGGACGCGCCGAGTTCGGCTGGTTTGCCTATGCCCCGTTATCCAACGAAACGTTTATATCGGATGATCTGGTGTTCCTTGGACCCCGGATCAAGGCGGGTCTGGCACTGATGCTGTTAGGGCTGTTGCTGCTTGCGTTCTGGTCCGGGTACCGCACCGGGCGCTCTGGAGAACAAAAGGCGCCCGTTCGCGCTTTCGGCGCCCGATCTAACGGGGTCCAAAAGCGCAAACGGGCGCCGAAATCATTCTGGGATGCTTACGTCAGTTTGATCTGACGGTTCATGTCCTTATAGAGCAGGTAGCGGAATTCACCCGGGCCGCCGGCGTAGCAGGCCTGCGGGCAGAAGGCGCGCAGCCACATGAAGTCGCCAGCTTCCACTTCAACCCAGTCGTTGTTCAGCAGGTACATGGCCTTGCCTTCAAGGACGTACAGGCCGTGTTCCATGACGTGGGTTTCCGGGAACGGAATGACCCCGCCTGGCTGGAACGTAACAATGTTTACCTGCATGTCGTGTGCCAAGTCGGAGGAATCCGTGAAGCGCGTGGTCTTCCAGGCGCCGTTGGTGTCCGGCATGGCAGTGGGCTCAACTTCGGCGTCACTGGTGACGAAGGACGTGGCCTCGTAGCCTTCCAGACGCTCGTAAGCCTTGCGGATCCACTGGAAGGTTACGACGTCGTCGGAAACGTTCTCCAGGCCCCAGGCGTCACCGGCGGCGAGGTAGGCGTATCCGCCCTCCTCGAGCTGGTGGAGTTCGCCTTCAAGGGTCAAGTTGACCTTGCCCTTGGTGACAAAGATGACGCCTTCGACGCCAGACTCGAACTCAGCGCGCGNGGCGCCGCCGCCGGCACCAATCTCAACGATCAGCTGGGAAANAGTGGTGGCAAAGCCGGAGATCGGGCGGGCCAGGATCCAGGAGCGGGTATTGGAGAAGCCCGGCAGGGTGCTGGTGACGATGTCCGTCATGACGCCCTTAGGAATGACCGTGTAGGCCTCCTTGACAATGGCGCGCTCGGTAGTGAGGTGTGTTTGCGGCGGAAGGCCGCCTTCAGGGTNGTAGTACTTGCCCATAGGGGAGTCCTTTAGCTAGAAACTGTGGAGAGCCGGGGATGAGCCAGCCCTGTCAGTTGGGATTGGTCAAGGCTTGTCAGTGCGAGCACTTCATCGGCGCTGGATGCACCGCACACCAGACCGCGCAGGATGAAGTTAGCCAGGGCGCGAGCTGTTGCCGGCTCGTCCATGACCGCGCCCGGGGTCTGCTGGACGTAGTTGCGTAACCGCACTGCGGCTGCGGGCAGCCNCTGGCGGTAGAACGCATACGTTGCGCTGAAACGGCTCGGGAGCTGAGCAGGATGCAAATCCCAGCCCTGGTAGTAGCCGCGTTCTAGGGAACGGCGGACCAGGCGTCCGTGCAAAGCCCACGCGGCCTCGGCACCGTCGCCCACCGGCATGATGTTGGTTGAGCCGTCGGAGAGGCGGATGCCAGTTCCGGCAACTGCCAGCTGCATGATTTCCTTGGCGAGGTCCGCCACCGGGTGCTCCATTGACTGGTACTCGGCGGAAATTTCCAGCGAGGCGCTGTAGTCGTAGGTGCCATAGTGCAGGCCGCTAATGCGTCCGGGCACTGCGTGAGCCAGCTGGGCCACGGNGGAGGTGCCTTCATGGCCCAAGATGAGCTGCGGCGTTTCCACCTGCACTTCAAAGCGCAGGCGTCCTGCGGGTAAGCCGTGAATTTCTTCTAGGCGGCTGACCGCGAAGTCCATGGCCTTGACTTGATCCACGGTGGTGACCTTGGGCAGGGTCAGTATCAACCCGTCGGGAAGCTCCCCGGATGAGGCCAGCGCTGAGACGAACAAGTCAAGGGTCCGCACGCCGCGGGCACGGGTGGGTGCCTCGAAGCATTTGAAGCGGATGCCGATGAACGGAGGAGCTGTTCCGGCTGCCACTGCTGCGCTGACTGCCTTACCTGCTGCGATGGCAGCTGCATCTTCTGCCTCGTCGCCACGGTTGCCAAAGCCGTCTTCAAAGTCAAGACGCAAATCCTCAATGGGTTCGCTGGCGAGCTTGGCTGCCACACGCGTGGCAACGGCTGCTGCTAGCTCATCGTCCTGGCCGAGCAGCTTACCGAGCTTTTCCAGTCCGCCATAGGCGTTGATAGCTGCCAGGCCCTGTGTGCCCCAGTCTGCGGCAAAGGTTGAGCTGAACTTATCAGCCGGCACGTAAACCGTGTGGACGGGCTGGCGGCTTCCGTCGTCGCCCGGGTAGTTATTCTCAAGTAATTGATCCGTGGCGGCGCACTCTGACTCAATGCGCGCCAGATCAGCGGTGTTCAGTGAGGCTTGTACGCTCATTCCTAGCCCACCAATTCGTAGGCGGGAATGGTCAAGAAATCGGTGTAATCCTCGGAGAGGCAGATATCACCGATCAGTGCACTGGCGTCCTTGTAGTACTTCTGGAACGTTTCCTCGCCCACTTCTCCGCGTAGCTTTTCTGTTTCTTCGGCGAGGATGCTGGTGACCAGTTCACGAGTGACCACATTGCCAGAATCGGCAAGGGTGGTCTTGTTGCGGATCTGCTGCCACACCTGTGAACGGGAAATCTCGGCAGTGGCCGCATCTTCCATGAGATTGTGGATGGCGACAGCGCCGTTGCCGGAAATCCAGACAGCGGTGTAGGCCACGGCCACGTACAGGTTCAAACGCAGGCCTGCTTCAGTGGCGCTGCCCTGTGCTGATGGAATATCCAAGAGCTGGTCAGCGGTGACATTGACCTCGGGACGGAGCTTGTCCAGCTGGTTCGGGCGGTTGCCCAAAACGCCGTCGAAGACTTCCTGACACACCGGAACCAGGTCCGGGTGAGCCACCCATGAACCGTCAAAGCCGTCATTGGCTTCGCGAGTCTTGTCATTGCGCACCTTATCAAACGCTGCAGCCGTTACTTCGGGCTCGCGACGGTTGGGGATCACTGCGGCCATGCCGCCCATGGCGAAAGCGCCGCGGTCGTGGCAGGTCTTGACCAGCAGCTCGGTGTAGGCGCGCATGAACGGTGCCGTCATGGCAACCTGGGCGCGGTCCGGGAGGGTGAAGCTCTCCCCGGCGTCACGGAAGTACTTAATGATGGAGAAGAGGTAGTCCCAACGCCCTGCGTTCAACCCTGAGGCATGCTCACGGAGTTCGTAGAGGATTTCATCCATTTCAAACGCGGCCGGAATGGTTTCAATCAGCACGGTGGCGCGGATGGTGCCCTGCGGGATGGCCAGGTAATCCTGGGCAAAGACAAAGACGTCGTTCCAGAGCCGGGCCTCAAGGTAACTTTCCATCTTCGGCAGGTAGTAGTACGGGCCCTGGCCCTTGGCGATCAGTGCCTTGGCAGTGTGGAAGAACAGCAAGCCAAAGTCAACCAGTGCGCCCGAGGNTGGTGCGCCGTCGACCAATACATGGCTTTCACGCAAGTGCCAGCCACGGGNGCGGGCCACAACCACAGCCAAGGGAGCGTCGGTGCGCAGACGGTATTCCTTGCCCTCGGNGGAGGTGTATTCCAAGGTGCCTTCGGCAGCGTCCTTAAGGTTCAGGACGGCGTCAACAACATTCGCCCACAGGGGAGTAGAGGCATCTTCAAGATCCGCCAGCCATACCTTGGCACCGGAATTGAGCGCATTGATGGCCATCTTGGCCGGTGAGGCCGGTCCGGTCATCTCAACGCGACGATCCTGCAGNNGGGCAGGAGCGGATGCAACCTTCCAGTCGCCTTCACGGACGGAGAGGGTTTCTGGCAAGAAATCCAGCTTGCCGGTGGCGGCAACAACTTCACGTTTGGCGGTGCGGGCAGCCAACAACTCTTCACGCACCGGGTTGAAACGGCGGTTCAGTTCGGCTACGAAGGCCAAAGCCTCGGGAGTGAGGATCTCATCAGCCCGCGGGATGGGTGTGGGATCGGTGACGGTTACTGACTGGTTGCTCATACGTTAGCCTTTCGGAAAGTGTTGATGCTGCCGCGGCGGCCACGGCTGCTGCAACGTCGGTGGCCACATGCGGGTCGAAGACGCTGGGGATGACAAAACTGGCGTTGAGTTCAGAGGCATCGACGCGGTTCGCAATGGCTGTGGACGCTGCCACAAGCATTTCATCGGTGATGTCTGAAACGCCTGCATCCAGCAAACCACGGAAGAAGCCGGGGAAGGCCAAAACGTTGTTGATTTGGTTGGGGAAGTCGCTACGACCGGTGGCAACCACGGCGGCGTACTTCGAGGCGATGACCGGATCTACTTCCGGTGTGGGGTTTGCCATGGCGAAGACGATGGCCTTGGGCGCCATGGCGGCAACCTGGGCTTCGCCGAGCACGTTGGGGCCGCTGACACCAATGAAGACATCGGCTCCAACCACGGCGTCGTGGAGGGTGCCGGTGAAGTTATCCGGGTTAGTGTTGTTGGCCAGCCAGGTGCGGTGCTCATCCTTGTAGGTCTCGCTACGGTTCACGGCGCCGCTACGGCCGCACGCAACAATGTTCTTGGCGCCCTGAGCCAACAAGAGCTGAATAATAGCGTTGCCGGCAGCGCCGACGCCTGCCACAACAATCTTGACCTCGCCGATCTTCTTCTCAACAACCTTCAATGCGTTGGTCAGTGCCGCGAGGGTGACAATGGCGGTGCCGTGCTGATCGTCGTGGAAGACCGGGATGTCCAGCTCTTCCTTGAGGCGGCGCTCGATTTCAAAGCAGCGCGGTGCAGCGATGTCTTCAAGGTTAATGCCACCGTAGACCGGGGCCATTGCCTTGACGATCATGATGATCTCTTCAGTGTCTTTGGTGTCAAGGCAGACGGGCCAGGCATCGACGTTGGCGAACTGCTTGAACAGTGCTGCCTTGCCTTCCATGACGGGAAGTGCGGCTGCCGGACCAATATCGCCCAAGCCCAAGACGGCGGTGCCGTCAGTGACCACGGCGATGGTGTTGCGCTTGATGGTGAGGTTGCGTGCTGCGGAGGNGTCCTCGGCGATGGCCATGCATACACGTGCCACACCGGNGGTGTAGGCGCGGGAAAGGTCATCACGGTTGCGGATGACGAACTNTGAGTTGACCTCGAGCTTGCCGCCCAAGTGCATCAAGAAGGTGCGGTCCGAGACATGCAGTACGTGGACGCCATCGAGAGCCTCAAGCGCATCCTTGATGCGGTCCGCGTGCGCGTCGTCGGTGGTGTTGGCGGTGATGTCCACGACAACGCTCTCGTGCTGAGATTCAACAATGTCCAGTGCGGTGACGGCTGCACCGGCTGAAGCGGCGGCAGCAGCAAGCTCGCTGGTGACCGTGAAGTTGGAGGNGGCGCTCACGCGAAGGGTGATGGAGTTGCCGGGGCTAGGATTCGCCATTGAGATTCCTTGAGGTATGGCCCGTTCGGGCGATCGACAGTTACGATTGTTCTCGTATAATGGATATTATTATCTATCTGGTGGAAATTCAAGCCCTGTGCATTATTTAGCTTTCGCGATGCGGAATGCTGTAGGTTGATGAATTGGAAGATTGATACCACCATGCGGATTTATTGTTGGCGGAGAACTAGTAGGAGACTGACCATGGCAGCAAAAGCGAGCGGCGGCGTCCAGTCCGTGGAGCGTATCTTCGAACTCCTGGAACTCATTACTGATGCCGGAGGCAACGTAACACTCAGTGAACTCTCCGCATCCACTGAACTGCCTTTGCCCACCATCCACAGGCTGCTGCGAACACTAGTTGCCCTTGGCTATATCCGCCAACTCCCCAGCCGCCGCTATGCACTGGGGCCCAGGCTAATCCGTTTGGGCGAAGGTGCAACGAAGCAGCTTGGCGCCATGGCCATGCCCCAGCTGGAAACATTGGTGACCCAATTGGGTGAAACAGCCAATATGGCCGTGTTGGACACCGACATGGTCATTTATATTGCCCAAGTACCCTCCCCGCACTCCATGCGCATGTTCACCGAGGTTGGCCGCCGGGCACACACGCACGACACCGGCGTCGGCAAGGCGTTGTTGGCCCAGCTAGATAATGACACTGTGCGCAGCATCGTCGCTCGCAAGGGCATGCCAACACCCACGATCAAGAGCCACGGCACGGTTGAGAGCCTNTTGGCGGACCTGGATGTGATCAGGGAACGTGGTTACGCCATCGATGAGGAAGAGCAGGAGATTGGTGTGCGCTGCTTCGCCATGGCTGTTCCCAATGCNCCCTCGCCCACCGCAATTTCGGTTTCCGGGCCGGTCCAACGCGTCGATGAGAGCTTTGCCAACAGGGCGATCCCCGTACTCAAGCAAGCCGCACAGATTATTTCCAAGGAGCTTAACCGCAACTAGCGGGACGTAATTTTAGGTAGCAATAGAGGGTTGGCGTGACCAAGGTGGTCGCGCCAACCCTTCTTCGCTATTGAGGGCGTACCGGTCCTAACGCTCTCTGACGATCCATGGACTCGAGCAAGCCGCACAGGTCAGTTCCAAGGAACTTTGGAGCAACTAGATGGCACACCTATTTTGAGGCAGCAATAAGGGGCTGGCGTGACCGGAAAAGGTCACGCCAGCCCCTTATTGTGGGTGGCCGTGGGTGGCCGTGGGTGGGCCCACGCTCGACAGGTTCCCGATAAATCGCGTTAGCGATTTATCGGGCCGTCGAGTGGGGACTAGCCTAGCCGCCGGTGCTGCCGGTGGTGCCTGCCTTGACGTTGAGTAGATCATATTTGGTGGCTGCCTGTGCGGGGATGCTGGCGTCGATGTCACCGTTTTNGGCGAGCATTTGCAGGGCGCGTACTACGACGGAGTGTGAGTCGATCTTGAAGTAGCGTCGTGCTGCTGCTCGGGTATCGGAGAAGCCGAAGCCGTCGGCACCGAGGGTTGCGAAGTCGTTGGGCAGGAACTGACGTACCTGGTCCGGGACGGCCTTCATGTAATCGGTGACGGCCACGATGGGCCCTTGGGCATCTGCCATTTTAGTGGTGATGTACGGGGTCCGGGGTGCGTTTTCTGGGTGCAAGAACGCTTCTTCTTCCGCGGCGAGGCCGTCGCGGCGAAGCTCGGTCCAGGAGGTTACGGACCAAACATCGGCAGCAACTCCCCATTCATCGGCAAGGATTTGCTGTGCTTCTAGAGCCCACGGCACAGAAACGCCAGAAGCCATCAGCTGGGTGCNGGGTCCTTGCTGTTCGCTCTTGTTTAGCAGGTAGATGCCCTTGGTGATACCTTCTGANNCATCGATGTTTTCCGGTGCCTTGGGCTGGCTGATCGGCTCGTTGTACACGGTGATGTAGTACATGACGTTGGGATCCACTGAATCGGGCCCGTACATGCGTTCCAGACCAGCACGCATGATCACACCGATCTCGTACCCGTACGCGGGATCGTAGGTGATCACGGCCTCGTTGGTGGAGGCCAGGATCGGGGAGTGACCATCAGCGTGCTGGAGGCCTTCACCGGTGAGGGTGGTCCGGCCAGCGGTAGCACCAATGATGAAGCCGCGTGTCATTTGGTCACCGGCAGCCCAGAACTGATCTCCTGTGCGTTGGAAACCAAACATGGAGTAGAACACGTAGATCGGGATCAACGGTTCACCATGGGTGGCGTACGCGGTACCAGCAGCGGTGAAGGCCGCTACGGAACCGGCTTCATTGATGCCAGCGTGCACGATCTGCCCGGAAATGGATTCCTTGTACGCCAGGACCAGATCGCGGTCCACGGAGAGGTAGTTCTGCCCGTTGGGGTTGTAGATCTTTGCTGTGGGGAAGAACGCGTCTATACCGAAGGTGCGGGCCTCATCGGGGATGATCGGCACAATGCGTTGGCCGATGCCCTTATCGCGCATCAAATCCTTGAGCAGACGCACGAACGACATGGTGGTAGCGGCTTGTTGCTTGCCTGAGCCACGGTTAGCTACTTCGTAGGTCTTATCCCCGGNGAGTTCTAGCTCGGTGTGCTGACTGCGACGCTCGGGCACGAAACCGCCCAGGGCGCGGCGGCGCTCCATCATGTACTGGATTTCTGGTGAATCCATGCCCGGGTGGTAGTACGNGGGAGTGTACGGGTCAGCTTCAAGGACCTCATCAGAGATGGGCAGGCGCAGTTGCGTGCGGAAGTCCTTGAGGTCTTGCAAGGTGAGCTTCTTCATCTGGTGCGTGGCATTACGCGCCTCGAAGTGGGTACCAANGCCATAACCCTTGACCGTGTGGGCCAAGATAACGGTGGGCTTGCCCTTGAAGTCCATGGCAGCCTTGTAAGCGGCGTAGACCTTGTGGTAATCGTGTCCACCACGCTTGAGGTTCCAGAGCTCGTCATCGCTAAGATGCGCGGCGAGTTCCTTGGTCTGCGGGGTCTGGCCAAAGAAGTGCTCGCGGACGAATCCGCCGGATTCAGCCTTGTACGTCTGGTAATCACCATCGACGGTGGTGTTCATGACATCAACTAGTGAGCCGTCTTCGTCACGGGCTAGCAGGTCATCCCATTCACGGCCCCAAAGGACCTTGATGACGTTCCAGCCGGCACCGCGGAAGAACGCTTCAAGTTCTTGGACGATCTTGCCGTTACCACGGACCGGGCCATCAAGGCGCTGCAAGTTGCAGTTGACCACGAACGTGAGGTTATCAAGCTTGTCGTTCGCTGCCAGCTGTAGCAGGCCACGTGATTCGGGCTCGTCCATCTCGCCATCACCCAGGAACGCCCAGACCTGCTGCTCGGAGGTGTCCTTGATACCGCGGTTATGCAGGTACCTATTGGACTGGGCCTGGTAGATCGCGTGCATCGGGCCAATGCCCATGGAGACGGTCGGGAATTCCCAGAATTCCGGCATGAGGCGCGGGTGCGGGTAGGACGAAAGGGCGTGGCCTTCCTTGGACTTCTCCTGACGGAACCCGTCCATGTCTTCCTCGGAAAGGCGTCCTTCAAGGAAAGCACGGGCGTACATGCCGGNGGAGGCGTGGCCCTGGAAGAAGATCTGGTCTCCGCCACCGGCATGGTCTTTACCGCGGAAGAAGTGATTAAAGCCCACCTCGTACAACGTTGCCGCACCGGCATACGTGGAAATATGCCCACCCACACCAATCTCCGGACGCTGCGCACGGTGAACCATCACAGCAGCATTCCAACGCAACCAAGAACGGTATTTGCGCTCGATGACTTCATTGCCCGGGAACTCTGGTTCCTGATCGGCAGGGATGGTATTCACGTAATCGGTGGTGGTAACCATCGGCACGCCAACGCTCTGCGCACCAGCACGCTGAAGCAGGCTACGCATAATGAACTGGGCACGTTCGGTACCACGATCTGAAATCAGTGAATCCAAGGACTCAAGCCATTCGGCTGTCTCCTCCGGATCGCGATCAGGAAGCTGGTTAGTCAACCCGCTAAGGATATGAGAATTGCTATCTCGCTGAAACATTGGTACCTCTTTCCAGGTTGCAGTCGCACGCCCCGCGATGGAGAGACGGCGTCGTCCCGCCTGCCGTACGTTCGCCGTCGAACGCGGCCCAGGCGTGGGGCGCCTGATCGAGTGCCCCATCAGATGATTATCACCATATGAAAACAAAATCTTGTATGTTGAGATTACTTTGCTGAGATCAGAGATGCAAGACACTTCCACCGCGACACGCCAGACTAGTTCTAGCTTGACGATTCAACGCTCTGCACATACAATCCTCTCGAATTTTGGACAATAAATTTCGATCCGTGGAAATTATTCTTGCTGGTGCGCCCTGGGGAGTTGCCTCAGCCCGCGAGGCGCTGATGGACGAACCGTGTCACGGTTTCACTGTCCACCCGCCCCTTGCCTACACTGGGAGCAGCCGTAGCGCTGGGATAGATCTCAGGGGAGTAGGTGCCAGTGCCACGGATGGCGCGGGCGAGCAAGGCTTAGGGACTTAACAAGGAGTGAATGTGAACAACCACCAACAATCACCGGCACAAGCCACCAATGCGGGCCACGAGAGCGACTCCAAGGTCCTGGTAGTGACTGGGGCAGGTTCTGGAATAGGGCAGGCTGTTGCGCAGGCAGCACTGGCAGCAGGCTTCCGCGTGGTTTTGGCTGGCCGCCGCGAGGCCGAGCTGGCAGCCGTGGCCGCTGGCAGCATTCACGCCTTGGTAGTGCCCACTGATGTGTGCGATCCGGAGGCGGTGGAAGCGCTCTTCACCCGGGCAGTAGAACATTTTGGCCGTGTGGATATCCTGTTCAATAATGCTGGCATCTTTGGCCCATCAGGCTCGGTGGAGGAAATCTCGCTGGCGGACTGGAATGCCACCTTGACTGTCAACCTCACCGGTTCCATGCTTTGTGCTGCAGCGGCCATCCGTGTCATGAAGGCTCAGCGGCCACAAGGTGGCCGGATCATCAATAATGGCTCCATCTCCGCTCATTCCCCGCGGCCTAAGTCCGCCGCCTATACCGTGAGTAAACACGCCATTAGCGGATTGACAAAGTCGATCGAATTGGACGGGCGTGCCTTCGGTATCAGTTGCGGACAGATCGACATCGGCAACACGGCCACGGACATGATGGCCACCTTGGACGTCAATAGCGGAGCCCTGCAGGCCGACGGGACGCTTCTGGTGGAACCAACTTTCTCGGTCCAGGAGGCGGCGCGGACGGTCTTGTTCATGGCAGGATTGCCCGCCAACGCCAACATTGGTCAGCTGGTCATCACCGCGTCAGGCATGCCTTTTATTGGTCGAGGTTAACTCGCGGGCTGCACCGCTTCTGGGTTCAGCCTGGACGCTGGTGATTCTTTTCAAGGAGCCCAGTGGGTCATCCTTCGTGCGGTGGCGTTGACGCCAGCACCGGCCGATTGTACGATTATTTCATTCAATAGAATTTAAATTCCACATAACGAAATTTTGGAGTAATATGTCTAACGTACTTACCGCTGGTTCACAGGCACCCGCGCTCGCTCTTCCTGATGCCAGCGGCCAAACGGTCAGCCTTGCGGACTACGCGGGATCTCGTGTTGTTGTTTACTTCTACCCCAAAGCAGCCACNCCCGGATGCACTACCGAAGCTTGCGACTTCCGGGACAGCCTGGCGGCACTAAACGCTGCCGGGGTGCAGGTGCTTGGTGTTTCCACTGATGCACAGGATGCGTTGACACAGTTCACGCAGGACAATGACCTTAATTTCCCCTTGCTCTCGGATGAAAACCATGCTGCTGCCGAGGCGTGGGGCGCTTGNGGAGAGAAGGTTGTTAACGGCGTTGAAATGGTAGGAACGTTGCGTTCCACCATTGTGGTTAACGCGGATGGCACTGTCCATAGCGCCGAATACAACGTTGTTGCGGACGGCCATGTTGCACGCCTGCGGACGCTGCTGGGCCTCTAACGATAAGTGCCTCAGTTGGACAGTGCTGGCCCGCGTGCGTAGCTCAGTGAAGTGCTGCTGCCCGGGCCTTCTCCAGCTGGGCTGATCACTTGGGCGGCTAGCCCGTCCAGCATCAACCCCAAGCCAAAATCAAAGGCTGCACTCGGATCGTTTTGAGCACTGAGCAAACCCGCGCTGGTTAATCCAGCGCGGGTTTGCTCGTCAGTGACGGAACCCAAAACGTAGTGCACCAATGCCTCAGCTGCCCATTCGGCGTGGAGAGTGGACCAGCCCTGGCCTAGAAGTAGGATTCTAAAGCCGCGCAATGGTGTTGATGTGTCTGTTTCCAGAGCGTGGGCCAGCGCTACCACCTCGGCGCCGTCACGTACCGAAAGTAATGCTGTACGTATTCCTACGGCCAGTTCACGGAGGCCACGCATCGCTTGGTCAACAGTCGCTTGGTCAACCGTCGCTTGTCCACCTACCGCTTGTCCAGCAATCGGCTGGTCATTGATCGGGGCCAGGATGAGCCCGGCCAGCACGGTAAGTAGTTCTTGCTTGTTTTNTACGTGCCAATACAAGGCGCCAGGCTGGACGCCGAGGTCCCNGGCCAAGCGGCGCATGGACAGATCGGCAAGGCCGTACTCACGCAGGATGCCCATGGCGGTGTGAACAATTTGATCCCGTGTCAATGACATTCTCTGTTGCCTTCCTGTTGCCATCGCGCGCCCTTTCAGCGTTTCATTATCTTCCCTCATATGGGGAGGTGACTTTGACAAGGAACCTGACACCTCGCACAATTGAACAGTGTTCAATTATTTCTCTGACCTCGCCGATCGTCAACGTGCCGGCGCCACCTTGACGCGTGAGGAAGCCCTTGCCGTCCTAGAATCTACCGATGACCAGCTGCTTGAGGTGGTGGCGGCCGCCGCACAGCTTCGCCGTGCCTCCTTCGGTAACACCGTCAAAGTGAACTACCTGGTCAACCTCAAATCCGGGCTCTGCCCCGAGGACTGCACATACTGCTCCCAGCGGCTCGGTTCGGCTGCCCAGATCCTGAAATACACGTGGCTAAAGCCCGAAGAGGCGGTGGCTCAAGCTGCCAGTGGCATCCGTGCTGGTGCTTCTCGAGTGTGTTTGGTGGCCAGTGGCAAAGGCCCTAGCGACCGCGACGTGGACCGCGTGGCAGGGATGGTTAGTGATCTCAAGAATGACTATCCGGACGTGGAAGTCTGCGCCTGCCTGGGCATCCTCAAGGGTGGTCAGGCGCAGCGTCTGAAGGCCTCCGGNGCGGACGCCTACAACCACAATCTGAACACCAGCGAGTCCAACTACGCCGAGATCTGCTCCACCCACACCTTTGCCGAGCGCGTGCAGACCGTGGAGTTTGCCAAAGAGGCTGGCTTATCACCGTGTTCTGGTCTGATTGCCGGCATGGGAGAGAGCAACAACGATCTCATCGACGCCGTCTTCACCCTCCGCGGCCTGGGTAGCGATTCCATCCCCGTGAACTTCCTCATGCCCTTCGAAGGCACCCCGCTGGAAGGCACCTGGCTGCTGACNCCCGCCCAGTGCCTGCGCATCCTGGCCATGGTCCGTTTCGCATGCCCCACCACCGAGCTGCGCATGGCCGGTGGCCGGGAAATGCACCTACGCACTCTCCAGCCCCTTGCCCTGCACGTTGCCAACTCGCTATTCCTNGGGGACTACCTCACCAGCGAGGGGCAGGACGGTCAGGATGATCTGGCCATGATCGCCGATAACGGTTTTACTGTCCTGGGTGCGGACCAGCGTCAGAANACAGCAGGCGGACGACGCCGGATCCTCCTCGGTGCACCCGCCACCATCCGCCGCCGTGGTGCCGGAACGGCGGCAGCCCCAATGCTTGAGTCCTCCCGGTTCACCCAGCGGGTAAGGAACCGCCAGCTCGTGGGGCACTTCCAGCGGACAGGTACCTGGTGCACCAGACGCTGATTTCTCGCGATCAAGGACTCCTGTGGCACCCGTACGCCCCGCTGGATGGGGACGCGCCCTACGCTGTCCACGGAGCTGACGGGACAAGGCTGAGCCTTGAAGCCGCGGACGGNAACAGTTTTGATGTGGTTGATGCCATGAGCTCATGGTGGTCCACTATTCACGGTTACCGTCACCCCGCCCTGGATCAGGCATTGATAGAGCAGGCAGGGCGTTTCAGTCATGTCATGTTTGGTGGCCTGACCCATGAGCCCGCAGTCCGCTTGGCTGAACGGCTCACGGCCATGGCGCCGAGCGGGCTAGAGCACGTGTTCTTCGCCGATTCCGGTTCGGTGTCCATCGAGGTGGCCCTGAAGCTGGCTGTCCAGTATCAACTGGGCTGCGGCAAGCCGGGACGGACACAATTNTTGGCCCTGCGCGGCGGGTACCATGGGGACACTTTTGCGGCGATGGGCGTCTGCGATCCCGTGGACGGGATGCACGCAGCCTTTCCCACGCTTGTGCCGCGCCAGCACTTCCTGCCCCGGCCTCCTGCTGCCCGGCTGGTGGACGGGGAGATGGTTACAGACCCGCAAGAAACTGCCGACTGGATTAAGGTGCTGGAGGAAACCGTGATCCGCCATCGTCATCAGCTGGCCGCCATCGTGGTGGAACCCGTGGTGCAAGGAGCCGGTGGGATGTTCTTCTATGCGCCACAGTGTTTAGCCGCGGCCCGGCGCGTTGCTGACGAGCACGGTTTATTGCTCATTGTCGATGAAATTGCCACCGGATTTGGCCGCACCGGAAAACTGTTCGCTTCCGAATGGGCCGCGGTGGCCCCGGACATTATGTGCGTGGGCAAAGCCCTGACTGGCGGATACATGACGCTGGCCGCCATGCTCTGTTCACACCAGGTGGCGGACACCATCACTCAATCCTCACTGCGGGCCCTGTTGCACGGACCCACCTTCATGGCCAACCCGCTGGCCTGCGCCGTGGCCTGTGCGTCCCTGGAATTATTGGAGACATCCCCATGGGAGAGCAACGTGGGGCAGATTCAACAAGGCCTCATCACGGCGTTGGCCCCGGCAAGTAACCTCTCCACCGTGCAAGATGTGCGGGTTCTTGGTGCCATTGGGGTGGTAGAACTATCGGTCCCCGTCGATGTTGCCGCCGTGAGCCGGGCGGCACTAGAACAGGGCGTGTGGGTAAGGCCCTTCCGTAACCTGATTTACACCATGCCGCCGTTCATCAGTAGCCCTGCGGAGATCGCCGCCATTGGGGCTGGCATCAGCACCGCCGTCGCCAAGGTGCACGGCTGATGGGCAACCGCCAGAACACCACCGGTACTACGGACAGGCTCGGTACAGCTAGTGGTGTTGATACTGCCGGCACAGCAGGACAGACCACGGCGATGGAGACCTGGCTGGGCTTGCGTGCAGATGTTCGCCAGCAGCGCGGAATAGTGCGTACGGATTCGATCCTGCCGTGGCGTGAACACTCCACCAGTGANAAGAGTCAAGGGGAGGAGGTGATCGATTTGGCTTCCAACGACTACTTGGGCCTGTCTGCTGATCCGCGGGTTGTGGCCGCCTCCATGGCTGCGCTGGAGAAATACGGTGCCGGGGCCCGGGCCTCACGGGTTGTCTGCGGTACATTGCCGGCGCATCGAGAACTCGAGGAACGGCTGTGTGCCTTGACCGGACAGAGGGCGGCTTTAGCCTTTTCCAGCGGCTACACGGCAAACCTTGGCGTGGTGACGGCACTGGGTGGACCTGGNACCTTGATCATCTATGATGCCCACGTGCATGCTTCTCTGCTGGACGCGCTCAGGCTTTCTCGTTCACCATCTGTGAGCGTCCCACACAACGACCTCACGGCGGTCAAGGCAGCCCTGTCCGCACGCATCCAGCCGCGTGCCGTGGTCATTGTTGAGTCAGTGTATTCAGTGCTTGGTGACGCAGCGGACCTGGCGTCCTTGGCGCCAGTGTGTGCTGCTTTCGATGCGCTGTTGCTCGTAGATGAAGCGCATGGCCTTGGCGTTCTNGGGGATGGCCGGGGCGCCGTCCATGCAGCGGGTCTGGCAGGTGCAGCGCACGTGGCCGTCACCGTCACGCTATCTAAAGCGCTGGGATCCCAAGGTGGCGCAGTTCTTGGATCACCCGCGTTGCGTGAGCACCTGGTAAATACGGCACGGACGTTCATTTTCGATACTGCATTGGCTCCGGCAGCGGCTGCCGGNGCTGGTGCAGCGGCCTCGATCGTGTTGGCAGAACCGGAGCTGGCCGGGCGTGTCTTGGCCACTGCTCAGCTCCTGGCCCGCAGTTGCGGNGTGGAAACAGCTGCCGGCGCCGTTCAATCCGTCCCCATCGAATCAGCCGCCTGTGCCGTGAACCTTGCTAATGAACTACGTACAAGNGGTGTGCTGGTGGGTTGTTTCAGGCCGCCAAGCGTGCCCGACGGCGTGTCNCGGATCAGACTGAGCGCCCGTGCCAGCATCACCTCCGCGCAGCTTGCCAAGGCCACCGGTATCCTTGCCGAGCTGCTGCGGGAAAGCCCACGGGCGGCACAGGACACACAGAACGAACCAGTCAAGACTATCCAGGTCATCAAGCCGGTCTAGGCCAGCCAAGCCGTCAAGAAGGAATCTAAAAATCGTGAACTTTACCCTCATTCGCGACCCGCAGCTGGTCAAGGAGGCTATGCGGCGCACAGCAGATTTCGCCCCTACCAATGCGTTGACATCGGTGGTTCCGCTGGCACCGGCCACGTTGCGCATCCTCGCGGCGGTGCGCTTTGCTTTGCCACCGGTGCTCGCGTCGGCCACCGGGGAGAAACACCGTGCCGTGCGGAGCCTGGTGGGCAAGTTCTTCACNCCCGCCAAGGTGGCAAATGTGGAGTCCAGGGTACGGGAACTGACCGCCGAACGGGTAGCCATCACCCGTAAGGCACTAGACCATTCAAACGTCGATCTGGCCGATTCCGTGGCCCGGCACATCCCGCCGGTGATCATGGCGGAGCTAACCGGAGAACCAACACCGGAGCTGGCGTTGTTGAAACGCTGGAGCAGGGATTCGCTCGAGCTGTTCTGNGGGTGGCCGGACCCTGACAGGCAGCAGACCTTAGCCAGAAGCGCCGCGGAGTTTTATGACTGGTTAAAGGGTGCAGTTGATGCTGCTCGCGGTCGGGAATCCCTGTTTGGTGTTTTGAGTGCCGCTGGCATGAGCCAGGCGGAGGTGTGTTCGCTAGGGTACTTNTTAGTGATCGCCGGCCAAGAGACCACCTCCTTGCTGATCAATACGGCACTGTACCGGGGCCTTGAACAAGCTGGCCCGGAGTCCATTGCGTGGGCGTCATTGGCCGCGCCTGCCGCTGCCACAGCCCATGTGCGCCACGTGTTGGCTACGGAATCCTCCGTTCATACCTGGCGGCGGGCCGCACTCCACGACACCACCCTCGGTGGCGTAGCTTTGCCGGCAGGCGCGGAGATCTTGCTGGAACTTAGCGGGCAGCACCTAGCCGATGCCACTCCCACCGCCTATAGCCTGGCGTTCGGGCATGGACTGCACCGTTGNCTTGGGGCTAGGTTGGCTGAAATGGAAGCCGCCCTCGTGGTGGAGGAAACCGCCAGAGCATTGCCCGCACTAGCACTCTCTGGCCCGGTACCGGCATGGCTGAGGCTGCTGTCCTTCCAAGCGCCGAACACTGTCATGGCCATGAAAACGGGCACCGCTTTGAACGGGGCGGCATGAATCCGGGTCATCACCTTTGTCACAGGCACCGACACGGATGTTGGCAAGACAGTGACTACGGCGGCGCTCGCGGCCACGTTTGCCGGCAGCGGTGCCACTGTGGCAGCCTATAAACCCACGCAAACCGGGGTTGGCCCCGGTGAGCGGGCAGATATGGCCGAGGTGGTTCGGCTCAGTGGTATCAGTACGGTGCGTGAGGGCATCCGGTTGAGGGATCCTATGGCCCCAGTGGCCGCAGCCGTGCGTGCGGAAAGTCCCCTGCCCACACTGGAGCAGCACATGGAGAATATTATGACCCTGGCNGGGGATCACAGTCACGTTCTTGTCGAAGGTGCCGGTGGTCTNTTGGTGGAGCTGGACGCGCAGGGACACACCCTGGCAGAGCTTGCGGTCAGGGTGTGTAGCATCGCTACGCTGCAGATAGTGCTGGTGTGCCGCAGTGGGTTGGGGACGCTCAATCACACCCAACTAACGCTGGAAGCGTTACAGCACAGACAGCTTCCNCCAGCGGGACTGGTGATCGGCTCATGGCCGAGTACGCCGTCGTACATAGAGCAAAGCAACCTTGAGTATCTGCAAGCTGTGGGGACGCCGTTTCTGGGGCTTTTACCCGAGGGAGCCGCACGCTTGGCACCGGCAACCTTTCGCCAGCATGCCCCAACGTGGTTCCCCTGCTCACCCCACCAGCCGTAGGCACCCGCTGAGCGCAACCGCGTGCTCAGGAGCGGCTGTGGATGGTGCACGGCGTTAGAAGCAATAACTGCTCAGTCCTGCGTCCTTGGCCAGGGTGCGTTCTCGATGCATTCCACCGTCTGATTAAACTCCCGCAACATTTCCATGAAGTCGTGCTGTTTGGCATCGGGCCATTCACCCACCACGCGGCGCAGCCCTGTCTCATAGGATTTACGCGTGCCACGGAGCGCGGTGAGCCCTTCTGCAGTGGGCGTGATCCGGCGAGCCACCTCTCCGGGAGTTCCGGTGGCATAGCAAACATGGCCATGACGCAAGAGCACGCCTACTTGCCGGTGGACGGTTGAAGTGTCTAGGAGCAGCGCTANGGAAAGTTCCTTCAACGTCATGGGCGTTGCGTGTTCTAGACGGTTCAACAGCACATAGGCTGAGCGCTCCAGCATGGGCTCAGCTGTGTCAAAGGGACGCAGGTGATAGCGGGAAANAAGCATGAGTTCGTACTGCATTTGCCGTAGCCAAGTAGCAGGTTCTTTCATGGTCTTCCTTTATCTCGATCCATGGTCATGGCAAGTCTAGTTGCCAATTGCAGAGAGCACGGTGTATGTATTATGCAATCTAATTGTATGATGCAATAGGTATTTTCAAAATTACCATCCCCAGAAGCCGCATCACGCAAAGTCCCTCCGTGCTAACGCACAAATAGCCATCGCCTCGAGCGGCGGTGCCTTCCTTGGCCTTCTAGCATCGTGGTCTCGCTGATGCAGACCCTGGTTGTTCCGCTCACCGCGCAGCTTCGAACATTGCTAAATACCACCACTGCGGATGCCTCCTGGATGCTCACGGCCACACTGCTGGCCGGGGCTGTTCTCACTCCCATTGCTGGAGGGCCGGGCAATATCTTCGGCCAGCGGCGCATGCTCGTCATCTCCTTGGCGCTACTGATTATTAGATCTGTCCCGTGTACCCCGTGAAAAGTTGGCTCTGCGGAGCAACCATGAGTAGCAACCATGGGAGTCGGCGGCGCCATCGGGCTCCCGGCTTCGGCCCTCATCGCCCAAAGCGGGGATTGGCACGCACTCTTTGGGCTGCTGCTGTCCATCACCAAGGGTGCAGATTGGGGCTGGAGTAGCCCGCTGACACGGGGCCTNTTTGCTGGCGTCCTCGTGATCTTGGTGCTGCAGTGGGGTCTGTTTGAATTGCGTAGTGCCTCGCCCTGGCGGACCTGCCTGTCCCCGCCAAGCCGGTTTGGCGTTTGCCCCGGCGGCAGGGTGATGATGCTGCTCTTACCGGAATCGGTACGGATTGCGGCATGGTGCGGTCCCACGACAACCCTGTTGCTGGGGTCAGGGTGATGGGTGCAATTTTGGCTGCACTGATTCCGCGTCACCGCAAGAGCTCACCGGTTGCACAGGAAGCAAGCCACGTACTCGTCACTGCCTGATCTGACTGCTGGGGCACTCCAACGTTAACGCCGATGCCGCCGGTCCCCTTGGTGAGGGGCCAGCGGCAGCGGTGTTAATAGGGTTTTGGAGCAGGAAGCTTAATGGTCGGCTTCGATGGGACGGATCGGGATTTCCTTGCCGTCGGCATCGATGAGCTTGCCATCTTCCCAACGGTCACCGTGTTGGAGGCAGTCCACCACTTCAGCCGGCACAAGCCGATCTGTTGTTCCTGCAGCAAACACGGAGGNGTTCTCCGGGTTGCCGAACGTGAAGTGGTTGAACAACAGGTTCAGCAAGATGGCCACCACGGCGGCAGAGCTGATACCGGAATGGAAGATCGTTGCGAACCACGTGGGGAACTGATCGTAGAACGTCGGTGCCGCGATGGGGATGATACCGGCACCGATGGAGGTGGCAACAATGATCATGTTCATGTTGTTCTTGTAGCTGACGGTTGAGAGCGTACGGATACCGCTGGCGGCAACTGTTCCGAACAAGACGATGCCTGCCCCGCCCAAGACCGGCAGCGGCACTGCAGCTACTACGCGGCCCATGACTGGCAAGATACCCAGCACTACCAAGATGACACCACCAGCAGCAACCACAAAGCGGCTCTTGATGCCAGTCACAGCAACCAAGCCCACGTTCTGGGCGAAGGCGCTCTGCGTGAAGGAGCCGAAGATCGGGGCAACAACGCTGGCAGCCATGTCGGCACGGAGGCCGTCGCCGAGGCGGCGGGAGTCAACCTTAGTGTCCACGATGTCCGCGACGGCCAAGATATCAGCTGAGGTTTCCACCATGATCACCAGGACAACAATAAACATCGAGATGATGCCTGCGAGCTGGAAGGTCGGAACGCCCAAGTGGAACGGTGTGGNGAAGGCGACGATGGGACCTGTACCCACCTNTGAGAAGTTCGCCATTCCCACAGCAACAGCGATGAGAGTGCCGATGACGATGGCCAGCAGGATGGATAGGCGTGAGATGGTGCTGTTTCCCAGCTTGCTCAGCAACAGCACAATGACAAGAGTCAACGCTGCAAGGCCAATGTTGGCAACGCTGCCGTAATCTTCAGCTTTCTTATTTCCACCCATGGCCCAGTTTGCTGCCACGGGCATCAGCGACAAGCCGATGACCGTGATGACGGTGCCGGTTACTACCGNGGNGAAGAACTTGATGATCTTGGAGAAGATCGGTGAGATAGCTAGGCCCAATAGGGAGGAGACAATAACGGCGCCAANAACGTTCCGCAGTCCAATATGGTCGTCGCTGGGTCCGGCCGCACTGACAATCGCCACCATGGTGGCTACGCCGGCGAAGGATACGCCTTGGACCAACGGGAGCTGGGAGCCGAAGAACGGCAGTCCCAAGGTCTGGAGGAGAGTGGCAAGGCCACCCATGAACAAACAGGCTGCAATGAGCAGACCGATGTCCGCCGGATCCAAGCCTGCGGCCTGGCCAACAATCAGTGGTACAGCAATGATGCCGCCGTACATGGTGAGTACGTGTTGGAACCCATAGGCGAAACTTGCGCCGATTCCTAGTTNTTCGTCCTCTGGCCTGGCCGGCTTTGCGCCTGCTACAGCAGTGGATCGTGAACTCTTGGTCATAGCGGACCTCCTTGTCTGCTTACCCTATTAAAACAGCAACGCACTTTGGGTGTTGCCGTGGTAGGCGGGGAATGGAATTCCCCGCCTACCTAGATAATGTTTAATGCTTGAGCTTTAGAAAAGCCCGGTATTTCTAGCAGAAACCTGCCACGCCGTCCCAGACGTTGCCTGCTGAGCTGGCGTTGTCACGCTGGACAGTGCCTTCAATGAGGCCGTAAGGACGGTCTGCTGCGAAGAAGACTTCGTTGGGGTTGTCCTGGCCGAACGGGGACAGGTCCACCAAGAAGTGGTGCTTGTTCGGCATGGAGAACTTGATCTCATCGATCTCCGGATGTGCTTCGAGGACTTNTTTACCCATTTCGAACATGGTGTTCTGCAGTGCATGGGAGAAGTTCTCGGTGAAGCCTTCAAGCAGGAGAGCCTTGACGGACTCGTATGAGGTGTTGAAGTCGAAGTCCGGGCCAACAGCTTCAGGGTTGAAGCGCCAGCGCGCTGCTACGTCAGTAGCCAGAATCCGGTCATTGGTTTCAGCCAAGGTGGTGTACTTGTCCACCGGGAAACCGGAGAAGCCTGACTGGGTGGACTTGAGGACGGTGAGGTCCTTGAGGCCAGCCAACACCTGAGTCTTATCGCCATCTTTGACCACGACGGCGGTGCGGACTTCCTGGTTGCTCTTGACGAAGGAGTGATCGTGCTCCTGGCCATTGGCCTGGATACGGTTCCAGCCGTACTGCTCAGCTGCCCAGCGGCCGCCGGTTACCCAGTCGAACTCTGAGGTGAAGTGGGCACCCAAGCGGAGCAAGAATGCTTCCGGTGAGCCAACGCCTTCACGGGCAAAGCCGTAGACGGTGTTCTTCTGCGTGTCGGTGGGGACAACGTGGCCGTTGTCGCCGTCGAGGTGTGCAGCCTGGAAATCGCCGCGCAGCTGTGAGGTGACGTTGAGGTCTTCGATCTCGTGGCGGTCGGTGTCGCGGGTGATCTTTACCAGGCGAACCTCGGCCTTGCCGAACTGGTTGGCGCCTAGGATGATGTTGTTCTCAGCCATGATATTAACTTCCTCGATATGTTGAATAGGCGAATGGACTTAGCAGCAGTGGCACGTGGTAGTGCTCCTGGCTTTCCTCGACCGCAAAGGTCAGAGATACCTCCGGGAAGAAGGTGTCCGAATTGATGCCGGCGAAGTAGGCTCCCGTGTCGAACCGCAGTTGGTAGTTACCGCTCTGCAGTCGCTCGGGGCCAAGATCTTTCACCCGCCCGTCAGCATCAGTGGTGCCCGACGCAATCTGGAACCATGCCTCGCCGTTGCGGGCGTAAAGCTCAACGGCGACACCTGCAGCGGGTTTCCCTGCTGCGGTATCCAGAATGTGGGTGGTTATATGGGAGACGCTCACGCGCTCATCACTCCTTCGAGCCGCAGCACTGCGATTTCACGCAGTTGCGCAGCAACTATGAGGTTTTCTTCTTCAGCGGAATTCTTCATCCGCTGGTGAAGGGTGTCAATGATTTCCTGCGGGCTGCGTCCTGCGGCCCGGATCAGGAAGACCTGGTCAAATTTGGCTTCGTAGGCGCGGTTTCCCTCTGCCAGTGCAGTGACGATGGCACTGTCCGTGGNGTCGACTGCGGCTTGTTCTTTGCGGGACAGGCTCGCTTCTGTGCTGGCGCCTGCTGCACGCTCACCGATCCGGGGATGGTGTGCCATGGCGGAGGCCACTTCGTCGTCGGTAANAGGATCCGCGACGGTGCGGGCGCAGTTGAGGAGCTCGTCCAGATCGGCGAACGGTCGGGCTGCGATGATTTCGCTGCACCAGCGTTCAATGTCGATGCACGGGCGAAGTGCAGCCATTACTTCGGCTGTCTCTGCGTCGTTGAAGTGTTCAAGCAGCATTGCTTGTCTGTCCTTGCGAGTCAGTGCTGGCATCCACGGTGTTGGCTATACGAAGGAAACTTATTTTCGTATCGTGGAACTGTTATTTCAGCATATGAATAGTGAACCGCATCACAGCGGAGATGTCAATCACAGAAGGTGCCTGTTTGGACTCATTCTGGTTGGTCGCGGCGCTAATGAGGCATGTCCGCTAGGTGATGCGGCGCGAAACGGCGGCGTTTTGCCGGACTTGGAGCCCTATTTCTGATAATTTCCTGAAAAGCCAAGATGAGAAAGTTTTAATCTCTGCAGAGCGGCGGCTCCTATCAGGAGCCGCCTTAGCCCAACGATGGGTTCCCTGGGCTGCGCCAAAGTGAGCACCGTAAAGTTCTGCGCGCGAATTGTTTCCCATTGGGCCACTGGTGGTGCCCTGGTGTTGTGGATATGACGCCGGGCTAACCGAGGCCGGAGGGCTGGATTGAAGGTGCCGGAGCATTTGGGGCCTGTCGTGATCGGTGCGGGATCAGGGTTCCAGAGTGCGCCTTTCGACTGAACATGCTGGCCTAGAAGTCAGCCGACACTATGGCTGACATCTCAAGCGAGTGGCCTTGTGCGGGCTTAGTCATTTGGGGCGCGGCCAGCAGGGTGATGGTGCCACTCATCTCGAGGGGACAAATTTTCCGTAATCCAGAATCTGGATTTCATATTGTGAAAACATTGCACCCAGTCTGTCGCCTTTGGGTCAGAACTGACGCCTATGCGGCGTAAGGACTGCGCCGAGGCGCCGCATCGGGGCTCCGGAACCTTGGGTTCCGGCTACGACGATAGGGGGCTCGGTGGCGGCTTTGCCCCTAGGGTGAATCGATCACCATCATGCTGGGACTGATTGCTTGCTTGTTGCGCCTTGCCGCTTCGAGCGCCTACATCCTGTGTGCCAAGGGAGCTGTGGTGACGTGGCTCCAAGTGAGGCGCTGAAGCGATGGAGCCCTCCTGAGAAGTTCATGTTTAGGCCAAGGACAGGAACAGTTTCTCCAACTTTCCACTGTCAAGTTCTTCACTTTTGCCCGATGCTAGGCATTCCTTCAAGCTACCGGCCACTAGACCGAAGCCTGCACGGTCTAGGGCTTTGCTGACTGCCGCCATTTGCATCACAATGTCCTCGCAGTCGCGCCCTTCCTCGAGCATGCGAATGATCCCAGCCAACTGTCCGTTGGCGCGGCGGAGCCTGTTGATGATCGGCTTTGAAGCTTCCGGGGACAGTTGCATGGTGCTCCTTCTTTGGGGACGTCGCTTTGACAGCATACCCCAGGGGCATGTAGTTTGTAGATAGCCAATACCCATGGGGGTATTGGAAATCGAGGAGTAACCATGTGCCGTGCCGTGAAATGCCGTTCTTGTAACAAGACAACTTGGGCAGGCTGTGGCAATCACGTTGACGACGTCATGCGCCACATTCCGAAGTCAGAACGCTGTTCGTGCGCACCCAACGCACCGAAGGAAAAGTCCGGNGGCTGGTTCAGTAAAATATTCGGCGGAAAGTGAGTGCATCGCGCCCTCTACAAAACTGCGGCTTCACGGTTCTCACCATGGAGAACCTGAGCGGATTGTGCACGCCGCCCTCCCAACGCCGCATCACTTCTGACCGTTTTGGCCAACGCCGCATCACTTCTGACTTGAGGGCACATTGAGCTGCGTCAAAGGTGATGCGGCGTTTCTGAAAAGTCGTCAAAGGTGATGCGGCGTTTCTGAGACGGGGAGCGGATCGATGCGGCCTGCATCGTGATTCTGGAACGCTACTGGGATGCGGCCAGCTTCACAGCCCACCGCGAGTATGATCACTTCAAAACCATTGGCAGGGGCCAGCTCATTCCCAAGCTGACATCCCGTCACCATGAAAGCTTTGAAGGGCCAACGGATGTCTGAATCAATGCTAATGACAAGCGCCATCCTGCGCAGCTCCTCTGCCGGAAGGCCCTACGCCCAGAGCGCGCCGCTCACCCTTGAGCAGATTCCGGTCCCCGTGCCGCGCGCNGGNGAGGTGTTGGTCAAGATTGAAAGGGCCAGTCTGTGCCACTCTGATCTCTCCGTCATCAACGGGTCCCGGATCCGGCCTCTACCTATGGCACTGGGGCACGAGGCCAGCGGAACCGTGTCCGGCGTCGGGCCTGAGGTAGAAGGCGTCAAGACCGGAGACCGGGTGGTTCTGGTGTTCGTCCCCAGCTGCGGCAGCTGTAAGGCCTGCGTCAGCGGCAGGCCCGCCCTCTGTCACCGCGGCGCCGAGGTTAACGGTACTGGCGATCTCCTCCACGGCGAGGCTGTCCTGCGTTCAAAGTCGGGTGAGCGGATCAACCATCACTTGGGCGTATCAGCTTTCTCGGAGTACGCCGTGGTGGCCCGCGAGTCCGTGGTGGTGATTGACGACGACGTCCCGCTGGATATCGCTGCCATGTTTGGTTGCGCCGCCCTCACCGGAATTGGTGCCGTCATCAACTCAGCCAAGGTCACTACGGGGCAAACTGTGATTGTGTTTGGCATGGGAGCCGTGGGACTTGCCGCTGTCATGGCAGCCGTCCAAATNCCGGGCACCACAGTTATTGCCATAGACCCGCTTCCAGANAAACAGACGCTTGCGCTACGGTGTGGGGCTCATTTTGCCGGATCCCCGGATGATGCTGCCACCTTGGTATCTGAGCATTCGGCCCATGGCGCCGATGTGGCCATCGAGGCTGTTGGCAGTGCCAAGGTGATGGAAACATGTTTGGGTCTGCTGGATCGCGGCGGAGCCCTTGTCTCGGTAGGGCTGCCCCACCCTGATCAGATGCTGAACGTGCAAGCATTGCAATTCGCGGGGACAGGCAAACGGCTGATTGGCTCCTACATGGGCGACGCCGACCCAGCCAGGGACATCCCTGCCTATATCCAGCTGTGGCGCGACGGTCGTCTGCCCATAGAGCTTCTGCACACAGACACTAGGCCGCTGGTTGAGATCAACGAAGGTCTGGACGCTCTCGCCGATGGACGTGTGGTGCGCAGGTTGTTCACCTTCGATGAAGTATAGGGTCGTTCAACGCCGGGCTAGTGCTTGGATAGCGGGGTTCCCAGGAGTATCCACCCTCTGGATAATTCTCTTTTCGGTGTGAGAATAACAAGACTGTCGGTGTTGGAGTGTTTGCGGACGCCGTGACGGTGACCGCACCTGTCACCGCCAAGCCACGCATAGCCGGAACGCCCCGGTCCCATAAGGAGCAATGATGGCCAAGGAATTCACGATCGTGCATGAGACGGAGATCGACGGCACGCCGGCGCAGGTGTTCGACGCGGCTACGGCAGGCACCTCAGGCTGGATGTGGCCCATGAACATCGAGGCAAAGCTCGGCGGCGCGGGCCCGTTCGGCAGTACCGTTACCGTATGGGAGCCACCGCACCGCTTTTCCAACCGCATGGACGGTGAGGGTGGCTTCTTCAACCAGCTCGACTACGACATTTCCGAGCTTGACGGTGGCACGTCATGGCTACGGTATACACACAGCGGGGTGTTCTTCGAGGATTGGGACAACCAATACGACGCCGCAGCCAAGCACACAGCGTTCTATCTACACACACTGGGCCAGTACGTGAAGTACTTTTCGAGGCGGCAGGCAGCGTTCGCCGACGTGCAAGGGCCAGTGGCCTCCGGTTCGACCGACGCATTTGAGGTGGTCAAGTCTGCGTTGGGGATTCACGACGGCGGAGCTGGCGGACACATCAGTGTCACCGTAGCGGGGCTGGGAGTGATCAACGCCGTGGTTGACTACCTTGATCCGAACTTCGTAGGGCTGCGCACTGACGATGCCATGATCCGGTTCTTTGGCCGCAACGCATTTGGTGCTGTCGTGGGCATGACCATTCACCTGTTCCACGGCGGTGCAGATGCTGATGCTGCCAGCGTGGCCTGGGGCGCCTGGCTGAACGGGTTGTACACGTAACTAGTTCCGCCACGCCAGTACAGCTTCGCGCGCAGTTGAGACACTTAAGGTTTCCGCACGGATTGTTCTCAGGCGCCGGTGCGCCGCGCTATACGGGCGGGCGTGGACACCGGGATCCTATCCGCACTGGACCACCGTCAAGAGGACCTGATGGCCGAAGAAGTCCAGATGACGCTAGGAGGATTCAGCCCACTGGTGCCATACCAGGACGACGTCGTGAATGGGCAAAGCGGACAGTCCACGCGCTTGCAGACATAGAGATCCCCTGTTTGCCATATTCACAAAGCCTAGCGGCTAGGTTGGCGATCGAATCTGCGTCCGGCGTCTTTTGACGGTTGCGCTGCAAGAATAAGCAGGATTAGCGAGCCAATGAACGGAATCACCGAAAAGAAATAGAACGGTCCGGGAAAGTTGGCGTCGTGCAGACGACGCCATGTGAGCGCCAGAAATGGAACTACGGTTGCAAGGAAGAGTAGGGCCGCAAGCGCAACCCCGATAATGATGAGAATAGCCGNCAGGGGATATTCAATAACCCNCGGTTGGGTATAGCCAATAAGGGTTTTCGTACCGTTGCCATAGTCGTAATATTCTGCTTGCTTGTTAGTCACGGCCCAGGAGGCGCCGACGATTACACCAATGCCCAGGACGACAGACGGAACGAGTGAGAACACAGCGTGTGCCAGTGCGACCCACCAGAACTCGCTTCTCGAGGCGCGCCCGTGGAAAACTGTGTAATTGCGGAAGAAGCGACTAATTGCCTGCCCAATTGCGGCCCCATAGAGCGGCTCTGCGATACTAGGCTCTCCAGTAGGTTTCGTGCTTCGTGCACCGGTCAGGGTGCGGGAATCCAGCTCAGACATCGTCATTTCCTAGAAGTACGAATGGAGAGGCGTGCTCTCGTTGGTAGCGGGCTCAACAGTCTATCCAATCAATGGATAAATGTGGCGTGACGGCACGGCTAGTCCGGGTCGGTGTCATAGCTGGTTGCAGAGACCCGGAAAAGGCCAGGAAGTGTTGTCATGGGCTTCTCGGGTTTCGTCAAGTCTTGGTAGGGCGTTTCGGCGCTAAGAGTTAGGCCACCTTGGCAAATTTCTAGTCCATTTGACCGGTTGGCTATTTCATAAGGGAGTCCATTGACCCGCGGAATGTTCCCTTGGGAAACGGGGTGACCCGAAAGTCATTGCGCTTGGCGTTGCGAGATTTATCGCAGCAAAAATGTGCATTTAATTTGTTGGCTAAAACTCTGAGCTTCACCCATCCTGCACGGTCACGTCCAGTCTGGAAAATACTCGAATCCGCCCAATTCGAGTATGGGTCCGGCCGCCGTCGTACTGAAAGTGCCCCGGCCGCCGGAGCAATACCACGGCGCTGAGTGTGCATTTATGCGCACCGCCTCTGCGCGAATGGATATTGATGTTCTTCAGTGGACCCTGCAATACTCGGGAATGCCATCGGAGTGTTCCAAGTCACAATCTGACTGCTATGGCTGGTTTATATGTCAACGTCGACAGACGCGCCTTGGTGCGGAGGAGAAAAATGAGTGCACATGCTGGGCCGGCACAATCGACTAAGGACTCGGGGCTGCGNAAAGTTGTTGCCGCTTCCATGGCGGGCACCGTTGTGGAGTGGTACGAATTCTTCCTCTACGCCACAGCCGTCACCTTGGTGTTTGGCAAGATGTTCTTCCCCAATGCCGGATCCGAACTCGACGCAATCATGGCAGGCTTTCTCACTTACGCCGTCGGATTCGTAGCGCGCCCCATCGGCGGGATCGTCTTCGGCCACTTCGGTGATAAGTTCGGCCGCAAGAAGCTCTTGCAGCTGAGCATCATTTTGGTGGGTGTTTCCACGTTCCTGATGGGCTGCCTGCCCAGCTTCGCTCAAGTTGGTTACTGGGCTCCGGCGCTGCTGGTTGTCCTGCGCTTCATCCAGGGCTTTGCCGTGGGCGGGGAATGGGGAGGTGCCGTGTTGCTGGTGGCCGAACATAGCCCCAACAAGTCCCGTGGTTTCTGGTCTTCGTGGCCGCAGTCGGCTGTTCCCTTGGGCAATCTGCTGGCGACGGGAGTCCTGCTCACCTTGGCGTCGGTGCTCAGCGAAGCTGCGTTCCTGGGCTGGGGATGGCGTATTGCGTTCTGGCTCTCGGCCGTGATCGTGCTAATTGGCTACTACATCCGCACCAAGGTGAGTGACGCTCCCATCTTCCTAGAAGCCCGCAAGGAAATGGAAGAGAANCCCCAAGTTGGCTATGGAGTCTTCGAAGTGCTCCGCCGCTACCCTCGCGGCGTCTTCACCGCCATGGGCCTACGTTTTGCCGAGAACATCTTGTATTACTTGGTGGTCACCTTCAGCATCACGTACCTTAAAATCATCGTGGACATCGATACCTCCCGCATATTGATGCTGCTGTTGGTAGCGCACGCCATTCACTTTGTGGTGGTCCCACTGGTTGGCAAGCTCTCGGACAGGATCGGACGTAAGCCCACCTACATGCTCGGCGCGTTGACCGGTGCCACCTGNGGGTTCTTCGCATTNCCCCTGATGGATACCGAGAATGACTTCCTGATCCTTGCCGCGGTCACCATCGGCCTGTTGTTCCATGCGCTCATGTACGCCGGACAACCCGCCATCATGGCCGAAATGTTCCCCACACGAATGCGCTATTCAGGCGTTTCACTCGGCTACCAAGTGACCTCCATTGTGGCCGGTTCCATGGCCCCGTTTATCGCTACCGGGTTGGTGGAGCACTACAAGTCCTCNGCCCCTGTAGCCCTGTATCTGCTCGGAGCCTGCATGGTGACAGTGGTTGCGGTGCTGTTCTTGAAGGAAACCAAGGGCGTTTCCCTACAGGATATTGACGACGCCGATGCCGCAGGAACGCTGGCCTTGAGCCGGGCTGCTGCGGCCAAGACCGCAACAAAGGTGGGCTAGGCCTTGGCTGGCCGTGAAGGTGAGGCTGACACCGGAGCGCTGGACCTCGCCGCATCTGCTCCGTTGGCAGGACGGCGTGCACTGATTACCGGAGGTGCAGGCGGGCTNGGGGCTGCCTGCGCCCGGGCGCTCGCAGCCCAAGGCGCCCATGTCATCGTGGCCGATCGCGATGGCGCGGCCGCCGCGGCGGTGGCGGCGGAGGTTGGCGGGGAATCTTGGGAAGTGGATCTGCTGGAGGTCACTGCGCTGGAATCCTTGACGCTGGAGGTGGACATCCTAGTCAACAACGCAGGCATCCAAACCATTAGCGCCATCGAGGACTTCGATCCGGCTGCGTTCCGGCGTATCCAGAGGATCATGCTCGAAGTGCCGTTTCTGCTGATCCGGGCCGCATTACCGCACATGTATGCGCAAGGTTTTGGCCGGATCATCAATATGTCCTCTATTCATGGGCTCCGCGCCTCCTCCTTTAAGGTGGCGTACGTGGCGGCCAAACACGGACTTGAGGGTCTTTCTAAAGTCACAGCCCGCGAGGGTGGTGTGCATGGAGTAACAAGCAACTGTGTGAACCCCGGCTATGTCCGGACGCCTCTGGTGGAGGGGCAGATCGCCGAGCAGGCTCTCACCCATGGCATTCCTGAAGAGCAGGTGTTGAGCGAGGTTATGCTGGCCAACAATGCCATCAAACGGCTCATTGAGCCGGAGGAAATTGCTGGACTCGTGGCCTGGTTGGCCTCTGATCAAGCGGGCATGGTCACCGGCGCCTCCTATGTGATGGACGGTGGCTGGACCGCATGACCAACGCCGCATCACTTTTGGTTGGTTTTGGCCAACGCCGCATCACTTTGCGGGAGCGGTTTGCTGCTGACCGTCAAAGGTGATGCGGCGTTGCTGAAATGGACGTCAAAGGTGATGCGGCGTTCTTCAGGCGGGGAGTAGCTGTTTTGCATTCGGCGGGTCTCTTGCANAAACGCCGCAAGGACGGCCTGTACTGCAGGGGATCGCATTGATTCAGGCCGTGCCGCTGCCCAGAACTGTAGATGCTGCTCCACTTTGTCAGGGAGTACTCTAAGGAATCCTTCCTGTCCGTGGACCATGAATGCCGGAAGCATGCCGATTCCGGCATTGGCCCTGACAGCCTCGATCTGTGCGAACACATTCGTAGACTGGAACTGTGCTGGTTCATCCCGCAGAGACAAGTGCCGCAGGGCCAGCTCTGATACTTGCAAGGTTGATTCCACATAGGAGATGAAACGGTGGCTGGCCAGATCTTCCACCGTTTCAGGCATTGTATGCTCGGCGGCGTACTGTGTCCCTGCGTACAGGCGCAGCGCGTAATCGGAGAGCAGTATGGTTTCAGCGCGCCCAGCCTCCACGTTTCCGACAACCACTTCAATATCCACCCCGGACCGGTTTTGGCTTACCCGGCGGGTGGCGCTGAGTAGTTCCACCCGCAGCAGCGGATGCTTCCTTTGCAGTCGGGCAAGGGCCGGCGTGGCGACGAGTGCACAAANACCGTGGGTGGTACTGACCCTTACCACTCCCGAAACGTTGTCCACTCCGTCACGAATGCCCGCGGTTAGCTGACTCAGGCTCTTCTCTATTCCCTCGGCGGCATCAACGCACGCACGTCCCAGCTCCGTGAGCTCCCACCCTTGCGGAGTCCGCCCCAGTGTGCGCCCACCCATCTGCTTGTCCAGGGCCAAAATCCTTCGAGAAACCGTTGTGTGGGTTGTCCCCAGAGCGTTGGCAACCGCGGTAAACCGGCCCAGGCGCGCCACCGTCAGCAAAATTAGCAGATCATCGGGACTGGGGAATCTCTTGAAATCCACCACGGAGTTGCTCCTTATAGATAGGCCCGTGTTGCGATTGCAGACGCCAACACGGTTTGCGTTCTGCATAAATGCACATGCACTCTGCTTTTTCGGTCTTGTTTGCACCCTATCAGGATGTGATGCTGGTCATAATGGGCCAATGTCAGTGGTCAGGGACATAATAGGAAACGTGAGCAAGGGAGCTTTCATCATGGCAGTAGTGGCATGGATTGGATTGGGCAACATGGGTGGACCCATGACGGCCAACATGGTCAAGGCAGGACACACTGTCCGCGGCTTTGATCTCAGTGCAGCTGCCCTTGAGGCGGCCGTGGCCAACGGTGTTATCCCGGTGACCTCAATCGCCGAGGCTGTCTCCGGCGCCGACGCTGTNTTTACCATGCTCCCCAAGGGCGAACACGTCCGCAGCGTCTANCTTGGGGACGCTGGCATCCTCGCCAACGCAGCCACGGCGACCCTGCTGATTGACTCCTCCACCATTGACATCGAGTCAGCGCAGTCCGTGCACGACGCCGCTGCTGCCGCCGGGTTCCGCTTTGTGGACGCCCCGGTCTCAGGTGGCATGAGCGGNGCAAGCGCCGGCACACTCACCTTCATGATTGGTGGTGACAGTGTTGCTGTGGCCGATGCCGCGGTTTACATTGAGCCGATGGCCGGGAATATCATCCCTACAGGTGGAGCCACCACAGGTCAGGCCGCNAAAATTTGCAACAATCTGATGCTNTTTATCAACTTGGCATCTACCGCTGAGGGTGCTGTGCTGGCTGAGCGCTTGGGGCTGGATAAGCAGGTTTTCTGGGACATCGCCTCGGTATCCTCCGGTGACAGCTGGGCGCTGCGCACCTGGTACCCGGTGGCTGGGGTAGTACCTACCTCGCCGGCCAACAACGATTTTGCCCCGTCTTTCACCGCTGATTTAGCCAACAAGGACATTGGCCTGGCCATTGCCGCAGCACGCAGCACCAACACACCTCTGGAAATTGGCGTGCACGTTCAGCAGCTGTTCCAGCGTCTCATTGACGAAGGCGAAGGTGGCAAGGATTGCACCCAGATTGTGGCCCTGATGGACGGGTCCTTGAAAATCCCGCTTCCGCCGCTAACGCCTAAGGAAAATATCATGACTGATGTATCAGCAACTCCAGCCGTCCGGGACTGGCCCATGTGGATCGGTGGCGAGGAAGTGGCCTCGGCCAGTGGACAATGGCGCGATGTGCAAAACCCCGCCCGCCGTGACACCGTGATTGCTCGGGTTCCGGCCGGGAACGAAGCTGATGTTGACCGGGCTGTCGCTGCGGCACGGGCGGCGTTTCCTGCGTGGCGGACCCAGCATTTCAGCGGCCGCACCAAGGCGCTGTTGGCCATCGCTGACGAACTGGAGGTCCGCACCGAGGAATTTGCTCGGCTGACAGCCCTGGACACCGGCAACGCACTGCGCACCCAGGCCCGCCCTGAGGTTGCCAGCATGGTGGCCATGTTCCGTTATTTCGCTGGGGTTGCTGGCGAGGTCAAGGGCACCACTTTGCCAGCNGGGGAGAACCAGCTCCAGTACACTCGTCTGGAACCCCTCGGTGTGGTCGCGGCGATCCTGCCGTGGAATTCCCCGCTGCTGATCGCCGCGTTCAAGGTTCCAGCGGCATTGGCGGCAGGGAACACCATCATCATGAAAGCCGCCGACGACGCCCCGCTAACCATCTTGCTGCTAGCGGAAGTGTGCAACCGGCACCTGCCTGCCGGAGTTGTCAACGCCATGACCGGGCGCGGCTCGGTGATCGGCGAGGCCTTGGCCCACCATCCAGGCGTGGACAAAGTGTCTTTCACCGGTTCCACTGAGGTGGGCCGGGGCGTGGCGGCCACAGCCGGCGCGCGGCTGGCACATATGTCCCTGGAGCTGGGTGGGAAGAACCCGTCCATCGTGTTCCCTGACGCCGTCGACGACGAACTCATCGACGGCTTGTTGCTGGCCTCGCGCTTCACCCGCCAAGGTCAAAGCTGCACCGCTGGTTCGAGGCTCTTCTTGCACGAAGACATTTACGAAGACGTACTGGCGCGGATCACGGCCAAGCTCGGCGCGCTGAAAGTGGGTGACCCGCTGGATGAGGCTTCTGATATGGGTGCAGTCATCAACGCCAAGCAGCATGCCGCCATCAGCGGATACTTAGCCGAAGGCCGAGCCACACCGGGGATGAAGGCTGTTCTGGGTGGAAACGAACCCACAGAAGGTGCACTGACTGAGGGCTACTACCATCTGCCCACCGTTTTCAGCGGTGCCCGGAACGAGTTCCGGCTGGCTCAGGAAGAGATCTTCGGGCCCGTCTTGGTGGCGATCCCGTGGAAGGACACGGCTGAGGTGATTCGCATGGCCAATGACACCAACTACGGGCTCGCTGCCTATGTGTGGAGTCACAACCTCGATGATGCCCTGAACACCGCCCATCAGGTTCAGGCTGGCTGGGTGCAGGTCAATCAGGGTGGNGGGCAGGTTCAGGGCCAGTCCTACGGAGGGTACAAGCAAAGTGGCATGGGCCGGGAAGTGTCCCTCGAGGGCATGCTGGCTGGGTTCACCCAGACCAAGCAGATCAATGTCCGGCTGCGCGGAGTGCCCAATGGTTAACGAAGCCGATGGCCAGCTGGGACTGCCGTTGGAGGATTCGGGTACTGGATCTCAGCCGCGCCTTGGCTGGTCCATACGCCACGGCTCTGTTATCAGACTTGGGTGCGGAGATCATTAAAACTGAGAGCATCAAGGGCGGTGACTCCAGCAGGGCCTGGCCGCCGTTTGAGAACGAGCACAGCTTGTACTTTGATTCGGCTAACCGGGGCAAGCAGTCCATCGCCATCGATTTCTACAGTCAGCAAGGGCGGGAGCTGCTGTGGACACTGGCGATGAGTGCCGACGTCGTCGTTGAAAATTTCCGCCCGGGCGTCTTGGCAACCATGGGTCTTGACCCTGAGGCGTTGCGTGCCGCCAAGCCTGCGCTGATCCTTGCCTCGGTGAGCGGCTTTGGCGCCACCGGTCCGCTATCACAGGCGCCCGGGCTGGATCAGGTTGCCCAAGGCATGAGCGGGCTGATGTCAGTGACAGGTGCAGACGCCGATCACATGTACAGGGTGGGCGTGCCCATCATAGATATGGTGTCAGGCATCAATACCGCTCTAGCCATCGCCGCGGCACTCGTGGGCAGAGCTCGCACAGGGGCGGGGATGGAAGTCTCCACCTCACTCCTTGAAACTGGGCTGGCATTNGGGGCATTCCAGAGCCAAAANTATCTCAGCACGGGCCAGGTGCCGGTGCCGCTGGGCAACACTCACCCGGCCCTGACGCCNTACGGGGTCTTCGCTACAGCTGACATTCCCATCATCATCGCCGTGGGCAATGAAAAGCAGTGGCGGCAATTATGTTCGCTGCTCGGTGCCCCGGAACTTGCCCAGCGTCCCGAATACGCCACAGGCAAATTGCGTCACGGTAACGAAGCAGTACTCAAGGGCGAACTGGAGGAACTGCTGGTTCACCGCAGCGCCAACGAATGGCTCCCCGTACTGCGTGCGGCCGCAATCCCTGCCGGACCCATCTACAACTACGAACAAGCGTTTGCTGACGAGCAGGTCAAATCGTTGGCCATGGTGGAAACTGTGCTCCGTGCCGACGGCACAGAACTGCCACTGGTCCGGGGACCTATTTCAATCAACCGGCAAGCGCCCCGTATCCGCAAGGCTCCTCCGTCGCTNGGGGAGGACACCTTGGCTGTTTTGACAGGTCTGTCCTTAACGCCAGAACAGATCGCTGGACTCGTGGAGGCCGGGATCGTCTTGCCGACAGCCACGGCGGCGGTGACCCCATGAGTGCTGAAGCTGTGGAATTAGAGGGAAGCCCCGGCATGCTGCGCATCGAACTATCGGGGCCGGTGGCCACGCTCATCATGGACAACCCCAGTATGCGCAACGCCATCACTCACGAGATGTGGCAACAATTTAAGGAGTTGCTGGCGCAGCTCGATACCGATGATTCCGTGAAGGTTGTAGTGGTGCGCGGTGCGGGGAGNCACTTTTCCGCTGGCGCTGACATTGCCTCTGTGCAGAAGATCCTGCACGATCCCATCACCGGGCACAGCGACGGCGGAGACATTACAGTTGCCGAGGATGCTCTGGCCACGTTCCGCAAGCCAGTCATTGCTGCCATCGATGGTTATTGTGTGGGCGGCGGCTGGCAGATCGCCGGCGCCTGTGACATCCGGCTGGCCTCCGAGCGAGCTATCTACGGTATTACCCCGGCCAAGATCGGCATCGTTTATCCGCTGTCCGGGATTAAACGTCTCGTGCAACTGACCGGCCCGGCCACGGCAAAGCACCTNTTGCTCAGCGGCGACTTCATCGATGCGCAGGAGGCACTGCGGTTGGGGCTGGCAACCAAGGTAATTTCCATGGACACCTTTTGGGACCAGGTGTACGCGTTCGCGCTGCATGTGGCAGCGCGCTCGCAGTTTTCCGCACANGGGCACAAGGCTCTCATCAACGCCATGAGTGCAGGCGCCAGCGACGCGGACGTAGATGAACTCAGCGCTTATTGGCAGGGGCAGATGAACCACAGCGAGGATGCTGCTATCGGTGTTGCCGCGTTCCTGGCCAAAGAGAAACCGCAGTTTACGTGGCTGCGACCTCATGACGGCTGATCCACAGAGAGCGAAAATCTGAATCCACCTACACAGTGAGGCCGACGGTGTTGGTGTCAGTATCGGCGCACCATGTGACGCAGGACATGCAGAGATGCAAACTTTACACTTGTGCAACTTATGCGTGAGTGCATATATTGGGAGTATGCAAAACCTCGATGCCACTGCGCGAACGCAACCGCCTAGATACCTGGGCGTTGATTCATGACGCAGCGTCATTAATGGCGTGTGAGCAGGGCGTAGCCAAAACCACCGTGGAGGCAATTGCCGATGCGGCGGGCATTTCNAAGCGCACCTTCTTCAACTATTTCCCCACCAAGGAAGACGCCATCATGGGTCTCCAGCAGCCCACGCTGTCGGAGGAAACCCTGGCGGCCTTCCGGGCGGAAAGCTCCGAGGACCTNTTTGGCCGGACGGTGCGCCTGATGCTCACTGTCATCCGCTCAATGTTTCCGGAAGAGTCCAGGGCTGACCGCCGGAAAATTTTGAAGGCAAAATATCCGGAGCTGAGCAAGCGCATCTTCGATCACTTGCGTGATTCTGAGGAATTGGTGGAAGCCGTTCTGCTCGAACGCTACCCGGACCCGTCAGCGGAACTTTCCCTACCAGGGTCCCTCCCCGGCAAAGACTCGGCGCTGGCCTTGTTGATGATGGCAGGAACCGTTATCCGGTTCGCCTTCTCCAAGGATTCAAGCGCCGCCACAAACGAACAAAGCACGGCCATCGATGAGGCCATTGAAATTTTCCGAGAGGCAATCAAAGCAACCCTATGAGTACCAAAACCATTGTTGAAGCACCGGTGGATCCGGGCCANAAACGTAAAATAATCCTGCTCTTCTCCGGCCTCATGGTCACGATGCTGCTGGCGTCGCTGAACCAGACAGTGCTCTCCAGTGCCCTGCCCACCATGGTGGGCGAGCTCAACGGCGTCGAACACATGGCCTGGGCCATCACGGCTTTCATCCTGGCCTCCACCATCATGATGCCTGTCTACGGCAAACTGGGCGACCTCTTGGGCCGCAAGCCCATGCTGTTGTTCGCGATCTCCATCTTCACGGTGGGCTCCGTGATCGGCGCGCTGGCACCGGACATGAGCACGCTCATCGTTGCCCGCGTCATCCAGGGCCTGGGCGGCGGCGGTTTGATGATTCTCTCCCAGGCAACCATTGCCGACGTTGTCCCTGCCCGTGAACGCGGAAAGTACATGGGCATCATGGGTGGCGTCTTTGCCTTCTCCTCAGTGGCTGGACCGCTCATTGGCGGCGGCTTGACGGAAGGACCCGGCTGGCGCTGGACCTTCTGGATGAACGTACCGCTGGCTCTGCTGGCCATCATTGCGACCGTCTTCCTCCTCCACATCCCCAAGGTGGTGCACGCCACGCGCCCCAAGATCGATTACCTTGGCATGATGCTCATTGCCGTGGCCACTACGGCGTTGGTTCTGGTGGGTACCTGGGGTGGTTCGCAGTACGATTGGAATTCCCCTGAAATCATTGGCCTGGCCGTCCTTGCCGTCGTGACCGGTGTCCTGTTCGTATTCGTGGAAAGCCGCGCCACCGAGCCGGTCATGCCGTTGATGCTCTTCAAGAACCGCAACTTCAACCTGACCACGCTGGCTGGCCTGCTCACAGGCATCGCCATGTTCGGCGCCATCGGCTACATGCCGACCTACATGCAGATGGCCACGGGCTACTCTGCAACCCAGGCCGGCCTGCTCATGATCCCCATGATGGCCTGCATGCTCGTCACGTCCGTGATCATTGGACGCCGTGTCTCCGCCACGGGCCGCTACAAGATCGCCCCGATCGCCGGCTCCGCAATGCTTGGCGTTGCCTTGATGCTCCTGTCAACCATCCACGCCGACAGCCCCATCTACCTCATTTGCGTCTATTTGGGCATCATGGGTATTGGCCTCGGTGCCAGCATGCAGATCCTCACGCTCGTGGCGCAGAACTCCTTCCCGCTAAAGTTTGTGGGCACGGCAACCGCCGGGCAGAACTACTTCCGCCAGGTCGGTGCAACCCTGGGTTCGGCTGTAGTTGGTGCCATGTTCGCCAGCCGTCTCAAGAGCCTGATCGCCGAGAAGCTGCCCACAGGTTCCGGCGCCCCNGGCGGCGGAAACTCCTTCACTCCCCACCTGGTCAACAGCCTGCCAGAACCCATCAAGAACCTCATCATCGAGTCCTATAATGAGGCCCTGATCCCGATGTTCCTCTGGATGGTGCCGCTGGCCGTGCTGGCTGCGATCGTGCTGTGCTTCGTCAAGGAAGAGCCCCTAGCCACCAAGATCAGCCGGGAAACCACCGTGGAGATCCCTTCTCCGGAGATGGCTGAGTTTGAGGCTGACGTCATTGAGGCCGATCTGAAGAACGACGCCGGCCGTGACAGTGAGTTTGAAACGGCAGCTTCCAGCTCGCCCAAGTAAGCACCGCCCCGCCCGTCAGAGTTGTTTAAGGCCGGGGAAGTCAGGCGCCCACGGTGTTCGCTGCCTCCGCCAGCAGCCCTGTGCCGCAACGCCCTCGGTGAGTTTGCCGCGGGCCAACCGGAACTTTCGCTCTGCCTGTGACGCGAGTGACTAATCGTGGGTGACCACCAAGATGGTGGTTTTCTTCTCATAGGCAAGGTCGCGCAGCAGGTCAATGATCAACTGGCCCGTTTCATCGTCAAGGTTTCCCGTGGGCTCATCGGCCAGGATGAGCTTGGGGCTGTTGGCCAGGGCTCTGGGGATGGCCCCGTTCGTACCAATGGTGTGCCTGCCTCCGGGGTGTTGATGGTGGGCCGGCTGTGAGTGGGCTGTGGGAGGGTTGGCCGTTAGACTTGAAGTAGCGAACACATGCCGACGTAATATGAGGGTCACTTGCCAGAATTTACTGCCCGATTTGCCACTGCCGCCGAGATTGATCAATGGGACACGCTCGTCATAGCTAATCCCCATGGCGGTAATTTGCTGCAATCTGCAGCGTTTGCCGCCGTCAAAGGCAATTATGGGTGGGACACCCAGTTCTTGGCGTTTGAAGGACCCAGCTACACCAGCTACAACTTGGTACTGGAAAAGTCCTTTCCCGTATTGGGTAAGTTGTGGTACCTGATCAAGGGTCCCGACGTGGCCGATGTGGCTGAGATTCCAGCGTTATTGGAGGCCTTGCAAGCATTTGTGAAACGGGCCAAAATCAACGTTTTTGTGTCNAAGATTGAGCCCGACGTCATTGCCTCGGATCAAGCCCATGCAATGCTCAGCGGTGCTGGATTGGTGAAGGTCCCCGATCTGCAGCCCAATGACAATACAGCTTTGTTGGATATCTCCCCGGAGCCGAACCAGTTGTTACGCAACTTGCATTCACGGNNGGGCAACGCAGTGCGTCGTGCTCAGCGTGAAGAGGTTGAGGTGGTTCGAATGGAACCCACCCAGGAGACCATGGACACGATGTACCAGCTGATGGTTGGCACTATCGCCGCGAAGTCCACCAACACTGTCCGGGACTTCGAGTACTACAGGCAGTTTTGGACCGAGTTTGCTCAGCGCGGCCAGGGACGGTTCTATTTCGTCTTTGAAGATGGCGTGGCCTCCGTGGGTGCGTTTGTCATCAATTACGGTGCCAAAGCCACGTATAAGGATGGCGGTTCGCTGCAAAAGCGTAACCAGTATGGCGACTCGCACTTGGTGCAGTGGGTGGCCATCAATGATATGAAGGAACAAGGGGCTCTGGAATACGATTTCTGTGGCACACCGCCGTCGGACAGGCTCAAGGACCCCACCCACGCACACCATGGGTTGGGGTTGTTCAAAACAAGTTTCTCCAAGACGGTCACTGACTTCGTAGGCTGCTATGACCTGGTGCTCAGCCCCGTGCGGTATAAATTGTGGACAGTTGCCGGTGAGCGAGTGTTTAGACAGTTGTATACCCGGCGCACTGGAAAGCAGTTTTACTAAACAAATCAACGGCACGGTTTCATCGGCACGCAACGGCAGCAGATCCTGGCGTTCGTGTCACAACACGGCCACAGGGAGTGTGAATGACTGACAAGCCCAGCAGCTGGGATCAAAGCGATGCTGGCGATAGCCGGCCCACAAAGGACAAACCTTCGGCGCGGGCGCCGAAGGTTATCCAGACTCAGCTCCACAACGGGCAGCTGAAACAGGTGCCTTCTAAACAGCCCAAAACCGCCCCGTCCAACTATGGGCAGGCAAAAGCGTCCCTGCTAAGCCAGTACGGAAAGTTCGTGCCGCAGTACCGCGCAATGGCGCAGCTCCTGTTGCAGGGATGATCCCGTTGGTTCCTGCCGCGCGGCCCAACAACGCTGCCCGGAGTGTCCTGCGCAAACTGGTGCAAGGTGAGTCCCCGCCCACGGCGCCTATGACCATCGTGGACAGACTCGCTGGAACACCTTATGCCAACTTCACCATCCAGGTGGGCAAGGCCGAGGAATCTGCCCGGAAAACCATTGACTTTGCGCTGCGTCTGGCCGAGACCATGTTCAGATACGGNGCGGGTGCCCTGGAAGTTGAAACCTCCATCATTGCTGTCACAGCTGCTTTAGGGCTGCGCAATATTGAAGTCGACATCACCAACCAGTCGGTCATCATCAATTACGCTCCACGGGATGCTGTGCCCATCACGCTGTTGCGGGTGGTGCGTTCCTGGACTAATAACTACGCCGGCCTAGTAGAAGTCCATGCGCTGGTGACGGACATTGCCAGTGGCGGGGTCACCCGGGATGAGGCCTATCGGCGCCTAGATGTCATCGTCAAGAAGCCCAAACCGTTTCCACGGTGGATGGTTTCAGTGGCTGAGGCAGTGTTTGCTGCAGCCGTGGTGGGAGTTATCGGCGGCACTGGCTTTGGCATGCTCGTGGCATTNTTGACCATCTTGATGGCAGGACAGGTGGCCCGGGTCTTGGGCAAATGGCGTGTACCGGATTTCTTTGTCACCGCCATCAGCTCCTTTATTGTCACTATGGTGGCCGTAGTGTGCTTCATGATGAACGTGCCGCTGAGCCCCTCCATTGTGGTTGCGGGCGGCATCTTGCTCATGCTTCCCTCCGGCAGGCTGGTCTCTGCCGTCCAAGATGCTATCAACGGTTTCCCTGTGACGGCGGCGGGACGTTTCCTGTCAGCCTTCTTGTCCTTCGGNGCCATCGTTGCTGGTATCGCAGTGGGCCTTGTTACCAGTACCGTNTTTGGTGCCGACAGGCTCAATGTGGCAGAGACCATTTCAGGATCCCTGCCACTGTTCGGGTTGCTGGTGTTGGTTGCCGTGGCCACGGTGACCATCTGCATCGCCGAGCAAAGTCCTGTCAAGTTGTTGCTGCCCACCACGGCTGTTGCCCTGATCGGTTACCTTGTGTACTACTTGGGGATGGAAGTTGGCCTAGGTGGCCGTTTTGCGCCGGCCGTAGCAGCCGTGGTGGTAGGCATGCTTGCCCGCATCATTGGCCTACGGATGGGCGCNCCCCAACTGGTGGTGGCTGTNCCCTCCATTATTTTCCTGCTGGTGGGGCTCTCGATCTTCCGGGCCATGTTTGTCCTGACGCTCACACCTGAAGACTCGGTGACNGGGGCCGTTGGTATCTTCAACGCGTTAGTGGTCATCCTAGCCGTCGCAGCGGGCGTGGTGCTGGGCGATAATGCCGCCCGCCCCTTTACCCGCAGCAACGGTCAAAGAGACAGCCGCCGCAACCGTCGCCGTTAGCGCCATAGTCAGAGCACAGCATTCAGGCAGCTTCGGCTTCGGAGCGAACGCGCGAGTTCGGGCCGGGTATCCCGGCCCGAACTTCTTCGTATGAGCTACAGAATTTTGCCGATGGGCTGCTTCTTCTCAGCCTGAAAGTAGTCCTCAGTGCGTCCGTACGCCCAGTAGCCTGAGAGGGAGACTTGTGCACGGTCAAGGCCGCGCTGCTTGAACAGCAGGTCACGCAATTGCTTCATATATTCGCGTTCACCGTGGACAAAGACGTCAACCAGTCCGTCCAACCAAGGACCGTTGGCAACAGCGTCAAAGAGTGCTGTGCACTGGTCCGNGGTGGCTCCATTGCGGAAGACCCACGTGAGTTCAACGGCGTCGGGCTTGAGCACCGGCTGAATATCCGCAGCCGTATCAACTTCAATGTAAGCGTGCCCGCGGGCGTTAGCCGGCAGTGATTCAAGGGCGACGGCGATGGCTGGCAGGGCGGCCTCGTCACCGGCAAAGAGGTACCAATCAGNCGGCGGGTTGGGCTTATACGCGCCGCCTGGGCCGGAAANAATGATCCGGTCCCCGGNGGCAGCACCAGCAGCCCACGGACCGGCTAGGCCAGCATCCCCATGGACCACAAAATCGATAGCGACTTCCTGAGCAGCCACATCCAGCCAACGCACGGTGTAGGTGCGGGTGATGGGCCAGTGCTTGCGCGGCATGGTTTCACGCAAGGCAAATACGTCCACGGGCTCGGCATAGTGAACACCCGGTGCCAGGAAATGGATCTTCACATACATATCGGTGGCGTCCTTGGNCGCAAAATCCGCCAGCGCCGGTCCACCGGCAATGATGCGCACCATGTGCGGGCTGAGCCGTTCGGTGCGTATAACACTGAGCGTGTACTGGGTGCGCGGTTTAACGGCGGGCGCCACAAAGGGGCTGAGCCGGTGTCGGCGTCGGTCACAGTGAACTCCTATTGCCGGGTGCTGCCCGGCCTGGGTTGCGCATCAATCGCGCCAAGTTAGGTTGTCCTAACAAGTCTAGTTCACGGGGAGGGCCCAGTCGATTCCGGTGGCACCCTGGGCCACCAGGAGATCATTGACGCGGCTAAATGGTTTGGAGCCGAAGAAGCCTCGCGAGGCAGAAAGCGGGCTGGGGTGGGCCGATTCGATCACGGCCGTTCCCTCCAACAACGGCGCAAGCCGCTGGGCGTCCTTGCCCCAGAGCACACTGACAAGGGTTTTNNCCCGGGCCGCCAAGGCGTTGATGACGGCGTCGGTCACTTCTTCCCACCNCCGACGGCGGTGTGAACCAGCTGCTCCCGGAGCCACCGTGAGCACCCTATTTAGTAGTAAGACGCCCTGATTCGCCCAAGCGCTGAGGTCTCCATGAGGGGCAGGGGCGATGCCCAGATCAGTCTTGAGTTCCTTGTAAATGTTAGTCAAACTGCGCGGGAGCGGGCGCGTTGTCTTATCAACAGAAAACGCCAATCCCACCGAATGTCCCGGCGTCGGGTNAGGGTCCTGGCCGAGGATAAGCACCTTGACCTCGGCCATGGGCGTGCCCAAAGCACGCAGCACCTGGGTGGGAAGAGGCAGGAAGCGGGTTCCGGCGTCGTACTCCCTGGCCAACATGGCACCTAAGCTGCACAAGATCCCCTCAAGAGGGGCCAGCGCGGCAGACCAGTCAGGGGCCATCTGGCTGCGCGGATCGGTCCGTAGAGCTGCCAGGGCGTGCAATTGCGTGGCGTCCCACGGGGCCGGGGACGGTAGGTCAANAAGGCTCGGTGTGCGCTCCATAGTTTCCATTGTGGGCTATGGCAAGGCCATGGTTCATTCCCTCACACGTGGAGCAAGTGGCCGCATTGTCCACGGAAGCCCAAATGACATAGCTGTGGTTCACCATTATTATGGAAGGCGGGCCATCGATCGTGGCCCGGTATGCGCACAATTTATAGAGAGGCTGTTGTGGCTGACACAGTCCAGCACGGTCAGGACTCGCTCGATGACGGTCCAACACCGGTTTCCCACGACGGGCTCAGTGTCCGCGATGAACAGATGCTTGACCTGGAACGGCAATGGTGGAAGTACGCCGGTGCCAAGGAACAAGCCATCCGTGACATGTTTGACCTGTCCGGAACCCACTACTACCAAGTCTTGAATGCACTGATCGACACGGAAGCCGCATTGAGTTATGACCCTATGCTGGTCAAACGGTTGCGTAGACTACGTACGTCACGCCAACAGGCCCGGTCAGCACGCCGGCTGGGCAATTGACGCGCCCTCACCCAACGCACCCACAAGGACAGCACTGCACAATGAGTAATTACCCGCGCGATGAATTCGATGCCATCGAGGAGAGTTCGGCACGCCATGGCGTCCACCGGACGTCGATGGAACCGCAAAGGCGCTCGTTGATGCCACTGATGATTTTNGGTGTGGCGGCGCTTTGCGTAGGGTTGCTGGCATTNTTTATTATGCCCAAGATACTCACCAGCACTACTACGCCGCTGCCGGCTGCAGTTTCGAGCAGTAGTGCGGTGCCTGAGGCAGCTAACCCGCCGGCTNNGAGGTCCCAGCGAGGCGCCCACCCCGGAACCGCAGGTAACAGCTGAACCAACCCTGAGCCAATCCCAGATTCAGTGGTAGATAAGAGTGCNCCCGTGGCAATATTCAACGCCACCGGCATCCCAGGCCTCGCAGCAAAGTACACGGGTCTGGTCACGGCGGACGGTTGGAGCGTTTCGCAGTCGGCCAACTGGGCCGGACAGCCGCAGGCAACGTCGGTGATCTTCTACAACGGTATTGAGCAGAAAGCTAACGCCGAAGAAATTGGCGCACTGCTAAACATTGGTTCGTTCGTTGACACTGCTGAGTTGGCTATTCCGCTGGCAGTAGTCCTAGGGCCCGGCGCCTAAGCCTGGCCGTAAGTACACATTGCTTGCCACGGGACCGGCACGGGTTGGCCGCCCTCATCTGGTGATGGGGAGCCGTGGAACAGGAAGCTCTTCGGCTCAGCTGCTGAAAGAGTTGAAGAATTAGTCCTTCAATGGAATTCCGTTGGCATCGGTGCGGTAATTTTCGTGGCCCACCAAGATCAGGATGCCTTCAATCAGACCCCAGATGGCCATGAACGGTGCAAGGATGCCGAAGCTGACAACGGACACGAGCAGCTGGATCAACGCGATCTTGGTTTTGCCCAAGTAGAAGTTGTGAATACCCAAATACCCGAGCAGGATGCCCAGGATACCTGCCACCACCTTTGACTTCTGCTCGACGCCGGGAGCCAAGCCGTAAGTGGGCTGCTGGTAACTCTGCTGGTACCCCGGTTGCATGTTCTGCTGCTGGTAGCTCTGCTGTGCGCCCGGTTGCTGGTAGCTCTGCTGTGCGCCCGGTTGCTNGGTAGGTGGGGCTGGCGGTGCCGGGTAGTTGGGTGTCCCGTAGCCTGGCTGACTGGGCTGATCGTAACCAGCGGGAACCTCTGAGGGGTTCTGGGGTCGCTCCGGATTGTGTTCGGGGTGGGAATTCTGGCTCATCAGCTCTCCTAGTGCTGTGGCGCAAGCCGCTGGCCTGGGAGGCAGGGTGTCCATTGCTTATGCGCGCATGGGAATACTTATATGCTCAACGCTATCTGTTCGACAGCGGGTCCGAAAGAGCGGGTCGCTTGAAGGCTCGAATGTGTCCTTTTCTAGAACTAGCGAACGCGGCACCCTGAATCAGTCCTCAAGGGCAGAATTGACCCTTCGCCGGATCTTTGTGGTTCTGCCGCTAAGCACTTATTTCTGCATGGTCAGCACTGTTTTACGTTCGCCTGAAGCTCATACGAGCTCTTCCGCTTGCACTCTGTTGTGGCGAGTGCTAATTATTGAGTTAGCACTCTTAGGTGGTGACTGCTAATTCTTAGTTGATTGGCCACCGTTGGAGTCTTGAATTTTCCTCATTGGGCGAGGGTTCGCAACCGCTGTAAATAGATCATTGGTTGTTCATCCGTCCGTCGCGGGCGCCTTGATGAGGACTTTGTATCCGAAATGACTGTCCCGAAAGGACTGAAGCCTCCATGGCCAAGCTCATTGCATTTGATGAAGAGGCACGCCGCGGCCTTGAGCGTGGGTTGAACATCCTCGCCGACGCCGTCAAGGTCACCTTGGGCCCGCGCGGGCGCAACGTTGTTCTCGAAAAGAAGNNGGGTGCACCCACGATCACCAACGATGGTGTCTCCATCGCTAAGGAAATCGAACTCGATGATCCTTACGAGAAGATCGGCGCCGAGCTGGTCAAGGAAGTCGCCAAGAAGACAGACGACATCGCAGGCGATGGCACCACCACGGCAACCGTGTTGGCCCAGGCCTTGGTCAAGGAAGGCCTGCGCAACGTAGCTGCCGGTGCCGACCCGCTGTCCTTGAAGCGCGGCATCGAGAAGGCTGTTGCAGCCGTTATCGAGCAGCTGTTGGCTTCCGCTAAGGAAATCGAGACCAAGGAAGAGATCGCCGCCACCGCGTCCATCTCCGCTGGCGATCCTGAAATTGGTGCCCTCATTGCAGAGGCACTGGACAAGGTTGGCAAGGAAGGTGTTATCACCGTGGAGGAGTCCAACACCTTTGGTCTGGAGCTTGAGCTCACCGAAGGTATGCGCTTCGACAAGGGTTACATCTCCGCTTACTTCGTGACCGACACCGAGCGCCAGGAAACGGTTCTTGAAGACCCGTACATCCTGATCGTGAACTCCAAGATCTCCAGCGTCAAGGATCTTGTCGCTGTCTTGGAAAAGGTCATGGCCTCCAACAAGCCGTTGCTGATCATCGCTGAAGACATTGAAGGCGAAGCTCTTGCAACGTTGATCGTGAACAAGATTCGCGGCCTGTTCAAGTCCGTTGCCGTCAAGGCTCCGGGCTTCGGCGACCGCCGTAAGGCCCAGTTGGCTGATATTGCTGTCCTCACCGGTGGCCAGGTCATCGCTGAAGAAGTTGGCTTGAAGCTTGAGAACACCACGCTGGACCTGCTAGGCAAGGCTCGCAAGGTTGTTGTCACCAAGGACGAGACCACCATTGTTGATGGGGCCGGCGACGCCGAAGCCATAGCAGGCCGTGTTGCACAGATCCGTGCCGAGATCGAGAACTCCGATTCTGACTACGACCGCGAGAAGCTGCAGGAGCGCCTGGCCAAGCTGGCCGGTGGCGTTGCAGTTATCAAGGCCGGTGCAGCAACCGAAGTTGAGCTCAAGGAACGTAAGCACCGTATTGAAGATGCAGTGCGCAACGCCAAGGCTGCTGTGGAAGAAGGCATTGTCCCCGGTGGTGGCGTTGCCCTCATCCAGGCCGGTGTCAAGGCATTCGAAGGCCTCAACCTCACAGGCGATGAAGCAACCGGAGCGAACATTGTCCGCGTTGCCATCGATGCACCGTTGAAGCAGATTGCCTTCAACGCTGGCATGGAGCCGGGCGTAGTCGTGGACAAGGTTCGTTCCTTGCCTAACGGTCACGGCCTGAACGCTGCAACCGGCGTCTACGAAGACCTGCTAGCTGCTGGCGTCAATGACCCGGTAAAGGTAACCCGTTCCGCTCTGCAGAACGCGGCTTCCATTGCTGGCTTGTTCCTCACCACCGAAGCAGTCGTTGCAGACAAGCCTGAAAAGTCTGCACCGGCTGGCGGCGGCGACGACATGGGCGGCATGGGCGGCTTCTAGTCCCCACGCATCCTTAGCTGCGGCTCGCGAGCGAGCCACAGCTAAGGCCCTCGGGCGCGTGGGCTCACCCACGCCCTCGTCTTCTCATGAAAGGCGCCATTGCCCTGCGGGCAGTAAGATTTCACAACGCTCGCGTCCTCAATAAGGACGCTAGCGTTTCAACACGAGCTTGCGAGTGTTGAAAGTGGACTTCCACTATCCCCGCTAAAGGCAATGGCGCCTTTGCTTGCCCAAGTACCGGTCAGCGGGGGCTCTATTGGCGTTTTGATGTCAGTGGAATCTGAAAGTATGGTCTTATGACAATTGTTGCAGCTGCCGATGGTTCGGCATTAGGTAATCCCGGTCCTGCTGGCTGGGCTTGGTACGTGGATGATGACTGCTGGCGAGCCGGNGGCTGGCCCCACGGCACAAATAATATGGGCGAGCTCATGGCCGTCCTTGATCTATTCAACTCCACAGCTCACTTGCCCGATGAGCCGTTGCATATTTTGTGCGACAGTCAGTATGTCATCAATTCGGTGACCAAATGGATGCCGGGGTGGAAGCGCAAAGGCTGGAAGAAGTCAGATGGCAAGCCGGTTCTGAACCTTGAACTACTCAAAGAGATTGACGCGGCATTAGTGGGCCGTAAATACACGTTCGAATGGGTGAAAGGCCACGCCGGCCACGCGTTGAACGAGGCCGCCGACGACCGCGCACGTGACGCAGCCACTGCTCACCAGGCCAAGAAGGCACCCAATGCAGGGCCAGGTTTTCCTGGCGCACTTCAAGCAGGTAGTTCTCAGACCGGTTCCGCTGAGTCACCAGCCACTACATCATCTATCGTTACCCAGTCCGAGAGCGGGCGGAGCAGTGCTGCTGCCAGGCCGCATTCGGTAGTTCCAGCCCAGACCACGTTGTTCCCAAACGATCTTGAGCAGCCGGACTTGTTCTCCATGCTGGAGGATGAAGCGGACCCTGCCTTTTCCGCTCCCAACCAGGACGCTCTGGAGATAGTGGCGGCGTTGGAAAGGGAACTTCTAGATCCTGGCGTTCGGGCAGATCCGCTCCGGGTAGGGGAGCTGTTGCACCCTGACTTCGAAGAAATTGGCGCCTCCGGCCGCCGATGGACCCGGCAGGAAGTCTTGGAGATGCTGAATGAGGAAGAATCTGCCACTGTTGAACTGCAGGTACTCTCCATCTCTCAGGTGGACACCTCCACGGCGCTGCTGAGCTACCGCAGCGTCTCTCCGGCCGGAAGTGCACTGCGTAGTTCCCTGTGGCAGCGCGAGGACGGACAGTGGCGCCTGCGCTTCCACCAAGGGACGCCAGAAAACTAGGTCCCAGAAGCTGTATCGCGTGCGGCAGGGGCTGGATACCGGCACCGGGGCTAGCGTGCCGTGAACATCCTGGCGTTGGCTTCCTCGGCTTGAGCGTACTGGGTTGCCGCCATAGACAGGGCGCCGTTGATGCTCTCCAGCGAGGACTCAACCTTCAACTCGGTGGCATGCCACTCCTGCAACAATGCTTGAAAGTTGTTTGAAGCCGAGCCTGTCCACGTGGACTGCAGATCCAGGAGGTTGCGCTTCATGGCATCGACCTCCATCCGGATACGGTCCACGGATCCTTTCACTGCCGTACNTTTAAGTGCAAGATCGTCGCTATTGACGTTGAACTGTGCCATGGGAGTACCTTCTTAGGGATGCGGGGCTGGCTGAGTATTACTGACAGCTCCCAGCCTAGAAGCCACTGTTGGGTCAAGAAAGCCAAGCGACGCCAACAGTGGGAAAGCTACGCTCTGGACCCGCCTGTGGGGACTCGCCAGGACTCTCTGTGCCAGGAGCACGTGGTGCCTGGGGTGGCATGGGGGCAAGAGATCGCTATCTACCTCATTAGCCTCAAGGGGCTGGAACGGAAGTTCAATGGCCAAGGTAGCTCCACNCCCAGGGGTCCGCTCAAGCCGAACAGTCCCTTCGTGAGATGCCACAATGGCCGAGACAATGGCCAGGCCCAGCCCGCTGCCGCCGGTGTTGCGATCCCGCGATGAATCGGCTCGGTAGAAACGCTCAAAGATGCGCGGTGCTTCCTCGTCGGAGATCCCCGGGCCGTGGTCGCGAATTTTGATGACCGAGAACTTTGNGCTCTCAGTAACGCGGGTACCCACCATGATCTCGATGGGTGAGCCTTCGGGAGTATGGCGTAGAGCGTTGCCCATGAGGTTGGCCACCACCTGACGCAACTTCGCTTCATCACCCACGCTAGGTGCTGGAGTTCCGGGCCCGCCGTCGAGCCCGACAATGGCGAATGTTCGCTCGCGTGCCGATGCCCGGGCGTCCAAAATGGCGTCGTGCCCGATGATCAAAAGGTCCACAGGCCTTATTTGCAAGGGTCGCTGTTCATCGATGCGGGCCAGCATTAGCAGGTCTTCAACGAGCTCGCCCATACGCTTGGCCTCACTCTCAATCCTGCCCATAGCGGTGCCCACGTCATCGGGTGTTTGCAACGCGCCGTGGCGGTAGAGCTCGGAGAAACCCCGAATGGTCACCAAAGGTGTACGGAGTTCGTGGGATGCGTCAGCCACGAATTGGCGCATGCGTTNTTCGGAGGCTGTCCGGGCGGCGAAAGCATGTTCAATGTGCGCCAGCATGGTGTTCAGCGAAACTGAAAGCCGGCCCACTTCGGTGGCAGGGTTTTCAATGTCCACCCGGCGAGAGAGATCACCAGCGGCAATGGCTGCGGCGGNTTNTTCTACCCGGCTCAAGGGCAAGAAAGAGCGGCTGACAGTCCAATACGCAATCATGGTGCCAAGGGTTACAGCCAAGATGGCAACGCCGGCAATCACCACAGCCAAACGCTCCATGGTCATGTTCAAGCTCTCATACGGCAGGCCCACCACCACATAACCTAAGTACTCGGGCCTGTTCTGGGCCATATCCGACGGGCCGAAGTTGAACTNTTGCGGAGCAATGACCGTCAACCGCCACGGGGCTCCATCGTCGCTGCTTGGCACTGTGAACGTCTTACCGTTTAGCGCCTGGGCCTGGTCCATGGTGTNATGGGGGTACACAGGCTTGTCATTGCCGGAGCGGTTCTGATCTGCAAGGTGCCCGTTGTCAAAGTGAAAGCCCACGTAATAATCAAAGCCGAAGGGTGTCTGGCCCGTGTTTTGTGAGTCCACGGTGCCGTAGAGAACGATTGACTTTTGAAACGTTGTCAGCTGCGTGTCCATCTGGTCTTCCAGAANAGAGTGCAACANAAGGAACGTTGTGGCGCCCAGCGCCAACAATGACAGGCTCAACAAGGCGCTGATGATAGCCACCAGCTGTGAGCGCAGTGAGGCGTTCTTCCACAACGTAATCAATGTTTTGCAGTGCGCTAGCGCTTGTCGGCCGTTCGCAGCACGTAGCCCACGCCGCGCTTGGTTTGGATGAGTGCCGGAAGTGAGGCATCAATGTCCACCTTGCGTCGCAGGTATGAGATGTAGGACTCCACAATGGATGCATCGCCATTGAAATCATATTCCCATACATGGTCAAGGATCTGGGCCTTGGACAGTACCCGGTTGGGGTTCAGCATCAAGTACCGAAGAAGTTTGAACTCAGTGGNGGAGAGCTCCACGGTTTTACCGGCTCGGCGCACCTCGTGGGCGTCGTCGTCGAGCTCCAGATCTGCCACGCGCAGCACCGCATCATCGTCCTCCGTGGGTTGGGTGCGGCGCAGCACTGCACGGATACGGGCCACCACTTCATCCAAGCTGAACGGCTTGGTGACGTAGTCATCCCCGCCAACAGTCAGGCCTGTGACCTTGTCCTCGGTGTCGTCGCGGGCGGTGAGGAACAGAACCGNGAAGTGCCGGCCCGCGGCGCGCAGCCGGCGGGTGACGGTGAATCCGTCCATGTCTGGGAGCATGACGTCCAAGACTGCGAGGTCGGGGTTGTGCTCTTCGGCGGCAGCAAGGGCTTCACGGCCGTTTGATGCGGCTATGACCTCAAAGCCTGCGAAACGCANGGAGGTGGAAAGCAGCTCACGAATATTTGGCTCGTCGTCAACAACGAGCAGCTTGGCTTCTGGTCCGGTCTTTTCACCACTTCAGTCTCCGACTATTGGCTGGGAATACGCTGGATATTCCGTGAGTAAGTACTGTCAGCTTACGCCCAGTGAGTTCCCAGCTGCTAGTAGGGCACGGTCTGTTTTTGCGGTGAGGAACAGATCGGGTATTTCCGTGGGTCACGGCAGCGCACTATGGACGCAGGTTTACGGCCGTCCGCCGATTTCGTGGGTGCGCTGCTCACGGATTGTGCGCAGGTGGACAGCAGCCCAGCTTCGGANAGGCAGCCACGCATCAGCTACGTCAACAANGTTTTGGCCGGTTCCGTAAATTTCTTCGACCGCAGCTTCAAGGCGCGGCTCTTGGCNGGGAAGTACATCGGNGGCGTTGGCGCCACGGATGAGCACAAGATCTGCGCCGAACGGACCCAGACCTTTCACGGCTTGTATGGCCGTGAGCGCGTCGTCGGGGTTGAGCGCTCGCAACCACGCAGCGTCGAGGCTGCCCTCAAGTGCTGCATCTGCGACGGCATGCAGGTACTCGGTTTTGCGCCCGGGTAAATCGAGGTCCAAGCCGCGCAGGACATGAGGTGCTGGGAACGCTCCGTTGTCGCCGTGGCGGTCGGTAATGCCGTTGCGAAGTCTCGCGGCCTGCACAATACGAATTCGTCCTGAAAGGACCGCCCACGCGGCAGCCTCGTAGGNGGAGTAGAAACCACACGGACGGAGCCCCGGCAGGCGCGCCTGGGCATCGGCAATGACAGGATCACGGTCGCCCACATGTGGCCATTGACGCGCATCGATGTCAAGGGACAAGAAGCGTGCCACCTGTGCTGCGGCAGCGTCCAGATCGCCAACCCAGGCAACCTTGATGCGGGCAGTTGCACCGGATTGCGAGACTTCCGCCTCGACGCGCTGCCAATCAGCCTCCGNCGCAAAAATGGTCCTGACTTCGGATCCGGCGTCGGACCGCAATGCGCCAGGTGCGAAGCCTTCCCAGAACTTCTTACTCGTGGAAAGGGACCACGGGCCCAGCACCTCGAGGGTGACCGTGTGGCTTGGATTGCGGTTCATGGACATTCCCCATCGGATTTTTCATGCCAGCTACCCTACTACCTGCCCATCGTTCGTCAGGAGGCCAGCACTAGTCAATGCCCCATAGTGCCCGGCAGGAACGTACGGCTGCTGTCTCCTGAAAGAATGTGCCAACGCATACTCTGACAACGCGGTTTAGTACGGAACCCGAANAATTTCCTGCTGGAGTACTGGATCGGCAGATTCGGGCAGCACGAGCTNTTTAANGAATCCGGTGTCGCCGTTCGCCAGCGCCCAATGCAGCAGTTCCGCACGCATTTTATCCAGCACGGTGGTGTACTTGGCTTCCACTGCCAGGTTTCGCTGCTCGCCCGGGTCGGTGGCAAGATCATGCAACTGCTCCCGGTGCCTGCCCCAGGAATACACCGTATATTTCCACTGCCCAGCAATCATGGTGCGGCCGGCGGTTCCTGCACCGGGCATGGCGGCGGCATCGGCAAACACCGTCTGCACCACCACAGGCTCCTCCGCCGGGGCCAGCACGGACTCAGCCGCCAGATGCTGCGGAGCCGCAATCCCAGCCACCTCACACAGGGTTGGCAGCAGCGCCAACACAGCAGGCACAGGCCGATTCACCACTGCAGCCGCCTGCCCCGGCACATGCACAAGGAACGGCACGCGGATGCACTCTTGATACAGGGCGGTCTTTTGGTTCCATGCGTGGGATGCGTCGCCGTCGCCATGGTCACTGACCAGCACGACGGCGGTGCTCGCCACATCGATTCCCTCCAGTAACTGCCCCATGCGTGCATCAACGCGCTCCACGAGGGTGGCGTACGCGTGGCGGTAGTGGCGCCAGTCCTGCGGTGTGTAGTGGTTACTGCCATACACCCTTGCCGCGAAGGCGCGCTCTGTGCCCAAGGCGTCGGNGGCAANAGGTGCCGCCGTGAAGTTCGCTGGCAGGGGAGNGGTGTCTGCGAGGTCTGCGGCTGGCACATTGCCGTAGGGCATGGATTGGCCCCGGGCGTATTCGCAAATGGTGTGGGGTCGTCAGGAGGCCACCAGGAAGAATGGGCGTTCGCCGTCGTTCATGGCAGTGCCGGAAGATCCGGCACTGCCAGTGCGCCGTGCACGGTTCCCAATCCACTGGTGGCATGCTTCTACCAATCCTTCGTCGCCGAATGGGTGGATGGGGTNGAAGCCGTCCGCGTCGGTGGCACTGGCCTGCAGGGCATGCCATTTGCCCGCATAGGCGCAGTCGTAACCGGCGGCGGTGAACCAGTGTCCCAGCGATTCTGGGCCGTGACCTGGTTCAACGGCGGGAATGGCGCCGGAGCTGGCTCCAAGCCCTGCGTTGGACATGATGCCGATCTGGTGCGGGTATTTTCCGGTGACCATGGCGCTGCGGGCAGGCACACACAAGGGAAACGGTGTGTATGCCTGCGTGAAAACGGTGGATATGGACGACAGCCGGTCAAGGTTTGGTGTCTTGAAATGTGAGTCAGTGGCCCGGCTGCGCTCCAGAGCGTGGGCGGCGAATTGGTCCGCCATGATCAAGAGAATGTTCATGCTTGCTCCACCAATTTCTTCAGAGCGGCCGCTCNCGTCCAGACTTCTCCGGCAGCAGCAAGCGCGATTTCCAACGTTTTGGCGTGCTCGTGCACAAGGGCGGGATCTGTAATGTTGTGCAGCTCACAGGGATCTGAGACCAAGTCGTAGAGGCTGGTTGTTAAACCGTCTGCAGGCTGGAACTGTGCAATGAACTTCGTGCTGCGTGATCTGATGCCGCGGATGTCCACATCGTCCGCATCGCGTGGGTAGTAAAAGTACAGCGCCGATGTTCGGGCTCCCTCGGCTGTTGCGTTGATTGCCCCGGTCCCGGGCGNGAGCAAGGGTGCCAGGTCACGGCCCTGCATCTGGGCCGGGATGCTGGCGGAGAAGCCGAGCAGCCCTANAAGAGTTGGAGCGATGTCCACGCTGGAGAGCACTGTGGTGGCAGCGGCTTCAGTGGAGAATTCGCCTGGCCCGCACATGAGGAACGGAATGCGCATGGACTCTTCGTACGGAACATTTTTGTAGAGCAGCCCATGGCTACCCATCTGCTGGCCATGATCGGACGTGAAAATGACGAGGGTGTCCTCGGCCAGGCCGAGCTCGTCGAGCGCGGCCAGAAGCCGCCCCACTTGGGCATCGATGGCACTGACGGCGGCGTAGTACAGCGGTGCGATGGCGGCAGCATCCCGGCCCACATCAGAATCCAAGTCCACGTTGGGCCGGGTGAGCAGCTCCGCGGCGGACAGCCCGGCGTAGCTGATGTCGTAGCCCTCCGGCAACTGATCGAAGGGCTGGTGCGGCGGGTTCCATGACAGAGCCAGCGCAAACGGAGTGCCGGTTGGAACGGCGGGACCATTGGGTTCCTGAGAAGCGGAGGCTGCGCTGGCGGCCCGGCGCAGGAAGTCTAGTGCCACGTCCGTTTCATGTGCAGCTGACCACCCTTGGACGTCCACCCGCTCGTGCCGTTGGGCGTTACCGGTCCAATAATGGGNGGTGAGATGCTCGTCGGCGCACCCGTAGGAGTACCAAANATCAAAGCCGTGGCGCCGATCCTGCGGCGAGAACGCATCCCAGTACCGGCCATCCTCCAGCGGGCCGGTTCCGTAGGTGGCGTCCTCGGGCACGGGAGCCTCAAGATGCCACTTGCCAATGTAACCGGTGTTGTAGCCGGCATCGCTCAACACCGCGGCCCATGAAGGGGCATCGGGTCTTAGCCCAACACCCCATGTGGCGGTTTCGGAGTTCACATTGTGGGTGACGCCGTTCGCATCCGGGTACTGCCCGCTCATCATCATGGCCCGGTGCGGGCTGCACANGGGATAGTTACTGACAGCGTGGGCCAAGGACACGCCGTCGGACGCTAGCGCATCCACAAAGGNGGTGGAAACAGGGTCGCCGCCCGGTTCCAGGCACATGGCCCGGAACTGGTCGGCGACAATGAAAAGCAGGTTGGGAGAGGACACTATTTGCCCATTCCCAAGGTCAGGCCCTCGGTGAGTCTGCGTCCCAGCCAGATGTAGATGACCAGCATGGGCAGGATCACGATGCACAGGCCCGCGAACAGCCCGCCCCAGTCGGCGCCGGAGTAGGTCTGCTGCTGCACAAAGGAGATCAAGGCTACCGGCAGTGTGTACTTTTCGGTGCTCTGGAGCAGAGTCAACGCCAGCAGGGTTTCATTCCAGCTCCCGATCACCAGCAACACAAAGGCGGTCAAGATGCCACCTTTGGCCAAGGGCAGGGTGACCTGGATGAACGTGCGCAGGGCGGATGCGCCGTCCAGTGCGGCTGCTTCCTCCATCTCAAGGGGCAGGCTGCGGAAGAACGCCGTGAGCAAGAAGACGGTGAACGGCAGCGACAAGCCGATGTATACCAGGTTCAGGCCGATCAGACTGTCGGTCAGATGCACCTTGTCCAACATAACAANAAGCGGGATCAAGATGACCTGAGCCGGGATACCGAGCCCGAGAATGAAGTACAGGCTCAAACCTTCCGTGAGGCGGTTCTCTACGCGGCTGAGGTAATAGGCGGCAGGTGCGGCGACGGCGACGCATACGAACGAGGACACCGCCGTGGTCATAACGCTGTTAAGCGTGGCCAAGGCGAAACCGCTGACATTCCAGGCCGTCGCGAAGTTGTCGAAGTTGAACGACGTCGGCAGTCCCCAGGNGCTTTCTAAAATTGCATGGGTGTCGCGGAATGCCTGCAGCACGGTCCACACCAGCATGGCGATGAACAGCACCACCACTACCCAGAGAATCAGGACACCGATGCTTCGGACTAGGTTGTGATCGGCCTGCAGGGCAGGGCTGACGCCGCCACGGTTTCNTTTGCGCCGGACCGGTGGCGGAGCGGCTTTCTCGGACGGAGACGAGGTAAGGGTTGTCATGAGGATTCCTTAGAACTCAATGGCGTCACGGCGCATGGCACGGCGCAGGAGCACCACCAGTACGGTAACCAAGGCCAAAGAAATGATGGCTGATGCTGTGGCGGCACCATAGGCCGGGGTGGACATGCCGGAGAATGCGGTGACGTAGGTGTACACGGCCACGGACCAGGTTTGGGTGGGTGGCAGTCCTGCGCCGCTGCTGCCGCCAAAGACCCAGATGATTTCAAAGATCTTGACGGAGGAAATGGTCCAGAGCACGGCACAAGTGCCGAATACGTCCCAGGTCAGCGGCAGAATGACGTACCGCAGGCGCTGGAAGGCTGTTGCGCCAGCAAGAGCGCAGTCCTCATAGAAGTACGGCGGGATCCGGTCCACGTCGGCCATGATGATGGTGGTGAAGTAGCCGGTGGTGATCAGCACCATGGTGGCCATGATCAAGGGAAAGATATTATCCTGTGCCAGCCATGCTGGCGGTTCTGTGACGCCAAAGGGCTTCAGCAGCGTGTTAACCATGCNCCCTGGGTTGAAGATGAAGCCGGCCAGGATGCCGAAGACAAGGGAGTTGATTAGGTGCGGGANAAAGATGACGTTGCGAGCTATCTNTTNTGCCGCCATGTCCCGAAGGACCAGGGTCATGGCAAAGGCCAAGACGAAGATGGCTATACCCACCACGAACAAGAGAAGCAGCGTGTTTCCAAACGACTTCAGAAACAACGGGTCTTGGAAGACTTTCACGTAGTTCTTGAAGCCCACGAAGGTCATGGGGCCGGAGCCGGCCCATTCGTTGAGACTGATCCAGAGTGCCGCTATCGTGGGGACGATAAACAGCACGGTATAGAACAGGAAAGCCGGTCCGACGAACGGTACCAGAAGCTTGCGGCGCTGGCGTTCTATGCTGCTGCCGCCCGGCCCTGCTCCGTCTTGAGNAGACGGAGCAGGGTTGCGACGAGTGCGCTTGAGAGTCGAGGCGGACATTAGCCCTGCGCCTTCCAGTAAGCGATGGTCTCCGCCTTCATCTTGGAGACAAACTCGCCAGCACCAATCTTGCCCAAGAACAACAGATCGTCGGTCGGGTTGAAGTTCTTCTCCAAGTAGCCCGGAGCGCTGACACCGTCGTTCCCCAAGTAGATTTCCTTGGCGTCGTCAANTGTTTTCTTGATTGAGGTGAGTTCCGGTGAAATGGCGGCATCAGCGCGGACGGGAAGGACCTTGGCTACGGTTCCCATGGCGTCCTGGTTCGTCTTGGTCATCAAGAACGCAGCGAACTTTTCGGCGGCGGCAGGGTTCTTCGCCTTCTTGGGAATGGCGAAACCGGTGAAATCAGTGCGTGCCATGCTGGGCTGGCCGGCGACGGCCGGGTACGGGAAAGATGCGTACTTGAATCCAGGGGCGGCATATGTGCCAGTCTCGGTGGGGATCCAGGAGCCGTTGAAGAGCAGATCTGCCCCTCCAGTGGCCCAGGCCTGCTGCTGAGCAGGCCACTTGCTGGCGTTGTAACCCTTGATCAGGTAACCGTTATCGACGAGCTGCTGCACCGTTTTAGCTGCGGCCAGCACTGCGGNGGAGTCCCAGCCAGCACCGGTCTTATCCGTGACAATCTTGTTGAACGCACCGGGGCCCTCGCTGTGGACTAGTGCGCTGACGAACCAGTACGCACTGTAGCCAGCGATGTCGCCATCTGCAGCGATTGGTGTCTGCCCGGCGGCCTTTTCCTTGTCAAGGAGACCTATGAAGTCGTCCCAAGTTGCAGGCGGGTTCGTCACCAGGTCCGGGCTCTTCTCGGCGTTGAACCAGATGGCGTCCGAAGTAAGGCTGTAAGGCACCATCCACGGTTGGCCGTCTTTGCCCTTGATGTTGCTCACGGCGGCGAACTTGGCCGGGATGAGCTCAGAAAGTTTCTTGCCGTAGATCTCGGTGTTATAGGCATCGGTCATGGGGAGTGCTTGGCCGGTGCTGCCCAGTGCGATATCAAGGTTGGCGTTGGAACCGTCAATGATGTCCGGGACATTGTTGGTGTTCAGTGCCGGAATGATCTNTTTCGTGTTGGTACGGCCCTGCCACTGCACGTCAACCTTGTTGCCGGTCTCCTTTTCGAAGTCGGTGATGGCGCTTGCGAGTACCTNTTGCTGTGGCTCGCCAACCTTCCACATGGACCAGTACGTCACTGTACTGCCCGCTGTTGAATTGGCGCCGTTCGTGCCGCCGCCGCAGGCCGTCAAGGTTATCGATGCGCCGGCCAGGACGGCCAGCGTTCGTACGATTCTGGATTTAGTACTCATTGAAGACACCTCATGAAGTAGTTGTGCCGTAGATCACGACTCAGTGACATGACTCAAACAGTCAGCCAAGGGAGGAATCAAGGTGTATTCGAGGATAGCTTTGGCAGGTGGCGGAATTTTTGGGAAACCTCTGGAAGTTGCGGCACTCACGTGAGCCGATTGAGGCACAATTGCTACTAGGCACCATCAAAATACACCTTTATTCATTTCTTATTCATCTGTCATGCTGATCACAGTCGGGCTAGGAAAGAGGGCACCGTGACTAAACGAGCAATATCCGGGACCGTTCGCGACGCCAACTCCCGCGAACTAAAGTTCCAGGCCTTGGCCGATGAGCTTCGCCGCGGCATTTTNGCCGGAACGTGGGCCGCCGGCGCGAAACTGCCCACTGAAGCCCAGCTGGCCGCCGAGACAGGTTTGTCACTGACCACGGTGCGCCGCGCCTTTGACGAGCTGGTGCAAGCTGAAATTGTGGTCCGACGGCANGGGGCCGGAAGCTTTGTCTCCGAACGACCCTTGGTGCGGCGCCGTTCCCGACTCAAGGTTGGGGTGCTGCTGCCGGACACACAGCTGTACTATCCGCGCGTGCTCAAGGGCATCGAAGAGACGCTCTCGGCCCAAGATGTGAGCCTTCAGCTGTCCACGTATAACTATGACCCGGAACGCGAGGATGCCAGTATCGACTTCCTCATAGATTCCGGTGTGGACGGGCTCATTCTGGTGCCAACCCTGAGTGGGATCGCGAATCCTCAACAGCGTGTGCGGGACCTGACCGCCCTGAATGTGCCAGTGGTCCTGCTGGAGCGCAGCTTGATGGACTTGGGGCCTGGGGACCACACGGAGCACGTGTGTTCTGACCACCAAGGCGGCGCGTACGACGCCGTCCGCCACCTTGCCGCCTTGGGGCACGCCAGGGTGGGGCTGCTGACACGAACCCACACGTCCACCGAGCCCGCCATCGTGGCCGGCTATGAACGCTGCGCCAAGGATTTGGGTTTTGCGCCCTTGGTGCTTTCGGCGCTGAAGGACGAATGGAAGGCCGGGGCCGCGGACCGACTGCTGAGCCAGCTGCGCGATGCCGGAGTCACTGCCGCTCTGGTNTTTGGCGACAGGGAAGCGACATATTTGGAAGCGGCCGCACGGCGCGCCGGGGTTAGGATCCCGGATGACCTGGCACTGGTGCCCTACGACGACGAATTGGCGGACCTTGCTGAGGTTCCGTTGACCGCAGTGGCCCCTGCCAAGCACAGAATGGGAAAAATGGCCGCGGAAATTCTATTGCGCCGCCTGGTGGAGGGCGATGACTGCCCCATCCACCAAGTGCGGTTGCGTCCGCGGCTGGTCATCAGAGAATCTTGCGGGGCCAAGAGGCAAACCGCTCAGCACGAAGAGGAATGAGTTCAAATGCGATTGGGAATTATTGGCGCAGGTGCCGTGGCTGGCCTGCACGCGCAAGCTGCGTCCGTGCTTGAGGGTGTCGAGCTAAGTGCCGTCTGCGACTTGAAAGAAGGCGTTGCTGCCGCGGTGGCGCAGCCGTGNGGTGCTGCTGTNTTTACCGACTACAACGCCATGCTGGCAGAGGGAGTGGTGGATGCCGTCGTCATCAACACNCCGCACAGCCTGCACAAGGACATGGTGCTGGCTGCAGCCGAACACGGCGTCCACGTGCTGGTAGAAAAGCCCATGGCCACGACCTTGGCAGACTGCCTCCTAATGGAAAAGGCCTGTTCCACAGCGAATGTGGTCATGGTAGTGGGCATGATCCAGCACTTCATGGCGGAAAAATTNGCGGCTCGGGCCGCTTTGGCCACGGGGCAGCTGGGACGGGTGCTCATGATTCACGACTACCGGAGCACCGACTATCGTCCGGGCACCCGGCCCGAGTGGTTCTTTGACAAGACAGTTTCTGGNGGCGGAGCGTTCATTAACATTGGTGCCCACTGCATAGACCGCAGCCTATGGGTGGGTGGGGCACCGGCCGTGAGAGTTTCAGCGTCCATGCTCAATCGATTCGGCGCACCGGTGGAAACCGATGGAGCCATGGAACTGCGGCTGTCCAATGGAGTGGAACTGCGCGTCACGATTGTTTCCGACACGCCCCGCAACATTGACGAAATGCTGGTGGTATGCGAACTCGGCACGATCACCGTGGANCCCCGTAAGGGAACGTTCATGAAGATCGACGGCGTGCGGACCACCTTGCACACAAGCACACCGGATGACATCCAGAATGCCTTCACAGCCCAGCTTGCCGATTTCGTCGCCGCCGTGGGCGGNGCGGAACCCAGCGTGGGCGGCGAACACGCCAAACACGTGGTGGAACTGGTGCTGGCCGCTTACGAGTCGGCTGCCGCCGGGGCGCCGATCAGCCTGTCGGGAACTCTTCAGCCAGTGCCGTGAGCCACCCGTGGCTGGGGCGGCCAGCTCAACGCTGCTGGCCCCGCCGTGCTCAAACGAAGCGGCACCCGAAAATAGACAGCCTCGAATCCAGGTGGACATCATGAAGTTTCCAGACAGCAATGCAACGAGCAACCAGCGTGGCCAAGATCGCCCCGGCACCCTGGCCGCCCCGCCATCGGCTCCCACGCCATCGTCTCCAACACAACAGCGGAAGTCTGCCTTTATTGCACCAACCGCTGACGAAGGCATCCATGGCCCGTCAGTGGTTGGTCATTCNTCCGAAGACCTTGCACGGCGGCANCCCTGGTCACAAGCGAGCTTCGGAGTTTTTGTCCACTGGGGCATCTCTGCCATCCCCGGNGGCCTCTGGAACGGAAAACATGTCCCAGGGCTGGCCGAATGGATCCAGTTTAGGGCCCAAATTCCGCTCTCCGACTACGCAGAACTGGCCAAGGCGTTCAACCCGGCTGGCTTTGACGCCCGTGAATGGGTGCGCATGGCGGCCGAGGCGGGTGCCAAATACTTTGTGTATACGGCAAAACATCATGACGGATTCGCCATGTACCACTCGCAAGTTTCGGCGTACAACGTTGTTGACGCTACCCCGTTCCGGCGTGATCCGTTGGCAGAAATAGCACAAGCCTGCGCCGAATACGGCATCATGCTTGGCCTGTACTACTCCCAAACCATTGACTGGGAAGATCCTGATGCGGTGGGGCCCAGCGCCAACAGCTGGGACTTCGATGCCGAGAACGGAGATTTTCATATTTACTGGCGCCGNAAAGCGGCGCCGCAGCTGCGCGAAATTCTCAGCAACTACGGCAAGATTGGGCTGCTCTGGTTTGACATGCCCAGCGGCATACCGGCCGAGTGTGCCCAAGAAGCGTTGGACTTGGTCCGGGAGCTGCAACCCGGGGCCGTCATCAACAGCCGACTCGGCGGTGGGGTGGACGCCGACTATAACTCCATGGATGACAATTATTTCAACAACTTCCTGCCCTCCAGTGCTTGGGAAACTGCTGCCACCACGAACGACAGCTGGGGATTCTCCAAGCTGGCAGCGGGCTGGAAGCCGGTGGCCAGCCTCTGTGAAACGCTGGCGTACACGGTCAGCCGCGGCGGCAATCTTCTGCTGAACGCCGGGCCCGACGCCAGCGGTGCGATTCCAGAAAGAGTTCAGGAGCAGTTCGCGGGCATCGGAACATGGATGCAGCGGGCTAGGCCGGGCATCCGCGGCGCAGGGCCAAGCCCCTTTGCTGCCAGCTTTGACTGNGGGTACGTGACCACCGGCGAATCGTCGGTATATTTGCACGTTGCCGATCTTGGGAAAAGNGAACTGTCCCTGCGCGGCATTGCGAGCGCACCTGACTCCGTGCGTGATCTGGGTACGGACACCCTTCTGCCCTTCACCCTGACCGAAACCGACGGTACGGGGCCGCTTCTCACTCTGGAGCTCCTGCGCTCNACCGATGAACTGCCGCGGACCATCGAGCTGGCCTTCTCCGAGTTGCCGAGAGTCGATCAGAGCATTGTGCAGGTNCCGGANTCATCCCTTCGGCTCGATGTGTGGAACGCGGACACCGGCGCTGGCGGATCGCTGCGGTGGAATTTCACCATGGCTACNCCCGGCGAATACCGAGTGGTGCTCCTGAGTAAGGAGACGTTCGGCAACTTCAACCCACAGTGGTGGGCTGAAGGCTTGACGGGAACGATGGAAACGGAAGCCGGCCAAACTCCGTTTATGCTGCGCAGGGAAGGCGAAGAGCCTTACCCGATCCTGCACTACTGGAAGGTGGTTCGCAGCGAGATTGGAGTGCTTCACGTGTCCAGGACCGGCCTGCAGGAAATCATTATCGAGGATTTGCCGGTTGTTGATTCGAAGTGGGACCGGGACGGAGTGAACATGATCGCGCTGAGGCTTGAACCAGTCTCACCTGAGGTTTAGGTTGCACCGAGTACGGCCTTTTACACTGCATGAGGTGCCCGGTCCATAACGGGGTAGCACGGAATCGAAACGGTCTTCTGTCCATCGGTGGTGTGCCGGCTGGCGTCAAAGAGGAGCGTGCCGGTCTCGCCGATCCGCTCAGTCGTGGGCGTGACGTCGAACTCTGGCCTCCAGCCGGGCACAAACAGGTGTGCCGGGACGTGGTGGAGGTCCAGTACCGTTTGGTGCTGCTGCGGCGCTCGTTCCGTGAAGACGGCAAGGTCAAGCACGAAACGATGGCGAACCTCTCAGCGTTGCCGGAGGCGGCCGTTCAGACTCCGCGATCATCGTTGGCAGGCAAGACCATGGCCGAAGCCGGTGCCGGTGGGCACGGATGAGCTGTACCGTGCGATGGACTGGCTCGGCGCCAGAGAAGGCACGATTGAAAGACGTTGGCCCGGAAGTACCTGCGCCCGTAAATGAATCCGGGGAAACTGGCCCTATGTGAACTCTCATCCTCCTTGGTGACGGGCATTCACAACCCGCTGGCCACCCGGGCCAGGACCCTACGCGGTCCCAGTGGTGCCTGGAAACACCGCGGATCCCGCCAGGGTCATGGCCATTGCCGCCGTGATTCAGGCCTTGGTCAAGGAAGCAGGCCTAGAGGGGATTTACCTCATCCGCACCAGCATTGACGCAGCCGCCATGGACGCCCACGAGGGTGTGCGGGTCTATAAGTTACTGGCGAACGTGGAGAAGATCTTCAAGACACTCAAATCACGGGATCTGCGCATCCCTCTGATCTGCCACCACACCGAGACACGCACCCAGAATCAAGCCACGGTGCTGATCCACCACCACCCCAGCGCCTACGCTGGGCGAAAGAAAGTTTCCACCCGGTAGGCGGCCCGGCACAGAACCGGCCCGGATCCGTACTGGATCCGGGCCGGTTCTGTGCCGCTGCTGTTGGCGCTGCTTTTAGCGGTGCAGCGTGAAGGTTACCGAACGGCCCATGAGCCCGGCAGTGGAGACGGTGATCACCGTGTTCCCCGNGTGGTCAAGGCTCAGCGTGGCTCCCTCACCGGAAGTGATGCGCCGGTACTGGAAGCCTTTCAAGGTCACGGCGACGGTATCCGCTGTTTGGGTGGGATCGGAAACGGCCAAGCTGCCCTGGCCGGGATTGCCCTGCCACTGCACGCAGGCGGCCTTGTCAGCGGAGATGTTTCCCACAGTGCCAGCTTGCCAAAACACTGCAGCAACTGCCTNTTTACCCAATTCCACGCCCTGCCCCACGGCGTCGTTGCGCAACACCTTCGGGGCGTCCTTAGAGGAGGACTTTTCGGTCTGCTTGGCGGAGGCCCCGGGCAACAGCGCGTAGGCGTAGGACGCACAAGCCGGGGCCATGCCGTGCTCAACGAGTAAGGTGGCGTACTGCCGGCTGGTGGACTCAGGCGTACCGCCGGTGTTGATGTCTCGCCAGGCACCCGTGCGCTGCTCGCGCAGCACCGTAAGATCCTCCTTGCCCAGCAGGAGGTAGCCGCCGGTCCCCTCCAAGTGCGCCCACTTCGGACGCTTGTAGCGTGCCGGGGCGCCCACCGCTGCGGTGTGCTTGCGCCCGTCCACGGTGATGGCCTNGCCGCCGCCGGCGCCCAGGTTGCGGTGTTCGATGATGCTCTCGATGGCGGCTCCACTGTTGGTGTGGATGTCCGCGCCCAGCGCCACCACCATGTCCTTGGTGTAGAACCAGGCCTTGCGGGCCTGCAGGCCGGTGCCGCCCGGGCCGATCAAGTGCATGCCCACGGCGCCGGTGCCCTCTAGGGTGACGCCGCCGGTCCACTCGTTCTGGGGAGTTTTGCCACCCCATTCGCCCTCGACCTTTGGTGGCAGCACCGTGGTGTCCACGGTGATGCCGGGCAGGCGGTTGAGGTTGGCTGTGGGCCAGAAATCGTCGTCGAAGTGACCTTGACTGCCAGCATAAAGATAGGTCATGCCGGAGCCCGTTTGGGCGCCGAGGTTGTTTTCGCCGTTGCCACATTCGTACCATGTGGTCCGCTGGCTGGACAGGCCCAACGCTGCGGCCCAGCTGTTGCCGCGGTAGACGGAGCGGTCCATGCCGGGGAAGAAGCTGTGTCCGGGCGTTTCGGCAGCGGCGCGGACAGGAGAGGCAGTGAGTTCCTTCANAAGCGCCGTGCGCGGGATGGAGGCCCCTGCCAAGGNGTTGCTGTACTTGTTGCGCGCCACCCAGCCCTTACACAGGGCCCGCCAACGATTGGCGGTGGAAGCATCCAGGGCACGGGCCAGCCACAGGATGGCCTCGATGGTGATGATGCCGTCGTCAAAGCCGCGTTCCTGGGTGCGGGAAATGGCCCTGCCACGGACGGAGTCCATCATCAATCCATCGTGGAGGAACGGGGCAAAGGAGTCTTCCACGGTGTTGAACAGTACGGTTCTGCTGGGGTCGGCCACGGCATGATCGGAGCTGCCCAGCAAGGAGAACAACTTGCCCAGCCCGCCCAGCAGCACCACACCGTAGGTGCCGGTGTAGGNGATGGTGCTGTGCTGGACAAAGGAGCCGTCGGCGTAGAAACCGTTGCCGGAGCTCACGTATTGCCACACAGGGCTCAGGGCAGAGATGGCAGTGGCTAGACGGGAAGTGTCCCCGCCGAGGATAGAGCGCACAATGATGGCCTGACAGATGTCCACCCGGTTGGCGCCTTCGGAGAGGATCTTTCCGCGGGAGTCCGAGAACTGCTTCGTGGGGTCGGGGATGAAGTGGTCAATGGCGGCGCAGTACTTTGCCCGCAGCTCATCACTGACATTGCTGCCCAAGATGGCCAGGGTGTCCGTCAGCGACTTGGGCGTGCCGATCTCCCAGGACCACCAGTTCCCGTATTCAGCCTGCCCATCGTTGTAAACGTAGGTGTTGCCGTCTTCGAGAGCACCCATGATCTGGCCCAGCAGCACGGGACTGCCCTGGTATTGGGAGCCGGNGGTGGCCCAGGCGGTGGCCATCTGGGCGAGCCGCTTGTAGCTGGTGACGATTTGGGCATCGGCTGAAAACGGTGCATCGGTGAACACTCCCAACTGTCCTGGGCGCGGGGACAGCAGGGCCACGGAGCTTGCCACGGCCTTGTCCAAGGTGGCGATGGCCGCCGCGAAGTCGGGGTCGCCTACGGTGACAACCATGCGTCCGGTGATCTGGTCCACCCAGCGCTCGCGCAGCGCATCGAGGTCGGCTGGGGTGGCGTTTTCGGCGGCCTGAGCCATGGGTGTGAAGCCCGTGGCAAGAAGTCCAGNCAAAGTCAGGGCTCCGGCGCCTTGCAGGATGTGGCGGCGGGAAAGTGCATGCGTCATGGCAGGGTCCTTTGTTTACATCCGCAGCCAGATCACATGCTGGCGGCGGTAGGTGTCTCTATGTAGCTAAGGCCACCCCAAAGAGAGGAATAAAGGAGTATTTCCCACTATGGTCCTTATGGACGAACGTGCCGCGGTTACATACCGTCCCAATGAGGTTCGGTAAACGCCCCAGTGGGTCCGGGNNTTCCCGGCGGGGAGCGCAGCGGACTGTGCTGGCCGGCCCCGGCAACCGGCAGTGCGGCACCATCAAACTCGGGTACGCCGTGCTGGGCGAACCAGCCAGCCATACGCGAACGCAAGCCCACCATGGCAGGATGGGGCTCGGCGTCGTCCATCAGGTTATGCCGTTCCCCGGGATCCGCAGCCAAGTCATAGAGCTCATGGGNGCCATGCGGGTAACGGTGTACGTACTTGTGGGTGCGGGTGCGGATCATGCGCACGGGACCGTATTCGTCAAACACGACGACGGCGGTTTCAGCCCGCTCCGTGGCTGCACCTTTGGGCGCTTCCAGGAGCGAGGCGAAGGATGTGCCAGGGCCCGTCTCGAAGGGTGCCGGGTCCAAGCCGGCGAGGTCCAAGATGGTGGCGGCGACGTCGTAGGCAGAGAGGAGTTCCTGACGCACCTGGCCAGCGGTGATGTGCCCGGGCCAGTGGAAGATGGCCGGAACCTTGACGGAGGAGTCGTACATGTTTTGCGGGAATGTGCCGTTGCCTTTGCCCCACACGCCGTGGTGGCCGCAATTAAAGCCATTGTCGCTGCTAANAATGACCAGCGTGTTCTCCGCGATGCCCAGTTNTTCCAGGTGCTCCAGGAGCCCGGCGATGGCGGCGTCCATGGCACTGACCGCGGCAAAGTAGCCCACCAAGGCCGCCCGCACGTCCGGTTCCCCGCCGATGGCCACACCGTCCACGGTGGGTTGCCACGGATGTGGTTCCTCTTGGGNGCAGCTGTCAAAGGCGCAGTCCGCGTACAGATCCTCGAATTCCTTGGGGTGCTGGCCCTTCCACGGCTTGTGCGGGGCCGTGTAGTTCACCGTCAGGAAAAACGGCTCCTTGCGGGCGGCCTCCCGGTCCAGGAATGCGTGGGCATCGTCGGTGATGATGTCCGTGAGGTAGTCAGTGACTTCCTCCCGGGTGCCGTTGCGGTACATGGTGGCGCCCAGGTACGGGCTGCCGCCGCCTTCGAGACCGTACCAGTGCACGAAGCCCTTGCGCGGCGCGTCATTGGCACCCAAATGCCACTTGCCCGAGAGCCCCATGCGGTAGCCGTGCTCGGCCAGGACATCGGTGAAGATGGCCTGACCTGCCAGGTAGTCCGGAGCACCTGCCCCAACTTCGACGCCAGTGAGGTAGTCATGCACGCCGTGCCGGGAGGGTATCTGGCCGGTCATGAGACTGGCCCGGGCGGGAGAGCAGACAGGGGAGACGCNAAAGAAGTTCTCCAAGCGGGTGCCGCCAGCGGCCAGCGCATCAAGGGTGGGGGTGTGGATGTCCTGGTTACCTGCGCATCCCAGCGCCCAAGGTCCTTGATCGTCACTGAGGATGAAGACGATGTTCGGGGTAGTGGATGAGGTGCTGGCCATTGCTTCTCCTTATAGGACCGGGACCATAAGAATTATCACGGTTCAAGGGGAGGAATACAGCAGTACTGCTGGGAGTGCCCGGTATGTTCATAAACATTGATGGAAAGCGTTTTCCATCATAGGCTTGAAGAAGACTTCCTTATCCCCGGATGAAAGGCCCGCCATGCCTCTGGCATTTTCCACCCTAGGTTGCCCTGGTGCGTCCCTGGCTCAGGTTATTGAGATCGCACACAGTGCAGGAGCCACGGGCGTGGAGCTGCGGGCCGCCGACGGCGAGTTTTGCTACCCCGGCATGGACGCCGCAGCCCAGCAGGAAGTGGCCACCGCGCTGGCAGGCGCCGGGTTACAAGTGCTTGCCCTGGCCAGCTATGTTCGCGTGTGTGCGCTGGCTGAGCAGGCGCCGGAGGGTGGTAACGGTGGTGCTGGTGCTCAGGCCGGGCACCCAACCAACGATCCGGTGCTGGCGGAGCTGTTGGCCGCCGTCGAACTTGCCGCCGGGCTGTCTGTTGGAAACACCGGGCAGGGTGCGCAGCTCCGGGTGTTNCCTGGGGCCGGGCTTGAACCGTGNCAAGCCGGGGAGGAGCCATTGGCGGACATGGTTGCTGCAGACCTTCGGGCCGCGTTCAGACTCAATGCGGCAGCCGGGCGTGCCCGNGAACTGGGTGTGAGGATCCTGCTGGAAACCCACGACTCACACCCGCGCGCTGCGGATCTGGCCCGGATCTTGGATCATGTTGACCCCGATGCGCCGGTCAAGGTGATTTGGGACCTGATGCACCCGTGGCGCCACGATGAGTCCCCGGAACAAAGTGCCGCACTGCTGGGCGAATCGCTGGCCTACGCCCAATATAAGGATGGGGTAAGGACACCAGGCACCCATAGCGTGGTGCTCACGCTGCCAGGNGGAGAGCTTCCGCTGCGGCGCATGAACGAACTCGCCACCGGGATTGCCGCCGCGCACGGTATCTCTGATCCCTGGGTCTCCCTGGAATGGGAGCGTGCCTGGCANCCCCAGCTGCCGCCCGTCGTGGAGGCCTTGGCAGCGCTCAAAACACTCCTGGCCTGAGCAATACAGCCGTCCCGGTACCCCATACATTTGTCCCGATACATTGGTCCCGGCACCCCGGTGCACGAACCTCCTGAGCACCAGTAAGGACCTTCATGCCCAACCCCAGCCAGCCCACAACCCGCCAGCCCAACATCATGGTCATCATTTCCGATGACCATGGCTATGGAGACCGCTCCATTTTGGGTATTCAAGACGATGTTGACACNCCTGCGCTGGACAGGTTGGCGCAGCAAGGGACTTCCTATAGCAATGCCTACGTCACCGCCCCCATTTGTTCGCCGTCGCGGGCCGGGCTGGCAGCTGGCAGCTACCAGCAGCGCTGGGGTGCGCGCTGGTTCACGGATTCGGAAATCTGCCCGGAAAACGTACCCACCATTGCTGAGCTGTTGCGCGGTGAGGGTTACACCACAGGCTACTTTGGCAAGGTCCACTACGGCACCGAACACCATGGTGATCGTGGGACACCACCGCGGCACGGATACGACGAATCGTTTTACGGGCTGGCCGGGGAGTCCATGGGGCGGCTGAACTACCTGCACCACTCCCAGGACTCGGTACAGAAGTACGGAGAAGCGGCCCANCCCATGGCCGTCCAGCCACTGTGGAACGGTGACCAGCCGCAGGAACTTGAGGGCTTCTTGACAGATGCCATTGGGGAGCGGACCCGGCAATTTGTGGCGGATCATGCACAGAAGCCGTTCCTTGCCACCGTGGCGTTCAACGCCGTCCACAACTTNTGCTGGCAGCTGCCGGAGGAAGAGCTTGCCAAGCGCGGGCTGCCCGCCTATGAGGACTGGAANCCCGGGGCTAGCGAATACATCGACTGGTACGACGGTGCCATCAGNCCCCATCTGGAAAACGGTCGCGCTTATTACCTGGCCCAGTTGGAGTTGATGGACGCCCAGATCGGGCTCATCCTGGACCAACTGGATGAGCTTGGACTAGCCGAGGACACCCTCGTCATTTACCTCACGGACAATGGCGGCTCCACCTGCAACTACGGTGTGAACCTGCCACTGCGCGGCACAAAATACACCCTATGGGAGGGTGGCGTGCGCGTACCCTTCCTGCTGCGCTGGCCCAACAAGGTCCCGGCGGGAGAAACCGCCGTCGGGCTGGTAAGTGCCATGGATATTTTACCTACAGCACTGGCAGCAGCAGGGGCCGATCCAACCGTGTATGGGCATTGCGATGGCCTTGACCTGCTCGCGCCCCAGAGCTCGAGTTTGGCCAATGCGCAGGGTGGGCACAAAGCACTGCATTGGGATTGCGGCTGGCAGTGGTCGGTGCGCCGGGGTGATTGGAAGCTGCACTGGGTGGAGCCGGGATCCCCTGTGGCCGAAGCCATTAGGGACGTTGAGCACGCTGAACCCGGCAGCGGCTATTTCCTGAGTAACCTGGCCAGCGATCCTGCCGAGACCACCGATCTGCAGGAGAGTGAGCCCGGCATTCTGGCTGAACTCATTGCCCTGCATGAGTCATGGGCCACCGACGTCGCAGGAAGCCGATCGCTGTCGGTGTAACCTCCGATGTGCTCACCACCTCGGGGTTCGATGGCCGCACGACGGCGTGGCCGGGCCATTGCCGATGCGGCAACACAGCGGGGATACGGCAACACAGTGGGGTGAGGGTCCGGCGTCGAACGTGAACTGACAGCAACAGGGCCGTGACGGATGGACCTGCGCGCTCGCAGGAAAACTCGAGGAATTGCGGATACTTTTCTAACCGGTGCACACGCTAACTAGCCATGACCGTAGGTACAGCGGCCAGCCAGAACTCAGGGCAGGTGCGCGTAGATCTCCACAGGGGCCAGTATGCCTGAGCGGAACGCTGCCAGCAGGTTGGTCAAGGCCGTGTTCTCCACGCCCATAGGACCTCCGGAGAGCAATGCTCGTTCTAGGAACGCAATGCCTTCCGCGAGTGGTTTTGCCTCCTGATCCACCACGAACCCGGCTTGCACCAGGGCATCGGAATAGGCCAATGGCGGCTGCACAAACGAGGTTTCCGCCGTGGCGGCCCAGGGCAGGGGATACTGCTCAAGGTCCCCACCCATGAGCATGATGTCGTACACGGCAAAACGCCGCCGGGGCAACACCCGGGCGGCCTCAGCGAAGACCTTATCCTTGTCCTGGATATTCATGCCCACATGGACCATGAGCGCTGTGTCGAAGTCAGCATCCTCAAACGGCAGGGCAAGGATGCTGCCCGTGCTGAAGGTAACCTGCCCGGACAGGTTGGTGCGTTCAGTGATGGAGCGCGCGGCGGTGACAAACTCCGCTGTCAGGTCCACGCCGTGGACCGTGGCGCCAAACTCATGGGCCAGAGCCCGGGCCACTGCCCCTACACCGGAGCCAAGATCCACGACCCTGCTACCCTGGCTGATGCCTGCGCGGGTTGCCACCCTGCTGGTGGCCTCGGCCCCACCGATGTGCAGCTGATCAACTCCATGCAGATCACCTACCGCAAAGCTGTCGGGATTCCCACCCGCAGCCTTGATGATCTCAAGCAACTGTTTCTCCACCGTGCCGCGCCCGTAGTGCGCAACAACCGACTCCTCAGTGCCCATGATGCCCCTTAAGTTGTGAAGCGATCCGCAGCGGACCCGCTATTTTGTGATCCTACTCTTGAGCGGATCAGCCGTCACTGGTTTGAGGTGTTGTCAAAAGTGATGCGGGTTGGCAGAAAGTGTGTCAAAAGTGATGCGGCGTTGGTAGGGGCGGGGTTGGTGGGGCGGGCAAGGTCAGGGGCGCTCATGATTCTGTAGGCATAACCTTGTTCAGCCAAGAAGCGTTGGCGTTTCGCGGCGAAATCGGCGTCAACGGTATCCCGGGCTACCAGGGTGTAGAAACGGGCTGTGCGCCCGTCTACTTTGGGGCGCATCAGCCTGCCCAGGCGCTGGGCTTCTTCCTGACGGGAGCCAAAAGCACCAGAGACCTGAATAGCAACCGACGCCTCAGGCAGGTCAATGGAAAAATTCGCCACCTTAGAGACCACAAGAGTGGAAAGGTGACCGCGGCGAAATTCCGCAAAGAGCCGTTCACGTTCCTTGACAGGCGTGCTGCCCTTGATCAACGGCGCATCCAGACGGGCCGCCAGTTCATCGAGCTGGTCAAGGTATTGGCCAATGACAAGAATCTGCTCGCCTGCGTGTTCTTTCACGAGTTGCTGGGCAACCATTGATTTGGCGAGCGAGGTGGCACATAGCCGGTACTTCTGGCCATCCTCTGCCGTTGCGTAAGCCAGCCGTTCCGCACGGGAAAGATCTACACGTACCTCCACACAATCGGCAGGAGCAATGTAGCCCTGGGATTCGATGTCTTTCCACGGGGCGTCGTAGAGTTTGGGCCCGATCAAGGCGAAAACTTCGCCCTCGCGGCCGTCCTCGCGCACCAAGGTGGCTGTCAGCCCCAAGCGGCGGCGCGCCTGCAATTGGGCTGTCATACGAANAACAGGTGCGGGCAGCAAATGCACCTCGTCGTAGATCAGCAGGCCCCAATCATTGTCATCGAGCAGGTCCAAATGCGGATAGTTGCCCTGCCTCTTCGTTGTCAGGACTTGATAGGTGGCGATGGTGACGGGCCGCAGTTCCTTAACCGCCCCGGAATACTCACCTATTTCGGACTCCATCAAAGTGGTTCGTTTGAGCAGTTCAGCTTTCCACTGGCGCGCTGAAAGGGTGTTGGTGACAAGGATCAACGTTGTGGTTCCGGAGGCAGCCATGGCTGCTGCGCCAACAATCGTCTTGCCCGCCCCGCACGGCAACACCACCACACCCGAGCCACCAGCCCAAAAGTTCTCCACGGCCGTGCGCTGGTACTCCCGCACTGTCCAAGGCACGGGTACGCCGTCGCTGGCTGGTGCCTCAGCGGTCAGTGCGATCGGATGAGACGTGCCGTCAACGTAGCCAGCTATATCCTCGGCAGGCCAGCCGGCTTTGAGTAGGAGCTGCTTCACTTCGCCACGGGCGGTGCCATGGACCACCACACTGAACGGATCAATGCGTGGGCCCAACAAGGCGGCAACTTNTTTCCCATGGCACACCTCGGCCAGGATCAGCTCGTCATCGCTGCGCAGCACTAAGCCGTGATGCGGATCTTTCTCCAACCGCAGCCTGCCGTAACGGGACATGGTCTCGGCAATGTCAAGCAACAAGGTGTGCGGTACTGGATAGCGTGAAAATGCCAGCAATGTGTCTATCACGTATTCGGCGTCGAGCCCTGCGGCACGGGCATTCCACAACCCCAGCGGCGTGATTCTGTAACTATGGACATGCTCAGNGGCGCGCTCCAGCTCGGCAAAGGCGGCGATGGCGTGGCGCGCCTCACGTGATTGAGGGTGCGCCACTTCTAACAGGATGCTCTTATCACTTTGGACGATGATAGGGCCGTTGTTCATGGAGTCCCTCCGATGTCATGGGCGGGTGCTTGGACGCCCACAATACTGTGCACGCTAAAACGCCGAAGTTGCCCTGTGCCAATCAGGCGCGCCCGCAGTAAACCCTCCGTGAAGGACTCCGGTTGCAGCAAAAGCTNTTCAATGTCACCGGCATGATTGACCGCGAACAACTGGATCTGTGCGCTGGCGGCGATGGCTTGCCTCAGACGTTCCAGAACCAGAGCCACTGCGAACTCACNCGTTTTCTACTCCACTTTCACTGGTGTTTTTCGAAGCACCTCCAGTTGGTCCTGTAGCTCTGCTAATACAACGCCGTCAGCTGGCAGGGACTGCTGACTTGCCTGTGGGCTCTGTTGCCGTAAGGACAGCTCACTCATTGCCGTCGCGGGCTTTGCCGTAGCGGGCTTCGCCGTGGACGGTGCAGGAACTGGCCAGAGCGCCATGGACCCCGTTGGGTTCCGGGTTGCCTCGTAAACCAGATATTCCAATGATTGTGGCACAGCTGTGCTTGCATGTTTGCGGAGGAAACCGAAAATTCCCTCCGCAGTCCAGCCAGTGGCTGCGGCATTCTGCAAGGAGGCTTCGCTGAAACGGAACGTCCCGGCGGTGCCCTGCCCCTCAGGAGCAGCCAACGTCTTGAGTGTGGCGGCAACTGTTGGTTCCAAATAGCCGGGCGCAATGGCTGTGAGGTCACCTTNGAGAACAAAATGCTCCAAAGGAGCTGGCAAGACGGCCGCAAGTACATCTACGAGAGCACTCCAGTTTCGGGCCGCGACGTACTGACCTGGGCGGCTGAGAGCGTTNNATCCGGTGAGCCCCAGTAGCTCCATTTCGGCAAGGATGCCCGGGATTTGCGCCTCTGAGATCTCAGTCAGACGGGNGTGCCTCCAGCGCAGAATCCTGGTGATGGAATCAGAAGTAGGTGCGTGGAGGATGTCATCGCCGAAGATATTCCCGGCGCTGGTTCCAGTTGCAGTTCCGGCTCCGGTGCTGAGGCGGGGTGCGGGTGCGGACGTCACCTCGTAGACAGCGGAGAGAGTGTTGCCTCGCAGGATTCTATATTGGGGCTTGGAAGNCGGTGAAGACTAGGGTTTGAATTCGCCCACTCCAGGGTTCGGTGCGGTTCGCGGCTGAAAGGGGAGCCTGTCGCTGCCTTGCCATGCCTGGATCAATACACGCCATTGGTCGGGGCGTGTCAGCTGCGGCCAAGGTGAGCTGACCGCCTCCCAGCGCCGTGCTAGAGGGACAAAAGCAATGAGGTGTGCCATGGCTGCCAGCTCAAGAAGGAAGCACAGCTGTGCTTCCTCGATGGCCAGCAGGGTGGATAACCGGCGCAGCGAACGGACGCTTGCTGCTCCATCCCGCAACGCTGGTAGGGCTGTTGCATGAATGGTCTCCAAGAGATCAGTCATGCTACGCAGTATGGCCTCAATGGCGCTTGCTGCCGCGTTATTGACCATGGCTACGCGCAGCGGGGCGAGTTCGGCGTGTGGAGGGCTGAATGAAATGGTGGGGAATTTGCCATCTCGGGCCGAGCTGGGGTNTTCGCCTAGGGCGAGCCCCACCGCGGCAAGGGGTAGTTGGTGGGGTTCGGTGTGGTGCTTCCCGTGCGGTGACACGGAATCTAGCTGTTTGGGTTTGGTGTAACTCAGGAGAGCCAAGCGGTGCAGAAGGTGCGCCGTAGCCGTGAAGTGGGCACTCTCCCCAGGCTGCAAGGGCCAGTTCCGTAGAGCCTGCCCGGGTATCTGATGAAGTGCCGTCAAGACTTGCAACTGGGGCACGGTGAGCTGATCCAGAGCTAAAGCGATGCTGGCCGGACTGCAGAGCCGGGCAGCCAAGGCAGCGAAACTGGCTACCGGGGGTCNTATGGCATCGGGGCGCAGGGTAAATAACGCCCGCAACTGCGCATCGCAGCGGAGGGTAAGATCGGCAGCTAAATCCTCCAAGGTGCTCACGGCGTGGGGCACGGGCTTCGATGGTTCTAGATCAGGACCGGCGGCGAATGGTGACCGAACGCAGTACGCTGGCACCCATCATCAAAAATGCGGTGGGCAGTGCAATCATGGAGATCCAGTTGAAGCCGGGCCAAGGTGCCCCACCGGCCCATTTACTAATCAGAACAACAATGAGCGCAATCAGGGCAATAAATGCCATGGCCATGGCAGCGTAATTGAAGATTTGCCAGCTGCGGCTGACGGTTTGTGGGGCGGAGAAATGGGTGCTCATACCATAACGCTAACAGCGGACAGGTAGCGCACAAAGCCGCAGTAGTTTCGCCAACGCGGTAACCTAGAAACTAGTAGAGCTATACAATTTGTCACTGCAGGTGCTGGCCGTATGATTCATGGCCGTGGGCACTGCGAGGAGGAATTCGCACAGGAGCAGATTGCGGTCCACGCCAACAAGAATTTAAGGGTAAAGCAAGTGCCTATCGGCAAAGTGAAATGGTACGACAACGAAAAAGGCTTCGGCATCATCGCTGCCGATGACGGCCGCGAAGTTTTCCTGCGGGCCAATGCACTGCCCGCTGATGCAGGCGAGATAAAGCCCGGCATACGCATGGAATTTGGTGTGGCAGACGGGCGCAAGGGCGCCCAGGCCATGGCCGCTAAGATCTTGGACCGCAGTGCTTCTGTGGTTAAGGCCAAACGGATGCCCGCACGCGACCTTGCCCCTATTGTGCAGGACCTAGTTTCCTTGCTTGAGAACTCTGTAGGATCCCTGACCAACGGTAAGTATCCTGACGGTGACGCGAGCAAGATTGCCGCAGCATTGCGCAAGGTTGCCGAGAACTTCGACGCATAACGGTGCCCATGATGAGCGAACTTTCCAGCGAAACAGCCGCCACTGATACCACTGCGCAGTCAGAAGTCCCTGCTGACCAAGGCACAGTGCCGCGCTCTGGTGTTCCGATCTGGCGGGTGGGCAAGCCGGATACCTTCTTGGCGGCTGACGTTGCAACGGCCCGCGAAGCTGTATTAAGCATTGCTGAAGCCCAAGATATTGGCCGGCATTTAGGGGCGCGTAGCGAAGGCGTGCGGTGCGTGACGCATGTGTTTGAGTCCCATAAGCCCGGGTACCGAGGGTGGGTCTGGTTTGCCACTTTGACAAGAATTTCCCGGGGCAAGGCCTCCACTGTCAATGAGGTAGGTCTNTTACCCACCGATGATTCAGTGCTGGCTCCGCCGTGGGTGCCGTGGTCGGAACGGGTACGCCCTGAAGATCAAGAGGCTGACGAGGCGCAAGCCCTCTCCAGCAGTGCTACCGGGGAAGAGGCCACGGCTGAATCTCCCGGTGATGTTGTGGAGCCGGAGGACGCTGAGTCCTCCGAACCGAACTAAATAAAGTCAAGAACGTGTGGGCCTCGCCGAGTTTCGGCCGGGGCCCACACTGGTTGTGGGGATCGGGCCCATTTCTTGCGTGCCAGGGTACGGATCACACCGTTAGGAACGCCTGTGCTCGTTAGGAACGCCTGTGGAGATAAAATGGGCAGTGACTGAAGACTTCTTCGTGAAAAGTTCTCAGTCACTGCCCATGCTTGGAGGAGTGAAACCTCAATAAGGATTCATGCGCCCAGCCACGTCATCGAGTTAGATGTTCTCAATGACGTAGTCAATGCACCGGGTCAGAGCTGTGATGTCTTCGGGATCGATGGCTACAAAGGTTGCGATGCGCAATTGGTTGCGGCCCAGCTTGCGGTAAGGCTCGGTGTCAACGATGCCGTTGGCACGCAGCACCTTGGCCACGGCTGCGGCATCCACGCAATCGTCAAAGTCGATGGTCACAATGACATTGGAGCGGTCCTCAGCCCTTGTGACAAACGGGGTGGCCACGGCGGATGCCTCGGCCCAAGAGTACAAGCGCCCGGCCGAGTCTGCGGTTCGGCCAGAGGCGAAGTCAAGGCCGCCGTTGGCGTTGAGCCACTGAACCTGGTTGTTCAAGGTGACAAGGGTGGAGAGCGCAGGCGTGTTGTACGTTTGGTTCTTCAAGGAGTTATCAATGGCCGTGGTCAAGTTCAAGAAGTCCGGAACCCAACGGTTGGATGCGCCAATGCGGGCGGCGCGTTCCAGCGCAGCGGGAGAGAACANGCCAAGCCAGATTCCGCCGTCGGAGGCAAAGTNTTTCTGGGNGGCGAAGTAGTAAACGTCGCTCTCACGCACGTCAACGGCCAGACCACCTGCAGCAGAGGTGGCATCGATCAATACCAGGGCACCGTCGTCGGCACCGGCAACACGCTGCACGGNGGCGGCAACGCCTGTGGAAGTCTCATTCTGGGGCCAGGCGTAAGCATCCACGCCAGCTTCGGCAACAGCTACCGGACGGGTTCCGGGCTCAGACTTGATGATGGAGGACGCATCCAAGAACGGAGCATTGTTGGTAGCAGAGGCAAACTTCGAGCCGAACTCGCCGAAGGAGAGGTGCTGGGCCTTGTTCTCCACCAAGCCAAATGCTGCGACATCCCAGAACGCGGTGGAGCCACCAACGCCAAGGATCACTTCGTAATCATCAGGGGCACCAAAGAAGTCCTTAAGCCCGCTGCGGACCTCGCCCACAAGATTCTTGACAGGTGCCTGGCGGTNGGATGTGCCCAAGAGAGTTGCGCCAGCCTCGGAGAGTGCGGCAACTTGTTCGGGGCGAACTTNTGAGGGGCCTGCGCCGAAACGGCCGTCGGCCGGGCGAAGGTTGGCGGGAATGGTGAGGGGCGTGGATTCGCTCACGAGTTGCTCCAAAATTAAGCGATGGAAGGTGCATAGGCGCCAAGGGCTGTTACTAATTCTGCCGTAGAACCTGTCCCAGAAGAAAAATGTTCCGGCGCAAAGAAATATTGGTCCCGCTGGGTCGGTTTCAGAAAATGGAAGGGTTTCTCCGGATCGTGGGAATCAGGCTAACGTAGACACGATAGTATTTGCCCCAAAACTCACCCAATAACAGGAGGATGCTGACGTGGCTGATCTGATTGACACGACCGAAATGTATTTGCGGACCATCCTGGAGTTGGAAGAAGAGAACATTGTGGCATTGCGTGCTCGCATTGCTGAGCGCTTGCACCACTCTGGCCCAACAGTCTCCCAAACCATTGGGCGCATGGAACGCGACGGCTTAGTCATCGTCTCAGGTGACAGGCATTTGGAGTTAACACCTACCGGACGTGACAAGGCAACACGGGTCATGCGTAAGCACCGGCTGGCTGAGAGACTCCTCGCTGATGTCATTGGCCTTGACTGGGCCTACGTCCATGAAGAAGCCTGCCGGTGGGAGCATGTGATGAGTGAACGGGTTGAACAGCGTTTGTTTGACCTGTTGGGCCGTCCCATTGAATCCCCTTACGGGAACCCGATTCCGGGGCTGGAAGAATTAGGCGGNGAGGTTGCCCCTGTCTTTGCCGCCGGATTGGTGACCCTAGTTGAGGCTATGATCACCTATTCACCGGGGCAAGAAGTTGTCATTCACCGGCTTTCTGAGCGCATCCAAGTGGAGCCGGAGTTACTCCTCCAGCTTGATGAAGGCGGACTTCGCCCCGGAGCGCGGATTTCCCTCGCTCAAGTAGGAGAATATATCTCCGTCCGTGTGCCCGGCATTGAAGGGGCGCTGGAGCTGCCGCCGGAAGTTGCCGCACACGTNTTTGTCGCCATGAGCTAAAAGCGCCCAAGCTGATGAAACGTTATTGACAATCCAGATAACGGAATTGTTACGTTTACCGCTTTTGACGTATAGTATTCAACTGGCGCTGTAACCAAAGCGTTACCATTCTGCGACACCGAACCTTGCCTTCGCAGCTTGGACAGTAACCACTAAGGCAAGGGCGGGGAACCACATTCGGCGGACAATCCAGTCTGCCTTGGGGTGAAGCCCACACTCGAAACGCAACACACTTTTGGTGCAGTCCCTTGGACTGTGCCATGGCTCTACGTGTGCCAAGTGCTTGGGCCGGATCAAAGCTACACTCTCTGATTCCGAATCCGACAGCTAACTTCGCAGGTGCTTCATATAGAGAGGCTTTTAGTGTCAGAGGTTAAAGCGGGGACGTCGTCGTGCGTCGTCACCGGCAATTCACGAGCTTGTTTCCCTTCCAGGAAGCCGCCGTGAAGCAATTGCTGTAGAGCGTGCAAGTTCAGCACCAAGTTTGTCCATGACTCAACTGCTGCGAGCAAGCGCCACCAGTGGGGCAGGTCANAAAGTTGGCGTGGCCATGGCTGCAACAGGCTTGGTTTTGGCTGTTACCCTTCCTTCGGCTCACGGCGCCGACGCTCCCAATTTGGCAGCCGCAACGGTTTCCTCGGTAGAAACCGCTGTCACAGCAGGGTCGCAGGTTCCCATCACCTTCGCCAGCCCTGAGATCGCCAGTGCGCTGAACCCTGATGGCCAGCTCAAGGAAACCTTGAAGGTCAACGCCTCCAACGTCACCCCGGCTGCGGCCAAGGGAACCCTCTCAGCGCCCCTAGCGGACCTGGTGACGAGTTCACCCTTTGGCGGACGCATTAGCCCCATCACAGGCCAAATAGATGAGATGCATACGGGTCAGGACTTCGCCATTTCCTGCGGGAACCAAGTGTTCTCAGCTGCTGGCGGTGTTGTGACTTTCGCTGGATGGCATAACTATGGTGGCGGCAACCGTGTTGTTGTTGACCACGGCAACGGCCTCTCAACCTCTTATAACCACATGAGCAGCATTAGTGTGAAAGTCGGTCAGAAGCTCGAGCGTGGGGACCAGGTAGGCCTCAGCGGCACCACAGGCGCCTCCACTGGCTGCCACCTGCACTTTGAAGTCATCGTCGACGATGAAACTGTTGATCCCATGGGCTGGCTTTAAGTCCTCCACAGGTACCTTTTAGTTACGACTTAGTCACAGTACCGTGACCTGAACGTGACATTAGGAAAAATCTGTTGTAGCGTCGATATCGCGCCAACTTCGAATCAAGCTGGCGTCCATGAGTTGATTGCCTAGCTCTGCCACTACTCATGGTCCGTTCGTATCAATCGTCTGGCAGGGGCGGGGAACCAATAATCGGACTTCGATTTCAGAAGTCCTTGGGGTGAAGCCGCGAAACGTTCAATCAGGTAAAGAAGAGATTCTTTGCTGTGCCAACGTGGAGCGGCCGGGTGACTCCNATCCGAATCCGACAGCTTACCTCGCAGGCTTTGGGAGAGGAATCCTTCTTGGCTTCAAATACTGTCCTCAGGCGCCACCGCGCCGAGGTTGTTAAGACCGGTACAATGTCCACCTTCACCAAAGCCGTCAGCTCGAACGCCGGTGGAGTTGGTCGTCAGGCTGCCGTCATCGTAGCGGCATCTGGTCTGGTATTGACATCAGGCATCGCAGCAAACGCGGCTACTCCCACTGTGGAGCGCGCTTCTGACGGTGCAACGACACTGAGCTTGAACACGGAACTTGCGTCCGCGATCACGGCAGCGTCAACGGTGAAGATTTCATTCGCCACNCCCGCCATCACCTCCACCCCGGCTCCTGTTGTTGAGGCGCCGGTAGTTGTAGAGGCACAGAGCAGCGAAGTTGTTGCAGCGCCGGTCGCAGAAGTTGCGCCTGTTGTTGCAGCAGCCGTACCGGTTGCTGAAGCAGTAGCACCGGTCGCTGAAGTAGCACCGGTTGCTGAAGTAGCACCGGCAGCAGCTCCCACTGTAACCACCAGCAATCCTGANGGTTGCCCCGCACCTGCGGCCCAGAGCGGAATTGGCGCAGCAATCGCCAGCGCTGCTTTGTCTCAGCTTGGCGTTGGCCAGGACTGCACCGCGCTGGTCAGCAACTCATTGGCTGCCGTTGGAATTAACTTCCACGACTGGCCCGCTGGCTACTTGAGTTTGGGCCGCACGGTTTCCGCCGGCGAAGCTCAGCCCGGTGACTTGATTTACTACGCAGACGGTGGCGTGGGCATGGCTCACATCGCCGTTTACATTGGCAACGGCCAGGCCGTACACGGTGGATGGGAAGGCGGCACAACCGCTATCTTCTCCGCCAACGTCGGTTCAGGCCCCGTTTTCATTGCGATGGGTCACTAAAGAACATCTTTACCCAATGAACCCCGTCCACGGACGGGGTTCATTAGTTTAAGCACCCGTGGTGTTTAGTTCATCGTGTTCTGCGCCCGGATTTTCGGGTTCGCGATTAATGCTGGTGGCCAGCGGTATTTCCTTGATGAAGAACAACAAGATCCCTGCAAGCACTAGCAGTGGAACCATGTAGACAAAGATGGGCGTCAGTGCGTCGTTGTACGCGCCGATAACTATCCCGCGCACCTGCTCTGGCAGTTGGCGAACAATCGCAGGTGTCAGCGCGTTGAGTCCTCCACTGCCAGCGGTCCCAGCACTGCCGGCCATGCGTTCGGAGAGAATGCTGAACAGACGGTGGGCAAACAAGCTGCCGACGACGGCGGAGCCCAGCGAGGCGCCGATCTGGCGGAAGTAGTTGTTGGATGCTGTCGCCATGCCCACTTGGGAATTGGGGAACTGGTTTTGTACAATCAGCACCAAAATCTGGATGCTCATACCGAGCCCGATGCCCATAATGGCCAGGTAGATGCAAATGATCCACACCGGCATTGTTGCCGTCATGCTAGAAAGCAACACCAAGGCTATTGCCACAACGAACATGCCGGTGATGGGTAGCCACTTGTACCTCCCGGTTTTACTCACCAGCTGTCCGGAAGTGATGGAGGCCACCAGTAGCCCTGCCATCATCGGGATCATCAAGAAACCCGCCTGGGTAGCGTTGGCGCCGGTGACCATCTGCAAATAGGTGGGCAGATATGCCAGTGTGCCGAACATGGCGATGCCGGTGATTAGACCCGCGGCTGTTGTGAGGTTGAAGTTACGGTCCTTGAACAGGTGAAGTGACATGACGGGGTGTTCGGCTCTGTGTTCAGTGAGGACAAAGAGAGCGCCAGCTAGCACCGTGCCCGCTCCCAGGCCGATGATCTGTGGTGAATTCCAGTCGTATTTGGTACCGCCCCACGTGCTTAGCAGTACCAGCAGTGTTGAGGTGATGCCCAGCAGTGCCATCCCGGTAACGTCAACACGGCCCTTGGCCCGTGGATGCTTGGGTAAGCGCAGGAACAAGAGAGCCGAAATGATGGCTAGGATGCCCAACGGAACGTTCATCCACAAGCCCCAACGCCAGCCGATTCCGTCCGTGAACCAACCGCCCAGCAGTGGTCCGGCCACGGAGGACAGGGCAAATACTCCGCCCATGACGCCCATGTACCGTCCACGTTCCCGTGCGGGAACGACGTCGGCAATGATGGCCTGTGAGAGCAGCATCAAGCCTCCGCCACCGAACCCTTGCACACCGCGGCCAATGATGAGCCACGTCATGTCTTGGGCGAAACCGCCCACAATCGAGCCAACAATGAAAATGGAAATGGCGCCGATAAACAGGCCCTTACGGCCAATGAGGTCACCCAGCTTGCCGTAAATGGGCAGTGTGATGGTTGAGGCCAGGATGTATATGGTGATGACCCACAACATCTCGTTGACGCCATGGAGTTCGCCAACAATGGTGGGTAGCGCTGTGCTGAAAATAGTTTGGTCAAGGGATGCTAGCAACATCGTCAGCATGAGTCCGGCGAAAACTAGTAAGATGCTGCGCCGGTCACCGGTGATAGGTGGATAAGTGTTTTGGGTGGTTGTAGCCATGATATTTCCTAGCGGCCGGATGCTGTGCAGACGGTAATGGGTGAAGTGATGAACGTGGAACACCGCGGCAAGGTGTGGCCAAATGCCGATGCCAGAGAGTGCAGGCGCGGGTTGGTTTAGGTGACGGCCGGTTGACTCAGGTCCCAGCTGATGCGCGGGAAGTAGTTTCCTGGCCACTGTGGTCCAGGAGTGCCGGGTTAGGGCCAATGTTCGTTGCTGGTGATCCGTTGGATCAAATCTGATGCTGTCTGGACAAGTTCTTCCCGTGTTGCGGTGAAATTTCCGGCAACCCATTNTTGCATGGCGAATCGCATGGCCCCGGAGACGAGTGAAACAACCATGCGGGCCTCGTCTTCAAGATCCGGTGTTTGAACCTGGTTGCGGCCTTGGAAGTGGTAGCGCTCCAGGACGTAGCTGACAAGGACTTCCTCGGTCTCGCTGATGCGGGACTTTTCCTTGCTGAGAAGTTCAGGTGTTTGATGGATGAGCTGGTGCCTGGCCCTGATTAGTTCAAGGTTGGCATCTACCTCCACAAAGGCTCCAGCGATCAGGTTGAATAGGTCACCGAAAACACTGGAGCCATGACCTTCCACGAAGGACCTGAATTGCTCCTGTGTGGGCATTATTTTAGTGGGGCTGACGTAGACGCCTTCTTTGCTACCAAAATAGTTGAAGAAGGTGCGGGCGGAGACGTTGCTGGCCGCGCAGATCATGTCCACTGTGACGTTTTCATAGCCATGTTCAAGGCCCAGCTCGATCGCTGCGCGGCGGATGCTCAGCCGCGTGGCAGTACGTTTTCTAGTGCGCAAAGTGTCTGTGGACAGCGTTGCCAAGGGTGAATCTGTGCTCATGATGGCTCCAAAACGGTTGCGCAACATGCGTCGTGTAGTGATTAACGGCACAGCCAATAGCATAAGTGCAGTTCCTGCAAATATGCAGTGAATGCATTTCTAATTTTTCGCTGTCATCGTCATAAGATTGTTGCCCAACCGCTGAAGAATGCAGGGGCCGATAGCATGAGAACCATGATGACTTTGATTGGATCAACATGCAGGCGGTGATCTTGGCCGGTGGCCTGTCCAAGCGGCTCGGTGGGGTACCTAAGGCAGGGCTGGTACTGGAGGGGCAAACATTACTTGCGCGCACAGTAGACGCAGCTGCCCAAGCGATCGCCAATCAAGCACTTACCCACCAGGAGGCTATCCACCAAGCCACGGTGCAGGGTGGGAGAAAGCAGGATGTGGGAAACCCGGCTCAGGTGCACCTGGATCAAGGAAGTGTGGGTACCCGGATCGCCGTCGTGGGTCCTGTTGAGAACATGGCGGGGTGGCTAGAGACCACCAAACTGGGACGAACTGTCCTTGCCGTGCAGGAAGATCCGCCGTTCTCAGGCCCGGCAGCCGGGATTGGCGCAGGAGTGGCGGCACTGGTAGAGGATGGCGGAGCTGTACTGGTACTTGCCTGTGATATGCCCCATGTTGGTGAAATCGTCCGGCTGCTCGCGGCTGAACTGACCACCTGTGAAGAGGGGACAGGCATCATGGCCGTCTCGGACGGCAANAAGCAGCCACTGGCCGCCATTTACCCGCTGGCTGCACTGAAGGTGGCGGTGGCGGCGGCGCGGGGTGAGAACCGGCTGAAGAATGCGTCTGTTTTCTCCTTGGTTGCTAGTGTGAACACCAAGGAATGCGCTGTGCCTTCAGGGCTGACGGCGGACATAGACACTTGGGAGGATGCCCGCGCGCAGGGGATTGGCGCGGGACCTACCAACGCGGAAGGGTAGCAATTGGAAAATCAAGACGAGGTTCTGCAGGCCTGGACGCACCAGCTGCTTGAAGCCTTTGAAATTGCCGATATCGACGTCGATATTCATGCGGTGTTGAACCTGGCCGGGGTCGCTGCGCATTCGATCGTGCGCCCGGCGGCTCCGCTGACCACGTTCGTGGCAGGGCTGGCGGCTGGTTTAGCCGCAGGTTCTGGCCAGACCAGCGAGGCTGTTGCCATGAAGGCTGCGCTGGGATTGGCCAAGCAGCTTGCCGGTGCGAAGGCCCCTGCAGCCGTGCCAGCGGCGGATCCTGCCGTTGAATCACCCACAGAGAAATAGTTCTCCCATGGTGGAGCAATCCAACACAGCGCAGCGGGAGCCGGAGGCTGTAGGCGCGGACGCAGCCACAGTGATAGGCGCTGATGCTACGNCCCGCCATAGCCGAGCAGTCCACCACAGTAATGCCCCATTCGTGGCAGGAAGCCCGCGACCGCGCCTGGGATGTTGCCCTGCCACTGCCAGCCCATACCGTTCCTTTGGCCTTGGCAGTGGGGCGGATCCTCGCCACGGATGTTCATGCCCTGCACCCCATGCCGCATTATGCGTCCTCGGCCATGGACGGTTGGGCGGTTGCTGGCAGCCCGCCATGGATTCTTGCCGAAGCAGGGGAGAAGTTAGCTCCNGGGCAGGCTGTCCCCATCGTCACAGGCGGGCTTATCCCAGCCGGTGCCAAGTCAGTACTGCGCAGCGAGTCCGGCACGCTTTCCATGGACGACGACGGACTTCCGGTTCTGGTGCGCGGCGGCACCGCCCGCCCCGGCGAACCNAANAACGGCCAGCACATCCGTCCGGCCGGACAAGAGGGCGCAGAAGGGGAACTGCTGATCAAGGCGGGCAGCACTCTTAACCCCGCCCATATTTCCCTTGCTGCTCTGGGAGGCATGGATGAGCTCTCAGTTCTGGGCAAGGCCGCCGTGAAAATCGTCCTGACCGGTGATGAGGTTGTTCTCGCGGGTATCCCCGCACCAGGTTTTGTGCGCGACGCGTTTTCNCCGCAGCTCGGCGCTGTAGTTAGTATGCTCGGTGGCACTGTTGTTGGTCTGCAAAGGGCCGGCGATAACCTCACATCAATGCTCGATGCGCTCGTTGATGACGGGGACGATCCCGCCGATGTCATCATCACCACCGGTGCCACAGGTCACTCTAGGGTTGATTTTCTGCGCGAATCCATCACTGCTATGGGTGGGATCTTCCACATTGAACACATTGCCATGCGGCCAGGGCACCCTACACTGCTGGCTGAACTGCCTGACGGGCGCTTCATTGTGGGTCTGCCTGGCAACCCGTTGGCCGCCATGGTTGGCCTAATGACACTGGGCGGGCCGCTGCTTGCCAGATTGGGAAGCCTACCCAAGCCCGCTGCAACACAGGTGGCTTGTGGCTCGCCCATTAAGGAATTCCACGGCCCCACCAGGCTCCTGCCCTACCGTTTGGTCTACGGTTTGGCCTCNCCGTGTGCCCACACCGACTCCGCCATGATGCGCGGCTTAGCTGCGGCAGATGGCATCATGGTTGTCCCGCCGCATGGTGCCAAAATGGGTGAGACGCTCAGCTCAATAACGCTGCCGTGGGCGTGATCGCACCGGTTAGGTAATTGGTTGATTACTCAACGGTGGGCCGTGGTAATTGACTGATAACATCTCAAATATGGTGAAGAAGATTGTGCAGGACACTGGCGCCCGGCCTACAGGTAGGCCTGCACAGTCCAAGCGCATGGCTGCACACGAGCGCCGCGAGTTAATTCTTCAGGCGGCAACTGCCGTGTTTGGCGAGCGAGGTTATGCTGGGGCAACCACAGCTCAGGTGGCACAGGCTGCGGGCATCAGCCAGCCTTATGTGGTGCGCATGTTCGGCACCAAGGAGAACCTCTTCCTGGAGGCTCTTGGGCGCGCCTTGGCCAAACTGCAGGAGAGATTCCGGACTGTCATTGCCGAGGCCAATGCTGGTCAGGCGCCCGACGCCACTACCGCTCGGGCCAGCAGCGTGGATACTGCGGAAGCACTGGAGCAGCTCGAACAGATGCTGGCCCAAGCCTACGCGGATCTGATCAAGGACAGCGGCATTCTGCTGTTACTCATGCAATCATTTGTTGCCGGTCATGAACCTGTCATTGGGGCGCGGGCTCGCGAGGGTTTTGGCNNGATCTACACGCTGCTTCGCGAGGAGGCGGGGATGGCTGCGGCCCCAGCAAGAGANTTTTTGGCTCATGGGATGCTGATGAATACGCTCATTAGCCTGCGCCTTCTGGACTTCTATGCACAGGATACAAGCGTGGGCGAACTGCTGGAGTGCACCATGGGCGGGAATCTGCCCGTGATTCTGGCCGCGAACAAAGCCCCTTGACCCAAGTCCTAGCATGCACTGGCAGGCCCAGCTAGGTGCCCTGCCGTGCTACGTCAGCTCACTGTGGCCAGCTCGAGCCTGATCACCACAGACTTTGACGTTGGTGTTCCACTGATGTCAGCCTTAGAATCCAGCGGGACAAGCACGTTCGTTTCGGGGTAATACGCGGCGGCGCAGCCCACGGNGGTGGAGTAGGCCACCACCCGGAAATCTGGTGCCCTGCGATCTACCCCGTCCTTCCACTCGGAGACCAAATCAACCATGGTCCCGTCGGCGATGCCCAAGGAATCAAGGTCATTTTGGTTCACAAACACCACACGGCGCCCGTTCTTAATGCCGCGGTAGCGGTCGTCCTTGCCGTAGATGGTGGTGTTGTACTGGTCGTGGGAGCGCAGAGTCTGTAACAGCAACCGGCCTTCGGGCACACGCGGGTATTGCAGTACGTTGGCCGTGAAATGGGCGAGCCCAGACTCAGTAGTGAAAGTCCGCGAATCGCGCGGCCCGTGCGGCAAAATGAAACCACCGGGCTTATCGATCTTGGCTTCAAAGTCCTCAAAGCCGGGCACCACGGCGGCAATATGGGTTCGGATGAGGCTGTAGTCCGCGGCCATGGCAGACCAATCGGNCGCGGGGGCACCTGGGCGGGTGCCGCCGTCGTCGGTCTCGAACAGCAGCTTCGCAAGCTGGCAAACGATGGCCACCTCGGAGAGTAGGCGGTCCGACGCCGGTGCCAGCCGTCCACGCGAGGCGTGCACAGCGCTCATTGAATCCTCGACAGTGACGCGCTGGTCCCCGCCTGCCTGAGTGTCTCGCTCGGTACGGCCCAGGGTGGGTAGGATCAGCGCCTGGCGGCCGGTGATCAGGTGCGACTTGTTCAACTTGGTGGAGATTTGAGCCGTCATGGACAGTGTGCCCAGCGCAGCTTCGGTGACATCGGAGTCTGGTGTGGCGCGCACAAAGTTCCCACCCATGCCCAGGAACACTCCGGCCTTGCCATCGCGCATCGCCTCAATCGCAGCAACAGTATCAAAGCCGTGGGGGCGAGGCGAAGCGAAAGAGAATTCCGCATCGAGGGCGTCGTGGAAATCGGCCGGCATGCGCTCAAAGATGCCCATGGTGCGGTCGCCTTGGACGTTGGAATGGCCGCGGACCGGGCACACGCCAGCACCGGGCTTGCCAATGTTTCCTTGGAGCAGCAACACGTTGACCACATCGCGCAGCATAGCTACCGAGTGCTTGTGCTGAGTCAGGCCCATGGCCCAGCAGACCACGGTGGCCTTGGATGCCAGCAGCCGTTCGCCGGTGGCCCGGATCTGGGCTTCGCTCAGGCCCGTGGCAGTGACGATCTCCGCCCAGGTGACTTCCTCAAGCTGGCTCAGATATTCACCCAAGCCCGTGGTGTGGGCGTCGATGAACGCCGTGTCGAACACGCGGCCAGCATTTAAGGAACCGGGGCGGCGCTGTTCCTCGAGCAGGAATTTGCCCAAGCCCTGAAAGAGTGCCTGATCCCCGCCGAGCTTGATCTGCAAGAAGTCGTCCGCCAGTGCCGTGCCGCCGCCCACCAGGCCCTTGACCGTCTGCGGGTTCTCAAAGCGCATCAGCCCGGCTTCGGGCAGCGGGTTCACTGCCACAATCACGGCGCCGTTCTTCTTCGCTTTTTCCAGTGCGGAGAGCATGCGCGGGTGGTTTGTGCCGGGGTTTTGGCCGGCGATGATGATCAGCTCGGCCTTGTACATGTCCTCCAGCGATACCGAGCCCTTGCCGATGCCGATGGTCTCAGTCAGTGCCGAACCGCTGGATTCGTGGCACATGTTCGAGCAGTCCGGCAGGTTGTTGGTGCCCAGCCCGCGCACCATGAGCTGGTACAAGAACGCAGCCTCATTAGAGGTGCGTCCGGAGGTGTAAANAATAGCTTCGTTGGGGTCTTTCAACGCCAACAGTTCATCGGCCAGTAGCCCCAACGCCCTATCCCACGAGACCGGAACGTAATGGTCGCTGCCTTCTGCCAGATACATCGGATCCGTCAACCGGCCTTGCTGGCCCAGACGGAAATCGTCCCACCCGCGCAGCTCACTCACTGAATGTTCTGCAAAGAACGAGGGCGGCACGCGCCNTTTCGTTGCTTCCTCTGAGACTGCTTTGGCCCCGTTTTCACAGAACTCTGCCTTGTGCCGTTTGTCGTCCTCGGGCCAGGCGCAACCAGGGCAATCGAAGCCGTCTTNTTGGTTGATCCGCAGCAGGGTTTGTACTGCACGGACAGGGCCCATCTCATCAAAGGCGGCTTCCATGGAATGTAATATGCCCGGAATGCCTACAGCCTTTTGCACACGTCTCACCGAGAGCTGTGATTCATCAATGTTCTCGTGGGGCGCTTTGCCAACCATGATGGGTCCCTTCACCGTTGAGGATCTAGTCTAAGCTTAGACGCTATTGATTTTGGAGGATTACATGGGACGACTAGTCCAGCGGGTCAAGGCCGTAAAGATTGATATTGCTGGCGGGCGCCGGGTTGTGCGCGAGGAATCACTGGCTGCGGAAGAGCCGCTGGAAATCCGGTTAGGGCATGAATCTTTCACTGTCACCATGCGAACTCCTGGCGACGATTTTGACCTCGTGGCCGGGTTTCTGGTTTCTGAGGGGATCATCTTTGCCCCGGAGGAGCTCATTTCCTTGCGGTTTTGTGCGGGTGAAGATGAAAATGGGCAACAGACGTTTAACGTTGTTGAAGCGCAGCTGCGCCCCGATGTGGCGATGCCGTTGCCGGCAGCCCACCGTCATGTGACTACCTCCAGTGCCTGTGGTATCTGTGGCACTGCATCCATTGATGCTGTTCGAAAATCCTCGCACTTTGGCATGTTAGCCGCGCCCGGGGAGCCGTTGGTTGATGCGGCGGTGTTGGCCACCCTACCTGATATCTTGCGGGAACAGCAGAAGCTNTTTGANAAAACTGGTGGAGTGCACGCGGCCGGATTGTTTGCCGCGAACGGGGAACTGCTGAGCGTGCGTGAGGATGTGGGCCGGCACAATGCAGTAGATAAGGTAGTGGGTGCCGCATTCCGAGAGAAGCGCCTGCCCTTGGCCAATACCATCTTGCAGGTCTCTGGCCGGGCCTCATTTGAGCTCGTGCAAAAGGCTGCGATGGCAGGNGTTCCGGTCCTGGCGGCCGTGAGTGCGCCGTCGTCCCTTGCCGTAGAACTGGCCCAAGAAACTGGGCTGACCCTAGTGGGATTCAGTCGCGGAAACACCATGAATGTGTACACCCACGCGGGCGGGTGGGCTGAACCCGCGCACTGGCAGCAACTGCTTCAGCCTGCTGGGGAAGTAGCGGTGCTTTACACTGACAACCATGATGGCAACTAGCTGGGCCGAAGCACAGATTGCTTATGAACAAGCCGTGGATTGGTTTCTGCGTACTATCCCGGATGCCAACGGCCCGTGGGACGGGCACGCGTTGGGGCAGTGGAGCGTTCGGGATCTGGTGGGCCACACGAGCCGAGCACTTTCCACGCTCGAAAGTTATGTGAACAAGCCCGTGCGAACCATCGAGGTAGATTCCGGCGTGGAGTACTTCCGCCGGGCCCTTGCAGCCCTCGCAGATCCGGAGGCGGTGGCCCAGCGTGGCCAAGACGCCGGTGCCGCACTGGGTGCCGATCCNGGGGCTGCGGTGGCGGCGATCGCCAAGCGGGTGCTGGCCTTGGTTCACGCCAGTACTGCAGATACGGTGGCCGCCACACCTGTCGGCGGTATGCGGCTGATTGATTACCTACCAACGCGCACGTTCGAGCTCACGGTGCATACTTGCGATCTGGCCACCGCTTTGGGCCAGCCGCTCACCGTGCCCGAGTGTGCNGGGGCGCAGAGCTTGTCTCTGGTGAGTGCACTGGCCACAGAGGCCGGTCTCAGTGGAGCGCTGCTGCTCGCCGCAACCGGCCGCGGGCCCCTGCGCAAGGGATTCACTGTTCTCTAACCCGCACCTTTTGGTGATTAGAGTTCGTGGAGCAGCCTGCGGACAAACTGCTGGGTGCGTTCCTCGCGTGGGTTGCGCAAGACCTGGCTGGCGGGTCCGCGTTCAACCACCACGCCGCCGTCCATGAACACCACTTCATCGGCCATCTGCCGGGCAAAGGCGAGCTCGTGAGTGACGATCACCATGGTCCAGCCTTCATCGGCAAGTTCCTTAATGACGGCAAGGACATCGTCCACCAGCTCAGGGTCAAGGGAAGAAGTTGGCTCGTCAAANAGCAGCAGCTGTGGTTTCAGCGCTAGTGCCCGCACAATTCCCACACGCTGCTGTTGGCCACCGGAAAGCTCGAAGGGGTAGGCATCACGCTTGTCCGCCAGCCCTACTCTGGCCAGTAGCGACTCCGCCTCGGCAACTGCCTGAGCCCGCGGCCGTTTCTGCACGTACACCGGGCCTTCAATCACGTTTTGCAGGACGGTCTTGTGCGGAAATAAGTTGTAGTGCTGAAAGACCATGGCGCTGCGGTCGCGCAGTGCGGCAATCTCTTTGTCCGTCACCTTGGCAGAAAAATCCAGGGTTAGTGCCGGCAACTCGGCACCGGAGCCTCCACCGCTGCCGGGCCCACCCACGGCGGAAGTCCCGGTTGCACCCACAGTGACGGATCCGGCGTCGGGAATTTCAAGGCCATTCAGGGACCGCAGGATGGTTGTTTTACCGGAACCGGACGGACCAATCAGTGCCACCACTTTGCCGCGGGGAACATCCAGATCTATGCCGCGCAGTACGGTATTGCTACCGAAGGACTTGCTCAAGCCGCGAACCTGCAGCACTGAATCAGTGGGCAACATAGCGGTCCAACCTCTNTTCCACGTGGGTTTGGGCAGTTGAGAGAATCAGGCAGATCACCCAATATATGAGTGCAGCCTCTAGATAGAGCAGCATGAATTCCTGGCTGAACGCCGCAACTTGCTGAGCCACACGGAACATCTCGGTGACCAGGATCAGCGAGGCCAAGGAGGTGTCCTTGACCAGCGAGATGAACGTGTTGGACAGCGGTGGGACTGACACGCGCGCTGCCTGGGGCAAAATGATCCGCAGCAATGTTTGGTTACGGGACATGCCGATCATGTGCCCGGCTTCCCATTGACCGCGCGGCACGGACAAGATCGCGGCACGAATGATCTCCGCCGCGTAACCGCCCACGTTCAAGGAGAAGGCAATGATGGCGCTGGGCCAAGGATCGAGCTTCACACCAATGGCTGGGAGACCGTNAAAGATGACGAAGAGCTGAACCAGCAGGGGAGTGCCACGGATGATCGAGATGTAGACCCTGCCCACGCCGTTGGCCAGCTTGTTCGTGCTGATGCGCATCACGGCAATCAGTAACGCGATCAGCAGGCCCAGCACAAACGAGGCCAGGGTCAACGGAATGGTGCCCTGGATGGCGCCTAGGAGCAGAGGTCCAAGGGAACTCCAAAACAAATTAAAGTCCATGGCTGAACTCTAGCTCCGTGGTTGGTTGCTCAGAGCGCACCGGTGCTGGGCGCAACGGCGGTTTAGTTTGTTGTTTGTNNAGCGCGTTGCCGCTGGGCTGATTGTGGGNNCGGCTGTGGTTCCGCCACTTTATTTGCTGACATCCTGGCCAAAGTACTTTTCACTAAGCGTGGACAGCGTGCCGTCGGCAGCCAGGTCTTTCAGGGCCGTGTTCACTGCCTCGGTCAGAGCAGTTGAACCCTTCCGGAACGCGAAGGCCGAGTCTGAGGAATCCTTGGTTGTGGCGGCGATCTTCAAGCCTGAGTTGGGGTTATTGACCTGGTAGTCCAAGAAGGTGAGCTTGTCATTGACGATCGCATCCACCCGGCCGTCTTTCAACAAGCTGACCGATTGCGCCCAGCCCTCCACGTTCTCCACCGTGGCACCGCTGTCCGTTGCCAGCGTGTACCAGTTGCTCGTCAACGATTGGGCGGTGGTTTTGCCCTTGAGATCGGCGAAGGACTTGATGTCAGTGTTGCTGTCCTTGGTGACAATGACGCCTTGGGAGACTGTATACGGGATGGAAAGATCGTACTTTTCTTGCCGTGTGGGATTGATAGTGACCTGGTTGGCGACGGCGTCGAAACGCTTGGCTTCAAGCCCGGCAAAGATGGAATCGAATTGAGTTTCCTCAAACGTGGCCTTCACACCCAGCTTCTTAGCGACAGCCGTGGCAACATCGACGTCGTATCCGGTGAGTTCCCCTGCGCCGCCTGCATGGAAGCTAAACGGTTTGTAAGTGCCTTCAGTGGCGAACACGATTTGCCCGGCGTCCTTGACACTACTCAAGGATGTATCCCCGCCAACGGAGGCTGTACCGGCGCCGGAACCGCCGCACGCAGCCAGAACCAGTGATGCTGCTGCGAGTAAACCCACGACTCCAACGCTGCGACGATTCATGTTGATGTGATCCTTAGCTGTAAACGATCTGCCGATGGAAGATCCCTGAACCCGCGAAGTGGTTGGGTCGCGGCTGGCCCATCTCTGGACGTTATCACTGGAAAACCGGAAATGAAGAGGAAATATTTCTCAATGTTACGTGATTGTGAAGGTTGTGAATTGACGCACAGGGGTGTTGGCGGTAAGTGAAATGCTGGCGGCAGCCCCGGCGTCGTGCCGAGAAGACGGTGCTGGGAATAGCGGTGCCCAGATCAGAGCTAAGGCTGGCTGGCAGCGGAATGAGGACCGGAATTCCTTTGCCCCCATCAGGGTTTAAACTTGTAGCTTGCTCTTCTAAGGATTAAGGAATACACGCATGAGTATGGAAGGCGCTGCNTTGAGCTCACTTTGGAGCACCATGCGCTCGGATAAGTCCAACGGAGGAATTTCCAAGGACACCTTGCGTCGGACGGTTCTCTTTGCCAAGCCCTACAGCCGTAAGCTGCTGATCTTTGTAGTGCTGTCGGTGATTTCGGCGGCTCTTGCCGTGGCCACTCCGGTGCTCGCCGGGCGGGTTATTGATGCAATTGAGGCGAAAACCGCCATTGATGTGGTGGTGCGGCTGGCCGTGCTGATCGCCATCGTGGCCGTCTTGGATGCTGGCCTTTCGCTGGTGATCCGTTGGATTTCAGCGAATTTGGGTGAGGGTGTCATTTTGGATCTGCGCACGGCAGTCTTCGATCACGTGCAGCGGATGCCCATCGCGTTCTTCACGCGGACGCGTACCGGTGCACTGGTCAGCCGGCTCAACAACGATGTCATCGGGGCCCAGCAAGCGTTCAGCGGCACCCTCTCTGGCATAGTTTCGAACTCGGTTCAGCTGATCTTGACACTGATTGTCATGCTGAACACGTCCTGGCTGGTGACGGTACTGGCCTTGGTGCTATTGCCCATCTTCCTCATGCCGGCACGGCGNTTTCGTGCCCGGCTGGCCGGGCTGCGGAGNGAGGGTGCAGATTTGAACGCCGACATGAGCACCCAGATGACCGAGCGTTTCTCGGCTCCGGGCGCCACACTCGTGAAGCTGTTTGGCCGCCCAGCCGACGAATCACGTGAGTTCGCCTCCCGAGCTAACCGGGTCCGCGAGATTGGCGTGCGTACAGCCATCTTGCAGTTCGTGTTCTTCACGGCGCTGATGCTGGTTTCCTCACTGGCTCTGGCGCTGGTCTACGGTCTTGGTGGTGCGCTAGCCATCGGTGGCTCACTGAGCCCGGGCGACGTCGTCGTGCTGGCACTACTGTTGACCCGCCTCTACGCCCCGCTCACCGCCTTGGCTAACGCACGGGTGGACATTATGAGCGCCCTTGTCAGCTTTGACAGGGTGTTTGAAATTCTCGATTTGAAGCCGTTGATCGCCGANAAACCGGTCACCGTTACCCTGCCGGCGGGGCCCTTGAGCGTGGAATTTAGCGATGTACGCTTTGGCTACCCATCGGCAGAGAAGGTCTCACTTGCTTCCCTGGAGGACGTGGCCGTGCTGGATAGTCGCGGCGGTGAAGACGTACTGCACGGGATTTCTTTCCGCGCCGAACCCGGCCAAACTATTGCGTTGGTGGGATCCTCGGGGGCGGGCAAATCTACTATTGCTCAGCTGCTTTCACGCCTGTACGACGTTGATTCCGGCTCTGTGACTCTCGGTGGTGTGGACGTGCGGGACCTGTCTTTCGATGGTCTCCGGGCAGGTGTTGGAATGGTCACCCAGGACGGGCACCTGTTCCATGAAACCATCGGCTCTAACCTGCGCTTGGCCAAACCCACCGCCACGGATGCCGAGATTTGGCACGTGTTGGAGCGGGCCAGGCTTGAAGACTTCGCCAAAGCGCTGCCTGACGGTCTCGACACCGTAGTGGGCGAGCGCGGCTACCGGCTTTCAGGTGGAGAGCGCCAGCGTCTGACCATTGCCCGCCTTCTGCTGGTGCAGCCTGCCGTGGTGATTTTGGATGAGGCGACGGCGGCACTGGATTCAACCAATGAGGCTGCTGTCCAAGCGGCGCTGGGTGAGGCGTTGGAAGGCCGAACCGCACTGGTGATCGCGCACCGGCTCTCCACCATCCGCTCCGCAGACATGATTCTGGTCCTTGAAGCGGGGCGCATTGTGGAACGTGGGACGCACGACGAGCTCATTGTTAAGGGCGGGCGCTACGCTGAACTCCATGACACCCAGTTTTCCCAAGCCGTGGCGGCTGTTGCGGAGGCCGAGAACCAGTAGTGGCGGAGCCTGCCTGAGGCCAGCCAAGAAAAGAGGTCTACACCATGTCATTCACCGAAGCCGGAGCAGCGCTGCGCCCTGCACTAGTTGCCCTGCGCCGCGAGTTGCACGCTGATCCGGAGGTGGGCCTTGAACTGCCCCGGACCCAGGCCCGTATTCTGGCAGCGCTGGAGGGCTTGAACTTGGAGATCACTCTAGGGAAGTCCACGACGTCGGTGGTTGCCGTGCTTCATGGTGCGCGCCCCGGCCCCACGGTGCTGTTGCGCGGCGATATGGATGGGCTGCCCGTGGAGGAGCTGACGGGGCTGGAGTACGCCGCCACCAACGGAGCGATGCACGCCTGCGGCCACGACCTCCACATCGCCGGGTTGGTCGGTGCCGCCCGGCTGCTGGCCGCACGGCGACAGGAACTGGCCGGGAACGTGCTGTTCATGTTCCAGCCCGGGGAGGAAGGGCACGGTGGTGCCCGCCACATGCTGGCCGAGGGCCTGTTGGAGACCACGGGAGACAAGCCCATTGCCGCTTACGCCGTCCACGTTCAGCCCGGGCCNGCGGGCGTTTTCAGCTCCCGGCCAGGAGCCATGCTGGCCGGTGCCAATGGACTGGGCATCACCGTCAACGGTCTCGGCGGGCATGCCTCCCGGCCCCATGCTGCGATCGATCCGGTGCCAGCGCTGATGGAAATTGCCACCGCGCTGCAAACCATGGCCACCCGCAAATTCGACGCGCTTGACCCGATCGTTGTCACAGTGACGCTACTCAAGGCCGGGGAGGTTATCAACGTCATCCCGGACAAGGCAGCGCTNGGGGCCACCGTGCGCACCCTGTCTAAGGCTTCCACCGAGAAACTGGCCGTTGAGACCAAGCGTCTTGCGGAGAACATCGCCCTGGCGCACGGATGCACGGCGGAGGTGGAGTTTCATGTTGCCTACCCCGTCACCGTCAATGATCCAGGCACAACTGCGGCCGCGCTGTTGACTTTGCGCAACCAGTTTGGCTCAGACAGGGTTATCCAGGCCGAGAACCCCGTCATGGCCTCGGAAGATTTTTCGGTGGTGCTCGAAGAGGTGCCCGGCACTTATATTTTTCTGGCGTGCTCGCCGGACGGCTCGGATGCTCAAGAGTTCAACCACTCGCCCCGGGTGATCTTTGATGACAGCGTCCTGGGCGACCAGGCTGCTGCCTTGGCGCAGCTAGCCTTCAGTCATTTGGGCACAGTCAACTAGCTTTCACACCCCGGGAGTTGCAGTCACCTGCCCGCGCTTGCCCCGCATGCCCGCGCTTGCCCCGTGAACCCGCGCTTGCTCCGCATGCCCGCGCTTGCCCGCATGCCCGCGCTTGCCCAACGGCGGGTTCGCGGGCTAGACGCGGGATGCGGGCAGGCGCGGGTTCCCGGACACAAATCGGGTCAGCATCAGCGTTTATGCCTGCTGTGGACGCTCAGTGAGAAGCGGCAGTACGTAGTCGGTCAGGAGCGGGGCCAGATCGTCAAAGTCGGNCGCCCCAGCTACCTCCATCCACCGTAGTTCGGCAATCTCAGCCGCAGGATGCACGTTGCTGGCATCCCAGCGGCCCGGGGCTGTAAAGACGGTGGCCTCAATATCGGTATTGGATTCATTGGCGGCGGTGCCGGTCCACACACCCATAACCACAAGGTCCGCTGCAGCGACCTCGATGCCAACTTCTTCGGCCAGTTCGCGGGAACCAGCCTCGGCGGCACTTTCGCCCATTTCGGGTTTTCCGCCGGGATGCATGAACTTGGTGGTGCCGGACTTTCGCACAGTCAAGAGCTTTCCAGCGGGATCATAAACGCAGACAGCAGAGACTTTCAGAACATTTTTCACGTCTTCGATCCTAACGTTTTGAACTATGCCGCGCGCGNGGCGAACATGATCACGCTGACACCCAGCATGGCGATCAAGGCGCCAATGACATCCCAGCGATCCGGGCTGAACTTATCGAAAATCATGCCCCAGATCAGCGATCCGGCAATGAATACCCCACCGTAAGCGGCCAGTACTCGGCCAAAGTTCGCGTCCGCCTGCATGGCCGCGATGAAACCGTACGCGCCAAGGGCTACAACGCCCAGACCGGCCCACCACCATGCCCTATCTTCACGCACAGCCTGCCAAACGAGCCAGGCACCGCCGATCTCAGCCACTGCGGCCAAGACGAATANAAGAACGGTTTTGGCAATGGTCATGCACCATCTTCCCTAAATCCGCTGAACTCCCACAATCGGTGGTGTGAACCTCGGATTTCTGGGATTATCCGTACGCACGTCCACGGATTCCCCGTCCGCTCAAAGACCGGCGCCGCGACAGTAGCTGAACTAGCGCAGCGCCCACGGCGGGTGTCCCACCCCAGAAATAGTAAAGCCACCAGGATGGGGCCGTAGGTCAGGAGAGCGGACCAGCCAAGGACTTCGCCCAACATTACTGAAACACCGACTAAGAGCACAGGTTCTACATAGCCCAGCAGCCCAAACAAGGAAAGTGGTAGCCATTTGCTCGCTAACAAATACACGCCCATGGCAANCCCGCCGAGCACACCGATCGACAAGGCCCNCCATAGTCCGTCGGTGTCAATCGTGTCACTGGAGACTATTCCGTGGGGCCCACNCAGGATGAAGTAGACACCCACCGGTAGGAGGACCACGAGCTCTCCGGCAAATGCTGCTAAATTATCGAAGCCGATCCGGCGACGCAACACAAAATAGATGGGGTAGCCCAAGCAGACCACAAGCGTGGGCCACGCCAGCCCGCCAGCAGAAAATGCTTCGTGGACTACGCCCAAGGCGGCAGCGCCAACGGCAAGTTTGCGCAGCGGGCTGAGCTTGTCGGCAAAGAATATGCGCCCAGCAAGCACCATTGTTAGTGGCAGCAGGAAGTAGCCAAACGAGACGCTCAAGGCCATCTCGTTCAGTGGCGCCCACATGAACAGCCACAGTTGAACACCTACCAGCGCCGCTGCGACTATCCCGAGCGGTACGAGGGATGGACGATGCCGCACACGCGCCACAATGATCCGGATCTCGGCACGTCCCCAGGACAAGAAGGGCAGGATGAGTCCAAGAGTGGCTAGCGTCAGAAGTACGCGCCAGCCAANAATCTCCTCTGCACCCCAGCCCGGCAGCAACCCGGCGATTAGGAAAATAATGGCGAAAAGAACAGAAGCAATAAGTGAGGCCGCTACTCCACGGCCTGCCGTGGGGAGGGGCCGGCAGGACCAGCCGGTGACGATACGCCATTACCGTGGGTCATTGGCCATCCTCGCTGTCTTAAGTGCTCATGCTCTCAGCAAATAACGTCATTGGTGGTAGCTGATCTATGCCAGCCGGGGCCGGGAGATGCTTCGATTGCCAGAAGCAGCCCGGAACCGCCCGAAGCTATTGGATCGGCCCTGGTGCCGACTGCCACAGGTGGCAGTATGGGCGTTAAAATGCGGGCATGAAAAGTGCCCCGCCGGGGATCGAACCCGGATTTGCCCTTTAGGAGAGGGCCGTCTTATCCATTGGACTACAGAGGCGCGTCACCAAGCCTAGCGGAACTGGCAACCAAGCAAAAACGAGTGTCACAGATGTGGCCCGCATGCGGGCCCGCATCCGCGCTGTGAGCAGGAGAAGGGCGCACCTGTGGGCTCACTCTGAGCAGGCTACTGAGGTGTTGTGCTCTTTCGTGGCTTGCGCCCGAGGAACAAAGCAACACCGATTGCGCCCAGCGAAAGCACCAGAAGCAGCCAGCTGGCCGAAACCAGCGTCGATGCCAGCGAAACAGCACCAGCATCCAATGTTGCAGCGCCGAGCATGTTGTCAATGGCTATATTGGCCCACAGCTGGATCGCAGCAAACACGACAGGGAAAATCCACAACACCCGGCGCAGCGACTNTTTGGCCACATTCATGGCGATCAGAGTCATCGTGACCAGGCCAAACACGAGCGGGAAGAGCATTCCGGCGGTTTTGTGGACAAATTGTAGTTGGCCCATGGCATCGGAGTTCATGGCGGCGCGCAGCGCTTCAATGTGAGCAACGTCAAAGCCAAAGATCATCGAATCCGGCATGGCCAAGCCGCCGGAGAGATCAGTCATCTGGTTCAAGGTCAGCAAGTGGAGGTAGCCGAACAGGAACAAGCTAGCCACTGACCCGGCGATCAGGAGCATATTCGCGTTGCCTTGGGCCTTCTGTGGCGAACGGACGGTGCTCTGATTATTCATTGGAGTGCTGGGCGGGGTTGCCGCTGTGCCATGTTTTGCCGAACGTTGGGCAGGAGTCTTAGCCATGAAACCATTATCGCTCACATTAGGCTGGTGGCATGGCACATGATCTAGACCCCGCGCCCAGTGACAGCGAATTGGCGGCCAAACTCTTGCGCAGCGCCGGCGCATTGGCATATTCCATCCGCGCCGAAGGCCTCGCCGAGCTCCGTGCTGGTAGCCATCTCAAAGGCGATTTCTCTGACTTCGCCACGGCCGCTGACCTCGCTGCAGAGCGCTACCTCTTTACCGAGTTGCGTGCCGCCCGGCCTGCGGATTCCATCCTTGGTGAAGAAGGTGCAGGTCATCAAGGGACCTCGGGCCGGAGCTGGGTGATCGACCCGGTGGATGGGACGTTCAACTTTGCCAGCGGCTCAACCTACTGGTGCGCAGCTCTTGCCCTAGTTGAGAGTGATTTATGCTCGACGCCGGACACCTTCAGTGACGCGCAGGTGCTGCTCGGCGCGGTGTACCAGCTTCAGGAAGAGAAATTATGGCTGGGTGGAACTGCCCACCCCGCCACGCTCAACGGCCATCCGATCCAGGTTGATACCCGTCAGGACCCAGGCGAACTTTCTGCTGGGAGCTACATCCACCCTGGCTGGCTTGCTCAGCCTAAGGCGGCCGTTCCCTGGCAGCGGGCAGCAGAGCTGCCAGCAACCCTGCGCATGTTTGGCTCCGGGTCCTGCGATTTGGCACGGGTTGCGCANGGGGAGTTGGGAATGTGGTTTCAGCACAGCTGCCCATCCTGGGACTGGCTCCCTGGTAAGGGAATTGTGAGGGCGGCAGGCGGGGACACCGCCGTGGTGCAGGTCAATGGATTGAACTGGTTTGTGGCAGGGCCGGCNGGGGCAGTGGCAGTGCTGAAGGCGGCTCTGGAAAGCGGCTCCTGCTAGGCCTAGGCGTAGCTCAATCCCAGTAAGGAGCATTCTTGGCCCAGTGCTGCATTTATTGGCCCAGAACTGCAGTTATGCGTTGGACTGGGGCCGAACGTTGCGCCTCTGCGCCAGTGGCGCAGGAGTCGCGGTTGAATCCCGCGCATAACTTATGGGTAGGACCCGATTCCGCCTGGATCACTCACGCCTGGATCACTCACGCCTGGATCACTCACGGCATCGTCACTGACGGGAATGGGCGTGCTTGAAGTGGGCGGCGTGAGGATTGTCAGTGGGGCGAACTACACTAGATGGCACCATGGATATGTTGTTTGACCCTTACCCCGAAAAGCCCAAGCCAACGCACAGCGCAGGTGCCGGACTGCCCATGTGGCAGCCCTTCGAGCAGGACGATCCCGGTGCTGACGCGCCCGAATTCGGCAGTGACGTCCCCGCCTACGGTGAGGAAACCCTTGCTGGCGGACGTGGCCACGATGATGGATTCGCCCCACGCCCTGGGGAACAGGGGATCGCTGCCGCCAGGCGCTGGCCAGACCCTGCCGGTTTGCTTGAGGGGATGAACCCGGAGCAGGAAGCCGCCGTTGTGCACACAGGTGGGCCTTTGCTGATCGTGGCAGGTGCAGGCTCGGGCAAGACCCGGGTGCTTAGCCACAGGATCGCCTACCTGTTGGCCACCGGGCAGGCCCACCCTGGTCAGATCCTGGCCATCACGTTCACCAACAAGGCCGCCGCGGAAATGCGTGAACGCATCGAGGCGCTCATTGGTGACGCCGCCAAGAGTATGTGGATTTCCACGTTCCACTCCTCGTGCGTGCGGATATTGCGCCGCGAGGCCAAAACTATTGGGCTGAATTCGAACTTCTCCATTTACGATTCCGCCGATTCGCTGCGCCTGATCACCATGGTGTCCAAGGGCCTTGACCTTGATCCGAAGAAGTTTGCACCCAAGGCCATCATGCACAAGATCTCGGCGTTGAAAAATGAGCTCATCGATGAAGAAGAGAACTCGCTCAACACCAACTTCAACGAGCCCTTCTCTGCCGCCGTGGCCGAGGTGTACAAGGGTTATGCGCAGCGTCTGCGTCAGGCCAACGCCATGGACTTTGATGACCTGATCGCGCAAACCGTGTACATGTTCCGCGCCTTNCCCGGTGTGGCCGAGTATTACCGCCGACGCTTCCGGCACGTGTTGGTTGATGAGTACCAGGACACCAACCATGCCCAGTACGCGCTGGTCAAAGAAATTGTGGGCACCGACGCCGGGGTGGAGCCTGCACAGCTGACAGTGGTGGGTGACTCCGACCAGTCGATCTATGCGTTCCGTGGCGCCGACATCCGCAATATTGTTGAATTTGAGCAGGATTACCCCAGCGCGGACACCATCAAGTTGGAACAAAATTACCGTTCTACGCAGAACATCCTTAGCGCCGCCAATGCCGTGATTTCGCGCAACCCGAACCGTCGTGAGAAGCGTTTATGGACGGCGGAGGGCGACGGCGAAAAGATTGTGGGCTACGTGGCCGAGTCCGAGCATGAGGAAGCCCGCTTCATTGCCAAGGAGATAGACAGGCTCCAGGACGAGACTGACATCCGTCCCGGAGATGTGGCCATCTTCTACCGCACCAACGCCCAGTCCCGCGCCATCGAGGACATTTTGGTGCGTGTGGGTCTGCCCTACCGCGTAGTGGGTGGCACCCGGTTCTATGAACGCAAGGAAATTAAGGACGCTCTCGCCTACCTGCGTGCCTTGGTTAANCCGGACGACGACGTGAACTTACGCAGGATTCTCAACGAACCTAAGCGCGGGATTGGCGACCGTGCCGANGGGGCCGTTGCTGCCTTGGCAGAGCGGGAACGGATTTCCTTCTCTGCAGCATTGGCCCGGGCCGAGGAAGCGCCCGGTATAGCCTCGCGGTCTTTGAACGCTGTCAATAGTTTTGCCAAGATGATGGGAGATCTCGGCGAGGTGGCTGCCACAGCCAGCCCTGCCACAGCGTTGGAAGCCGTCCTGGAACAAACCGGGTACTTGGAGGGTCTGCGAACCTCTACTGATCCACAGGATGAGTCTCGGGTGGAAAACCTGGCTGAACTTGTCGCCGTGGTGCGTGAATTTGGCCAGGAAAATCCCGAAGGCACGCTNGGGGAGTTCCTTGAACAGGTATCGCTGGTGGCAGATGCCGACCAGATTCCTGATGCTCCGGGCGGTTCCGAAGCCGAGGCCGCAGCTGCCGTGGCTGAAGCAAAACGCCTCGGAGTGGTCACGCTGATGACTTTGCACACCGCTAAGGGACTGGAGTTTCCGGTGGTGTTCCTCACCGGGATGGAACATGGTCTGTTCCCGCATTCGCGGTCGGCCACCGATCCGAAGGAACTGGCCGAGGAACGCCGCTTGGCGTATGTGGGCTTGACGCGTGCACGCCAGCGGCTTTATCTGACCCGTTCGGAAATGCGCAGCATGTGGGGTCAAAGCCAGTACAACCCTGCCAGTCAGTTCATTGAAGAAGTGCCCGCTGAGCTCATTGAGTGGAAACGCGAAGGAACTCCGAGGATGGCNCCCGTNGGAGGGGACTTTGCCACCAGTAGGTACTCGGGGTCTTCGTGGGGTGCGGGTTCGGCCGTGGGCGGACGCGATTCCGGCGCTCTGCCACCGAGCATTTCCGCCCGGACCGCAGCAGGGCGGGTGCAGCCACAGAAGGAAGTTGTTTCGGTCAGTGTNGGGGACAAAGTCAACCACACGAGCTTCGGTAACGGAACCGTGCTGGAAGTCAGCGGAGCTGGGGACAAAATGGTGGCAAAGGTACGTTTTGAGATCGGTGAAAAGCGGCTGTTGCTGCGCTACGCGCCACTAGTGAAAACTCAATAGCGGCGCAGGAGCTAAAAAGTTCGGCTCCGGGTTAATCGGTTCTTAGCAGCTCACTGAGGACTGCTGGTTGCTTACTGCGGTGGATTGGCTTAGGTCCACGACCAGGTTGCCAGCACAGAATTGCTCAGGGCATCGCGATCGGCCTCTGAGACGCTGGGACTGAAGGAGAACGTCACTACATAGGTCTGTTCTTTCGAGGAGACGTAAAACTGTTCGATCTGGTATTCGCCGGCTTCACTGGGAAACAGAGCCGAAAGATGAGCAGATTCAGAGTCGCCGATGGTGACTCGATCGTGTTTTAGNNCATCCTTGGCGCCGCTATCCTCAAGCTCCTTCAACCCCTGGGATTCGACTTGCTTGGGCGTGACTTTCCCCGCAGGGGACAGCAAAACATTGACGTTGTCGGAGAACCCATCAGTGTCTTTCAGATCTGCTGCGATCGTGTCAATACCCTCCTGAGCGAGGTTTTCACCAGGACGGTCCCAACCCTCAGGCACCACGAAACTGTAGCCGGTGCCTGTGATCTTCGTGCCTGTAGCAGGTGCAACAACGGGTTCGGGTGCCTGCGCCGGGACGGAGACAGACTCGGCGGCTTTCGGTGCTGACGCGGTTGCACAGCCAGCGAGGGCAAGTGAAGTGGCGAGCGTAATAGTGGAGACTTTCAAAAGACGTGACATTTTTAGGCTAACCATGACCGCAGTGGAACACAAGTTCTCCTGCTCGTCTCATGCCAGGCAGGACTAACGGCAGCTGTTAGGTGCTGTGACTGAATGGATCACTTGCTAGAACCTGGTGTGCACAAGCGCCAACCTGGTGTGCACAAGCGCCGTGTTGGCTCATGGTGTGGGTGCTCGGCTAGGGCGTGGCTGAGGCGGGCCGGGCGCCCAAGGTGCCTCCCGCCGTCGTGCGTTCAAAGAAGCGCCCAAAGGGCGGATTGTGAGCCGAATAACCAGTATTTGCTGTGGTGCATTGACCAAATATGTGCTTTTGCTGTGAGGCGGTAGTGTGTGGAAGGGTCAAGGCCCCTCAAAATCACTACTTCGACGTAGAAGGACACAAACCCGTGGACCTGTTTGAATACCAGGCGCGCGACATGTTTGAGGCTCACGGCGTTCCCGTGTTGGCCGGCATCGTGGCGCACACTCCTGAAGAAGCAAGGGCAGCAGCCGAGAAAATTGGCGGCGTCACCGTTGTCAAGGCACAGGTNAAAGTCGGTGGCCGCGGCAAAGCCGGCGGCGTCAAGGTAGCGAAAACTGCTGATGAAGCATTTGAGCACGCCTCCGCCATCCTGGGCATGGACATCAAGGGTCACACCGTTAACACGGTCATGATCGCCCAAGGTGCAGACATTGCGCAGGAGTTCTACTTCTCCGTGCTGTTGGACCGGGCAAACCGCAACTACTTGGCCATGTGCTCGGTAGATGGTGGCGTGGAGATCGAAGTCCTCGCCGTTGAACGCCCCGAGGCACTGGCCCGCGTTGCGGTGGACCCCGCCGTCGGCATCGATGCGGCCAAGGCCGATGAGATCGTTGCCGCAGCAGGTTTCAGCGCCGAATTGGCGCCGAAGGTTTCAGCTGCCATTCTCAAACTGTGGGACGTATTCAAGAAAGAAGATGCCACCCTCGTTGAGGTGAACCCGCTGGTCCTCACCGGCGCCGGCGACATCGTCGCCTTGGACGGCAAAGTCTCCATCGATGAGAACGCCGAATTCCGCAACCCGCGCCACGCGAACCTGGAGGATGCAGCTGCTGCAGATCCTCTAGAAGCCAAGGCCAAGGCTGCTGGCTTGAACTACGTCAAGCTCGACGGCGAAGTTGGAGTTATCGGTAACGGTGCCGGCCTGGTGATGTCCACGCTGGATGTTGTTGCCTACGCTGGTGAAAACCACGGTGGCGTCAGGCCCGCCAACTTCCTGGACATTGGCGGTGGAGCATCCGCAGAGGTCATGGCCGCTGGTTTGGACGTCATCCTCAATGANCCCCAGGTCAAGAGCGTATTCGTGAACGTCTTCGGTGGAATCACCGCCTGTGACGCTGTTGCCAAGGGCATTGTTGGTGCACTGGCCGAGCTCGGCTCAGCTGCTAACAAGCCGCTCGTTGTTCGTCTTGACGGCAACAACGTTGAAGAAGGCCGTCGCATCCTCAACGAAGCCAACCACCCGTTGGTCACCCTGGCCGCCACGATGGACGAGGGCGCCGACAAGGCTGCCGAACTCGCCCACGCTGCAAAGTAGAGGTTTAGAAAAACATGTCTATCTTCTTGAACAAAGATTCCAAGGTCATCGTCCAGGGCATCACCGGCGGCGAAGGCACCAAGCACACCGCCCTGATGCTTAAGGCTGGTACCCAGGTTGTTGGCGGCGTCAACGCACGCAAAGCTGGTACCACGGTTGTCCACGGCGATGTTGAACTGCCCGTTTTCGGTGCCGTTTCCGAGGCTGTTGCCGCCACCGGCGCCGACGTCTCAATCGTCTTCGTNCCNCCGGCGTTCACCAAGGATGCTGTTGTTGAGGCCATCGAAGCTGGCGTTCCGCTGGTAGTTGTCATCACCGAAGGCGTGCCGGTTCAGGACTCTGCCGAGTTCTGGGCACTGGCACAGTCCAAGGTCGACGCCGACGGCAAGCAGATCACCCGCATCATCGGCCCGAACTGCCCCGGCATCATCACNCCCGGTGAAGCATTGGTTGGCATCACCCCGAACAACATCACCCAGAAGGGCCCCATCGGCCTCGTCTCGAAGTCAGGTACCCTGACCTACCAGATGATGTACGAACTGCGTGACCTGGGCTTCTCCTCCGCGATCGGCATCGGTGGCGACCCCGTCATCGGCACCACGCACATCGACGCACTTGCTGCGTTCGAGGCTGACCCGGAGACGAAGGCCATCGTCATGATTGGTGAAATTGGTGGCGACGCTGAAGAGCGCGCAGCCGAATACATCAAGGCCCACGTCACCAAGCCCGTTGTTGGCTATGTTGCCGGCTTCACCGCTCCGGAGGGCAAGACCATGGGCCACGCTGGCGCCATTGTCTCCGGCTCCGCGGGCACGGCTCAGGCTAAGAAGGAAGCCCTCGAGGCTGCCGGTGTCAAGGTTGGCAAGACGCCTTCCGAGACCGCAACGCTGCTGCGCGAAGTTTACGCAGCACTGTAAATCTTCACCAGCATCACAAAAGCGCGGCCGCTGCACATAATATGTGGCGGTCGCGCTTTTGTCTGCGGCCGTATCTACTGCGGCGGGACGGTGGGCAGACCTTCAGCTTCCCAGCCCGCCATGCCGCCGCCNNGAGTATCCGCGTTGAAGCCCAATTCGGTCAGCGTTGCGGCCACGCGTTTGCTACGCCCGCCCGCGTGACAGACAGCAATGATGCGCCGGGACTTATCCAGTTCGGTGGCGCGCTCAAGGATGTCTCCCGAGGGGATGTGGACGGCGTCTTCGATCATGCCCGTAGTGAGCTCGTTGGCCTCGCGAACATCGATGATTTGGACATCCGGATCCGCGGCCAAAATATCAGCGTTAGTGATTTCTTGCATGAGAGCTCCTGAAAGTGAGGGTGGCGCGCAGCTAGGGGCCGGCGTCGTCCATGGAAAGTGCCACTTCCAGCGTAGGCGGGATTGGCGAGGGTGTGGTTCAAGGCAGCGGAGGCTATGCCTTCAAGCGCACGGGGATGTTCGCTCTGGCGCCGTGCCCTGGATGCGTGGCGCCGGGAGAAACGCCAGTGCTGACTTAGGCTTGAGGCGTGAACGCACCCCTTCGCCCCATGCCCGGGATATTGAAATTGAAGAGCTGGAGAGTTTTGATGCGCTGGTAGCTGGCGGCGCCACCTCCATGCACCGCTGGCACTTTCAGTCTGTGGATTTGCGGACGCGGTCCGTTGAGCTAGAACAATTGCGTGCAGCGGGTGCCATTTTCATGGGCTGCACCTTCACCCGAGGAGTCGAAGACCTACTGCGCAGCCGGGGCGCCCTGATCTTCCCGTCCCTGCCGCACGTTCCCTTCAACGCCTACCGCGGGCACCTTTATACTGGCACTGAACTCTTCGCTGGAATTGCCGCCGTGGAATACGAAAACGTCCCCGATGCCCGTATCTACCAGTGGTCCATGCAAGGTGGNCCGCACACCACCCTGCACATGACGTTGGCCACCGCCATTCACGACCACGCTATTTCCGATGCCCTCGATGATTTTCTGGCCCACCTTGCCACCCCGGTTGTTGGCGTGATGGGTGGGCATGTGGCGCAGCGNGGGAGCCGGCAGTATGCGCAGGCGGCCCACCTGGGCCGGGCCTTGAGTCAGGCAGGGTTTCTGGTGTCCACCGGTGGTGGTCCTGGTGCTATGGAAGCTGCGAATCTAGGTGCCTACCTTTCACCGTACGACGCCGAGACTTTGGACAGCGCCCTTCTCACCTTGGCCGCCGTCCCTGGTTTTCGCCCCTCGGTCACCCAGTGGGCCAGGGCGGCATTGAACGTGCTGGAGGCTCATCCTGATGGTGCCGCGACATTAGGCATTCCCACGTGGTTTTACGGGCACGAACCACCCAATATNTTTGCTACTAAGATTGCCAAGTTCTTCACCAACGCCCTCCGTGAAGCAATTTTGCTGGATCGCTCTCGNGGCGGAATCGTTTTTCTGCCCGGTGCTGCCGGAACTGTGCAGGAGATCTTTCAAGACGCCTGTGAGAACTATTATGCAGCTGAAGAAGCCGTGGCTCCCATGGTGCTGGTGGGGCGGAAATACTGGGAGGTGGACGTGCCTGTGATGCCACTGCTNAAAACGCTGGCGCACGGACGTGCCATGGAAGACCTTGTTTACGTGGTTGATTCGGTACAAGAAGCCTGCGAGTTGCTGCGAGAGCGTTGATGACACCGGCTCTATCTTGTGAGTTGCTAGCCGAGCACCGTTCCGAAGGCCAGGCCTAGGAGGTAGGTGGCTGCGGCTGCCCNCAGACCGATGGCGAGTTGGCGCAGGCCCCGCCATAGCGGGGACGCTCCGGAGAGCAGGCCAACAACTGCGCCGGTTCCCATGAGGGTGGCTCCCACCAGGACACAGGCTAGAGCCAGGGCGCCAACCCNCGTCATGCCAAAGAGGAAAGGGATGATGGGGATGATGGCGCCTGATGCAAAGAAGCAAANACTGGACCATGCAGCTCCCCAGGCAGTGCCCAGAACTTCATGATCGTCCGCTTCTTCAAACGTGTCTGGTTGCAGCGAACGGCTGGGGTCACAGTCGCAGGTGTACTGGCCCATCCGCTCGGCTGCGCGGTGTTCGGCAGCCTCCCGCGACATTCCCCGCGCCAGATATACCAGAACTAATTCGTTATTTTCTAGATCAAGGGACGCCGCGGCGGACAAGGTCACTTGGGTGGGTAAGGAGGCATCCAGCAGTTCGCGCTGGGAACGGACGGAGACAAATTCCCCAGCGCCCATGGACAGGGCACCAGCCAGTAGCCCGGCCACACCGCTGAAGAGCACAACATAGCTGCCCACACCCGTCGCAGCCATGCCAGCTACAAGGGAGAGGTTGGAGACCAGCCCGTCGTTGGCTCCAAAGACCGCTGCCCGGAACGATCCGGCAAGTCTGTTGCGTCCGCGTGTCGCTAAGCCGCGGACCACTTCTTCATGGATGGCCTCGTCGGCGGCCATGGCAGCGGTGGCGTCAACGTCCGTGGCGTAGGNGGAGCGGGACTCAGAGCGTTGGGCAAGAGCCAGGACAAAGACGGAGCCGAAGCGACGGGCCAACAAGCCCAAGAACTGGTTACGTGCAGAGGCGCGGACGGGAGGGTGGGCGTGCACGCCTAGCAATTCCATCCAGTGTTGTTCGTGGCGGGCCTCGGCCTCGGCCAGAGCCAACAAGATGGCCCGCTCTTCGCCGTCACGGCGTTTTGCCAAATCGCGGTAGACGGCGGCTTCGGCACGTTCATCAGCCAAGTACTGACGCCAGCGTTTAATTTCAGCTGTTGTAAGTATGCGTTCAGGCATGGTGGNGAACTCCTCAAGTCAGCCATCACTGTAACGCTTTATGCGCCGGATTTCCGGCCGGTGGGCCTAGTTCAGGGTTTCGGTATGCCGCAATTGATGGCTCTCATGAGCAGTTAAGTAATAGTCGAAAGTACTTGACGTAGCGGAAAGTACTTTCGTAAAATGGTGCAAGACGCAAGGCAAATCATGAGTAAGTAAAAGCAACTTAGGAGTCAGCATGACCGTGAATAACCGCAACAACGGAACCGATTTTAACGCAGCCCGCTTTGCCAGCATTGGCTTCGCCCTGGGGCTAGCCTGCATGGTGGCCTTGTTTATCGCCGGTGCTATCGCAGGCAATGCAGGGATGATGGTTATGGCCTCCAGTGTGGGTGCCATGCAGGGCGCCGCGTGGGTGGCCACCTCGGCAGCCATCAAGAAGAAGGCCAGCACGCTCTGACACGTCAGTGGAACTGGTGACTAGTTCCATGGTTGGCATGAAGAGTGCAGGGTTCAACGACTTTGATGTCAGTAGGTAAAGAGCTTGAAGCCTAGGCCGCGTCCAGACCTGATACCTGTTTGCGCGACAGTGATCACCAGCGTTCCGATTTCTGGGATCCACTGCGCAGGACGGACTGCCTGAGTGAGCGCCTGCACCAGCTGAGTTGGTTCCGCAGACCAATAAGCGTGGTGTCCGGATGGTGTGTGAAAGGTGACTGTGCCTAGATTTACATCAACTGCCGGTAATACTGGTATGCCGGACGGGCGTGCGCCAACTCGGGGCTCAAGGGTGTTAGCGGGTGCCACTTTAGTGAAAGTCATGGTGAGGACCTTTGTGTGCTCTTGCCCGGACCGATTGATCGCGGGCCGCTTCCTCATCCGAACCACCCGTGAAGCATGGGGTTGGTGTGCGATAAGTCGGAGCTTGGCATCGCATCTCTTGAAGCTGGATCCAGCATACAGGTCCAGGCCACTGCAGCACCGAGTAGCGTCATAAATGATGTAACAACCTGGCCGGGTTTGTAGGCCATGCGAGGAATCCTGCCTCGACTATTTAGCAGCTAGGCCACACCCAGGCGGATAAGCCCATGCGGTATCTACTGATGCATGGTTAAGCGAAGCACTGGCCAAAGGAGGCCATGATGGCTGAATTTGCGTTCAGCCAGTACGATCCTTGCAAATTCTTAATTCCAGAGATCATCCCACGCTGTAGGCGCAGCTGAAGATGAGGCCGGAAACAATTTCGCAGCCTCGGCCGTGCGGGCTTTGCCGCCCCTCCAGGCAGCTGTTACATACCTTTATTGCTGACTTGTCCTGCAGTGCAGTGCGGAGCAGGTGCCAGTGCCGGGCTTTAACGTGAGGCATTGGAGCGGGTGCAGATGTTTACCACGCGCCGGCGGGTGTGTTGAAAGGACGAGGGCTGGCCACGGATCTTGGCGACGAAAGTTGCAGCATTATGGGGACTGCCGCGAATGCCCCGGGGTTGAAACTGATGAGTCCATGGTAGCGCGGGCCATGCCTGCGCGAGATGCCGCCGCCGAGGCCGCCAAAACTGGACCGGTTGTTGATCACGCACGGCGCCATCACTAGGGCACTGCTGGTGCTAGTGAGTCCCGCCGCGGTGCCGCAAGGCGAAGGGGCCGGTGATGACTACGGGCAATAAATCACCTATCTCAGCCGTGGCGTCGATGAACCTGGCCTGCCGTTCTGGCTTCCTCCCTCCGGCCGGGGAAATGGGCTGCATCCCATCACCACGAGCCGCCACCTGGCGAGGCTCCCTACCGTCTGTGGGTTGCCACCTTGAGATGCGAAATAGCCGAAGACATCATGTTGCTGGTCCTCAATTTTAGGCCACTAACGGGTGGATCAAGACTAGGCTGGGAGCCATCGATAAGGAAGCGGTGCGTGCCATGACGGAAATTCTCTTNCCCCAAATGTCCGGTGACCCCGATGAGCTGGGTGTGCTCATCCAGCGGTGCGTNCCCCACGGCCATCAAGTTAGCGCCTACCAGATCATTGCAGAGGTCACAGTGGATAAGTTCGACGCCGAGATCAACACCCCGGTCTCTGGCACCTTGAGCTGGGTTGTTGCCGAAGGGGACGAGGTACGCCAGGGCGCCCCATTNGCCACCGTGGACTGAACTTCTGTTGTGCCGCAAGTACTGGGAAGTGGAGGTGCCTGTCATGCCTCTGCTGCAGACTCTGGCACAAGGGCGAGCCATGGAGGATCTTGGTTTTGTGGCTGGTTCAGTGGATGAGGCGTGCCAAGTTCTGGCAGGTTAGCCGATCAGGGTGCCAAACAGCAGGCCGACGATGCCGCTGCAGAGCACCACCTGGTTACCCACGCCCGTGGCGGCCCTGCCCATGACCAGGGACAGGTTGCTGAGCAGGCCGTCGTGGGCGCCGAAGACTGCGGCACGGAAGGAGCCGGACAGCCGGTTGCGCCCCCATGCGGAGAGTCCACGAATCACTTCCTCATGAATGGATTCGTCTGCGGCCATGGCAGCGGTGGCGTCGTCGGCATACGGCGACCTGGATTCCGAACGCTGCGCCAGGGCCAGTGCGGACACTGAACCGAGGCGGCGGGCCAAAAGACCCAGGAACTGGTTGCGTAGCGAGGGACGAATGGCAGGCTCTGCGTGCTCGCCCAGCAGGTCCAGCCAATGCTTNTCCTGCCCACCCTCGGCTGCTGCCAACGCCATCATTATGGAGTGTTCCTCGCCGTCGAGACGCTTGGCTAGATCGCGATAAACAGCCGCTTCGGCCCGTTCGCCGGCCAGGAACTGGCGCCACCGCTGAATTTCCGCCGACGTGGGAATTCTTGGTGTGGGAACTCTTTCAGAGCCGGGTCATGCTCCTCAAAGTCAGCCCTACTGTAGCGCGGAATGACGTGGAATTTCGGCGAGGATGCCTAGCGAGAAAGTTTTGGCGAACCGGAAAAGCAACAATAAGGAAATATTCAGAAACTCCGTGACGTAGTTGAGAGTGCTTTCGTAGAGGGGTGACAACGCAACAGCCCACGAGAACCCTCACCAAGGAGAAAACCATGAACACTTCCACACTGGCCAAGTCCCGCGAATTCTACGCAGCCCGGGTTATGTTGATCTCAATGTTCATGGGGTTGGCCTGCATGGCTGCCCTGTTCATTGCAGGGCATATCCAGGGCAGTGCCGGCATGGCGTTCAGCACGGCGCCAGCTGTGGGCATTGGTGCTGGCCGCAGTGGCGCGCTGTGCATGGGCGGCGGAAATGAAAGTCATGGTGGGTGCCTTTGTGAGCGTGCTCTTACCATTGGATCCAGTCACCGCCAGTCACTTCCGCATCCGAGCCACCCGTGAAGCATGGGGTTGGCGTGCGATCAGTCGGAGGTTGGTATCGCATCTCATGAAGCTCGCTCCAGACTACCAATCCACCAGGGCGCATCGCAGGAATGCGTCATAGAAGACATAAGTTCTCCTCAATGCCCCTTTGCAGGAGGCCGAAGATCACATGCTCCGGGTTCTCCAAGGGTCTCTAACGAATTCAGGCCTGGACTGTGTAGCTATTGGCGCGCACATGACCAAACCAATGACCCATCGTGGGGCAGACGTGAATGACCGATCCATAGGGGCTTCGTCGATTGTCGAAGACAGCCGCTAGTATCGGAATCAACCACTAAGACATTGGACTGAGATCGTGAAAAGGAAGCAAACCACAGGAAACCACGCGACGCGGGAGAAGATCTTTGATGTTGCTGCGGATCTCTTCGTGGAGCATGGCTACCAGGGCACTCCGCTCAGTCTGATCGCCTCGAAGCTGGATTTCACCAAGGCTGCGCTCTACTACCATTTCAGGAACAAAGTCGACATCCTCACTGGAATACTCGATCCCCTGCTCGATGAGATCGATGAACTCTTGGAGCAAAGTCCGGAGCGTTTCCCCGATGCCGAGAGGCGATGGGAATTTATGCTCGCCTACACCGAGCTGCTGTTGTCCAACTCCCGGGCGGTTGCTGTTCTTGCGATCGGTGGCAACCAAGCCTGGATGCCCGAGGTCATCTTGAAGCGTATCGAATGGCACCGCGCCAGAACCATTGAGCTCACGATCCTTCCCGGAATGAGCGACGAGGCACAGGTGGAGGCGATGCTGCTCATGGACATGCTGCATCGCGAGATCGTCTTCGAGAAAGATCGTGCGGTCGTCAACGGAATGCCAACTCAGCGTCGCCGTGAGATTGTTTATGCCTTCATCCGAGAGTCTTTGGAAGGTAGCTCCAAAGCTCCTGCAGGTTAGTGCCTTGTGCTTTAGTCGACCCCTAATATCTGTATTCCCCGTGCAGCATGTCAATTTGAGCGCGCCCAATTGTGGGTTCGACGGCGCCTAAAATCCTATTCGCGGTCTCACTAGACGCTCAGGCGCGCTGCGGTGCCGCTAATTTCTTGCATGGTTTTGAGACTTTTGCGGACTGAATGGATTTCTTCTGTGTGCACGTTAACTGGCGATCTACCCTCTTGAGCTTCGCGCGGCTGGGGAGACCTGCCAGTCGCCACACTCGCCTGCCGCCAAACAATAAGATCTTCGAGCAAACTCTTGCTTACTTGCCGGCCGGCAAGTAATCTGGATCACATCTTGCCGTCGCCGACGGCTAACGCCTAGTCAACGACGAAAGGCAGCTTAATGTATCTACGTACTTCCTCGGAGATCACGAATCTCCGCGCGGAGCTCCGATCCTACTTCGCGAATCTCCTGACCGACGATGTACGTGCAGGACTGCGTGAAGAGGGCGAAGCCGGNGGCCCGGTCCTCGCGGCAACCCAGGCCCAGATGGGCCGTGACGGCTGGCTTGGAATCGGGTGGCCCACCGAATACGGTGGGCAGGGTATGGGCCCCGACGCCCAGTTTGTGTTCTACGACGAGGCATACCGCGCCGATGCTCCCATTCCGATGATCACCATGACCACCGTTGGGCCAACCCTCATGAGCCACGGAACCCAGGAACAGAAGGATTATTTCCTGCCCAAAATTCTGGCCGGCGAATGCATCTTCTCGATCGGCTACACCGAGGCGGAAGCCGGTACCGACCTCGCTTCCCTCACCACACGTGCGGTGCGCGACGGCGATGAATATGTCATCAACGGCAGCAAGGTCTTCACCTCCGGCGCCGACGGTGCCGACTGGATTTGGCTGGCTGTACGCACCGACCCCGATGCTCCCAAGCACAAGGGCATCTCGCTGATCCTGGTCCCCACCTCGTCACCTGGATTCTCCGCCACGCCAATACACACCGTGGGCGGGTTCAGCACGACTGCCACCTACTACGACGACATTCGCGTTCCGGTCACCAACCTAGTGGGCAACGAAAACGAAGGCTGGCAGATGATCACCACCCAGCTGAACCACGAACGCGTCGGGTTGGCGGCGTTCAGCGGCATCTGCGAGGGGCTGCTCGGCGACGTTTGCGAATGGGTTGGCGAGCAGCAAACCGCCGCGGGCAAACCATTAGCTGCAGAACCGTGGGTGCGCCACCTATTAGCAACGTCCACCGCGCGGCTGCGTGCCATGCGTTTGATGAATTGGCAGCTTGTGGAAACCACCGCCCGCGGCGAGCTCAANCCTGGTTCTGCCTCTGCGGCCAAAGTCTTCGCCACAGAGACGGTCATCGATGTCTACCGCTCCTTGCTGGAGGTAGTCGGTTCCGGTGCCTCACGCATCACCAACGCACCATGGCGCTTCGACACCGGGCGTCTGGCCCTGATGAACCTTGGTGCACAGATTAACACCTTCGGTGGCGGCGTCGCCGAAGTCCAGCGCGAAATTGTCGCCTGGACCACCCTCGGCATGGCAAGGAAGGCACGATGAGCACTACAACCATTAGCAGTACGCTGCAGGCCCCGAACATGGAATTCACCCTGGGTGAGGACCAGCAAGCGGTCACCGATCTTGCTGCACAGATCTTCTCGCATCTGAGCAGCGATGAAAACATGTGGCCTCGGAGAAGGCCGGAGAAGTCTTCGACGGCATCCTATGGGAACAAATCGCTGAAGCCGGCCTGCTCGAAGCCCTGGTTTCCAGCGATGACGATGAGCCCGGACTAGGCATGGTGGGTCTGGCGCTGATCGCTCGTGAACAGGGACGTTTTCTGGGCCGTATCCCGTTTATTACCACTGCCGTCGCCGCGCTGGCGCTGGCAGAATTCGGTGGGGCCGCGATGTTCTGGAATCCATCTTTGAAGGCTCCACGCGTGTAAGCGTCTTGCTGCCCGAGGTACGCCAGCGTATCAATGCCCAGCAGTCAACAGGCGGGTGGGTGCTGAACGGAACCGTGGAATTTGGCTATCTTGTTCCAAGCGCGACTCATCTGTTGGTTCAGTTCCATACCCAAGACGGTGATCTGACTGCCCTGATCGAGGTGGACCGCGCCGGAGTAGCCGTGGAACAATTCGAGGGATTCTCCAAGCAGAAGCACGCGGACCTGGTCTTTGAAAATGTGGCGGTAGCACGCGAAGATCTGGTCGGCGCAGATCGCCCAGCCGGTGAAGTAGCCGGGTGGATCCGCCCGCGTCTGCTCACCGCGGCAGCGGCCATCACCGCCGGTGCCTGCGAGGAAGCCGTTCGCCGCACCGCAGCCTACACCTCCGAGCGTCAGCAGTTTGGCCGGCCGATCTCCACCAACCAGGGCGTGGCGATGCGCGCTGCCGACGCTCACATTGACTCCTTGGTCACCTGGCTGACTGCCATCGATGCTGCGTGGCAGCTGGATAACGATGGCGAGGGTGAACTGGCGGCGTTCACTGCATCCTGGTGCGCCCGTGAGAGCGGTTTCCGTGTGGTTCACGCTACCCAGCACCTGCACGGCGGCATGGGTGCGGACCTGGACAACCACATTCACCGCTTCTTCGTCTGGGTTCGTGAACTTGACGTACTGTGGGGCTCTGCTGGGCAGGTCGCAGAGGAGCTGGCCGACGTGATTCTTCCGCTGGAGGGTCATGGACGTGAGCTCATCGGTTGCATCCAAGGCGTTGGTCGGGCGCAGCGTAGGCTCGCTCCTCGCGGTCCTGGTCTTTGCAGAGGTTATTGCCGCATTCGAGACGTCCATGGCAGTTCAGCTGCTCTACTCTCCNGGGGATTTCTTCACCACCGACTTGTCGCAACTGGTGTGGGTCATCACCGCGTACTCGCTGGTTGCCGCGTTGGCCACCGGATTCGTGGGCCGACTAGGTGACCAATTTGGTCGACGCAAGATCCTGGTTGCCATCTTGCTTATTTCGGCGGTCGGCTCGGTGATTAGTGCCATGGCCCCGACGTTCGGCGTGCTTGTTGCGGGCCGCGCGTTGCAAGGTGTCTCCGGTGCGGTGCTGCCGTTGGCCATTGGGATGGTTCGTTCCACCTTCCCGGCGGCGAAGGTCAGCATGGGCATTGCCGTAGTCAGCACCTCGGCGCTCATCGCCGGTGCGGCAGGGATGCTCGGCGGAGGCCTATTNTTGGACTACGCCACCTGGCACTACATCTTCTGGACCGCGGCCGTCGCGGCGTGTCTTGCAGCGATGCTGGTGCACTTCGGTATCGCCCGGGAACCACGCGAATCCCTGGCGGCAGCCGGCCGGATTGACTACTTTGGTGGTCTGCTCTTTGGTGTGGCGATAGCTTCCACCCTCTATGGCCTGACCCTGAGCAAGAATCACGGCTGGACCGATGTGTCGGTGCTCGGATTCGTGATTGGCGGACTGGTTGTGCTGGCGCTGTGGATCAAGTGGGAGCTTCGCATTGACGAGCCGATGATCAACGTGCGGATGTTCGGTGAACGCAAGTTTGCCTTGGGCATGCTGGCCACCGCGCTGATCGCGGTCGGCCCTATAGGCACCATGAACATCCTGTCCGTGACGATCTACCGCAATCCGAGCAGTGTGACCATGTCAGATGGCAGCATCCTGGACCTGCCGGTGGGGCTGGGACTGAGCGCCACCATGACAGGACTTCTCGGATTCATTACAGCGAGTGCCGCCTTCGCGATTTCGCCGCTGATCGGCAAGATCTCCGCACGTTTCGGCGCCCGCATGGGGCTGATGATCGGCTCGCTGTTAACCATTGCCGGGTTGCTCGTCGTTTGCCTGTCACCCAGCAGTTTGCCCGTGGTCATCAGTGGCTTGGTGGTTGTTATTTTCGGGACTGGGTTCCTTTACTCGGGAATGCCAACAGTCATCGTGGAGTGTGTCCTACCAGAGCAAACCAGTACCGCCACTGCCGTCAACGCGGTCACTCGCACAGCATTCCAGGCGGTTGCCGCCTCGGTCGTGGGCCTGATGCTCGCGTTCTCGCCTGTTGTCGCAGGCGAGAACGCGTTCGTCTCTCTCNNAGGATTCTTCCTTGTTGTGGGAGTGCTCATTGCCACGTGTGTCCTCACCATTGTCGTTGTCTTCTTTATTCCACCGACAAAGGCCCTGAACGCACCGGAACTCGAAATCCAAGTCAACAGCCTCACCCACTAGGAGTATCAATGAATACCGAAATTGAAGCGACAAAACCTCAAACTACCAGAGATCTACTGGATCTGCGAGCCGACGACGACCGTCCGGGCCTGCTCTTTGAAGGCCGCATCTGGACCTGGGCCGAGGTGGTTGCCGAGTGCAAGATCCGCGCGCACCTCATGCTTTCGTTGCACGACGAGGGAAAGCCCTTTCACGTCGGAGTGATGCTGGAAAACGACCCTGAGTTCATCTTCTCCATTGGTGGCGCCGCCTACGCCGGAGCCACCGTGGTGGGCATCAACCTGACCCGCCGCGGCGAAGAGCTGGCCCGCGATATCAACTACACCGACTGTGAAATTCTGATCACCAGCCGGGAGCAGGAGGCCTGCTTCAACGGGGTGGAATCCGGGGTTGCAGAACGTAAGACCCTGCGTATNCGGAACCCTGCGTTCGCTGCGGCAGTGGAGAAATACCGCAATGCCCCGCTTCGGCACATTGCAGCTGCCGGGGANCCCTCCTCGATCCTGTTGTTGCTGTTCACCTCCGGGTCCACAGGAGACCCAAAGGCGGTCATCTGCACCACCGGCCGGATGTGCCGCACCGCGGTATTCCAACACATGGGTTTGGGAAGCAACGACGTCAGCTACAACTCGATGCCCTTGTTCCACGGCAACGGCATCTTTGCCTGCTGGTCCAATCCGTTGTTCACCGGTGGTGCATTTGCCTTGGCACGCAAGTTCTCTGCCTCTGGCTTCGTGCAGGATTTGCTGCGCTACAAGGTCACCTATTTCAACTATGTGGGCCGCTCGCTGTCCTACATTTTGGCGCAGCCCGAGAAATCCAAGGAGTCCTTGACCAATCTGGAGTCCTGTTTTGGCACCGAGGCCTCAGAGCTGGACTTGGCCGAGTTCCACCGGCGTTTCGGCGTCTGGCCAACCGAGAATTATGGTGCCAGCGAGGGCGGCCTGAACCTGCGGCGCACNCCGGAAACTCCCGAGGGGTCCCTGGGCCTGCCGCCGGAGGGTATGGATGCCGCCGTCGTGAATCCGGAGACCATGGCCGAATGCCCACCCGCCATCCTGAGCGAATCCGGGCGCATCCTGAACGCCGAGGAAGCCATCGGTGAACTGGCCAATCTCACGGGTGCCTCACTGTTTGAGGGGTACTACAAGAACCCTGAGGCAGTCGCTGAGCGCATCCGCGGCAACGCATTNTTGACCGGTGACCTGGGCTATCGCGATGAGGCGGGATTCTTCTACTTCGCCGGGCGCACCTCCGACAGGTTGCGTGTGGACAGCGAAAACTTCTCCGCGGCCCCGGTCGAACGCGTCCTGGCACGCTATCCGGGTGTCCTGCTCGCTGCCGTGTACCCGGTCCCCGACGCCCGCACCGGTGACCAGGTCATGGCCACTTTGCAGGTCAAGAATCCCGACGACTTCGATCCGGCGGCGTTCGCTGCCTTCCTGGAGGTGCAGCCGGATCTGGGAACCAAATGGGCGCCGCGTTTCCTCAGCGTCGTCATGGAGGTTCCGGTAACAGCCACGCANAAGATCAACAAGCCAAGCATGCGTCGGGATGCGTGGCTGGCGAACGAAACCGTCTACCACCGCCCGGGACGNGATATCTCCTTTGAGCGGTTGGACGAACGAGCGCTCGAAGCGCTGGTGGAATTGTTTGAACTGAACGGCCGCGCCCACCTCCTGCCNCTACGCGCAGCCGGAACCAACATCAAGGAGACAGTATGAGTAACAATCCCACCGTGATGATCGGCGAGATCATCACTGCCGGACGCGAAAGGGTCTCAGTGGCCCGTGACGAAGTCAACCGGCCGATGATCAACCATCTGTGCGAGGCCATGGAGGAAAGCAACCCGATCTACCTCGACCCCGACGCCGCCCGGGCGGCAGGCCANCCGGATGTGGTCTCCCCACCGTCAGCATTGCAGGTGTGGAACATGATCAACCCCTCCGACCCGATCATCGAAAGCGACGTAGACCGTGCCTACGCGATCCTCGCCGAGTGCGGCTATCCGAAGGTTGTCGCGGTGAATTGCGACCAGGAATACGACCGCTATCTGTCTCTGGGCGATGTGTTGACTGCCGCCGAGAAAGTGGAGACCTTCGTGGGTCCGAAGCAGACGGGCCTGGGCGAGGGCTACTTCATCACCACCTTGACCACCTACACCGACCAGCAGGGCGAACGCGTGGGAACCATGCGCTTCCGCACCCTTTGGTACAACCCAGCAAAGAGGAGCACCTCATGACCGAGACCCTGTCCGAGGAACTATCAAAGACGAAGGGCCAACCGCGACAGGACCAAGCCCTCCGCCCGCGCCCGGCGATCAATCTGGACAACGCCTTCTTNTTCGAGTCGCTCAACGAACGCGGTGAGCTGAGCATCCAGCAGTGCGGTGAATGCGAAGAGCTGCGCCACCCGCCGGTGCCGATGTGCCCGGAATGCAACTCGGTACACTGGGCCCCGAAGGCCATGGCCGGAAGCGGAACCGTGCACAGCTACGTGGTGCTGTACCACCCCATCGTTCCACCGTTCGAGCCCGGCTACATTGTGGCCGTCATCGAGCTGGATGAAGGCCCGCGCGTGGTCATGAACCTCGAGGGCGTCGAACGCGCGGACGTGCGGATCGGGATGCCGGTGGCCATCACCGTTGAACGCATGGACGAGACTCTGGTGCTGCCCGTGGCACGCCCGGCAGGAGAGCACAAATGAACGCCATGGAAATAACCCAGACCNTTGGCCCGCCCACACCCGGTGGTAGTNGGGGAGACCTTGCCGGAGCTGAGGATACCGATTACCGCGACACTGATCGTCACCGGTGCAATTGCCACCCGTGACTTCCAGAAAGTGCACCACGACAAGGACGTCGCCGTGGCCGCGGGAACCAAGGACGTCTTCATGAACATCCTAACCACCAACGCCCTGGTCAACCGCTACGTGGGCGAATGGGCAGGACCCGCCGCCCGCATCGGCCGCATCAACATTCGCCTGGGTGCCACCAANCTTCCCGGGGATGAGATGGTCTTCACCGGCTCAGTGGAATCGGTTGACGGAGCAAACGTCACGGTCAAGGTCATCGGCACCAACTCCCTAGGCCCACACGTTACCGGCACCATCGATCTGAGCATCCCATCTCGAGAGGAAACACCATGAGCAATCTGCTGAACAAGGCGGTCATCGTAGGCATTGGCGCTACCGAGTTCTCCAAGAACTCCGGCCGCTCCGAACTTCAGCTCGCCCAGGAAGCCTCACTGGCCGCCTGCCGCGATGCCGGGGTCAACCCGCACGACGTTGACGGCATGGTGACCTACTCAATGGACACCAACCCCGCCATTGAGGTGGCCCGCGGCCTAGGTTGCAAGGAGTTGAATTTCTTCAGCCACGTGGACTATGGTGGCGGCGCCGCTGCTGGCACCATTTTGCACGCAGCCATGGCCGTTGCCACCGGCGTGGCCAAGACCGTGGTCTGCTACCGCGCCTTCAACGAACGCTCCGGCGCCCGCTTCGGTGCGGCCATGAGCACCGCGGGAATGGCACCGGATGCCCGGGCCGCCGCCTACGCCTGGACCCTGCCCTTCGGCCTGATGACCCCGGCCTCCTGGGTGGGCATGTTCGCCCAGCGCTACATGCACCTCAGTGGCGCCACGTCCGAGGACTTCGGCCGCGTGGCCGTGGCCGACCGCAAGCATGCAGCCACGAATCCAAAGGCCTGGTTCTACGGCAAGCCGATCACCTTGGAAGAACACCAGGCCTCGCGATGGATCGCCGATCCACTGCACTTGCTGGACTGCTGCCAGGAATCCGATGGCGGTCAGGCGTTTGTCATCACCACNCCCGAGCGAGCCAAGGACCTGCCGGGCAAGGCAGTGAGCATCAAGGCCGCAGCACAGGGTGCCGCCTACGACCAACACACCATGGTTAGCTACTACCGCAAGGATGGAGATCGTGCGCTGCCGGAAATGGGCAACGTTGCCCGACAGCTGTGGAACGACACCGGGCTGAAGCCCGAAGACATCGACACTGCGGTGCTGTACGACCATTTCACCCCGTTCGTGCTGGCCCAGTTGGAGGAGTTTGGTTTCTGCGGTCGCGGCGAAGCGAAGGATTTCATCAAGAACGGTGCCATTGAGCTGGGCGGACGACTGCCAATTAACACCAACGGCGGCCAGCTNGGGGAAGCGTACATCCATGGCATGAACGGCATTGCCGAGGGCGTCCGGCAGATCCGCGGCACCGCGGTCAACCAGGTGCCAAACGCCCGCAACGTTCTGGTCACCGCCGGCACCGGCGTGCCAACCAGCGCGCTGATCCTGGGAAATGACTAAATCGGCGGTGTGGCCCGAGACCGACACGAGCCACACGGACGAGCTCCGGAACAGTCAAAGCCTGCTTGCGGCCGCCGATCATGCCCGTTCACTGGTTGATGCCATGGTCAGGCTCACGCACGATACACCTGTCGCNCCGGAACTGGCCCAGCGCCTGGAATCGGTGCTGGAACTGCTCGCGGAGCATGTTCAGCCAGTCGAGGTGATGGTCGGAGCGCCGATGGCGGATCGGAGAAGGCCACGCAAGGAGGGCTACCAGGACCGTTCGCCGGTTTCCGGNAAGTTGAACCCGATAGCGCCACCCGTGCAGCTGAGAGTGGGTGAGGACAATAACGCGCGCACCACGACGACACTCGGGTTGGCCTACCAGGGCCCTCCCGGNCGGGTCCATGGCGGGTTCGTGGCAACACTGCTGGACCACATCATGGGATACGCGGCCGGAACCGTCCAGCAATGGATCTTCACCCGTTCTTTGACTATCGACTATGACCATGCAGTGCCGCTCTTTGAGGAGCTGGAAATTGTGGCCCGGGTGGATAGCATCGACGGCCGCAAGATCTGGGTGGTCGGCGAGATCCGTGCCGCGGGAATCGTGGTGGCACGTGCGCGAGGGTTGTGGCTGCCGCCGCGCGTCATTACCGAAGACCCTTATGGCCAAGCGATTCACGAAGGGTGAGGTTAGCGGGTGCCAACAGCGGGTGTACAAAATCCCGGCACCGCAGCGAAACAGCAACCGCGTAGTGCAGGGCTTCGGTTCAAGAACCGTAGCCCTGCACAATAACGTGCCCGCCCCAACGTTACACAAGAAAGCAGGAGCCAAGAATGAAGATTGCAGTGCTAATCAAGCAGGTCCCGGACACCGAGACGGAACGTCATCTCAGTGCCAACGGACGAGCCAACCGAGACGCCAGCGACCGGGTGATCGACGAAATCACCGAACGGGCCCTGGAAGTGGCGTTGCAGCAGAAGGACGCCGACAAGAGCGTCGAAATCGTGGTTGTCACCATGGGCCCGGACGATGCCGCCCAAGCGTTGCGCAAGGCTCTGTCGATGGGCGCTGACAAAGCCATCCATGTGCAGGACGATTTGCTGGGCGGCTCCGATGCTTTGACCACCGCCCGGGTCTTGGCTGCCGCCTTGGGCGATGCAGGCGCAGATCTGATTATTGCCGGCAACGAATCCACCGACGGACGCGGCGGAGTTGTTCCGGCCATGATCGCAGAGGCACTGGACCTTCCTTTCCTGGGCCCACTGGATACGGTCGAGGTTGCGGGCGCAGCGGTGCGCGGGCGGCGTTCGGATGCCGAGGGTGTGACCGTGCTACGCGCCGCCACACCGGCGGTGATCTCGGTATCCGAGGCCGTCGGAGAGGCACGCTTCCCGAAATTCAAGGGCATCCTGGCTGCCAAACGCAAGCAGGTGGCCGTGCAGCACGCCGTCGATCTGGGGATTTCCAGCCCCGACCATGCGGCAGGAAACCTGGTACTGAGCGTCTCCCAACGGCCAGCCCGCACGGCCGGAACCAAAATCGTTGATGACGGACAAGCCGCGGCTCAGCTGGCCGCTTACCTTGTCGCCGAGAAACTGATCTAAGGAACGAACCTCATGACTAATATTCTGGTAAATATCGAAGTGGCCGAAAATGGCCTCCCATGTTCAACAAGCGCCCACCTCTTGGCCACCGCTGCTGGTCTGGGAACTCCTGTGGCAGTGGTGGCAGCGGCCCCGGCAACAGCGNNAAGCACTTGCGAGCCGGCTTGCCGCCGTGGGGCCGCACAGGTCTTCATCGTTGAAACCGCCGAAGCCCCTTCTCACGTGGCCGCCTGTTCGGTGGCGGCGCTGGTTGCAGCCATNGGGGAATACACNCCTGGTGCAGTGCTCGCCTCGAATAGTGCGGTTGGCCGGGAGATCATTGGCCGATTGGCGGTGCGCACTAACAATCCGGTGATCTTGGAAGCACTGGAACTTGAACAGCGGGAGGGGCAACTTGTTGCCTCGCACTCCGTCTTCGGTGGTGATTACATCACTGAGTCAACCGTCGGAGCGGGGACACCGTTGGTGACGGTGGGATCCGGNGGTGCCCAGCCGCTGGCGGCTGTTGCCGAATCGGTCCCCACCGTCGTGGCCCTGGAGGTGCCCACCGCAACCTCCGCCGTGGTTGAGTCGAGCAGCCCGGCTATCGTTGCGTCGGACCGGCCGGATCTGCGCGCAGCCACCATCGTTGTTTCCGGCGGCCGCGGCCTGGCCTCCAAAGAGAACTTTGCCTTGGTCGAGGAGCTCGCTGACATGCTGGGTGCGGGCCTGGGTGCCTCACGCGCTGCGGTGGACTCCGGGTACGTTCCGCAGAATCATCAGGTGGGACAAACCGGGGTAAGTGTCTCGCCCGAACTTTATATTGCAGTGGGTATTTCAGGTGCCATTCAGCACCTGGCAGGCATGCAGACCGCCAAACGCATCGTGGCGATCAACAAGGATCCTGATGCCCCGATCTTCGACGTCGCAGACTTCGGCATCGTCGGCGATTTGTTCACCATTGTGCCGCAACTCAAGGAAGCTATCGCGGAACGCAGCAGCGTTTCCGCGGGCGTCTAAGAAGGGCCAGAAAGATGTCATTGCTGACCGGTTCCAAGCAGGGAACCAAGCCGACACCCTCAAAATGGGCTCGACTGGCCCTCTGGATTGTGGTGGCCGTGGTGGCGTTGGCAGTTCTTGTGCTGGTGGCCAAATGGGCCAGAGGATTGCAGCCTGTGCAGGAATTCCTGGTGACCTATCCCGGGCACAGCGAACTTCCCGAAGGCGCTCCCGTCGGGTTGCCCGCCTGGCTTGGGTGGCAACACTTCCTGAATGCATTCTTTATAGTGCTGATCATCCGTTCGGGATGGCAAGTCCGCACAACTGCCCGCCCGAAGGCCTACTGGACCCGGAATAACACCGGCCCGCGCAAGACCAAGTCAAGNCCGGCCAAGATCAGCCTGGAACTCTGGTTCCACCTGACCTTGGATGTGTTGTGGTTGGTCAATGGCCTGGTCTTTGTGGTGCTGCTATTTGTCACCGGCGGCTGGATGCGCATTGTGCCGACAAGCTGGGATGTTTTTCCGAACGCGCTCAGCAGTGCATTGGCGTACGCTTCCCTGGACTGGCCAACAGAGAGCGGCTGGATCAACTACAACGCGCTCCAGGTGCTGTCCTACTTCACAATTGTGTTCATCGCGGCACCGCTGGCGGCCGTGACCGGCGTCCGGATGAGCCCCATCTGGCCAAAGGGCAACGCCGCACTGGACAGGGCCTACCCCATGGAACTCGCCCGCAGGATTCACTTCCCGGTGATGATCTTNTTCGTGGGCTTCGTGATCATGCATGTGGCCATGGTGCTCAGCACCGGGGCGCTGCAGAACCTGAACCACATGTTCGCAGCGCGGGACGGTGCCAGCTGGCTTGGTTTCGGGATCTTCGCCCTCTCCGTAGCGGTGATCATGGCCGCATGGTTCCTGGCCAAACCGGTNTTTCTGCGACCCATTGCAAGCCTTATGGGCAAGGTCTCCCGCTAGGGCATAGATTAAAGTACGACGTCGGGAGGCTGGCTTGGCTGCCCAAGTCCGCCTCCCGACGTCGTACTTTTACAGGAATATTACTTGCAGGATGCGAGCACGTCTTCATCCGGGTTGGAATCGGTGGCTGCAGCGGCTAGGCGATCATCCCACACCTGGCGAATATGAGCGGGTGTGCGTGGTGTCAGCAAGGACACCACAACATAAACCACAAGCGAGGCAATGAGCCCGAAGTAGATGGGTTCGTTGGCGTAGATGCCGTCGGCACTGGGGATCACGCCTGTGGCGTACAGGACAAGGAGGACGATGGTCAAGACGCAGCCCACGGCGATGGACCAGGCAGCGCCCAGGCCGGTTCCGCGCTTCCAGACCAAGCCGCCGATGATGGCGACCAGAAGGCCGCCCACGAGGATGTCGTACGCGATGGTCAGGGCAAACACCACGTCATTGACCACGATGGAGATCAGCACCACGAAGATGCCAAGGACTAGGACATAGAGGCGGTTGGCGTTCACGTCGTGCTCGGGGTTGGAGGTGTCTGAGGTGTCGATCTTCTTGCCGAACCAGCTGGCCACGAACGGGACCACGTCCTTGCGGGCCACGGTGGCGGCGGCAATCAAGGACCCTGATGCCGTGGACATCATGGCAGCGACGGCGGCGGCCAGAACGATGCCGCCAATACCCATCGGCAACAAGAGGGTGGCAACTTCGGCATAGACTACGTCCTTGCCCAGATTGGCGATGTCAATAGCGGGCAGTGCCACGCGGGCGGCCAGGCCGATCAGGGCGCCGGCAACACCGTACAGGATGCAGTAAATACCGGCTGTGGCGCCGCCCCATCGGGCAACTTCGGNGGTACGGGCGGTGAAGACGCGCTGCCAGATGTCCTGGCCAATGAGCAGGCCTAGGGTGTAAACCACGAAGTAGGTGATGATGGTCTGGATGCCGATGCCATCCCACTGGANAAAGCTTGCATCAACGCGTTCCTTGATGCCATCAATCCCGCCAGCTGCGTTCCAGGCGAAGGGGAGCATGAGGAAGAAGACGCCCACGGTCTTGATGACAAACTGCACCTGATCGGCCAGAGTAATTGACCACATACCGCCGATGGTGGAATAAAGCAGGACGATGGCGCCGCCCACGGCGATGGCCAGCCAGCGGTCCCAACCGAAGAGCACCACAAAGATGGTGGCGTAGGCGCCGGTGGACGTTGCTGAAATCATGATGGTGTAAGCCAACATGACGATGCCAGAAACCTTGGTGGTTTCCTGACCGTAGCGCAGACTGAGCATTTGCGAGACGGTGTAAATTTTGAGTTNTTGCAGGGTCGGTGCGAACAACAAACTGAGCAGCAAAACGCCCACGCCAATGGCGACCACCAGCCACATGCCGGAGATGCCGAACTTATAACCAAGTCCAACCCCACCCACGGTGGAGGCGCNCCCGAGCACCACGGCGGCCATGGTCCCCGTGTAAAGGAAGGNGCCAAGGCGCCGTCCTGCAACGAGGAAGTCGCTGTTGTTCTTGGTCCTCGATTTGCCCCACCAGCCAAAGGCCAGCATGGCCACCAAATATAAGACGACTATGGCAATGTTTAAGTTCACGCGATGCTCCAGTGTGTGAAAAGCGGGGACGCAGGAGGTATTGCCTGTAAAGCAACGTTTGTTGTCTATTAGGCTAAACTGTGATGGTAGTTACAGTCAAAGTGCCGCTTGAATTTTCCGTGGGTCGGCCGTGTCAAGGGGAACAGCCATGAAAGCTTTACCGCTAGAGCCAAGCACTGATCCGGTGGCCATTGGATCGCGATTACGGGCCGCACGCCAAGACCAGCGCCTCACCATCGAGCAGGTGGCTGATGCTACCGGGCTGACCAAAGGATTCCTGAGCCGCGTTGAACGCGATTTGACCTCACCAAGTGTGGCGTCTTTGGTGACGTTGTGCCAAGTCCTCTCAATATCCATCGGCGATCTGTTCGCTGCGCCGGAAACTCACCTCAGCCGAAAAGGCGAGGGTCCGCGCATCTCCTTGGGCGGTGAAGGCATAGTTGAACGGCTCTTGACATCCCGTTCGGAGCGACGCCTGCAAATCCTGGGCGCCACCATAGAACCTTATGGGCGCGGTGAATCTGAACTGTACGCCGTTGACTGTGACGTTGACGTTTTGCACATCATCAGTGGTGAGCTGACCTTGCGCATGACCCAGGAATCCTATGACTTGACGGCAGGGGACACGCTGTCCTTCCCAGGCCGTGAGCCGCACAGCTGGCAAAATCACAGCGCCTACCCGGTGGAGGCCTTGTGGATCCTTGTCCCGGCAGCTTCCGGTTCAGGTAGCTGAGCCTGCTCCACCGCTGAGTCACGGCGCGCAGCGTAGATCACCGTTGGTGGTGCTTGGCCCGGCGCTCTTGGCGTTGAAGCCCGCGCAAGGTTGTCGGTGGGCTTTCTTGTACCGTGCGCCAAACTCTGAGGGTGAACATCGTCAAGGTGATCAGCGCTGCTGTCGAGAGTAGCCACATCGGGAGTCCACCAATGTCCCCAACCGNCCCTGCAGGGCTGCCCATTGAAAGCAGCAGTCCACCGGTCACCGCCGCACACGCCGCAGAAACCACCGTTGCCATGAACAGCCAAAGAAAGCTGCGGTTGTGCTTCAAGCGATCCCTAGGTGCCACCAGCAAGACAGCNNCACGGAGTGGCCAGGCCAGGGCGAAGGTGATGGCGGCGATGTAGGCAGGTTGATACAGGAGGTCTGTGGGGAANNACACCAGACCACTGACCGCCACCACAACCGCCAAGACACCAGGAGCCAGCTGAATCCTCGAAGGCCGTGAATCTCCGGACGCGTACGTTTCCATGCGATCTCCCCAATGTTTGGAACCGTTATGTTGCAGCCACCTCAAAACACCCGCTGCGGCTGCAACACTATCTGGTTTCAACATTATCCGGTTGCCGCTAGGTGGGAGATGCGGGCATTGGCGGGCAACCGGGCGTTGGTGGGAAGTGTCACCAATCCACTGGAAGGCTGTTTAACCCACATGCACCCAAGGGCGTTGGGTTAGCTCCGGCTCTGCTTCACGCAGCACCTCACGGGTCACCGGGGCAATTTCGCCTTCTCCGATGAACAGGTACTTCAGTAGATTCGTGATGGGGTTGCCCTCCGTCCAGCGGAAGTAAATGTGCGGAATGAGCCCTGTCACATCGCGAATATGCAGCAGCACTGCCGCGATGGTGTTGGGCACGTTGGAGGAGTGGACTTGCAAGATCTTGTAGCCGTGGCGCGTGATGCCGCGAACTTCAAGGGCTGTTTCAAAGTCTGAGGAATCATCAACAATGATCTCCATGAACAGCACCTGCGCCGGATTGCCCATTTCGTTGATCATCGCGGCGTGGGCCAGCTTGCGCCTGTAGGCGGCGGCGTTTCGGGTCTTGGGGTCATGGGAAATGATGCGAATGGTGCCCTCGTCCACGGCCGCCACAAAGTTCATGGCCGCCTCATCCAAACGAGTGTAGGTGGCTCGCAGTTCAAAGGAGCGGCGCAGCCGTGAGACGAGGCTGACGATCACAATTCCCAAGATGAACAACAAGGCAATTTTTAGACCATCGGGGCGTTCAATCGAGTTAGCCACAGTGGTGTAGACAAACACTATGGAGACTACGCCAAAACCAATGGTCTTAATGCGCTCGCCCTTGCGTCTTGCTGACAGGGTTACAGCGATGGCCGCTGAGGTGATGAGCACCAACANCCCTGTGGCGTAGGCGCCTCCCTGGGCGTCGACGTCGGCCTTGAAAATGATGGTGATGAAAATGGCAATGGCGGTGAAGACAAGTACCAAGGGCCGCACGGCAGCCGCCCATTCCGGTGCCATGCCGAACCGTGGCAGATAGCGCGGAACCAAGTTCAGCAGCCCGGCCATGGCGCTGGCCCCGGCAAACCACAAGATGGCGATGGTGCTGATGTCATAGGCGGTGCCGAAGCCTTCGCCGAGGAGGGAATGCGCCAAGTAGGCAAGCGCACGCCCGTTGGCGGCTCCGCCGGGTTGGAATGCGGATGCGGGGATGAGGATGGTAGTGGCCAGCGAGGACGTGATCAAGAAGCTGCTCATGATGACGGCTGCCGTAGTCAGCAAACGGTGGGCGCCCTTGATGCGGCCTTCGGGATTTGTTTCGGTGTCTGCGTTGCGGCCCTTGATCTGCGGCATCACGGCGACGCCGGTCTCGAAGCCAGAGAGCCCCAGGGCCAGACGGGNGAATACGAGCAGGGCAACGGCAATCACCATGATGGGGTCGCCGTGCTGAGTAGTGAGCGCGGTCCACCAGTCAGCAGTGAGCAGTGGGCTGCCCACTACATTGACCAGTGCCACCGTGATCACTACAAGGTTCAGCGTCAAGAAAATGATCACCAGCACCACGGCAATGCTGATTGCTTCCTTGAAGCCGCGCAGGAACACGGCGGCCAGTCCTGCGATCAAAACGAGCGTGATCAAGATGTTTTGCCCATGCAAGAAATCTGGTGCGAAAGGGTTTTCAATGACGTGGGCTGTGGCGTCGGCGCTGGAGAGCGTAATGGTGATCATGAAGTCGGTGGCCGCGAAACCGAGCAAGGCAAGGACAAATAATTTCCNCCACCAGCGTGGTAGGAGGCGTTCAAGCATCGCGATCGAGCCAGCACCGTGCGGGCTTTCCCTAGCAACGCGCTTATAGACCGGAAGCGCACCGAACAAGGTCACCAGCACCAGCACGATCGTGGCCAGCGGGGCCAGCANCCCTGCGGCGAGTGCGGCGATGGCAGGCTGGTAGCCCAAGGTTGAGAAGTAGTCCAGACCGGTCAGGCACATAACCCTCCACCACGAGTGTGGTTTGTGGTTCTCAGCCGGCCGGCCGTGCGGGCCCTGCCGCTTACCTGCACTTTCTGGCATGCCTTCAAGCAACCATTGGCGAAGGGCAGCCTTGCCCTTTGGCTTGCCGTGAGCTCCGGNGTCTGCGGGAGCTTTGGCGAGGGATGTCACGGGATGCCTTTCGTTCAGGTGCCGCATACTGGCGGCTAATGGAGACTAACACCGCGGCAACGAGAAAAGACCCTGTCTTGACGAAATCTTAACGCTCCAGATTTTGCAGGTGCACTTTGTGGCACCGAACAAGCGCTTTCTCCACGAACCCGCTCCCGCACCTTCCCCGTGAACCCGCTTTCCCGCGAACCCGCGCTTTACCCGCGAACCCGCGCTTTACCCGCGAACCCGCGCTTGCCCAGACGCGGGTTCACGGGTAGGGCGCGGTCAGGCGGGCAGGCGCGGGTTCGTGCGCGTGGTAGGGCGCGGTCAGGCGGGGCAGGCGCGGGTTCGTGCGCGTGGGCGGGCGCGGTCAGGCGGGGCAGGCGCGGGTTCGTGCGCGTGGGCGGGCGCGGTCAGGCGGGGCAGGCGCGGGTTCGGGCGCGTGGGCGGGCGCGGTCAGGCGGGGCAGGCGCGGGTTCGGGCGCGTGGGCGGGAGCGGTCAGGCGGGGCAGGCGCGGGTTCGGGCGCTGATAGAGGCTAGACAGCGGACACGTGGACAGCAATCGCGGCCGCAACGAGGCCTCCCACCGCTGCCCTGGGCCAAATATGCTCCACAGAAAACCTTTGGTTTCCATTAGGCAACATCAGTTGTACGATGGTGAACAACTGCACTTTGTGACGCACGTCTACTCACGGTATGAAATGCGTCGTGAATGAATTGAGGACATCCATGAAAGAGCTCCGCATCGAGGCCAATGGCAATTTGGGCCCCATAGACTCCTCCAAGATCCCGCGCTACGCGGGCGCGGCCACGTACGCCCGTCTCCCGAGGCTCGACCAGGTCGCCAAGGCTGATGTCGCCGTGGTTGGGGTTCCNTTTGACAGCGGCGTCTCCTACCGNCCCGGGGCACGGTTTGGTGCCAACCATGTGCGTGAGGCCTCGCGGCTGTTGCGCCCGTACAACCCGGCCTGGGACGTGTCGCCGTTTGAAAACTGCCAGGTGGCCGACGCCGGCGACATGGCGGTGAACCCTTTCAACATCAACGAAGCCATCGAAACCATCCAACAAAACGCGCTGGATCTGACGGCCGGCGGGGCAAAGTTGCTGACCATCGGCGGGGACCACACCATCTCGCTACCGCTGCTGCGTGCCGCCGCTGAACGCGCTGGCGAGCCCATCGCCATGTTGCATTTTGATGCCCACCTTGACACTTGGGACACCTACTTTGGTGCCGAATACACGCACGGGACCCCGTTCCGCCGCGCCGTGGAAGAGGGCATCTTGGATACCGAGGCGATCTCGCACGTGGGCACCCGCGGCCCGCTTTACGGTAANAAGGACCTCGATGACGATCACCGCTTCGGCTTCGGCATCGTCACCTCCGCCGACGTTTACTACCAAGGCGTACTCGAGACAGTGGCGAAAATTCGTGACCGCATCGGCAACCGNCCCCTCTACATCTCCGTGGACATCGACGTCTTAGACCCCGCACATGCNCCCGGGACCGGCACNCCCGAAGCAGGTGGCATCACCAGCCGCGAACTCATCGAGATCATTCGCGGCTTCCGTGGCATGAACCTAGTGGGTGCGGACATCGTGGAGGTGGCCCCAGCCTATGACCACGCAGAAATTACCGGCATCGCCGCCAGCCACGTGGGCTTTGAATTGGTGACGCTGATGGCGGACAACCATGTGGAGGGCGACCGCTTCGGAGAGCCAAACGGCTACGCAGCCCAGGCCCTTGACGCTGAAGCACGACGCCGGCCCGCTGGGTTCTCNCCGAGCGCCACCGAAGGCGGTGCCAAATGAATGACGAACTCAGCAACACCTCACCCTTGAAAGAAAAGACCACCTTGGCAGAAAACACAGTAGTTGCCGTGGACGTGCCTGCACGGACGGAAACTGCGCAGGCCCCTGACGCACCCCAACGCAACGGTGGTGACCTAGTGGTGGAAACACTGACAGCGCTAGGTGCTAAGACCGTNTTTGGTATCCCTGGCCAGCACGCATTGGGGCTNTTTGATGCACTGAGCCGCTCGGATCTGCACTTTGTTTCTTCACGGGTGGAGAATAACTCTGCGTTTGCCGCCGACGGATACTCCCGGGCCACCGGCGAAGTTGGTGTGCTGTTCCTGTCCACCGGCCCGGGTGCATTGACAGCCTTGGCCGGACTGCAGGAAGCCTACGCAACCGGTGTGCCCATGATTGTGGTGGCCAGTCAGATCCCGCTGGAAGGATTGGGCGCACGACGCAAAGGCATGCTGCACCAACTTGATGACCAGAAGGCCTCGGCCGCGAACGTGACCAAGAGCCAGCGGCTGATCCAGCACGCCTCGGGCATTCCTTCTGCCATTCAGGATGCCTGGACCGAGGCTGTGTCCTCACCGCAGGGCCCGGTCTGGCTTGAAGTGCCGCAGAACGTGCTGCTTGATCCCATCTTTGTGCCAGCCGTCGAGGACGCCTTGGCTGAACCTTTTGATAACCCGCCGCGCGTGGAACTTATCAGAGAAGCCGTGAAGTGGCTTTCAGCTGCCGAGCGCCCCGTGATTGTGGCCGGTGGCGGCGTTCGCCGTGGCCATGGNGAAAAACAGTTGCTCTCCATTGCTGAAAAGCTCAACGCCCCGGTGGTGTGTACTCCCGGAGGCAACGGCGCGTTCCCCTGGAACCATGATCTATCGCTGCAGTCGTGGATTGAAGACCGCTACGTCACAGAGGTTCTCGAAGACGCCGACGTCCTGGTTGTCATCGGCTCATCCATGGGTGAGGTCTCAAGTAATTACTTCACCATGGAGCCCCGCGGACGCATCATCCAGATCGACGCCGAACCNCGGGTCCTGGAATCCAACCGGCCAGCGCTAGGTATCCGGGCCGACGCCGGACAGGCGCTCAGTGCCCTTGATGAGGCTCTCACTGAACCCCATGGCGAGCGGGCGCAGTGGCACGGTCAAACGCCGCAGCAGGTTGTTGCTGACACCCTCGCCAGGGTCCGGGCCCGCCTTGATAGTCAAGACCTGGGCTTGGAACGCAAGTTCATGGCTGACATTCGTGCAGCGGTCCCAGCTGATATGCAAACGTTCTGGGACATGACCATCTCTGCTTACTGGGGCTGGAGCTGCTGGGATTCCAAGGACGGCGAATTCCACTCTGCTCAGGGTGCAGGTGGCCTGGGGTACGGCTTCCCGGCTGCCTTGGGTGGGGCGTTAGGGCTGCAGAGCATGGGGAAACCCTCCCGCGTGCTGGCGGTTGCTGGCGATGGGTCCTCCATGTATTCCATTGCGGAGCTGGCCACGGCGAAGCAGCACAATGCTCCTGTCACGTGGCTCATTATTGACGACGGCGGCTACGGCATCCTGCGCGAATACATGGTGGGCACCTTCGGCAAGGCCACCCATACGGAGCTGGCCCGGCCCGACTTTGTGAAACTTGCGGAGGCATTTGGTGTCCCGGCCCAACGGGTCAAGCCAGAAGATGTNGGGGAGGCGCTGAAGGCCGGCTTTGCTGCTGACGGGCCCAACGTCGTCGTGGTTGATGTGTTGTTGAAAATGTTTGGCCCCACGCATCTAAATATCTAGCGGGCACGACGGCGAACGCGGAGTTCGCGGCACCGGAAACGATCGCTACCCGGTGACGCTGGGCAGCTCGTCCACAGCTCTCGAGCGGCAGTGTGGGTAGTATTCTAGTGACCATGGTGACGAATTCACCCCGAGTGATCGGGATGCTTGGTGGCATGAGCTGGGAGTCCAGCGCGGAGTATTACCGGTTGGCAAACACATTGGTCCGCGCTCGGCTCGGTGGACTGCACTCGGCTCGGATTGTGATGGCCTCGGTAGATTTTGCGGATATAGAGGCGCTGCAGGTGGCCGGGAAGTGGGACGAAGCTGGGTACCTGCTCGCTGAGTCGGCTGCTGGGCTTGAAGCGGCCGGTGCGCAACTCCTGCTTATTTGCACTAACACGATGCACAAGGTCGCCGATCAGGTTCAGGCTGCAGTCGGGATCCCGCTGCTGCACCTGGGTGACGCCACCGCGCAAGCGGTGAAACAGGCGGGTCTGGTAACCGTGGGCCTACTGGGCACCGCTTTCACTATGGAGGAGGACTTCTACCGTGACAGGCTCGCCTCTCACGGCTTAGAGCTNTTGATTCCACCACCGGATGACCGGGCCGAGGTGCACCGCATCATCTACGACGAACTGTGTCTGGGCATCGTGCGCGAGGAATCCCGCCAGACATACCGTGGGGTGATCACACGTCTGGTTGAGGCTGGTGCGGAAGGAATCGTGCTCGGTTGCACCGAGATCGAACTGCTCATCCATGACGCGGATAGTCCTGCGCCGATTTTCCCTACGACGCGCCTGCACGTTGAGGCCGCTGTCACCGCCTCCTTGGGGTGGCCTGTGAAAAGTAGAATATCCGACGATAGCGCGATTTTCCGCCAGAAGTGTGCACCCGTTGACCTGCAATCTGTACATTTTTAGCTTTGTGGCCGATCTTCGCAGACATTGTGTATCGCAAAGATCGGTTGCCGTTACATCGGCGCGTACACGGGAAGCGTTTCATCATGGGCCGCGTGGTTCGGCGGTTCTAAGAGCCAGGGTTGAAGTGTCTTGCGAACGATCTTACTGTTCGTGCTAGGGGCATGATCGGTTAAAGGCGAACAGTTCCCTCAATGCAGCTCGTGACATGTCCACCAACCCAGATGTTCCCTTCGTGGAGACTTATATGCACTCGACCCTGACGCCCTAGAACCGTTCCCTGGGACGCTGTGTAGGGTGGGGTGACCAAAGCTGTGTCGATCATCCATCGCGCAAGGCCCGCGTTCAGGCTACCTGTTACGGCGTCTTCCCATACAGGGTCTCCTCCAGTGAAGGCACGGACTTCGAACTGGGTTTCCGCTTCGGACTCATACGGGCCTACAACTCCGATTTCAAGATCGCCCGCTTTTCCTGGGTCGGGGCGCAGGCCCAGCACTTCCCTCGCCGAGGAAAGTCGGACACCAATCCATTGTGGACCATTAACCAGCCACGACACGTCAATAATTTTGTCCCTGGAGATCCCTAAAATCGTTGCTATTCGGTGCACAAGAGGCTCTTCAACGGGGCCGTAGCGAGTTAGAGGTGGTGCTTCAAACGCTATTCCACCATCCACTACACGAATAGGGATCAGCCCTGCTGTGCATTCCTGTATGAGCATCCCGCCGGTCCTTGTTGTGCCACCTGCATCCAGCCATGCCTTGGCGGATCCAAGCGTCGGGTGGCCAGCAANAGGCAGCTCTTCTTTAGCGGAGAAGATCCTCACGCGGTAGTCAGCTTGCGGACTGCTGGNGGCCAAAAGAAACGTCGTCTCAGACAGGTTGGTCCAGTTAGCGAAACGCTGCATATCTTCGGCACTCAAATCATCAGCATCATGAACAACAGCCAACGCATTGCCACGATATGACGTGTGGGAGAAGACATCAACTTCACTATATCCGCGCGTTTTCATGGCGCCACAGTATCAGGATGCCTTCGCCACTGGACAAAACATTAGCGTTGGATATTCGCTACCAGTAAGCCACCCTCCTTGGCCTAGTGCTCGGGAACCTTACCTGTACAGTGATGCCTGCGCACTTGTACCCGGAGGCGAGTTCTCACGTGGTCGGCTGGTCGGTCAGCCCAGATAGGAGATCTGTGCGGATTGTAGGACAGGTGTAGTTATCTTCCTGTCCCGAGCGCGGTTGTTTATGAGCTGTGTCGGATCGTGGCGAATAGAGAAACCATCCAGCATTTCCTCCGAGCGACGTGGCCGGTAGCAATTGGACTACAGCTTGCCAACGGAAGCTACCCAGATCCTGTCCGTAGCGGGAACCGCTACCGGGACGATTGACGAAGCGTCCTGATTGCAACAGGTGCTCCGCTGTAGCCCTGATCTGATGGCAGTCTGCGATGAGCGCGAAGTGGTCAAGGGTAAACTAGCTAACGTGAACAGTAATGTCGGGCATATCGCCCTCATCGCCATCGGTTTGATCGCTGTGATCATCGGTGGAGTATTCGCCGGACAGGGAATGAACCTGATNCCCGGAAGTTTCATGACCGGTAACCGAATGTGGTTCTCTATCGGGCTGATCGTCGCGGGCATCGGTATCATCCTTGTGGTGCTCGGCCTACGTCGGCCCAAGACTGGCCGCCCGAGCAAATGAGGCACAGCTGGGGTGCACGTCTAGGTTTGTCCCGGATCTGAGTTCCGGCAAAGCAGAAGCTCCGCGGAGAACGGGTCTCATCGGGGCATTTCAAGAACAGTCTTGGCCCATTCGTGTGCGGCAGGTGGTGGCCCGGATAAGTTTGGCGATCCGCCAAAGGTGCTCTGCAATCGCTGTCGAAGATCTTCTTTGTCCCCGAAGATTTTGGCCGCTAGTTCGCTCTGCATAACTCCATCTTGTCTACGCTGTCTTTTTACAATCTAAGCCAAGATCAAGCACGATATCGAGTTTGTCCCGCTGACCGGTCCACCACCGGAGCGAGTGCAGAGCACTTCTGAAATTTTCAAAACTACGTCTTGCCGCAGGCGCCACATTCCGTAGACCCTGCCCGCAAAAGCCCGGTGCTGCGGGGTTAATCAGTACGCTCAAAACCATGACCGGACTCCTGATCGGATACGCGCGCGTATCCACCTATGACCAAGACCTCATGGCCCAAAAGAACGCCTTGCTTGCCTTGGGNGTGTGACCTGAAAAGACTTTCACCGGCTAGGGCCTCACTGGCGCAAACGGGGCGCGGTCCGGACTTGGGCAAGCCCTAGCNNCACCTGCTAGGGGCGGGGACACCCTGGCCAGGACCAAGCTTGACCGCCTGGCCAGGTCACTGCGCTATGCGAAGGGCATCGTGGATGAGCTCACCCGTCGCGAGATAAAACTCAGCATCGGTGGCTCCGTCCATGANCCCTTGAAAGGATGGCTGTCGCCAAAGCATAAGGGAAAGTTGCGCGGAAAGCAGTCCAAGCTCTCCATGGAACTGGAAGAACACTTGGTTTTCGTTTACCGCGCGGGAACGCACACGATTGTTGAAATTGCCGAACTCATCGGCGTAGCAAGATCCACTGTCTACCGAGCCATCAAACGCGCCGACGAGGCCGCCACTTAGATCCACAAAATTCCACCGCCCATGACGGAATCAACACTGGAACGTCCTTAGCATTTCCGTAGGGATCTTCCTCGTACTCCGGGCTGGCTTCCAAGGGAAGCCAGCCCCTCTTAGGTGGGGAGGCGTTAGGCGCCGGGGCTGGACGGCGTACGCGGAGGTACGTAGCGTTGTGCATCCGATGCTTCAACCCAGAGCGGAGAAGTTTGGCCCAAGCCAGTGACCGGCCGTTCAAAAGCGTCAAAGCGTGGCTCGGAATGCGAGGCGAACCAGGCCAGTAACTGTGTGTGCAGCTCGCTGCGAATGGCTGAGTATGCCGCAGTGGCGTACTCGTTGCTCATTTCCTGCGGGTCGGCCAAGAGATCGTACAGCTCACACGNGGCGTCACCGTAGCGCAGCACAAACTTGTGCGTTGCCGTGCGGATCATCCGGGTACCACCGTATTCATCAAAGATCACGATGGCATCCTTGCGCGCAGCATCAAGTTCGGAGGCCCCGCCGAGGAAGCGGGGAGCGATGGACTCCCCAGCAATGAGCGGATCCAATGGTGCTTGAGCACCAGCTAGCTCCAACAAAGTAGCGTGCACGGACGCAGCCGTGGTGAGGGCGTCGTCGAGTCTTGGGGCGACGGTGCCGGGCCGGTTAATGATGAACGGCACCAAAATGGAGTTGTCCCACACATTGAGTGGGTTGGTGCCGTTGCCCTTGCCCCAAATGCCGTGATGGCCGCAGCTAAACCCGTTATCGGAGGTGAAGATCACGTAAGTGTCCTCCCTGATCCCGGTTTCCCCGAGGACATCGAGCAGCTGACCTACACCCCGGTCCACTGCCGTCATGGCAGCACAAAAGCCGGCGAGGTTTTCTTTCGGGTTCAGCATGGCTGCAGCCAGATCGCCGTGATCCCAGTTGAACCATTCGTGGGCAGGATCGCGGGNGATGCTGGGGAAGTCGCAGTCCTTGTACAGGTCCAGATATTCCTGCGGATGGTTGCCATCGGTCCACGGGGAATGTGGCGCCGTGTAGTGCACCTGCAGGTAGAACGGTTCATTTTTCTTGGCCAGCTGGCGGAGCATGGCGGTGGCATTGTCGGTGATGGCGTGGGTGATGTAGCCGTCTTCACAGTGCAGCACACCGTGGTCAATGACGGNGGCGCCAAAATAGTTGCCACNCCCATCCCTGTGGCTATACCAATGAGTGAAACCAGGTGCAGGGGCCCGTGCATCACCAAGATGCCACTTTCCAGCATGCGCGCACGTGTAGCCCTGTCGATTCAACAGTTCCGGGGTGGTTTCGAAATTCTCCAAGTAGTGCACGCCTTCAGTGCTGACGCCGCTGTTTTCACTGCGCAACCAGTCGTGGACGCCATGGGCGGAGGGCATGCGCCCTGTCACCAGTGAGGCCCGGGCCGGTGAACATACAGGTGAGGTGCNAAAGAAACGGGTGAGTTCCAGTCCGGTTTCGCCCAGTTCATCCANAGACGGGGTGATGAGCTCGGGCATGGTGCGCCCGCGCGTCCAGGCACCTTGATCATCGGTCATGATGACAACAAAGTTCGGGGCCTTCTCACCGCTCATGTGGCAGCCCCAAGACGGCTGCACGCGGGAGCTGGGGCTGGTGAAACTGGACCGATGCCACAATTGAAAACCACTTTAGGGGACCTTCCTCTTCGCTTTCATGACGGGGTGGACTTGGGTGGGGACCGTCAAGGCCGCACACTAACCTAAGCCAACTAAAACACACTCCTGGCCTTGTGTATTGGTCTTGTGTACTGGCCTTGCTCACCGATCTTGCGCCTTATGTGGGACCTGCCGCTAGCAGGTGGTTCCATGCCCTGCCTTCCGACGGGCATGTCGGTGCCAGCCGATAGGATTGGGTGTATGAGTTCCGCTGTTGGGTCTGCACCCCGTCCGTTCCAAGTTGACCTGCACGGCGTTGTTGACCTGTTGAGTCGTCACATCTACTCCGGCCCGCAGGTGTACTTGCGCGAACTGATCCAAAACGGCCGTGACGCCATTGCTTCGCGGCAGAAAACCAAGGGCGAGCAAGGCCACGGGGAGATCCGTATTTTCCCCGTCACAGCGCAAAATCCGCAGTTTCGACTCGACGACGACGGCGTGGGGCTCAACGCCGATGAGATGACGCTGCTGCTGGCGACGGTGGGCCGCAGTTCTAAACGGGACATCCTTGACCTGCCCCGCGAAGATCTGCTGGGCCAGTTCGGCATCGGCTTGCTCTCATGCTTCATGGTGGCCGATGAAATTGAAGTCATCTCCCGCAAAGCAGACGAGAGCGCTGTTCGGTGGGTAGGATCCGCTGCCGGGACATTTAGTATCACGGTGCTCAACGGCGTCGAACATCCCGTGGGCACTAGTGTGCGGTTGAGGCCGCGCGCTGACGAAGCCGAGCTGTGCGGACACAAGAAGGTGAGCGAACTGGCCACTCGCTATGCGCGGTACCTGCAGGTGCCCATCTTGATCGCCAATGCAACCGGCGGTTTTGACAGTATTAACCGTCCACCAGTTTTCGCCCTGTGCGGNGAAGTCCGGAGCGAGCGGCGCGGGGAACTCATGGAAATAGGCACCGAGCTGCTGGGCGCCCGNCCCCTGGATGTCGTTGAGCTCAGCGCCCCGGCCACGGGCACACGCGGTACAGCCTTCATCCTCCCGTTCGCCCCGCCNCCGGCTGCCCGGTCGGCTCATGCCGTGTATGTGGGCGGCATGCTGGTGGATGAGCGCAGCCAGGACCTACTGCCAGAATGGGCTTTCTTTGCGCGCGCGGTGGTGGATTCAACGGGCCTGAAGCCCACCGCTTCACGCGAGTCCTTGGTGGCGGATGATTCGTTGGAGGTCACGCGGGATGAGCTGGGTGCACCATTGCGGGCATGGATCATCCGCATGGGCTCCAGCCACCCGCGCAAACTGGCGGAATTTGTTGCCATTCACCATTTGGGGCTGAAATCCCTTGTGGCTTACGACGACGAACTGGCCCCGTTCTTGACCCGCTGGCTAAGCGTGGAAACCAGTGCCGGACGGATGAGCATCGAGGACTTGGTCTCGCGTCAAAAGCACATCCGCTATACCGATTCGGTGGAGGAGTTCCGCCAGATCGCGGCCATCGTGCCCACTGAAGCGCCGGTTGTTAATGGCGGTTATGTGTATGACGGGGACATCATCCGGCGGTTACCTTTCCTCTTTGAAGGCGTGAGTGTAGAGAAAGTTGCGCTGGCATCGATGTTGGATTCGCTCGCCGTTCCCGCCTTGGCCGTGCGTGCGCAGGTGCTGGAGTTTGAACAGCGTGCCAGCGCCCTACTGAGCGATTTTGATGTCCAAGTCAGTGTGCGAAGCTTTGCGCCATCGGAGGTTTCGGCCCTGTACCTAGCTGATGACGCCGTGCTGCGCGGCATGCAACGCAGCGCTGCGCGCCGGGTGGCTAGCTCCCTGTGGAGCGGCGTTCTTGCGAAGGCGGAGAAATCGCTNGGGGCCGCCGCGGACATGAATAGCCAGCTAGCCAAGGCCACCCTGTGCGCTAACTGGCAGAACCCGCTCATCCACACACTGGCCCAAAGCACTGATGAAGCAGTATTCAACCGGACCATGAAGCTGTTGTATGTGCAGGCGATGCTGGCCGCCCACCTGCCACTNGGGGTTGCTCAGCGCAGCCTGCTGACCGATTCCCTGAGTGATCTGGTGCACCTGAGCCTGAACCGCTAAAGAACTATCCAAGCCCCGCCAGAACATGCGGGTCACCACATGTTTTTGGTGGGCGGTGACGCCTACCACAGTCAGGAGAAACCGCATGAGCACCACAGAAGAACTTGAGCACCTTATCGATGAGGCTGCTGAAGCCATGTGGGGCCCGGAACTTTCCTCAATCCTGGAGAAGGCACTTGCCTTGGCTGTGGAACAGTGCAATGAATCCGGTGAGTACCGGGTGCGTCTGCTGATGGGTAACAATGCGCAGATGACAGGGGACACTGACACCCTCCTGACAAATTTTGCTTGGTGCTTGGCCAAGTATGATCAGGACCCCGCCACCTTCCCCAATGAACCAGACCAGGGTAGCGATCTGATGTGGCAGTTCAAGTGGATGGTGGGAGTACTAGGTGCCGATCCACAGTTTTCCACGGAACAAATTAACGCGGTTATCCAAGATATGGACCAGCACTACAGACGCGCCAATCTGGGCCTCTCCGGTGTGGTCATGGCACGCTTTGAGTCAGCGTTCCAAAATGGCCACCTTGGTGAGGCCAAAGCCGCCTACATCCAGCTCGCCTCCCTTGATCGTGACGAGTATTCGCACTGTGACGCCTGTGTTCGCTCAGTGACCATGGACTACCATCTCAAAACCGGCGAACCGGCACAAGGGATGAAGGAATTTAACGAGCTCATGGANGGNGGATTCACCTGTGGCGAAGAACCCGAGAACGCCATGTCACAGGCTCTGGTCCCGCTGGTGCGTGCAGGCGAGCTGGAGGGACTAGCAGCACTGCACATGCGCAGTTATCGCCAGGCCCGTGGCAATGCGGACAACGTGGGAATTATTGCAAACCATCTAGCTTTCTGCGCCATCACTGGAAATGAGGCCCGCGGACTTGCGCTTGCAGAACGTCACTTGGCATGGCTGGCCCACGATCCGTTGTCCCATCGCAGCCACCTGAACTTCTTATCCGCACTGGGACTCCTGTTGGAGAAAGTCATGGCCGCCGGCCACGGCGGCCTTCGTGTGCGGGATTCAGACAATGCCACGCTGAATCCGTTNTTCGGCCAACGCAGTCACGTCCTGACGGTGGCGGAGCTGGCGCCACTGTGCTGGTCGGCCGCCGATGCGCTGGCGGCAGAATTCGATGCCCGCAACGCAAATGCGTGGCATTCGCACCAGGTTGCCCAGCGGCGGGAGATGATCCAGGAAAGCCATGACCTTCCTGTCAGTGCTGAGAACCTCACTACCCTCACCCCTCGCACAGTTACTGAACCACGAAACAGTGAGGAGTGGCGGGTCCGTGCCCTCGACTTAGCCGCGGTGGGCCAATTTGATGCCGGACTTGCCGCGTGCGGCAACGGAATCCGTGTGAGCGTCAATTCTCTTGAGCTGGCCGCACTGCACAACGCTGCCATCAGCATCCACGCCCACAGTACTGGCGAGAGCCATCAAGCGGCCATGCACGAGGCCGTAGCGTTGCGCNNAGCCGCCCTGCGAGCGGCAGGAGATGAGGCTTTGGCCGGTCTGACCGAACGGGTCTCGGCCATGTTGGCTGGTCCGGAGGACAGTGAGCGCAACGAGGAAAGGTTGGCCGTGATCCGCCGCGAACTGCAGTCCATGGCGCATCACCCCGAAGCAAGGTGCCTGCTCAATGCAGAGCTGGGAAGCATCTTGATAGGTAGNGGAGAGCTGGATCAGGCCCGCACCGCCCTTGAATCAATGGATGAGGCGATCACAGCGTGGGCAAGCGCTCCCACTGGACGGCCAGTGCCGTTAGAACTGCCAGAACAGGTCCACCTGCGAGCCATGGCCAGGCACTCCGCTTTGATGCTTCGCCTGTGTATGGATGGGCAGGATTTTGAGAACGCCCTGGTGTGGATCGAGAANAACTTGGAGATTGAAACCTCGTTGGTGCGCCGGGCCACGGCCTTGGGTATACGGTCCAGGCTGCATGCACAAAACGGTGACTTTGCGCCAGCCCTCGCCGACTCGGAAGCGGCCACAGATCACCTGATGGCCTTGGGTGCGCGCGAGGCAGTGGCGCACACATTACAGCTTTCTGCTGCGATCTTGCAGGATATGGGCCGAACCGATGAATTCCGTGCCCGCCTGCGCTTGGGCATCCAGCAAGCCCAGATGGCTGAATCACCCATGATAGTAGGCTTGGCGTACACGTTGGCGCAGGATCTGGTGGAGCATCAGGACCATGAGGAAGCCATTGAACTGCTGGATGAAACTCTGGGCAATGCAGCCATTGAGATCGGCAGCCACGACCGTGGTGAACTTTATGAACTGCTGGGCACTGCCATGGCCAACGCCCAGGAAATGGGCGGGGCCCTGAGTGCCTGGACCATGGGAATCGATGGGTTTGCCGCCAATGGTGAACCAAGCCGTGTGTCCCAACTACATCTGGCTATCAGTTCCCTGTATCAGGAAGCTGGGCACTACGGGGCAGCTGTGGACCAGGCCCAAGCTGCGGTGGACGCTTTCGGCTCTGCCAGCGGAACCGGAACCGCTGAAGATGATACTGAACCGCAGTCCATCATCGCCGCCCACATGCGGCTGGCCGAATCGATGAGCCTGAATGGGGATGCACACACACTGGAGGCAATCGAGACGGCGTCCGGTCTTGCCCGCGAAGGCAAATCAGCCATCCAAGATGCGCAGATTCAGCTGATCCGGGCCCGCCACCTGTTCCGTAGCGGTGATATTGATGGAGCGGTGGCACAGGCACTGCAAGCATCGGGTGCCTTTGAGAAGATCGACGGCGCACAGGAGCAGGCTGCGTGGGCTCTGCTGCAAAGCGCTCATATGCTCGAGAACGCTAAACGGCTTGATGACGCCGTTGCCATTTACAAGCAGGTAGTCGATGCCCTCGANGGGGCTGGACAAAGCCAGGAAATCGTCCTCCACCAACTGGCTGATTGTCTCGAATCCGATGGCCGGACAGCTGAGGCAGTGGCTGTCCGGGCCCAGGCGGAAGTGGCGCGGCAGGCCGGCTAACAACCAGTATCGGAGGTGGTGCGCGTCTAGACTAGGTGGCATGGCCATCGTTTATGCTGCGCAGTTGCGCCCGTCNAAGTCAGAGCTCCTCATGCAGTGGTTGCCGAGCCAGCCGTGGTTTTCCGGGGACCCGGCGGGGCTGGTCCTCCTCGGCGCATTCCGCTTTGACGATCCTGCCGGTGAGGTTGGAGTGGAAACGCACCTGCTNGCGCGTGGGGAGCGGACCTACCAGGCCCCGTTGACGTACCGTGGCGCNCCCTTGGCTGGGGCGGAGGAATTCCTCATCACCACCATGGAGCATTCGGTTTTGGGCACGCGCTGGATCTATGACGCCTTGGCGGATCCCGTCTACGTGAGCGAGCTTGGAGCCGCTTTGCTCACCGGTAAGCCGCAGGCGGTGGAAACGCGGAGCGTTGACGGGCGGATGGAGATGCTCGCCGAGACCGCACATCTGCGTAGTACCGGAACGTCCGGCGCCGGTCTGCCGCAGTTCAGCGCCGGGGTACCCACCACCACGGACACCGTCACACGCATCCCTGCTGGTTCGCTGAACTTTGCCGTACCGCGCGAACTGGACATCAACGGNGCGCTCCCGCAGGAAGCAGCATTGACAGTCACGTGGGACGGCCAAACAACGCCAGTTGTGATCGCGTCAGCCCTCACCGCCTAGGAGCAGCCCTGGCAGCTCTTTTCGTGGACTCGGCTCAAGACCGATGGCTACACTGGGGCCATGGTGAGCTTGGAACCGCTGGGCAAGGACCTGTTCGTTGTCAATGATCCCGTGGCCCGAGCCATGGGAGCCCAGTTCACCACGCGGATGACGGTGGCCAGGCTGAGGGACGGTTCGCGGTGGATTGCCTCCGCGGTCCAAGTCTTGTTTACTCTGCTGCCCAAAATTATCGCCCTGGGCCGTGTCTGCTACGTGGTCTCTCCACGCCCCGCCACTTTGGCGGCTGAGTGCTGGCGCGCACTGTTCCCCGATGCCGAATTGTTTTCCAGCCCCATCACGCCAATCACGCTCAAGCAGGGCGAACTTCCGTTGGCTGGCATCTTGGAAGAAATGGAGGTTGATTTGTGGGCGCCGGATCTGGAACAGGATGGCCGCGCGTGAATTGATGGGGTAGATCCTGGAATGGGACTTCAACAAGCTGGTTCTCGCGCACGGACCCGTTGTCAGGGACACCGCCCGGGAAACCGTCGAGCTGGCGTTCCCCTGGCTCAACGTTCAAGCTAACGTGTACTAGATGGGATTGAAATGCCGACACAGAATCTGAGCACCACCTGCTGCATTTCCGGAGGTGGCCCGGCGGGCATGATGCTCGGAATCCTGCTGGCCCGCGCAGGCGTCGAGACGATCGTTTTGGAGAAGCACGAGGACTTCTTTCGAGACTTCCGGGGTGACACGATCCACCCGTCAACACTTGATTTGATTGACCAGCTTGGTCTGCGCGAGAAGTTCAACGCCATTGCCCAAAGCACCATTCACACCCTCGATGTGGTGGTCAACGGGAATCGCTTAACGCCGGTCGACTTCTCCTACCTGTCCGGGGCGAACAAGTCGATCGTGCTCATGCCGCAGTGGGATTTTCTTTCTCTNTTGGCCGANGGAGGGGCCAAGTACCCCACATTTCGCTTGCTGATGGGAACTGAGGCCACAGGCTTGATGTTCGACGGCGTCCGCGTCTCGGGTGTGCGTGCAGCAACCCCGAACGGCCCGCTTTCGATAGCGGCCACGCTGACTGTTGCAGCGGATGGCAGGGCATCGACGCTTCGGGACGCGGCCGGGCTGGTCCCGAAGGACTACGGTGTTGCCATTGATGTGTTGTGGTTCCGGGTGCCGAAAACGAATGTCGACCCGCCGGATACGCTCGCATATTTAGATGCCGAATCGGTGATCATCACCATCCCGCGGACCGAGTATTACCAGACCGGGATGCTGATCCGAAAGGGCGATTTTAGGGGCATCCAAGAAGCCGGGCTGGATGCTTTCAGGGCCCGGATCGTTCGGACCGCGCCGTTCCTCGCCGAGGTGGTTGACTCGCTGACGTCCTGGGACCAGGTCAAGCTCCTGACGGTGCAGGTCAATCGGCTGGAGCAATGGGGCAGGGACGGGCTGCTGTGCATCGGGGATGCCGCCCACGCCATGTCACCGGCGTTCGGGGTCGGGATCAATTATGCGGTACAGGACGCCGTGGCGAGTGCGAACCTTCTGATTGGATGCCTGCGCTCAGGATCGGTGTCGACGGCGGATCTGCGGCGTGTGCAGGAACGACGGCTGAAGCCTGTTGCCCGCATGCAACCGCTCCAATTGCTGGTCCACAGGTTCATTGCGAAGCCGGGTGGAGGGGCGTTCCTGAGCGATCCGATGAGATGGTGGCAGCGTGCTATCGCCGCAGTGGCCCTGCCGGTGGCCCGCCGAGTTACGGCACGCATCGTGGGGCGCGGCTTTCGCCCGGAACGCATNCGAACCACAGCTGGAGCCGTGACTCACCGCAAAGTAGACATAATGCCTTACGGGAAGCGATGGGCGGCGGCTTCATCACGGGCGTCGAATCATGGAATGTCCCTTGAGAAAGGTGCTTAGAGGGGCCTATATCCAGTGTGGGGGCTATAGCAGGAATGCTTATCCATCTGGTTAGTTTGCAGGTGCTGACGCTCATCTTATCTACGGAGCTGGCCCGCGGCCACCTGTTTACCAGTCCACGCCCGCTGCCCTCAGAATAGAGTTGATTTTCGCATTGTGTTCGGTGTCCCATTCCTCAAGTGTTTGGGCTTTCTCCAGCCGGGCCTTCTCGGAGACTGCTGTTAGTACAGTTTTGACTTGTTCGGCTGGCACGGCGACGATGCCTTCCTCGTCTGCGGTCAGGAAATNCCCTGAGTTCACGAGCACGCCACCACAGTTCACGGGTTGTTGCAGTGGAAGAACCACAGCTTTCAATCCGGGCTTAGGCACTACAGCACGGGCGAATACTGGAAATCGCAGTTCCCGGATTTCTTTGACATCACGGATGGCGCCGTCAACTATCAAGCCGGCGATCCCGCGTTGTTGTGCGACAGCACAAACGTTTCCGCCGGCGATGGCATGGGACGCGTCACCGCCATCGATCACGAGCACTGAGCCAGCAGGTGCACGGTGGATCGCTGCGTGGAGCATCAAATTATCACCCGGGGCGCACCTCACCGTGTAGGCCGGCCCGTTCAGTTGCGCACCATCGAACAACGGCCGAATTTCAGCTGACAGGATCTGTGACCGATTCACTTGTTCGGCGACTGCTGTGGGCGAGACAAACTGGGGAAGGCTGACATGAGGAATCCTTTGGGTAACCGTGTGACCTCAGATCATACGGGCCAGAGGATCATTGTAGTGCCTCGTGACGTTGCTTTGCCGGGCACACGTGGAGCTCACTAACGGCCAGGACAGCTGGGCGGAGCTGTCCGGCAAGCCGGTCCAGCACCGGACACTTCCGCCCTTGGGCCACCTTAGATCAAACAAAACAGTCAAACTATCCGCCCCACAAATTTTTGAACATGTTCATAAATAGTGCTTTACTCAGTATTGAACACGTTCAAAAGGAGCTGTCATGGAAAGTAAGAGCACACATACCAAAGCACTGGTATTAGAAACGGCACTGGACATGTTCCGCAGGAANGGGTTCGCCAAGACCACCATGCGTGCCATTGCCGCCGAGGCGGGTGTGTCTCTGGGCGGCGCGTACTACTACTTTGCCTCCAANAATGAACTCGTTCTGGAGCTTTATCGCGAATCCGTGACCGAGCAGCGCGCTGCGGCAACTGTGGCACTGGCCAACGTCTCAGGACTNGGGGACAGGCTCAAGGTTGCCTTACATGCCGGNGTAGACGCGCTCACCCCGTACCACGGCTTTGGTGGCGCATTCATTTCCAGCGCACTGCCCCCACAATCTGCGGTAAANCCCTTCGGTGCGGCGTCGGCAGAGGTGCGGGAGGACGCCATCGGAATTTTCAGTGACGTCCTTGAAAGCACCAAGGTTCCAGCCTTTCTGCGCACGCAGCTGCCGGAGCTGCTCTGGCTCGCGTACATGGGTGTGGTGTTGTTCTGGGTGTATGACCGTTCGGATCACCAGCGCCGCACCCGGACTTTGATCGAGGGTACGGCGCCGCTGATTGCCAAACTTGTCTCCTTGTCCCGGCTGCCCGTGGTGAAACCNCTGGTTGAGGAAGCATTGGCGCTCAAGGCTCGGGTGCAATCATGAAAACTGTTGTCATCGCAGGTGCCTCTGGATTCATCGGCAACAACTTTCGGCACCAATTTACCGCTGCTGGGTGGCAAATCCGTACGGTGGGCCGGACCGCCGCAGACAATGACGCGGTATGGGGCCAGACCGATGCCATTGCGCAGCTGTTGGAGGGCTCGGACCTCCTGGTGAACCTGGCCGGAAAGTCTGTTTCCTGCCGCTACACCCGGGCCAACAAGGCGGAGATTATTCGCTCGCGCAACGAGACCACCGCTGAACTTGGCCGCGCCGTTGCCGCCTGTTCCCGCCCTCCNCGGGACTGGTTCAATGCCAGCACAGGCACCATTTACCGTGATGCGCGTGACCGTCCGCAAGATGAGTACGACGGCGATCTTGGCTCCGGCTTCTCCGTGGGCGTGGCCCGTGGTTGGGAAGAAACGCTTGCATCAGCCCACACNCCTGCAACGCGGCGGATCCCACTACGGATCTCCATCGCAATGGGGCCAGGTGGCGGGGTGATGCGTCCTTTGAATATTCTTGCGCGGCTGGGATTGGGCGGACGTATGGGAGACGGGGAACAAAAATACAGTTGGGTTCACGTCGACGATCTCTTCCGTGCCGTCCTGTTTCTGCATGGGCACTCTCAGATCACCGGGCCGGTGAACATCGCGGCACCGGAGGTTGTGACAAACGCCGGGCTGATGGCCGCTGTGCGCGGCGCCAATCGGATACCAAGGGCGCTGCCCACGCCCGCCTGGCTGTTGCGGATGGGTGCGGTACTGCTTCGTACAGAGACCGAGCTGGTCCTNAAAAGCCGGTGGGTGGTGGCACAGAAATTACAGGATGCAGGATTTACCTGGAAGCATCCCGAACTTGCCCGTGCGCTCGCAGATATCCAGGCCCATAGCTGCGCGCGGGATAACGGTGCTTGGTACAAGAACAGCGTCGCGCCATGAGCGGACCAGCCAGTTCTGATAGCCACCAGCCTGACGTCGCCACTGCCCGGGCTACAGCCGAGCAAGCTGCCCGATGGGCCAAGGAAGACAGCTTCCGCATGCGGTACGGCGCAGCGGCGCTCCTGACCGGTTGGTTCATCACCTTCTTCGTGTTTTGTTTGGGTCTCACGGTGGTCACTGTTCTCATATGGCGCGACGATTCGGTGGGATGGAATTTTCTGCCAATTTCTTTGATTTATGGGTTTCCCGTTGCTGCCATCGTGGGTCTGCCCTTGGCCGTGCTGGTGGCCTGGCCGCTGCGGCGGCTCCCCGATCAGCGCATTCACGTCCTCATCTTTGGGCTGGTTCTTGGATTGGTCACAGCGGTCTTGTTCGTCCTCCTGAATCAGGGACGGGTGGAACTTGGTAGCGGCGCGGTGGCTGTGTGGGTGGCAGTCTGTGGCGCCCTTGGCCGGGCTAGCGTCATAAAGATGGTTACTCGAAGGAATCGGATGGCTGGGCAATGACATCTTGTGCGCAGGTGGAACTCCTGCTCTCGCCAGATTGCAGATAACCTCGGGTTGGCCCAGAGGCGCGGGAGCACTCAAGAGGCTATTCATGAGGTGGCTGCTGCCATCGGATAAGCTCATATTAATACTGTCCCTGCTCCTGACTGTGATCCTGACCCTCAGCAGAACCAGGTCCGCCCTTGTTTGCGATAGGAAGTCTGCATGCCCGCCGCCGCCACGATGATGATTACCTCCTGCACCATTGAGTTGGCTGAGCTGGGTGGGGACTCACCCTTGCCATCGGTGCAGGCGCTGCTTGAGCCTCCCTACATAGTGGGGAGNTCAATCCCGGAGGAGATCTCCGCCGGTGTGCGGTGGGGCAAGGTTAAGAATATTTATCCCTATCCCATGCAGGAGAGCTACACGCGTGAGACAAGGGCAACCGAGCTGACTGCCGTGGTGCTTGAAAATGAGCATATCCGCGCACTGTTCCTGCCGCAGCTGGGCGGGCGGCTCTGGGAACTTACAGATAAAGCCACTGGCAAGGAACTCCTACACNNACAGGACCGTATCCAGTTCGCTAACCTTGGCCTGCGTAATGCTTGGTTTGCAGGNGGCATTGAGTACAACATCGGCACCCGTGGACACTCACCTACCACCTGTGTGCCGCTGCATACAGCCATTGTGCGCACACCCGAGGGGCAAGAAATTCTGCGTATGTGGGAGTTCGATCGCCTCCGCGAGGTGGTGTTCCAGATCGATGCGTGGCTGCCGGCGGACTCCAAAGTGGTATTGGTCGCCGTGCGCATCCGCAATCCCAATGACAAGACGGTTCCCATGTACTGGTGGAGCAATGCAGCCATCCCGCAGACGCCGGACACCCGTGTGATTGCCCCGGCTGATCACGCCTACGCCACTGATTACGATGGCTCCATGGCCCGAGTGAACCCCACAAAATTTCAGGGTATGGACGCCACCTGGCCGCACAACAACACCCACGCAGTGGACTTCTTCTTCGATCTTGCCCCGCANGAACGCCGTTGGGAGGTGGCTGCGGACCATGCTGGAGACGGGTTAGCGCTGGTCTCCTCAGCGCAGCTGCGTGGCCGCAAGTTATTTGTGTGGGGCGAAAACGTCGGCGGACAGCGCTGGCAGCAATGGCTGACGCCGTCCGGCTCCGCGGCGCAGCGCCACTACGCCGAAATTCAAGCAGGACTGGCGCAGACCCAATTTGAGCACGTCCCTATGCCCGCCGGAGCTAGTTGGCAGTGGGTGGAGGCGTATGGCAACGCTGCACTGGATCCCGCGCTCGCAGCCGGTAACTGGGAGGATGCCGTGGGCCACGGCGCCCAGCGCGTTGCAGCGTTGGTGTCCGAGCAGGCCATTGCACAGGCCTTGGCCGACGCCGGAACTTGGGCTGATCTGGCACCTTCGGAAATGGTGGTGGCTGGCAATGGGTGGGGTGCCTTGGAGCGGGCGCGCCGCCAGCATGCAGACCTAGACTGGATCGATGAGACGGGTACGCCGTTTGATCCGGAAACCCTGACCTCTGATCAAGGTCCATGGGCAGAGCTNTTGCGCGTGAACGAAGGCATTGTGGAAAAACCNTTTGAGGCTTCAGCAGCAGAAGTGCCCAGCCAGCCGTTCGGTGGGGCAGCCTCCTTCGTCCGGGGACTTGACTGGGAAGACCTGCTCACTGCAGGACGGAACACCAGTGCCGAAGCCGCTTTTCACCATGCCGTCATGGTACACGCAAGGGCCTCCAGCGGNGTGGCCGATCAAGCGGTTGTGGCAAGGCTGTACCGCCAGGTGTTGGAAACAACATTTGCCGCCGGGGAGCCGCTGAGCGTTCCTAACCGCGCGTTCTCGCACCGCGGCCTAGGGCTTGCCTTGCTGGCGTTGGACGACATCGACGGCGGTTTGGCTGAACTGATGACAGCGTGTGTTCTGGCGCCGGAATGCCGGGAGCTGCTGGTGGAAGCCGCGACCCTGACGCTAGATAACGGCAGTCCGGAGCTGACTCTTGAGCTGTTGGGCCGTGCCCCGGAATCCCTCACAGGTCTTGGCAGGCTCCGGTTCCTGCAGGCCAAGGCCCACGCTGCNCTTGGGGAGATTGCACCCGCTGCGGCCATCCTGAAGTCAGGTGTTGAAGTCGTGGACCTGCGCGAAGGTGTGAACTCGCTCAGTGATCTGTGGAACCAAGTCTGCCCGGGCGAAGACGTGCCCATGGAATACCAGTTCAGCATGCAGTAGCCGCCCCTCCCTTCAACGCCGCATCATGTTTGGCGGGTTTTCCAAGATCGCCGCATCACGTTTGGCGGGTTTTCCAAGATCGCCGCATCACAAAAGACCGCGCGTTTTGACAGTGTGCTGTGAGCCGTGCCATAGTCACATCATGAACTTGTCAGACAGCTGGACAGCAGGACAGGGGCCAATTGTCCGGGTGAGCGCCGCGGAAGCCGTCTTTAACGCCATCCGCACCGCCATTGAATCCGGTGCGCTTCAGGTTGGCACCAAACTCAGTTCCGAAACAGCGCTGGCGCAGCAGTACGGCGTCAGCCGCTCTGTGATCCGTGAGGCGCTGCGTTCTTGCACTGCGCTGGGACTAAGTGAAACCCAAACCGGCAAGGGCACATTTGTCATTGCCAGTAGGGTCTCCAGTGACCTGGTCCTAGGCCATTACTCCGCCCGCAGTCTCATGGAGGCCCGCCCGCACATTGAGGTTCCGGCCGCAGAATTTGCTGCTGCCCGGCGCACGGTGGGGCAACTCGAAGAGATGCGCGGCATCGTGGAGCTGATGGCGGAGGAGGATGATCCGGAAATTTGGGTCAGCCTAGATGCCAGCTTCCACGGCGCCATCGCCCGTGCCAGCGGCAACGAAGTCTTTGAACACGTTGTCAACGATATTCGCGATGCCATGGTGAACCAGTCTGAAACCATCAACTTGATCACGGGCCGGGCACGTCAGTCAGACATTGAACACAGGAAAATTCTAGAAGCCATTGACAATGGCAACGTCGAAGGNGCGGGCCGTGCCATGGCCATCCACCTATCTGCGGTGGACACCGCACTGAGCCTGATTATGGGAGAGAAATAAGTATGACCCACAACGCATTTCCCACCCACACCGCACTGGCTGTGCAAACCCGCGGTGAGCTGGTGGAAAGTATCCACTACGGTTCGCTCGTTGCACTGAGCCCGTCCGGGGACACACTGCTGACCCGCGGCGAGCCTGCCGCACTGATGTACCCGCGCTCAGCACTGAAGCCGCTGATCGCTGTGGCGCTTTGCCGCGCTGGTCTGAGCCTGACGTCCCAGCAGCTGGCCTTGGCCTCCGCGAGCCANCCCGGTTCCGCCACACACCANAAAATTGCCGCTGAAATCCTTGCCGGTGCCGGCCTCAGCGAGGCGGATCTGGGCAACTCCACCGATCTGCCTTACGGTGTTGCCGAACGCGAAGAGTGGTTGCGCGCTGGCCTGGGCCCCACCCACTTGGCACAAAATTGCTCGGGGAAACACGCCGCACTTCTGGCCACCTGCGTGCTCAACGGCTGGCCGCTGAACAGCTATCTTGACGCCAGTCACCCGCTCACCGCCCTTATCCGCACCACCGTGGCCGAACTGACGGGTGAACCCATCACGGCCATCAGCACTGACGGCTGCGGCACCGAAGTNTTTGGCCTGTCGCTGACCGGCATGGCCCGCGCGTTCAGCACGCTCACCACCGCCGCTGAGGGCACACCGGAGTACGACGTCGCTGCGGCCATGCGCTCNCACCCCACCCTGGTTGCCGGGCTGGGCCGGGACGTGACAGCGCTGATGGAAGCCGTTCCAGGGCTGCTGGCCAAGGATGGTTTCGAAGGCATCCAGGTCATTGCCCTTGCCGATGGTGGCGCCCTTGCCGTGAAGATTTCCGACGGCGGAGACCGCGCGCGCATGCCAGCTGCAGTCCCAGCCCTGTTGGCATTGGGTGTTGACTCGGCGCTGCTGACACCCTTCGATCACCTGCCGGTGTTCGGCGGTGGCCATCCTGTGGGCGAGCTGCGAGGACTGCCGGCTATCCACTGAGATGGATACGGTGCCGCCAGTGATTTTACTGCCCGCACACACTTGAACATCAATTTCAACGAGGCACTGACGCGTCTGCCTCAAGGAGAATCATGACTGACACCATTTTGATAAGCCCCTTTCCGATCCCGTTTCCGCTACCCTCTCGCGTACNCGCAGCGAGCACGATCTGATCGGTGACCGGGACATCCCCGCGGACGCATACTGGGGCGTGCACACACTCCGAGCAGTGGAGAACTTCCCCATCACAGGAATTCCGCTGAGCAACAACACGAATCTTGTCACGGGATTGGCCATGGTGAAGCAGGCAGCCGCGCAAGCCAACCATGAGCTGGGATTGCTCAATGACGTCCGGGCAGCTGCCATCATCCAGGCCTGCCAAGAGATTATTGCGGGAGGACTTCACGAACAGTTTGTGGTGGACGTGATCCAAGGTGGCGCCGGCACGTCATCGAACATGAACGCCAATGAGGTCATTGCCAACCGCGCTTTGGAAATACTTGGCCATGCTAAGGGTGAATACCAGTTCCTGCACCCGAATGACCACGTTAACCTCAGTCAGTCCACCAATGATGTGTATCCCACAGCTGTCAACGTGGCCACCATNTTTGCGGCGAAATCCCTCGTGGGTGCCATGGAATACCTGTGTGAGGCGTTTGCTGCGAAGGCAGTGGAGTTTAGGACTGTGGTGAAGATGGGCCGCACCCAGCTTCAGGACGCAGTGCCCATGACGCTGGGCCAAGAGTTTAACACCTATGCCGTGACCATGGGCGAGGACCGGGCACGCCTAGCTGAATCCACCCTGTTGGTGCATGAGATCAACCTGGGTGCCACAGCCATCGGCACCGGGCTCAATGCGCCCCATGGGTACGCGGAACTGGCCCGAACGCACCTGGCGGAGATCTCCGGCTTGCCGCTGACAACCTCCTTTGATCTGATTGAAGCCACCCAGGATGTTGGAGCGTTCGTGCACCTATCCGGTGTGCTCAAGCGCGTGGCCGTGAAGCTCTCCAAAATTTGTAACGATCTGCGCTTGCTCTCCTCCGGACCCCGGGCCGGTTTTGGTGAAATTACTTTGCCCGCCGTGCAGGCAGGATCCTCGATCATGCCTGGCAAGGTCAANCCCGTCATCCCTGAAGTAGTGAACCAGGTGGCGTATGAGGTGATCGGTAACGATGTCACCATCACCATGGCGGCCGAGGGTGGACAGTTGCAGCTCAATGCTTTTGAACCCATCATTGTGCACAGCCTCACCAAGAGCATGCGCCATCTCGAAGCCGCCTGCATCACCCTCGCCGACAAATGCATTCGCGGCATCACAGCCCATGAGGATAAATTGCGCGCACAGGTGGAACATTCCATTGGCCTGGTTACGGCACTGAACCCGGTCCTGGGCTACACCACTTCCACGGCCATCGCTCTTGAAGCTTTAGCCACCGGACGTGGCGTGGCAGAGCTGGTCCTAGAACACAAGCTGCTCACCTCCGAACAGCTTGAGGAACTATTGCGNCCGGAGCACCTCGCTAACCTCGGCGACTAACTACCCGAATATGACAGACCGCAACCGGCAATGAAGCTGGGTGCACCATCAATAAAAGGATTCAACTCATGCACCAGAAGGCACCTGCTGAAACATCTGATTTAGTTCAAGATGTGCCCAGCGCCTCGCTCACGGCAGAGGACGCTGGGCTACACAGNGGCTTGAAACCGCGCCAAATCCAAATGATCGCCATTGGTGGGGCCATTGGCACAGGGTTGTTTATGGGCGCCGGCGGACGCCTAGCAGGNGCGGGCCCGGCGCTGATGTTCAGCTACGCCATCTGCGGATTCTTTGCGTTCCTCATCCTGCGCGCGTTGGGCGAACTCGTCATCCACCGGCCGTCCTCNGGCTCGTTCGTGTCTTACGCGAGGGAATTTTACGGCGAGAAGGCGGCATTCGTCTCCGGCTGGTTGTACTGGATGAACTGGGCGATGACAGCGATCGTGGACATCACCGCCGTCGCCCTTTACATGCATTTCTTCGCCAAGTATGTGCCCTGGATCGGCGGCGTACCACAGTGGGTTTGGGCGTTTGGGGCGCTGCTGCTGGTCTTGGGGCTGAACCTTGTCTCCGTGAAGGTCTTTGGCGAGTTGGAGTTCTGGTTTGCGCTGATCAAGGTTGTGGCACTGGTGAGCTTTCTGCTCATCGGCACCTACTTTGTCATCTTCGGTACNCCCGTGGCTGGCCAGGAAGTGGGCTTCAACCTGATCATGGACAACGGCGGGTTCTTCCCCAACGGGCTGCTGCCGGTGGTGGTGGTCATGCAGGGTGTGGTGTTTGCCTACGCCTCCATTGAGCTGATCGGCACAGCAGCTGGAGAGACGAAAAATCCGGANAAGATCATGCCGAAGGCCATTAACACCGTGATTATCAGGATCGCAGTGTTCTATGTTGGCTCCTTGGTATTGCTGTCCTTGCTGCTTCCCTACACCGCATACAAGGCNGGGGAGAGCCCGTTTGTCACCTTCTTCGGCTCCATTGGGGTCGAGGGTGTGGATTCGATCATGAACCTTGTGGTGCTCACCGCTGCCCTTTCCTCGCTGAACGCGGGCCTCTATTCCACAGGGCGGATCTTGCGCTCCATGTCGCTGGCCGGCTCAGCACCGAAGTTTGCCGCGAAGCTGAACAAGAGTGGCGTTCCCTTTGGCGGTATCTTACTCACAGCGGCCGTGGCCGGGTTGGGCGTTATTTTGAACGCCTTGGTCCCGTCCCAAGCATTTGAAATTGTGCTGAACATGGCGGCATTGGGGATCATCGCCTCCTGGGCCATGATTGTGCTGTGTCAATTGGCCTTGTACAAACTGGCGAANAAGGGACAAGCAATTCGGCCAGCGTTCCGCATGTTTGGCGCACCTTACACGGGGTACCTGACCTTGGCTTTCCTTTTGGCGGTGCTGGTGTTGATGGCGTTCGATAGCCCCGTAGGAACCTGGACCATCGCCTCGATTATTGTCATCATTCCGGCGCTGATGATCGGCTGGTACCTTAGCCGCGGCCGTATCAATGAGATTGCGGCCAGCCGCGACGGTAACACCGGCGCTCACCCGTTAACTGCTCACCACGAGATGGCCAACGCAGGCCGCACTGTGGATGACGGTTTGGTATAGGAGAGTGTAGGAACAAGGCGGGTCCGGGCCAGAGGACTGGTGGGTGGCTGGATCGGATGCGGGGTATCCGGGCCAGCCACCGTGGAGTTGTGAGCTAGGAGATTCTGCGCAGTAGAGCCGTGGGAGCTTTCGTGGAACGTGGACTGACTGGGCCCCTAGTGTTTAATCACCATGATGGCGGATGTCAGAAACGCTGTCATGAGAAGAAATGGCAGACACATCAAGACATGCAATTTCAGGTGCTCTTGCAAGATAGCCACGAACTCGCGCAAGAAGGCATTAGGGAGAAAATACCGGGCCGTCGCAGCCCCCACCACTTCCGCATCGATGCCCAGCTTTCGAGTTAGCAGGGCTGCGCGCAAGGCATGGTAGTTACTGGTGACCACCACTATTGGTCCGGGCCGTTCGTGCTCGATCGCCAGCGATGAAGAAAAGACCAGGTTCTCTGCCGTGTTCCGGGCTTTGTCTTCGGCGACGACGTCACATTTCAGGGCCCCGGCAGCCACCAAGTATTCGGCCATGGCAACACCTTCGGGGCCGGATTCGTCAGGGCCTTGGCCGCCGGAGGGAATCAGTAGTGGCGGGGTATCAGCTGCCTCCGCGTACACTTCCAAACCCTTATCAAGACGAGAGCGTAGCAACGGCGGGACCTTGCCCTTGATGATTTGGCAGCCCAAAATGACCACTGCAGCAGGTGGTGCGCCGTGCTTCGTCCGTCCGTAAACCGTGGCGTAGGCCAGAANAACCACAANAACAACACCAAAATAGCTACACAGGANAAACAGCAGTGCCGCCAACCCAATGGCAAACGGGTTCAACGTGCCCGCCAGCAAGAGCACCAGAAGCGGCAGCATCAGAATCGCGATCCCGGCCAACAAAGAGAGCAGGTTGCCAAGACTTCGGCCCTCACGGCGGATCATGATGACGCCGTTGGTGATCAGGAAGCCTGCCAAAACCACCACAGCGAGAGGCGTGAGCGTCACGAGCCCCAAGGTGATCCATTCGGTCCACGGGAACCGTTGGGCCAACAGTTCGGTGATGCCGAACAGGCCGAAACAGCAGGCCGCCACCAGGACGATTCCGTTGCGGAGCATGCGCTTGTCCTTGCGGTGCAGGTACCAGTAGACGCACGCCAACATTACGGCCAGAAACAAGGAGAACATGGAATAACACTAGGTGCTTTCTTGCCGCCAATGACGGTGGTGCTGCGCCGTGGCCAACTTTGTCTAACTGCCTGAGCTGCGGGGTTTAGTAAATTATCCTGTTGCCACACCCGTGCACCCCAAGTTCTAAGGGAATAAGCTTCTGCCACACCCTGTTGAGATCATTGGATGCAAACGCATGAAATTGCTGGTGAATTTTTCAAGGAGTGGTTGTGCAACAGAAAATCGTGGTTCTCTCGGCCGGCCTGGCAGTGCCATCCACAACCCGTATGCTCGCGGATCAGATGGGCGCCGAGGTTCAAAGGGACTTGGTCAAGAGNGGGATCACCGCTGTCTTAGATGTTATTGAGCTGCGTGATTTTGCCACCGACATCGCCAACAACATGGTCACCGGTTATGCCGGTCCGGCCTTGGCCGACGTCCTGAAAAGGCTCGGCGCCGCAGATGCCATAATCGCGGTGACACCCACCTTCAGCGCCTCCTACTCGGGGCTCTTCAAGTCATTNTTTGACGTCCTCGAGCCGAAATTCCTGGACGGCATGCCTGTCCTGTTCGGGGCCACGGGTGGTTCGTCGCGGCATTCGTTGGTATTGGAAATGGCCATTCGTCCGCTCTTTAGTTACCTGCGTGCCCGTACCATGCCCACCGCCATTTACGCCTCGCCTGAGGATTGGGGTGGCTCCGGAGTAGACACGCTTGAGCACCGTATTGGGCAAGGAGCCGGTGAACTTGCAGCCGTCCTCAGCGCAAGTTTTCAGGGAAGCACGACGCCGGACTACGGCGCTGCGGAATCGAACGGTGCCGCTGGGCCANNGGGTGGGGACGGATTCTGCGGACACCAGGAAAGACGAGCCCAGCGTGAGATTGCGAACATGACCTCACTGCCCTTTGAGGAATTGCTGGCGCAAACCCGCCGTCGTTAAAGATGGGCTGTACGGGCTTGGAAGTCAGAGGTGGCGGATCCAGTTCATCCAGTACCACTGTCAACGCCGTGCGGTAAACATCAGGGTGGATCTCTGGGCTGGCATGGCCAGTGTTGGGAACGTCGTAGACAAAGTGCCGGTTGCGGGGCATCAGGGCCTCCCATCCGCGGATGGCTGAGGAGGCATTGACAATAAAGTCATCGGGGTCATAAATCATGCCGATCCCGGTGCTGACAGGGACCTTGCCATCATATTGTTCAGGGAAAGCCTGCAAGAAAGTGGCTTGGGTGGTGCTAAGAATCAGCGAGTTGTTCTCCGGGTCAAGGGAACGAGAGATGCCGCTGCGGGCGGCTTGATACATGCCTTGTCCGTTCGGGTTCACCAGTCCGCCCAACAGCCCGGCTCCCAGCCGTCCTAGCAGTCCCAAATAGGGGACCACCTTTGCTGCTAGGGAGATGTACCGCTTGCCCGGATCCTCCACATCCGCCTCATTACTGGGGCTTGAGCCCATCACAATCAGTGTCACGGTGGTCCCTGTTTGCGCCAGCAGCGAGCCGAGCACCGCGGCCGCCATCCCGCCGAAACTGTCCCCATAGAAATAAACAGTGTCAATTTTGCGCTCGTAAAGATCGCGCTGAATGGCAATAAATAGCTGGGCAATGTCAATGCCCTCATTGGAGTAGCCAATGTATGAGGCAGNGGCACGTTGGTTCATGGCAGGTTGCAAGGCGGCGAGCTTGCGGCCAGCGTCGCGATAGCTGACCCGGAAGCCGCCCAGTAGATACCAGGTTTTGCCCGGGAATCGTAGCGCCGCCGTTCGGTTTTCCGCATTGTCCGGAGTGTCGATCCGGTATTGGCTTCGCTCGGTGAGCAAGGCATCTGCGGCAATGTTGGCTTTGAACCCCGTGGTGACTGCGGCTGCTCCCATGGTCAAGAAGAACAGCCGGCGCCCAATGTCAGGAATCTGGCGCGGTTTTGGTAGCAGAGACGGCTAGTACAACGTCATCGTCCTGCTGGTTACTCTCGGGGATGTGCTGGTTCTCATGAGTGATCACTAGTATTCTGTCATGATTTCAACCAGCCATCTGCCTGTATTTGATGGCCGGAGATAGCGGATGATCGTGGCTTAAGCTGGCGCAGAATCGATTGCTTCCGGTGCAGGGTGTGTGGAACATTGGAGCCTACTCGGGCCCACCGGCCGGGGCAGCTAGACTCAGGGTGTGAGCACCCAGGCACCCCGCCCGTCGTGTCAAATCCGAAAGGATCCGGCCCGGCTCAAGCAACCCCTGAGATCGCAACCCTGAGATCGCAACCCCTGAGATCGCAACCCGGGGCCAGTTGCTGGTGGGCGGCGGTATTCGGGGCTATGTTCGGCTGAGCGAGCTTTAGGACGCTACACCCGCCTGATCGAGGCGGGGATTGATGTCTTTGGCACGCAAGGGTACATGGGCACAAAAATCAAGACGCTGTGCCAAAGCGCTGGCTTGAGCGAACGTTANTTTTATGAGTCCTTCGAGTCCCGNGAAGAACTTCTCACCGTGGTGTATGACCATTTGGCCTCAGCCATGTTGGAGTCAGTCAAGGCAGCTTTCAAGGCGCCGGCCAAGGATCTGATGGAGTCGGTCAAGGCGGGGATGGCTGAGGTAGTGAACTTCATGCTCACAGATCCACGCCACGCCAGAATTATCTTGGTGGAGATTGTGGGAGTTTCTCCTGAATTGGAGGCCAAACGTCACCAATCCCTGAATAATTTTGCTGACGTGGTCCTTAACCAGCTGCTGCTACTGAGCGGGACTAATCCNCGGGAAGCACATGAACATCTGGCCACGCATCCAGAGGACCAGGCGTTGGCTGCGGTTTTGGCCTTTGCCAGGCTGACAGCTGTGTCCGTTGTGGGCGGGGTGCAGAACATGCTGCGGGATTCCTTGCTCAGTGGCACCGTGCACAATACTGAGGCCATTCTTGAGGTGTCCTGCCAGCTGCTCAACAACGCCTCNTTGGGGATCCGCTCCCTGACAGCGAAGTAATAGCCAAACCGCCACCGGAGTGCTTGGGAAGTGTCCTAGCAAAGTGGCACGATGGAAGCATGCAAGATTTCTGGCAGTTCGTTGGTAANTTTTGGTGGCTGGCCTTCCCCTTGGCGGGCATCCTCGGNGGATGGGGCCGTGCCGTGAACAAATCCAATGAACGCCGGCACCAGCACAAGATTGAACTATACAAGCTGACGCACCCTGAAGGGGCTGGACTGGACGTCTCGAGCGCCCCGTGGGATGCCGCGAATAACGGCGTGCCAGATAGCAACGCGCCGTCAAAGAAAGGCTACACGGAGGCTGATGTCGCCAAGGTGATGGCTGACCATGACGCCATCAACCGGGTCTGGTTGGGCTACGAGCTGGACGTGGCCAAAATGATTGACTTTCCCATGATGAGCGATGTCCGTGAGCCACTGACGGTTGCCTTCTTGCGGGCCAAGCGCGACGCCGATGCCCTCCGCCCAATGGCGGCAGTAGATGTGCTGGACAAGGGCAGGTGGGACGATTACCGCAATGCCGTTAATGGCTATGCGGTGGCNTTTGAAGTGGCTGANAAGGAAGCTCACCGTGTCAAGGACGCCGCATTTAGCGAGCCCGAACGCCAGCGGCTGAAGACGGCCCGCAAACTTGTCAAAATCGCCGAGGATGAGGCCAGCACCAGCGCCGAGCGAAGCACCGCTTACAAACGGGCCTGCAAGGAACTTGACGGGTTGATTGTCCTTCCGGATATCACCATTGCTGCCCTGGAACAAAACTAGCAAAATGCTTGAACGCGGCTACTAACGCAGCAAAACGGCTGCCCTTGAGCACGAATCCTGTGCAGTGCAGCCCCGTCCCGAAAAGCCCGCCCCGAAATCCTCAGTCACTTTCATAAAGGAACCACACTGTGAACCTGCTGCCTTCGCCCACCAACCTTGCCGCAAGCCCCTATGATTCGGTCATGGAGCTCACCAACCCCGGACCTGGAACAGGTGGCATGCTCCCGCGGGCCCATGTGGCTAGCGGGCTGCCAACTCTTTCGCTCAACGGCAACTGGCGTTTCCACTACTCNGAATCGCTGGCAGCGGCTATTGGCATTGAGGCCGAAGCGTTCGACGACGCAGCCTGGGACACCCTGGCCGTCCCCTCGAGTTGGAATTTCCACGGCTATGGTGCCCCGGCCTATACGAACGTGCAGTTTCCGTTCCCGCTGGATCCGCCGTATGTTCCGGCCGCCAATCCTGTNGGGGACCACAGGCTCACCTTTGATGCTGCNGGCCGATTTTTGCANGGGGCGGTGCTGCGTTTTGACGGGATCGATAACGCAGGAACGCTGTGGCTTAACGGTCAGCTGCTGGGCACCACACGCGGCTCAAAGCTGGTGCACGAATTTGATGTCAGCGGCATTCTTCGAGCCGGCGCCAACGTGTTGGTGGTGCGCGTGGCCCAATTTTCCGCCTCAAGCTATCTAGAAGATCAAGATGCGTGGTGGCTGCCGGGGATTTTCCGCGATGTGACCCTACTGGCCCAGCCGCAGGCATCCGTTCAGGACGTGTTTGTGCACGCCGGCTACACCGCCGAGGGTACAGGGACGCTCCGGGTGGAGATCGATCCGCCGCTGCCGGACGTGGTGGCCACAATGACCGGACTCGGTTTCAGCGAGGTGCTGGAATTTACCGAACAGACGTTTGATGAACAGCGCGGCACCGCGGGTATTTCGGCAACATTTGACGTGGGTCAGGTGCAGCCGTGGAATGCGGAGTCGCCTACTTTGTATGAGCTGACCCTCGCCACACCNCTGCAGAGCGTGCGCCTGAAAGTGGGTTTTCGTTCCATCACCGTTGAAGATGCCCAGATCAAGCTCAATGGGAAGCCGCTGCTGTTCCGCGGNGTGAACAGGCATGAGCACAACCCGGATCTAGGCCGCGCCGTGCCACGTGAGCAGATGTTCAACGAACTATGCCTGATGAAGGCCCACAACATCAACGCGATCCGTACCGCCCACTACCCGCCGCATCCTGTGCTGTTGGAGCTGGCCGATGAGCTGGGATTCTACGTCATCGACGAATGTGACTATGAAACCCACGGCTTTGAGGACGGCAATTGGGCAGGGAACCCCAGCCAGGAGCCCCACTACCGGGAGGCGTTGCTGGACCGGATGGTGCGCACGGTTGAACGGGACAAGAACCACCCTGCNGTGATCATGTGGTCGCTGGGTAATGAAGCTGGCAAGGGCGAAAACCTGCGGGCTATGGCGGCGTGGACTAAGGAACGCGATCCAGAACGCCTGGTGCACTACGAAGGGGACTGGGCCTGNCCCTACGTGGACGTGTATTCACGCATGTACGCCAAGCCGGCAGAAGTTGAAGCGATTGGCCGCCAGGAAGAGGACCCGCTGGCGGACTCAGCACAAGATGAGCGCCGGCGAAACCTGCCCTTCATCTTGTGCGAGTACGTCCATGCCATGGGCAATGGCCCCGGCGGGCTGCAGGAATACCAGGACCTCTTTGATACGTACCCGCGTCTGCAAGGCGGCTTTGTATGGGAATGGATTGAGCACGGCATCCGCCAGCATACGCCCGATGGTGAGGCGTACTTTGCCTACGGTGGCGATTTTGGTGAGGCCGTTCACGACGGCAACTTTGTCATTGACGGCATGATCTCAGCTGATCTTCAGCCGCGTCCGGGCCTGCTGGATTACAANAAGGTGGTGGAGCCGCTGGCCATGGTGGTCTCCGCCGACTGGCACGAACTAGCCATCCACAACAAATACGATTTCCTGGACACCGCACACCTTGCCTACAGCTGGGTAGTTGCCGGGCCCGACGGCACGGTGGCAGCTGGCACGCTCGAGGTGCTGGTGACAGCGGCAGGCGCCAAAACCGTCGTCGAACTTCCNCAGGAGATTGCCCAGGAGTGGGCGCCGGAGCGGGTCCTGACCATCAGCGCCGCGCTGGCACACCAGACGCCGTGGGCCCCGGCCGGCCATGAGATTGCGTGGACGCAGCAGGGGCAGCCTCACGCGCCGCAAGTGCAGGTACAGGGCACCGCAGAGGCCGTGGTTGCGAATGGAAGCCTGCGCTTTGGTCCGGCCGTATTCAGCCTGGCAAGCGGTGAATTGAGCGAGTTCAAGTCCGTGCCCGTCAATGGGCCGCGGCTGACGCTATGGCGTTCGCCCACCGACAATGACAACGGCAAGGACCATGCGCTGCCGGGCTCACCNCGCGCCGCCACCACCTGGGAAGCTGCCGGGCTGCCNCTGTTGCAGGGACGCCTGCAGTCAATGACGTGCCGCGACGGCCAGCTGGCCGTGCGGGTGCGCTACGGTGTGCCGGTGGCTCGCCAGCATGTGGATGTCGAGTATGTGTGGCGCACCGACGGGACGCTGCTGGAACTGAGTGCGCAGATCACCCCGAGCGCCGGTTGNGGGTTGGATTGGCCGCGTGTGGGCTTTGACTTCGAGCTACCGGGCGAGTTTTCCCAGGCCAGCTGGACGGGATACGGGCCGGGGCAAAAGTACCCCGACACGGGTATGGCTGCACAGCATGGCTGGTTCAGCGCGTCCATGGAGGAATTGCAGGTGCCATACGTACGGCCGCAAGAAAGTGGCGCACGTGCCGGGGTGTCCAACCTTGAACTGGCCACGGAGCAAGATGGTGGGCAGGGGCTTTGCTTCCAGGGCGAGGACTTCTCGTTCACGCTCAGGCCCGTCTCACAGCAGGTCTTGAGCGCAGCGAACCACACNCCTGACTTGGTGGCGGACGGGATCAGCTACCTGACATTGGATGCTGCGGTGCACGGTATTGGGACGGCATCGTGCGGACCCGGTGTGCTGCCTGAGTACCAGCTGGCGCCGGCGCCGCTGGCTTTCAGGTGGTCATTTCCTAGGAACTCAGGCAGCAGTGCTGGTTTATTTCCCTAGAGTGCCGCGCACTGGCCCACCTTATGGCCGGCAACAGTGTTCGGGGTTCCGTGGGAGTCGCCGAGCTGTGGTGCCGGGGTGTTAGCCCAGCAGAGCAGATTGCCGCTGATGGTGTTGGTGACAATTTCCGTGGAGTCGGCATCGCCGGTGCGGTTAGCGATGATCGCGGTGTTCCCGTGCTGGACGTTGCGGATAAAGCCCATCCAGCAACCCTGCCATCCGGAGATCAGGACATTGCCGTTGATGGTGTTGTCCTTGATGGGGAAGTTCAAGGCGCCTGGATGACTCTCACAGGTGCTGGCGTTGGCGCCGGTCACGGCAACTCCGCCACCGACTGAGATCAGGTCTCTGCCTACGGTGATACCGTCGACCTTCAACGTTTTCGNGGCGGTGGCAATAATGCTGCCGCCAACAGCGTCATGGGACACTCCTGTGCAGAAGACCGGGCCGCCGGGGAACGGCGGCTGCGTGAGCGCAAAGGAGCAGCCAAGGAAAGGGTTGCACCCTGGGCAACAAATACACTNGCCCTTGATTTGCACAGTGGAGGCGGTCATAGCATTCAATGTCGCTCCGGAGCTCAGGAAAACGTGGCCGGTCACTGTGACGACGGCGCCGTCCGGGATGGCACAAGTTCCCTTGATGGTCAGGTTCCTGTAACTGCCGGAAGCAACATTGCCGGAGGAACAAACATTGTTGTGGTGGTTAGGGGCGTGTGCCCCTGCCGCGCCCGCTGTCAGGAACAGTGCGGCGGCTGTGAACAAAGCTAGAAGTAACGCTCGAAGACTCTTCATCATTCGGCCTTTGAAAGGGTGTGCAATTTTGTGCAGCACGTCGCCAAGTCCAGATGCAGCCAAGCATAGCTATCAGAAGGGCTACCGGTTCAGGTGTGGCGCGCTAGCGGGAGCCAGAGCCCGGACGGCCGAAGGGAATCCTTGGGGCACGGGCGGGCGTGGAATCTGCGCATCAGATTGCGTGACATTTGCCGGATCGGAAGACCACGGTCACAACAACAAAACTCTATGCCAAAACTCAGCTGATTTCCAGAGTTTCTTTGGCTCTCAGGTGCACAATCAAGGGGGACTTATTCTTAAGGAGCAGACATGACGCGAACAGTTGTTATTACCGGGGCAAGTGATGGCATTGGGGCGGCTGCTGCNAAAATGCTTGCTTATCCCGGNGACACCCTGGTGGTGGTAGGACGCTCTGCGGAGAAAACCAAGGCGATTGCCCAAGAGTTGGAATGCGATTATTACCTTGCCGATTTCACCGAGCTGGCGCAGGTGCGCCAGTTGGCGGCGGATTTGGCGCAAAAGTACCCTCGCATTGACGTCCTGGCCAACAACGCTGGCGGTATCATGGGCCAACGCGAGGTCACAGCGGATGGGCATGAAAAGACGTTTCAGGTGAACCACTTGGCCCCGTTTCTTCTCACCACGCTGCTGATTGAGAAGCTGGTGGCAGACCGTGCCACCGTCATCAACACCTCAAGTGCCGCCCATAAACTCATGGCCAAGTTCAACATTGATGATCTTGACGCCGAGCAGCATTACAGCCCCAACGCGGCATACGGCAACGCCAAGCTGGCAAATATCCTCTTCACCAAGGAATTGGACCGGCGGTATGGGGACCACGGAGTGAACGCCGTCGCCTTCCATCCNGGGGTGGTGGCTACAAGTTTTGCCGCCGATTCAACATCGCCCATGCGCCACGCATANCAGGGTCTGCTACGCAGGTTCTTGCTTTCCTCCGAGCAAGGAGCTGACACGTTGCTATGGCTCGCTACCAGCATCGCTGGGGAAGATTGGACGCCNGGGGAGTATTACGTCAAGCGTAAAATCGCCAAAACAAGTGCGCTGGCGCAGGATGCGGAACTGGCCCGGCAGCTGTGGGAGCGAAGTGCCACCATGGTGGGACTCAACGTATAAAACGTCCACCGGTATAGACACCTTCAGAGAGTTGCTTGACCAGCCATGGGCTGAACGCGAAAGCGGTAGCGGCCACGGCTTCTTCTACATCGACAACGTCCACCCACGCCCAGTCACAAACTTCCTCAGGATTGGGAGAGATCTCTTCGGGACCTTCATAGACGGCAGTGAAGACGGGGCAGATTTCATTTTCCACTATGCCAGAGGAATCAGTGGCACTATAGCGGAAGTCAGGCAGCGCCGGCTGGATCTGTGACACCACAATGTTCAGCTCCACCGCTGCGCGCCGTATGACGGCTTCTTCAAAACTCTCTGCTGGCGAAGGGTGGCCACAAAAATTGGTCCACANCCCTGGCCACGTCAGTTTGGACAGTGCGCGACGAGTCAGAAGGGTGCGGCCTTGGGTGTCGANAAGATGACACGAAAATGCCAAGTGCAGTGGCGTTTGAGCTGTATGCACCAGCGTTTTATCGGCCGTGCCGATCTCGGCCCCGCCCTCATCTAGCAATCTGACCAGCTCAATGTCGTGACCCATGGTGGGACCAGCTCCTTCTGCACGTGTCAGATAAGTCTATGGTTTTACGTCCCCGAGAGTGTCATTAGCATGGCCGCCAAGTCTTTCCGCCCGGTGCGTAGCAGCGTGGACCGTTGTATCCGGGGTATCCGCCGCCAGAATTTACAGCCGGGGCTCATAGGCCGGTGGTTCGTAGACAGGTGGNGACATAAGGTGCAGGTGCCGGAGGTACGTACACGGNGGGCTGGTTCCGTATCCGTTCTGCTTCTGCAGCGGCCGCCTGTGCCGCAGCTTCTGCCTCAGCCTTCACAGCCGCAGCCTTCACAGCGGCAGCTTCAGCCTTGGCTTGGGACGCCTCGCTGTGTTCCAAGGACGCAAGCTGACTTTCAGCGTCCTGAATCTTCGTGGAGATGGCTTTGACGTGTGTTTCTCGTTCCGGAGCATCAAAGGCAGCCTGCCGGAGCATGTCTGCGCTGCTTGTCCCCGTCTGGACCAAGGCCTTGAGCGTCTTTGCGGTTGCGATGGAGAGCTCGGCCGCCGTAATGAGGGCACCCGTGGCTGCCGCAGTGGAGCCTTCCTTGGCAGCTACTACGGTCTCCAAAGCAGCTGTGGCACTCGCAAGCTGCGCCGGTAAAGTACAGGCAACATCCGGGTTGTAGATGCCTTGTGAGTTGGCCTTTGCTTCCTTCGCTGCTTCTTGCACAGGTGGCAGGAATTTGGAGTTTTCCAAAACGACGGCGGTGCCGAGTCCTGCACGAGCAATTTCGGCGCTGACAAAAGCGTCACTGGAGGTGAAGACGGCAGCCAAGGTGCGGTTGTACTTATCGGTTCGTTCAACGTCATATTCCAACGTGATCTTTGCACCCACGGGAAGTAGATCACGCAAGAATTCAGTAGCTTCTGCGCCTAAACATTCCACCGCTTTGCTAGGATCTTTGGTTTCTGGGGTGTCAATATTCAGCAACCGGATCACGTGATCCTTGCCGTTCATGGAGGCCACTAAAGTGTCACCATCTGTGATGGACACTACCGTTGCGGTATCCGAACTTTCCTTTGTGCACGCGGTGGTGCCCAGCACCAGCGCCGCAGTTATGCCCATGGTGATCAGCAATTTACTGACGGTGAATCTCATCCTGAATGCCCTCGCAACATCAATAACTCAACAATCGCTGGAGCCATTGGCGGCTCGGCGACGCTCTAGTTTACGGTGTCAACGTTCATGGTTTGACCACGTCATGCGGGACCACTTCGTGGAGCTCTATGCCGCCAGCTTGCAGCTTCCAATAGTGCAGGCGCAGCGCTCCGGCGGTGCCATGTTCAATATAGAGGCGCCAGCACACATCGCCACCACGCACCGTGGGGCCAGCATGCGCGCCCTCGTTCAGTCGCAGGTGGTGCGGCTCGCGTCTGTGTAGTGGTCCTTTCCGGCCCGCCACCAAGTCCACCACTGCGCGCAGTGACTTGATGCGTTGCTGCTCGGTGAGCTCGGTCCATGAATCCAGAAAGAGTGCGCTGGTGCTGTATTGGCCCAACGGATGAGCAGCTTTTTCTGCCGNGGGAACCATGTGGGCCCACGCCTGCAGAATGTCAAAGCTGAATTGCTCCGCTGGATCCAAGAACAGTGTTTCCAGGGTATTTTCAGTGCGAGAGGTGGCAGAGCGGCGCTGTTGCCTGAGCTGGACCAAGCCAGCCTTTGTTCTGGCCAGTTCCTCCCGGAGTGCTTCGAGCTGGTGTTCGGCCGTGTTGTGCAGTCTGGCCAACGCCGCAGCACCCTTGCGTTCTTCAATTAGCTGGTCCTGCAGTGCACGGGCTACCTCGTCGGTGGCACCCTGACGTTTCGCAGCAGCCAGCAACTCGTCAATGGTACGCCGGGCAGATTCCAGCTGCATCTGGGTACTTTGCAGGGCACTGCGGCGCTGGGCTGGACTGAGCAATGACTCGCTCGGAGCAAGTTCCGCGCCGGAACTCTCACCAGTGCTTGCCGCCTCAAGAGCATCCGGTGCCGGGGAGGCCGCGGCGGATCCGGCGGTGAAGATGTTGGCGTAGGGCCTGTCGGAGTCAAGCCACGGCGGCCCACCACGAATCAGTGGCGGCGCTAGGACTGCAGGTTCGTCGTCGTCCACGTCAAGCATTGACAGGCGCACGGCGCCATTCTCATACAAGACCCGTACGCGTACAACTTCGCCCTCAGTGAGAAGATCTTGGGCGGAGTCGAGGTCATTGGAGGAAATGCTTTCGACACCAATGCGGAAGTCACTACCGGGCCACAGGTGGACCGTGGCATNGGTCGGACGCACCGATTTGACCCTGGCCAACGCCACATCACCGTGGTTGTACACGGTCACCGGTGAAGGGTGGGGCAGCAGGAGTTCCCTCACATCAAGGACATGGCTGACCGGATCAAGGATGCCGGTGAGTACTTGACCCTGGCGCAGAAGCCAGCCCAACGGGATACCCGGCAACAGGTCCTCTCCACGAACCAGAGCCTGGATGCCAGTGGGGAGTATCTCCACCATGGCCCTATCCGCTGCGGGAAAGCCCTTGACCACGGCCTCGGCAAGAACCGGAAGCGGCGCCGTCACGCTCCGGCTGGGCGCCTGGAAATGTTGCGCAGCAAGGACCTCGTTTTCCAGTGATTCATACAGGGCTGGCAGTTGAGCCAGACGCCGTGGCACGTGTGGTCGCGGCATCCTGCCCATCCATTGCTGCCCATGCGGGTATACGCGGGCGCCAGTGCCAANAATATGGAGTCGATCGGGTAAGCCCGNTTCCAACTGGTGCGTGTCAACCCCATTGATGATTTCCACGACGTGAATGTCAGGGCCACCAGGGCCGCCACTTTGAACGTCTATACTCAACGGTTCACCAGGTACACAGGAGACCACCACCACCGTGCGGTTGCGGTACGGGTCCATGAGCAGTGCAGCCAGCTCCGATCCGCTGATGTAAGGAANCGCCGGCGGGCGGGGAGCCACCTCAGGAAGCGCAGTGATTTTGTTCTTGTTCTNTTGCGCAGGCACCAAGCCCTCCTTTATCCCTAATATCCCTCACCCCATAGGCATGAACTGTGTGATTCACCTTACCGTGAGCACCGTTTCTGACACGCTGACCAACATGCTACTTTTCATTGGATCTGCCTTGGCTGGTGATTCGGGCTTGGCTACGGGTGAGCGAATCACATGAGCCAGTGCAGAATCCAAGACACTCACGCTGATGCACTTTCAGCTATTGGAACAGCAAAATGAGGCGGCACCCGCCACATGGCGGGTGCCGCCTCATTGAGTTCAGGGTTGCTCAGTGTGTGCAGGGTTGCTCAGTTTGCCGAGGTAAGGGCGGGGAGCTTAGATGGACTCTGGCTCGGTTTCTTTGGCTTGGGCCACTTGTTCTGCATGCTCGGTCATTTCCGCTATATCCGGTGTCACCATCTCAGAGTAAATGGCACCCAAAGGGTCAATATCGGGTTCATTGTGGGTGAACGCCTCGTCACCTAGGGCTGGTTTTCTGCTCATGCATTCACCATAGCCCCGCACCGCCGGTGGTGGAAGGTGTCCTATCGCCTCGGCCATCCTGGGCGCTCAGTGCGGGTAAGGATGTCATACCGGCCGGGTTTAAAGCCAGCCCGCCGCTTAACTGTTGTATCAACATCGCGGGTGCCTGCAAATTTTGGTAGGTTCGGACAGCTTGTCTGAACCTATTGGCCGCCGTTCATGGCGACAATACAGCTGATCTGGATGCTCCGATGCTCTGGATGCCCCGATGACGGGCCAAAGAAAACAAAGGAATAATTCGTGACTGATCATGCTTTTCAACTATTAGCGATAGGCGTCTATATGGCTGGAATGCTCGCCATCGGCTATTTTGCCTTCNNAAAAACTGACGACCTGGAGGATTACATGTTGGCCGGGCGTGAACTCAAACCNGGGGTTGCCGCTCTCTCAGCTGGGGCATCAGACATGTCAGGGTGGCTCATCATGGGCCTTCCNGGGGCCATCTACCTCACAGGCTTAGTTGAGGCATGGATCGCTATTGGACTGACCATCGGTGCTTGGCTCAACTGGAAATTTGTGGCACCCAGGCTCCGCTCCTACACGGCAATATCACAAAACGCGATCACCATTCCGAGCTTCTTCGAGAAGCGGCTCAAGGAACATTCGCATGTGTTGCGTATTGTCACCGCGATCATCATTTTGGTGTTCTTCACCTTNTATGTTTCCTCGGGAATGGTGGCGGCTGGAAAATTCTTTGAGGGCTCCTTCGGCTGGTCATATCTGGCCGGAATGGGTGTGGTTACGGTTGTCACCTTGGCTTACACCCTGTTTGGTGGCTTCATCGGTGCAACCCTGACCGACGTCGCTCAAGGGCTCTTGATGTTTGCCGCACTGATTGTGGTTCCGGTGGTTGCCGTAGTACAGACCGGCGGTGTGAGCGCCACTGTGACCAGGCTGCAAACCCTTGATCCGGATAACTTAAACTTGTTCCGGGGCTTGGGTGAGGGAAATACGTTGCTGTGGATGGTGGGAATTTTCTCCACCGCGGCATGGGGTCTGGGCTACTTTGGCCAACCGCACATTATTGTGCGGTTCATGGCGTTGCGCTCACCGCAGGACGCCAAAGCTGGCCGTCGAATCGGCATCGGCTGGATGATCCTCTCAGCCTCCGGCGCGGTTGCCACCGCGCTGGTGGGCATTGCGTACTTCGCCGACAATCCCTCCATGGGACTGGATGATCCCGAGACGGTGTTCTTGAAGTTGAGCCAGATCTTCTTCCATCCGTTCGTAGCAGGCTTGGTCTTGGCTGCGGTGCTAGCTGCCATCATGTCCACCATCTCCTCGCAACTGATCGTGTGCTCCTCAGCATTGGTGGAAGACCTCTACAACATGGCTGGACGGGAGTCCACCGCCAAACAGCAGATCACCCTTGGACGTCTTGGTGTCCTGGTGATCGCCGTTGTTGCAGCTCTCATTGCACTGGATCGGAACGCGAGCATCTTGGAACTAGTGTCCTTCGCTTGGGCCGGGTTCGGGGCTGCGTTCGGGCCCATTGTGTTGCTCAGCCTGTATTGGCGCAAACTCACCGCACGGGGTGCCCTGGCCGGCATGGTTGTAGCGACGGTGGTTGTCTTCGTCTGGGGCAAGACTCCTCTCCTGCATGAGGCCATGTATGAAATTGTCCCCGCGTTCGTGCTCAATATTTTGGTGGCCGTGATTATCTCCAAGCTTACCTACACGCCCAACCCGGTGATCGAAGAGGAATTCACTGCCATGCTCGCTGAATCAAGTGAGAAAAGCCCGCCGCCATGGCAATGGACTAAATCTTCTGGGCTTATTTGCGTGAAAGTACGTCGGAGCTATTGAGGATGAGGAACTCATGTTCGTCGGTTAGCACGTTCAGGTATCCGGGGTCTACGCTCAAGACGTAGCCACTGATGGGGCCGTGGGCGGTCACAATTTGTTCATGGGGTACCCNAGGAGTTTGGACGAAAGCGGCTACCAGCAGAATTGCCACAGCAGCCANCCCTCCAACTCCGGTCATGGCCACCGCGAACATGCGCCGTAGCCAATGCTTCACGGGGAGCAAGCGGGTCAGTGCGAAGACCCNAANAACAGCGGCAGTTGCCGCCGGTAACCACCAGATCTTGAAACTGATAGTCAGTGCGATCAGTGTCACCGAACCCAGCGTGGTAGCTAAAAACACCGTGGCCCGGTGCCCGCCTTTGGACCACAAGAACGTGGCGATGAGCAGTGGGAGAACAACAATCAGGAGAACTTCAACAAGACCGTACCCGGCCATCAAAGACCCGAAGACCAGGGCCGGGCTGTCGCTCAAACTCAGCGTGGTGCTTACAGCGAATGCGGTGTTCCAGTCATAACCTGAGACGGCAAAGATCCGCAGAATCACGAAAACGAATGCCACAGCAGCCGCGGNGGCCAGATTGCCGCGGGAGAGTCCTTGAGTATTACCGGAGGGTGCCGAATCAGTGGTTATCTCTTGGGCGGTGCCCTCGGGATTGTGTGCGCTCATGGAAAAGGCTACCGTGCGCAGATCTTGCCCGCGAGCAGGGTCGCAGAGACCGCAATATTTTCGATCGACGTCGGTTCGATCTCTAGCGGGTTCTCCTCCAAGAGCACCAGATCGGCATATTTGCCCACTTCGATGGAGCCGGTGAGGTTATCTGCCCGGCACTGCCAAGCGGCATCGATGGTGACAGCCCGCAGCGCCGCCTCCACACTAATATGCTCATTGCTATTGAGGACCTCCCCACCTTCTTCCATGATCCGGGTGACGGCATCTTGGACATAACGCAATGGTTCCAGCGGAGTGACAGTCCAGTCACTGTGCAAGGAGATCCGTAGGCCAGCACTTAGTGCTGACGCGCAGGGATCGTAGAAAGCTGTGCGTTCAGCACCTAAGAGCCGGTCACGAAAAGCCTTTCCCCACCACCGGATGTGGCCGATCANAAATGAGGGCGACAGCCCCAGCGCAACCATCCTCTCAATGTGTTCCGGGCGCAGGACGCTGCAGTGCTCAACCCGATGGCGGTGATCGGAACGAGGCTGGCTTTTCAACGCCTGTTCGAAGGCGTCAATGGTGACATCGATGGCGGCATCACCGTTGGCATGCACGCCGATCTGCCATCCGTCAGTATGGGCGCGCAGGACCACGTTGGCCAGTTCCTCAGGGGAATAGTTCAGTGCGCCGCGGCTTTTNNGACCCAGATAGGGTTCACGCTGGAAACCAGTGCCGGCCTGGTTTGAACCGTCGGACCAGGCTTTGATACCGTCCACCCGGAACAGGTCATTACCGAACCCCGGGCTAAGCCCCATGTCCATCCAAGCGTCATAAGCGGTGGAAACCAGCATGCCCCGGTAGCGCACGGNGGAATTTTCATCAATGGCTTGCTGGAGTCCGGCCAAATCGGCGGTGCCGTCGATCGAGCCGATGCCGCAGTCGTGGAGCAGGGTGACACCTTTACCTGCGGCATGCCACAGGAGGTCACGGATGCGTGCGGTGGCAGTGTCGCCGGTGGCGAACGGGATCCCCTGAGCAANAGCCGCCAACGCGGAAGATTCCTCGAGCCGGCCAGTGAGTTCGCCGCGCTCATCGCGGGTGTACCGCCCGGCTGGCGGGTCGGNGGTGTTCTTATCCACTCCTGCCCGGGCCAAGGCAGCTGAGTTCACATACGCGATGTGCCCATTGCTTTCCAGCACCAGGAGGGGACGGTCAGGAACCAACCGGTCGAGCACTGCACGGTTCAAGACAGGATGGCCCTCGGTGATGCTGGGGTCGAACTGCTGAGCCAAAACCCACCCCGTTGATGTTGCAGGGGCGTCGCGGAGCGCGGCAAACACGTCATCAGCGGTTGGTTTACTCATGGGGCTGACATCCACCCAATCGTTGAGCTGAACCATGGAGGAATGCATATGCGGGTCGATGAGCCCGGGTAAAAGTGTCCGTCCCTGAAGATCGATGCGCTCTGTCCGGCGGCCCGTGAGTCCGGCTAACTCATCCACCGAGCCAACAGCCATGATTCGTCCTTCCCGGACAGCAACTCCTTCAACACCGGGACGGGCCTTGGCCATAGTGATGATGGGGCCGCCGGTGATCAGCAACTCGGCATCACCGTGCTCGGATTGCCACCGGGCGGGGTCCATCGGCTGTGCCGAGGCCCCCACCCGGCCCCGCTAGCACTTGCCCGGGAGAGGGTGCAGAGGAGGATTTGAGCGGCTTCAGTTTCGGCGTAGGATCACAAGCTTCGCACATGCCCTATGTTAACCCCGACGAGTCCTGAGGCGGGTAACAATGGTGAGCGCAAGAACCACCACTANCCCTGCTATGGCGGCCGTAGCCACTGGTATTGACACCAGGTCTCCGTTCACGCGGGCTANCCCTACCCAGGCCAGACCCCAGCACAGCGCAGCAGTGGNGGCAAACCTACCGTGGCCGTAGAGAGCAAGTGCGATACCAACGGCGGCTGCCACAGCGACCACCGCCACCGCCCAAACGTTGGGCTCTATCCCGAAACCGCCGAAGCCGGCAGACACCAGAACAGCGGCAATGTTGGCGGCCGTGGCCACACANNCCCAGCCTAAGTACAGGCCCATGGTGCCGTCGGTGATCACCGCGTNCAAAACGTTCAGCGGCTTGTTCGCCAGCATGAGCACAAAAATCCAGGCCAGCACGGCTAGCAAAGCAGCGATGATCGGGACGCTGAGCGCCAGGAGGTCGAATTGGATGCTCAGAATCCACGCCGCATTGAGCAACAGGGAGGCAGCAATCGGGTAGCCGAGCACACGATGACGAGTTCCACTGCGCTGGGCAGGCAGGAACTGCCACACGGCGTAGGCCACCAGACCCAGATAAATGACGCTCCAGATCGCAAATGCTGGCCCACCAGGAGCAATCAAAGTGGCATCGGCAGCCAGCGCCCCGTTGGAGGCATTTTGAATCTCGGTGCCACCGGCTGCCCCAGAGCCAATGAAGGAACCAACAACGGCCACGACAGCACTGGCCGCCACCACGAGTTGGCGTACCAAATCTTTGTTGCTCCGCGCTTCAATGCCTGGCCACGCATCGCCTGATTGCTTGGTCTTGCTGCTTTGGTGCCCCATTGTGCAACCCTCCAGAGGATATCCAATAACCGTGACTTGGATACTACCGGTTGATGCAGACCTGTGGTGGCCGTGGCGAGTCTTGGTCAACGTCTACATTGCCCCGGGCTGATGCTGTGGCCTGGCATCGCCTTGGGCGTGATCAACGCTGCGTTGATCATCTTCGGCAACAGTCTTCGTAACGCTTTGGAAGACCCGCCGCAGGTTCGCCGCCGTCGTGGATCTTCGCGCAAGAAGAACGACGCCGTAACCCCGCAAGTGCCGAGCCCCTGCCAACCGCAGGTGGTGACGCCTCCGTGGATGGCTTTGATGAGGTCCCCGCCGGCAGTGTGTTGGCAGTGCGCGGACTCCGGGTGGGTTACCCGGGCGCGGAGGGGATGAAAGATGTGGTCAACGGAGTCTCCTTGGGCGTCAGGCGCGGGAAGTCGTGGAACTTGGTGACGCTGGCGCGGTTACACAAAACCCGAAGAATGATTACACCCGGCGGCTGCTGATGGCTTCCCCATTGCTGATCCAGCTCGCGAACGCCAGCGCCGCGAAGAACGGTTGGCCTTGGCCGGGCAAGCGCCGGCACGCTCCAGCTAAGCTGGACCGGCAGACGGACTCTGGCGGCCACTGCCAGCTCTGGTTGCCGCCGCCAGTCCCGGAGCCCGGGGCTGGCGGCCACCTCTTTAACCCACCACACGGAAACGGATGCACCCCATGACCACCATCGAAGTACCGGCCCCGCACAGCTCCGCCCCGTGGTGGTTCCTGCCCTCCAGCGGTGGACGCCCGACGCCGGGACCCTAGCTTTGGTGGATGGCTTCCGGGTGCTCTGGGCCGAGGATTCCCTGGAAGCCACGGCAACGCAGCTGGTGGCGGAGATCGCCGAGCTGGCCGGCCTGACGGGTACGGCAGCCTCGGCATCGGATGCTGCAGCGAACGCTGCTGGCCGGGAATCCGGCAGCGGTGTGGACATCGTCCTGGCACTGAACCCCGCACTGGATTTTGGCACCGACCATGCCACAGCGGCAGGGGAGGGTTACGTGCTGGTGGTGGGCAACGGCGTCGTGCTTCAGGCACGGACGTCAACAGGNGTCTTCTGGGCCACCCGCTCTCTGCTGCAGATGCTGCTCTCCTCCCGTGAACTGCCGTGCGGCACTGCCGTGGACTGGCCAAACTACCCGGTGCGCGGCTTCATGCTGGATGTGGGGCGCCGNTTTTCGCAGGTGGGGTACCTGGCGGACATAGTCCGGTACATGAGCTGGTTCAAGCTCAATACGTTCCTGGTGCACCTGAACGACAATGAGATTGCCAAGGACACCAAGCGCAGCTGGGATGTTGCGCAGGCGGCGTTCCGGCTGGAGTCCGAGAACCCGAATTTTACCGGGCTGGCGGCTACGGACGGTAGCTACACCCGCGCGCAATGGGACGCCCTGGAAGATCTGGCAGCAGCGCACCACGTGAACCTGGTGCCGGAGATTGACGTTCCCGCCCACGCCCGCTCACTCATCAAGTGGAAGCCGGAACTGGGACTCAACGGCGGGGACTCGGACATGCTTGATCTGTCCCGGCCGGAAGCCACGGAGCTGGTCAAGGAGCTGTTTAGCGAATTTGTGCCCTGGTTCCGTGGCCCCGTGGTGCACTTTGGTGCCGATGAATACGCCAAGGACCACGAGCCGGAGTACCGGGCGTTCTTCAATGACATCAGCGCCCACGTCCGCTCCCTAGGCAAGGCTCCCATGGCGTGGGGAAGTCTGAGCACCATGGCCAACGGCGCCGGTGCACCGGAAACCGGATACAGCAGGGACGTGACGATCTGTTCCTGGAACAATGATTGGTATAGCGGCCAGGCGGCCGTGGCAGACGGCTACAACATCATCAACACCAACGACGACCTTTTGTACATTGTGCCGTTCGCGGATTATTACCACGGCGGGCCGCTGGATGGACAGCTGCTCTTTGACACGTGGGAGCCGCACGTATTTGGGGAAGGGAAGAACCTCTACCCGCACCACCCTCAGCTGCTNGGGGCGGCAAGCGCGCTGTGGAACGATCTAGTGCTCAAGGACTATGACGAGCACGTGATGCACAGCATGATCGAGCCCACGTTTGGGCTACTGGCTCAGAAGATGTGGCGCGGCGTGGTGCCCGGCATGGACTATGACGCCTTCATGGCAGGTGCCGCGACGATATCGCGCTGGCCGGGACGTGAATTCCTGGCGTAGCCGCGATTTCCTGGGGTAGCGGCGGGGCCCACCGCCGGGGCCACTGTGACTTTACTCTGCTGCGGGATAGGTGATTTTCCCGTTCGCCACCACGGCGAACGGGGTGAGCTCTGCGGGCTTGGTGGAGGTGGCTGACATAATGTGGGATACCTTTGCTCCGGCCACTAGGAGTGCGTCGGTGATCAGGCGCCTGTGGCACCGCCACGGCACGGCCTCGCTGCACATGATGGCCGGGGTGCGGGTGCTCGCCACTTCGAGTAGTTCATCGAGTCCTGAATGGAATTCGGCGCTCGCCATGTAATCGGCGTAGTCGCTGAAGGCCTTGACCCGCCACGCGCCGTTTGGACTTTGTACCCNCACTGGGGTGTATCTTCGGCCGCCAAGGTCCTTGATCCAGCGGTAGCTGATATCCGTTGGCAACGCATCTTTGATGGCATCTTGGTTCCATTGCGGGTACTTCCGCGAGCCCGGAATGGAGCGCACATCAACCAGCTCATTCACACCGTTGGCGCGCAACATGTTCAGCACGTCATCAAAATTGCGGGTGGAATGACCGATGGTGAATATTTGCACTGTGGCATGCTCGGCCGCTTTGGTCTGTGTCATTGGGCCTCCCTTGGATACGGCTCTGCGATCACGCCGCACAGTCAAACTCAACCTCTCAATGAGGGGTTTCCTTCGCTACCTCAATTGAACAGATACTCAAAGCAGAAGGCTAGTGAGGTGGCAGTCATCCGCTAGTTAAAGCGTGCGCGTGCGAATTACAGAGTTAGGGTTCCAGCCCGGCGTAAAGGCTTTGGAAGTCTGCACCCTGGACAGACGGATTGGACTTTGACCAGATGAAGGCCCTAGCCAGCCAGTCCTGTGGCAGCCACGTCCTTGTAACGAATTGTGGGCTTGTTGGGTTACAAGCGCTGGCCCAAANGACGAAGATGAGTTCCGCCCAATGGGATTCTAAGATCCAGTTGACTGAACCGCTCTGGGACTGGCCCTGGATTTTGAGCTGACCTGGGCCTGTGAGTTCTGCGAGGTTGATGCTGTTCCACGGCCAAGCATGTATTGCCGATGGGGTGTGCATGTAAAAGCCGTAGTTGCTCACTGAAACCGTCCCATGGTCAATGGGTTGCCACCGTTGCTGGGCTAAGTTGGCAGCTTGGTTTCGGCGTGCGGCATTTCCTACGGCTTGGGTGGCGGCGAATCCCAGGATGAAGGGGATGGCGCCGCGGCCAGTAGCGGCCACCACAGAGCTGTTATGAACGTAGGTACCATCGCCGCTAGCGCGGAACTCAAGGAGGCGGAAGGGGCCGTGGGCATAAATTCCCTCGTGGGCTCCCCAAGTGGANNCAGCGAAAGGTACCGGGAGGGTAGGTTGGTGTTCCAATTTTTCGCANNGGATTGAGGACGCTAGTTCTGCTGTTCTCCACAGTGCCGCATCCCGAACGGTCCATGTGTCCGGATCGGGAGTGCTCTTGTTCTTCCGCATTTTTCCACTTTATCGGATTGCCTGCACCCTGTTTGTGCAGCCCTGGGGAACCGCTATAGCGGCCCAGGCACAAAGAACGTGGTCGAAGACAACCTCATGCCGTCCATCAGTACCACCCATTCATAGGTGGAGCCAGCAGGTAACGGCAGCCCGCCAGGAAAGTTCATGACCACATTGGAACTGCCCGGGAACCCCATCGGGGGCTGTTGGACGGAGGNGTTGGCGGCATGGGCGAAGTCCACCATATGGCTGAACCGCAGGGTGTTGGGCCCATCCGTTCCCGGCAGAGTCACGGGCTGACCGTCGGTGTCAATGAGCATGACTTCTAGGGTGGCCGAGGCATCGTCAATGCTTGGCAGGCTTACGGTGACGCTGGCATAGAGNNCGAATGGTGCGGTGAGCCCGGTGGCCGGGTCGAAGCCCAAGAACTGTACACCGCCACCGATGACGTTGACTTTCCCGGCGGCGTCAATGTTCACGAAATCGGCGATCAGGATATTTCCGGTTGCACTTGAAATGTCGCTCACGTTAAGAAAACTCCGCCTCGTTGCTGAATCTAGTGCCCAATTTTCATGACGGACATGGAGCCCGCCCCTGGAATAACCATAGGTGCATTCACGCACATTTACCTCACTCCGAAGAAGCGCCAGCGCCGGTGGAGCACTTACGCCAATGAGTCCCTCACGCCAGTGGGGAACCGTGCTGGGTTGGTGCACCGTGGACCGGGTGTGCCTCAGTTGCCGAGGCGCTGAATGAATTCACTTGCCTGGGCGAGGTTGCGGACCATCTTCTCGCGTTGGTGGATGGCTCTGTCCCGGAAGGCAGCTAAGCGCTCGGCGACGTCCGCGGCGGAGGTGGCTGCGCNCGCATTCCTCGGGGAAAGGAGGGAGAGAATTTCCGCCATTTCCTCCAGCGAGAAACCCAGGGGTTTCATGGTTTTAATCACCATCAGGCGGTCGCAGTCGGCCTCCGTGTAGAGCCGGAAACCTCCGTCGGTGCGTGCCGCAGCTGGGAGCAGCCCAACGTCGTCGTAGTGCCGAATGGTGCGTAATGACAGCCCTGTGCGTTCCGCCAGTTCACCGATGTGCATGGTGGTTTTGGTGCTTTCTGTCATGGGTATTGCCTCCTGGTCCGAGCAAAACCCTACCATTACGTTAAGGTAGTGTTTAACAGGTGCGGCGGTTCTAGCCCAGCGAAGCTCTCAATTCTTCGCTCAATTCATGGCGCGCCGCACCGTAAACACGAAGTCGCTGACTGTGCTCTTCCTGACCACGAATGGAGCCAGCGATGGCCATCAAGACCGCCGAGCCTTCCCCGCTCTGACGCCCGAGCAACTGCAATCGGTGTGNGGGACCTTGAAGTCCCCGCGCAGGCTCAAGACTGAAGTCCTGGCCGGGCTGGTGGTGGGGCTGGCACTGATTCCGGAAGCGATCGCCTTCTCGGTCATTGCTGGCGTTGATCCGAGGATTGGCTTGTTTGCCGCCTTCACCATGGCCGTCACCATCGCGTTCATGGGTGGCCGGCCAGCCATGATTTCCGCCGCAACAGGTGCCGTCGCTTTGGTTATTGCCCCGCTGGTGAAATCCCATGGCGTGGACTACTTGATTGCAGCGGTCATTCTGGCAGGCCTTTTCCAGGTCATTTTGGGCTTGTCCGGAGTGGCGAAATTGATGCGCTTCATTCCGCGTTCCGTCATGGTGGGCTTCGTCAATGCACTGGCCATCTTGGTGTTCATGGCGCAATTGCCAGAGTTGATTAGCGTGCCCTGGCTGGTATANCCCTTAGTAGGGCTGGCGCTGGTCATCATGTTTGTGCTGCCACGGTTTACCCAGTCAGTGCCTGCGCCGCTGGTTGCCATTGTGGTGGTGACACTTATTGCCGTAGTAGCTGCGATGGCGGTTCCCACCGTGGGTGACAANGGGGCGCTGCCTGATTCTTTGCCGTTCCTTCATCTGCCCCAGGTGCCGTTCACCTTTGAAACCTTGAAAATCATCTTCCCTTTCGCCTTAGCTATGGCGTTCGTGGGCCTGCTGGAGTCATTGTTGACGGCCAAATTGGTGGATGACATCACCGATACCCGCTCAAGCAAGACTCGTGAAGCGTGGGGCCAAGGCGTGGCGAACATGGTGACCGGGTGCTTCGGCGGCATGGGCGGCTGCGCCATGATCGGTCAAACCATGATCAATGTGAAGGCATCCGGCGCCCGTACACGTATCTCCACGTTNTTTGCCGGCGTGTTCTTGCTGTTGCTGGTGGTGGTGCTNGGGGATGTTGTTTCCATCATTCCCATGGCCGCACTGGTGGCCGTCATGATCTTCGTCTGCTGGGCTACCTTTGACTGGCACAGCATCCGGCTACGAACCCTGCGCACCATGCCCAAGAGCGAAACGTTTGTCATGGTGACAACAGTGATTGTCACCGTGTTGACGGAAAACCTGGCGATCGGCGTCGGAGTGGGTACGGTGGCTGCCATGGTGATGTTTGCCAGGCGTGTGGCGCACTTTGTCACGGTGGAGCGGGTNTCTGGCCGCGGGGAGCAGAGCGTGACGTATGTGGTGAACGGCGAGCTGTTCTTTGCGTCCTCGAATGACCTGTACACACAGTTCAGCTATGCGTTGGATCCTGCCCAGATCACCATTGACATGCACGCATCGCACCTGTGGGATGCCTCCACCATTGCTGCCCTGGACTCCATCACGGACAAGTACCAGCGTCTGGGCAAGAGCGTGGAGATCATCGGCCTGAATGAAGCCAGCACCCGCATGCGACAGCGGCTTGGCGGCAAGCTCGGCTAGTGGGTCCGGCTTGGCTGTGGGAGCAACCGGTGCAATGGCACAGCCTGCACCGTCAAACGTTGCGGTTGAGCTGTCGTCGATGATCCACACCAATGACCAGACTGGTCTAGCCGTTTGAGATATTTCGAGGCTATCGGCGCGTGACCGATGATATAGGTCATTTGCCTAAAGAGTCCCAGCTGATTTTCTCGTGCAGGACCATCGAGGAGCCGTCCAAGCTGCGGAACTCTGACAAGGCGTCCCTGGCTAGAAATTCGTCTTCACAGTCGTCCAAGAATCCCTCGGTCGCCTCGGCTGCAGAGAACGCCTTACTTCGCCCGGTCTTCTTGGCGAGGACGTCAAGGCGGTGGTCCAGGCTCTCCTCGATCCGCAGGTTCATCTGAATTTCAGCCATACACTGCACTCTCCCTTTGCTGTACAAGTATGGCACTTGACCCTATTCATACTTCAGCTTTCTCAGATGCACTGCAGACGTAGACTGCACACGGCCATACCCGCCATATCCAGAGCCGGCTGAGCGTGGTTCTTGTACAGTCGCGGCTTCTTTTCGTTTTGTCCCACCCACCACATACCCTGGCCTGGTGAACACATTTGATGGGGGCGAACCGGCGGAATTGCTGGTCGAAGGACTTTACGAGCTGCTGCACACGGAGAGCCTAGGCAGTCGACTACAACTGGTCCCCGAACTGCAGCAGGAGTTTGTCCAAGTTGACAAGGAAATCTCNCCGGATGTCCTTGCCCGGCATGTTGCCGAGGCTGTCCGTGATTTACTCAACGGCACCAAAGCCGAGGACCGTGTTGCCAAGACCAACCAGATCCTAAGCGTCATCAACCCCAGCAATAAGGTCGCTACAGGTCCCCAACAGCTTCAGTCGCTACATCGACCGGACGCCCTGAAACGCCGGCAACTGCGCCGGCCAACAACACAGCTTAGCGACAGTGCACTGCTCACCAATGGCAAGGACGATCCGAACCTCGCCGCTGAAATCAGGGCAGAGATCGAATCCGCAGATTCCGTCGATCTGCTCTGTGCCTTCATCCGCTGGACGGGCATCCGGCTCCTGGACTCCGCCCTCCAAGGCTTGAAAGAACGTGGCGGAAAACTTCGGGTCATCACCACCACCTACATGGGCGCCACCGAACGGCGGGCCATCGACCATCTCGTCAACGTGTATGGCGCTGAGGTGAAGATCAGCTATGAAACGCAGTCCACCCGGCTCCACGCAAAGGCCTGGCTGTTCCGCCGCAATACAGGGTTCGACACCGCCTACGTCGGCAGTTCCAATCTGAGTCAAGCTGCCATGTTGGACGGACTGGAATGGAACGTACGGCTCTCCAACGTTGGCACGCCTGCCCTGCTCCANAAGTTTGCTGTCACCTTCGGCAGTTACTGGGAACAGCGGGCGTTCCAGACCTATGATCCGGCGCTGGACGCCGACAAGCTCGACGCAGCCCTCGCCCGCAACGGCGGCAAGTTCACAGCCGCGCCCGAGGTTCTGACCGGCTTGGAAATCCAGCCATTTCTCCACCAGGAAGAGATGCTTGAGGACCTCGAGGCCGAACGCGCCAAGGGTTTTCACCGAAACCTGCTCGTTGCCGCCACGGGAACAGGCAAAACTGTTATTGCCGCGCTCGACTTCAAAGAATTGTGCGAAGCCGCTGGGCGTGAACTCTCACTGCTTTTCGTCGCCCACCGCAAGGAGATCCTGCAGCAGTCAATGACGACGTATCGTAACGTCATGCAGGACGGTACCTTCGGTGAGCTTTATGTNGGGGAGCACAAACCTACGCTGTGGAAGCATGTCTTCGCCAGCGTCCAGTCGCTTTCGGCCAAAGGCATNCGGGAACTTCCTGCGGACCGTTTCGACGTCGTCGTTATTGACGAGTTCCACCATTCGGCAGCGCCCACGTACCGCAAACTGATTGATCATCTCGAACCCATGGAACTGCTGGGGCTCACGGCAACACCTGAGCGCGGTGACGGCATCCATGTTGCGGACGAATTCTTCGAGGGACGCACGGCCAGCGAGCTGCGACTCTGGGACGCGCTCGACGCGGACCTGCTGGTGCCGTTCCACTATTTCGGCGTCTCGGACGACGTCGATCTGAGCCACCTGGAGTGGAAGCGTGGCTCTTACGACCTGGCGCAACTCAGCCAGCTGTACACCGGCAATGACGCACGCGCGGCGAAGGTCATTCGAGAACTGCGGGACAAGGCCACGAGCACCTCGGATATGTGCGCTATCGGATTCTGCGTCTCCGTGCAGCATGCCGTTTATATGGCTGAAGTGTTCAATCGGGCCGGGATCGCCTCGGTCGCGGTCTCCGGAAAGACGGACGACGCCGAACGCGCCCTTGCGCTGCAAAGGTTGCGTCAACGGGAGATCAACTGCATCTTTGCCGTCGACCTGTTCAACGAGGGCCTGGACCTGCCGCAGGTGGACACGATCTTGCTGCTGCGGCCCACACAGAGTTCCACGATCTTCATCCAGCAACTGGGGCGAGGGTTGCGCCGGGCCCCTGACAAGGCGGTGCTGACGGTTCTTGACTTCATCGGGCAGCAGCACCGCGAGTTCCGCTTCGATGTCAGGTACCGGGCACTGACCGGGTATGGGCGGAAACAGCTGACGAAGGCCGTTGACGATGATTTCCCGTTCCTGCCGTCGGGATCGCAGATTGTGCTTGACCGCGTGGCCAAGGATGTCGTCTTGACCAGCCTGAAGGCACAGCTGAACTTGAACCGGCCCAGCTTGGTGAGGGACGTCAAGTCCTATGCCGAGGTGCTCCTCGCCGACTACCTAGTGAAGTCTGGCCATGACGTTAAGACTATCTACCGCTCGACGAAAGACTCCTGGACCGGGTATTTGCGGAAGGCCAACCTGATTGAAGGACTCTCCCCTGCGGAAGACTTGATAGCAGGCAAACTCGAAGACTTGTCCCACACGACTGAGAATAAGCTGTTGTCCCGGATGGCAGCACTGATTCATGTTGATGACCAAGAACGTGCTGACGCGTATTCCCTGATTGTGTCCAGTACTGCTCCTGAGTATGCCGATCTGACACCGCGTGAGCAGGTCTTTGCCCGGATGCTGTTCTATACATTGTGGGACGACGCCGGAGGATTCACCTCCTATGATGCCGGGTTAAACCATCTGCGAAACTATCCTTTCGTCTGTAGCGAAATCCAGCAGCTCGTCGCGTTNGGGGCCAAGGCCTCAAAGCGAGCAGGGAAGGGCTTAGGCATGGAGTTGGCAGGTATCCCTTTGCTTTCACATGCCACATACAGGCGAGAAGAAATCCTTGCAGCGTTGGAATACGGTTCACTCGAGTTGGGCAAGGGCGTCAACCACCGGGAGGGCGTTGCCTGGTGCCCTATGAACAGCACAGATGCTTTCTTCGTGACCCTGAACAAGGATGAATCGAACCACTCGGCCACGACAATGTACAAGGACTATGCCATCAGTCCTGAACTATTCCATTGGGAATCACAGAACGCGACGTCACCATCGAGCCCGACAGGTCAGCGCTATCTGGACCGAAAATCCCACGATTCACAGATCCTGCTGTTCACCAGAGAAGCCGCAGAAGACGAAACGGGTGTGACCATGCCATATACGTGTCTTGGCCAGGTTGACTACGTCCAGCACAAAGGCGAGAAGCCGATCGCCATCACCTGGAAGCTGCAGCGTGCCATGCCCGCTGACGTGTTTGCTGATGCGGCAGCAGTGGCGCAATAAGGTTAACTAAGTGATGCACCCGTGAATGACTCACGCCACAGCTCAACTGGTAGTGAACTTGAACATGGTTGGGTCAGAAGCTGCTAGATATCTGGATGTTCCTGAGGCCGCCGTCCTGGACTACATTGCCAGCGGACAACTGCCCAACACGCGCATGGATATTGCAGCAGGCCACGGACATATCATTTCTTTGGGCGATCTGCAGGGAATGCATGCTCGGCAGGCAAAGAGTCTCGATGTACAAGTTCGGGTTGCTGCGATGGATTGGCTGGAGCAGCGAACCGGTGACGGCGCCGAGTCCGTCCACACATCTGATCTGGATGACTTCAGCTTCGACGGCGAGAAATTCCGGCTCAAGGACATAACCAAAGGCATCTGGAAACCAGCCGCGCTCCAAGCCGCGCTCTCAATCACTACCGTGTATCGGGAGCCTGGGAAAGCGCGTCCTTACGAGGACGAAGTCGGCAGTGATGGCCTACTGCGCTACAAGTGGCAAGGGAAGGATTTTGAAAATGCTGCCAACCGCGGACTTCGGAGGGCAATGGAGCTGAGGCTGCCTCTGATTTGGTTCTTTGGCGTTGGAGGCTCGAGGTTTCAGGCCATCTTTCCTGTCTATCTCATCGCAGAAGAACCCCAACATCATCAGTTCGTAGTAGACATTGATGCTGCGAACAATCCGGCGGTCTTCAACGCTCCGGGTATTGGCACGGAGTCCATAGACATTCCGAAGGCGTACACGAACGCAGTGGCCCGAGTACGAATGCATCAGCGCGTCTTCAGATCGTCCGTGCTTCGCGCTTACAACTCACGGTGCGCTGTCTGCAACCTTAGGCACAGTGTTCTGTTGGATGCGGCACATATCATTCCAGACCGAAACGATGCAGGTGTTGCATCGGTCCAAAATGGGCTGGCACTTTGCAAAATCCATCACGCAGCATTCGACGCTCACATTATGGGAATTAGTCCGGATCTGGTAGTTCACATTCGCGCCGACATTCTGGAAGAAGTCGATGGCCCCATGCTCAAGTATGGACTTCAAGAGCGCCACCAACAGGGATTGATGAGCATCCCATCAAAGCGGGCAGAGAGGCCCGGTCAGGAGTTNNTTATCCCATGCCTACGGGATCTTTCTAAAAAGTAGGATCATGTGGTGGCGAAATGGCGGCCGGTCGGTCACCTGCAGGACGCTTGAGTTATCCATCTCTTCCAGAGATGAGAATCAAAGACTGGTCAGTACCTGATCTCTCCTGCCGCACCGCGTCATGTACTGGCCGGTACCTTTGCTCGTGTCACAGTGGGAGGGTACCCGCTTATACAAGGAGATCTGCTGTGAGCATTCGAGACAACACCAATCGCCGACTCAAGGAAGTTCTTGACATCATGGCCGCAGGATCGTGGCTGGATGACAAACCGAATGGNGGAGAGGTGTTGGCCCAGGCTGTTGCCCGGGTTCCGTTCACTCAGGAAGAGTCCGAACTGCTGAGCGGCGGCATTCCCCGCGGCCACAAGAATCTCACCAAGGCCACGGCTGAGCTGGTCAAGGCCGGCTGGATGACCAAGGGCCGCAGCGGCTGGGACGTCACCGACAGTGGATTGAAAGCCACTGTGGCATTCAATACCGTTGANAAACTCGTCGAAGCGCTCAGCTCCGGAGCCCAAGCGCCAGCCAGCACGCCGCTGCCCGCAGAGCCCGCCCACAAGCCGGCCGTACGAACCAAAGCAACCAACGTCAAGACCTCCGCGAAGAAGGCAACCGCACCGTCAACCACGGCGAGCAGCGCCTCAGCTGCCGTTGCAGACTCGACGGATGCCTCCGGCGTCGTGCCGGAAAACCAGCCGGCTTCGGTGGCGCTTGCCGGTGACTTTGCCGCAGCGCTCGGTGCCGAGAACTGGGATCCGAGCCACGCTGCAGTGCAGATGCAGCTCGATGCCCATCATGGCGTGTGGAAGCTCGCTGCCGACCTGCCTGCCGGCTACTACAGCTACAAGGCAGTGGTTAACGGCAGTTGGGATGAGAACTACGGCGCATTCGGCGTGAACGACGGGGCCAACCACGAGTTCTCCCACGACGGCGGGACCGTCACGTTCCACTACGACCATGCCACCAAAGACGTGCTGCGCGCCTAAAGGTGTCCCAAAGTCCCGCCGGTTTCGCCCCTGTATGCAGCCCGGCTAGCCTTGAGGTATGACAATCGATGCAAGTGATTCCCCGTTGAGCCCTGCCTCGGCAACCGGTCAGGCAAGCGAATCGGTGACTGAACCGGTGACTGAACCGGTGAAAGAACCGGCAACCGAGCCGGCCACTCCTTGGCAGGCAACAGGGAACAGCATGGTGGTGGAAGGGGACAACCTCGGCTTCTTGGGCACATTGCCGGATGAGAGCTTCCGGCTCATCTACATTGATCCGCCCTTCAACACCGGCAAGGTTCAAACCCGCCAGACCCTGAAAACAGTGCGCAGCGAAACTGGTTCGCGCATCGGATTTCAGGGCCGCAGCTATGACACCGTCAAGGGCATGGCCTTTAGTTATAACGATTCCTTTGGCGACTACTGGGAATTCCTGGAGCCCCGGCTCGAAGAAGCTTGGCGTCTCCTTGCCGACGACGGCACCCTCTACCTTCACCTTGACTACCGCGAAGTCCACTACGCCAAAGTCCTCCTGGACGCGCTCTTCGGCCGCGAATGCTTCCTCAACGAGATCATCTGGGCCTACGACTACGGCGCCCGTTCCAANAAGAAGTGGCCCGCCAAGCACGACAACATCCTTGTCTACGTCAANAACCCCAAAACGTACTACTTCAACAGCACCGAAGTGGACCGCGAACCTTACATGGCNCCCGGCCTTGTGACACCGGAGAAAGTGGCCCTGGGCAAGCTACCCACCGACACCTGGTGGCACACGATCGTCTCCCCGATGGGCCGCGANAAAACCGGCTACCCCACGCAGAAACCGCTCGGCATCTTACGCCGCATCATCGCCGCCAGCACCGAGCGCGGCGATTGGGTCCTGGACTTCTTCGGTGGCAGCGGCACTACCGGCGCCGCCGCTGCGGAGCTGGGCCGGAAGTTCGTGCTGGTGGACCAAAATCCTGAGGCCATCGCCGTCATGCGTGCCCGCCTGAGTCCTGACGTTCAAAACCCGGACATTCCAGACCTTGCCGGGCTGGACGTGGGTCCCGTGGACTTTATTAAGCACGACGACGTTAAATAGTCGCGCGGCGCGGGCTCCACTGGTGCGTCATCAGCTCAGCGGAATGATCCAAGCCCNCACAATGTAGATACACGCGGCCACGGCCAGGACACCGGTGAGAATCGCTGCCAACCAGAGGGTCCGGCGTCGAGCTTTCACAGCCAGACCCAACAGAAGTGGAAACGCCACCATACACAAGGTGGCTACAAAGCCCAGCAAACCGATGGCTACGCTGGCGGCTGTGGCAGGGCTGTCCGTGGTGCCAGTGGTGATGACGTAAGAAAGTAGCGCCAGTATGAGTGCTGGGTAAGCCAACAGAGCCCAGCCCACAAGGGTTATAGCAACAAGCCACCACACGGAGCGGTGCGGTTTCATGGCAGGACCAGTGGGCGGCAGCCTCGAGACGGATACGGCCAGTCGTTGAGAGGGGATCTCGCGATGGGGACGGGTCATACCCTATTTTCTAGCACGCGTAGCTGGGCTGAAACTGTGCAGAAGCGAATCGGTTGCCAGCTATCCCAGATTGCTAAGCCAGCGGAACACGAAATACACAATCACGGCCACCGTTGGTATCCCGGTGATGAGCGCTGCACGCCACATGGCCCGTTCGCGGTAGATAACGGCTTGCCCCAACAGGTGCGGCGCCGCAATCATGCAAAATAGCAAGGCGGCACCTAAGAAAATCAGTGCGATCCGCCCGGGGCCGCCATGCCTGCTGAGGGATTCAAGACAGCAGCAAAATCAGCACCGCCATCAAAATGATGGGCACAATGACGACAAGCCAACCGACGAGCGATACCACTGTGCCGGAGAGGTGTGAGCGTTGCGGCGCCAGATGTTCGCCGTGAGGAGCCGGATGGTTGGAAGTGTCAGTCATGTTCTATTTCTATCAGCAACGGCTGGGGATCTTCAGTTCGTTGCGAGTAGGGTTCTTGCAATGCTGGCCCTGCGCAGCCTGATAACGGCGTCGTCCTTAAATATGCTACAAACCATAGACGAGAAGACGGGCTGGGTGTACTGTATGTCACCGTCTATAGTGGTCTGGGTGACATTGGACGGATGTCTCGCAAAATTGTGAAAGAGGGCCCCTGTGCACGATCGTATCCGCCACGCCGGATTGTTGGAAAAGCGTATGTCGGCCGAGGCGGCAGCAGCGCTGATTAAGCCCGGAATGACGGTCGCCATGAGCGGCTTTACTGGTGCTGGATACCCGAAGGCCGTCCCGCAGGCATTGGCCGCACAGATGGAAACTGCCCATGCAGCTGGTTCTGACTTCAAGATCAAGGTCCTCACCGGTGCCTCCACGGCTCCCGAGCTCGACGGCGTCCTGGCCAAGGTTGGCGGCATGGAACTGCGCCTGCCGTACATGTCTGATCCTGCCCTGCGCAAGCGGATCAATGACGGTGAACTGGACTATATGGACATCCACCTTAGCCACGTTGCCCAGCACACTTGGTTCGGTTTCTATGGCGGCATCAACATTGCCATCATTGAAGTTGTGGGGATCCGCGAGGACGGCAAACTGATTCCGTCGTCGTCCGTTGGTAACAATAAGACCTGGCTGGACATGGCCGATGCCGTGATCATCGAGGTCAACAGCCAGCAGTCGGCGGCCATGGAAGGCATGCACGACATCTACTACGGCACGGCGCTGCCGCCATTCCGCAAGCCCATCATGCTGACCGAGCCCGAAGACCGCATCGGTGTCCCGTACCTGCACGTTGATGCGCACAAGGTCATCGCCGTCGTTGAAACCAACGCCCCTGACCGCCTCTCAGCCTTTGCTGCACCCGATGAGGCCTCCAACCAGATCGCCAACCACTTGCTGGACTTCCTGGACGGGGAAATCAAGACCGGACGCATGACGGACAAGCTGCTTCCGCTGCAGTCCGGTGTGGGAAACATTGCCAATGCTGTTCTTGCCGGGCTTTCCCGTGGCGGTTACCGCGGCCTGAAGGCATACACCGAGGTGATCCAAGACGGCATGCTGGAGCTGATCAAGGACGGCACGCTGGCGTTCGCCTCCGCCACCTCCTTCTCCTTGTCCGAGGCAGGCATTGAGGAGTTCAACCGAAACGTTGACTTNTACCGCGAGCGCATCGTGTTCCGCGCACAGGAAATCTCCAACCACCCCGAACTGATCCGCCGCTTGGGCTGTATTGCCTTGAACGGCATGATCGAAGCAGACATTTACGGCAACGTGAACTCCACACATGTGGTGGGATCACACGTCATGAACGGCATCGGCGGCTCCGGTGACTTTGCCCGCAACGGCTACCTTGGCGCCTTCATGTCTCCCTCCACCGCTAAGGGTGGGAAGATCTCCGGAATTGTGCCCATGGCCAGCCACGTTGACCACACTGAGCACGACACCATGCTCATCATCACCGAGCAGGGTTTGGCTGATCTGCGCGGCTTGGCGCCGAAGCAGCGTGCCCGCGTCATTGTTGAAAACTGCGCGCACCCGGATTACAAGCCGATGCTGGAAGACTACTTCGCCCGTGCCTCCCGNGACTCCTACGGCAAGCACACCCCGCACCTGATGGGCGAGGCACTGTCCTGGCACCAGCGTTACATCGAAACCGGGGACATGCGCCTATAACTTGGTCTCTGCAAGCTGGCTCGTGGCCCTGATCTGAGCGGGTTTGAGCGGGTTGGGCCAGTCCTCGGCGAACCTGTTGGCGGCTGTGAGCAGCACAATCATCGATGGCGTCCAGGCCCGCTTCGCAAGAGAAGATTTTTACCGCTCTGCGGAGCGTGTTTGCCGGGGCCCGCAGCAGGGCAGACGTCCAGGCTGCTGTGAAGAAGTCGCTGCACTGCTGCCAACGAATCAGTGTGTGCGAGCAGGACTCTGACGGATGTGACGGCGGAATCCGTGGCACAACTCGACATCACGGCCGCCCGTGGGCACAATGAAAGTTCAGCTAACTGGAGGGAGCGGTCATGGAATATCCCATGTCTCGGGCTGTTCCCGAGACGGACACGGTGCCGTTGCCAACCTCGCCCGTGGTCTGGGCCGGGTACGTGCTCAAAACCCTGCGTGCCTGCGTGGCTGTGGCGTGTCTCTGGGTACTCGCCGTCGCTATGCTCGGCTTNTTCTCGCCCTTTGAAATTGCCCTAGTGTTTGAGGATGCGGCCCACTTTGTCCCTGCCCTGCTGTTCGTGATCGGGTTGGTNGGGGCACTGGTTCTGGGTAGCGAGATTGGTAAGGATTTCAAGCACGTGCTGGGGTACGGGGTACTCAAACGCAGTTCCGAACATCACGGCCATACCGTTGTCACCCAACGTGGCCGACGTTTGGCTTATGCGGCAGCGCTGACAGGGCAGCTGATGGGGTGTGTTGTTGCAGCAAGCATCCGGGCAGTCACAGCACATTGGTTNGGAGTTTTGTTGCTGGCAGGTCTGGCGATTGTGCTGCTGGTACCCGCCATTAAATTTCTCAGGCTGGCCAACATCATGTGGCGCAAGGCCATTGAAGACCAGCATACGCATCGGGACATCATGGCCGGNGGAGAGCATTCCTTGGGAACGGTGGTGGCGGTCACCAACGAGAGGTTCATTGTTGATAACCGGGCAATGTTCCATGTGGATCTGCAATACCGTTCAGCTGGGCGGTTGGAGACGGTGAGGGTGAGATTCTTTGACTACCCTGTCTTCTCCCCTGCAGTCGGTAACGAATTTGATGTGTGGTTTGATCCCGAACGTCCCTTCGTTCTAGAACGCATCTTGATTGAACGCCGCTACGTGGGACAAGAATTTATGAACCTGGCGGATGAACCTGTACCTGGCGTGCGTGCCAGCGACGCCGATGTTGCGGCCCGGCCCGAACCGGCCTCCGATGGTACTGCGATGGGCAGGAACGCGTTGGAGAGTCTGGGCTCCGCTAGTGGAGTCTTGACCGATCAGGGCTCCGGCAAGCCAGCCTTGAACAGCAAAGCATTGGGGATGTTTGAGGTTCCGCAATGGATGAGTGATGAACACCATTCAGCGGGACCGTCTACACCACAGGCCGCCCGGCGAACCCGAATCCTGATTGGCGTCCCACCGAACTTGATCGCCATCTTAGCTTTCGTGGGTACGCTCTTGGTTCCGCTGATGATTCAGGACGTCCCATGGTGGACACTGGCAGCGCTCTGGCTCTACACGGCACTGACAATTATCAACGCCGCTGTCTACTGGCAATTCATGCTGCGCAGCCGCTGGTTCATCCGCTCCGGGGTGTCATTTGGGGCAACGGAAGCCGCCGTNTTTGCTGGCTTCTTCGCCGCAGGGTTCGCCATGCTCACCACACACTCCATGGTGTTTGCGCCACTGAACCGCGAAATNCCCTGGACACTGGCGCATGTGCTTATCTGGGCAGCCGTGATTGGGGCGCTCCTGGTGTTTGAATGGGCGTTCACGAGCAATGCGTGGGCGCTGCGGCACCTCAACGCCGAGTTCCCTGCACCACCGGAAGTCATCCAAGAAGCGCTGACAACGCATGACCCCGACGGCATCGACAAGCTGGAGTCCCAGTACGGCTACCGTGCCGGGGTTTTCCTTTACGCGTGAACCCAACCAGCTGACTGAGCCAAACCAACGGACTGAGCCCATGCAGCAGCCGCGTGGTGTCCGGGCTGGTTTACACAGCAGTGCTGATTAGTTCTTTGGTATGTTGGGAGAAATTCCCGGCGGCGAAGGGGAGATATGACGGCGATTGTTTTGGTGCACGGGCTGTGGTCGGATGGAAGCAGCTGGGCCAAGGTCATTACGGAGTTGCGGGCCATGGGCCANCACCCGGTTGCTGCTCAACTGAGTTTGGAGTCATTTGAGCAGGACATTGCCTCCGTCCGCCGTACCCTCGCCACCGTTGCTGGCCCCGTCCTNTTGGTGGGGTCCTATGGTGGGGCCGTGATCGGNGAAGCCGCTCGCGGAGTCCACGCAGTGCAGGCATTGGCGTACGTTGCCGCATTTGCCCCGGAAGAGGGTGAATCGGTGAGCGGATTATCCCGCAAGTATCCCGGGAGTCTAATTCCCCAGCATGTGGTGGTGGCCGGTGATTACACCTATCTAGACAGGGAGCACTTCGGTGCGGTTATGGCAGCTGACGCCCCGCCGGAAGTGGTTGACATTGCGGCGGCCACCCAACGAATGGTGCGGATTGGGCTTGACCGGGTGAAAGTTGGGCCGCCAGCATGGTTGGACTTACCCGCACATTATTTGCTGACAACACAGGATCGTTGCGTGCCGCCTGTGTTGCAAAGGGATATGGCCCAACGCATGGGCGCCGTTGTGAGCGAGATTGAATCCAGCCATGCCCCAGTGCTGTCCCACCCGCGCGCGGTTGCCGAGTTCCTGGATGAGGCGTGCGGGGCAATCTCTGCTTATTAACGTGGCCTGCTGCGTCCCACGACGTGTTCAGTGTGAATTCGTCGTGGAACGCAGCACACTTGTGGCTAACCAGGGTCATGGACTGATTAGAATGTCCATTCCCAGCCTTGGATGTTTGATGGGGTGGCTCCAAGCTCAGTCAATACGATGCTTCCAGAATTCTCAGGAACATCGAAAACCAGCTTACCGGTGGCATTTTCTCCAATATTCACATCATTTGGCATCATCTCAGATTCGGGAAGCATCCATAGGTGTTTCCAATGAGATTATTTCCAGGGTTTTCTTTCCTGTGGCTGAAACGAAATCGAAAGATCCGGTTCGAAGGCTGATGGAGGGAACGTAGGCTTTGTCGGCGAAGTCATTGTAAACACCCGTAGTGATCGTTCCCGTGAGAACCACGAAATACCCATTTTCTGACGGACGAATGTAATTGCCGGTGCATTGAGGATCAACTTCTATTGATTCAATCGTCAGGAGGCCAATAGATTTTCACCTGACATGACTGTAGCGTTTTCACCAGGCTGTAACTGGACAGTTCCTCGGGATGATAACTTTGGTCCACTGGGTATCGGAGCTGGTGTCGTAGTCTCAGCTACCGATGGTGCCGCTACTGGCGCTTTGGTCGTCGCCAAACTTGTTGGGATGTCAGCGGCAGCAGACTCTGTGTTTGAGGTAGAAGAGTTTTGACCGATTAAGAGCCCGAGAAGGAATGACATCAAAACTAAGGCTGCGATCGAAAGTGCGTAGATAGCCCTTCGCTTGGTTGAGGAAGTAAATGTCGTGCTATTCAATGATTGCCCTAAATTTTAATGGCCACGTCGGATGACATTTGATGAGTCATTCCTCAGCAACAAGACGAGAAGAATCGCTTATGGCAATCCCGGAATCTATATTGTAGTTCTCAATTTATTGTTTGGGGCATTTACCCCAATGATTGGGCTTGACCGGGTGAAAGTTGGGCCGCCAGCATGGTTGGACTTACCCGCACATTATTTGCTGACAACACAGGATCGTTGCGTGCCGCCTGTGTTGCAAAGGGATATGGCCCAACGCATGGGCGCCGTTGTGAGCGAGATTGAATCCAGCCATGCCCCAGTGCTGTCCCACCCGCGCGCGGTTGCCGAGTTCCTGGATGAGGCGTGCGGGGCAATCTCTGTGCGGCGTAGCCTGTAGCCATGACCGCCAACGACGCCGGACCNCCACAAGTTAGCTATCCAACCCACCAGGTCAGTAACCAGCCGCCGCCGCGCACCGATGTTAATGAGTTCACACTGAANCATCCCCTCAACGAATACCTGCGCAGTTTNGGGGAGTCCGGCTCCGGCGCCATTGGTGAGCTGGAGGCTAGCGGTGCCGTGGTGGGTTCAGCACAGTTCCAAGACGATGCCCGGTTGGTTCACAAGAATCCACCAGTGCTGCACACGCACAGTAAATACGGTCAGCGGATCGATGAAGTTCAGTATCACCCGTCCTATCACCGCATCATTTCACAGGCCGTAGCAGCCGGTGCTCACACCTCCGCTTGGGAGCGGCCGGGGATAGGGGCCAATGCCGCACGTGCGGCGCACTTCATGCTCTTTGCCCAAGTTGAACCGGGCCATGCCTGCCCCATTTCTATGAGTCACGCTGCGGTGGAGTCCATTAGCCTGACCACGGATTTGGCACAGGAGTGGCTGCCGCGCCTGTACTCCCGGCACTACGATCCCGCGCTAAAGACCGGCAAACCAAGTGCACTNTTTGGGATGGCCATGACGGAGAAACAGGGCGGCTCGGATGTGCGGGCCAACACTACTCGCGCCGTCCCGGACGGCGAGCACTTCCTGCTCACAGGACATAAATGGTTCTGCTCGGCACCAATGTCGGATGCGTTCCTGGTGCTGGCACAAGAGGATGCCGGCCTGGGCTGTTTCTTGGTACCGCGCGTTCTACCCTGTGGGGCAGCCAGCGGGGCCGCGGCAGAAGAGCATAATCCGTTCATGATTCAGCGGCTGAAGGACAAGGCGGGCAACCGCTCCAATGCCTCCGCTGAAGTAGAGTTCCTCAACACCTACGGCTGGCGGGTTGGTGAGCCGGGTAGGGGAGTCAAAGCCATCATGGGTATGGTGGGCCAAACCCGGCTGGATTGCATTCTGGGCACGGCCGCGGGCATGCGTCAATCCATAGCCGAGGCCGTGTGGCACGTCCGTCACCGCCGCGCGTTTGGCGCCCGGCTGGTTGATCAGCCGGCCATGACGAACGTTATTGCAGACCTTGCGCTCGAATCTGAAGCGGCAACAGCCGTGAGCATGCGCCTGGCCAGGGCCTATGACAATGACGCTTCCGGGGCGGAAATAGCGTTCCGCCGGCTTGCCACGGCCGTTACTAAATACTGGGTGTGCAAGCGTGGACCCAACCATGCCTATGAGGCGATGGAATGTCTAGGTGGCAACGGGTATATAGAGGACTTCCCGTTGGCCATGCGGTACAGGGAACAACCCGTCATGGCAATCTGGGAAGGGACCGGGAACGTGATCGCCTTGGACGTACTGCGGGCCATGGCCACCGAGCCGGACTCAGTGGAGGCGTTCCTTGCCGAGGTGCGTTTGGCCTCCGGAGCCCACCGGATATTCGATGATTACACCGCCCGGCTCATGGAACAGTTAGTGCCTGTGCGGCGCTCCCCGCAGGACTTCGCTGGCCAGGCCCGCAACATTGTAGAACGCATGGCTCTGGCATTACAGGCGTCGTTGCTATTACGTGCGGCCCCGGCCGCGGTCTCCGATGCTTTTGTTCTCTCCCGGCTGGGTCCGGACCGCTCCTTCAACTATGGCAACCTCCCAGCAGACTCCGATCTGGCGGCCATCTTGGCCCGAGCCTGAACCTCTGGCCCGCGAACTGAGAGGTCTTCACAGCCAGCCAATCTATGCTGTAGCAACAGCTGGAAACCGGCAGGCATTCTCTTGGGAAATCCGTCGCAGTAACGCCCAAACCAGCAGTCCGATCGAGATGACGGCCAGCAGGGGCTGGACAGGTTCAAAGTACGTCATAGCACCGGCAGATCCCAGCGCTATCAGCACCAGCTTGTTGCACACGGGACAGCCAACAGCGAAGAACGTGATGATTGAACCAAACAGGCCAGCCTTGTTAGTTTTGCCGGTGTGGGCCAGCGGCGAAGCCACATAGCTGGCCATCAGCAAGCCGGTCAGCACGGCACTGGCTGCCAACGAAGAGTGGGACCACCACGTTGGCGGGATTTNCCNGGCAAACCATGGGTTTGGGATCAGATCGGTGGGAATCGCCACCACAACGTAGACAAGAACCGCGGTCCCTGCCGCCACAAGCCAGCGCCGCACCTGCCAGCCGCGCACATTGCGCACCACGTTCGAGAGCATGTCAGCCCCTTTCCGAGGCGGCGCGCTCTGCCCGGCGGGAACGCCACAGGTACGCCCCGCCCACAACGAGCAGCACAATGAGCGCAATGATGCCGAAGCTAAGATNTGAGGTTTTGTNTGACAGTTCCACAACCCACGATTCCGCCTGGTACTGGGCATCGATGCTCAACACGCCACCCAGTGACGCGGTGCCCTGAGTGATGAGTAACAGCACGCCGATGCCGATGGACAAAATACCCGAAACTACCATCCACACGGAATTCTCCCACCGGCCCAGCCGGAAGCGGCGTGGTTTCAACCAGCCGCGTTCGCCCAAGCGCAGACGTGTCCAGAGCAACGACAAGACACCCAGTGGCAAGGCCATCCCCAGCGCAAAGATCGCCAGCATGATGCCGCCGTACATCGAATTTCCGCCAGCCGCGGCAACTGCCAGGACGGAGCCCAAGATCGGGCCAGCGCACACACCGGCTACGCCGTATACCGATCCCAGCACAAACACGGATACAGCTGAGGTGCCATCGGCTCCGGCTCGTCGGCTCAGGCCGGGAAATTCCANCCCGATGATTTGTAGAATGCCGATGACAATCACGATGCCAGCTGCAACTGTGATCAGCACGGTCCGGTTTTGCATCACCAAGGACCCAAGCAGACCCGCCAGCAGACCCAGCGGAACCAAGGTGGTTAGCAGCCNCGCATAAAACAGGGCCGTGCGTCCCAGTAATTTGGCAGGGCTGGCGAAGGCGTAGGCAAAGAACGCCGGCAACAACATGACCGAGCAGGGGCTGAGCAGGGTCAGGATACCGCCAAGGAATGCTCCTGCATATCCAATATCCATGGGCTACTGAACCAACGCCAGTGCTTCATCAATGATCTGTACGAAAGTCTCCAACGGTTGTGCTCCCGGAATTGCCTGGTTGTTAATAACAAAGGTAGGTGTGCTGTTCAGCCCCAGTTGAGTTCCCTCCGCCAAGTCAGCATTCACTTGTGCCAGCAAATCAGGGCGCTTGAGGTCCTGAGTAAACTGCGACATATCCGGCACTCCGGCCTTCTGAGCCAACTTCATCAACGCAGTCTCGCTAAGAACTGCCTTGCCGCGCTCAGGAGCCGCTGCGTAGAGAGCTTCGTTGAACTCCCAGAACTTGCCCTGCTCGGCGGCCGCCCGGCCAGCTACCGCAGCGCGCACGGATTGCTCACCTAAGACAGGGAGATCGCGCCACTCAATGCGCAGTTGACCGGACTGAACATACTTCTGAATGATCTCCGGTTGAGTCTTGCGGGCGTAGACGCCACAGAACGGGCAGCTGAAATCGGAGTATTCAATCATGACCACAGGCGCATCCACGCTTCCGCGCGCCAGTGGATCGTTCTTAATGCGCCGTTCCAGAGTCAAGTCCGCGGTGGCGGCATTTTCGCTGCCGGTGGTGCTCGTAGTGCCTTTATTAACTGTGTTCTCAGCTGCTGCTAAACGGTTATTTTGTGCCATGGCGCCAACAATGACGATGCCCAGGATAACTAGGGCAGCACAGATAAAGAATAGCCAAATATTTCTTGACTTCTTGGCGTTCGGGGTAGGGCTTGATTTTGTACTCAATGTATTTTTCTCACTTTGTTCTCAACAGGGCCGCCGCGGCACAGACACCAGCGCACTGGTGTGGGCAAAAGCTCACGTACCAGTGGAAGCCTTAAAGGTTCAGGTGCCGGGGCAAAGATCAGGGAAAGACGTGCCGGGTCCGCACAGCCATTAATAAATCGTGAGGGACCCAGAGACCTGTGGCACGTCTACGTCCTGCAAATCCCAGATCAAGGTGGCTGCGGGTAGTACGGGCACGGTCCATAAGCTGCGGTAGGCACAACTGGGAGAGAGCACGTTCTGGTTCGGTGTTTGAGGTATCCCATGTGCACGGGCGCAGAACAGGCGGGTGCGGGGGATGGAGGTGTTCTCCGCGGGGATTGGCACCCTTGCCCTTGCAGGTGGGGCCGCCGTCGGAGGTCAGCAGTTCGATGGAGACCTGGTTAGTGTCCACCGTATGAATGGACACCACGGTTTGTGCAGCCAGTTGCACTCCCGCCGCCTGCAGAGGGACTCCGTGGCTGACGATGCTCATAACCAACATCGCCAAGGTCAGCAGTGCCGTAAGGATTATCCGAGTCCGAAGATGCCAGATGGCACTGTTCTTGCTACTTCGCTGACGCATTACGGCACCCCTGGACATTGAGCCAACTATACGTGAGCTATCTCAGCCCCACTGGGTACTGGGTACAGGGTTCAGTGGAAGGCTTTCTTGGCACTGGCGGTTTCGAGCAGGGAATCTGGCAACGGTGAACAAAGGCGAGAAGACACTTTGAGTGACGCGTCACGTCCACGGTGAACAGAAACCGCTAGATGTAGTTGTTTTAGGCCCATGAAATCAGCTTGTGTGACGGCTGCGTGACGCACCTCTCAAGCAAAACTGGCTTTGCTGCAATCAGTATGTATACTTGGACGTAGTTGTAGTGTTGCGTTTTTGTAGTTGAAGCGACGCCACCCTTTTAGGGAGACGTCGCTTTTCTGGAGAAGCGGACTTACACCGTATAACGGAGGCCCGAAGGTCGGGCGGAATCTCCAACTTCAGAAGGAAATAGAAATAATGGCAACAGGTACCGTCAAGTGGTTCAACGCTGAAAAGGGCTTCGGCTTCATCTCACCGGATGACCAGTCCCAGGACGTTTTCGCTCACTACTCCGCGATCAACTCCTCAGGCTACCGCTCCCTCGAAGAGAACCAGAAGGTTTCCTTCGATGTTGAGCAGGGTCCGAAGGGTCCTCAGGCAGTCAACATCCAGGCTATCTAATTCTAAAGAAAACGTGCGGGTAACCGCGCATTCTTTAGTCCTTAGCTTGAACAAATAGGGTTCGGGATATATCCCGAACCCTATTTGTGTTTAATCAGAGAGTCCGCCCCGGCTTGAGTTAAGGCGATTGTTGCAAGGCTCCGGGCGTGGTTTAGGGCATTGCTGGGTGTTGGCCACAACCAGGACGTAGTCAGAAAACTTACAAAAGAGCCGCAGGAGGCTCTTTGTCCACCCTGTTCGGCACTCTTGAGAACACGTTTTAGATAAAAGTGTCCCAGCCCGTCGGTGCCGTTCACGGTCCTTGGGCCACTATGTGGCACCATTGAAGACGATGAACACCAAAGCGGCCAAGAGCCAACGCGACGGGATTCCCATGCCGCTGGGGCTGCAAGGGGCATTTGAGGCTGCCCAAATGTTCGTTATTTCTGCCTTGATCGTAGCAATCCCGTTGGCGGCAACCTGGTTCACGGGTGGTTTTGCTGAACAAGATGGCTCAGTGGTTGCCCGCCTTGCCGGCCAGATTTGGCTCCTTGGTCACGGAGTACCACTGAACGTGAGCTTGGCCAGTGGTCCCAGTTCAGCCACGGTGCAAACGGGCGTCTTTAGTTTGCTGCCTCTAGGGCTATTGCTGGTTCCTTTCTTTCTGTCGTGGCGGGCAGGCAAACGCCTGGCTAGGGCTTCCTATACTGACCAGCTGTGGCAACCACTTTTNGGTGCTGTGCTGGTTTATGCAGCAGCGGGGCTCGGTACAGGCTTCATCTGTAGTGGNGCCGGGGTTCAAGCACCACTTCTGGCCAGCATGGTCATTCCTGTTATTCCGGCAGCGGCCGGGCTCATCATTGGTTCTCGGCTTGAAGCCGGTTCATGGAGCCGGCTCATTGGCATGAGCGCCGCCGACTGGATCGATAGGACCAGCCAAGACCAGCGCTGGGCCGGTTCCTATGTGTGGACAGTACTGCGTTCAGGCTTTGTCGCCGTGATGACTGCTTTGGCACTATCAGCGCTGATGCTGACGGTAAACCTGATCATCCGGTGGAATGACATTGCTGCCGTCTACCAGGGACTACGCCCGGGCGCGGTAGGNGGTGCCGCCTTGACCTTGGGACAATTAGCGTTCATGCCTAATCTGGCCATCTGGTCGCTAGCGTGGGCTGGCGGCGACGGCTTCCACCTTGGNGTTGGCTCCACAGTGTCNCCCTTGGGTACTTCGGTGGCTCCCGTGCCGCCGATCCCGATTTTGGCCGCTTTGCCCACCGGCACTATGGTGTGGGGATTCGCTGCACTGCTCATCCCCATTGTTGCCGGCCTACTCGCTGGTTGGTGGTTTGTGCGGGCAGGAGANAACCACTTTGATGAGTGGCTGTCATTGAAGGTGCGCCAGCGTTGGCTCTCACTGCCGGGTTCAACGTTGTTCCTGGGCGTGGTGACNGGGGCCGTTGCAGCCATTTTGGCCTGGCTNGTTTTCTGGCTATCACAAGGTTCTTTGGGCATCGGACGGCTCACGGAGTTGGGTCCAGAGCCCTTCACTGCAGCCTTGTGGGTGGGAGCTGAAATGGGTATTGGCGTCATGCTTGGATCTCTGCTGGGCCCGTGGCTTGAAGGTGAACGTGGGGTAGCGCCGCTGCTGCGCCGTGGTGAAGAAGCTGCCGAATAGGGCTTGGTCGCCACATGCGCCTAAAATTGTTGGCATGCGCATAGTTGTTTTAGTTTCTGGAACTGGTTCAAATCTCCAAGCAGTGATCGACGCCGTCGCCGCTGGCAGCCTGGACCTTGAAATTGCGGCTGTGGGCGCGGATAGGCTCGATACTTTTGGCATTGAGCGCTCTGCTGCCGCCGGCTTGGAAACGTTCGTGGTGAATTTCAAGGACTATGCCAGCCGCGCTGACTGGGATGCGGCGTTGCTGAGCGCCGTTGCCGCGTACACACCGGATTATGTGATTTCCAGCGGATTCATGCGCATTGTGGCGCCCAGCTTTATCAACGCTTTTGAAGGCCGCTACGTCAACACGCACCCGGCACTGTTGCCAGCCTTCCCCGGCGCCCACGGTGTCCGTGACGCCATGGCTTACGGNGTGAAAGTCACCGGCTGCACCGTCCACTTCGCCGATGCCGGCGTGGACACCGGCCCCATCATCGCTCAAACACCCGTGGCCGTCCTGCCGGAGGACACCGAGGAATCCTTGCACGAGCGCATCAAGATCGCCGAGCGTGAGCTGCTAATCAAGGTATTAGGCGAACTCGCACAGCCCTGACGTCAAAGAGGCGCGTGTTGGGGTTGACCGCCTAGGGAGTGACTGCGTCAGACGGCAGCCTAGCATTTTNTCGGTCAAGGAAGAACGTGGAGACTCTGCCAACGAGCCACCCGAGTGCCATGGAAGCAGCGATGGCTATCAACACCGCCACCTGCGTTGAGATACCCGGCCAGTATCTGCTCAAGATGCCAATACCCACTGCATAAACAGACCAAATTGCGGCTGAAACAAGGGAAAATACCATAANAGCCCGCAACGGGTATCCCGCCACAGTGGCAGCGATATTCGAAGAGAGCCGGCCCAATGGAATGAACCTCGAGGTCAGCATGAACATGTAGGGCCGGCGCACCAGCCTCCGCGTTGCGGCATCCACGGCACGCTGGCGCCGTGGACCGCGGGCGGCTCCGCCCCAACGGGTATGGCCAAACATCTTGATCAGCCAGTACGTCAAGATGTCCCCAGCCATGGCGCCTGCCATCATAGCCAGGACCAGCGGCACGGCCTGAGGCCCGCCGTCGAGCCCGGCAAGAGCGCCCAGGGCTACAAACACCGTGGTGCTCGGGACAGNGGGAACGACGGCGGAGACCAACACAAACACGGCGCTGATCAAATAGACCCAAANGCTGGCAAGGAAGCCGGCGGTGTCGGCGGCTAGATCCATGGGGTCCTTTCCTTAGGGGCAAGGGTGCGGCGCCTAGGACGGAGCCGATGGATAAATTCTATGGCTCCATGAGCCGAAATTAGACCCGAAGATCCTCCGCGCATTCTAGGCGTATGTTGTGAGGGACTGGAGCGTCCCCGACGGTACTATTTNTTGGCGCGGCCGCAGGCCATTGAGGNCAAAGCTGTCGCGGCAGTGACCGCACACACCGCAGGCCAGGCACCCATTTTCTTGGCCAACGGGTGGGAAGCGCCAAAAGCCACTACGTAAACGGTGGTCAGGGCAACAGCGGTGCAGGTGCCAGCGTTCTTCTTCCAACCAACAAAGGCAGCCGCTCCGGCTGCTGCTAAAACTGCGCCGCCCAGTGGACGGCTCTTCGTGACACGGGCACTCTGGTAACNCCCGAGCAGTCCGGCGGTGGNCAAAACGGTGGGAAGTAAGGCGCTCATGGATAGTCCTTCGTTCAGGGCAGTCAAGGGTGGAGGGATTTCAGACTCTGCAACACACTAGCCGCTAAACGTTCAGGAAACCTGAGAGCCGGAAGAGCTCGCCCCAGTGCCTCTTGGCCCAGAGCCCGTTCAATCCAGTGCGGCGCCCTTGGTTTCAGGTGCTGAGAACGCCATCCACACCACGGCCAGCAGGACCAGCCCACCTGTCAGGGCAAAGGTGAGTGGCAACCCCAGCACCGGCCACAGCAAGGAGCCGAAAATCAAAGGAACCAGCCCTGCACCAACCCGGGAAATGGTGGAGGCCCAGCCGAAGCCGGTGGCCCGCAAATGTGTGGGGTACAGCTCGGACACATAGGTATACAGCACCGGGATGGCCACCTGGATGACAAAACCGAATACCAAGAGCCAGATTTGTGCAGCCACCGGAGCTTCTAGCACCAGTGCAANAATCACCAAGGACAATGCAGCCAGAGGACCGGTGATGGCAAGGATCCACTTCCGGCCTAAGCGTTCAACCAGCAAGGCAGCGGCCACCACGCCCAGTAGGCCGATCGCCGTCATCGAGGCAGTGGCCATGAACGCCTTATTTTGGGCATATCCGGTGGCCACCAAGATGGAGGGCATCCACGTCAGAGCCCCGTAATACACGAGAAGGATGGTCAGAAACAAAGACCAGGCAACACCTGTGATGCGCCAATTGAAGCGCCACAGCCCGGCCAGCTGATCCGTGACCTTGCCCAGCGAAAGCTTTGGCGCAGAAGCAGCATCGGGTAATACCCAAGGCCCTACAGTGGCCCCGGTACGTTTAATCAGTGTGTCAATGACGGCCTTCGCCTCAGCAGGGCGGCCCGCACGCACCAGATACAGTGGTGATTCCGGGACGCCAATACGTACCCAAAACACCAGCAATGCCGGTAGCACCATGACAAGCATCAGGTAACGCCAGTTCCCAAAGGACGCCATGAGCACGGCTGAGACCANCCCGCAGAGCGAAGCCCCGATGGGCCACCACGCATCCATCGCTGTGAGCACCCGTCCGCGATGTTTGCGCGGGGTGAACTCGCCCACCAGCGCGTAATCCACCGGGATACACCCGCCCAGTCCGAAGCCAGCCATGAAACGGAACACGCAAAACAGCACAATCTCATTAGAGGCCGCACCCAGGACCGTGCAGAGAGAAANAATCAGCAGTGTCAGTGTGAACGCCTTCTTGCGCCCAATGATGTCTGCAATGGACCNCCACGCAAACGCGCCCACGGCCATGCCGATCAGGTTTGCCGTGCCAATCCATGCCGCCTGCCCGGNGCTGAGTCCCCACTCCGTGGACAGCAGCGGGATCAGAAATCCGTTGAGCGTGACATCCCAGGCATCAAACATGAAACCGAGACCGCCAATGAGGAAAATACTGCCCTGCACACGCCACCGCCACGGTAGTTCCTGCACTACCTGATCGCCGGTCAAGAACGTGGTGGAGGTACTCATGGGGCCTTCCTTTCACGGAGCAAAAGTTGTTACTGGGCAAAGAGTGTACCGCGTTGGACACGGCTGTACGCAGGGCGGTTGCGTCATCGCCGTCACNGGCGGGGCTGACCCGGTTGCTGAGCAGGGCGATCACGATCCCTGCTTCCCGGTTGGCAAGTAGTGAGGTGCCGGTGAACCCGCTGTGGCCCCGAGATGCCCGGCCTGCGGTGCCCATCCATGGCTGTTGGTTGATCCGCAGCCCCAGCGCTTGGCCAAAGCCGGGATCGGCAGGATCGAAGGAGTCAGCCAAAATATCAGGAAGCTGGCCACGCCACATCTCTGCGGCTAGGGCGGNGGAGAGGATACCGGAGAGCCCGTCCAACAACGCCTCACCAANAACGCGCAGCCCGTGCGCTGTGGCAAACATGCCAGCATTTCCGCTGAGCCCACCCAGCGACCACGCGGCCTCATCATGCACAATGCCCTGCACCAGCCCACGGCCCAGTTCGGGTTGGAACTGGGTCGGAGCGCAACGCTCAATGCNGGGTGTTCCGCTCACCCCGTCCGTGGGGAGTCTGTTCAAGACCCGATCCTGCACCAGAACAGCCCACGGCGTCCTCGTGACGTGCTCGGCCAGCACCATGGCCGTGTTGAAACCGGCACAGGAGTATTCGAACCGGGTCCCAGGGGCAGTGTCTAGATCGGTTGCCAGCAAGTGCGCAACCAGCCGTTCCCGCTCAAAGCCGCGGCCTTCTGAGAGTGCACCATGCCAACCGCGCCATTCTGCAGGCAGCCCTGAGGTGTGCGTGAGTAGATGCCGCAAGGTGACCTGTGCTTTAGCTCCGTGCTTGTAACTGGGCAGCCGGTTCCTCACGGGCGTATCTAGGTCTAGCACGCCGTCATCCACAAGGCTCAGCAGAGTGACTGTGGTGAACAGCTTGGTGACCGAGGCCAGATCAAAACACCNTCNCGGCGTTGCTGTTCCGGCACTCAACACCGGCAGGCGCTCATTCTTTAGCACCACGGCGCAGCTCACTGCAGGAGCCACCCCGTCCTTGACCGCCTGGTTCAGGAGGTCCTGTAACTGAGCGATCAGCCGGGTGCGGTTGCTGTTGAAGGAGGGGTGAGGTGCGTTCATCGGTGGGCTCCGCCGTCGTGCGTCAGGGGTTGGTGAGTGGATGGATGTGGCTAACGGGAGCCAGCCTCAATGGCTGCCGGCAAGAAGCCCTCATTTTNGGCTAGAAGGGCAGAGGCCTGCTCGGCGGGCAAGCCCGTCATGATCGCTAATATGGCAGCCTTGAGGTGCCCTTCGGTGGCAGCAAGGACGGTGGCTGCTGTGGCGGCGTCACACCCGGTGACCTGCATCAAGGTGCGTTCACTGCGGGCATGGAGCTTGGCGTTGGTGGCCCGGAGATCAACCATGACATNTTTGTACGTCTTGCCCAACCTGACCATGGTGATGGTGCTGATCATGTTCAGGACCAGTTNTTGGCAGGTGCCCGATTTGAGCCGGGTGGAGCCTGCCANAAACTCGGGGCCCACCTCGATCTCAAGGGCTGTGTCCGCGGCGGCACCCAGAGGGGAGTTGTTGTTGCAGGAGAAGCCCACGGTGTAGGAACCCTGGGCACGGGCTGCTCTAATGGCTGCAATGACATAGGNGGTGCGCCCCGATGCGGCCATCCCAATGACCGAATCATGGGGCGTTAGATCCAAAGCAGCCATGTCTGCTTCCCCGGCAGATTCGCTATCCTCAGCATTTTCCACGGCTTGTTTGACGGCCGCACGGCCACCAGCAATGACACCCACCACTAGGGAGGGATCAGTGCCAAAAGTAGGCGGGCATTCACTGGCATCTAAGATGCCCATGCGCCCAGGTGTTCCGGCGCCCACATAAATGAGCCGTCCACCACGGCCCATGCGGACAGCAATTTGGTCAATGATGGCGGCGATGACAGGTAGCTGAGTGGCAATCGCGGCCGGAACCAGCGTGTCCTGACCGTTCATGGCCGCAACAAGGTCCTGGGTGGACAGTGCCGCCAGATCTGGGAACGCAGGATTTGAGGCCTCAGTGACGAGGGTGCCGATCTCGGAGCGGATGGCCTCCAAGCTGGCTGCAGTGGGGTTGACGTCTGGGAGGCGCTCATGGTGTTCCTTAGTCTCGTTCCAACAGGCTCAGCACTGCTTGGGCACTGACCTTGCTAAAGCCGTAGCAGTGGATGGCGGCGTGGACAGTGGGCTCATCCGGGGCCAGCCCGGCGTTGATGCACACGGCGTGCGGAGCCGTGGCATAAACAAGGCTCAGCGTTTCCTGTTGCTCCGGTGAGGCCAAGGAATCGGCGATCACCAACACCGCCCNCTGCGACTGCATGAGTGCCACCTCAAGTTCGGCACGTGATAGCTGCGAAGCATTCACTTCGGTGACGCAGTAGTGACCCAAAGCGGAGTGACCCAGAGCGGTGAGAATAAAGTTCTCGGTGGGACCGGCTGCCATGTTGTGTCCGGTGCGCGCATCCACCAACGTGACCGTGCCGGAACCTCTCAGCACAGGGTTGGCGCTCAGCGAGTCAACGCGGCAGGCGAGGGCAGCCACACCAACCCAGTCCACGTTCTCCTCAGGCGCAGCTGAAACCTCACCTGCGGACCACTGGGCTAGTGCGGTGGCCCGGGCAGCAGNCCTTTGCAGGGTTTCAACTGGCAGGCGCCCAGACTGTGCAGCCGCAAACAAAGCATCGTAAACCTCGGTGTAGCACGATTCGTCATCACGCCCTGTGGTGTAAGCGTTCAACGGGTTGCCCACACAGACCAGATCGTTGCCAGCCAGCAGAGCCAACACCCCGCCCTCACCAGGACCCACTGTGGCGCGGACAGCGGCCATATCCAGTGCGTCAGTAATCAGCACGCCTTCAAAACCCATCTCACGCAGCAGTGCGCTCGCAGCCGGGTTCAAGGTGGCGGGCTCTTCGCCGAGTTCGGGGATGATGATATGCGCGCTCATCATGGCAGCAACCCCGGCATCCGTGGCAGCTTTGAACGNGGGTAGATGGAATTCGCTCATCTGGGCCATGGTCAGCTCAACGCGGGCCGTGTCCATATGTGAATCCGCCACCGTGTCGCCGTGGCCGGGGAAATGTTTGGCGCACGCGGCCACGCGCAGGCTCTGGATGCCGGTGACGGCGGCTGCGGTGTGGGCGCAGACCAGTGCGGTGTCGGAGCCGAACGCGCGCACACCGATCACGGGGTTCAGCGGGTTCGTGTTCACATCAGCCACCGGCGCGATGGTTAAGTTAATGCCTGCCTCGCGGCACAGCCGTCCCAGTGCGCGGCCTGCGGCCTCGGTGGTGTCCAGCTCGTTCAGTGCACCCAGGACGGCGGCGCCGGGGATGCTTGAGCCCTCACGAGCCTGTAGGCGGGTAACGTTTCCGCCTTCTTCGTCGACTCCAATGACTGCCTGTGGATTCGCGGCGCGGATCGTGGCGGAGAGCTCAGCCACCTGGCCGGGCGTGTCAGGATCAATGTTGTGGCTAAAATATACGACGCCGGCCAAGCCGTTTTCAAGGGCTCTCACCAACCACTGTGGCGCAGTTGTGCCAACAAAACCTGGCAAGATCACTGAATTGACTAAGCGGGGAAGATCAACTGAGTGATTCACCTTTGAGGCCACCTGTTGGGTGGCGGTATCGGCGCGGGACGGTACGTTGCTGGGATCACTTGAAGTCATAAGGAGATCCTACCCAGTGGAAGTGGCCTAAACTTGTTATGTCGCCATCCACGAGCCACCCTGGAGNNTATTTCTGTGACCAGCTCACCGCTTAACCGTGTTCCCATCCGCCGTGCTTTGATCTCGGTCTACGATAAAACCGGCTTGGAGGAGCTGGCTCTTGGCCTGCACGCAGCTGGAGTTGCCATTGTCTCCACCGGTTCCACCGCAGCTAGGATCGCTGCTGCGGGTGTACCTGTCACAGAGGTTTCGCAGGTGACAGGNTTTCCCGAAGCGCTCGATGGCCGGGTGAAGACCCTGCACCCGCTGGTCCACGCAGGTATCTTAGCTGACCGCCGCCTGCCCGCTCATGTGCGCCAGCTTGAAGAGATGAACGTTACGCCCTTCGATCTTGTTGTGGTCAACCTGTACCCGTTTGTTGACACCGTCAATTCCGGTGCCAGCCAAGACGCAGTAGTTGAGCAGATCGACATTGGTGGGCCTTCCATGGTCCGTGCCGCAGCCAAGAACCACCCGTCAGTTGCTGTGGTTGTTGACCCCGCCCGCTACGGTGATGTCATCGCAGCCGCCCAAGCCGGTGGGTTTGAGCTAGTTGCCCGCCAGCGCTTAGCCGCAGCAGCCTTTGCGCACACCGCTGCTTACGACAACGCCGTTGCAGCCTGGACCTCTGCACAGTTCCTCGATGAAGATGGCGACGGGATCATCGATTGGCCATCCTATGCTGGCTACTCACTGGAGCGTTCTGAGGTACTGCGTTACGGGGANAACCCGCACCAGCAGGCAGCGCTATATGTGGACAAGGGTGCGCCGTCGGGTATTGCCCAAGCTGACCAGCTGCACGGCAAGGCCATGAGCTACAACAACTTTGTTGACGCCGATGCCGCCCTGCGGGCAGCCTTCGATTTTGACGTCCCAGCCGTGGCCGTTGTTAAGCACGCCAACCCGTGCGGTGTGGCTGTTGCCTCTCCGGGCGCAGCGGACCCCATCGCCGACGCCCATGCAAAGGCCCACGCCTGCGATCCGCTCTCCGCCTTTGGTGGCGTCATCGCTGCTAACCGTACCGTCACCGCCGCCATGGCCCGCACCGTAGCCGGGATTTTCACCGAAGTTGTCATCGCCCCGGACTTTGAGCCCGAAGCCGTGGAGATTTTGTCCGCAAAGAAGAACATCCGCCTTCTCGCCCTGCCCGAAGGCTACGGCCGCTACCCGGCAGAAGTTCGCCAAGTCTCCGGCGGAATGCTGGTACAGATGAGCGATACGGTCGACGCCGACGGCGACAACCCCGCCAACTGGACTCTCGCCGCAGGTGCTCCAGCAGATGAGGCCACCTTGGCTGACCTCGTGTTTGCCTGGACCGCCGTGCGCGCAGCGAAATCCAACGCCATCTTGCTCGCCAACAACGGTGCAGCCGTGGGCATCGGCATGGGCCAGGTCAACCGCGTGGACTCCTGCAAGCTTGCCGTGGAACGCGCCAACACGCTCGGCGTCTCGGTGTCCTCAGACGTTGACGGCGCAGGTGGGGCAGCAGGGACCGAAGGNGCTCTCTCGCAGCAGCGCTCCATCGGCGCAGTAGCGTCCTCGGACGCTTTCTTCCCCTTCGCTGACGGCCTGCAAATCCTGCTCGACGCCGGTGTCAGGGCCGTCGTCCAGCCCGGCGGATCCGTCCGTGATGGTGAAGTGATCGATGCCGCGAACGCTGCCGGGATCACCATGTACTTCACCGGCGCCCGGCACTTCTTCCACTAGCAGGCCCGGCCCATGCTTGACTGGCTCACCGAACCCTACGTCATCGCCACGATCATCATCGCGGGTGCGACGGTGGCCTTCCTGGCGCTGCTGGCGGGCATCGTGGTGCAGATGCGCAAGCGCTGATCCGAACAGCCGCCCAACAAAACGACGCCGGGCCGTCACCTTTCAGACGAAAAGTGACGGCCCGGCGTCGTACTTAAGTATCTCTAGCCTCCGTGTCCGGCCGGCCAGCTGGCCAAACGGGGATCGGGGACAAGCTCGGGTGAGGTAAAATGCACGAACAACGTGAGGGTGTGTGCGGATGTCGGGTTCGGTGTGGGTGATCGTGGTGCTGGGTGGCTTCGTGCTTATCGTGGCAGTGTTGGTGACGCTGCTGTTGGTTGGCCGTTTCAGCAAGAAGGGCCTGTTGCGCCCGTGGAAGCGCCGCAGTCGCGGCCGCGCGGGGAGGCAGTCCCGCCCACTGGATCACGCTAGAGGCGGGGACACACCCGCCAGGGGTTGGTTATTCGCCGGATTCCTTGCGGGCGCCCAACTCGGAGTCCAGACGCAGTAGGCCGTTGCCGTCGGAGCCGATCAGGCGCACACGGCCAATGATCTCACCTACGGTGGCTTCTTCTTCCAGCTGCTCCTCGATGAACCAGTTCAGCAGCGGGATGGAGTCAATGTCACCTTCTTGCTGGGCCAGACGGTACAGGTTACGGATGGATTCCGAGACCTTCTTCTCATGAGCCAGCGAGGCCTCAAAAGCCTCAAGGACAGTGTTGATGGTGACGTCGGGGGCCGTGATAGTGCCAATCTTTGGTGCGGCATCGCGGTCTGTCATGTGGCTTGTGAACTTTTGTGCGTGCACCAGTTCTTCCCNCGACTGGGCCAAGAACCAGCCGGAGATTCCGGGTAGGTCGTGCACATCCATTTCAATGGCCAGCTGACGATAAACTATCGCGGCCTGGATCTCCAGAGTGATTTGATCGTTGATGGCGTCTGCTAGTTTTCCTTTGAGTTCCATGACTCCACAGTATGGCCAACACGGTTCCCGCGCACGCCAAGTAACGCCCAGCAATGCCCAGTAGTGCTCAGTAATGCTAATTTCAGCGTGTGGCATGTCACCTTCGCGCACCGATAGGAGCCAAACCGGCTGTCTCGGGTAGATTGAAGTGGAAAGAAATCTCACCAGATTCCTAGTAATCCATTGAATTTTCGCAGGAGATACCTCACTCATGGCCAAGATTATTTATACTCTGACAGACGAAGCGCCTATGTTGGCCACGTACTCACTGCTGCCGATTGTCCAGGCATTCGCCTCCACGGCAGGTGTAGACGTAGAAACCCGNGACATCTCCTTGTCCGGTCGCATCATTTCCGTNTTTGGTGACTACCTCGCTGAAGACCAACGCATTGAAGACGCCCTCGCCGAATTGGGTGCACTGGCCAAGAGCCCGGATGCGAACATTATCAAGCTGCCTAACATCAGTGCCTCCATTCCTCAGCTGAAGGCGGCCATTGCTGAACTTCAGGGCCAGGGCTTCGCTCTCCCGGACTACCCGGACGATCCCTCCACCGATGAGGANAAAGACGTTCGTGCCCGCTACGACAAGATCAAGGGCAGCGCTGTGAACCCGGTTCTGCGCGAAGGTAACTCTGACCGCCGCGCACCCTTGTCAGTNAAAAACTACGCCAAGGCCAACCCGCACAGCATGGGTGCCTGGTCCGCTGACTCNAAAACCAACGTTGCCACCATGAGCAGCGGGGACTTCCGTCACAACGAGAAGTCAGTTGTCATTGAAGCTGACGGCAAGATCAAGATTCAGTTTGTTGCCGCAGATGGCACCACGACAGTTTTGAAGGATTCCTTCCCCGTCCTGGCCAACGAAATTGTTGACGGCACGCTCATGAGCGCTAGCGCCCTTGATGAGTTCCTGACAGCGCAGGTAGCCCGGGCCAAGGACGAGGGCATCTTGCTCTCTGCCCACCTGAAAGCCACCATGATGAAGGTTTCTGACCCCATCATCTTCGGTCACGTGGTCAAGGCCTACTTCCCGGAACTCTTCGCCAATTACGGCCAGGCCTTAGCCGCTGCCGGTTTGAGCCCGGCCAACGGCCTGGCAACGATCATCAACGGTCTGGGCGAGCTTCCCGAGGATGTTCGTGCAGGTGTTGAAGCTGCCATCAAGAAGGGCTACGAAGACGGTCCGGCCCTAGCCATGGTTGATTCGGACAAGGGCATCACCAACCTCCACGTCCCTTCGGACGTGATCGTTGACGCTTCCATGCCCGCCATGATCCGCACCTCAGGACACATGTGGGGAGCTGATGGGCAGGAACACGACACCCTCGCCGTGCTCCCTGACAGCAGCTACGCCGGCGTCTACCAGGCAACTATTGACGACTGCCGCGCACACGGTGCCTTCGACCCGACCACCATGGGCACCGTCCCTAACGTGGGACTCATGGCCCAGGCCGCTGAGGAATACGGCAGCCATGACAAGACCTTTGAGCTCAACGAGGCTGGGACAGTCCAGATAGTCAACGCTGGCGGCACCGTTCTGATCCAGCACGAGGTCGCGGCCGGAGACATTTGGCGTGCCTGCCAGGTCAAGGACATCCCGGTCCGTGACTGGGTCAAGCTTGCAGTCACCCGGGCACGCGCCTCTGCAACTCCCGCTATNTTTTGGCTGGATGAAACCCGTGCGCACGACGCGAACCTGATCGTCAAGGTCAACGAGTACCTGAAGGACCATGACACCGACGGCCTGGACATCCAGATCATGTCCCCAGAGAAGGCAACGGCCTTCACCTTGGAGCGCATCCGCCGCGGTGAAGACACCATCTCCGTCACAGGCAATGTACTCCGGGACTATCTCACCGATCTGTTCCCCATTTTGGAACTGGGCACCAGCGCCAAAATGCTGTCAGTGGTTCCGCTCATTGCAGGCGGTGGCTTGTTCGAGACAGGTGCTGGAGGCTCTGCGCCGAAGCACGTCCAGCAGCTGCTGAAGGAAAACCACCTGCGCTGGGATTCCCTGGGCGAGTTCCTCGCAATTGCTGTCAGCTTCGAGCACCTGGCAGTCACAGAAGGCAATGCCCGGGCACAGATTCTGGCAGACACTCTAGACCGGGCAACAGGGACCTTCTTGCTGGAGAACAAGTCACCGAAGCGCAAGGTTGGTGAGATTGACAACCGTGGAAGCCACTTCCATCTGGCCAAGTTCTGGGCCCAGGAGCTTACCGCCCAGACTGTCGATCCCGAGCTGGCTGCAGCCTTTGCTGCCGTGGCAGCTGACCTGACAATCAATGAAGATGCCATCATCAGCGAACTGGCTGCTGTCCAGGGCTCACCGGTTGATCTGGGCGGCTACTACCGTCCCGACGCCGCTAAGGTTGCAGCCATCATGCGCCCGTCGGCACTGCTGAACAAGTCCATCGATACACTGTCCTAAGCGCACCACCGTCTTGCACTAACCGTCCTGGCTCGCCGCGCTGGGGACAGTTAGTGCAGATCTGCGGTACGGCAAGAAAAACCCGTCCCTGGCCTGGGCGGGTTTTCTGCCCAAATGCCTGCCAATCGGCGCTGTTTCGTGACGCAAACCAGCTGTTATCAGATCTTTACGCAATAATGTGTCTTACGTCACCTACTCGGGGTAGGGTCAAGTCACGTGAAGCCAATGGTTACGTGGAACGAAGACGTTCCGCGGGCATTGATCTTAACTTTGGAAGGCGAATTTATGAACCGCAAGAGAGTAATGACCACGCTGGCTGCGGCCGCAACTTTGNNAATGCTTCTGGGTGGTTGTGCCAACCAGGCCACACCCGAGGGCGGAAGCTCCTCAGCGGCTGGCAGTGCAACCAGCGTAGACATCCCGGCACTGACCTCCATCGAGACGCCCAAGGATGCTGTTCTGCCCGCCGGTGATGGCAAAGCAGTCTGCCCCGACACCACAACATTGGCTTACATTGGTGCCCAAACAGGCGCCAACGCCCAGCTCGGCATTAACATCTTCCAAGGTGTTCAGCTAGCCATCAATGAGCACAATGCGGCGAATCCAGGCTGTCAGGTGGCGTTCAAGAAGTTTGATACTGAAGGCGACCCCAATAAGGCAACAGGACCTGTCACTCAGGCAACCAAGGAAGAGAGCATTATTGGTGTTGTGGGTCTGCCATTCTCGGGCGAATCCAAGGCCACAGGCAATATCTTCGAACAGGTGAAGATGGTGCACATCACCCCGGCGGCCACCAACCCCGGGCTCACGGAGAATGGCTGGACAACGTTCTTCCGCGGTCTGGGCAATGACGCGGTTCAGGGACCGGCCGCAGCCAAGTTCATGACAGGCAAGCTCGGTGCCAAGCAGGTTTACCTGGTTCAGGATGATTCCGAATATGGAATCGGGCTTGGCAAGACCACGTCAGATGCGTTGGGTAGTGCACTGATCGGCACTGACAAGGTCACGCAAGGGCAGAAAGATTTCTCGGCCACGATCTCCAAGATCATGAACTCCAAGGCCGACGCGGTGTTCTACTCCGGCTACTACGCAGAAGGTGCACCGTTTGACCAGCAGCTGGTGGCCAAGGGCTACACCGGTACGTTTGTAGGCCCGGATGGGCTCAAGGATGACCAGTTCATCAAGCAGGCAGGCGACGCTTCCTCCAACGCCTACTTCACCTGCCCCTGCATCCCGGGTGAGTTGATCCCTTCGTTCGCCAAGGCGTACAAGTCCTTGACAAACATGGATCCGGGCACGTACTCCATTGAGGGCTACGACGCCACTACAGTCCTGTTGGCCGGCATCGATGCAGGCAACCAAGACCGCGCCAAGCTGCTCACTTGGGTGAAGAACTACGATGCTGACGGTTTGAGCAAGCACTACAAGTGGAACGACAAGGGCGAACTGCAAGCCCCGACTGTTTACGGTTACAAGGTTGAGAACGGCAAGATCGTTCCCATCGGTGCCATCGGAGAGTGATCCCGCATATGGCCAATGCTGTGGGGTGGGGAACCTGGCCCACAGCATTGCCATGTTTACACCCTTAGCCCACTCCGCGGGATCCAGGGGCCGTGGACACAATCTGTTCCGGCACCCGCAAGAAACGGACAATCCTATGCTTCCAACTATCCTCATGGCCGCGCCTGTGTCCAACGACTGGATTACCCTAGACTTTGTTTCGCTGGGGCAAAACTTTTGGTCAGCCACCTTTGACGGCCTGACGTTCGGCTCTATTTACGCGCTCGTGGCACTCGGTTACACACTGGTTTACGGCGTCCTGAACCTCATTAACTTTGCCCANCCCGAAGTGTTTATCATGGGCTGCTACGCAGTATTCTTCACGCTGAGTTTTCTGGGCTTTGGTCCNTCGGCACCCAACCTNGGGGTTGGACAAATCGTCTTGAACCTCTTGCTGGCGCTGATAGCGGCCATCGTTGCATCGGCACTGACAGCCTTTCTCCTTGAACGTCTGGCCTACAGACCGCTGCGGAAGCGCAATGCACCGCGGCTGGTCTTNTTGATCACAGCCATTGGCGCATCGTTCACCATTCAGTACTTGATTTTCCTGTGGCGCGGACCGGTGCCGGAGCAGGCACTGACCATGTTTCAGACCAAACCTATTTTTGAAGTCTTCGGCACCATTATCTATTCAGATCAGATATTGATTGTGACGGCCGCTGTCATCATGATGGTGATCACCGAACGCTTTATCAGTAAGTCACGGACAGGGCGCGGCATCCGCGCCGTGGCCCAAGACCCTGACACGGCCACCTTGATGGGTGTGAACAAGGANAAAATCATCATCACCACCTTCGTCATTGGCGGTATTTTAGCTGGCGCCGCTGCACTGTTCTACGTTATGAAGATNCCCTCCGGAGTGGTCTACAACGGCGGCTTCATTTTGGGCATCAAGGCCTTTGCCGCCGCGGTTCTTGGCGGCATCGGCAACGTCAGNGGTGCCCTGCTTGGTGGCCTGCTGCTGGGCTTGATCGGCAACTACGGGCAGATCCTGTTGGGCAACTCCCAATGGACAGACGTTGTTGCTTTCTTGGTGCTGGTGCTGGTATTGCTGTTCCGCCCTGAAGGCATCCTGGGCACGTCATTGGGAAGGAGCAAGGCATGAGCATGATCGATGGTCCCACGCCGTTTGAAACGGCTAGGTCCGACCAGGCCGCGGCTGACAGGGAAGCCTCCAGCGTACCTCCGGGATCCAGCGCAGCCGTCCCGCGGCCGAACCGCAAGTTTGGTGGGTGGAGTGATAGGTGGCGGGAAATGCCGCGCCAAAAGCAGTGGCTAGTCATGATCCCCGTTGTTATCCTGGCCTTTTCGCTGCCAATACTCGATCCACCGTTTATCACCACAGAACCGGGTAACGATTGGCCGCTGGCATGCCAGCTCATGGCCATCTACGCCCTCGTTGCCGTGGGCCTGAATATTGTCATCGGTTACGCCGGCCTTCTGGACCTTGGCTACATCGCTTTCTTCGCCGTCGGTTCCTACACGGCGGCGATGCTGACAAGCCCGGACTCGGCCTTTCTCAAGATCCCGTATTTGTGGACTCTGCCCGTCGCTATTGCGATTTCCATGTTCGTCGGTGTCTTGATTGGCCTGCCAACTCTGCGCCTACGCGGAGATTACCTGGCCATTGTGACGCTTGGTTTTGGTGAAATTGTCCGAATCTTGGCCACCATCATTCCGGCCATGAAGGGTCAGCCTGGCTTTCAAAACGTGGGCCATCCNCCGGGAGTCGGTGCCGACGGCATCCCCATTTTCGCGAACTCCAACGGAACCCCGTGGTATTGGCTGACATTGTCCATCTTGATTGTGATCCTCTTCCTGGTGGGCAACATGGAGCGCAGCCGTGTGGGCCGTGCGTGGATTGCTATCCGCGAAGACGAGGACGCTGCCGAGACCATGGGCGTGCCAACGTTCAAATACAAGGTGTGGGCGTTCGCCCTGGGTGCCGGTGTTGGCGGTCTGGCGGGTGCGCTCATGGGCGGCCAAGTGGGTTTTGTGAACAATCAGAAGTTCGACGTCGTCACCTCCATCTTGTTCGTTGCGGCAGTTGTGTTGGGCGGCTCGGGCAACAAGGTGGGAGCCATCCTCGGTGGTGCGCTCGTGGCCTATATTCCGTTGCGCTTCACGGCCATTGCCGAGTACAAGTTCTTGATCTTTGGTTTGGCACTGGTGCTGATCATGATCTACCGTTCCCAAGGTCTGCTTCCTGCGCGCCAGAGGCTGTTGGCCTATGGCACCAAGGCGTATGCTTCTGTCAGACGCCAGTATGCTGACCCGGCCAACAAGTCGGGCGGGTTAACTCAGCCAAGTGCGGCGGAGTCAACCCCGCCAGCTGCCCAACCCAATGCTGAGGGGACCACGCCATGAGTCATGCGGCTGAAGAAAAAGTACCGGTCCTTCAGTGGGCAGTACAGCTGGCGGTATCGATCTGGATATTGCCGAGGCGATTGCCCCGGACAGGACTTTCGGTGTTGAAGTTGGTGAAGACCTGGTCCAGGTCAACAACCTGACCATGAAATTTGGTGGCCTCGTGGCCATGGACGATGTTAGTTTCACCATCAAACGCGGTGAGATCCTTGGGCTGATTGGCCCCAACGGTGCCGGTAAGACCACGTGCTTCAATGCGATGACCGGGGTGTACAAGCCAACCAGCGGGCAAGTCTTGCTTGAAGGCAAGCTGCTCAACGGTATGAAGCAGCACAAGATTACCCGTGCTGGTTTGGCCCGCACCTTCCAGAATATTCGTCTGTTTGGGGAGATGACGGCACTGGAAAATGTTGTGGTTGGCTTGGACGCCCGGCACAAAACTAGTGTTGTTGGGGCGTTGTTGCGCCTACCCCGGCACATCCGCGAGGAAAAGAGCGCCATTGATCGGGGCCTGGCCTTGCTGGAATTTGTTGGCATTGGGCATCAAGCGGCCACACTCTCCAAGCACCTGCCGTATGGCAGCCAGCGCCGCCTGGAAATTGCCAGGGCGTTGGCTACGGACCCGAAGGTGTTGTGCCTGGATGAACCGGCAGCTGGATTTAATCCGGCTGAGAAGGAAGATCTCATGGCCTTGATTCGGACCATTCGAGATGATGGATATACGGTTCTNTTGATTGAGCACGACATGAAGCTGGTCATGGGTGTTACGGACAGGATTGTTGTCTTGGAGTTTGGCAAGAAGATTGCTGATGGCAAGCCGCACGATATCCGTGAAGACCCACGCGTAATTTCCGCCTACTTAGGGGAGCCCGAAGATGACNNTTTGCTTGAGCTCGATAACGTCTCAGTCCACTATGGGCGGATCCAGGCGATCCACAACATGTCCTTCACCGTCGAAGAGGGCGAAATTGTCTCGTTGATCGGAGCCAATGGTGCTGGCAAAACCACCACTATGAAAACCATCTCAGGGCTACTGAATCCTTCCGGTGGCTCCATTAAATTCATGGGCGAAGACATCACCAAGATGAAGGCCCATATCAGGGTTGTCCAGGGTATTTCTCAGGCACCGGAGGGGCGGGGTATTTTCCCGGCCATGACAGTGCTTGAAAACCTGGATATGGGTACCTTCGGCCGTAAAGACAGAAGCGGTGTGAGTGCGGATCTGGAAAGGGTCTTCACCTTGTTNCCCCGGCTGCAGGAACGTCAGAAGCAGTATGGCGGCACTATGAGCGGCGGTGAGCAGCAGATGCTCGCCATTGGCAGGGCCTTGATGTCCCGGCCCAAACTGCTATTGCTGGATGAGCCCTCCATGGGACTGGCCCCGCAGTTTATCCGGCAGATCTTCAAGATCATCACCGAAATCAACGGGCAGGGGACCACGGTGCTGTTGGTGGAACAAAACGCCAACCAAGCACTGGCGCGGGCGAACCGTGGCTTCGTGCTGGAGACAGGGGAGATCACCCATAGCGGGACGGGGAAGGAATTGCTGGCCAACCCGGCCATCAAGGAGGCCTACCTGGGCGTGGGCTAAAGCCTTCGGTGCTGGGTTAATATGTGCGGGGCTAACGTTCGGTGTCCGCCCCACCCACCAGACGCCGCATCACTTTTGACACGTTTTCACCAACGCCGCATCACTTTATCCCACAAAGACGGCAACGCTCCTGCAATTACTGCAGGAGCGTTGCCGTCTTTAACCCCGGATGGAGGGCGTGCTTAAAGGTCTGCGCGAGTGTCGTTGGCGTACACCACACCCAGCTGCTGGCGGGCGTCGTCGAACAATTCCATGATGGCCAAGGAGTCATCCAGCGGCATGGTGGCGCTTTCGATCAGCCCAGCCTGGATGCACCGTGTCACCTCACGCAGTTGGTAGGTGTAGCCGCTGCCGGGGTGCTCGAACATTTCGGTGCGCTGGTTGTCCCAGCCCACGCTGATGCGTAGACCTTGGGNGTTGTTCACTGAGCCGATGGTCTCCATGTACCCCTCGGTGCCAGAGATAGCTGCTGCACGTGGGCCGTGCGAACTCAGGTAGCTGATCAGCTGTGCTTGGGCGCCGTTGGCATAGCTCAGTGTCAAGGTGTTTTGAGCGTCAACACCCAGGGCTGTCAGCTCACCTGTGGCGTGGACGGTCTCCGGTTGGCCCAAGGTTCCCCAAGCCCATAAGAGGGNGTAGACGCTGATGTCAAGGAGGGCTCCGCCGCCGTCAGCTGGAGCCCAGATACGGGCCGAATCATCCAGCGGTGCCGGGAAACCGAGATCGGCCCGGACCCATTTGACTTCACCCAGTTCGCCGGATTCTAAAATTTCCAAGGCTCGCTGGAAGCCGGGCACAAATCGGGCCCATACGGCTTCCATCAGGAAGAGCTTNNTTTCTCGGGCCAGGCCAATCAGTGACCTGGCCTCTGCAGCTGTGATGGTCAGTGCCTTCTCACACAGGACGTGTTTGCCGTGTTCAAGAGCAGCCTTGGCAATGTCGTAGTGTGCAGCGTGCGGGGTGGCGATGTAGACCACGTCCACGGTGGGGTCGGCCACTAGCTGAAGGTACCCGGCGGCACCCAAGCCATCGGGTCCGCCGTCGTAATAATGCGTGGCAAAGCCGAATTCGGTGGCGAAGCTTTCAGCGCTCTGCTGGCCACGGGAGCTAACGGACTGCAATATGGCGTCTTCTAGCAGGGCCAGATCGGCTGTGACGGTCCGGGCGATGCTGCCGGTAGCAACAACACCCCAACGCAGCGCATCGCCGGTGGCGGCAAGGGTTTCGGNGTTGAACGTGGTGTACCAGTCGGGCCGGCCGACGAATCGTTGGGTGCTCATGCCTCAAGTCTGCCAGCAACTCTGTGCAGGGGCGAACATGACAGCTCAGGGGCCGCTGGTGAACTTGTCCGCGGCAACGTGGTCGGCGGCTTCAATGGTGCTCTCATCCATGGTCGGCCTGCCCAGAAGCAACGATTGATAGGCGTCGGCGGCTCCAAGCAGCGGCGAGACTGCTGAGCGAATCTTCGTGCCGCGTCGGGAACGGATCAATTTCACGACCATGCCGACCACGATGGCGACCCAGAACGTTGCCACTACTCCGGCAATCAGCGTTCTTGCACCATCGGAGTCCATAAAGGAATACAGCGGCACTGCGATGAGCACCAGAACACAAGCAATTGCCATCAGGACTTTAATTTCATGACTTCACTCCCCATGATTTCTTTGAGTCTATAAGGGGTGGCAGAGTAGGGCCCCGTCCGTCGTCGTGAAGTTCGACGTCGGACGGGGCCTTTGCTGGTTGACTCACCTTGCAGCGGGTCAGCCCTTGACTGAACCGCTCATCAAGCCGCCCACAAAGTACTTGCCCAACAAGATGTAGACAATGAGTGTGGGGACGGAGGCGATGAGTGCCCCAGCCATGGAGGCGGCGTAATCGGTGAGCTGGCCACCAGCAAGGAAGGACAGCGCGATCGTGACCGGGCCGTTGCGGCCCGAGGAGAAGAACGCGGCGAACAGGTAGTCATTCCAGGCGGAGGTGAACTGCCAGATCAGCACCACCACAAAGCCGGGGGCGGAGATCGGGAAGATCACGGAGCCGTAGGTACGTAGGATCCCGGCGCCATCCATGCGGGAGGCCTCGATAAGCTCATCGGGGATGGTGGCGTAGTAGTTGCGGAAAATCAGTGTACAAATGGGCAAGCCGTACACAATGTGCAGCAGCAGCAGGGAAGGGATGCCCTGTGGTACGCCCAAATCGCTCACCAGTTGGGTCAGCGGGATCATGACGGCCTGGTACGGGATAAACATACCGAACAAGATCAACGTGAAGACAATGTTGGCGCCGGGGAAACGCCACTTGGCGAGTACGTAGCCGTTGATCGAGCCAAGGAAGGCTGAGATCAGTGCTGAGGGCACCACCAGCATCACGGTACGTCCCAGTGAGGGAGCCAAGGTGGTCCAGGCCTTGACCCAGCCTCCGGTTTCCCACGTCTGGGNGAGATACCAGGCACGCGAAGGATCGGCGTCGGCGGTTCCCTTGAAGCTGGTGATGAACAAAACGTACGCAGGAAGCAACACGATGATGACGAAGAAAATCAACAGTGCGTACTTCAGCGTGCGGTTGATGCGGCGCTTGTTGTTGCGCTTGGCATCCGATTGCATGTCCTGCGCCGAACGCAGGCGGTTCTTGTTAGTCACTGTGGCGGTGGACATTAGCGCTTCTCCGCTCGTGAGGTGTACCAAAGGTAAGGGATGACCACAAATGCCACAAGAACCAGCAGAATGGTTCCGATCGCAGCAGCATCGGCGTAGTCGCTGCCGATGTACTTGACCCACATCAAGGTAGCGGGAACCTGGACGTCATAAGTGTTGGCGTCCGGCACAATGGCCCGGATGAGGTCGAAGAGCTTCAAGGACATGTGACCGATGATGATCACGGCCGAGAGCATGACAGGGCTCAGCTGCGGGAAGATCACGTGGCGGTAAAGCTTCCATTCGGTGCAACCGTCGATGCGGGCAGCTTCGCGCAGCTCATCGGGGATGCCACGGAACCCAGCTAAGAACAAAGCCATGACGTAGCCTGACAGCTGCCAGATAGCAGGGACGGCAATGGCGGCAATGCCCCACGTGGGGTTGGACCACCAATCGTTTTGCAGTGCACCGAGACCAACACTGTCAAGGAGGCGGTTCAGGCCGGTGGTGCGCTCACCGCCGGGCTGGGAGGTTTGCAGGCTGGAGAGCAGCCAACGCCAGACAACACCGGAAGCGATGAAGGAGACGGACATGGGAAACAGGTATACCGAGCGGAAGAAGCCCTCGCCCTTTGCTGGCTGTTCCAGGATCCAGGCCCACAAGAAGCCGAAGATCAAAGTGCCACCGAGGAAGACGATGGTCAGGATCAACAGGTTCCACAGTGAGTGCTGGAAGTTTGGGTCCGCTAAAAGATTTGTGTAGTTCTCAAAGCCCACATACTTGTTGCTGGGCTTGGCTGTGTGCTGGTTAGTGAGGCTGACACGGAAGTTCTCAATGATGAGCCAGTAGACGAATACGCCCACCAAGATCATGGTGGNGGCTAGCAACAAGACGCCTGGGCCCCATGTTTTGGCGCGTTTTAACATAGTTTGCCTCCTTCCGAAGAAAATCGGTACTGCATGGGTTGGGGCGGCGCAACATGATTGTTCCGCCGCCCCAACCTATAGGCAGTTATTACTGGGCGAACTTCGCCGCGATGGCTGCTGCGGAGCTCTGCAGGCCGTCGACGTTCTTGTCGCCGCCGAACTTGCTGACTGCGGTGCTGAGGTCGTTCAACCAGGCAACCGGCACTGCTGCACCGTGGGCAAGGGAGGAAACGATCTTATCTTGACTGAAGTCCTTGATGGCGCTCTTCTGGTACTCGGAGAAGTCATCGGTCTTGGCCGTGGTGTTGGCCGGAATCGATCCCTTCACCTTGTTGAAAGCCGTCTGGCCTTCAGCTGAACCAATAGTGGTCAGCCATGCCTTGGCACCGGCCGGGTTCAGGGCGCCCTTGGGGAGGGTGAAGGAGTCGGCCAGGAAGTCGAAGACGCCTGCAGTTCCNNGTGTGGGGAAGTAGACGTAGTCCACGCCGGGCTTGTTACCGTCCTGTGCAAACTTGGCTTCTGCCCAGTCGCCCATGACGTTGTAAGCTGCTGCGCCATCTTGAACCAGCTGTGTGGCCGGGGCCCAGTCGCTGAGCGAATCGCGGTCTGTGTTGGTGTAGGACAGAGCCTTCTCGTAAGCCTTGACGGCTGTGGTGACTTCAGCGCTCTTCCAATCGGTCTTACCATCCCAGAGGCCGTTGTAACCATCGGTACCCAAGCTGGAGAGCAAGATGTTTTCAAACAGCTGGACCTGGGTCCACGAGCCGGCGACTGCCAAGGGGATGGTGCCAGAAGCCTTGATCTTGTCCATGTCAGCAAACCAGCCGTCAAGGTCTGCAGCAGGCTTTTCCGGATCAACGCCGGCCTTCTTCAGGACATCAACATTGGCCCAGACCACGTTGGCGCGGTGAATGTTCGAAGGCACAGAGTAAATTTTGCCGTCAACGGTCAGGCGGTCAATCAAGTCCTTGGGGAACTGCGCGGTGAGGTCATTGTCCTTGTAGAAACCGCTCAGGTCCTCGAGCTGGTCAGCGTCGATGTAGTCCTGAAGTTCAGNCCCGGCATGGGCCTGGAATGAATCAGGCGGGTTTCCAGCCTTGAGCTGTGCGGCAAGAACGCTCTTGGCCTGTGAGCCTGCGCCACCAGCAACGGCTAGGTTGTCGAAAGTGACGTTCGGGTAATCCGTACCAAAGACCTTGATGAGTGAGTCCAGTCCGGCCTTTTCAGAACCGTCGGCCCACCAAGTGAAAACGCCGACCTTTCCGGTTGCGTCCTTGGGGTTGCTGTTGTCACTTGGGGTGTCGCCGCCACCGCCGCAGGCTGCCAGGGTCAGACCCAGCGCTGCAACTCCGGCAAGCAACGATAGACGACGTCGCATGTGTTTCCTCCGTGAAAATTGTTCGAAAATGATGATCTCGGCAAGTGTAGCAAACACTCACTCCCCAAAAGTTACCTGTATCACTTATTGGAGTCAACTGTTTAACGCAACAGATTGGTAACAGTCGCTAAAAGTGAAGAAATGTGTTTGCCGGTATGAGTTTGTCGGTGAGTGCTATTTTGCCAATGACGGCTTTNTGCCAGGGCCAGAGAAATGGCACCCAGAGCTTCTGCTCTGTCGCCAAGTGAGGACATCAGTACTTTTGTAGCCTCGCCAATGGTAGGCACTGCGTGGCGTATAAGGCCGCGACGAATGGGATTTAGCAATACTTCCCCTAGCGAAGCCAGCGGCCCGCCCACCACGATGATCTCGGGGTTGATCATGTTGGCCACGTTGGCCACGGCTTTGCCAACGGCCATGCCAGCATCGTCAATGACGCGCAGTGTGGCTGCGTCTCCAGCGTTGGCGCGGCTAATGATCTCCAGGACTGTCANGGGAGTGCTCTCGCCACGACTGAGAAGTTCAATCATGACGGCGGTTGAGGCTACTGTTTCTAAGCACCCGCGATTTCCGCAGCGGCAGATAAGGCCTTGGTCGAAAATTGTGGCGTGGCCAATCTCGCCGGTGATTCCAGTGTGCCCATAGTNAGGAGAGCCGTTCAGGATCAGGCCAGCACCAATGCCGCTGCCGATTTTGAGAAACATTAAATCCTTAGNCGCCCGGTGCTCACCCCAGGTGACCTGGGCGAGTGCGCCAAGATTGGCGTCATTATCAGCAAAGACGGGCATGCGCAGTGCTTCTTCAAGCTGGGACACTATGTCCACGCCCACCCATTCGGGCAGGATTGCTCCGCGAATGACTGTACCGGTGCGGTGATCAATGGGGCCGGGTACGCCCACGCCTGCACCAATGACCAAGCTGCGGTCAATGCCGGACTCGGCCAGTAGGTCATTAAACATGGCGGCGGCGATCGAGATACTCTCGGCCGCCAAGTGGCCTACTGGCAGTGGCGCGAATCGCTCAGCTTTGATCTTGAATCCGGGGCTTGCAAGCACCAGACGAACGTGACTTCGGCCAAAGTCAATACCTGCTGCAATATCTGCAGTTTCGCACAAGGATACGGCCAAGGCGCGGCGTCCTGAGCTGGTGGTGGGGTGGGTGGTGGCCAGCCCGTTGGCGCACATGGCTTTGACAATGTTAGAGATGGTGGCGGTAGAGAGTTCAGTGGCCCGGGCTAATTCTGCTTGGGATAAGGAGCCCTGTTCGCGCAGTGTAGCCGCGATGAGCTGTTCATTGCGTTGGCGCAGCGCTGATTGCGAGCCTGGTCTGGGTTCGTGGCCCACAAGCCGGGAAGGGAGTTCACTCATATGTAGTAGCGTGCAACACATTGACCGTTGCGGTCAAGAGGTGAACGCAAAATTGGCCCAATGGACAGTTTTGCATTAACGCAATAACTCGAAATACGGGACTTGCGCACGGCAGGGCCTTCTGCCGGAGTTACATTCAAGCTTGTGAGGGGAACGTTAATGCAATCTTATGTGCAGAAATTATTGATTTTGATGGAAGTGCCATCAAAGTCTGTGGCGATAACTAGTCTCTGATCGCGGTGACTTTGGCAGTGAACAGGTCCACTGTAGGAAAAGGTCCCAAGCGGACTTTTGGGCAGCACCGATCCGCTACTGCCCAGAGCGCCCGTGGTATCAGGAACTGGGGCGTCAGGACCGTTTCAGGCGTGGAGGGCAGATGATGCCGCTAGGACCGCGGAAAACGATTGCAACTAAAGAAACGATTGCAACTAAAGAATCTTCTGCCGCTAAAGATGAGAGATATGCAGATACTCCCGGCACCACCAGAACCAGAACCAGCAGCGCCGCCGCTGGGTAGCCGCCGTTGGGTAGATGCCGGTGGGTGGGCGCGGGTGGTTAGTCCTGGACTGCTTTGTGCTTGCGAGCTAGTGCGGCATAGTTTGTGGCGTTTTCACGAACGTGTTCTAGTTCTTCAGCGCTAAGCGTGCGACGAACCTTCGCCGGAACGCCGGCTACTAACGAACCCGGGGATGATGGCGCCCTNNCTAAAACCACTGCACCGCCGGCCACTAACGAACCGGTGCCAATCACGGCACCGTTCATGATGGTGGCGCTCATGCCAATGAGGCAGTGGTCCTCGACAGTGCAGCCATGGATGATTGCGCCGTGGCCCACACTGACTCCGTTGCCCACACTGGTAGGAAAGCCGGGATCGGCGTGCAGGACAACATTGTCTTGGAGGTTGGTCCCATCACCCACCGTGATGGAGTTGGTGTCCGCGCGCATCACAACACCGTAAAACGCACTGGAATCGGCGCCCAAAGTGGCCTTGCCAATGAGCACGGCCGTGTGCGCCACGAAAGCGCTCTCATGGACGGCGGGAGTATTGCCATCAAGGGTGATCAATTGCTTCATTGCAGATCCATTCATGGGTTGGGGCGGAGAGGGTTGGGTGGAGAGGGTTGGGTGGAGAGGTATGGGGCGGGGCAGAAACTGTTCTGTGTTCTTAGCTGCCGGACACACCTGCTAGCTACCAGCGGGNGTGGATCTGGTCCCGAAGCAAAGAATCGTAAATACGGCTGATGCCAGCGCTGAAGTCACTGCCAAGGTTGGGTAGCGCTCCTGCAGCGGCGTTGGCACGGGCTTGTGCGCTGGAGCGGGCGCCGGGGATCACCGTTGAAACACCGTCAAGTTGGGACACCCACGCTAGGGCAGCTTGTGCCGTGGTGATTGAGCCGCTGTCAGCCAAATCGGTGACCAGGGCCGCGAACCTGTCAGCGGCCTCGAGCCCCACCGCGAAATTCACGCCTGAGAAAGTTTCACCAACGTCAAAATGGCTGCCGTCACGGTTGTAGTTGCGGTGATCGGTGGCTGCGAACGTTGTGTTGGATGTGTATTTTCCGGCAAGCAAGCCGCTGGCGAGGGNGACACGGGCGATGATGCCCACGCCAGCGCGTAGTGCGGCCGGAAGAACAGCATCCAGCGGCTTGAGCCGGAACGCGTTCAGGATGATCTGGATGCTAGCAACGTGAGGCCGGGCAATGGCGGCCAGTGCCTGCTCACACGTTTCAACACTGAGGCCGTAGTTGGCGATGGCACCCTCAAGCACAAGCGTGTCAAGGGCGTCATAAACTTCATCCGAGGTGACAACGGCTGTGGGCGGGCAATGCAGCTGCACCAGATCAAGCGTGTCCACACCGAGATNTTTGCGGGAACGATCGGTCCAGATGCGGAAGTTCTCCAGCACATAATTTTCTGGGATCTGGTTCATCCGGCGGCCCATTTTGGTGGCGACGGTGATGCCGGNTCTCCGGCCTTGCTCGCGCAGGAACTTGCCGATCACTTGCTCGCTGCGGCCGTCACCGTACACATCGGCCGTGTCAAAGAACCTCACACCGGCCTCCGCCGATGCGGCCAACACGGCCAGGGCGTCCGCCTCGCTGACGTCACCCCAATCAGCACCGAGTTGCCATGTGCCAAGCCCGACGCCGGACACGGTGCGCTGAGTTTTCCCAANGACATGTGTTTGCATACCCACCAGCCTATCGAAAAGTGTTCAGCGCGGTGAAGAGTGGGAGGGCGTGGGGTCAGTCGAAGACCACTGTCCGGTGGCCGTCAAGGAGTACACGGTGCTCTGCATGCCATTGCACGGCTTGGGCCAAGGTGCGGGCCTCAACCGCGCGCCCCATGGAAACAAACTGCTCTACTGAGTGTCCGTGGTCAACGCGGATGACTTCCTGCTCAATGATGGGCCCCTCATCCAGCGCTGCCGTGACGTAGTGAGCTGTTGCGCCAATGATCTTCACGCCGCGCGCATGGGCCTGGTGGTACGGCTTGGCGCCCTTGAAGGACGGCAAGAACGAGTGGTGGATGTTGATGGCCTTGCCCGTCAAATGGTTACAGAGGTCATCGGAGAGGACCTGCATGTACCGAGCCAGAACAACAAGTTCAATATCGAGCTCGGCCACGAGCTCTAGTAGTTGGCCCTCAGCGTCGGCCTTGGTATCGGCGGTGACGGGGATGTAGTGGAAGTCGATGCCGTAAAACTCGGCCAGCGGTTTCAAGTCCATGTGGTTAGAGACAATGGCCGGGATTTCCACCGGTAGGGTCCCTGAGCGCTGCAGGAACAGCAGATCATTCAAGCAGTGTGCCGCCTTCGATGCCATGATCAGCGTGCGGATGGGCGNCCCGGCCCGGTGCAGGGACCATGAGAGACTAAAGTCCGCCGCCACTGACTCCAGTTGTTCGCGCACACGAGTGAACGCCGTCGTGGTTTCCACAGCGACACGCATGAAAAACGTGCCGGTGTCCGGGTTGCCGTATTGCTGGGAGTCGGTGATATTACAGCCGGCTTCCAGCAAGGATCCGGAGACAGCGTGCACAATGCCAGGCTGATCGGCGCAAGAGAGGGTCAATACATATCCGTGCAAGGCAGCGTCAGCAGNGGTTATGGCAGTGGGAGAGTTCAAGTCAGTCACTGGTTCAACGTTACCGCCNNCTATGCCCCTTGTACTACAATTAAGGGGTTGCAACTGGCGATGAGGTGGGACACCACCGGGGAGCAGCACGAGCGAAGACCTCANCGATCGTACGCCTGGGACGCGGGGTCACGTTTGCCGATGCTTGTTCATTGGCCGTGAAATAAGGACTCTGTTCTCACACGTTTTCCACAGGATGAAAATCTAAGGAACGTTACACAGACAGACCGCCTTCAAATACGGCAATAAACGCATTAGCGATAATCTTTTCAAGAAGAGTTTTTCGTGCTGCCCACTCAGGAGTCCGTAGTGTCTTTTAGCCCCACCCAGTCCGTGACCAATGCCCCGCTCTCCGAGCTTGACCCTGAAATCGCCGCCGTCCTGAAGGACGAGCTCGGCCGCCAGCGCGACACGCTGGAAATGATCGCCAGCGAAAACTTCGCNCCCCGCGCCGTCCTTGAAGCTCAGGGCTCAGTCCTGACCAACAAGTATGCCGAAGGTTACCCGGGCCGCCGCTACTACGGTGGCTGCGAATTCGTTGACGTGGCAGAAAACTTGGCAATCCAGCGCGTCAAGGACCTGTTCGGCGCCGAGTACGCCAACGTTCAGCCGCACTCAGGTGCCCAGGCCAACGCTGCAGCTCTTGCCGCAATGATCAAGCCCGGCGAGAAGATCATGGGCCTGTCACTGGCTCATGGTGGCCACCTGACCCACGGTATGAAGCTGAACTTTTCCGGCAAACTGTACGAGGTTGCCGCCTACCAGGTTGAGGCCGATGACTTCCGCATCGACATGGACAAACTGCGTGAGCAGGCCATCGCCGAAAAGCCCCAGGTCCTGATCGCTGGCTGGTCAGCCTACCCGCGCCAGCTGGACTTCGCCGCATTCCGCTCCATCGCCGATGAAGTAGGTGCGCTGCTCTGGACGGATATGGCGCACTTCGCCGGATTGGTGGCAGCAGGCCTGCACCCGAACCCGGTGCCGTACTCGGACATCGTTACCTCCACCGTGCACAAGACCCTTGCTGGCCCGCGTTCAGGAGTGATCCTGGCTAAGAAGGAATGGGCCAAGAAGCTGAACTCCGCCGTATTCCCGGGACAGCAGGGCGGCCCGCTCATGCACGTCATCGCTGCTAAGGCAGTGGCGTTCAAGGTTGCAGCAGGGGAAGAGTTCGCAGAACGCCAGGCTCGTGTCCTTGAAGGTGCCAAGATCATTGCCGAGCGTTTGAACGCTCCTGACGTTGCAGCAGCTGGTGTGTCCGTGCTGACCGGCGGCACAGATGTGCACCTGGTCCTGGTTGATTTGCGTAACTCCGTGCTGGATGGTCAGCAGGCCGAAGACCTCCTGCACAGCGTTGGCATCACTGTGAACCGCAACGCCGTTCCGTTTGACCCGCGTCCGCCGATGGTCACCTCCGGCCTGCGCATCGGCACCCCGGCACTGGCCACCCGTGGCTTTGGTGCTCCGGAGTTCACCGAGGTAGGNGAGATCATCGCCGCTGCACTGAAGGGCGGCGCCGATGTTGACGCTCTCAGCGCACGTGTCAAGGCACTGGCAGCGAACTTNCCCCTGTACCCCGGTCAGGAAGAATGGTAAAATGTCCACTGCTCAAATCCTTGATGGCAAGGCCACCGCCGCGGCCATCAAAGCCGAGTTGACCATCCGCGTTGCAGCTTTGGCTGCTCGCGGAGTCATCNNAGGCCTAGGCACCATTTTGGTTGGCTCGGATCCGGGCTCCCAGTGGTATGTAGGCGGTAAGCACAAGGACTGTGCCGAAGTCGGTATCAATTCCATCCGGATCGACCTGCCCGAGACGGCCACCCAGGAAGAAGTCCTGGCCGCCGTCCGCCAGTTTAACCAGGACCCTGCCTGCACCGGTTACATTGTGCAGCTGCCCTTGCCAAAGCACATTGACCAGGACGTGGTGCTTGAAGCCATTGACCCGGCCAAGGATGCTGACGGCCTGCACCCGATGAACCTGGGCCGTCTGGTGGCCAACGTGAACCGTCCCATGACGTCCCCGCTGCCGTGCACGCCCAAGGGCTGCATCGTGTTGTTGGAGCGCCACGGGATCACACTCGGTGGCAAGCGTGTAGTGGTTGTAGGCCGCGGCGTGACCATCGGTAGGCCCATGGGCTTGCTGCTGACTCGCCGGGACATCAACGCCACCGTGGTTTTGGCGCACACTGGCACCACGGATTTAGCTGCTGAGCTGCGCTTGGCCGACGTCGTTGTGGCCGCCGCGGGTGTGCCGCACATGATCAAGGCCGCGGACCTCAAACCCGGCGTCATCGTCCTGGACGTCGGCGTCAGCCGTGTGGATGACGGCAACGGCAAGGCTGTTGTTACCGGTGACGTGGAGCCGGCGGTCGCCGAGGTGGCTAGCTGGATTTCGCCAAACCCAGGCGGTGTGGGTCCCATGACCCGCGCCATGCTGCTGGCCAACGTAGTTGAGGCGGCCGAGCGCGCCTAACGTTTGTTGTTGGCGCCAGTGCGGCGCTTGCCAACGTTGACACAGCACAAGGAGGACGACGCGCGGAATTAAAGTTCCGGGCGTCGTCGTCCTTGTGCGTGGGCTACCTGTGTGGGTGCTAGCTCCCGTAGCTATTCGATCGATTCAATGCGTTCGGGGCGCCCATCCACCCAGGCCAGCAACAACCGGACATTTTCTGGCAGCGATTCATCCGTGTAAAAGCACGTCACTGGGGNGCCGGTTTCTTTCAAGGAAATCTCATAGAGTGCTCCATCAGGCCAGCGGTTGGCAGGCGGCGGCGCCACCTGTTCGTGCAGATTGGCGCGGGCAATTTCCCCGGCAAATGCCTCCGCTGCCGGTTGGGGCAACACCTGTGCGTCCAACTCGGTGTGGGCAACGATGCCAGCGATACCGCCACNCCTGCGGATGATCAACTTCATGGAAGGACCCCAACCTTTTTCCATGCGGCGTGAACTGCGTCTTGTTCCGTGGAGCTAAACAGGGACCCGGCAGCATCAACCGTGGCATGGGCGACCTCATCAAATTGTGAGTTGGCGCGCAAACGCGTGGTCAACACGTGGTACCAGATCTTCCCGGCCTTCTCCCACGAATTCCCGCCCATGGCCGTGGCGGCCAGCGCAAACGCACGGTTGGGGATACCTGAATTAATGTGCACGCCGCCGTTGTCGTTCCGGGGATCGTTATTATCGGGCAGATCCACGTAATCGTCCATGTGTCCGGGCTGGCGATCCCCGGAATAGGCGGTGCCGGGATTCATCATGGACCGCAGTGCGGTCCCGAGCCCGGGGACCAGGATTCCTTNCCCAATCAACCAATCAGCGTCGGCGGCAGATTGCTTGAGGCTGTACTGCTTCACTAGCGAACCAANAACGTCGGAGAAAGATTCGTTCAGTGCCCCGGACTGTTTGCTGTAAATCAACCCTGCCGTGAGCTCGGTGATTCCGTGGGTGAGTTCATGAGCTATGACATCCAGAGACCGGGTCAATGNCCCTATCTGGAAGATCCGCCCGCTACCGTCACCGTAAACCATCTGAGCGCCATCCCAGAACGCGTTGTCAAAAGCCACCCCATAATGGACGGAAGAGATTAGTTCCAACCCTGCGCCGTCAAGAGAGTTGCGCTGGAAAACATCACGGTAAAACTCGTACGTGGCGCTGCTGCCGTCATACGCCTGATTGACGGCTACGTCCTCCACCGGCGGTTGTCCCCAATCACGGGCCCGCACACCGGGTANAAAGGTCCTGCCCAAGGTTTTATTATCGTAAATGGTCAGGCGTCGTTCTGGAATGACCCCGAAGCCCACCATCTGGCCAATGTTCACATTGAGTTGGCGGGTCAGCTGGCCCATGACGGCGCGCTGTGAACGGATGGCGGCTGAGGTGGCAAGCGCCCTAACAGCAGCCTCACGTTGTTCCGGATCCCCATCCACAGCCAACCTTCCCAGCAGGTCAGNGGGAGCAATGCTGCAGTGGGCCCTACCGTGATGAACGTTCATGGTGTCCTCTCCTTACGCCGTTCCACCATGATGCCCCTGATCATTGACAGGGGCAAGGGTGGCTTTTCGGTGCTGCAGTGGAATCCAGGGGCGGGTTTCTAGAACCTGGCCAGGATCCATCCTCTCGCGAGGAGCCTGCGCCAACGTCTCGCTGCTAGGTCTAAAACTTCTCGCTGCTACGTCTAAGTGGTAGGAAAATGGTTGATTGGATGATCTGACACCTCCAAAATTATCGAGGCCGATGTTCGAATAATCCTAGCGGTCACGGTAGCGTGGAAGGTTGATGAAAAGGGAGTTAACTATGGGTGTGCACAGCGAGAAGGCCCGCGAGGTACTGTTGGATGCTGCCGAGGAGCTCTTTGCCCGCCACGGCATCGATGCGGTGTCTAATAGGCGGATAGCGGAGCATGCCGGGACCGCTAATCACTCAGCCATTGCCTACCACTTCGGTGATCGGGACGAGCTGATGCGCGCGCTGCTAGGGCGCCATCTGGAGGAGATGCACAAGCGCCGGATGGCACTGGTGTCCTCGCTGGCTGACGACGCCGGCGTCAGGGACATCCTTGCCTGCATGATCCTGCCCTGGATTCAATACTTGGCAACCCGTGCCGCTCCCAGCTGGCATGCGCGTTTTCTNTTTCAGGTGCGCTCTATTCCTTCGGTGGCTGCGGTGATTGCGGGTTCTTCTGTGGGCAATCCAGAGTTTGAGTCCTTGGTCAATCGGATGCAGACTGCGCTGAAGCATCTTCCACCTCAAGTAGTCCAGGGCAGGACCTCGGTCATGGGGCCCATGATTCTGGGCATTTGTGCCGGGTATGAGGAGCGGATTCAGAACGGCGAAGAAGAGCCTAACTGGACGGCAGTGGGATATTTCTTTATTGATTCGTGCTCCGGCATGCTCTCTGCCCCTGTCACTCANCCCCAGGACTACCTGACGTTTCCGCCCATGCCCTACCTGCTCTAGATACAGCCGCTAGATACAACGGATCAGGACCGCCGAAACAGGGCCGCCTGCACCCGGGAAGCCAGCCCCAATTTCGCCAATACCCGCGAGACATGCGTTTTGACCGTGGCTTCGGAGATGCCCAACTGGCGTCCGATGGAGTAATTAGTCAGGCCACCGCCTAAACAATCGAAAACTTCCCGTTCGCGCCCGGTGAGTAGCTCCAGCTGCGGCGGCTCAGCGAGGGAGTGCTCCGGTCCGCTGCCGGNGGACAGCGCCGCTGCCACTATCCGTGCTGTCACTTCAGGGGCGATGACCTGACCGCCCTCGTGAACACAACGCAGCGCCTCGGTGATGGCGGCGGGCTCGGCACNTTTGAGCAGGAACCCGGCTGCACCTGCACGCAGAGCTCCGAACAAATACGAGTCATGGTCAANAGTTGTCAGGACCAGTACCTTTGCGAGCCCCTCTGCACAGATGATTTCCGTGGCCTGGACACCGTCCATTACCGGCATTCGCAGGTCCATCAGCACCACGTCGGGGCGAAGGGCCCGCGCCATGCTCAGTGCACGTTCGCCGTCACCAGCTTCGCCCACCACCTCCATGTCCGCAGCGGTGTCCACCACCATGCGCATACCTAGCCTGATGGCGGCGTGGTCGTCAACCAGCAAGACGGTCATGCGCTGCCGGGTAGGTTCAGAAGAGATCGTCATGGATGAGGCCCTTCCCGCAAGGTGGTGCCATGGGGCATTACTGCAGCATCCTCTGAATGAGGAAGTGACGCACCAGGAAACCGAAAATGACCTCCCACTGTCCCGCGCGGGCTCCAGCTGTGAGGGATCCTCCAGCATGCACGGCACGAAAATGCATGCTGGGAATCCCAGTCCCGGTTCCCTCGGCAGAGCCGGTGGGTGCGGTGGTCTCCGGTTGAGGGGATCTGGGCGCAACTGGCAGGGGATTGGACACGGTAAGGACAATCTCAAGGACAGCTTGTTTGGACCCGGAGCCCAACGAGCTACCCTGGCCCTGTCCCCGGTCCGAATTCCGGGCTAATACAACGTGCACAGGCTGGTCCGTGGCGTGCTTGCTGGCATTCGCCAAAGCTTCGGCAACAATCCGGTACACCGCGGTCTTGACCGGAAAGGGTAGATGCTCGCCGCCGTCGCGCAAAGAATTTAATAGGTGCACCCGGGTACCGGAACGCCGGTAACGCTCCGCCAGAGCTTCTAAATCGCCCAGGTCCCCGCCCGTTTCCACTAGTGCGCCCGTATGCAGGAGCCGGATCATGGCGTTGAGCTCGGCAAGCCCGGCAACGCTTTCATCCCGGATATGGCCCAAGAGGACGGCGCCACTGGAGTCAGCAGATAAGGGATCGGCCTCATGCAGGGCTGCTCCAGACTGCAGAGCTGCTCTGGACTGCAGAGCTGCTCCGGACTGCAGAGCTGCTCCGGACTGCAAAGCAATGGCTGAGAGACGGGCGGAAATGACGTCGTGGAGTTCGCGCGCCATGTGCTGGCGTTCGCGCTCTAGTGCAAGGTCGCGGGCACCACGTTCAGCCACGAGCCGTTGTTGGGCGGCATCCTGGAGCGCATCAGCCCGTAACGATTCGCTCTCAACCAGCAGGTTTGCCTTGCGCAGGTTCCCAGCCCATTCAACGGGGGTCAACAAGGTGACCACGGCAATGATGCCAACAGTGACAGTGACGCTGGCATTTCTGGAGAGGGCAAAGGCCGTCACCACCAGTAAGACAGTCAGAACCCACGAACTGCGAGCCGCCATGGAGGAGGCGCNGGGCGAGCCAAAGAGGACCAGTGNAAAGAAGAATTCAAAGGCAAGCACAAAGGCGCCCGCATGCCCGGCCAGCACCAGCCCGATCACAGCAAGGCCACACAGCCACGCCATGGCCAGCGGTGCCACCTGGCGGAGCAGGACGCCGGCGCAGCCCAGAACGGCAATGGCCGGCCACGCCGATGCGAAAGCTGCGACCCTGAGGTCGGTGGTGGCTGTGAGATTGACCGCGTCAAGAAGCCAAAACAAGACGAAGTATCCACCGGCTAGCGCCATATCCTCGGCTCTGATCTTGGCAATGTTGCGCACATCAAGTTGCCTGTAACCGTTGAGCAGGCGCCAGAACGCTGACTGCGGTAACGCCGGGGCTGTGGATTCTTCCATGGAGCCATCATCTGTTGCGCAGTTGCCCGCAAGCAAGCCACTTGGTACATAGTGCAACTAAGGTATGACCTGCAACTGGGACTGATGGCCGACGCCGAGGGAGGATCATGTTGCCAAGCTGGGCTCATGACCATTTTGTTGTATGCCCAGTTGGCAGTATTAGCCCTCATTGACAGCACAAGCATTGGCACGCTCCTCATTCCCCTCTGGTTGGTGTTGCGCCCAGATGCTAGGAAAATTACGCCGCGCATCCTGCTTTATCTGGCCGTGCTGGCCGGNTTTTACTTGCTGGTGGGAATCGCCGTGCTTAGCGGCGCCGGCTGGGCGATAAGTGGATTGGGTACTCAATCACTGACAAGCATCCCCGCGATCCAATGGGGCATGACTCTTGGAGGNGGCGCCATGTTTGCCTACGCGTTGTTTTCAGGAGGAAGTGCAGGCACAACCGCACGNCAAGCAGCGGGTGCAACATCAAAGGCAGGGTTGCCGGAAGAATCAGCGGCCGAACGCAAGTGGCAAGAGCGGCTCTCCAAGGCGCTGCGCAGTCCGGGCACTATGGTGACACTGGGACTGCTGGCTGGGCTGGTAGAACTGCCCACCATGCTGCCTTACCTTGGCGCCATCACCCTACTAGCCAACTCAACCTTGGTGTTACCGGCGGAAATTGCCGTGTTAATGCTGTACTGCCTGGTGATGTTGCTCCCCGCAGTGGCTCTGCTGAGCCTGAGGGCTGCGCTGAGCAGCAGGGTGGATCCGTGGCTGCGGCGCATCAGCACCAAGATGGGCAAATTTACCGGCGAGACCCTGCTGTGGGTTGTAGGCATCGTGGGCTTNTTGTTGTTGCGGGCTGGATTATCACAGTTGGCCCCGTTGCCGCCNTGGAATCCCTTCAAGTAGGTGGGCTCCACCTCAGGAAAACCCATAACCCGGGGAGGGTTCGCTAGCAGCGGGCGGTGCATGCCGGCGTCGTGCTTCCCCGGCACCAGGAGCTATCTGCCTTTGAAAGCGGCACGAAAACAAGGAGCACGTTCGCCGCTGGTGGAAGCAGGTCCCACGGTGCGCACGCATTTGAGAGAATAAAGACATGACTTCTCTTGGAACCGGCAAAATGACCAAACCCGGCAAGTTCACTGGCGTTGGCACCATTGTGCTGGCGATCGTCTTNTTGGTGGCGCTGGTCTTCGCCGCCAACAACAGCACTGTGCTCGGATGGATCATTGCCGCCGTCGCTTTTGGCTGGCTGGTGCTCTCCACCGCGGTGTATATAGGCGTGCACAAGGCTGCGGCNTTTGGCGCCCGCCAAGTTGCCTTGGCCCAAGCCCAGATGGCCCAGCAGAACAGTGCAAATGCCCCGTCCGATGCCGGCACCCACCTCATCTCCCAGGACTCCGGTTCGCGCTCTGCGCAGAAGGCGCGGGAAATGAAGCTGGATCACTCCTTCAAGATCATCAGCGTCCAGATTGGTGTGGTCAACGAATACCTTGGCAAGGACCCGCAGATGGTGGCCCGTGCGTTGGAGACCATTGACATCACCGCCACCAACGGCCGCGGCATGATCAACCCGGACTGGGAGGCCCAGGAAGCCAAAATGGATGCTGCCATGATCAAGAAGAATGCCGAGCGCAAGGCTGCCGCCGATGCGGCCACGGCTGAGACCGGATCCCGGCACCCTCTGGCACAACTCCAGGTNGCGTCATCTGGAACAGATGACGAGCCCGTCAGCGGCGTCATCATCGACTGAGTTGGGTGCCTGGGGTGCTGGCTGGGATCACCGGCGTCGGTCATGGCAGGGAAACACAGGGCAGGGACCACAGAAACCATGGCGCCTGCCGGTAAGGTGGAGCAAGTGAACAACGGTATTGAAAACGGTCGGTTAAGGATCGCAAGCGTCAACGTCAATGGCATCCGTGCCGCCTACAGGAACGGCATGGCNCCCTGGTTGGCGGAGCGCGATGTGGACATTCTCTGTCTACAGGAGGTGCGTGCACCTGACGCCATTGTGGAAGGCTTCCTCGGCGAGGAGTGGCACTTGTTGCATGCCGAAGCCGAGGCTAAGGGCCGCGCTGGCGTATTGATCGCAACCCGCAAGGACCGCCTTGAGCCTGTAGCCACCCGTATTGGTATCAGTGAAGACTACTTCGCCACCTCCGGACGCTGGGTTGAGGCCGATTACGCACTCACCGGCTCCGATGGCACACCCACAACGTTGAGCGTTGTCAGCGCCTATGTGCACTCAGGCGAAGTGGACACCCAGAAGCAAGTGGATAAGTACCGTTTCCTTGACACCATGATCGCCCGCTTGCCGGCGCTTGCCGCCACCAGCGAGCACGCCCTTGTGGTGGGCGATTTGAACGTGGGCCACAAAACCTTCGACATTAAGAACTGGAAGGGCAATGTAAAGCGCTCGGGGTTCCTGCCCGAGGAACGCGCCTACTTTGACAGGTTCTTTGGGACTGAAATTGGTTGGAAAGACGTGGCTCGCGAGCTCGCAGGCGAGGTTGATGGACCGTACACGTGGTGGTCCAACCGAGGACAGGCCTTCACCAACGACACCGGCTGGCGCATCGATTACCAAATGGCAACCCCAGCGTTGGCGTCCAAAGCTATTGAATCAGTTGTTGACAGGGCAGAATCGTACGAAGCCCGCTTCTCAGACCATGCCCCGCTGGTTGTGGATTACAAGTTCTAAAGGACCCTGAATCAATGAGTGAAATCTCCGCCCGCCCGCGCGTCCTCTCGGGTATGCAGCCCTCCGGCGACTCTCTGCACCTGGGCAACTATCTGGGAGCCCTGGTTAACTGNGTTAAAACNCAGGATGACTACCAGACGCTCTTNTTCATCCCGGACATGCATGCCATCACCGTGACTCAAGATCCTACCGAGTTGCGCGCCCGGACCCGTCAGACGGCTGCCCAGTACATTGCCGGCGGCATCGACGTTCAGAAGTCGATCCTTTTCGTGCAGTCGCATGTGCCCGAGCACGCCCAGCTGGCGTGGGTGCTGAACTGCATTACAGGCTTCGGCGAGGCGTCCCGCATGACCCAGTTCAAGGACAAATCGGCTAAGGGCGGTACGGACGTGGCGAGCGTTGGCTTGTTCACCTACCCGGTGCTGATGGCCGCTGACATCTTGCTGTACCGCCCGGAAGGTGTCCCGGTGGGCGATGATCAGCGCCAACACGTTGAATTGGCCCGCGATTTAGCCAAGCGCTTCAACCACCGTTTTGGTGACACGTTTGTTGTCCCGGAGGCCTTCATTCANAANGAAGGTGCCCGTATTTATGACCTGCAAAATCCGACGGCGAAGATGTCCAAGTCAGCGTCGGGTCCTAACGGTCTGATCAACATTTTGGATGATCCCAAGGTCACGGCTAAGCGCATTAAATCCGCAGTGACCGATGCTGACACCGTTATTGCTCACGACCGTGCGGCGAAGCCAGGGGTGACTAACCTGCTGGAGATTCTCTCCACTTTGACCCAGACACCCGTTGACACTCTGGTGGCTCAATACGAGGGAAAGATGTACGGACATCTCAAGGTTGATGTGGCCGACGCCGTGGTGGCCAGGCTTGAGCCCATCCGCAAGCGCACCCTGGAGCTTCTTGATGATCCGGCGGAGCTCGATTCTCTCCTGGCCCAAGGAGCCGCCAAGGCGCGCGAGATCGCTTCCGTTACGCTTGCTGATGTGTACGCCAAAGTGGGTTTCTTACCTCCAATTAGCACGGTCGGATAATCATGCCCGGTATTGGCCAGAGCGGAGAGTCNCCCGCTCCACACCCCAACAGCCTGGGTGTCATCATCTCCCTCCCACGGGAACTTGCGGAGCAGCTCAGCGCAAAGCGGGCGCTCTACGCGGGCCCTGGTGTCTCCGTGGTACCTCCACACATCACCCTGGTCTCCGGGCGTGCGAAGGATTCATGGGAAGAAGCGGCACANCATGTGCGAAAAGTGGCCGCAGCAGGGGAGCCGTTTGTTCTTTCACTGCGAGGAACCGGAACTTTTGCGCCGATTTCGCCCGTGGTCTTCCTTAATGTGGATACCGGGGCCGAGGTTTGTACAGCCTTGCACGAGCAGTTGTTGCAGGGACCGGTGGAACACCTGTTGGACTTCGAGTTCCATCCACATTTGACCATCGCCCATGATCTTGATGATCAGGCCATGACTCAGGCGAAGGCCGATCTGGCTGGTTTCGCAGCGGATTTCGAAGTGCGCAGCATAGGACTTNNTGACTTCCTTGCCGGCGCTTGGTCTTTGCGCGAGGAGCTGACACTTGGTGGAATCAGACAAGCCTAAGGCTGTGCCGGAAACGGCCAACTTTTCCACTGCTGGTGCCCCTGGTGTGAGCCCCAGAAAACCCATGGCGGCGCCAGCGAAACCACCGCCAAGTCCGCTGGACCGCAAGGCGTTGGGTGCCTGGTCAGCGTTAAAGCGCGAAGAATTTCTGCAGGCTCGAAAACACGGCAACGTGATCCGTCAGGGCCGCACAGTGATCCCATGGCTCAGCGCTTGGACGGCCACCATGTTCCCGCTGCGGGTGTGGAATTTGTATATCCGGCGCCGTGGTCCACTGCTGGCTGCCGGCAACGCGTACCTGATGTTCTTCTCAGTCGGTGCCATGCTGGTTGCCGGATTTGCCGTCTTTGGCATTATTGCCTCAGACAATGCCGTGTTGAGGGATGCTGTGATCGATCTGGTGGCCAATGTCACCCCAGGATTGATTGATACCGGCCACGGAGGGCTAGCCACGCCTGAGCAGCTGCTGGGTACTGGAAGCTTCGGCCGGACCCTGATTATTTCCTTGGCCGCCCTACTTGTGACAGCCATGGGCTGGATCAACGGGTTGCGTGAGGGGATCCGGTCCATGTTGGGCCTGGCACGGGACCGGACCAACCCGGTGCTCTCAAAGCTGCGCGATGGTTTAACCTTGATTATTTTGGCCATCGCCTTGGTGTTGACCAGCATCCTTGGCCTGCTGAGTAGCGCTGCTATGGGCACCATCAGTAGCTGGCTTGGTTGNGGGAGTTTCCTGACCGGGGCGACGGCGCAAATCAGCTCCATCTTGCTGATGTTCATCTTGGACGCCGCAGTGGCCGTCATTATGTTCAGTATTGCTTCACGGGTGCGGATGCCGCGGCGTGTTCTGATCCTGGCAGCCGTATTTTCCGGTGCCGGTGCCACCGTGCTTCGCTTCTTTAGCGCTATGCTCCTGAGCGGTGTTACCAACAACAAATTATTGGCNCCCTTTGCGGTGATCCTGGGCTTGTTCGTCTGGTTCTACCTGCTCAGCCAGGTCTATTTGATCTCTGCTGCCATTGCGGCGGTTAGGGCGGCAGACCTGCGGCCCCGCCCCGGCACCGGTGCCGCAAAATTCTGAGCCGTGCCGCCGCTCGGTCTGACTCGAGGTCAACGGTTCAGTGTGGCCAGGATCCTTGCCTTAAAGGAAGCCTCGTCGAACAGGTCCTTCCACTCGATCCGGAGCACCGTCCATCCGGCCTCAACTAAGGCAACCTCGCGTTTGCGCTCAAGGAAGACTGCCTGGTCGGTGGGCCTGTAGTCAAAGTACTTGCCTTTGCCATCGAATTCGAGCACGACGCGTTTGTCCACCCAAGCGAAATCAGCCCGATGGGGACCCTGCCTAGTGTGGATCCAGTATTGGAGAGTGGNGGCCTCAATGAGTAGTTCGCGTAAGAGATCGCGGGTGAGTGTCTCACCGGGAGATTCGGAGCGTGCGTCTGCGTAGGAGAGTACTTTGCGTAGGTTTCTGACTCCTCGATGGCGTCCCAGACGGCTGGCAGCAACTTGTAGCTTCGCCATAGATGCCCCGAGCCGGAGGGCATGGTCGGTGAGGATCAGTGCCTTTATAGGNNACATGGTCAGACAACAGTCAGTGACAGTGCGTTCGAGCGTTGTGACCCGCATCTTATTTATCACGGTGATCTCGCAGTCTTCCAGCTCGCTCTTGTGAATACGGGTGTAGGCATCGGAGCCTGTGCTTGACGGCGTGCTGGTCTGTGTCACATGGACTAAGGCGTCGCCTTGCCACAGACTCAGGCGGTGGAGCCTAGCTGCGGAGGTGTGGCTGTAGACGAAACCGGTGCGGGAGCAGGAAAGCGTCCCAAAGGAGTGCATGAAGATGATGGTGCGTTCTCGCGCACCCGGTGACAGACTGGCCCAATATGATGCCCGAATGTAAGCCCCTTGGTGCATACGCAACAGCACATTGCTGGACACCAGCTGTTGCACAGCCCGGCCGCTAAAACCGCAGTCACGCAACTGGCTGGTCCGCCAGGCAATCCTTCGTGCCGGGAATGCGTGCGTGAACCTTGTTATGAGTGGACTATCTGTAGATGCGCGCCCCAAGACGGCCCCAGTGTCCGGGGCTTGGGCGCCCAGGGAGGATCCGGCGTCGTGCCTAAAAACTTGATGACTGGCCCATGCATCCAGCATTGTACGAAAACACACCGGAATACCGGCGACTAGCAATCTGTGGATAACTCTTCTGCGCTCCACTGAGACGGTCGGCTGTCGAGTCAGACCGAGCGCAACGTCTTACTCGAGAGCGTACGGTCTGACTCGGCGAAAATAGGGTGCCAGGGTAAATAGGGTGCCAGGGTAAACGCACGAATGCGCCGCCCCACACGTGGAGCGGCGCATTCGTGAAAGCGGCGAAAGCTAGATCTGGCGGGCCAAGATGGCCTGTTTAACCTCTGCGATAGCCTGGGTGACCTGGATGCCACGCGGGCATGCTTCGGTGCAGTTGAAGGTGGTGCGGCAGCGCCACACACCTTCCTTGTCATTGAGGATCTCCAAACGCATATCGCCGGCATCATCGCGTGAATCGAAGATGAAACGGTGTGCGTTGACAATTGCTGCCGGGCCGAAGTACTGGCCATCGGTCCAGAACACGGGGCAAGATGATGTGCACGCTGCACACAGGATGCACTTGGTGGTGTCATCAAAACGCGCGCGTTCCTCGGCGGACTGCAGACGCTCCTTGGTGGGAGCATGATCGCGGTTGACAAGGAACGGCATAACTTCGCGGAAGGACTGGAAGAACGGTTCCATATCCACAATCAAGTCCTTCTCAACGGGCAGACCCTTGATGGGTTCAACCGTGATCGGCTTGGACGTGTCCAGGTCCTTCAGCAGCGTCTTGCACGCCAGACGGTTACGGCCGTTGATGCGCATGGCATCAGAACCGCACACGCCGTGTGCACAGGAACGGCGGAAGGACAGCGAGCCGTCCTGCTCCCACTTGACCTTGTGCAAGGCATCCAACACTCGGTCGGTGCCGTACATGGTCATGGTGAAGTCTTCCCAGGTGGACTCTTCCGAGACCTCAGGGTTGTAACGGCGAACACGCAAGGTGACGTCGAAGGTGGGGATTTCGCCGCCGCCGCCCAAGTGGGCGGGCAACTTCACAACGGATGCCGGTTCCGGGGCGGTTTCGGCAGTTTCTATGGGGCTCATTAGTACTTCCTTACCATCGGCTGGTAACGCGTGATGACAACGGGCTTGGTCTCCAAGCGGATTCCGGCGATGTTTTCGGCGGAGCTTTCAGCGGTCACTGCAACATCCTTGAAAGCCATGGAGTGCTTCATGAACTTCTCGTCGTCGCGGTCCGGGAAGTCCTCGCGGTAGTGCCCGCCACGGGATTCCTGGCGGTGCAGGGCTGCCACAGTCATGACCTTGGCCAATTCCAGCAAGAAGCCCAGCTCAACAGCTTCCAGCAGGTCAAGGTTGAAACGCTTGCCCTTGTCCTGGACGGTGATGCGTGAGTAGCGCTCCTCGAAGGAGGCAATGTCAGCAAGGACCTTGTCAATGGAGATAGCGGTGCGGAACACCTGCATGTTGGCATCCATGGTGTCCTGGAGATCCTTGCGGATCGCAGCAACCTNTTCGCCGCCGTCGGAATTACGGACGTGATCCAACAGCGCCACGGTGTCAGCTTCCGGGTTCTGCGGTAGCTCAACCCAATCGGCACCCTTGGCGTATTCGGCCGCGGCCACACCGGCGCGCTTGCCAAAGACGTTGATGTCCAGCAACGAGTTGGTCCCCAGACGGTTTGAACCGTGCACGGAGACACAGGCAACTTCACCGGCGGCGTACAGGCCCGGGATGATGGTGTCGTTGTCTTGGAGGACCTCGGTGGTGATGTTCGTGGGAACACCGCCCATGGCGTAATGCGCCGTGGGGAAAACCGGGACCGGCTCCGTGTACGGCTCCACACCCAGATAGGTGCGGGCAAACTCGGTGATGTCCGGGAGCTTGGCGTCAATATGAGCTGGCTCCAGGTGGGTCAGATCCAACAGGACGTAGTCCTTGTTGGGGCCACAACCGCGGCCTTCTCGGACCTCGTTGGCCATTGAACGGGCCACAATGTCTCGCGGTGCCAAGTCCTTGATGGTGGNGGCGTAGCGCTCCATGAAGCGCTCACCCTCTGAGTTGCGCAAGATGGCACCCTCGCCGCGGGCGGCTTCGGAGAGCAAAATGCCCAAACCGGCCAGGCCCGTGGGATGGAACTGGAAGAACTCCATGTCCTCCAGCGGGATGCCCTTGCGGAACGCGATGCCCATGCCGTCGCCTGTGAGGGTGTGCGCGTTGGAGGTGGTCTTGAAGACCTTTCCGGCGCCGCCTGTGGCGAGGATGACGGACTTGGCCTGGAAGACGTGCAGTTCGCCTGTGGCTAGGTCGTAGGAGACAACGCCGGCGATCTTCTTCTGCAGGTAGATGGTGCCATCCTCGCGGGTGGCTTCCTCTTCAACCGTGAGCAGATCCAGCACGTAGTACTCGTTGTAGAACTCAACGTTGTGCTTGACACAGTTTTGGTACAAGGTCTGCAAGATCATGTGGCCGGTGCGGTCAGCGGCGTAGCAGGCGCGGCGAACCGGTGCCTTGCCATGGTCGCGGGTGTGACCACCAAAACGGCGCTGGTCAATACGGCCCTCAGGTGTGCGGTTAAACGGCAGACCCATTTNTTCTAGGTCAATGACGGCGTCGATGGCCTCTTTGGCCATGACCTCCGCAGCGTCCTGGTCCACCAGGTAGTCCCCACCCTTGACGGTGTCAAAGGTGTGCCACTCCCAGTTGTCCTCTTCCACGTTGGCCAAGGCGGCACACATGCCACCCTGGGCTGCTCCGGTGTGGGAGCGGGTGGGGTAAAGCTTGGTCAGGACAGCGGTGTGGGCACGCTGACCGGACTCGATGGCGGCACGCATTCCTGCGCCACCGGCCCCGACGATTACGACGTCGTATTTGTGGACCTGCATACTGGATGCTCTTTCTCTATACTGCGCTAAAAGCTGGTGTTCACTTCGTACAGCCCCAGAGAACCAAAAGTTCCAGGAGTGTTCCTAAAAATTTAGGGAACGGGGCAGAAGGACGGAAGATCGATGACGGCGCCGGCAGGGCAGGGATCAAAGGTGAAGATGACCAAGGTTCCCAAGACGATGATGACGGCGGAGGCAACATACAGAACGCCCTTGAGCGTCATGCGCGTTCCATCACGCTCAGCGTAATCGTTAATGATGGTGCGAACACCGTTGCTGCCATGCAAGATAGCCAGCCACAGCATGGCCAGATCCCAGAATTGCCAGAACGGATCGGACCATTTACCAGCAACAAAACCAAAGTCAATGGCGTGGATGCCTTCGCCAACCATGAGGTTCACGAACAGGTGCCCAAAGATCAGCACGATCAAAACAACCCCGGAGAGGCGCATGAATAGCCAAGCGAACATCTCAAAGCTTGAGTGTGATGCTTTGTTCCGCTTGTACTTCGGTGACTGCGCGCTGTTAGAACGCGGCGAAGCGATGGAGTTGGTACTCAATTTAGTTCCCTCCGAAGAAATNTGAGAAGACAATGGTGAGGTGACGGATCAAGAAGGGAATCATGGTCACAGCCCACAGGGCAAGAACGCCCCACAGCATTTGGTGCTGGAACTTGGGACCCTNTTTCCAGAAGTCGATGGCAATGATGCGCAGGCCGTTAAAGGCGTGGAACACAATTGCTGCCACTAAGGCGGCCTCGCCCAATCCCATAATGGGGTTCTTATACGCCCCAATGACTGCTGTGTACGCTTCTGGAGACACTCGCACCAATGAGGTGTCCAAAACGTGCACCAACAAGAAAATAAAAATTACTACACCGGTAATTCGGTGTCCCACCCAGGACCACATGCCTTCTCGGCCGCGATACAGAGTGCCAGCTGGTTTTGTCGGCACTGATAAACCTTCCTGCGTCGCCGTTGCGCTGGCGTGGTTCCACGCGGGAAACGCACACGGCGTGAGCACTCATACTTGTGCCTAAATTTAGGCTTAGCTAACATCATATTCAACTTAGGCACTCCTTGCTCTATGCAACGAATCACAGGCGCGTCTCATGTGATTGCTGTATATGGGCTTGGCCTCCCTTTGCTAAGGATACGACGGCGGTGTGCCCAGCCTACGACTATGGGTGGAAGTTTGGTGCAAATATTCCCATCTTCGCGCGTCTGCGTTGGGCTATCGCCTATGGTTGGGGTGATGAATACGCAAAATTTGGTTGACCCAGAGCAGCCCACCATGGAGCCTCTGGACCGNTTTTACGCCGTGATCCCAGCAGGTGGCGTGGGGACAAGGCTGTGGCCGCTGTCCCGTGCAGCAGCACCTAAATTCCTCCATGACCTCACCGGCAGCGGAAGCACGTTGATTCGTGCCACCTATGACAGGCTCGAACCCCTCAGCGGCAAGAAAGTTCTGCTAGTTACCGGTGATGCTCACCGGGAGGCAGTCTGTAGCCAGCTACCCGAGATTGCCGATGAGAACCTCGTGTTGGAACCTGAGCCCAAGGACTCAGGGGCAGCGATCGGATTGGCCGCAGCCATCTTGTTTATCCGGGACCCCACAACCATCATGGGTTCATTTGCTGCCGATCAGGTCATCAGCCCGGTGGAGAAATTCCAGGCCGCAGTACGGGAAGCTATTTACACTGCCGCAACAGGGAAAATTGTGACCATTGGCATCAAGCCAACACACGCCTCCACCGGATTCGGCTACATCCGCACCGGTGTGCCGCTGACTATTGAGGGTGCNCCCAGCGCCCATACAGTGGCAAAGTTTGTGGAAAAGCCTAGTTTGGAAATCGCCGAGACGTACCTTGCCTGCGGTGAATACAACTGGAATGCAGGAATGTTCGTGGCTCCTGTGGAATTGATGTTGCATCACTTGAAGGCCAATGCGCCAGTGCTCTATGAGGGGCTGATGGAAATTGCGCAAGCATGGGACACNCCTGAGCGGGTTGCTGTGAAGAACCGTGTGTGGCCCACCTTGCCNAAAATTGCCATTGACTACGCCGTGGCGGAGCCTGCTGCGGATGCAGGGGATGTGGCAGTGATTCCAGGNGATTTTAGCTGGGACGACGTTGGAGACTTTGCGGCCATCGCACGGTTGAGCAGCGCCAAGGAAGATAACAACGTTAAAGTCATTGGTGAAGGTGCACGTGTGTTCACTGATGACAGCACAGGCATTGTGGTCACAGACACCAAGCGTGTCATTGCCCTGATCGGCATCCAGGACGTTGTGGTTGTTGACACCCCAGACGCGCTCCTGGTGACAACACGGGCGCATTCGCAGCTTGTTAAGCGGGCTGTTGACGGGCTCAAAGCTAAGGGCGACACGGACGTTCTTTAAGGCGTTGACTGCCGTCTGCTCTTTGGCACTGAACCGCAGTAATGAATGATTAGACGCTCTAATTGATGGTTCTTCAGCCACTACTGCGGTTCAGCGACCTGAAACGGAACACTTTCTACAGTGCTTTGGCTAAAAGTGCAAATGCGGGGCCGTGTTCAGTAATGCGGGCAGTGAATGCGGCCCCTGTCCGGGGACATGGATAGAGTTTGAACTGTGCGCAATTACTCGCTGGAAACAGAACCGACTGAGTTGGTAGGCCCATGGCTTGAACCCTTGTTGGAAGAGGTCATTGAATTCCGTCGTGACCTCCATGCTCACCCGGAGCTGTCCTTCCAAGAGTTCCGCACCTCAGAGAAGATCTATGACCGTCTGGTGGAAGCCGGGCTTTCTCCGCGCCGCCTCGAGAGTACAGGCGTCATTGTGGACGTNGGGGAGGGGCCCATTGCCACAGCACTGCGCGGTGACATTGATGCCCTGCCTATTGTGGAAGAGACAGGTTTGGCGTTTGCTTCCCGCAATCACGGGATCACCCACGGCTGCGGCCATGATTTTCACACTGCCACCATGCTGGGCATAGCTCTGGTCCTGGCTAAAATGCACGAGCACACTGCACTGGGTGGGCGCATCAGGATTATTTTCCAGCCAGCGGAAGAAACCATGCCTGGTGGTGCGTTGTCCTGCATCGACCAAGGCGCACTCGATGGCGTGCCGCGGATCATGGCATTGCACTGTGATCCCCGGGTTGAAGTGGGTAAGATCGGTACCCGTATCGGGCCCATCACCAGCGCCTCGGACACCATCAAAATTGAGCTCTCCGGCCGTGGTGGACATACCTCGCGCCCGCACCTCACCGAAGACTTGGTATTTGCGCTGGCACAAATTGCCATCAGCGTTCCGGCTGTACTCTCGCGCCGCGTGGATGTCCGCAGCGGTGTCTCAGTTGTCTGGGGCCAGATCCACGCAGGCTCCGCACCTAACGCCATTCCCGGCCACGGTGTTATGAGCGGGACTATGCGCTGCCTTGACCGCGAAGCGTGGCATGCCGCTGGGGAGTTACTCGATGACGTAGTGCAGCAGGTTGCCGCACCCTTTGGTGTTGAGGTGCATCTGGAGCACACCCGAGGTGTNCCNCCAGTAGTGAACTCCGAACACGAAACTGCGGTCATCGAGGCCGCAGCCCGCGCAGAATTGGGTGAAGACTCTGTAGTGTTGGCGCCGCAGTCCATGGGTGCGGAGGATTTCGCCTGGTTCCTCCAAGGTATCCCTGGTTCTCTCATGCGCCTAGGTACCCATGTTCCTGGCGGTGAAGAATATGACCTGCACCGAGGGGACTATATTGTCGATGAGCGAGCCCTTTCGGTGGGAATCCGTGTGCTGTGCGCCGCCGCCCTGCGCACGTTGCGCGACCCCGCAGAATAAAGACCCCGCTGAATAAAGACCCGCTGAATAGCGAATCCACGCCGCCCCGTGCTATCTCGAACGCTGCCGGGACTTCTGGGGAGTCAATTATGTAACAGTTCCCCAACAATGCGCCGCGGTACCCGTGAGGCACTACCGACCGGTAGGGAAGTGCCGCTAGTGTGTGTTGCATAGCGCCGCAATGCTGAGGTGCGTCAATGCAAGCGAGTTCCTCCACCGATGCGTAACTACATGGTTGCGCATCACGATGGATGGACTCGCGATTGTTTTGGGGCAAATCCTTCACTGCGGCGGTCCCACACCACATGGAGGAATCTTGAAGAAGCAGTTGCTGAACACCGTTAAGCGCGGAGCCATCGTAGGTACTGTTGCAGTGAGCGCCATGGCGCTGCTGCTCACAGGTTGCGGTGAGGCCCCGCCGGCCCCGGGCGGCGGTGGCAGTACAGAAAGTGCTGCAGCAGCCAATTTTCTCGGTTGCATCGTTTCTGACTCCGGCGGATTCGACGATCAGTCGTTCAACCAGTCCTCCTATGAAGGCATGAAAATGGCTGTCAAGGACTTGGGGATCAAGATGAAAGAAGCCCAGTCCTCCAGCACCGCGGATTTTGTGCCTAACCTGAACCAGATGGCCAGCGCTGGCTGCAACCTGACCGTCACAGTTGGCTTCCTTCTGGCCGAAGCTACTGCGGCAGCAGCGAAAGACAATCTTGACCTGCACTACGCCATCATCGATGACAACAGCATCAAGGCGCCTAACGTCAAGCCGGTTGTGTACGACACCGCCCAGGCTGCCTTCATGGCAGGCTACGCTGCAGCTGCAGTTTCCAAGACCGGCAAGGTCGGTACCTTCGGCGGTATCAACATTCCTACCGTCACCATCTTCATGGACGGATTTGCCGAGGGTGTGAAGTACTTCAATGAAAAGCAGGGCAAGGACGTGCAGCTTCTGGGCTGGAACGCCGACACCCAACAGGGTTCCTTCGCAAACACGTTTGAGATCATCCAAGAAGGCACCAAGATCACCAACAACCTGATCTCTGAAGGTGCTGACGTGGTCATGCCTGTTGCTGGCCCGCTCGGCAAGGGCGCCGGCGATGCCATCTTGGCAGCTAACAAGGGCGGCAAGGACGTCAAGCTCGTCTGGGTCGATTCCGACGGTTTCCTCACCGCCCCCACGTACAAGTCAGTCTTGCTGACCTCGGTCATCAAGACCATGGGTGAAGCTGTAGAGACCATCGTCAAGGAGGATGTGGACGGCAAGTTTGATCCGACNCCCTACATCGGAACCTTGGAAAACGCCGGCGTGGCCTTGGCCCCATTCCATGACCTTGACTCCGCTGTCAGTGCTGACACTAAGAGCCAGCTAGATGAGATCAAGAAGGGCATCATCGACGGTTCCATCAAGGTGGAATCCAAGTCCAGCCCGAAGTAAGTACCACCTTCGGGCCTGTAGTGCACAGCCCGAATCCGTGCCGCGCCACCGATAATTCTCGGTGAGCGGCACGGCCACGAGGACAGCATTGAGCATCACGAACCTATTGCTACCAAACTACCCGCGGACGGGCTAAAACGTTGAAACTTGAACTACGGGGCATTACCAAACGCTTCGGCACTTTTGTGGCCAACGACCACATTGACCTGGTGGTTGAAATAGGNGAGATCCACGGCCTCCTGGGCGAAAACGGCGCCGGNAAATCGACGCTGATGAATGTCCTGTACGGACTGTATGCGCCGTCCTCCGGAGAGATCCTCATCGATGATGTACCAGTGCGCTTTTCCGGGCCCTCGGATGCCATGGCAGCTGGTATCGGCATGGTGCACCAGCACTTTATGCTGGTCCCGGTGTTCACCGTGGCAGAGAATGTCGCCTTGGGCGCTGAAGCCACCTCCTTTGGTGGTGTTCTAAATTTAGAGGAGACCCGCAAGAAGATTCGCGAGATCTCCGCTAAGTTCGGCTTCGATGTTGACCCCGATGCCCTGGTGGAGGACCTCCCCGTGGGTGTTCAGCAACGGGTAGAGATCATCAAGGCGCTGGTGCGCAACTCCAAAATTCTGATCCTGGATGAGCCCACCGCTGTGCTCACACCGCAGGAAACTGATGAACTCATGGACATCATGGGCCAGTTGCGCGATGGTGGCACCTCCATCGTGTTCATCACCCACAAGTTGCGTGAGCACAAGGCGATTACTGACACCATCACCGTCATCCGACGCGGCAAGGTGGTGGGCTCGGCACCGCCGTCGGCCTCCACCACGGATCTGGCCGCCATGATGGTGGGCCGCGCCGTAAATCTGACCTTGGACAAGACTGATGCCACNCCTGGNGAGGTCACCTTCGAAGTCAAGAACCTGACCGTGATGAACGACGCCGGTCACAGGCTNTTGGACAACGTCACCTTGGGTGTGGCCAAGGGTGAGATCTTGGCGGTTGCCGGGGTGCAAGGCAACGGACAAACTGAACTGACCGAAGCCGTCCTCGGCCTGCACAAGCACACCCAGGGTTCCATCACTTTGGATGGGAAGGAACTGCTGGGCAAGAGCGTCCGGGACGTTCTAGATTCCGGGGTCGGCTTCGTGCCCGAAGACCGCCAGGATGACGGGCTGGTGGGTGAATTCTCCATCGCCGAGAACCTTGTTCTTGACCTGTACAAGCAGGCTCCTTATTCCAAGCGCGGGACCATGAATCGTGAGGTCATTGCTAAAAACGCCGCAGAAAAGGTAGCCGAGTATGATGTGCGAGCCCAGACGGCGCAGGATCCGGCAGAGACCTTATCTGGCGGAAATCAGCAAAAGGTGGTGCTGGCTAGNGAACTTTCCCGTCCGCTGAAACTNTTCATCGCCTCCCAACCCACCCGTGGTGTGGACGTGGGCTCCATTGAGTTCTTGCATAAACGCATCGTTGCCGAACGGGATGCAGGAACNCCCGTACTCATCGTGTCCACGGAATTAGATGAAGTGTTGGAACTTGCTGACCGGATCGCCGTACTNTTTGCTGGCCGGCTCATGGGTATTGTNCCCGGAAAGTCCAGCCGCGCATTGATTGGCCTGATGATGGCGGGGTTGCCCGTTGCAGAAGCACAGGAACAAATGAATCAACAAGACACAGACACAGAAACAGACGCCGTGCCGGACACAGACGCAGAGTCAGGCGCGGCGAGCCAGGCCGCAGTCGAGGGCTCCGACACCACGAATGATGAAGGGGTGCAGCTATGAGTGAGCCGCAACTGCCGCCTCCCGGAGGGTCCTTGGATAACAAGGAGGCCGGGGCTGGGGCCGGTGGCCCGAGGGCGCCGTGGAAGACCGACAACGGGACCGGAGGTAGCCAGCTGATGCGCGAAATCGTCAGCGGTAGCGCGATGGTCTCCGTTCTGGCCGTGCTGGTTGCCCTTGTCATTGGTGGGATCCTCATCGCTGTCACCGACGAACGAGTCGTCACAGCGTTTGGATACTTNTTCGGTGACCCGGGTGCTACGTTTCGGGCCATCTGGGCAGCCATCTCGGACGCCTACGGCGCTCTGTGGCGAGGCGCCACCTACGATCCAAACTCCCGGACATGGCAGGGCCGGCTGGGTATNTTTGAGACCCTGACGTTTGCCACCCCGCTGATCCTGTCCGGGTTGGCCGTAACGCTGGCGTTCCGGGTGGGCCTTTTCAACATAGGCGCCCAAGGCCAGATCATCCTCGGTGCCACCTTTGCCGGCGTCGTTGGTTTCATGATGGAACTGCCNCCAGGCATCCACTTGCTGGCAGTGGTGCTGGCAGGCGCGCTCGGTGGTGCGCTGTGNGGTGGCATCGCCGGATTCTTGAAGGCNAAAACTGGTGCCCACGAGGTGATCGTGACGATCATGCTCAACTACATTGCCATCTCCTTAGTCCTTTACCTGCTCAAGAACCAGCTGCGCGACCCCGCCAGTAGCAACCCCATCAGCCCGCGGATGCATGAATCGGCCATGTTCCCGCTGCTGCTTGGCCCGAACTACCGGGTGCATGCGGGTCTGATCTTGGCGATTGCGGCTGTTTTNGTTGTTTCCTGGCTACTCAACCGATCAACCCTCGGCTTTGAGTACCGTGCCATTGGTGCCAACCCGCGTGCAGCTCGCACGGCGGGCATGCTGGTCTCGCGCGGTTACATCACCGTCATGCTGATCTCCGGAGCCTTGGCCGGGCTGGCNGGGGTGACCCAACTTGCAGGCACGGANAAGATCCTGGATTCCGACGTTGCTGGCAGTATTGGCTTTGACGCCATCACCGTTGCCTTGCTGGGACGCTCCAAACCGTGGGGCACGTTCTTTGCTGCTCTCTTGTTTGGTGCCTTCAAAGCCGGTGGCACCTCGATGGCCGTCAACGCAGATGTGTCCATTGACATCGTGGCTGTAGTGCAGTCCCTGATTGTCTTGTTCATTGCCGCCCCGCCGCTGGTTCGCTCCATGTTCCGGATCAAGGCCGTTAGCCGCGAAGGAGTCACAGCATGAGCATCGCAGCAACAACTGACCGCAGTAAGGTCATTGACGCCGTCGCCGTCCGCAGCTGGAAAATGCCGATCCTGTTCGGAGTTCTGACGCTCTTCGCCATCGTCGTCTTCATTGTGCTTGGACCCGGTGGCACAGCAACGTTCCGTCTCTCCTCCAGCGGCGACGCCTGGCAAGTGCCTGATTTGGTGCTTCCAGCCAAGGCAGTGGGGAGCGTTGTTTCACTGATCTGTGCAGCTCTGACGTTCTTGGCGTACACCCAGACCAAGAATCTGGGACGCATCAGCAATTGGGTGGTAATGACGTTCACCGTGGTGTTTGTGGTGGGCTTGATGGTGTGGATCATCGGTGGAACCACCACACAAAACATCACACTCGTGGGTCTNTTTACGGGCGCCATGTTGATCACCACACCGCTGGTGTTTGGCTCCATGTCAGGAGTCCTCTCCGAACGCGCTGGCGTAGTGAACATCGCCATCGAGGGGCAGCTGCTGGCAGGTGCCTTCACGGCAGCGCTGGTTTCCTCCATCACACAAAATGCTTTCGCCGGACTNTTTGCTGCAGCTGTGGCAGGTGTGCTCGTATCTTTGCTGTTGGCGTTATTCAGTATCAAGTATGTGGTGAATCAGATCATTGTCGGCGTGGTGTTGAACGTGTTGGTATCGGGTCTGACCGGGTTCTTGTTTGAAAAGATCATGAAGACAAAGGTGGATGGGATCACCACCTTCAACCAACCCGCCCACCTGCCAAATATCCCCATTCCGTTGCTCTCGGAAATCCCCATTATTGGCCCCACCTTGTTTCGGCAGTCAATTATTGGCTACTTCATGCTGATCCTTGTTGTAGCGCTGTGGTTTGGGTTGTTTAGGACCCGCTGGGGACTGCGCGTGCGTGCTGTGGGCGAGCATCCTAAGGCAGCAGACACGGTGGGCATTAACGTCAACCGAACCCGTGTGCTGAACGTGCTCGCGGGCGGGGCTGTGGCCGGTGTGGGCGGAGCCTACTTCACGCTTGTGGCCGTCAGCAGCTTCAGTAAGGACATGACAGGCGGGCTGGGCTTCATTGCTTTGGCGGCCTTGATTTTCGGGCGCTGGAACCCGATAGGNGCAGCCCTTGCCGCGTTGCTCTTCGGCGTGGCCGGGAACCTGCAAAGTATCCTCTCGCTGGCTGGCACACCGATCGATGGGCAGTTCCTGGCCATGTTGCCCTACGCGCTGACCATCTTGGCCGTCTCGGGCTTTGTGGGTAAGGCCAAGGCCCCGGCCGCCGACGGCGAACCGTACGTTAAGGAGTAACACATGCGCCACGACCTGCCAGATGAGGTATGGGAACCCCTGCGCGAAGCTGCCACCGCAGCCCTTGCCCACGCCTATGTGCCGTACTCAAATTTTCCGGTCGGCGCTGCGGCCAGGCTGGAAGACGGCAGCATCGTCTCGGGCTGCAACGTGGAAAATGCCAGCTACGGGCTGACCCTTTGCGCGGAATGCACCATGATCGGGGCCGTGCGGATGAACGGCGGNGGACTCATCACACATTTCTACTGTGTGGATGGCGTGGGTGCCGTGCTCATGCCATGCGGGCGCTGCCGTCAGATTTTGTTTGAATTCAGCACGGTTCAGACACAGCTGATGACGTCATCAGGGGTGAAAACGATGGACTGGGTCCTCCCGGATGCCTTTGGTCCCCGGGACCTTACCAGAGCTTCTGCGCCCGAAACCACTAAAACCAACTCTCGGAGCGAGACACCATGAGCAGCGAACGCTACACCGGCCCCAGCTTTGACGCCGTTGAAATCATTAGCACCAAGCGGGATAAGGGCACGCTCAGCGGCGATCAGATCGCGTGGACTATTGACGCCTACACTCGGGGAACCATCGCGGATGAGCAGATGGCTGCGCTGAACATGGCCATCTTGCTCAATGGGATGAACCGGGTAGAAATTTCGCAGTGGACTGCAGCCATGATTGCCTCCGGTGAAACCCTTGACTTCAGCGGCCTGCGCAATGCAACAGGTTCGTTGATGCCCACAACCGATAAGCACTCAACCGGTGGTGTGGGCGATAAGATCACGCTGCCACTGGCACCCCTGGTCGCCGTATTTGGCGCAGCTGTGCCACAACTCTCCGGTAGNGGGCTGGGGCACACAGGCGGGACCTTGGACAAACTAGAAGCCATTCCGGGATGGCGCGCGAATCTGCGCAATGAGCAGATGATGCGCCAGCTCTCCGAGGTGGGTGCTGTCATTTGTGCCGCCGGTGATGGCCTGGCCCCAGCGGATAAGAAACTGTACGCGCTGCGCGATGTCACGGGCACCGTCGAAGCGATTCCGTTGATCGCTTCCTCCATTATGAGTAAGAAGATCGCTGAAGGGACCGGTGCGCTGGTGCTCGATGTGAAGGTGGGCTCCGGTGCGTTCATGAAGACTGTGGAGATGGCCCGGGAACTGGCTCAGACCATGGTGGCGCTGGGCAAGGACGCTGGCGTGAACACCGTAGCGTTGTTGACGGATATGTCCACGCCGCTGGGCCTGACGGCAGGTAACGCCATTGAGGTGCAGGAGTCCGTGGAGGTGCTCGCCGGTGGNGGTCCTAGCGATGTTGTGGAACTGACGGTGAAGCTGGCCCAAGAAATGTTGGAAGCTGCCGGCATCCGTGGCGCCGATCCCGCTGCTGCTTTGAAGGATGGCCGGGCCATGGATGTGTGGCGGCGCATGATTTCCGCCCAAGGCGGGGATCCTGAAGCGGACTTGCCCACGGCCCGTGAATCGGAGGTGGTGTACGCATCGGCCGACGGCGTGCTGACGCGCCTTGATGCGATGAGTGTGGGTGTTGCCGCGTGGCGCCTTGGTGCTGGACGGGCCCGGAAGGAAGATGTGGTCCAAGCAGGTGCCGGCGTACGCCTGCACGCCAAACCGGGGATNCTGGTGCGCGCCGGGGAGCCGCTCATGACGCTGCTGACAGATACTCCAGAAAAATTTGAACGAGCGAAGGAAGCGTTGGCGGATGCCGTCACCATCGCACCTAGGGGCACCCTCGTGGCGAACCAGTTGATCATCGACCGCATCGCCTAGCCCCTCCTCCAACGCCGCATCACGTTTGGCTCCTTAATCGTCAACGCCGCATCACTTTCGGCTGTTAGTTCCTCCAACACCGCGTCAAATGTGATGCGGCGTTGGAGGAACTTACGTCAAACGTGATGCGGCGTTGGTTTGAGGGGTCCCGCCGAACCTAGGAATTTCCTGAGAGTTAACGCCACGACAGTTGATAGTGGTTGTTGGTTAACCCTTGACTTTGGCTGCGCCCAGGCCTTCTTATGGCTCTTTGTGGCCGTCATCCCATAGTGTGGGAAAACAGCAGAATCTCGTCCTCCCGGTGGATACGGACAAGCGCGCCAACGTGGGAAACTGGACACAGCCAACCACCACAGGAGAGGAACCATCCACGGTGGACTTTTGCACATCGTCGATCAAATTAATTTTCTGATCGAACATTCCGCCGCTCAATGGTGGGTGATTCCCTTGGTCAGCCTCTTNTGCCTGATTGATGGTTTCTTNTTGTTTCTGCCCAGCGAAACGGCCATTGTGGCCTTGGCCTCGATCTCCGCACGCACAGGAGACCCCAATGTTTGGTTACTGATCATCGGCGCCACTATTGGCGCCATGCTCGGGGACAACGTTGCTTACTTCATGGGCCGGACATTCGGCACTACACGGTTCAAATGGATGCGCAAACCACGTGGTGCCGCGGTCTTTGCCTGGGCGGGCAAGGAACTGGAAAAACGGGGCGCCATCTTGATATTCACCGCCCGTTATATTCCCGTGGGAAGAATTGCCGTGAACTTCACCGCCGGAGCCACCCATTTTCCCTGGCGCCGCTTTCTGGTGCTGGATGGCATTGCCGTGGTGACCTGGGCTAGTTATTCAGTGGCCGTGGGAACCTTCGCTGGCCGCTGGGTTCATCACAACCCACTGCTAGGTGTNGGAATTGCCATTGCTTTCGCCATCGCGATCGGCTTCATTGTGGATCACGCCATCAAGTATTTGCATCANTTTTTNGAGAAGCGCGGCAAAGTGGCGCCCCGCCCCGAACCAGGCCTCATGGCCGCCCAGCACGCTGCACAAGTACAGGCTGAGCAGGCACAGATTGCAGCTGCCCCGTTGACTCAGGCTCGGCATGCAGCGGAGGGTGCACGGCTCAATGGCACCGGAGTGGAATCAGGAACTGATCCGAGCGTTGACCGCGACGAAGGATCAGAAATCCAGCCAGACGCGGAGACGGAGGACACCACCGGGGAGGATCCTGAGGGAGCCGGTCCTGCCAGCGGTGCGCCCGTGGCGAACGTACCAACGGTACTTGGGGAGTCTGTGCCGCCGAGAATTCCCGAGTATTCCCTGCAACGGCAGCAAAAGCAGCATCCGGTGCTGCCGCCGGTTTCCGTGAAGGCACGCATCGCAGGCACTACCAGCCAGCACAGCTAGCGGAGGCAACTAGCGCAGTGCCGAACACATCCCTAGAGTGGGGATTGTGACTAACCCAACTTCAGAGCACGCTGCCACGTCCATCCCCGTTGTGGACCTCAAATCGTTGCCAAAGGTATCCCTGCACGACCATCTGGACGGCGGTTTGCGTCCGGAAACCATCATAGAGTTGGCAGCCGAGGCGGGCCATGAACTNCCCACCACCGACCCGGAGGAGTTACGCACGTGGTTCGTGGAATCGGCCAACTCCGGCTCGCTGGAACGTTACCTTGAAACCTTTGAACACACCGTCGCAGTCATGCAGACACACGATTCACTGGTTCGTGTTGCACGGGAATTTGTCGAGGACTTAGCCGAGGACGGGGTGGTGTACGGCGAAGTGCGCTGGGCACCAGAGCAACACCTCACGGCAGGTTTGAGCCTTGATGATGCTGTCGAAGCCGTCCAGGAGGGCCTCGAAGAGGGCATGGATGCGGTGGATGAGGCTGGCGGATACATTGAGGTTGGCCAGATCGTCACGGCCATGCGTCATGCTGACCGCGGCGCCGAAATCGCCCAGCTTGCCGTGCGTCACCGCGACAACGGCGTGGTTGGCTTCGATATTGCAGGCGCCGANGGAGGGTTCTTGCCCTCACGCTTCACCGAGGCTTTCACCTACTTGGCGGAAAACAACTTCCCGGCCACCGTCCACGCGGGCGAGGCCGCCGGGCTGGAGAGCATTCAAGATGCCCTGGTCCACGGCCGGGCACTGCGTCTGGGCCATGGCGTTCGCATCGCCGAAGACATCCACCTGGATGTTCAAGAAGAAGACGGGAACGACGTCGGCACGCTCACCTTGGGTGATTTGGCCCAGTGGGTGCGGGACCGCCAGATCCCGTTGGAGCTGTGCCCTTCGTCTAACCTGCAGACAGGCGCTATTGCCGCTTTCGGCACCACCATTGCAGAACACCCCATTGAACTGCTGTACCAGCTCGGCTTCAATGTCACTGTCAATACCGATAACCGCTTGATGGGCGGAACCACGCTGACCAACGAGTTTGGTCTGTTGGTGGAGGCCTTTGGTTACGGTCTGGACACTGTCCTTGAGATGACCTTGAACGCCGTGCATGCAACGTTCTTGCCCATGGAGGCTCGCGAGCAGCTGGCCGATTTCATCATTGAGCACTATGAAGACGCCATGGAAGAAATGGATGACTTCGAAGACTCTGCGGAGTTTGAAGCTTTCGGTGCATCCGATGGTCTCGCCACGGATGATTCAGAGCGTGAGAACTAACACCGAAGAAACCCTCGATGGGCGGGCCGCTTCCACACCAACGGAAATGGCCCGCCTTGTAGGCGTGGTGGCAGCCTTGCGCGAGCACTGCCCCTGGACTGCAGCCTTGAGCCATGACTCCCTCACAACGTACTTGCTGGAGGAATCCTACGAGTTTATCGAAGCCGTTGAAAGCGGCCATACCAGTGAGATGGCCAACGAACTTGGCGATATCTTGCTCCAGGTGGTGCTGCATTCGCGTTTGGCGCAGGAAGAAGGCCGCTTCGAGCTGGCGGATGTTATTCGCGGCTTGAGTGAGAAGATGATCCGGCGCAGCCCTCACGTGTTCCATGCCGATGGGACCTTGCAAGAGAGCTTNCCTGCCACGATCACCGAAATCGAGGCAACCTGGGAACGCGTCAAGGCCGCTGAACGTGCGGGGAAAATCCCGCAACAGTTCCCTGCCCGCCCACTGGCACCTGCCCGCCCACTGGCACAGAGCCCCTTCGCCGGAATCCCACAGTCCCTCCCGGCCCTGGCCATGGCGGCGAAAACGCTCGAACGGGCGCAACGGGCTGGCCTCACCGAACCGGAGGTGGCCAACTCACTTACTAGCCACATCGACTCACTGGCCAGCCACATCGAGACGGAGGATGAGCTCGGGAAGGTGCTGTTCGGCGTCGTACAGGTGACACAGCAACGCGGACTTGATGCGGAACGGGCACTGCGTCTAGCCGTACGTGACTTCCAAGCACGCATGTAGCGCAGCGAGCGGGTGTTCATGGGTCCTTGTGATCTAGGGAAATCTCCGCCACAATCCCGCTCTGAGCGTAGTAATGAGGGCCCGCTCACGTGCTCGGGTTAGGCTTGAGGTGACAGCGTGGTCGACATTTACACTACAAAGCTGACTTTTAGGAGCGATACGTGGCACTTATTGAAGCCATTCATGCACGCGAAATTTTGGATTCCTGGGGAAATCCGACCGTAGAGGTCGAGGTTCTCCTTGAAGATGGAGCCATGGGCCGCGCAGGCGTTCCCTCCGGCGCATCAACGGGTGCCTTTGAGGCCTCGGAACTGCGCGACGGCGACAANAACCGTTACCAGGGCAAGGGTGTCTTGCAGGCAGTTGAGGCTGTTCTGGAAGTTATCGCACCTGAACTCGAGGGCGTAGATGCAACAGATCAGCGCCTGATCGACTCCATGATGCAGGAGCTGGACGGCACNCCCAACAAGTCCAAGCTCGGCGCCAACGCCATCTTGGGTGTTTCCCTGGCCGTGGCAAGTGCCGCAGCAGAGTCTGCCGGACTGCCGCTGTACCGCTANCTTGGTGGGCCCAACGCCCACGTTCTGCCTGTACCGCTGATGAACATCCTCAACGGTGGTTCACACGCAGACTCCGATGTGGACATCCAAGAATTCATGGTTGTTCCGTTGGGTGCAGCAACCTTCTCCGAGGGCCTGCGCTGGGGCGTTGAGGTCTACCACAACCTCAAGGCCGTCCTGCAGGAAAAGGGCCTCTCCACTGGTCTCGGCGACGAAGGCGGCTTCGCCCCGAACCTGCCCTCCAACCGTGCAGCCCTGGACCTGATCCTGGAAGCCATCAAGCGCGCAGGTTACGAGCCCGGCAAGGACGTGGCCCTGGCCCTGGACGTTGCCTCCTCTGAGTTCTTCACAGACGGTGCCTACCAGTTCGAAGGCAAGGCACAGACTGCCGAGCAGATGAGCGCTTACTACGCCGAGCTCGTTGCCGACTACCCGCTCGTCTCCATCGAGGATCCCCTGGATGAGGAAGACTGGGAAGGCTGGAAGACCTTGACCGACGCCATTGGCGATAAGGTCCAGATCGTTGGCGATGACATTTTCGTCACCAACCCCGAGCGCCTCTCCCGCGGCATTGCTGAGAAGAGCGCCAACTCGCTGCTGGTGAAGGTCAACCAGATCGGTTCGCTGACCGAGACCCTGGACGCTGTGTCCATGGCCCAGCGCGCCGGTTACAGCACCATCACTTCACACCGTTCAGGTGAAACCGAAGACACCACCATTGCTGATATCTGCGTTGCTACCAACGCCGGTCAGATCAAAACTGGTGCCCCGGCCCGCTCCGAGCGTGTTGCTAAATACAACCAGTTGCTGCGCATCGAAGAAGAACTCGATGATGCCGCAGTCTACGCAGGCCGCAGCGCGTTCCCGCGTTTCAAAGGCTAAATAGCAGCAGAGGCCGCGGTAGCTGGCTAAGGTTGAACATACACCTTGGTTGGCTGCCGCGGCTTTGTTGTATCCGCAGCGTATATTTTGCCCGCCAACCAGCTGGTGTGGATAGTTTTGATCGGTAGAAGTACTTAGGAGAAGCATGGCCACGCGACGGCCCTCAGTGCCTAAAGCACAATTCACCACCGGCATTGGACGTGCCCCGGATGACCTCTCAGAAGAGCCTGCAGCGGCAGGCACGACGCCGGAGCCTGGCACCAGCGATTCGCCCACCCCAGTGNNGGGTAAGTCAGGTGGCGCCAAGGCAGGCCGCGGTAAGTCAGGAAAAGGTAAGCCGGGGCAGGTGCGGCAACGCCAGCGCGCCTCCGGACCCAACAGTCGCTGTCACAAGGACGGGGTGGTTCAGGGGTCCAGCAATAGCCCTGTGCCAGCACGGTCTTTCTCCGGCCGGCTCCTGGTTTTGGGGCTGACAATGGGTGTTGTGACGTTGTTGCTGGCTCCAAATGTGCACACCTTCATGCAGCAGAGGGCAGAGATTTCTGCACTTCGCGTAGACATCGCGGCCAAGCAGACCCAGCAAAGCGCCTACGAAACCGAACTGACCCGTTGGGATGACCCCGCCTATATTAAGCAGCAGGCCCGTGACAGGGTCAGTATGCTCATGCCGGGTGAAACCGGATATTGGGTGTACGGGGCAAACGGCGTTGAAGCGTTAGATGACTCGGGCGATCCTGCAAAGGCTGTATCCGCCCAGGAAACTACAGCCAAGGACGCCACCAACACAACGGTTGAGCCGTGGGTTGGTAGTTTATGGGACGCGGTTCAGAAATCTGCAGAAGTTCAACCTCCACCCAAAGCACCTGAGAAGGCTGCACCGGCTCCAGCAGTGGAACCTGTTCCCTCTTCAGTGGAAGAAATCGCTCCGGCGCAGGCACCCGCTCCCTGATACCCGTGCGGGCGCTGATGCGCAGGCACGCTAAAATGGTTTGTTGAACACCATCGCCATATCAAGATCTCCCAGCGGGGCTTTTCCAGCCCTTGTCAGAATGGCGGGAGCATCGAAACTGTTTCATGAAAGGCCCCGTGCCCGCAAATACAAGCTCCGCCTCAGCTGGGCGCATACCCACCCAGCTGGATCTTGACACGCTCAGCCGCCAGCTCAACCGGCCGGTACGTGACGTAGTGGAGATCCCTGCCAGGTGCTTGTGCGGCAATCCTCTGGTGGCTGCAACGGCACCCCGGCTCAGCAACGGGATTCCGTTCCCCACCACCTACTACCTGAGCCACCCAGTACTTACCGCTGCAGCATCACGGTTGGAAGCTGCGGGGCTTATGAACTTGATGACTGACCGTCTTGGAAGTGANCAGTGACTTGGCTACCGCCTACCAAAAGCTCACGAGAGTTACATCGCCGCCCGTGAAGCCATTGGCGAAAGGGCAGGCACCGGCCCGGTCCCTGAAATTGCTGGGATCTCCGCAGGCGGCATGCCCACGCGCGTTAAATGCTTGCACGTACTGATCGGGCACTCCTTAGCTGCGGGACCGGGTGTCAACCCGCTCGGTGATGAAGCACTTGCTGCCGTGGCACAGTGGTGGACTGCTGACACCTGTTATTGCGCAGGGGCTTGGGACACTGCAGCCCCGTACCCCACAAGNGACTTAAGCCGGCACGTTAAGCACCTGAACCAGCCAAGCAGCTAGATACTGACACTGACACTGTCTCCGCGCACTGCAGCCTTCGCCATGAGNGGCCCGCAGCAGTGAGCCTTGGTTCAGACCCAACGACGTCCAAAACCTTCATCGAAAGGCCATCCCATGCGTGTTGCCGCCATAGACTGCGGAACCAATTCCATCCGCCTGTTGATTGCAGATGTACTCACGGACCACGAAGGCGGGCAGGTTCTAAGTGATGTTCACCGCCAGATGCGGGTGGTCAGGTTGGGGCANGGGGTTGATACCTCGGGCATGCTGGCGGAGGAAGCGTTGGTACGCACCTTTGCAGCTGTTGATGAATATGCGGCACTGATCCGCTCATCGAAGGTGGAACGTGTGCGTTTTGTTGCCACAAGTGCCACCCGTGATGCGCGTAATCGTGATGTNTTTGTAGCAGGCATCAAATCGCGATTGGGTCTTGTTCCAGAAGTTGTCAGCGGAGCTGAAGAAGCAGCACTTTCATTTTCCGGTGCAGTCAGTGTGCTGCCGGTGCTTGAAAGTGAGAATACTTTGGTCGTGGACCTTGGCGGTGGCAGCACAGAGTTCGTCATGGGCAACGCCGACGGTGTCAGTGCAGCATTGAGCACCAATATGGGCTGTGTGCGTTTCACCGAACGCTACCTCCGAAGCGATCCACCCACCGGGGAGCAGATCCAGGCAGCAGAAGCTGCCATCGAGGACAAGCTCACAGAAGTGCTCAAAGTAGTTCCGCTTGGGGATGTCAAGCACATTGTGGGAGTGGCTGGCTCCATCACCACTGTGACAGCTCACGCCCTCGGGCTGGTGAGCTATCAGAGCGAGGTGATTCATGCCGCCGTCGTACCACTTGAAAAGATTGAGGCAGCAGCAACCTCTTTGCTGGCCATGACGCGCGCGGAACGGGCCGAACTTGGCTTCATGCATCCCGGTCGTGTCGATGTCATTGGGGCCGGTGCGCTCATCTGGCGCACAGTGCTGCGCCGTCTCATCCAGCTCAGTGATGGTCAGCTGGAATCGGTGACAACCAGCGAACACGATATTCTTGATGGAATCGCGCTCGGTGCAGCGCAGAGTCCAGCGTCTGACGGAAATGAGCCTTCATGGAGTTAGCCCCACGGTTGCGGTCTATCGCTGCCGCGTCGATGACACTTGTCCTGGCTGGCTTACTGGTTGTGGCGGGCGCTGGGGCAGCCTCAGCTGATGAAATTAGGAATCGGGAGTACTGGCTGGGACAGTCAGGCATCGAGAAAGCCTGGGACGTTTCTCAAGGTAAAGGCGTGAAGATCGCCATCATTGACAGCGGAATCGACACGACACACCCGGATCTCAAAGGTGCAGTGGTCGGTGGGGTTGACATGTCTGGTGCCGGAAATGCTGACGGTACAAAGGGTATTGGTGCTGAACCCGAACACGGCACTCTGGTGGCAACAATGCTGGCTGGACGCGGACACCAACCAAAACCCCCAAGCAAANNCAGCCACCCCTTCAGCATCAGCGACCAAAGTTCAACAACAAAGCCCGCCGTCGGGGCCGGGCCTGACGGAATTATTGGTGTGGCACCTGAAGCCGAACTCCTGAGCATTTCTGTCTGGCTCGGCAGCGATAACCCGTCAGGGAAGAATATTGATGACCAGATTCCGGCTGCTGTGAAGTGGGCAGTGGACCAAGGCGCAAAAGTCATCAATATGTCCCTTGGCAGCACTTCCACGTCCTGGCCGCAGAGCTGGGATGACGCCTTTGCTTACGCAGAGTCCAAGGATGTTCTCATTGTGGCAGCTGCTGGCAACAGGCGAACTGGCAGTGAACAGGTTGGAGCCCCAGCCACCATTCCTGGAGTCTTGGCAGTGGGAGGCTTGGATAAGGACGGTACCGCAAGTGTCGATTCGTCCTCGCAAGGCATCAGTATTGGTATCAGCGCCCCAGCAGAAGACCTGGCAGGAGGCCTGCCTGGCGGCGGATACGCACAATGGTCCGGCACAAGCGGCGCCGCACCCATTGTGTCAGGNGTGGCAGCACTGATCCGCTCAAAATACCCCGAAATGAGCGCGGCTCAGGTCATCAACAGAATCATTTCAACGGCCAAGCCGAAAGGGGACGGGGTCCCGAACGCCATCTATGGTTATGGGATTTTNGATGCAGAAGCGGCCCTGACCGCAGATGTGCCCGAGGTGAGCACAAACCCGCTCGGGAGCATTTCCGAGTGGATTCGCATTCACCGGCGGGGCGAAGTGACACCGCCTACTGAAGCTGGCACGCCAGCGACCACAGTGCCACAGCCCAAGCCGACACTGATCGAAAACGCAATACCGGTAGCCATCCCGGCGGAGAAAAGCTCAAGCGCACTACCCCGGACCTTGGTACTGGGCTCCGTAGGGCTCCTGGCGCTGATCGTGGCAGGCGGAGTCACACACTTGATGCTGGTCCGGCGTCGGCTGGCTACACCGGACGGTGCGGGCAATGATCAAGGTGGCTCTCCGGGCAGTGCTGGTTCTGGCGGTTCTGGTTCTGGCGGTGATCCCGTCGGGGAGCCGGCGGCACTTCAGAGGGGCTCCGTGATTCTCCGCAGAAGCCCGGTCCAGACTCATCCGGTGCCACAGCCGGAAAAATGGACCCTCCGACCGTGGCTGCCCCACCAGCAACACCTAAGGAATCCGTGGCCTTGCAGGCAAGTCGAGAGAACCGTTAGGTCTTGCCGGGAAACAAGCGCTAGTCCCCACTTCCTGGCCCCAACGAATCGCTGGCGCGATTCTTTGGGGAACCTGGAAGCGTGGGCCCACCCACTTCCCGGCCCCACTCGAATCCTCCCCACTCAGCCGGCCCCAAGCACCCCAAGCCGGGTGTGGGATCGGGCAGTGTGAAGCGCTCCAAAACGGGCAAAAATTTGTTTTGGACTCTCGCATCACACTCAAGTGAATATTTTCACAAAGAACTGTACTATGGAGATATGGCAATTACTCCCACCTTTTCAGCACGACCGCGCGTCCTCGTAGTTGGCGGCGGTTACGTCGGCCTTTACACGGCGTTTAACCTGCAGAAGAAGATCGCGAAGTCCGGTGGCATCGTCACCCTCGTTGATCCTCTGCCCTACATGACTTACCAGCCGTTCCTCCCTGAGGTAGCCGGCGGTAACATCGAAGCACGCCATGCGGTTGTTTCCCACCGTAAGCACCTGAAAGAAACCGAACTCATCCAGGGTTCCGTGACCAGCATCGACCACGAAAACCGCACGGCTGTTATCGCCCCGGTTGACGGCGCAACTCCGTTCGAGCTCCCCTACCATGACGTGGTACTGGCTGCCGGCGCGGTTACCCGCACGTTCCCCATCAAGGGACTGGCCGAAGCAGGCATCGGTCTGAAGACCATTGAAGAGGCCGTTGCATTGCGCAACCAGGTTCTCTCCCTCATTGAGCAGGCATCCACCGAGACCGATCCTGCCGTACGCAAGCGCGCCTTGACGTTCGTTGTTGTGGGTGGCGGCTTCGCCGGTATCGAGACCATCGCCGAGCTCGAAGACATGGCCCGCGCGGCCGTGAAGTTGAACGCTCGTGTGGATCAGTCTGAACTGCGCTTCGTGCTTGTAGAAGCCATGGGCCGCATCATGCCCGAGGTCACCGAGAAGCAGGCACTGTGGGTTGTTGACCACCTGCGTAGCCGTGGCATGGAAGTATTGCTCAACACGTCCTTGGACAACGCCGAGGGTAAGGGCATCAAGCTCATCAACTTGCCGGATAAGAGTGTTGCCCAGGAATTCGATGCAGACACCTTGATCTGGACGGCCGGCGTCATGGCTAACCCCATGGTCCGCTCCACGGATTTTCCGATCGAACCTCGCGGCCGTGTCTCTGTCAACGTGAACCTGCAGATCAGCGGCGAATTCGGTATCATCCCGAACGCCTGGGCTGCTGGCGATGTTGCAGCTGTTCCGGATGTCACCGGTGGCCTGCCTGATGGCACCTGTGTCCCCAACGCCCAGCACGCTCTGCGCCAGGCCAAGCGCCTTGCCAAGAACCTGTGGGCTAGCCGCTTCAACAAGACGTTGACAGGTTACAAGCACAAGAACCTCGGTGCTGTTGCAGGCTTCGGCGAGTGGAAGGGTGTTGCCAAGATCATGGGCATCCAGCTCAAGGGCCCCTTGGCTTGGGTGGCTCACCGTGGCTACCACGGCCTGGCCATGCCCACCATGGAACGCAAGTTCCGTGTCATCATGGACTGGTTCGTTTCCATGTTTGCTGGCCGCGATCTGGCCCAACTGGAATTCCTGGANCAACCCCGCAAGGCATTCGTCACGGCCGCCACCCCGGCTCCGAAGCCTGCGCCAAAGCCTGCCGAAGCTGCACCGGCTGCTGAGCTCAAGGTTGAAGCTCAGAAAGAAGCGGCTGCTTCTAAGTAGCCAATACTTCTAAATAACGCCCGACGGCGGCCTCTCCTGTGTCTGTTTCTAGACTCCGGGGTGGGCCGCTGTTCTTGTATCCAAAAGAGTCCTCCCGTAGTGGGTCAGTCGCTGTTGGGGACACAGGAAGAGCCGCGCACTAGACTGACCAGATGATTATTCGTCGTGAGCATGCGGGAGACAGGCCAGAAATTTTGGCTCTTGTGGAGGCTGCGTTTCCCGAATCGGTCGAGGCGCGGCTACTACGTGAGCTGTTTGGTGCCCGTGAGTACCTCCCTGAGTTATCTCTTGTTGCGGAGTCCAACCGGGGAGAAATTTTGGGCCACGTCATCACCACTCGCGCGTGGATCGGTGGCGCTAATTCTTTGGGATTNGGGCCCCTTGCGGTGCTTCCGGAATACCGAAACCAGGGTGTTGGCACGGCGTTGATGCACGCGAGCATCGCAGCAGCGAACAAGCTGGGTGAGGCCACCATCGTCTTGCTGGGCAGCGCTGACTATTTTCCTCGTTTTGGTTTTGTACCGGCAGATTCCCTGGGGATCATCTCCCCGGACCCGTCGTGGGGATCGCTTTTCATGGCGCTGGAGCTGGATGCCTTTATGCCGGGCCCGCATGGACGCTTCAAATATTCTCAACCGTTCAACGCTCTTTAGCCTCCAGTTTCATGCGGAGGCCGCGTATCAAGTATTGTTGAATCGAGCCGGTTCCAAAACCGGTAATCGCCCCAGTAGCCCAATGGCAGAGGCACCAGACTTAAAATCTGTTCAGTGTCGGTTCGAGTCCGACCTGGGGTACCAATAACACCGTTTCACAAGGGTGAAACCGAGTGTCTATGCTGACGTCCTTTATATCTCGTATGCGGCCATGCGCCCGGCACAGCTACCTGTGCCCCACATGACGCTACGTGTTCTCCCTGCCATATCTGGCAGTTATCCTTGGCCGGAAAGGCTGGGCGAACAAGGGAAGCGAAATTATTATGATCTCGGGGCCTCAAAAGCAGAGAAATATTTCCATCGATTCCTTGCGTGGGTTGGCAGTGGTCTTGATGGTTGCCGGGCATGTTGTTGGCTCAACCGGGGATACTGGGATGAGGGTGGCTGACGAATCTGCCTGGCGATGGGTATACCTCATGCTCGAGGACGTACGGATGCCCCTATTCACCGTCCTTTCTGGTTACGTTTACGCGATGCGGCCACTGCGCCAGTCTTCCGGGTACGGGCGAATGCTCAAGGGCAAGGCGCGCCGATTACTGGTTCCATTACTGCTAGTTGGAACNTTTCTTTATATGTCGCAGGCATTTCTGCCCGGCACCAACAACGCGCCTCCAATATCTGAAGTTTGGCGTGTTTACCTCTACGGGTACGGACANTTTTGGTTCCTTCTGGCCTTGTTNTTGATCTTTATGCTTGTACCGGCCATTGATGCCTTCGGCGGGTTGCGGACACCTACGCGGTGGGCCGTAGTCCTAGGATTGGCTGCCGTTGCATTTATTGTTCTCCCATACCGTCCGTCAGGAGGGGACTTTTGGCCAGTTTCNGGCGCCTTGCGGCTGTTGCCCTTNTTCTTACTCGGCTACGGATTGAACATTCACGCAAAAGTTCTGCACAACCGGGTATTGCTTCTAGGTGCTGTGATGGTGATCGTGGGTGGGCTGTATCTCAAAGTTGGATTCGTTAACAACCAAGCAGATCACTATGCGCTCTGGAGTAAAAGCGTGGCTGTACTCCTAGGGCTGAGCGTCCTGTTCACTTTGCTTTGGTTCAAGGACCTGGTTCAAGTCCCATGGCTAGCATGGCTGGGGCAACGGTCGTTTGGAATCTATCTTCCACGTTTTGGTACTGCCGGTGCCAGGATTCTCGTGGAACGGATTGGNTTGGGATAGTCCAGGGTGATATTCACAACGTCACTGATTGCAGGAGTGTTGCTGCCCGTCGCCTTTGAGATGCTATTTGGGCGCTTCCGAATCATAAGTTGGGGAGTACTTGGTCAAAACCTCGCGCCGCAGGATCGCCGGTACGCATACCCCAGCATTAGTCAGGCGACGGTGGGAAGAATTTTAGTGGATCTGGATCTGGTGCTTGTGCGAACAACAGGTGAACACTGGCTGGCAACTTCCTGAAATTGGGATAAACGCGGAACTACGGCAAGCCCGCATCCGTAGTACTTGGTAGGGTAGGAGTACTATTTACCCCTATTTTGGAGGAATCAGCACCATGGCACTTGGTGGAAACCCGGTATTTGCCAACAATAAGAATTTCAAGGACACGCCTACTAATAAGCGTGCCTATGTCAATGGCGGTGCCGACACCATGGCTGCGCAGGCGCAGTTCTCCGCACAGCAGCTGCAGGACATGTATAACAAGCCGTCGGCCAATGCGGCACAGACGGGCCGGATGACGTATGACGACGTCATCATGAAGACTGTCTTCACCCTCGCCTTGGTCCTTGTGGGTGCCGCCCTTGGTTGGATGGTGCCGGTGCTGATGTGGCCGGGGATGATTATCGGTCTGGTCCTTGGCCTAGTGAACTCGTTTAAGAAGGAGCCCTCACCTGCCCTGATTCTTGGCTATGCCGTCTTTGAAGGAATGTTCCTCGGTGGGATCTCGGGCATCTTGGAAGCGTCGTACCCGGGCATCGTAGTTCAGGCAGTGCTGGGCACGTTGAGCGTGTTCCTCGTGACTTTGGTACTGTTCCGCAACGCCAAGATTCGCGCCACCCCGAAGATGACACGNTTTTTCATCATTGCACTCTCCGGCTACGCACTGTTCTCGCTGATCAATTTCTTCATGATGGTTTTCGGTGTCACCAATAGCCCTTGGGGCGTGCGCAGCATGGACATTCCAGGTACCAACATNCCCTTCGGTGTGGTTCTTGGTCTCTTCGCGATCGGACTGGCTGCCTTCTCACTGATCGTTGACTTCACCTCCATTGANAAGGGCGTCCAAAACGGCTTGCCCACCAAGTACTCCTGGACAGCGGCCTTCGGCCTGACCGTGACACTTGTCTGGCTGTACGTAGAGATCCTGCGCCTCTTGGCCATCCTGCGGGGTAACGACTAACTCACCCGCCCTAGCCTTTTCCAACGCCTGGTTCGAATTTCGGACCGGGCGTTGTTTACAAAGCGAGTAATTCCATCCCGTTGTACAAAAGTTGTACAAAATAGCGAAAGCAGCTCATGAACGTTTCCCCTCTGATCTGGGGCATCACCATTGTTCTCATTCTTGCCCTNTTGGCTTTTGATTACTTTTTCCACATCCGCAAGGCGCACATCCCCACCCTGCGTGAGGCGGCCATTTGGTCTTCCATCTATGTCGCTTTCGCCCTTATTTTCGGCGTCGTTGTCTTGGTCTTCGGTGGCCCCACCATGGGCGGGGAATATTTTGCCGGCTACATCACTGAGAAGGCCCTGAGCGTTGATAACCTGTTTGTCTTCCTGGTCATCATGGCCAGCTTCAAGGTTCCCCGCGAAGACCAGCAGAAGGTGCTGCTCTTCGGCATTGTCTTCGCCCTGATCGCTCGCACCGCGTTCATTTTCGCCGGCGCAGCACTGATCAACACGTGGTCCTGGATGTTCTACATTTTCGGCATCATCTTGTTGATCACGGCAGGAAACCTGCTCAAGGAAGAAGACAGCGGCGGTGATGACGCGGATAACTTCATCATCAAGTTGGCCAAGCGTTTCTTCAACACCTCCGAGCACTACGACGGCGATAAGCTCTTCACCGTGGTCAACGGCAANAAGCTGCTAACTCCGATGCTGCTGGTCATGGTCGCTATTGGTGGCACCGATCTGCTCTTTGCGCTGGACTCGATCCCGGCAATCTTCGGCCTGACCCAGAACGTGTACATCGTCTTCACCGCCACGGCGTTCTCGCTCATGGGTCTGCGCCAGCTGTACTTCCTGCTTGACGGCCTCCTGGACCGGCTTATCTACCTCTCTTACGGCCTGGCCACCATCTTGGCCTTCATCGGTGCCAAGCTGGTCTTGCACGCCCTGCACGAGAACAACCTGCCGTTCATCAACGGTGGGGAATCCGTGCCCGTGGTTGAAATCAGTACAGCGGTATCGCTGATCGTGATCATTGGGGTGTTGGCAGTGACCATTGTTGCCTCCTTGATCAGCAAGTCCGGCAAGGCTCAGACGGTTCTGAACAACGCCCGCCGTCACGGTGATAACTACCTTGATCTGGACTACACCGCTGATTCAACCGAGCGCGAGCGGGTCTATGACCTGCTCATGGTTGAGCAGAAGACTATCCAGGCCATGGAGCCAAAGTACCGCGACAAGCACAAGGACTCAGAGGAGATCCTTGAGCAGATTATCAAGGTACAACAGCAGCACAAGGACCACCTGAACACGTAGTGAGGCAAAAGGTCTCGGACCCCAAACTTGACCAGAAGTGGTCGAAGTTGGGGTCCGAGACCCTTGCGTTGGCTGGGAACTACAGTACTCGTCGCGCGCCGGGTGCGGNGGAGACGGCAAAGATCTCAGGTGCGGTGAACCCGGCGTTGGCAAACGCTGCCAGAATGGCCGCACGCACTGGTGCCTCTTCGCTAGCAGNGGTCAGCGCGATGGCAGAGCCACCAAAGCCACCACCGGTCATCCGGGCGCCCAGGGCACCATGGGCCAGCGCGGTATCTACGGCAAGGTCCAGCTCCGGGCAGGAGATTTCAAAGTCGTCCCGCATGGAGACGTGGCTTGCACTCAGGAGGGCACCAATGGCGCCCGGGCCGGCGTCGGCCAACACCTTCACAGTATCCAAGACGCGCTGGTTCTCCGTCACAATATGGCGCACACGGCGGTACGTTTCCTGATCAAGGAGCCCGGCCGCCTCGGGGAGATCGGAGGCGCTAACATCGCGCAGCGAGGGGACACCAAGCACCTCGGCGCCAAGCTCACAGGAGGCACGCCGGGCCGCATAGCCGCCCGTGGCGTGTGCGTGGGTGACCTTGGTATCCACCACCAGGATGAGCAATCCGGCGGCGGCCAGATCCAACGGAACCAAGGTGGATTCCTGACTCCGGCAGTCAAGGAATACCGCGTGCCCATCGGTGGAAAGCAATGATGCTGACTGATCCAAAATACCGGTGGGTGCCCCGACCACTTCATTTTCGGCACGCTGGCCCACAAGAACTAGTTCGTTCAGGGTCAGCCCGGCCGATTCGAGTTCGTTGAAGGCCGTAGCAACGGCACNATCGATGGCCGCAGAGGATGACAGCCCTGCGCCTGAGGGGACGGTGGAATGCAGGAACAGGTCAAAGCCGCCAATGGTGATGCCCATCTGGCGCATAACCCACACCACGCCCAGCGGATAAGCCGTCCAGCCGGTCATGCTCTCGTGTGAAAGTGTCGTGAGGTCAACAGTGACTGTGGCCTGCTCCCCATAACTTGAGTGCAGCCGTGCGGTGTTGTCATCGCGCATCCTGATGGCCACTGCGGCGGCCCGGTCAATGGCGAAAGGCAGCACGAAGCCTTCGTTGTAATCGGTGTGTTCACCGATGAGGTTCGCCCGGCCCGGGGCCGTCCACACGCCGTCGGGAGTGGCGCCGAAGGTGTCTTTAANAGACTGGGCCACGTGGGCGGCGTCAATGGAGGCACTCATGGCTGTCCTGCCTTCACGGCTGCGCAGGAACGGCGCAGCATGGCGGCAGTCTGCTCGGNGGTGGTGTCATTGATAAACGCGCCCATGGCGGCTTCAGAACCGGCCAGGAATTTCAGCTTGTCCGCTGCCCTGCGTGNGGAGGTCAATTCAAGATGGAAGCGCCCGGCTGGGCGCAACAGCTGATCAATCGGCGCCTGATGCCAGGCGGCAATATAGGGCGTGGGTGTGTCATAAAGATTCTCAAGTGCNNCCAGGACATCAAGGTACATGAGCGCTAGTTCGTCGCGTTCGCCATCATTGAGGGCAGCAAAATCGGGCACGTGGCGGTGCGGAGTGAGATGGATTTCCAGTGGCATGTGCGCGGCAAAGGGAACATAGGCGCTAAAGTGCTTGCCCTGAGCGATCATGCGCTCACCGGATTCGGACTCCTTGGCGAGAATATCCCCTAGCAAGGTGGCTTCGCCGTTGTGGGCGTCGTAGAACGTGCGGGCTGCGGTAGCCATGACCTGGCTGCGCGNGGGCACATAGGAGTATGCGTAGATCTGCCCGTGCGGATGGTGCAAGGTCACCCCAATGTCCTGGCCGCGGTTTTCGANAGGAAACACCTGCTTCACTCCTGGCAGTGCGCTCAGGGCCTCTGTCCTGTGCGCCCAAGCGTCAATCACTGTGCGGGCTCGCTCAGGTGACAGGCGGCCAAAGGACCCCGTGTGCTCCGGAGTGAACGCAACAACCTCACAGCGCCCAAAAGCGCGTCCCCGTGTGCCCCAGAGCGGATTTTCCGGCACAGAGCCAACAGCCGGGCCTAAGGACGGGAAGCGGTTCTCAAACACGGCTACGTCGTAGGCAGATTCGGGGATCTCCGANNGATTCGCACCGGTTGTGGGGCACAACGGGCACTGGTCAGCTGGCGGTAAGTAAGTGCGGCTCTGCCTATGCGCTGCAATGGCAACCCAGTCACCTGTCAGTGCATCAAAGCGCAGCTCTCCGGTGTTTTCCTCCGAGCGGGCATCCAGCGGGCGCGTGTCCACGGCCGAATGATTCTTGGCTACGGCGCCGTCGTCAAAGTAAATGAGTTCGCGGCCGTCGGCTAAGAGCGTTGTTGTGGCGGTGGTCATGAAGTCTTCCTGATTGATGTGGTGCCGGTGGCCGGTGCCGGGGTGAAGTGGGGAACCAAGGTGGTGAACAATTCGCTGGAGGCTGCACTGACTGAGTTGTCAGTAATGATGGTGTCAACGGCGCTCAGAGGAGCAATGGCGGCCAGCGAACGGACGTGGAACTTGGTGCTGTCGGCAAGGACTACAAGGCGTGAGGTGGCCTGGATGAACGCAGCATTTGTTTCGGCCTCAAGCCAGTTNGGGGTTGTCAGCCCGCGGTCTGCGTCGATGCCATGGACGCCCATGAAGCAAATGTCAGTATTGAGGCTGTTCAACGCCATGCGGGCAATGGGGCCTACCAAGGCTTCGGAGGGTGTTCGCTCGCCGCCTGTGACGATGACCTTCAGATCACAGTCGCTTTGGAGCCGGTAGAGTATCTCGGCGATCTTGAGCGAGTTGGTGACAACGCTCAGGCTGCGGAGGCGATCAAGTTCNCCGGCCAGAACCAGGGCAAGTTGGTAGGTTGTCGTTCCACCAGTCATGGCCAGTGTCATGCCGGGCTGGATCATCTCCAGGGCCTGCCGGGCAATAGCCAACTTCCCGTCAAGTTCTTTGTCAACATTGACCAAGAAGCCCGGTTCGAGGGCGCTGAGCCGGGCCAGGCGCATGGCGCCACCGTGGATTTTCCTGGCCAGCCCATTCTGATCGAGTGCTTCAATGTCGCGGCGAATCGTCATTTCGCTGACGTTCAGGGTGATTGCGATATCTGCCACGCGCACTGCTTCGTGAAGCTGGAGCTCCTTGAGAATGCGTGCCTGGCGCTCGGGTGCCAACATTAGCGACTCCTTGCCATTGGTTCGATCAAAATAAACAGTTTCAAACAAAATCTTACAATAATGGGAGTGCATTTGGGTAAAATAAGTGAAATACGGCGGCGAGTCCGGACAATAGGCGGTAATCTGAGCCCATGACAACTCCCCATGACAGAGCAGGAGTACCGGCGGCCACCGGAACACAGTTCACTTTGCGCCGCGGTAACGCCACCGCCATTATTGCCTCCTTGGCGGCAGGACTGCGCCATTATGACAGGGAATCGGTGGCGCTGGTTGAAAGTTACCCGCTGGATTCCATCGCCCCTGGAGCGGCGGGAATTACCCTGGCTCCGTTTGCAAACCGTGTGGACGGTGGGTTGTGNGAGCTCGACGGGGTGGCGCAACAGCTGGACATCACTGAAGTTGACCGGCATAACGCCATCCACGGATTGTTGCGCAACACTGGTTATCACGCCCTGGAATCGAGCGAATCACAGGTGCTTCTAGAAGCCGTGATCCATCCGCAACACGGGTACCCGTTTCTGACCCGCCACCATGTCCGCTATGAGCTGGATACAGCGGGCCATTTGCGGGTGTCCCAGACCTTGTTTAACGATTCCACCCGTCCGGCNCCCTTTGTTCTTGGCGCCCACCCGTACTTCACCCTCGGTACCGTNGCCCCGGAGGAATTGCGCATCCGCGTCAATGCCGCCACCTACCTCAGTGCTGATGAGCGCATGATCCCCACAGGCCACCAGAAGGTGTCAGGTCGCTATGACCTGCGCCATGGCAAAGCTGTCCCGGAGTCGCTGATGGATACGGCGTTCACTGAACTGCTGACGGACGACGGCGTTGGCCGGCACACGCTCTATGCCTCGGACGGGCGCAGCGTGAGCTTGTTCCATGACGGAAGCGTCAGCCATGTGCACGTCTACATCACAGATCAGTTCCCCGGCAAGACGTTAGCCATCGCCATGGAACCCATGACCGGCCCGGCTAACGCGTTTAATTCAGGGGACGGTCTGCGATGGTTGGACCCGGGGACATCCTTCACCATGAACTGGGGCATTGAATCGCTCCTGTGAGCATCACTGAAGCCCGCGGCGCTATGCAGAAAATGGACGCCGGTTAACGTATTTTTGCTGCATGGGGAATTATTGGATAATGACGCCCGTACAACATGATTCAGAGCGCAACTCTTCGAACGCCCCTTCNGGTGGTCCCCTGGGGATGCGCGTGGCTGGAGCATGGTCCTGGCGGGTAGGGGCAATTCTCATCGTNGGGGCCATGATCGTGTGGCTGTTGGGTCAATTCACCGTCTTGATCGTNCCCCTCATGGTGGCAACAATCCTCGCCTCCTTGCTGCGGCCAATTGTTAAGTGGCTCAAGCACGTTGGTGTGCCACAAGGCCTCAGCGTCGCCATCGCCGAGGGTGGCCTAATCGCGATCGTGCTCGGTGGATTATTCCTGGTTGGCAAGCAAATGGTGGAAGGNTTTTCGGATCTGAGCCAACAAGCCATCACTGGTTTGATCCAGATCCAGGACTGGCTGGCCACCGGACCGTTTGGACTCAGCAATGACCAAATGACGCAGTATCTCAACGATGCCCTTGCGGCGTTGCAAAATAACTCCAACGTCATTCTAAGCAGCGCTTTAGGAGTGGGCACCGGCGTGACCCATTTTACCGTGGGACTGCTGCTGACCCTGTTCATTTTGCTGTTCTTCCTCCTTGAAGGACAGGACATTTGGGCATTCGTTGTCAAGTTTTTCCCGCGCCGGGCCCGGCCCGCTGTCGATGGCGCCGGTCGCCGTGGTTGGGTGTCACTGGGCAGCTACGCGCGTGTGCAAATTTTNGTAGCCGCCGTTGATGCGATCGGCATTGGTGCTGGCGCCGCCATCATCCAGGTTCCCTTGGCGCTTCCCCTCGGTGTCCTGGTTTTCTTGGGTTCCTTCATCCCCGTAGTNGGGGCGCTTGTCACCGGAGCTGTGGCAGTCCTTCTAGCACTGGTAGCCAACGGCTGGGTCAACGCGTTGATCATGCTCGGTATTGTCCTTCTCGTGCAACAAGTTGAAAGCAACGCCCTTCAGCCGTTCATCATGGGCAAGGCGGTCTCACTTCACCCCGTCGCGGTCATCTTGGCCGTTGCCGCTGGCTCGGGAATCGCCGGAATTCTCGGTGCCTTGTTCGCCGTCCCTCTGCTGGCCGTGGCCAATTCCTTCATCCGCTATATTGCAGAGCGCGGCTGGGAAAACGATCCCGATCTGCCAGATATCTACCCTCTTGTACAAACGGTACCTGACGAGGAAACCAGCGGTTCCGGTACAGAAAGCCAGCCAGCAAACCCCTAAGTACTGGTGCAACAAGGCCGCAGGCCAGCACCGTGACAGCACATTTTATTCCATCCTTGTTCCGTAGAGAAAGAGAAAAGTACCGTGAACGCAACCAGCGATCTTCCCGTCACCCTTGCAGATGTCGAACAGGCGCGGGAGCTGTTGGCGGAAATTATTGCGCTCACGCCCATCGAAAGTTCCCGGGCCCTGGGACGGATGACGGGTTCGGAGGTGTTCTTCAAGTGCGAGAACCTGCAACGGGCAGGGTCCTTCAAAGTTCGTGGAGCGTACGTCCGGATGGCCAAGCTGTCACCGGAGGAACGTGCNCGGGGCGTGGTGGCGGCATCGGCAGGAAACCATGCCCAAGGCGTTGCCGTAGCAGCCAAGGCGCTGGGCATCAAAGCCCGAATCTACATGCCCGTAGGTGTTGCCTTGCCCAAACTAGCGGCCACCCGCGGCCACGGCGCCGAGGTGATTCTGCACGGCTACAACGTCGATGAGTCCCTCGCTGAGGCCGAGCGCTACGCCAACGAGAGCGGTGCCGTATTTGTTCANCCCTTCAACAACATTGATGTGGTGTCAGGGCAAGGGACCATCGGCTTGGAGATCCTTGAGCAAGTGCCCAACGTTGACACCATCATCATGGGCGTTGGTGGCGGCGGGTTGCTGGCAGGTGTCTCTGTAGCCGTCAAGGCACGCGCCAAGGAGCTGGGGCGGGAGATTCGGGTCATCGGTGTACAGGCCGAAAATGCTGCAGCATACCCGCCGTCGCTGGCTGCCGATGCGCTGGTGCCTCTGAAGAAAGTCTCTACCATGGCTGATGGCATCGCCGTGGGACGCCCCGANCAGCTGCCGTTCTCTATCATCCGCGAACTTGTTGACGACGTCATCACCGTCAGCGAGGAGTCCTTAGCCCGGGCTTTGATTTTCTTGCTTGAGCGCGCCAAAATGGTGGTTGAGCCGGCGGGTGCCGTGGGTGTTGCCGCACTCATGGANGGGAAGATTGAAAATCCCGGCACTACCGTGGTGATCCTCTCCGGTGGCAACATCGACCCCATGCTGATGCTCAAGGTCATCCAGCGTGGCCTCTCGGCTGCGGGACGTTTCCTGACTGTGCGCATCATGCTGAACGACCGGCCGGGCTCGCTGGCCACGATCTCGCGCATCATCGCCGAGAATGACGCCAATGTCACNGGGGTGGACCACACGCGCGTGGGCGGCTCCATCTCCATGGGAGATGTCTCCATCACCGTGAACCTTGAAACCAAAGGTCACGAGCACTGTGAACTAGTCCTGACAGCGCTGCGCGCCGAAGGCTATCAGCCGATCGTGGTCCACTAGCGTTGCACCATTAAACAAATAGTTTGTCCCCGGATTGAACATCGCGGGGACAAACTATTGGTCTAATGACTAGCTCTGGTACGGCTTGGCGGAGATAATCGCAACATCGATGGTGCGACCGTTAGGGGCCAGGTAGCTGAGCTTGTCGCCAACATNTTTGCCCATGATGGCTTCACCCAAGGCCGAACGCTCGCTAAAGACTTCCAGATCGCCGGCGCCAACTTCGCGGCTGCCCAACAGGAATTTGATTTCGTCCCCAGCAATGGTGGCAACAACAACCATGCCCTGCTCAATAATGCCGTCGTCAGCAGGTGCTTCACCCACGCGGGCGTTGCGCAGCATCTCACTGAGCTGGCGGATGCGGGCTTCGATCTTGCCCTGCTCATCCTTGGCAGCGTGGTAGCCGCCATTTTCCTTCAAATCGCCCTCTTGGCGAGCCTGCTCAATCTTGCTGACAATCTCAGCACGGCCGGGGCCAGAAAGTTGGGTCAGTTCAAGCTGCAGGCGGTCAAACGCTTCCTGCGTCAACCATGCTGAAGGCATACCGTTAATTGTAGGCACGTAGATCTCCTTGAATGTACAAAGCAAAGGCCCCGCTGCAGATGATCCTTTGAAAGCTCAGGCGTGGGTACTTGGGTGAAGTACACAATCCACGCGCCGAAAATTCATAGACTCACCAAGCGGGGCAGATGGTAATAGAGACCAGTTTAGTCAATAAGACGGATAAACCCAAGAAATGGGGTTGCTAGTGTTACGCCTAATCCACGATCCAGCAGTTTTCAACCACTCCGGTGACGGCCAGCGACGTAGTTCTGAGCTCACCACGGACAGTTGTTGTGCGCCCGTTTTCAGAGCCAACGTCCTTACTGTTAGGTCCGATGGTGATGACGGACCAGCCCACCACGGCGTAGCTAGCATTCATCGCTTTGATGGCACATTCGGCCGTGGTACTCGGGCCCTTGGTCACTGCTAAATCCACAGTTGTCATGGTGGCATCCACCACGTTGTAGCTGAGAATTTNTTGAGAGATTCCGGTATTTGCGCCAAAGCTGACCCAGAGAACCCACCCCAGCGAGATGACTGCTACCAGAATCAGAACAATTTTTCGGGTCTNTTTGGACACAGTCCGCTTGGGTGTGCCGTATCGATTGGTTAGGCTGGTAGGTGCTGGAGAATCAGAATTTGTCACTGCATCCACTTGGGTCGCTTCCGCGGGTTGCCGCGGTCTGGCCGCCCCATTGAAAGGGCGTTGGACTAGAACAAGTTTAGCGTTCATTTGGACCAGTGCTTTTGCTTCGCGAATCCAAGACAGCAGTCCACAAGACGGCAGTCAATAAGAACATGCAGTCCACAAGAAATGAAGGTATCCTCCGTGAACATCAATGACCGACCTGCCGTGGGGCCGTTGCGTCTNTTGGCGGTTCATGCCCATCCGGATGATGAAGCGAGTAAGGGTGCAGCCATGATGGCATCCTATGTGGCTACCGGAGTCGAGGTGATGGTTGCCACATGCACTGGCGGTGAACGCGGGGACATTCAAAACCCGGCACTTGTTGGCGATGCGCATTCTGGCCGTGACATGGGCGGGGCCCGCCGGCTGGAAATGGCCAAGGCCGCCAAGATCCTTGGTATTGCGCACCGGTGGCTGGGCTTTGCAGACTCAGGCCTACCCGANGGGGACCCGTTGCCTGCCCTGCCTGCAAACTGCTTTGCCCTCACACCGCTGGAGACTGCCGCAGCCCCGCTAGTCCGCCTTGTCAGGAGTTTCAAGCCGCACGTGATTATTTCTTATGATGAGAACGGTGGCTACCCGCACCCTGACCACATCATGGCGCACAAAGTCACTCTCGAGGCGTTTTATGCAGCAGGAGACGCTGCAAAGTACCCCGGAACCGGGGATGCATGGGAGCCGGCGAAGCTCTACTACGATCTCGCTTTCAACCCGCAGCGTTTCCGGGCCCTGCACTACGCTCTGGAAGAGGCTGGCCTGGCGTCTCCCTATGCTCAGCGGATTGCAGCGTGGCTAGAAGCGGACGCTGAAGGGCACACTCCGCCGGTCAGCACTCACAGTGCCACCACGCAGATTGACTGCGGGGACTATTTTGAGACACGTGATGCGGCGCTGCGTGCGCACGCAACCCAAGTTGATCCCGACGGTTTCTTNTTTGCTGTGAGCCCGCAAATGCAACGAAAAGTATGGCCGTGGGAGGACTATTCGCTGATCGAATCCCGAGTTCACACCTCTGAGCCAGAGAATGACCTGTTTGCTGGCCTACGATAGATAGTGGACGTTTCCCGCTGGCACCAAAGCCTGCCGGGGATGAAACGAAAGACGAATTGTGCACACACTGATTTTGCTTGCCACCACCGACCCCGCAATTCCCACGCAGCCAGGCCTGCGGCCGGGGCTGACCGAGGACCAAATCACACCCGGCCTGCTGGGCTTCATCATCACCTTCAGCATCGTGATTGTGATGTTCTTCCTTATTCGGGACATGACCAAGCGCGTTCGCCGGGTCCGCTACCGGGCACTGGTTGAGGAGGGCCGCGCAGGCGGTTCACACGGACCTGCCGCCGAACATATGGGGATCCCTATCAGGGATGACTCCGGGCCAACAGTTCAGGTTCTTAGCCCTGAGGTGGGCTTAGACAAGGATCCGCTGGAGGGTCCGGGCCCGGACTCACCTGCGAATCATAAGTAGAAAAATGAACAGGCTGGCGGGTGAACCTAGTGCTTACCTTCGCCAGCACGCTCAAAACCCGGTCAATTGGCAACCTTTTGACGATGCTGCCTTTGCGGAGGCTGTGGCACGTGATGTACCCATTTTTCTGTCAGTAGGGTACGCCGCGTGCCATTGGTGTCATGTCATGGCNGGGGAGTCCTTTGAAGATCCGGCCATAGGGACCTATCTGAACGAACGCTTTGTCGCCATCAAGGTAGACCGTGAGGAACGCCCCGACGTTGACGACGCCTACATGGCAGCAACCCAGGCCCTGAGCGGGCAGGGCGGCTGGCCCATGAGTGTGTTTCTGACNCCTGAGGGCAAGGCCTTNTACGCAGGTACATACTTTCCGCCCGGTCCCGGGTCCGGGCGTCCCTCNTTCATTCAGGTGCTTGAAGCTGTTAATGAGGCTTGGTGCGAACGCAGGGACCAAGTGCAGGAAACGGCCAATGCCTTGGCCGAAACCTTGGCGCAGCCGCTCTGGCAGGTACGCACCACGGGAGGGGCACTAGCAGTTGACCTTCCGCAGATGGCTCCCGTGAAGGCGGACTGGGCGGCAGCTGCAGAGGCGGCGGTCGCAGCCATGGCCCGGGCTGAGGATGGCGTGCATGGCGGCTTTGGCACGGCGCCGAAGTTCCCGCCCACACCAGGTCTAGAATTNTTGCTCCGCCACGCAGCCTCAGGTGCACCAACGGCGCAGACGGCTTTCGGTATGGCTGGGCGGACGCTCGGGGCCATGGTGCACTCGGCACTNTTTGACGCCCTGGGCGGAGGTTTTGCCCGCTACAGCGTCACTGCAGACTGGTCCGAGCCGCATTACGAGAAAATGTTGTACGACAACGCAGGCCTGTTACAGGCGCTGGTGCACTGGATCCGGCTGGCTGAGGGGCTACCCGAGGGTGAGCTGCCCGAGGGTGCTGGGGCACAGGATGCAGTGACGCCGCTGAGCGTTGCCGACGCCAAGGATGCTGCTGCCGCCACGATTTCATGGCTCATGGCGGAAATGCGGTTACCCGGAGGGGCCTTTGCCTCATCTTTGGATGCGGACACCGTCATCGACGGCGTCCACCATGAAGGNGCAAGCTACCAGTGGACCTTGGCGCAATTACAGGAAGCAGCCCGGGCAACTGTCGCAACCGGCGGTACTTCTGCAGAGCATGAAGCCCTCGGCTTGGCAGCCGCGGTGGCCGACGCCATGGGCGTTGGCCGTAACAACACTTCTGCCGCAGCTGGCCCAAACCACCTGGCCGGGGCTGGCTACGCAGCCACCAAGACCACGGCCTTTCCNTTTTCACCCGGGAGGGCCCTGTCCCAACACCAACGTAGTCAGTGGGAGCGGCTCAAACCGGCCCTACTTCAGGCGCGTACACTGCGGGTGATGCCAGCACGGGACGAGAAGGTGGTGGCTTCTTGGAACGCACTCCTCATGGGAGCCCTGGCAGAAGCTGCCATGGTGTTGGCTGAGCCAGCGTACTTGCAAGCCGCCGTGGAGCTAGGGGAATATTTGTATGTGGTGCACTGGGACGGGCAACTGAAACGGGTGTCACACGGCGGTCGCGCTCGCGGAATCAAAGGGCTGCTGGAGGATTACGCCGCCTGCGCCAACGGGTACCTGACGCTTTATGCGGCAACTGGCGATCCTCGGTGGTTTGATTTTGCGGCTCAGCTGATGCAAGCGCTGGAGCAGGACTTCATCGCTGATGGTGTGGTGTTCAACCATGGTGCCCACGAAGGTTCGGCAGGGCCGTTGCAGGGATCACGGTTTGGCGATCCGTTCGATAACGCCACGGTCAGCGGAGTTGCTCAGCTTGCCGGGGCATGCCTCTCCTGGGCGGCCTATACGGGTTCGCACCGGCACAGNGAGCTCGCCCACAGCATGCTCGCAGGTGTGCCGGAGCTTGCCGCAAGGGCGCCAAGAGCCGCCGGNGGACTGCTTGGTGTGGCAGAAGCAGCGCTGGCAGGCCCACTGGAAACAGCTGTTGTAGGTCCGGCGGGATTAGAACGTGATGCGTTGCTGCGGTGCGCGTGGCTTTCGAGTTCGCCGGGAATGATCATCGCCGTGTGGGATGGGACCGGGCTGCCGGGTGTTCCGTTGCTGGCAGGACGTTCGCTGGCTGAACGCCCTCCGCGTCAAGACCACACCTATGAACAGGCTCCGGCACTGCCGTTGGCTTACGTCTGCAGGAATATGGTGTGTGCGCGGCCCGTAGCAACCACTAAGGAACTCCAACACCTCGTGGACTGACACTGTGAGAAATATTCCAACGGTGCATTCTGAATCCGGTAGATTGTTTGGAACACTTCTCCGTCCGGGGATCTGTGGGGAGAATCCGGAAGGAAGCCAGAATGCGCGTACTGCGCCGTGTCGTTTTTCCAATCATTTGGGTGCTGATCTTCAGCGTTATTGCTGTGGCCCTCGTCAAAATCGCCTTCATCGACGGGATCAAGGATCCAGGGGAGCAGCTGGTCCCCAACGCCCAAATTCAGGCCCCTGTCATCGCAGCCAATCGCGCCACAGTGACCAACACCGTGGAACTCGCTGGCACCGTTCACAGTGACGCAGCCGTACCGCTGCGCTCCACTGCAGCAGGGAAAGTGGTGTACTTCTTCGTAGAAAAGGGCGCCGAAGTTGCNTGTGGGGAAAAGATCTTTCAGATCCGCAGCGAAGTGGCACCTGAGCCAGAAACTTACACTCCGGAGGACTCTGCTCCAGCGAACGACAGCCCTGGCGCACCCAGTGCGCCAGGGCCCATCCCCGGGCCGGTGTACTCCTACACAGACGTCCTGGCCGGCGCCGCGGGGACCTTGGATACCCTGACCCTGTTGATGAACCAGGAAACAACGGTGGGCGAGAGCGCAGGAACTATTGCACCCGGCACATTCTCCATCACCGGGACATTGTCCACGGCCCAGCAATTCCGCCTCATGGGCAAACCAACAACCGCCAACGGCACCATTACCAACGGACCGGCACCNTTTCCCTGCCAGAACGTCCAGCTCAGCAACACCAACTCCGCGGCTGAGCCCAACCCGGGCAACCCGGCAGAGGGCCTAGGCAACGGTGCCATGGGTCCGGGAAGCACTACCGACGGCGGAACTGGCCAGGTCAGCTGTGCTGTGCCTGCGGAAGTGGAGGTGTTNCCCGGGTTGGGTGCAACCATCACTTTGACGGCCGGTGAAGCTAAGGATGTGCTGACCCTGCCCTTGACTGCGGTGAAGGGTAGCGTCCAAAACGGCATCGTCTGGATTGCCGCCGCAGATGGCGCCGGAGCACCAGAAGAACGCAAAGTTGAATTAGGTCTCAACGACGGTGACAAGGTAGAGATCGCCTCGGGCCTTACCGAGAACGAACAGGTACTTGAATTTGTGCCCGGTGTGGACGCCTCGATGCCTGATGGGCAGATGGCCGGTTTCGGCCCGATGGGAGGCTGAGCATGACAAGCATTTTGCTGAACCGGATCAGCCTGGTGACGCCAATCCACCCCTCGTTGACTTACGTAACGCCACCCGGACGGTGTTGCTAGCGGATGACGAGCAGCTGCATATCCTCCGTGGCATCGACCTGCAGATCAGGGTGGGAGATCATACCGCGATCGTGGGCCGTTCTGGCTGCGGAAAATCGACCCTGCTGAACATTCTGGGCCTGCTGGATGTCCCCAGCAGCGGGGCTATGCGCTTTGATGGGGTGCCGGTGGAAAAGTTGCGCAACAACACCCGAGCCAAGCTCCGCGGCTCCAGCGTCGGCTTCGTTTTCCAGCAGTTCAACCTGCTGCCTGGGCGCACAGCATTGGAAAATGTCATGACACCGCTGATGTATGCGGGCCGGAAAGAATTTTGGCGCCGCAATGCCATTGCCATGGACATGCTGGACCGGGTGGGACTCTCCGCCCGGGCCAGCACACAGCCCCATATGCTCTCCGGCGGTGAGCAGCAGCGTGTTGCCATCGCCCGTGCTCTGGTGCGCAGGCCGAGGCTGATCCTCGCCGATGAGCCCACCGGAGCTCTTGATGTTCAAACCGGTGCGGCCGTCATGGATCTGCTGGACACCATAGCCACCGAATCCGGGGCAGCCCTGGTGACCATCACCCACGACCTCAACGTCGCAGCACGCGCCCGCACCCGGTACCGCCTAGATGCGGGTGTCCTCTCCCTCACAGACGGTATTGACTCGCCCGCAGCCCTTTCAGGTGTCCGCGCATGACCGCGTTCATCTCCACCATGGTCGAAGCCTGGTCAGAGCTGCGCATTCACAAGACCCGCGTCCTGCTGGCCCTGATCGGTGTGGCCCTGTCAGTGGCCGTCCTGACCACCGTAGTGGGTGTGGGCAACTTGGCCAGGGAAGGCATGCGGCTGGATTCCGAACGCAACGGGGGCCGGGAAGCTACCCTCTCAGTCTCCATTTATCAGGATCCGTCGCTGGGCTCGGCACCGGATGCAACAAAGACCCAGCGGATCCTTGATGACACCATTGCACGCTACGGTTTTACTCACGCCAGCCGTGTCACGCAGACCCAGGGCCGGTTCCAATTCCCGCACGGAGTCCAGCAGGTGAGCATGACGGTGGTTGATCCGCAGTACGGGGTTATTCACCGGGTGGCTGTCTCCGAAGGTGGGTGGTTCGCCACGGACGACGCCGAACGGCTGGCTCCCGCCGTCGTCGTTAACGAAGCNTTTTATACTGCAGCCGGACGGCCAGATCTCACCAGCAACCCGCAGGTTTCAGTACTNGGCAGTAATCCGGCCACGGCCGTGATGATTGGTGTGGTTCCCAACCGGTACCCTGAGGCGATGCCGGAGGCCTTCATGCTGACCGAGGCAGCCCAAACCATTGGCTTGGATGGTTATGGTGGCGGCGGGCCGGGGCAGGAATTACGGATTTGGGCGCCTACCGGGATGGCCGAGCAACTGGTGTCGGTGCTCGGTATGGAGCTGCAACAAGCACTCCCCGGTGCTGAAGTCAACGTTTATCGCAGCGACTACGCAGCCTACGGTGACCCGTTCGCCATGGTGCAGATCATGGTGTCCGGGATTGCCGCACTGATCCTGTTGCTCGGTGCCGTGGGACTGTTGAACATTTCCATGGTCACCGTCAAATACAGGGTGCGCGAGATTGGAATCCGCCGCAGTTTTGGTGCCACATCCGGACGGATTTTTACCGGTGTGATGATGGAATCGGTGGTTGGCACCACAGTGGCAGGGGCGGTTGGGGTGATGCTGGCCGTTGCAGTGGTGAAGAACCCGTTCGTGGAATCAAAGGTGGCNCCCGGACTGGATATCTANCCCGGGGTCCCTGTTGAGGCTGCCCTGCTTGGACTCGGCGCGGCCGTGTTGGTGGGTGCCCTCGCCGGGGCAATTCCAGCGTTGGTAGCTATCCGGGTCAAGGTCATTGACGCGATCAGGTTTTAGCTCTCAGCAGCAGGCACAGGCCTGGGCCGCACAAACGCTCCCAACCAATGACCTAGTTAAAACCACCAGAACCACTGCAACAAAATGGGTGGCGAAGGCTGCCACTGTCAGTGCATGGAACAACTCGTGGAAGCCAAAGTGGCGGCTACTGAAATTAGGCTTCTTGATGCCGTAGATCACGGCGCCGGCAATATACATGGCGCCGCCAAGACAAATGAGCACTGTCGGCACAGCTCCGGCTGCCCAGAATTCCGGCAGGAAAAACAATGCGGTGATGCCCAACAGTACATAAATCGGGACATACAGCCAGCGAGGTGCACGGACCCACAGCACCCGGAACAAGACCCCGGCTAGGGCGCCCACCCAGATCATCCATAACAACAATAAGGCTGTGGGCCGGGGCAGCATCAGGTAGGACAGTGGCGTGTACGAACCAGCAATGACGAGCATGATGTTGCTGTGGTCCAGGCGTTTGAGTGTGGCCCTGACGTTGGGAGACCAATTTCCGCGGTGATACAACGCGCTGGTAGCAANAAGCATGACACCGGTTATCACATAGATGGCACAGGTCACTTTCGCCGCCGTGCTGGGCGCAAAAGCCACAAGGAAGATCCCGGCAATAAGCACTAAGGGGCCGCTGCNCGCATGAAGCCAACCGCGCCAGGATGGTTTGAGATCTAGTCCGGGATGGGGAGGCATGGGTAGATCATAACGTAGTGCAGAGGATGTTACTGAGCAGTAGCAGTGTTGTTTTGGTGAGAATCCTCGGCCCGTGCAGGTAACCTAGAGCTAGCAAGATTCGTAGGCCGCAGGGCCATTATTCGTAAAGGTCCGGTGCATATACATGCGGTTATCTACCGGCTCTGTGCGGATGCCCAAGCTCCTCTACAACTTTTATGAGCGGCGTCTGGCAAAGTCGCTGGATCTGAGTAGCGTGCCCGCCCACATCGGTGTCATGGTCGATGGCAACCGGCGCTGGGCCAAACAGTTCAACGCACCAACAAGCCAAGGCCACCAGGCCGGTGCTGATAAAATCATCGAATTCCTAGGCTGGTGCCAAGACCTTGGCATCAAAGTCATCACCCTCTACATGCTCTCCACGGATAACATGAGCCGGTCCCCGGAAGAACTTGATGAGCTGATGGGCATCATCGCCAACACTCTTGACGTGCTCGATGCCGACGTTGACATCAGCGTGCACGCCATNGGGGCTCCAGAACTGCTGCCTGACTATTTGGCTGCCCGGCTCTCATCGCTGACAGCCCGGGTGCCAGCCAAAGAACGCATCCACGTCAATATGGCGATCGGCTACGGTGGCCGGCGTGAAATTGTTGACGCCGTCCGTGAATTGATGCACGCCGCCGATGCGGCCGGACAAACCATGGCTGAGGCGGCCGACGCCCTCACTGTCGATGACATCTCCAAATTCCTGTACACCCGGGGTCAGCCAGACCCTGACTTGGTGATCCGCACCTCCGGGGAGCAGCGCCTGTCAGGNTTTTTGATGTGGCAAAGCGCCTACAGCGAGTTCTACTTNTGTGAGGCACTGTGGCCTGCCTTCCGCAAGATCGATTTCCTGCGCGCCTTGCGTGACTTCGCCGGGCGCAGCCGCCGCTTCGGCAGCTAGGCCCGCCCACCAGTGCATAATCACCGCAGTTCTGAAATGATCCTCGCGTCCGTGCTCTCCAGCGCAGCCGGATTTGTTGACGCCGTAGGCTTCATCCACTTAGGTGGGTACTTCGTGTCCTTCATGAGCGGAAACTCCACCCGCGGTGCAACAGCATTGGCGGAAGGCAACTGGACTGGTTTTGCCATTGCTTTCGGGCTGGTGGGTGCCTTCCTCACTGGAGTTGTCAGCGCCGCCATCTTGCGCAGACTCGTTCCCTCACACAAGCGCATGGCAGTGCTGCTGTACGTGAGCGCGGCACTGATCGCCGCCGTCGTCCTCTTTGACCTGGGTATTGGTGGCTGGCTGGCCTCAGCCATCATGGCGGTAGCCATGGGCGCCGAGAATGTCATNTTTGAGCGCGACGGCGAGGTCAGCATCGGCCTGACCTACATGACAGGCACGCTGGTAAAGATGGGACAGCATATTGCCAACGCGATCACAGGTGGCGAAAAGCGGCTCTGGCGACGGTATGCCATGCTCTGGCTTTCGCTCACAACAGGCTCCATCATTGGTGGATTTGCCTACTTGAGCCTAGACCTGAACGCGCTGTGGATCGCCGTGGCGGTGCTGGTGCTCGCGGTGGTTTTCAACGGCTGGATCCGCAACAACCCCACCCGACCGGGCGCCACCATAGTGGCACTCTAAGGCCGCGATGCGTTGGTCCAAAGGTTATCCAATATTCACCTTGGGGTGTGGCGTGGCAGCCCGCGGCGTCCAAATCTGGCCTAGGTTCGTAGGTAACGTAAGGGCAACTCAGCCCGACGTACCGATTGGATTCCGGATACGTTCTTTCGTCTCCGGAAGGGCTGGAGTCAACGTGATTGAAAGCACGAACCTTGAGCAGCATTCACCGGAGGTGCACACTGGGACCAAAGTGCGCACGTACGTTATTGACACCTCTGTTTTACTCTCAGATCCGCGAGCCATCACCCGCTTTGTAGAACATCACGTTGTGGTGCCGATCATTGTCATTTCTGAACTTGAGGGCAAACGCCACGACCCAGAATTGGGCTACTTCGCCCGCACCGCGCTGCGCCTGCTAGATGATCTACGCGTCCAGCATGGCGGTTTAGATTCCGCCGTTCCGCTNGGGGACCGTGGCGGGACCTTCCGGGTGGAACTCAACCACGTTTCACTTGAGGTGCTTCCGGCCGGTATGCGCGGTACGGACAACGATTCGCGGATCCTTGCCGTGGCCAANAACTTATCCAATGCAGGTCACAACGTCACAGTGGTCTCCAAAGATGTCCCGATGCGAGTCAAGGCATCGGCTGTGGGACTGGCTGCGGAGGAATACCGCAATGAGCTGGTGCCGGACTCAGGCTGGACAGGGGTTGCGCAGGTCGATGCAACCGAGGCAGAGATGACGGCACTGTACAACCATGATCCCGTGCCCATTCCTGACGCCGCCGTGTTGCCGGTGAATACCTCCCTTGTCATCACCAGCAACAGNGGGTCCGCGCTTGGCCGGGTGGGTGCAGACCAGCAGGTGCGCCTGGTGCGTGGGGATAGAGAAGTCTTTGGTCTGCACGGCCGTTCTGCTGAACAACGCTTAGCCTTGGACCTGCTGATGGATCCAGAAGTTGGCATCGTCTCCCTTGGCGGACGGGCGGGAACAGGGAANAGCGCCCTGGCACTGTGCGCAGGGCTGGAAGCGGTCCTAGAACGCAATGAGCATCGCAAGGTTGTTGTGTTCCGTCCGCTCTACGCCGTGGGTGGGCAAGAGCTGGGCTACTTGCCCGGTTCTGAGAGCGAGAAGATGAACCCGTGGGCTCAGGCTGTCTTTGACACACTGGGTTCTGTGGTCTCTGATGCGGTCATAGATGAGATCATGGCTCGCGGGATGCTTGAGGTGCTGCCACTGACACATATTCGTGGGCGCTCTCTGCATGATTCNTTTGTGATTGTCGATGAAGCCCAGTCATTGGAGAAGAATGTGCTCTTGACCGTCATGAGCCGCATAGGGCAGCGCTCGAAGGTGGTCCTCACTCACGACATTGCCCAGCGGGACAACCTTCGGGTGGGCAGACACGACGGCGTCGCTGCCGTGGTGGAGACTTTGAAAGGGCACCCACTCTTTGGACACGTCACCTTGACTCGCTCCGAGCGCTCGCCCATTGCTGCCCTGGTGACTGAGATGCTCGAGCGCGCCGAGATCTGATCAATCGCGAGCGCGCCGAGATCTGATCAATCGAAGGTGCAGTAGTCGGCAATGTTTGCCTCAAACATTGCCGACTACTGCACCTTCGAAGCGCTGCACCTTCGAAGCGCTGCACCTTCGAACTAGGGTGGGGCGCAGTCACACTAGGACGTGGGGCCCAGATCCCAGGGGATGTGGGCCCTGACGTCAGTGAGCCCCATGCTGACTTCCTCAAAGAGGTCATCGAGCATGTACTCGTCAATACCCAGCAGCACCATCCAGTGCCCGGCTCCGGCTGTTGCACCGTCCAAGGACTGGCTAGCCACGCAAATACCGGTCTCTAAGTCGATGCGGACAGCTGTGCGGCCAGGAAACAACAATGGTGCCTCGGCAAAAGGGTGGTAACTGGAATTGGGTGTCAGCACAGCCTCCACAGCCTCCCGGCCATGGTGGGAAACAGTGGCGATGTCATCGATCTCAGCCACATTGGCAANAGGCGCTTCAAGCGGAACCGGGCGCTCTCCTGCCAATTCGACAGGATCAAGTGCCGAAGCTGACCGGCCCGATCCATAGGCGGGCTCCCCATAGCGCGCTTCTGGGCGGCGCACCACATAACCTGCGTTATCTTTCACCGGGTTAACGAGTGAGGGTTGAAGCAGCCACGGCTTGCGGCTTCCACTGATGAAGAGGGAATCCCGCGATTCATTGATTTTAGTGGTGCTGGCCAGTAGCTCACCTTCAAGCGTCTCAACCCGCAGTGCACCAGGGCGCCGAACCCAGCAGTTCAAAGACAACTCAGGGTTGACATCCACAGCACTAGCGCGATCCACAACGCCCGCGTCGCCTGCCGCATCTGGCTCAGGCACCCACACCTTGCCGGAGCCACCGTGGAGCGTGTTGGGAAACTTTCTGTGCAGCTCAAAGCGGACGCTCTGCCACCGCCACGGTGACGAGCGGCAAATGTGTCGAAAAGTATCGGCGGTGTAAGGGGACTCGCTCATATCCACAGCATAGCCCCGGAAGGTGCCCGATCTACCCGTAGGATCCGGCAATGGCGTAGCATCGCGCTATGGTCACTCGGCTGCTGGACTTGTGGGAAAACAATGCGGTGGCGTTCTTGTGTGCGTTGACGGCTTGTCTGTACCTGCTGTGGCTTGCCGTTGTGCTGAGTATCATCGACATCCGCACCCACACCTTGCCAAACCGTCTAGTACTCCCGGCTTACCCCATAGCNGGGGTACTGCTGGTGGTTGCCGCGCTCGCAGCCGGGGCGCCGAATCATGCTGCAACAGCTCTGGGAGGGGCTCTAGCAATGGCCGTTTTCTATTGGATCCTGTGGGCCGTCTACCCCGCAGGAATGGGCTTCGGTGACGTGAAATTGGCGGGAGTTTTGGGTCTCTTTCTAGGATTCCTCGGCTGGCAGCACCTGGTGTTCGGCCTTGGAGCTGGTTTCATCGCAGGAGGTGTGTGGGGCATCGCCCTCATTGTCACCCGGCGTGGGACGGGGAANACCGCCATCCCCTTTGGCCCGTCAATGCTGGCGGGAACGCTCTCCACCATGTTGCTGCTCCCCGCTGGGTGAGAAAGCGTGAGAAGGACAGCGCGGTCCGAACCAACGGCGAGTCAGTGCTTGCTGCGGGGATTAGGCTGAACACATGGGATCACCGGAGTTCATTTTGGCATTGCGGAAGAAAATTGGCCACGATCCACTGTGGCTGCCTGGGGTGCGTGCTGTGGTGTTCGACGCCGAGGGCAAGGTCTTGCTNGGGGAACGCTCAGGCACCGGNGGATGGGCACTGATCACCGGCATTCTGGAGCCNGGGGAGGACCCTGCGCCGGGGATGGTGCGGGAAATCTTTGAAGAAACGGCGGTGGTTGCAAAGATCGAGCATCTGCTCGGCGTGGCTGCGGTAGGGCCGGTGACGTTCCCTAACGGCGACGTGTGCGATTTCTTGAACATCGAATTCATCGCCCGGCACGTCAGCGGTACCGCGCGGGTCAACGACGATGAANNTCTCGCGGTTGGCTGGTTCGCCGTCGCGGACTTACCGCCGCTGCGCCCAGGCCACCTGGATTGTATCCAGCGCGCGCTCGATTTCACCGGCTCACCCCACTTTCAGCGGTGACGTGCGGGGTGGGGACGCGGCGCGGGCCCTGCCGCGTCGCCGTTCCCGGCCCAAGTCCCAGAGGTAGTGATCAAAGTCAACCTCCATGGTGTGGCGNNTGGAGGCATAAAATCGTGCGGTGTTCAGCTGGATTTCCCGGTCCATTTGGCGTTGAATCTCACCAGCTTCGGGTAACTCGGACCGTTTTGAGAGCAGCTCGGCTATCCACCGGGATTGTGCTTCGGCCAACGGCATGACGGCTCCGATCGGTTGGAGTAGTCCAATGAAGTACAGGCCCGGAAGCTTAGGGTGAAGTGTGCGCTTCCACANGGGCAGTTCATTCCCTGCAGGGTTCACAAGTTGGGGATCCAGGAACGGGAAACTCACACGGTAGCCAGTGGCCCAGATGATCAAATCGGCACGTACAAAGTNTCCATCGGTGAACACCACGTGTTCACCGTCTAACCGTTCAATACCAGGTTTGGCAATGACCCGTCCAGCACGAAGTGCCGGCCGGATCGCCTCGGATTGGACTGGGTGGGATTCACTGGGCCGGTGCTCAGGCCGGGNGAGACCCAGTTTGGTTGTACTGCCGGAAATAAGTGCGGCCAGTCTCAGCCGCGCACGGACGGACCACCACGGCAACCAACCCGGCAACCCGAACGTATCGGCGGCCCTGCCCAGGAGGAATTTGCGCAGCACCCACTGCCCGCGCCGTTGTGAAAGTATGGCGCTGCGTCCCACCAAGGCCGCTTCAGAGGCAATGTCCAGCGCGGAGTTCCCGGAACCAACCACCACAACGTCCAGGCCGCGAAGTTGTTCGCCAGAGCGGTAGTCGTGGGCGTGAATCTGCTGCCCGGCAAAGTCGCCTGGGTAGGCCGGCTCAGGCCAGCGCGCGTCCCAATGATGGCCATTGGCGACCAGTACGGCGTCGTAGTGCTGTATCTGCAAGGCCTCGGGGCCTGAAGTGGTGACATCCCAGCCGGACGCTGCTTGCACAACGGACGTCACGGAGGTATTGAAGATGATCTTGTCGCGGAAGCCGAAATGGTCTACGTAGGACTCAAAGTAGGCAGCCACCTGATGGTGCTTGGCATAAGNGGGATAGCTCGCTGGCATGGGGAAGTCGGGGAACGCCATCCGGGNGCAGGAGGTGTTGATCTCCAGTGTCTGATAGCACGCGGATTGCCCGTTTGGGTTATTGAAGACCCAGACGCCACCCACCACGGGCCCCTGTTCGAAGCAGTCAACGCTGATTCCGGCGTGGGAGAGGGTCTTGGTTGCTGCCAGACCAGAGGAACCGGCGCCGATGACACAAGCTCTGGGCAAACTGGGGTTGGCAGGGACCGGCACAGTTGTAGCGGGGGCGCGGTGGCTTTCCCTCACAAGGTACGGCATGTACTAACGATTACAGTGAAATTTTGTGTTTTCAATAGTTGCAAACAGTTTAGTACTCCCACTATGGAAACTATGGAGACTATGGAAACTAAGTGGCCGTGGAAGTGCTGGCAAATGGTTCACAGGATCCGCTGAATGAGAGGACCGGGTGCAGAAAGTACACGCCAACAACCGTCGAAGGATTCTGCCGTGCAGGAGATTCCCGCCACGCTCCTTTGGGATTACTTCCCCACCGGGAGGAGCAAAGGGCGGACCCGCCGTGTCAGCGACAACTTACGGTTTGTCCTTGGTTTCCTGCAGTGGAGCAGGCTCTTCCTTGGTCAGTAGCAAGGTGCCGGTACCCGTGGTTTGCTGGGAGGTCCTGGCCGTACCAGCGCCAGTACCAGCGCCAGTACCGGCGGCTGCTGCTGCCCGTTCGGCCTCTAGCCGCACAGCCTCTTCGCCACCAATGGCCTCGCCCCGGGCCACCATCCCAGAGGTGTCTGAGAGTGGGATGACCTTCATGAAAATGGCCAGTACCAGGGCAACCACCATGAACGGGATCAGGTACCAGAACACCGGTGCTAGGGAATCGGCGTAGGCGTTGATGATGCCGTCCTTGACCACCGGAGGAAGTTGCGCGAGCGCCTGTGGGTCCAGGGTAGCCATGGAGTTTCCGGCTTGTTCCAGGCTGGCTCCGGCTCCGGTGAAGACGTCTCTGAGGGAATCCGCTAGTCGGGTGGTGAACATGGCGCCGAACACTGCAACGCCCAAGGCTGAGCCCACTTCACGGAAGTAGTTGTTGGTGCTGGTGGCGGTTCCAAGCTGGGCGGGCGGGACCGAGTTCTGTACAACGATGACCACGATCTGCATGATGAAACCAAGGCCTGCACCAAAGAGGAATAGTTGTGCGCAGATGACCCAGATGGNGGTTGCTGCGGAAAGTGAGGTCATCCACAGCATCGCGATGATGGTCAGCACCGAACCGATGATGGGGAATGACTTGTACTTGCCCGTCTTGGACATGCGCAGACCAGACCAAATGGAGGTTCCTATCAGGCCCACCATCATCGGCAGCATCAACAGTCCGGATTCAGCGGCTGAGGTACCGGAGGACATTTGCAAGAACGTGGGTACAANAGCCAACGCGGCAAACATGCCCATACCCAGTACAAAACCAATGGCGGTGGAGTTCAAGAAGATCGGATTCTTGAACAGTGACAGCGGGATGATGGGATCTTCTGCGCGGGATTCGGTGAAGATGAACAGCGCAACGGAGGCAATCAAGCCCGCGCCCCAAGTCCACGTGGTGAGGGAGCTCCACCNCTCGGCCTTGCCGCCGAAGTCGGTGAAGAAGATCAAGCAGGTGGTGGCGATGGAAAGGAACACCACGCCCAGGTAATCAATCTTGTGCGTGGCTTNTTTGGACGGAAGTGTCAAGGCGAAGAAAGCGACGATGAACGCAGCAATGCCGATCGGGATGTTGATGTAGAAGGCCCATTCCCACGTCAGGTGGTCAACAAAGTATCCACCCAATAGTGGGCCGGCCACGGCCGAGAGTCCGAAGATGGCACCGAGCGGGCCCATGTACTTACCGCGCTCATTGGCGGGGACAATATCGGCAATGATGGCCTGGGAGAGGATCATCAGTCCGCCGCCGCCCAGACCCTGGATGGCGCGGAAAATCACGAAGCCCCAGAAGTCAGTGGCGAAGGCGCAGCCGATGGAGGCGAGGGTGAAGATGGCGATAGCGGCCAGAAACAGGTTCCGCCGGCCCAGCATGTCCCCTAGTTTGCCGTAGATCGGCATCACAATGGTGGTGGCCAGCAAGTACGCGGTGGTGATCCACGTCTGGTGCTCGACGCCGCCTAGCTTGCCCACGATGGTGGGCATGGCGGTGGAAACAATGGTCTGGTCCAGGCTCGAGAGCATCATTCCTGCGATCAGGGCAGAAAAGATGATCCAGATTCGTTTCTGGGTCAGCAGAAGCGGTTCCCCTGCTTTGAGTGCGGTACTCATTGAGTCCCTTCGGGGTCAAGTGTGAAGAAGCGAAAAATTGTTGCGCGCAGTGAAGATTAGTGGCTAAGAGTTCCGCGTAGGAGGCAGTGTTTTCTTCGGAAANAAATAGTTGACTGGAACGGTGCGAACACATGCCAAACAGGGCTGCGGCAATACCGGCTACAGGATCATCCGNGGGAAGCTGCTCGCGCTGGGCAATGAGGTCAGCGAATTCTTGTTCACGGGTATGGACGCTATCCATCATTTTCAGCAAGAGCTGAGGCTCTTNTTTCATGACGGCGCGCAGCTCTTGAATGTGGGCCTTGGTGAGGTTCATCTGCTCCACCATGGAGCATGTGAGCGTGGATAAATCGCGCAATAACGTGACGGTCAGGCCTTGTGGCCNCCGCTCCAGATCCAGCTCCGGGGCGCCGCCAGCTAAGAAGGCCGCCAACGCCTCGGCCGGGAACTCATCTAGCAGGTGGCCAATGAGGGCGTCTTCTTTGGGGAAGTAGTTAAAGAATGTCCTGCGTGAAACGCCAATTTCGTCACAGAGCTGCTCCAGGGTGAAGCCGTTGAGTCCCTNTTGAGCGGTGAAGACCCGCGCTGCCGCGGTGATGGCGGAACGGGTGGCTTCACGTTTGCGGGCACGCAGCCNCTGGGGTTGGCAAGTATTTGCACTTTCAGTCACAAAGTAAAAGTTTGCACTATGTAATCAAGAGTGCAAAATTTCTACAGAGTTGATTTCCTCACATGGTGCCTGGCGGTGCCGCGGTATTAAATGCCAAGGCCTGGCTTGTGGCGATTCTCTCTCCACACCCGGGCCAGGCCTTCAGGTGCCGGTAGGCGTGAGGACTACAGTGCCGGCGGGCGGGTCATTGCCAGAACGTCCAAGCCCTTGTCCAGCTGTTCGAGCGTAAGCTCGCCGCGGTCAACAAAGCCAAGTGCCAAGACTGCTTCACGGATGGTGAGTCCTTCCTTGATGGCATGCTTGGCGATCTTGGAGCCGTTCTCATAGCCGATGTACTTGTTCAGCGGTGTCACGATCGAGGNGGATGCCTCGGCCAAGAAGCGTGCACGCTCCACGTTGGCGCTCAGTCCGTCAATCATTTTGTCCGCCATGATGCGGGTGGTGTTGGTCAGCAGACGGATCGACTGCAGCAAGTTCGCTGCCATGACCGGGATACCCACATTCAGCTCAAAAGCGCCGTTCGTGGAAGACAGGGCAATGGTGGTGTCATTGCCAATGACCTGGGCGGCAACCATGATCGCTGCTTCGGAGATGACAGGGTTGACCTNTCCGGGCATGATCGATGAGCCGGGCTGCAGATCGGGGATGGAGATTTCGCCCAGGCCGGTGTTGGGGCCTGAGCCCAACCAGCGAAGATCGTTGTTGATCTTCATGATGGAGTAGGCAATGTTGCGCAGCTGGCCGGATGCCTCGATGAGCCCGTCACGGTTAGCCTGTGCCTCAAAGTGGTTACGAGCCTCGGTCAACGGCAATCCGGTGTCTGCAGCGAGTAGGGCGATCACGCGCTGGGNGAAGCCTGCGGNGGTGTTGATGCCGGTACCCACTGCAGTGCCGCCCAAGGGGACCTCGGCCACACGCGGCAGTGAGGACTTGATGCGCTCAATACCGTAGCGGATCTGTGCAGCGTAGCCACCGAACTCTTGGCCGAGAGTAACCGGGGTTGCATCCATCAAGTGGGTGCGCCCGGACTTCACTACCGTGGCGAATTCGGTTTCCTTGCGCTCCAGCGACTCTGCCAAGTGGGCCATGGCCGGGATCAGATCGTTGATCAGGGCGGAGGTTGCTGCAACGTGCACTGAGGTGGGGAACACATCATTGGAGGACTGTGAGGCGTTGACGTGATCGTTGGGATGGACGCTCTTTTCAGAGCCAGCAGCCGCCAAAGCCTTGTTAGCCAGGTTCGCCAGAACCTCGTTCATGTTCATGTTCGAGGAGGTGCCGGAACCTGTCTGGAACACATCGATCGGGAAATCGCCGTCGTATGCTCCGCTGGCCACCAGATCGGCAGCAGCCTCGATGGCGCGTGCCAGCTCTGCATCCAAAACACCCAACTCGGCGTTAGTGGTTGCTGCGGCCTTCTTGATGCGCGCCAAGGCTGCAATGTGGGTTGATTCAAGCTTCATGCCAGAAATCGNGAAGTTTTCCACAGCGCGCTGGGTCTGGGCGCTGTACAGGGCGTTGGCCGGAACCCGGACCTCGCCCATGGTGTCGTGTTCAATACGGAATTCTTGTGCGTTAGCCGCGGCTGTCTCAGTCATGCTTACACCATATCGCCGCCGCGCCCGCAGCTAAAACTGCGCCCTTGTCAGCCCCATTACAGTAGGGCTGACGGCGGGGCTTAGATCCCGATTGAACCGTTGCTGTATACCAGGTCGGCGCGGCCGTCATTGAGGCGGTAGGTCAGGCCCACAACAGCTGTCTTCCGCCGCGCCACCGCGTTGGCAATAATGGNGGAGTTCTCTACGAGGCGGAAGGCAGTTTGTTTCACATGCTCCTCCACCATGTCCCCAATGCTGCTGTGGGCATCTTTGCGGAGGGAGGTAAGGACCGAGGGCGTGATGCGCTCAACCAGATCGCGGATGAAGCCGGCCGGCATCTGGCCCGTTGCTACTGCAGCTTGGGTAGCCGTCACAGCACCGCAGCTGTCATGGCCGAGGACCACAATCAAGGGAACATCTAGATATTCGACGCCGTATTCCAGCGAACCTAGGGCAGTATTGTCAATGACGTGCCCTGCCGTGCGCACCACAAAGGCATCGCCAAGGCCCAAGTCGAAGATGATTTCAGCGGCCAAGCGGGAGTCGGAACAGCCAAAGATCATGACAAAGGGGTGTTGGGTGGAGACCAGCGAGCTGCGGCGTGCAGCATCCTGGTTGGGGTGCGAAGCACTCGCCTCTACAAAGCGGCGATTTCCTTCCATCAACGTGCTCCAGGCCTCCGCCGGAGTACGCGGATGCCNCTCTATGGCGTTGATGTTGCCGTCTTCTCCACCGCTCATTATTTGCTGTCCTTTGTTGAGTGAAAGCTATTGTCTGCCGTGCCTGAGCCGAGCATTTTGGTTGCGCCAGCGGCTAGGACGTCAAAGTCCTTGAAATCTGCGGCGCCGGTCAAAATGATGGTTGTTGTGCCACTGAGCAGCACCAGACTACGGTCGCCTTTAGGTTTATCACGGAGTTCCCACTCCTGCCCATCAATGCTGCGGTTTCCCGTAACGGGGGCGTTTTGTGCTTGGGTTGCCGTCCACGTTGGATTGGCCGTAATTGATTGGCGCAAGGCGATGAACGTGTCATTTGCGGTGACGTAGCCAACATCCCAGAAAGCCACGCCGTCAGCTCCAGGAGGATTCCACCGCGCATAGTTGGCAGACCAGCCCGCAGGTAGATCCGGGGCTACTGGGTTAAAGCCGGCCGTATCAGCTGCATTGCTGGCAACGGCGGCCACGTCAATGTTGCTCCGGTAGGTGTCGGCCTTTGGCTCTGGATTTAGCCAAACAATGACCAGCACAATAGCCACGGTAGAGAACATGGCCAACAGCATGCCGATCACCGAGGCGTTGGCGCGTTTAGCGGCGCCTGCGGCAATAACTGGTTTGATCTGTGGGGTAGGGCTAGATTCACTCACTGAACTATCTTCCCAGATCTGCGCCCGCGTTTTAACCTGCGTCTCTGCGCCCGCGTTTTGACCTGCGTCGATGGACGTGGGGCAGCTCACTGCTTCCTGGGCGTGCGGTTCGCCTATGATTGGTGAGTAGGCAAAAACGGCAGAGGTGCGCGACGTCGCGCACGGCAACACTGCGCCTACCTGAACAATGGGGTTTACACGTGGCTGGAAAAGCATCTCAAATGGATTATTCGAAGTTGTCCCGGTCCTTGGCCGTTGGTGATGACGAACCGGATCGCAACCTAGCCCTTGAACTTGTGCGTGTCACCGAGGCTGCCGCCATTGCAGGCGGCCACTGGGTTGGTTTTGGAGANAANAACTTGGCCGACGGCGCTGCCGTGGATGCCATGCGTTCGCTTCTATCAACTGTCCACTTCAACGGTGTTGTGGTCATTGGTGAGGGTGANAAAGATGAAGCGCCCATGTTGTACAACGGCGAAGTGGTGGGCGATGGTTCCGGCCCCGAATGCGATGTTGCCGTGGACCCGATCGACGGCACACGTCTGACCGCCATGGGCATCAACAACGCCATTGCCGTGCTGGCTGTGGCCGAGCGCGGCACCATGTTTGANCCCTCCGCCGTGTTCTACATGGAGAAGCTCGTGACGGGCCCCGAGGCAGCCGACATGGTTGACTTGCGCTTGCCGGTGAAGCAGAACCTGCACCTCATCGCCAAGGCCAAGGGTGTGAAGGTCAACCAGCTCACCGTCATGGTGCTGGACCGCGATCGCCATCAGGGCATGATTCAAGAAATCCGCGACGCCGGTGCTCGCACTAAGATCATCCTCGACGGCGACGTGGCTGGCGCCATTGCGGCCGTCCGCACCGGCACTGGGGTGGACGCGCTCATGGGCATCGGCGGCACNCCCGAAGGCATTGTGGCCGCGTGCGCCATCAAGACATTGGGCGGTGTCATCCAGGGCCGCCTGTGGCCCACCTCCGATGAGGAGAAGCAGAAGGCGCTCGACGCCGGTCACGACCTTGACCGGGTTCTCTCCACTAATGACCTTGTCTCCAGTGACAACTGCTACTTCGCTGCCACGGGCATTACTGACGGGGACCTGCTCAAGGGCGTGCGCTACGACAAGGGCCGGGTCTTGACCCAGTCGATCGTGATGCGCTCCAAGTCAGGGACCATCAGAGTTGTTGAGGGTGAGCACCAAGCCGCCAAGTGGGAGACCTACGCCCGCAAGGCCTAGGTTTTCGCAGGTGCTGGCAGGGCCTAGTTTTTGAGGTTTACCCGAAGGGCTTAGTTCCCTGCGGGGTGGCCGCCAGGGCCTGGAGTCCCGGCGGCTGGCTGAGGTGCCGGCACTTGGCGAAGTTTGGCCGGCACTTTGCGAAGCTTCGCCAGCACGGACTTGACGCCGGTGCGGGTAGAACGCGCCACACCGTAGGCTGCATACATGGGCCGGTTCACGGGTAAGTCCCAGGTGCCCGGGTAGTGTACCTCCGTGCCGCCGAAGGAGCGTTTGAACCGCGAAANACCTGCCCAGGNGTGTTCAGGCTCGTCCTCGGGGCTCANCCNCCACATATCGAACGTGTCCATCCCGGACTCTTTGGCGTCCATCATCATGGTCACCAGAAGTGGGATGCCCGCATTGAGTTTGCGGTGTGCATCCGATGCCGCTGCATGGGCATAAACCCTTGTGCTCGGGGTGTCATAGGACAGGGCCGCGGCAATGGGTTCCCNCTCGAGGCGGGCAATGAACAACTTCGCTGCCCCGGCAGGCATGAGCGTGGCCGCTGCGGTACCGAGGTAGGTGTCTGACTGTGCGGTGAAGTCGGCTCTGCCCGATACTGCGTGCAAGAAGCCCAGCAAGATCCCCAGGTCAGCAGGATCCGTGGACGTGCTGAAGGTGACACCCTTNNTGTGGATGTTCCGAAACAGGTTCCGGCTGGTGCTTCGCATAGCAGCCAGTAACTCTTCAGAGGAGAGTGTGAGATCCACATGCCAGGACAGGTGCGGTTGGATGTCCTTGGGCGCGCGGATCAGTCCGGCGGCATGCAGCCGTGCAGCAGCTAGATCGGCACCAGCGGCGCTGTCATGGCCGTCGCCGGCATCCACCGACCCGCCGTCGGCGGTGCGCGCGGCCCCAGTGAGGCCTGCGGAGACAGGCTCCACCCGGATGTAGTGGCATTTACGCTGCGAAGCTAACCCATGCAGCGCCGCTAGAGCAGCACCGAAGCCGTCGGCGTTCTCGGCACAAGGACCGTAGGGAACATAAAGGTAGGTGCCCAGTGGCGTCTTTTCCTCGATGGCCACGAAACGCCAGCCTGGGCCGCTGCCTTCGTGTACGTGTTTGCCCAGTGCGCGTTGGAACTGAGCCCAGATGGGTGTCTGCAGGATAGGTATCATGCGATGACCTGTGAAGGTGACTGTGCCGCGACCGTAATGGCGAAAACCACTGCCGGCTGGTGTGAATCCGCAGCGGTGTCTAGAACGGGGTGGACCATGACGGGGTTCTCCGCGGCGGGAACAAAGACGGAACCGCCGCGGGCTAAGACCATGTCGCCGCGGGNGGAATCCAGCAGTACTGAACCTGATACGGCCAAGACAATCAAGGGGCCATTTTGAACCAGCGGGACCGGCTCTGAACCTGCTGAAATTTCAACCCGTTGTAGAGCGAATTCAGCAAAGGGAGGTTCCCACACTTNTTGGCCAAGCTCGGTGATCCGGGTGGGCACCACGGGCACTTCGCTGGGAGAGAAGTCCACTGTTTCCAACAGCTCGGGCACGTCAACGTGCTTGCCTGTCAGCCCGCCGCGTAACACGTTATCTGAGGCTGCCATGACTTCAAGGCCAAGCCCGTTCAAGTAGGCGTGGATGTTTCCCGAAGGCAGGTAGATGGCGTCCCCTGGAGCCAACGACACCCGGTTCAGGAGCANGGAGAGTAATACGCCGCTGTCCCCGGNGTATTGCTTGGCCAGTTCAATGACTGTGCGCAGAGCCGGGGGCAGGTCAGTGCCAGCCTCGGCAGCGGCTTCCAGTGCCGTGGCCGCCACGTCAACCAGAGCCGCTGTTGCACCACNCCCACTCACCAGGGATTCAAAGGCCTGGCGCACCACCATGGGTGCCACCATGGGCGAGTTCAGGATCATTTCTACTTGGTCCAGCAGTTCCGGAACCTGCGCGCCGGTTGCCTTGATGGCAGTCCCCACAGCGCGGAAGAGCTCTGCAGCCTCGGCACAGGNGCGGAAGCCGCACAGCGCTTCAAACGGTGTCAGGGCCAGGAGCATTTCCGGCTTGTGGTTATCGTCCTTGTAGTTCCGGTGTGCAGCACCGCGTTCAATCCCAGCAGCTTCTTCTTGGCCAAAACGTTCCTTGGCACGGGCCATCGTGGGGTGTACCTGCAGTGATAATGCTTGGTTGGCGGCAAGAAGCTTAGCTAGAAACGGCAATTTTGCACCAAAGCCCGCATGCACCGCCTCTCCCAGAGTGCTGAGCGGGTTCTCAGTGATCAGCTGGTCAAGAGGTACCGGCCCCGCAGAGGTGTTGGCTANGGAAGNGGAGTCTGGGTGGGCGCCCATCCACAGTTCCGCTTCGGGCCCGCCGCTTGGCTCGGTGCCCAGAAGTTGTGCAATGGCAGTGGTAGAACNCCACGGGTAGTCACGGATGACATTGGTCAGTGCAAACATAAGAAATTTCTCCTGGTCCAAGACAAGCTATAGATCGATTGAAAGTGACGGTGATGATGAAACTGCCTGCGGGTGTCCAGAAACTGTCGGCAGAGCCTCCGGCGGGCATGGTGGCTAGCCCGGGGAACAGGTGCCGTTATTAGCCAACAGTGCTGTGAGCATCGCATCGTCGCCGTTGATGGCCAGCTGCTGCAGATACTCAGCGGTGATCTCCGGCGTTGCTGACGGGGCTTCGGGGCGGGAGCTTGTGCTGAAGGAACCTCGGGTGCTGGCTCTTGTGGNTGCCGCAGGTGAGGTGTCCGCCGGTGACGCACCGGACCCGGTGCTTGGCGCTGGTGCCTGGCCCGCCGGAGCCGGGTTTAGCAGGTCCTTTACACGCTGGTGGATCAAAGCAAAATCAGGGTAGGTGGAGAACTCTTCGGAGAAATCAGGAGGGCCAATGGTCAGTTTGGCCAAATCGTACTTCTTGGACTTCAAGGCCAAGGAGACGAAGCTGCCCAGCTGACCGGCAGGCAGGTCAGATTCCATGACCTTTGAACCCGCGTCCGCAATGGCGCTGAACTTGGTGAACACGGTGGCCGGATCCATCTGTGCCAGCATGGCGGCTTGGATGCACTGCTGGCGTTGGCTGCGGCTGTAGTCAAGGACCCATTGGCGTGAGCGGGCGTACCACAGTGCATGATAGCCGTTGAGCTNTTGCACACCGGNGGAAATCCACCCTGTGGGTGGGAGGTGCGTGCCTGTTCCGTTGATGTCATCGCCGCTGATAGGAACCCAGCCGCCAGCGTTGATGGTGACCCCGCCCATGGCATCGATGAGTTGGGCGAAACCGGCCATGTCGATCAACACATAGCCCTGGATTTGCAGCCCCAGAATTCCGCCAGCGGCATCCATCATGGCGGCTGCACCGGGATCCTGGGCGTTGGGGTACAGCCCAGGATGGTTGTTGGTCACGTCCGTGTAGAGGAAGTTGATGATGCAGTTATCGCCGCAGTTGTAGCCTTCTGGATACACGCCCCAGAGCGNGGNATTTGGGGAGAACTGTGCATTTTGCAGGTTGCGGGGAATGCTGATGGTAGCGGCGTGGCCGGTTTTAGCATCGACGCTAACAACAATGATCGAGTCCGNGCGCCGCCCTGCGCGGTTCTCACCAGCATCCCCGCCCATGACCAGAAAATTGTAGCGGCCATCCACCGGCACCATGTCCGGTCCTGCTTGAANAATATTGCTGATGGCGTTGCGCCCAGAATTGATCAAGAACGNCCCGTAGCCAATGGTGCCGCTGGTGAGCACCATCAGCACTACGAGGGCGCCGCCTACTAGGGCGCGCATGCCCGGGGCTAACATTGCGGGTTTGATAATGCTCAGCGTGTTCAAGAACATCACCGCCCAGCCCACGGCAGCCGCGGCCAGCAGCAGAATGATCAGTAGCGATGTCACGGGATTTGTAANAAGGTTCAGCAGGGTTTCACGCTGTACCAAGGCAAGGACGACGGCGAGGATCACCAATGCCCAGGCAGCGAAAGTACAGCGCAGGGCAAGGCGGCCCAGCCGTTTGTTGCCAGCGACTATTTGGGCTGCACCGGGCANAAACAATGTCAGCAGCAGCAGAAACCAGGCTCGTTTTGAACGCACGGGTGCTGACGCCGATTCCGGATACCGGACAGGGTTGGTCAACACTGGTGAGCGGTTGGAGGCCTTGGAAACCTTGGGGCTGCTAAAACTCATGCGCGGAGGTTCTCACCATCCGCCGTGACGGCCACGGGTGGGAGCATAGCCAACGGGTAGGTGGTTCCGGCCTTTTCACGCAGGGCCGCACCCTTGGCAGAAGCCTGATCATTTAGTGACTGAGCAAAGACGGACAGTTTTGCTGCCAGCTCTGCGGCAAGCGCGTCAGTGCCGCAGGCAAGCATGCGCACGGCGAGTAGGCCTGCGTTGCGGGCCCCGCCAATGGACACTGTGGCCACGGGGACACCAGCAGGCATCTGGACAATGGAAAGCANGGAGTCCATGCCATCGAGGGTCTTCAACGGTACGGGGACGCCCACCACCGGCAGCGTGGTGACAGAGGCGAGCATGCCCGGCAGGTGGGCAGCGCCACCGGCACCGGCAATGATGACGCGGAGGCCGCGGGCACCAGCATTTTGGCCGTAGGCAATCATTTCCAACGGCATGCGGTGAGCTGAGACCACGTCGGTTTCGAACGGGATACCGAACTCGGACAGGGCTGCTGCGGCAGCTTCCATGACGGGCCAGTCAGAATCTGAACCCATTACGATCCCTACGAGGGAGCCCGCCAGAGGCTGGCCGTATGTGGAAGTTTCACTCANTTGTTTTACCTATGCTCCGTCGCGGATGATGTTTGCCACTGTGGTGGCGCGGGCGCGAACGGCGGTTACGTCGTCGTTCCCGGAGCCAATCACGTTGACGTGGCCAATCTTGCGGCCGGGGCGCACGGACTTTCCGTAGCTGTGCACCTTCACGGATGGTTCCGCTGCCAGGGCTGCCGGGTAGGCGCTGTAGAGGTCCTGGTTGGCACCGCCGAGGAAATTCTTCATGACCACAATCTCACCCAGTGCGCCGGTGTCGCCCANGGGCAGGTCCAGCACGGCGCGCAAGTGCTGCTCGAACTGGCCTGTCACGGAACCGTCCATGGTCCAATGCCCCGTGTTGTGGGGGCGCATGGCGAGTTCGTTGATGAGATAGCCGGGGCCTCGGCCTGGGGTTTCAAAGAGCTCGGCGGCCATGACGCCGGTGACGCCAAGCTCGGTGGCGATCTTCAGGGCTGCCTGCTGTGCCTGGGCGGCGACGTCGTCGGCAATGCCTGGGGCGGNGGCGATGACTTCGTCGCACANCCCTGCCACCTGGATGGATTCGGCCACGGGCCACGCCTTGGCCTCGCCGGATGGAGTGCGGGCCANCAGGGCCGAGAGCTCGCGGGAGAAGTCAACAGCCTCCTCCACGAGCAGTGGGTTCATGGCCTGGAACCAATCGCCGGCGAACTCCGCGGCGTGATCGGCGTTGCGTAGGAAGGCCACACCCTTGCCGTCATAGCCGCCACGGGGCATTTTCAGCACCACGGGCCAGCCGTGAGTGTTACCAAAGACCGTGATGTCGGCCACGGATGCAACAGCAGCCCAGGCCGGGTNTGGTAGACCCAGACGCTCGATGGCTGCACGCATGACGAGCTTGTCTTGGGCGTTAATCAATGCGTCAGGGCGTGGCTGGACGTTCACCCNCTCTGCGATGAGAGTCTGCAAATGCTCGCTGGGGACGTGTTCATGGTCAAAAGTGAGCACGTCAACGCCGTGGGCAAAGCCACGCAGAGCCTCAAGGTCTGTGTAGTCACCCACGGGTGCTTGGGCCACAACAGCCACAGCACATACGTCAGGGGATTCAGCCAAGACACGCAATTCAAAACCAAGGGCCACGGCTGCAGGGGCCATCATACGGGCAAGCTGCCCGCCGCCCACAACACCGATTACAGGAAAAGTCACAGTCCCCAGCGTACCGAAAATCTGTCCCGTCACGTGCCTTTGTGCCATGTATGGAGGGTATTGACCGGTAAATGTGGGCAAATTCCCAGTACATTCCCACTCTGTGGGCCAGCCGCGGTACCGTGGATGGCTTAGAATTTGAAGAAGGCTGCAGCGCGATCCATCCGTTTCTGGCCCTTAGCCCGACGGAGGACCATGTACCAAAAGCTCACCAATCGCATCAAAGGCCTAATGGGCCTATTTTGGCGTGAAGTAGCAAAGTTCGGTGTGGTGGGCGGTGTTGCGTTCGTTATTGACACCGGCATCTACCTGTGGCTGCTTGGCGGAAGCATGGGCGGGCACCCCACCAAGGCCAAGATCATCTCAGCAGCCGTGGCAACTGTCTTTTCCTGGCTAGCCAACCGGTACTGGACGTTCCGCCACCGCCGCCAAGCCAACGTGCTGCGCGAAATGACCCTGTTCATCGTCATGAACGGCATCGGAATGGGCATTGCGGCAGCCTGTGTGTACATCTCCCACTGGGTGCTGGGTTTTGAATCCACCACCGCCGACTTCATCTCCGGCTCGGTCATCGGCCTTGTTCTGGGCACCATCTTTAGGTTCTTTGCGTACAGATTCTGGGTCTTTACCGACGAGCTCGACGCCGAGCCCGGCTTCTCCGGAGACCGTAAGCTCATCGAAGCCGAGCACGAGGCTTAATCCTCCCTTAGCCCAGGGTGATGTTTTCGCTGCTGCGCAGACGGTCTGTGGGTTGCACTGCCGTGTCCAGGAGCACCACGGAACCGCCAGTGGCCCATGCCTTCAGTGCAGCAGGTACCACGGCGTTCCACCCATCTTGGACCTGCAACAACACCCGCTGGGGTGCTTCAGGTAGTCCTGTTGGTGTCAGTCCCGCCAACAGCGAGGCGTAGCTAGTGGCTGAACTGGTGGCTGCGGATTCGTGCCGCCACGCGAGGTCTGTTGCTGCTGGCTCGTCGACGGCAAAGAACACATCGGCGTGCGCTCGGACATCCCCTGAGTAGTCCAGGGTTCGGGGCGGGAGCTCGCCTATCCAGCGCATCTGCAAAGCGGGCAGTGCAACGGCCACAACGAGAGNGGGCTTGGCAGCGCCGAGCGTTTGATACGCAGCGGCGGGGTCTGTGGTGGCGACGATGTCAGCGTTGGCCAGTAAATCCGCCGTCGTTCCTTCGCCAGGCGTTCCTACGCCAGGCGTTCCGGTGTCCGTCGTTCCTGTGCCAGCATCGGCCGTGACGGCCGTGGAGCCAACAGCCCAGGTGGCAAGGAGCCAGACCATCGAGCGCCAGTGTAGCGGGAGGTCAAGAGCCACGACGGTGCCGGGTTCGGCGTCGAGCTCGTCAACAAGATAATTAGCAGTCTTGGCCACCCAGTTTTCCAAAACGCGTCCGGAGAACTCCACACGTTCGGAGTCCGGGCCGTACCAGGAGAGCCGGGGCGAGGTTGGGTTGTGGGTGCGGAAGGCGTTGAGTAAGGCTGCAGNGGTGTTTGGGAGGAGGTCCATGGCTCCCTATCTTTCCATGGTTGGTAGCAGATGTGCGCCCTCGCCTAGTCCCATCGATTGGATGAATTGAGATTTGTTACGTGACGTGCGTTACATATATTCAGTGTCGCTTTGGGAAAATGTTCAAAGTTTGCTATGTCCGCGCGGTAACAAGGCCTACTGCGGCGTATATGGCACAGGTGCGCGAGCGTAATGCTCAGAAATTCTCGGGCGTGGCGTGCAAGATGAACCCGTCCAGTAGTGGTTATCATTTGCCCCGCTTGACGTAGCCGAGTTACACAGATGTAATTAGACGCACGAACTGCTGATATTCACGCTGCAAACCGCACGTTGCGGGACCGATGATTTCGGAAGCAGTATTGGCCACAACATTCAGGAGGACGATTATGGGGCAAGCGCAGCTGAGTGTGACCAATGGGCAAGACGATTCCTTGGCATCACAGGCCGCCGCTACGTACCATTCCCGTGGCGTGCCCACTGACTGGTATGTGGATCCGGCAGANTCAAGTGCGGCCGCCTTCCATGAAAGCGAAAATCGCAAGGCTTTAGAAGATGCTGCAACAGCNTTNTTGACCTCGCCTGAGGAAGATCAGGCCCTGACGGCCCATCCCGCGAGCGTTCAGGGAGTGGACAATCAGCCGATCTGGATCGGCTTGCGGCGCCAGCTTGAAGACTTCAGCGATGAAGGTGAACTAGGCTGGCAAACTGATGCGTTGTGCGCACAGACTGATCCGGAAGCGTTCTTCCCTGANAAGGGCGGCTCCACCCGGGACGCCAANAANGTTTGTGGTGCGTGCAACGTTAAGGCGCAATGTCTTGAATACGCTCTGGCCAATGATGAGCGGTTTGGAATCTGGGGTGGCCTGTCCGAGCGCGAGCGTCGGCGGCTGCGGAAGCGAGCGGTCTAATTCTTGAAGCAGTAAAGTCACGGCCGTTCTGGTTGCCCACAACGGCGGTGCCTATCTCCCCACGGTTTTATCCGCACTTGCTGCACAGACCCGGTCAGTGGACCATGTTTTGGCTGCCGATGCGGGATCCACAGACAATTCNGGGGAGTTGCTGCGCAAGGAACTTAGCGAACGCAACGTCATTACCCTTGACGCGCGCAAAGGCTACGGTGCGGCAGTTGATGCGGTGCTGGACTTCCAGGCACGCATGGGATTCGGTGCCACCGTGCCCGCCCGGGCCACTGTCCCGGCAGTCAGCGGTGGCGTGGCCGTCCTTGAGGAGAACCGTCCAAGCAGCAACGAATGGATCTGGCTGCTTCAAGACGACGCAGCCCCGGCACCTGAGGCACTGCAACTGCTGCTGGAAGCGACCGAACGTGCCACTACGGCAACAGTTGTAGGCTGCAAACAGCTTGATTGGGACAATCACAGGCGCCTTGTGGACGTGGGACTGTGGGCCAATAAGTGGTTTGACCGGTTCTCCCTTGTTGGCCTCGATGAGCAGGACCAAGGCCAGTACGATGACCACTCCGACATGTTCGCTGTCAACACTGCAGGCATGCTGGTGCGCAGGGACGTCTTTGAGAAAATGGGCGGCTTTGACCCGGCTCTGCCTGGCCCCGGTGATGACTTGGACTTTTGTGCACGTGTGAGGCTGGCAGGCGACAGGGTCCTTGTGGTCCCCGCCGCCCACATGTATCACGTGGTGCATAGGCCTAACGGCCTGGGCTCCGCCGTGGCGGCCCGCAAAGCCGGTATCTTCTTGCGGCTCAAACACGCCCCTGCCTGGACCGTGCCGTTCCTAGTCCTAGGTACGTTCCTGGCAGCGATTTACTGGCTAGTGGCAGGTTTTGTCCTCAAAGCGCCCGGTCATGCCGTGCGCATCTTCGCAGCCACCTGTACAGGAATTCTGCGCCCGGTCACACTCCTTCGCAGCCGACGTGCTTTGGCCGCCCAGCGGAGCAAGCCTCGCGCTGTCCACAAGGGCCTTCTTGTTGAGCCAAGGGTGGCCCGTGCGCACCTGAAAATGCTGCGTGAATCTGTTGGACCGGATGAAGAAGCGCCGCAGGAAATTCTGGACGGCCCATCAATTCTTGAACCAACGGGTGAAACTCACCAAGAGCCCGTGGCCCCGCTGGCCGCACTGAAGACGCCGCCGATCGTCAGCGCACTGGCCTTGACCGTGCTGCTGACCATATTTTCTTTGCTAGCCCTCTCACGCCTGCTGACTGCTCCGGCTCTGACAGGCGGGGCACTGCTGCCAGTGTCAGAGCAGCTTGGCCAAGTGTGGCAACACGCCACTGCCTGGTGGGTATCACTGGGCTCTGGCCTGCCTGGACGCGGTAACCCGTTTAACTTTGTTCTTGCTCTACTGGGCTCTCTGGGCAGCAATGGTTCGGTTGCCGTGCTGTGGCTGGTGCTGCTGGCACTTCCGCTGGCTGGGTTCACCGCGTGGCTGGCTGCAGGTGCCCTGACCCTGGCGCGTTGGCCCCGTATTGTGGCGGGCCTTGCCTGGGCTGGTGCCCCGGTTCTGCTGGTTGCTTTGGGGCAGGGTCGCATTGGGGCCTTGCTGGCCCACATTCTGATTCCCTTGGTCATGCTTGGTTTGATTCGCGCTGTGGGCGGCGCCGTGAGCCCTGCAGTGAAGACAGTCATCATTGACGGTGCCATGGCAGGTTCATTTTCTGCGCCGGTGGCGAAAATGGGGCGTCCTGGGGTAGACGGTAACCCGTCGTGGACAGCTGCGGCAGCGGCAGGGTTGGCCCTTGCCGTTGTGACGGCGGCATCGCCGAGTCTGCTGCCTGTGGCCGTGGTGGGTATTTTAGCTGGCGTGCTTGTCGTGGGCCGGCGCGGTCGGACCGTGTGGTGGGCTTTGGTCCCCTCGGCAGCCCTGTTCTTGCCGTTTGTCTGGTCTGCTTGGGCCAATCCCCGCGCGCTCCTTGGTGATCCCGGTGTTCCGTTGGCGTCAACCCCGGGCCCGCTCTGGCAGCAGCTGTTGGGGTTCCCGGAACGTCTCAGTGCCTCTGAAGGCATCCTGGGACTGGGTGATTTTGCTTCCGCTTCATGGCTGACGTGGCTGGCCGTGTTCGTGATCGGCACACCGGTTGTCATTGCCGCAGTAGTGGCGCTCTTGCTTCCCCTGCGCCGCGCCGCACTTGTGCGCACGCTATGGCTTGTGGCGCTTCTGGCCTTGGCCGCCGCCTATGCTGGCAAGTTCATTGCGGTGGCGTTCGACGGCGTCAGCCTAGTGACGGCCTTTAACGGACCTGCCGTTTCACTTGCCTTCTTTGCCCTGCTCGGTGCAGCCCTTCTAGGGTTCGATGCGGTGTACCGCCGCGCCTATAATCCAGCCGCCCGGACCTTGGGAGCCGTGGCCGCTGAACGCCACGGAGTTGCCAAGTCCACGGCTGTGATCCTGTCTGTACTCATGGTCGCCGGGCCGGTAGCAAGCTTGGGGCTTTGGGGCGTGCAACAATTCTCTGCGCAGCCTGCTGCGCCAGCACTAACAGGATCATTCCTGCCACAGGCGGTCACGGCAGGGACGCTTCCGGCCACAGCGGCTGACCGCGGGTCAGGACCAGAAGCAAGCCGGAGCATTGTCCTGACTGTTATGCCTGATGGCGGNGTGCAGGCCGCCCTGGTGCAGGGATCTGGCACAACCCTGGACACCATGAATAGCATTGCTACGGCCGCGCGTGTCACTGGCGATCCGGGCCAGGATGCCCTTCTTGAGGGTGACGGCGCCACGGCCGCATTTGAAAATAGTGTCGCAGTCATCATGTCCAAATCTGACCTTGATCCGCGCGCTGGTTTGGTTGAACTTGGTGTGGGTTTTGTGGTGCTGCGTGAAGGCGACACTGCTGCTGAACTATTGGCGGGCGAGCTGGAAGCTGTCCCAGGCCTGGACACTGTGGGCCCCACTGAATCTGGTTGGCTGTGGCGGGTGAAACCGACGTACACAACTGACGGGCTCACAGATGTTATCAACCGGGTCCGGTTAGTAGATGCCAACGGTAGTGCCGTGGCTCCTGTGGCCTCACAGGGTCATAATGTCTCCACCGATATTCCAGCAGGTGAGGCTGGACGCACGGTAGTGCTGGCCGAGAGAGCTGAGCCAGGCTGGCAGGCGTGGTTGGACGGTAAGGCCCTGAAATCGACCAATGCGCAATGGGCGCANGGTTTTAAACTGCCCGCCACGGCTGGGCATTTAGAAATCCGTTATGTTCATCCAATGGACACTGTCTTGACTCTGACGCAGCTGGTNCTNTTTGGACTGACATTGTTGCTGGCCTTGCCGGTGCGGACACGACGTGGCCGTACCGGGGCGTATAGAGATGAAGCATCATTGCAAAAGGTTGGTAGAGGTGCCTGAGATCAAGGACAATAACGCGGCGGAAGATCGGCCATCAGATAGATCTGCGTCTGAAATCAAAACACCGGCAACAGATGTGACCGGTGCTGCTGCGCAAGTCCAAGGTTCCGGACGCACCCGGGTAAGCTCCGGCGTCGTTGGCCAGCAGTTCTGGCTGGAACTGCAACGCTGGCCTTGGCTGTGGCAGTCGTNGGGGCGGGCAGCGTGTTTCCAGGTGCCAACGCCACAACCCAAACCACACCGATCCCGCATCCGCTGCCTGTNGGGGAGACCGTGGCCAACTGCCAGGGACCCACTCAATTGCTGGCAGGGTCGGCGGCAGGNGCGGATCCAGAGTTCTCAGCCAGTTCCTCGGGGACCAAAACGCTACTTAATGCGGTGGTGCTCAGCGGTTCTGGCGGCAACCTACCGGGTGCTGTTGTGCAGTCTCTTGACAGCAAATTTTCGCCGTTGTCTACGGTCGCTGAGGCCTCGCCAGACCCGGATCCAAGTCCTACAACTGTCACTGGTAAACCCAAGATGCGGGCAGAAGTGGTGCGCGCACAGGAAGTGGGGGCGGCCTCGGTGCTGCGACTGCAGCCTTCGGCGGCACAAACATCCCGAGGGGCCGGCTCCGTTGTGGTCAACGCGCGTGACGGGGACCTTTCCGGCTTGGCTGCGGCAACATGCCAAACTCCGGCCAATGAGCTGTGGCTTTCCGGAGCCAGTACATCAATTGGCCGAACGTCGGTGCTGACGCTTTCCAATTCCTCCCAAACCCCGGCAACGGTCTCGCTNGACGATTTTAGCGGCAATGGTCCATTGCAGACACCTGCTGGCAAAGGATTGGTTATTGCTCCGGGCACCGTGCGTTCTGTGGTCCTTGCTGGACTGGCGCCGGAGCAGGAGCTNTTGAGCGTGCAGTTGAAGAGTAGTGGCGGGGCGGTCAGTGCGGTCATTCAGCAGTCGGTGCTACGCGGGCTGACACCTGGCGGTATCGATTACCTGACGCCAGTGCAGGCACCAGGATCAAAGCTGACAATTCCTGGTGTTCGAGTGCAGGCGCCAGATGTTGCCGCCAAAATTTCGGCACAAGCCGGCTATGAGGATGCCACCACAGCCCTTGTGGTCACGGTTCCTGGCCTGAGCGATTCGGTGGTGGAAGTGAAGGCTCATGGGCCTGAAGGCCAGGTTGCGCTACCCAACGGTGGAGTGTTCACTGCCGTTGCCGGTCAAGTCAACCAGCTCTCATTGGCTGGCCTGCCGCAAGGCACTTACACCTTGAGTGTCAATGCTGATAAACCCGTGACAGGAACCGTGCGGTTGATCAATTCCACCAAAGTTGGGGACCCTGTTGACATCGCATTTGCACCTTCGGCAGTTCGGCTTGGCGATACGCATTTGATCGCTCTGCCCAAGGATGTCACCTCCAGTTTGGTCTTCACTGCCCCTGATGGGGCCGCCACTCTCAAGCTTGTCCCGATATCTGAAGATGGAGTTTTGGGTGAGGGTAAGGATGTCGAATTGAAGCCCGGCAAGAGCGCAACTGTGGATCCATCAGCTCTGCTGGGCTCGGGCGCGGCGGCTGTGTTGATTTCGGCGGCAGGTGCACCCGCTTTTGGTACCCAGCTGCTGGGCTCCACCAATTCGGCCAACATTGCAGTGCTGCCCATCGCAGATACCGCAGCGGGTAACCGCGCGATCAATATCACCACAGGTTACTAACAGCTAACAGCTAGCAGTTCTTGCAGCGGAAGCTGCGTTGCTGGCGTGGTGCAGGGTTGCCGTCGCTTCTGGTTGACTAAAGCTATTAACGCTCGACGCCGGACCGCCAAGTTGCCTCGATGCCTCACCGTTACGCTGTCCTGCCGCCGCACTGTCCTACCGCCGCACTGCCCTACCGCCGCACTGCCCTACCGCCGCACTGCCCTACCGCCGCACTGCCCTACCGCCGCACTGCCCTACCGCCGCGCGTGGGTGGACACGCGGGTGAAAAATGCGCCACATCGATCCTTTCCTCTTGTTAGCCACTTTGTTTTCAATGCCTTGGTTTTGTCCTTTCACGCAGGGGAACCTCCGCGCGTATAGAGAAGATGTCCCCTTGGTAGTTCCGGTGGAGGGACGGAAGCTCTGGGAAGCGCCGGTTTAAGCAGTCTGGAGAGCCATCTGAGCAAGAGTGCTCACCGCCCCACGAGTGTTCAGAGAATGCCGTTTCTACGGCCACTTTCGGAGCCGTTTTCGTCACCACTTTCGAAGTGCAGAGCGATGCTTCCGGCACTCACTCGAGCGATGTTGTCGGGGGTAACGGGGAGCTGTTCTCCAATATAATTGTCCCGAATATTTTTATGGGTAAGTATTGCGTTGTTGTAACGGTGGGTTTATGCTTGTTGTATGAGTAGTCCGGTGATTGTCCCCGGAGACCGGCAGTGAGGCCACACAGGATGTGGCCGGGGTACTGGCTGGGATGACTCTTCCTTTGATTGAACCCTTTGGCTCTGACAATCCTGCCCTGGCTAATTTGCCGGGGTACGCCCCGGTGCTGGCCACGGGTGAGCAATTACCTTCCAGGGTTGGGGTGGCTCGGGAAGTGTACGACGGGACGATTGCCTCGTTAGTGGCGTTGAAGCGGGTGGAAGATTCCCTGGCTGGGTGTAAAGCGGCTTTAGTGGCCCGGTTGATGGGCGCTGCACAGGTTGAAGCGGCCGCGGTGCGTTTGAATCCCTGGCAGCACGGGGTTGCTCACTCTAGTGCGTGTACCGACCTTGCTCTGACGTTGTGTATCCCGGAGGTTACGGCTGCTTCCTTAGCTCACCACAGCACCGTGTTAGTGAACGATCATCCATTGATCCTTGATGGGGTTGATGCGGGTTGTTCTCGTTCTGGCACGCGTGCATCATTGTCGATGAGATTGCCACGCTGGAGGAAAATCCGTTGATTACCGCAGCGGATGTGGCTGCGTTTGAGGCCCGGTTATTAGAAATCGCCCGGGAACCACGGCAGCGAGTTTCGCCGGGAAGCTCGGCGGGTGCGTGAATCGACGCATCCAGAAACGATCACTACCCGCACTAAGCAGGCCTACTCTAAGCGGGCCATGACCCTAGAGTCCGGTAAGGACGGGATGTCCTGGTTGACTCTGCATCTTCCCTCTCTGGCAGCGGAAGGGATCTGGGTGAACTGCACCCGTACCGCCCGGGCGATCAAGAACCAAGCCCGCTTAAACCACCCACCACAAAACAGCACTACTGGCGCCCGTCCCGGTGCTGCTGGTGGCGGACATGATGGCAGTGGTGGTGGTGAGTGTAGGACCTTGACGCAGCTACGTATCGATGTCGCTGCCGCGCTCTTGCTCAATCAACACCCACTCACCGCTGAGGTCCGCAAGACAAACAACACCACCAAGGGCGACGCCGGTCATGGTTTCACGACTCATGGTTCCACGACCGACTCGCACGGCACCTCAAACAGCACCAGCACCAGTACCAGCCCTACTGATACTGTCTCCGGCACTGGCGCGAATGAGAATACTCCCACTAATGCCCCTGCTGACCCAGGTCCTGATGTCGGTGTTGGTGTGTCTTTGGTCGTGGGTCAGCGTTTGGTGTTTCTCTAGTTGATGTGGAGCCTGTCTGGGCTCACACGGCCCCACCGAACCAGTAGAGCGGCCTATGAATCCACTACCCACCCCGAATCCCGCCCCAGGCCTAGCTCCTGTCCCAAGTTTGGCTCCTGCCCCAGGTTTGGGGTCTGATCTGGGTCAGGGCTCCCCGGTGGGACTGGGTGCGGAGGTGTTGGTGGGGAGGTGGTCGGTGATGGTTCTGGTTTTGTGGACGAGGTGGTTGACGGGATTGTGGAAGATCACCTCAAGGAGTATTTGGAGCAGTTGGACGCTGTCCGGGGCATGCGGTGGTGACTGATCCGCCACTGCCTGAAGCGACGATTCTTCTCATGGTGCCTTTGTTGGGGTTGTTGAATATTGTGGATCAGCCAGCGACTTTACGGGTNGCTTTGGGTGGGCCTGTGCCTGAAGATATTGCGCGGAAGCTTCTGGACCGGGCCGGGACGTTCCTGCGGGTACTGACTGATCCGCTCACGGGAGAAGTATTGCCGTTAGCCCCGCAACGGTACAGGATGCGTGAGAGCGAACGCGCGGTCTTGCGGGCTTTATCGGGGAGTTGCTACTTCCCCAATTGCACTCATCCGGTGATGGATACTGAGATAGACCATGTGATCGCGTGGGAGAACGGTGGGGCCTCGACGCTGGAGAATCAGCGCCCGGGGTGTAAACGCCACCATCTGCTCAAGCATTTCAAGGACGATAAAGACAAACACGGTCATTATCGGCGGGAGAAAGACCCCTCACGCAATGACCTGCGTTTACGGGGTGGCGGGCCNNTTACCGCAAAAGGTGGGGGCACGGACTGGATTTCACCCTCTGGGAAATATCATCACTCTCAGCAACAAGAACCACAAGCCCCGGCGTATCCTAAATGGCTCAAGAAACGGATGGATAAAGCCCTGAACCCCACCCACCCAAACACCACCCACCCAGACAACGTCCCGTTCAGCCCCGCCGAGCACTACATCATCAAACACCTTAANAAACATAACCAATGATGCTTCGCCCCTAGCTGGCACTGCCGGTCTAAGGGCTCCAGGGTCCGGCTAATGTCCTCGGAAGCGGCGGAACAAGGGATCCACAATTTCTGGGGAAATATTCAGTAAACCTGCAACTTGTTCAATCAAGACCTCGTGCACAAGCTCGCGTACCTGCCCGCTAGTGTCACAGAGCACCTCAACAGGATGCCTGAAGATGGCGATGGTGGGTGGCTCGGCAACCGTGTCGGCGGTGGCTGAGATAGCTTGCGTGTATTTGCCCAACGGTGTCTGGGCTCCCGAGGCAATCAGGGCTTCAAGTTGATCGGGTACTTCTTCCACCAAATACTCAACAGTGGCAAGAGAGTCCGGCCATAAGGAGCGCAGGCGGTCGGCCGAATCCACCACGAGGTCCTCAAATTNTTCGCTGCGGGTCCGTGAAGCTGGCAATGAAGCAGGCATGAGGGNGCCGCGCAGCCNCCGGCCGTGCCTGTCACGGCGCCGGTTCTGGAAGTGGCGTGCACTGGAAGGGGAAGCCGGATCATCGTCGGAATGTTCCGGATCCAGCGAGATGGTGAGCGAATGTTCGCTGTGGCTGGCGTTGAACTCCATCTTTTCACTCTAGGCCCAGGAAGGGTTAAGGGGAAATATTCCGGCGGTAAGGGTAGTCTTGGGAATCGTGGGAACACTTCGTCAATGCACCAGATCCGCCTGCCGTGAAACGGCCGTGGCCACTTTGACGTACGTCTATGCAGATTCAACAGCTGTTTTGGGGCCGCTGGCAACGTTTGCCGAACCCCATTGCTACGATTTGTGCGCCAAACACTCTGCCCGGCTGACAGCCCCATTAGGTTGGGACGTCATCCACTTGGCCCGTTCAGACAAGCCTCCCGCGCCTGGCCCCGATGACCTTCTGGCGCTAGCTGATGCCGTGCGTGAGGCAGCCAATGCTGAGCCCGACGCCGGTGGTACCGCAGCTATGCGTGAATACCGCGGAACCCTCGAGCCGCCAATCCAGTTTCTGGCCAGCGGCACAAACACCGGGCGACGCGGTCACTTACGCATTTTGCGCGACTAGTACATAGCCAGACTTAACAGGGCAACCTGTTTGAACATCACCACCGGTTTGAACACCATTTGAGTACCATTTGAACACCACAAAGAAATGGAAGACCATGGCAAAATGAGCGAGAACTTGCTGGCAGTGCTTCGGTGCCCGGTTACTGGATCTACGCTAGTCCAAGAAGGCGATGAGCTTATCAGCACAGCCAAAGGGCCCGACGGCAACCACCTGCGCTACACCATAGATGAGGGTATTGCCTTACTGTTGCGCCCGGAGCAAATCACAGCGTAAGTAATACATAGCGTAAGTAAAACATCAGGGCCCACAATCCAAAGGAGATTTCTCATGAGCGATTCCATCGCAATGAATTTGACCCCGCCGATTACAAGATTGCGGATATTTCCCTATCCGCAGCCGGACGCCACCAGATTCGTTTGGCCGAATTTGAGATGCCCGGCCTGATGAGCCTGCGTGCTGAATACGCAGCCAGCAAGCCCTTGCAGGGTGCCCGCATTGCAGGTTCACTGCACATGACGGTGCAAACCGCGGTGTTGATTGAGACTTTGACAGCGTTGGGCGCCGAGGTCCGCTGGGCTTCATGTAACATCTTCTCCACTCAAGACGAGGCCGCAGCAGCAGTTGTTGTGGGCAAGGGCACNCCTGAGAGCCCCACTGGCGTGCCCGTNTTTGCGTGGAAGGGTGAAACGTTGCAGGAGTACTGGTGGGCGGCCCAGCAGATCTTGACCTGGCCCGCTGCTGATACTGATCCGGACGGGCCTGCTCTCCGTGGACCCAATATGATTCTGGACGACGGCGGTGACGCCACCATGCTCGTCCATAAGGGTGCCGAGTGTGAGGCTGCTGGCGAGGTTCCGGCCACCGCACAAGATGAGTCCGCTGAGGGTGCGGTTTTCTTGTCCGTTTTGCGCGAGTCACTGGCCCTGGACCCGCAGAAGTGGACCCGCATCGCCACCGCCATCCACGGGGTCACAGAAGAAACCACCACCGGTGTGCACCGCTTGTATCAACTGGCAGCGGCAGGNAAACTGCTTTTCCCTGCCATCAACGTCAATGATTCCGTGACAAAATCCAAGTTCGATAACAAGTACGGCATCCGCCACTCGCTCCCTGACGGCATCATGCGGGGAACCGATGTGCTGATAGGCGGGAAAGTCGCCGTCGTCTGCGGCTATGGGGATGTGGGCAANGGGGCGGCTGAGTCTTTGCGTGGTCAGGGAGCCCGTGTCATTGTCACCGAGATTGACCCTATTTGTGCGTTGCAGGCAGCCATGGATGGTTACCAAGTTACAACGCTGGATTCGGTCCTTGAGCAGGGTGATTTCTTCATCACCGCAACCGGCGGCACCGACATCATCACGGTCTCGGACATGCTCAAAATGAAGAATAAAGCCATTGTGGGCAATATTGGCCACTTTGACAATGAGATCGACATGGCCGGGCTGGCCAAGCTCGACGGCGTTATCAGGGTTCAGATCAAACCTCAGGTTCACGAGTGGGTCTTTGGCGCCGGAAGCACCCAAGAGCGCTCCATCATCGTCCTGTCTGAGGGGCGCCTGCTGAACTTAGGGAACGCAACAGGCCACCCGTCGTTCGTCATGAGTAACTCCTTCACGAACCAAGTCATTGCGCAGATGGAGATCTTCACCAAGAGAAATCAAGAGCCGCCTGAGTACGCCAAGGCCGTGTACGTGCTCCCCAAAATCCTTGACGAGAAGGTGGCCCGTTTGCACCTCGAGGCTTTGGGCGTGCAACTGACTCTCTTGAGCGAGTCGCAGGCGGCATACTTGGGCCTTGATCCGGCCGGGCCGTATAAGCCCAATCACTACAGGTACTAGGGGAAATGTGGGCACGCGTTGGGAAACTATTGGTGACTTTGTTCGGCGGCGGCGGGCAGACAATCCCGGTCCCATGACACTGGACGGGACAAATTCGTATGTGCTGGGTGCCCCGGGCGCTGGAGGCGTGGTGGTGGTTGATCCAGGTCCGTTGCAAGATGATCACCTGGCTGAGCTGGCCGCGGCGGGTTCTGTGGAGTTGATCCTGATCACCCACCACCATGGGGACCATACAGATGGCAGCGCCGCCTTGCACCATCTCACCGGCGCACCCGTGCGGGCTCAGCAGGACGGTTTCTGTCATAATTCACAGCCCTTGCACGACGGCGAACTCATCCATGCCGCGGGCCTCACCATCGAAGTGCTCGCCACTCCGGGGCACACGAGTGATTCCCTCTGCTTTGCTGTCACTGCCGGCCACGGCGTACCGGAGGAGACTCAGCATGTTCTCCTAACCGGGGACACCATCTTGGGCAGCGGCAGCACGGTCATTTGCTACCCCGACGGCAGGTTNGGGGAGTACCTGAGCTCGTTGGCTCAATTGCGCCACTGGGGCAATGACCATGGGAGTGCGCAGAACCCGGTGGCGGCACTGCCTGGGCACGGTCCGGTGCTTGCTGACATTGCCGAGGCAGCACGTGCTTACGAGGAGCACAGNGGTGTGCGGATCGCCCAGGTACGGACCGCCGTGGAACTNTTGCGAACTGAAGCAGGAGAGTTTCCTTCGGCTCAGGCCGTGACTGCGGCCGTCTACGGGGATGTGCCCGCGAACCTGCAAGCCGCGGCGAAACTCTCCGTAGAGGCTCAATTGGATTACCTATGCAACGGGGGACACTCGGGCAGTAGCTGGAGGGTGCACATACAGGATCGGGTCTGTGGTGATACAAATATGGCGTAAAATGGGGAACTGACGTTACATGCGTCACTGTTGCGGACCGTGGAATTTGTCCACCGAATGGGGAGTTTGTATGGCCGAGTTGGAACAGACCAAGAAGCCTCGACGAGGTTGGAAGATCGCACTGNNATCCCTCGTCACTTTGGGTGTTGCAGCCGGTGGAATTGGTATGGCGGTGGCTAATTCTTGGCTGCCCATTGAAATCTCGTTTGCAGGGACTCAGACTCCTTCGCCGTCCACCAGCCCAGAAGCGCCTCCCACGCCCACCGCCGCAGCCATTCCGGCCACTGTTGCCATNGACCCTGAAACCGGGACAACCTCAGTGAACCCGGCGTCGGAGGTGGCCGCAGTGATCACCAACGGCACAGTGGCCAAGGCTGTTCTGAAGGAAACAGGCACTGGCGAGGTCACTGATGGAGAGCTGGTGGTCAGCGGCCGCAAATGGATCTCAAAGGCGCCTTTGAAGTTTGATACCGCTTATACACTCAAAGTAACCTCCGCTGATTCAATAGGGCACAAAACCACTCATGTCAGCACCTTTACCACTGTCCCGGCCTCGCACGAGGCCGACGCCATCATGTATCCCGGCGCGGACGCAACGGTGGGCGTGGCACAGCCGCTGCAGTTCAGCTTCAGCGAACCCGTCCTGAACAAAGAAGCAGTGGAACAGGCCATCAAGATCACCACCAGCACGGGCCAAGAGGGTGCCTTCCGCTGGTACTCGGATCAACTTCTTCGCTACCGTGGCGCAGAGTATTGGCCTGCCAACACACAAATCAACGTTGATATGCAGCTGTTTGGCATGGACCTTGGCAACGGAATGATCGCGAACTTCAACAAGAACTACAACGTCAATATTGCTGACAAGGTGGTGATGGAAGCAGACGCTGCAAACCTGAGCGTGAGCATCCTGGTCAACGATCAAGTTGCCCGGACATTCCCGGCAACCATGGGCGATGAGGCATTTCCGTCAGCATCGGGCTACATGGTGGTCACCGGTGACAAGCAGCGATTCGCAACCTTCAAGGCCTCAAGCATTGGCCTCAAGCCCGGGGACCCCGGCGACTACGGCTCAGTTGACGTTGAATTCGCCACTCGCATGTCCAATAGTGGCATCTTCATTCACCAAGCCACAGCCAGTGCCTTGCCGTATCTGGGAGTGAAGAACCTTTCGCACGGTTGCATCGGCCTCTCCGCCGAGGGTGCCGGCTGGGTGTTTGCCAACATGCGCGCAGGCGATCTGGTGCACACAGTGGGCACNCCCAATGAAACCATTGCNCCCACGGACGGGTTTGGGGATTGGAACATCCCGTTCGATCAGTACGCTTCCCGGTAGATACTAGGTAGTTACGGTAGATACAAGAGGGCGCACGCAGGTAAACGCAGGGAATTATTTCCCGCCTACGCCGTGGCGCTGGAGCTGTCCGCGTACTACCTCCGCGCGCTGCGCTGCAGTTCTCATGCGTTTGAGCTCGCGGGCCCGGCGTTCGGCAATCAGCGCCGATAAGAACACCGCAGGATCCGTTCCTGGCTCAGGCAGCGGGGCAACGTAAAGACTCGCCTCGTTGGCTAGCTCTACCCCNNGTGAGGTTGCTGCCATTGCAGAACCTTGCCGTAAGTACAGTGAGATGCGCCGCGCTAACGGATCGGGCAGGCGGCCAATGTCTACAAGGGCTGCCCACTGGGCCAAGTGCGGGGCAACGCCTACCTGCAAGGGCGTAACTTTAGGTGCGCGGTCCCTGATGGCGTAGGTTCCTGCCAGCATGTCCCCGAGCCGCTTGGATTNTTCGTTGAACAAGGACACCAAGCAGGCAATGGAGCCCAGCGTCATATAGATCTCCAGAACTGCCAGCAAAGCCCTGATCATGGCATGGCGAAAACGGATGGACCCGCCGTCGTCCCGGACAATACGCAAGCCCATGACCAGTTTCCCCAACGATTTTCCTCGGGTGAGCGTCTCCACCGCGATGGGCACAATGACCAGCAAGGTGACCGCAGCCACTACCATGATGGCTCGCACGGCAGCCATGTCCAGCACAAACGGCAGGGCGCCCAAGAGCAGGAGCAGTCCGATGGCAACAAGGATAGTGATCAGCACGTCAAGGGCGCTGGCCAGTGAACGGGCGGCGAAGGTGGCGGGGCGAAGCTCCAGGACAACGGCTTCGCCAGTGATGATTGCGGACATGAAAACAGTCTATCCACGCGCCAGCACCCGGGGCCGATATGCTGGTGCCAATGGACATGGATGCCTTTACAACAGTGCACGGACCGCAGTGGGAGCGGTTGAAGGTGCTTGCCCCGAAACGGCGCCTGAGCGGGGCTGAAGCCGATGAGCTCCTTGAGCTGTACCAAAGTGTGTCAGCCCAGCTCTCGCTGATCCGTTCGGTGGCGGCCGAGAGCGCCCTGTCAGCATCACTTTCGGCGACCCTGGCGACCGCACGGACCCGGTTCACGGGCGCAAAATCCAACATNTTTATGGACACTGCACGCTTNTTTGCCATCTCGCTGCCCGCAGCGTTTTACCGGTTGCGCTGGCTGACAGTGATTGTGGGGGCGGTGTTTGTCCTGATCAGTTCCCTATTTGCGTTCTGGGCGGTGGGGAACCCGGACGTGTTGGCCACCATGGCCACCGACGCGCAGTTGCAGCAGCTGGTTGAGCACGACTTCGTGAATTATTATTCAGAAAATCCTGCCGCGTCCTTCGCAGGTGCCGTGTGGACCAACAACGCNTTGATCGCTGCGCAGATGGTGGCTTTCGGGATTACCGGTGTGTTTGTTCCTTACAGTATCTTCTCCAACGCCCAGGGCATCGGCATGACCGCCGGGGCCATGTTCGCCTTCGATCGCGGTGACGTGTTCTTCAGTTATATCCTCCCGCACGGGCTCATGGAGCTCACCTCCGTGTTCATCGCGGCTGCGGCCGGACTAAGGATNTTTTGGGCATGGGTGAGTCCGGGCCCGCATACCCGCATGGATGCCTTGGCCAGAGAAGGGCGCGCTCTGATTACCGTTGCCGCCGGGTTGGTCCTTGTCCTGTTCGTCTCGGGTCTTGTCGAAGCGTTTGTCACACCTAGTGCGCTACCTGTCTGGGCCAAGATCACCATCGGCGCCTTGGTCCTGGCCGCCTACTGGGCTTACACCCTGGTATTAGGTGCCAGGGCGGTGCGTGCGGGGAGAGGGGACCTGAACGCGGACGACGCCGGAGCCTCCGTCCGCTCAGCCTGAGACTGCCGCCGGGGATCCGGACTCTCAACAGCAAAGTCCCGAAGTTAACTTCACCCCTGCCCATCGGCCCTGTATGGGTGCAGTATGGGGTCATGGGAGTTGAAAAGAGTTCAGCGACGGGAGCCAGCTACCAGAGCAAATGCCGCCCCATCCATGGCGACGCTTTGTGGCTGTGGGTGACTCCTTCACCGAAGGTCTCGATGATCCTGAACCGCGCAGCCCGGGCGGCTACCGTGGATGGGCAGACAGAGTTGCAGAGGAACTCAGCGTCGGCGTCCCCGATTTTGCCTACGCAAACTTAGCTGTGCGCGGGCAATTACTTCACGAAGTCATGGAAAGTCAGCTAGGTCTGGCCCTCACACTCAAGCCTGACCTAGTGTCACTCCAAACAGGTGGCAATGACCTCATTCGCGTGGGGGCTGACCCTGATAAGTTGGCCGCGTTGGTGGAACAGGCGGTTGAAGGCCTACGGTTCCAGGGAGTGACGGTGTTGCTCTTTGTGGGGCCCGATTCGGGGCGGTCTACGGTGCTGGGTCAGTTCCGTACCAAGATCGCCGTGTTCAACGAAAATTTGCGCAGCATTGCTGAACGTCATGACGCTGTGATTGCCGATCTGTGGGCCATGACCGAATTACATGACCCGCAGATGTGGAGCCGGGACCGGTTACACCCCTCGTCCATGGGTCACCACGCGGTGGCGGCCATGGTCCTTGAAACACTCAATGTGCCGCATTCACTGATGCCCCGCTCACCTAAACCGCTGCCAGGAAAGAGCTGGCGCGAGGCCCGTACGGGAGATATTCTGTGGGCCCGTGAATATCTGGTGCCGTGGGTGATGCACGGTATCCGGCGCGAATCTCCCAGTGCGGGATTTTCGGCCAAGCGCCCAGTTCCTGCCCCAATCCAAGACAATCCACTCGCCTCTGACGTGCTCGCAGCCATGCCTGAGCTGATTGAGGGAATGCCTCCGGAACCGGTGAATAATAAATTAGCTTCCGCCAAGCGGGGCTTTTCTCAACCCTGCATCTGAAACAGCTGCCCCTTAAACAGCTGCCACTTAAACAGCACAGAACCTTCGGCAAACCGGTCCCGCCTGAGGCAGATCCGCCTGCGTAGTTCCCTGCTCTGCACCTAAATGGAGAGTCCGTAGCTGTGGATCTAGTGACAATTTGGCATCGACTCGGGTGGCAGCACCCAGCCGCGGCGGGCTACCGGTAACCTTTCGATGGTGAGCGAGAATTCAAAGCCCCAGGACTCAGACCAGAGCGCTGCACCCGACGCCTCCTCCTTCGAGGGTGCTACAGAGAGTGCGCCAGAACATGGCACGGCAGTTGCTGCGGCCTCCTCTGCGCCACCCTCCTCTGCGCCACCCTCCGCAGCGGTGCAGGACACAGGTGATCCTGCGACCACCAAAATTAGGCTTGATGACGCTGGCAAGTCCGAGCCCATGCGCCCGGCCGCCAGGATGCCTCTGGCGCTCCCCAGCGATGATGAAATTGCGGCCGCGCTGGCTAAGAGCGTCAACGAGGAAGGGCCCGTCAGCGGCGTCCACGTTCAGCGGAACCCCACGAATATGATCACTATGCGGCCACCGGCTGAAGACGTGGCGAAGCGCCAAGCGGCCATGGAGCGAGCAGCTAACACCAAGCCCGTTCTGACCCGTGTTTTCCAAGTGCTGATTGCGGTGTTTTACCCTATTGTGTTGCTGGTGCTTTCGATCCGCCTCGTTACGTCCTCGGTCTTCTTGTGGATTGAATACCACCGACCTGGCTTTCCAGCAGATTCCTTCGGGTTCAGCACCGATGACCGGCTAACTTATGGTTCCTACACTATTGATTACTTGCTGAACTTTGCCTCACCACGGTATTTGGGTGACCTTGTCAATAACATCGGTACACCCTTGTTTCTGAGTCGGGAAGTTGGCCATATGGCCGATGTCAAGACCGTCATTGTCATGGCATTTCTGGTGGGCCTAACGCTGGCCATCATCATGGTGATAGCCATGGTGTACCTGGCACGGCGCAGTTCCGGCGGGATCCGCGGCGCCCTCTTTGCTGGCTCCATTGCCACACTGGTGTTGATTTTAGCCCTCGGCGTGTTCGCTGCGACCGGCTGGGACAGATTCTTCACTGACTTCCATAAGATCTTCTTTGCCAACGGCACCTGGACGTTCTACACCGATGACACCCTGATCCGCCTNTTTCCCAGCCAATTTTGGCTGGATTCNGGGATCTTTATTGGCGCGTTTGTTCTGGTTGTCTCCTCCTTGACATTGGCGTTCACATGGCCAGCCAAGAGCCGGCGCCACGCCGTGAGCGCATCCCCACGCGCAGGACGTCGAGCAGCCTGAACTGACGTGGGCAGGCTAGTCTAGATCCAGCTGGGAAGCCACATGTGTTGGCGCCAGTATTCTTGAGAGATTATTTCCCCAGCCCAGATCGGGTAGAAGAAAGCGCTGAGGGCTACAGCTAAGACCAAGTAGATCCCCACATTGAGGGCGCCTTGTTGGCGTCGCCACGGTGGGTCGCTGACTTTACCCATCACCAAGCCCAGCACCATCACGATCGCTAAGATCATGAACGGCTCGTACGCGATGGCGTAGAAGAAGAAGATGGTGCGTGTGGGGTAGAAAAGCCAGGGCAGGTATCCGGCGGCAAAGCCCGCCAAGATGGCTCCGGCTCGCCAGTCGCGTTTGGCAACCCACACACCGATGAGGAACAAAATAGCAAGGGAGCCAGTCCACCAGATCAGCGGGTTTCCCACGCTGGTGATGGCGGCGGTGCACTTTTCCACCGCACAGCCGCCATCACCGTTTTCGTAGTNTTTGATGTAGAACGAGGTGGGCCGGCCCATGACAAACCATGACCAGGCGTTGGCTTTGTAGGGGTGATCGGACCCGAGCCCGGTATGGAAGTTGAAGGCTGTGACGTGGTAATGCCACAGCGATCGCAGACTTTCCGGGATCCAGCCCCACGTGGTGGAGGGTTCTCCGGCNNCCCAATTGCGGTCATAAGCGTCCTTGGACATGAACCATCCGGTCCACGTGGCCAAGTAAGTAGCGGCGGCAACCGGGACCATGCTGATGAAGGCAACAATGCCGTCCTTCCAGATGGCACCCACTACCCAGTATTTGATACCGGCGATGCGGCGAGCGTTGATGTCCCAGATGACACCTAACAGCCCAAACGCGGCCAGGAAAAACAAACCCGACCATTTGGTACCAATGCACAAGCCGAGGGTAACTCCGGCAGCTAGCCGCCACCAGCGGATGCCCAACCACGGACCGTACAGGAGCTCTTTGGCGCGAACTCTCCCATCAGCTCCGGTTCGGGAAGACAACTTCGCACCCAGGCGCCGTCGTCCATCATCCCTGTCCAGGATGAGCGCACCAAAGCTCAGCAGGGCAAAGAACATGACGAAGATATCAAGCAGCGAGGTGCGGGACTGGACAATGGCGTGCCCATCAACGGCGAAGAGCAGACCCGCAGCAGCGCCCAAAATGGTGGACTGGAACATTTNTTGGGCAATCAACGCCAGTACAANAATGGAAATCGTGCCGACCAGCGCGGCCGTGAAACGCCATCCGAAAGTACTGTTCGAGCCAANAATCCACATACCAAAGGCGATCATCCACTTGCCCACGGGTGGATGGACTACGTATTCTGCCGTGGTTTCCAAGCTGGTAAAAATACCCTGGTTAAAGAGGTCATTGGCCTTCTCCGCCCAATTACGTTCGTAACCGCTTTGTAAAAGGCTGTAAGCATCTTTGACGTAGTACGTTTCATCGAAGACCAGGGNATGGGGTTGGCCTAGCCGGATGAAGCGCAACAGGCCGCCAATGAGCGCCGTCAAGGCAGNGGCAAGCCAAAACCACAAGCGCATGCCCGGCGGTGTCCAAGAAGAAGAAAACTTATGCCCCAGCAACCTAGCAGCAAGGCTTGAGCGGGTGAAGGCCGTGGCCGGATCGCGCACCCAGCGTGGGCCAGAATCCTCTCGTGATGCGTTCACAGCATGCTTGGCATGACCGGTTGCAGTGCTGACTGTGGAGCTAGCACCCGTGCTAGCCAAGGTGTCGCCGAGGGCAGGCGCATCGGAAACGGTGGGCTCCGGGGCCGCAGGGGCGGTGTTCATGGCTGGGGTTGCACGGTGTCAATGCTACCCAAGTGGGCCGCTGAAGCTGTGGCCTACTACGCTGGTGTCATGGAAGATGACTTTGGCCTAGAACCTCAGAACGTAGAACAAGGCACAGAAATGGCCGAAGACGAACTCGATTCAACTGAAGAACCGCTTGATTCAAGTTTGGCACCCACCACCTTGCCNGGGGAGGGTTACATTATTTTGGCGGCAACCCCTATTGGAAACATGGGCGATGCCTCGGCCCGGCTCATTGCATGGCTGGGGGCAGCTGACATTGTTGCTGCAGAGGACACCCGCAGGCTGCACCGCCTAGTGACAAGCCTTAATGTCAAAGTGGGCGGACAAATTATTAGTTATCACGAACACAATGAGGCCACCAAGACCGCGGAACTGCTCGCCTTGGTCCAGACCGGCAAGGTTCTGTTGATGGTGACAGATGCTGGCATGCCGTCAGTGTCTGATCCCGGCTTCCGGCTGGTTGCCGCTGCTGTTCAGGCAGGTGTGAAGGTGACCGCGGCCCCAGGGCCTTCGGCTGTACTAACCGCACTGGCTTTGTCCGGGCTGCCCACTGACAGGTTCTGCTTCGAAGGTTTCCTGCCCCGTAAATCNGGGGAGCGGGCCAGCCGGCTCCATGAGCTTGCCGTTGAAAAGCGCACCATGGTGTTCTTTGAGGCCCCGCACCGTTTGGAAGCCATGTTGCGGGCACTACACACCGCTTTTGGTCCGGCCCGCCCAGCTGCTGTGTGCCGCGAACTGACCAAAACGTATGAAGAAGTGATCCGCAAACCGTTGTCGGGGCTCCTGGAGTGGGCTGAGACTACCCAGATCCGCGGCGAGATTGCCATTGTTGTGGGTGGTTCGCTCGATGCTGACCCCGGTACAACCGAAGACCACGTGGCCGCCGTGAAAGAACTCATGGCCCAAGGCATGCGTATGAAGGAAGCCGTTGCCGTCATCGCTCACGACGTTCACGTCAGCAAACGTGAACTGTACAGTGCTGTGCTAGCCGCACGTCAGTAGCCTTCGGCTGTGCAAGTGCACAATGGATTTCTTGTGGGCAGTGCGTGCAAGCGTAGACACTCTTGTTCCCCGGGAACTAGCGTGATCTAAAAGCACCATACGCCGCCGCACTGCCACGAGAGCCACGGCAAGGGCACCAGATATAAGGAGTCACCATGACCGTGAGCACTGCTACCGAACTCAAGGAGCGCGAAAGTACCTTACTGGCGAGCGTTCCTACCGGGCTGCTGATCAATGGCCAATGGCGCCCGGCAGCGTCGGGAGCAACGTTTGGCGTTGAGGANCCCTCTACCGGAAAAGTTCTTCTGGAGATTGCTGACGCCGGTGCCCAGGACGGCGCCGACGCCCTTGACGCTGCTGTGGCCATCCAGGGTGAATGGGCCGCCACCGCTCCGCGTGAACGTGGCGAAATCCTGCGCCGAACCTTCGATTTGGTCATGGCCCGTGCTGATGACTTTGCGCTGCTCATGACACTTGAAATGGGCAAACCGCTGGGCGAGGCCATGGGAGAGGTCAAATACGGCGCCGAATTCCTGCGCTGGTTCTCCGAGGAAGCCGTGCGCTCTTTTGGCCGTTACTCCGGCAACCCAGAAGGTACGCAGCAGATCCTTGTTCAGAAGAAGCCGGTGGGCCCGTGCTTGCTGATTACACCCTGGAATTTCCCGCTCGCCATGGCCACCCGCAAGATCGCCCCCGCCGTCGCAGCAGGGTGCACCATGGTGCTCAAGCCCGCCAACCTCACCCCGCTGACCAGCCAACTTTTCGCCCAAGTCATGCAGGAGGCCGGCCTGCCCGCAGGTGTCCTCAACGTCATCCCCACCACCTCCGCAGGCGCCGTGACAGCTCCGCTGATCCAAGACAACCGGCTGCGTAAGCTCTCCTTTACTGGTTCCACNCCCGTNGGAAAGCGTCTGTTGGCTGATGCCTCAGTGAACGTCCTGCGCACCTCCATGGAGCTAGGNGGCAACGCTCCGTTCCTGGTNTTTCAGGACGCTGATCTAGATGCCGCCGTCGATGGCGCCATGGCCGCTAAAATGCGTAATATGGGCGAGGCCTGTACAGCCGCCAACCGCTTCTTGGTGCACGAATCGGTGGCCGATGAGTTTGCTGCTAGATTTGCGGCNAAAATGTCTGCCACTACCACCGGCCGCGGCACTGATCCTGCCACCACGGTGGGCCCACTGATCGATGCCAAGAGCCGCGAGAAGGTCCACTCCCTGGTGAGTGACGCGCTGGCCGATGGTGCCCGCGCCGTCACAGGAGGCGCCCCTNNGGATGGCCCCGGCTACTTCTACCAGCCCACGGTCTTACAGGGTGTTGAGCCTGGTGCCCGCATCCTCACTGAGGAGATCTTTGGGCCCGTGGCNCCCATCGTGACGTTCAAGAACGAAGATGAGGCTGTGGCCCTAGCAAATGACACCGAGTACGGCCTGGTTGCCTACGTNTTTACCAAGGACCACAACCGCGGCCTGCGCATGGCCAACCGCATTGAAACGGGCATGATGGGTCTGAACGCGGGCGTCATCTCCAACGCTGCTGCCCCGTTTGGTGGTGTCAAGCAGTCGGGCTTGGGCCGTGAAGGAAGCGTTGAAGGCATCGAGGAATACCAGTACACGCAGTACCTTGGCTTCCCGAACCCGAACAACGTCTAAGCTCACGCTGAGGTAGCGGGTTCGCAGGAAACCAGCGTTCTCCATTGCGCGGCTTCCACGCGAACTCGCTACCTCTGAGAAAGCGTTTTTCAACTAACGACGCCGGCATCAGAGTTGCGCGGATTCGTCGCCACGGTGTGGCGGCAGTACTCAGACGGGCGTTGAGCAACTCCACCGCCTCAGCCAAATCATCGCGTTCAGCAGAAGCCACTAGAGCGCTAGAGGCTTCTAACGCTGNCGCCGGAGTCCGGTACTGTGGTGAGTTGTCCAGCCCCATAGACAGCTTTTCATAGGCGTGCAACACCAGCGCCAGGGCTGCTGGCGTTGTGGGTCCCAACAGGGCAGCAATCTTCTTCGCTTGCAGAGCCGGGGTCAGTGCGGGGTTGAAGCTGTAGCCAAAGTCAATGGCCGTTGCCACCAGTTCGCGCCACGCCAGGACCTCCGGTAACTCAGCCGTACGTAGCTCAGCCGTACCGCTCCNCGCGGGCCCGGGTCAGGCTGGGTACCCCGTCAGCCCGCGCACTTGAGCCAAGCGCCGGCGTCGGAGATGAACCCGTAGTAGAGCTGGGAGTCNCAGGAGCAACGCGGCAGCCAGAACGGTTGCCGTTCTTAGCAGCCAGCGCCCCGGGGTCGGGGCAGTATGGGCAGAGCTTGAAGATGCTGCAGCTGTGCTCTCCGTCGCTGTTGGAGCTAAGGACGGGGCGGCACTGGCCCTGGGTACGATGAAATTTTCGGGAGCCGCCGCAGAGATGTTCGCGTCCTGTGCGTAAGCGGGCACGGCGCCGCGGGAGGGCGTGGGCTCAAAGGNGACCCAGCCTAAGCCCTCAAAATACAATTCAGGCCAGGCATGGGCGTCACGTCCAGTGGCCTGGTAGCCGAGCAATTTCTGGCCATCCAGCTCACCCACCTCGAGGGTTCGCCCGCCGGNGGCGTATCCCACAGCAATACGCGAGGGGATCCCCAACTCACGGGCCATGACGGCCATGGCGGCCGAAANATGTACGCAATAGCCGCTCTTGTCTTTCAAGAACTTGGCCAGTACCTCCATGCCCGAACCGTCGTAACCTTCTGCCGCGGGGCAGTNGAGGCTGTACGTGAATGAGCCTGAGCGCAGGTAATCCTGTAACGCCATGGCCTTTGCATAGGGAGTGGAGGCTTTTTNCGCCACCTCTTGGGCCGTGCTGCTGATCAGTTTCGGGGTGTCCTTGGTCAGCGTGCTATAGATGGGGTCTAAATCGGCGCGTGGTTGCGTTGTTGCAGCGGCTAGAGCTGCAGTGGTTAGCGTGGGCACCTCGCTATGGACCACGTACTGCTGGTCTGCCGTGGACGAGTTTTGGCCCTTGAACGTTTGTGTAGAGGNGTTCCACAGCCACCGGCCCCGGAGCTTGTCAATCTGTGTTGCCGAGAGCGGGGCTGGCAGCCAATCGTCATCGAGGCTGGCAATGGAAATCTGCGTCACCGTCTGAGTTACAGGCAATGCAGGTGACGGGCCCCATGCCGGGACCAAGCCGGAGAGGGTACTCGTCAGTCCGCTGGGCAGTGGTGAAGGCTGCCATACTTTCCCGCTGAAGTCCTCTAGGGTGCTCAACCGCAGATACTGTGGGTCCTGGGTATTGCTGAGGTAGGTCAGCGTGACTTCGGCTGATTGTTCTCTCAGGTCATTGCCCAGGGTGATCATCGGGTCAAGTCGCGTGGTGCCGCTGGCACCGCCAAGCCGGGATCCTTGCGGAAAAATTCCGTGGGTGAACCCGGGAATAGCTGCAGGTATCAGTGTCATCAGCAGCACCACGGCAGCACCCAATGTCACGGCTCGTGACAGGGTGCCAGTGGGGAACTGGAGTGTCCCAGTGCGCAGCTTTCNCTCCGGTGCGTACCAGCGGCAGCAACCAAGGATCAACANAAAGCCGGCCGCGGCGCCAATGAAGCCCAGGGTGCCAATGCCTGATCTGGTTGTCAGGGCCGAGGGCAACATGATCAACACCAGCCCTAATGCGCTCGCCGCCGGCATGGCCACCGTGATGGCAAGCGTGTCAATCAGCAGCGCTGCAAAGCCCAACCCGGCACAGATCANAAAGAACATGGGCGGCCCCGATGGGACCGGCGTGTTGCTGGACATGATCACCGTTGAGGCCTCGGAAGCCAGCGCCAGCGCAGCCTGGAGCGTCTCCGGTGTGGGAATAACACCCAGCAACGCGGTCCCTGGAAAGAATACAAGTGTCAGGCTCATGACCCAGCCAGCTAGCGCTCCCACCGGGGCAAACGGGCCCAAGAGCGGATACCGGCGCAGCAAGGCAGGGATGATCAGAGTTCCGCCAACTACCACGGCAGCTTGCAGCAACCAGCTGAAGTCAAGTAGTACTCCGCGCAACCCCAGGGCGGCGCCCATGACTGCGCTGAACACCGCCAAGGCAAGAACCCAACGGGCCGGGCCAGTCTGGGTGCCCGCCAAAGGCCTGCGTGCCGGAGGGCAGGAGATAGGCCCTCGTGCAGCCCCTGTCATGGGAGCCGCTTGGGGCTGAACTGCTCAGCTGTGTCCACGCTTCGAGCAGAGATGTTTGCGCTACAGCCTGCCAGCCAGCGCNGCGCAGGATCTCCAAGGCGCTCTCTAACTGACTAGGTTCCGCGCACAGTAGCAGGGCGTACGCGCTTTGGGCTGATTCGGCAGTGCTGGCTAGCGCCCGGGCCTGGTCATCGCTGAGCAAACCGGTGACGGCCACCAGTGGCCCGCGCCGCCTGCCTTGGCGCAGTTTACGCGTCAACGCATCAGAGAAAGGCTCATTTTCGTTAGTGGCAGGCACATTTACAGGCCCGGGCGCGGAGGAACCGGTGGCACTGGCGGTCAAGGCCACCGGCGGGCAGCGGCACGCTCAAGGGCAGGGCACGCTNNCGGTTGTTGGGGCAAGTTCAAGGGCCGCCAGTGCTGCAGCAACCTCAAAGACGCCCTGTGTACCGCTGAAGTCCTCGGCGTCAGGGGAAAAAGCGGAGGCTGATGAAGCGAACCCGGCCCGTCCGTAGTGGTCCAGGATGCGCAGAGAATATCCTCGATCCAGCAAGTGGGTGGCAATGGAAACGGCCGCCACAACGGCTGTTTCGAAGGCGGGCGTGGTGTGCAAGGCTGCGGTGGGGACAACAGTCCCATCTGCGCGGCGGTGTGGCGTGTGATCTGTTGGGCGGTGTGCCCGAGCGCTGAAGAGTGCCGCCTTCGCCTGCTCACCGAAGGCCAGTCCCCTCCGGTCAAGGATCAGTGCAGCCTCAGGGGTGGTCACGGATTCCTCTGCCCGGACCATGATCTTGCCGGTCCTGGCTGTTACTGGCCAGTGGACGCGGCGCAACGGGTCGCCGTAGCGGTATTCACGGGTCATGGCGTCGTCATGGCTGGCGTGGGCAAGTTCTTTAGTGCTGTGCGAGCCGTCTTGGCCCCTACCATCGGTGAGTGAAATGGATGGGAGTTCTTGGGCTGCAGGGGCCACGGTGAGTAGGGTGCCGGGGTCTAAGCCGCGTTGGAGGAAAGCAATGTCAAAGGGGTCGCTGAACTGTCCCAGCAACGGACCAATGGTGAACACGCCCCGGTGTGGGGANNCCAACTCGTAGTGGTAACGGCTGACCAAGCCACGCGGCACTACCGGGTGCGGATAACTAAAAGTTGGCGCCTNCCACGGGCGGAGCCCAAAACGAGGGGTACCTTGGACACTTTCGGGCAGTTCTTCTTGCAGCCGCGTCCTTGACCCGCCGGGGCTGCGCCCACGCANCTCAAGAGTCACTGACACCGGTAGGTCAACACGGGCCAGTGTGGNGGAGAGCGTGCGTTTGATGGAAAAGCCAGGTTTGAACGCATATAACCAGGCACAGGTAACCGCGGGCAGTGCGCAACAAAATACTGCAAGCATCAAGAGGTCGCGGCGGCCCAAGACAAGAGCCAGCAGCAGTGACAACGCCCCACACAAGAGCAGCACCCAGCCCCGGGGTCGAAAAGGACGCGAGAAGAACACGCTCACCACCTAACGGTTCCGGGCGTCCTTCGAGGCGCGCCCATCCGGCTGGCCCGGAACGGCTACTGTGGCCAGCAGGTCCGCGATGACGGTGGCGGCTGTGGCACCTTGGCTGGCTGCGCTGCGCTGCACTAACAAACGGTGGGCAAGGACCGGCTGGGCAAGATCACGAATGTCATCCGGGAGAACAAAACCTCGCCCGGCCAGGGCGGCGCCAGCCTTGGCCGCCCGTANAAGTTGTAAGAGTGCCCGGGNGCTGGCGCCAAGGCGTAAATCCGGACTTTTCCTGGTGGCTTGTCCCAAAGCGACCGTATAGGCCCGCACAGCAGGTGAGACGTGAACGGCGGCCACCGCCGCCATCATGGAGGTTACCTGCTCTGCTGAGACAACTGCCTGCACGGTGTCCAGCGGGTTCGCTGACTGGTGACTTTCTAGCATGGCCAGCTCAGCGCAAGTATCAGGGTAACCCATGGAAATTCGTGCCATGAAGCGGTCCCGCTGCGCCTCAGGCAGAGGGTAGGTGCCCTCCATTTCAATGGGGTTTTGGGTGGCGATGACCATGAATGGCTGATCTAGGGTGTAGGTTGCGCCGTCCACGCTTACTTGGTGCTCGGCCATTGACTCGAGCAGCGCTGATTGGGTCTTAGCCGATGCCCTGTTGATCTCATCCCCAATAACAATGTTGGCAANAATGGCTCCGGGACGAAACTCAAATGTCTGGGAGGACTGATTGAAGATTGAAACACCCGTAATGTCGCTAGGGAGCAGGTCAGNGGTGAACTGAACACGGTTCACAGAGCAGTCCACCGTGCGTGCCAGCGCCTTCGCCAGCAGGGTTTTACCCANCCNCGGCACATCTTCAAGGAGCAGATGGCCGCCAGCAAGCAACACCGTCAACGCTAGGCGAACAGCCTCTTCCTTGCCATCAATGACGGTGTTCATGACGGACATGATCCGCTGGCTGAGGTCAGAAAATACGGTGACATCCATGGCCGTGACTCCCTCAGCAGGGCGCTGCCCGTCAGCGTCTGTGCTCCCGGTCTGGGCTGAGCGCGGCTGGAAGGGCGGGGCTTGCGGACCACCCAACCCCTTGGCGCCCAGCAATGTCTCCTGCGGGTGCATGCCCCACCTTCACGTTGTTGATGCCAGATGCCAATGGCACAGGCTACTGTGACCTACGCTACTAGTTTTGTACCAATTTGGCGCCATCGGATCCATGAAAACACGCAAACGTCTAAAGTAGATGCCTATGTGCACTGACGATGTTCCCCGCCCGTACCGCCCCGAAATTCTTGCTGCNGGAAAACCCCAGTATGACGGCGGGACTCANCCGGGTGCCTTTGCTCCGGCCCCGCCGCCACTTCCAGAACCCGTGTATGACAACCACACGCACTTTGACTTTGGCGACTCACCTGTTGATCTGCATGCGGCATTAGATGCTGCCGAGGCGGTGGGTATCGCTGGCGCCGTGCAGGTTGGTTGCGATCTGCCCTCATCACGGTTCACAGTGGCCGCGGTGGAGGCTGATCCGCGTCTGCTAGGGGCTGTGGCAATTCACCCCAATGATGCCCCTGAACTGGCACTGGCAGGCGCCCTTGAAGACGCACTAGTGCAGATTGACGCCATGGCCGCCCANCCCCGGATCCGGGCCATTGGGGAAACTGGACTTGACTACTTCAGGACTGGCGAAGACGGCGTGGACGCCCAGCACCAGTCTTTCCGCGGGCACCTTGAAATTGCCAAGGGCCGGGACCTGGCATTGCAGATCCACTGCCGTGACGCGCACACAGATGTGCTGAACATACTGCGTGAGGTNGGGGCGCCCTCGCGCCTGGTCTTCCACTGCTTCTCAGGAGATGCCGAACTAGCNAAAATTTGCAATGCCAATGGCTGGTACATGTCATTTTCAGGCACCGTGACTTTTAANAACGCACACAATTTGCGCGAGGCGCTCGCCGTGGCAGATCCGGCGCTGATTTTAGTTGAGACTGACGCTCCATTNTTGACTCCGCATCCGTTCCGAGGGCGCCCCAATGCCAGCTATATGCTGCCGTACACGGTGCAAAGCATGGCACAATTGCTGGATCGTGAGCTGGCTGGAATGTGCAGGCTTCTGCGCCAGAATACTGAGGCTGTCTACGGGTCATGGGCAGATTAGAGTTGTAGTCTTTCTCACATCGCCGAGACCAAACCTTGTCCAATAGATCACGATTAGGTTACGCTGAGGAACTATTAGCCGTGGTCGGGGAAGGCCAACGGGTGAAATGCCGCGAACTCCACCGTTCAATCAGGAAGTAGCGGCCACCGTTCGCAAGAACAATTTTGGTGGTGCTGTCCGTGCCTTTTGCGGACGAAATCATCACTGTCATTGTTCCTTACTTCTCCGTGCCCGGGTCCTCTAGTAGTTACGGGAACCTGTGTTTTCTTTCCTTACCGTCAACGGCAAATTGAGTTACCTCAAGCTCGCCTGCCAGCTGGCCGTCCTCTTAGCTCTTGTTGCAGGTCTGATGACCTTTGTTACTGCCAGTAAGTCCCTCACCCTCGTGGTTGATGGCCAGCGCAGTTCAGTGCAGGCTTACCGTGGATCGGTGGGCGATGTCCTAAAGCGTGCCGATGTACGCATCAGCGGGGAAGACCGCATCACTCCAGCCCTTGACACTGCGGTGGAAGACGGCGGAACAATCACCGTCAATACGGCTAAAGACATCACCGTGAGCCTCGATGGTGCAGAGCAAACTGTCACCACCACCTCCACGAAGATCAGCGGATTGATCAGCCAGTTGGGCATCGCCGCTAATGCCAGAATTTCAGCTCCTGCAGATGCGCTGCTCGCCAACTCCAGTGACATCAGCATCATCACGCCCAAGCAGATCACCCTTGTTGCTGACGGCAAGAAGTCAGTGGAAACCACAACCGCACCCAACGTCTCCGGCGTCCTTGCCGAAACCGGTGTGAAGCTGGCACAGACTGACCGCCTCTCCGCACCGGGCACAGCCGCTGTTGTCCAGAACATGGTCATCAAGGTCACCCGCGTGAACACAGCCGGAACCGAGCGTGAAAGTGAAGCTGTTCCGTTTGAGACCGAACAAACGGTTGACCCGAACCTNTTCAAGGATGANAAGAAGACAGTCGCCGCTGGGGTAGCAGGCACCTTGGAGAAGTCCTTCAAGACGGTCACTGTTGACGGTGTTGAGGTTAGCCGCACCGAAACAGGATCACAGGTTGTGTTGGCCCCGGTAGCGGCCAAGGTCAGCGTGGGTGGGAAAGACCGCCCAGCACCGGAACCAGCNACCAGCACCTGAACCAGCACCGGCGGCTAAACCCGCAGCAGCTGCTGCGGGGCAAACACCGGTGCGCCGGCTCCGGGCATGTCTAATGAAGCCATGTGGGATGCCATTGCGCAGTGCGAAGCCACAGGAAACTGGGCCATCAATACGGGCAACGGCTACTACGGCGGCTTGCAGTTCGATATCCAGACCTGGCTCGGTGCAGGTGGCGGCGCCTACGCACCCAACGCCAGCTTGGCCACCAAGGCTCAGCAGATTGACATTGCCAACCGGATTTACGCTCAGCGCGGACTGCAGCCTTGGGGCTGTGCCCACGCAGCAGGCTAAACCGCACGCCGGCCAGATCAAGGCCAGCTAGATCAACGCTGAGCTACATGGCCAGCACACACCCCTGAGGGCTTCACCACACTCGGGGAGTGTGCGTTAATAGCGGCTACCATTATTGAAGTGACCTCAACGCCTCCCAGCCCCGCAACCCAGCCACTGCTAGGTGCCGCCGAAATTCGCCGCCTTGCAGAAGAGATTGGTGTGCGTCCCACCAAAACCCTGGGACAGAACTTTGTCATTGACGGTAATACCATTCGCCGCATTGTCGCGGCCGCCAATGTTGACCCCGCCGAAACGGTGTTGGAGGTAGGGCCTGGCCTGGGCTCCTTGACCTTGGGTCTGCTGGATGCCGCTGCCCGTGTGGTGGCTGTTGAGATTGACCCGGTGCTGGCGGCGAAGTTGCCCTCAACCATTGCCGCGTTCCGCCCCGAACTGGCGGGAAACCTGGAGGTCATACTCTCCGATGCCATGCGCATCACTGAACTACCGGGTGAACCCACAGCACTGGTGGCAAATCTGCCGTACAACGTTGCCGTACCGGTGGTGTTACACCTTCTGGAACATTTTCCCTCGCTGGAACACGGCTTGGTCATGGTCCAAGATGAGGTGGCTGACCGTATGGTGGCTGGCCCAGGGTCCAAGACCTACGGTGTGCCCTCGGTCAAGGGTGCGTGGTATTCGAAGATGCGCAAGGCCGGGGTTATTGGCATGAACGTGTTTTGGCCGGCTCCGAAGATTTCCTCGGGCTTGGTCGCATTCACCCGCCACGAGGCGCCGGTGACCCGCGCGTCACGTGAAGAAGTNTTTGCTGTCATCGACGCAGCGTTTGCCCAACGCCGCAAGACCCTGCGTGCAGCACTGGCGGGTTGGGCTGGAGGTGCGCCAGAGGCAGAGGCCTACCTGCGCCAAGCCGGTGTGGACCCCAGCGCCCGCGGTGAGGTCATCGACGTGGCCGCCTACGCCCGCATTGCCGAAGCCAAGTTACCCTTCACGGCTTAGCCTATGGAACCCACAAACAACTCAGGTACAAGTAGTTCCGGTCACCGTGCCAGCCACGGCGGTTCCGGGAGTGCCGCCAGCGCTGGCACAGACCCGTTCGCTGCGGATCAGCTCTGGGCACCGGCCCCGCGCCGGATCAACGTCCGTGCNCCCGGGAAAATCAACGCGTCCTTTCAAGCGGGTCCGCTGCGGGCAGATGGCTATCACGCCGTTGCCAGCACCTACTTAGCGGTCTCCCTCTATGAGGAAGTGGCCGTCACCACAAAACCGGGCACGCCCCACACAGACATCACGGTGAGCATCAGCCCGGCCAGTTCCCTTGCGCCTGAATTACTGGCTGGGATTCCTTTAGATAACAGCAATCTTGCCGTCAAGGCAGCCCTGCTGGTGGCAGATATTGCCGAAAATCCCTGCGGCATCCATCTTGAGATCACCAAGCATGTACCCATCGCCGGGGCATGGGGAGGCTCGGCGGACGCCGCGGCCACCCTCGTGGCTTGCGATGCGCTCTGGCACACCGGGCTCTCCGGGAGGAGCTCCCAGCTGGGAGCCGAACTGGGTGCAGACGTGCCGTTCGCGCTNCTTGGNGGCGCCGCCGTCGGACTGGGCGTTGGGGATAGGCTCACGGCAGCGTTGGCGCCCACACCNCTGCAGTGGGTGCTGGTGCCGGCGGACTTTGGGCTGTCAACGCCGGTGGTTTATGCCACCCTTGATAAGCTGCGTGCTGCGGCGGCGTACACCGCCGTTGAGCCGGAGCAGGTTCAGGCCGAGGTGCTGGCGGCGCTGCGGGCAGGGGATGCGCAGGCGTTGGCACCCTGGCTGCACAACGATCTGCAGGCGGCGGCTGAGTTCTTGGCTCCTTCCCTGAGCACTGTCTTGGCGAAGGGTGCAGCCTTGGGGGCGCTGGCCTCGCTTGTGTCCGGCTCCGGGCCCACGGTGGCATTNTTGGCTGCCGACGGCCAGCATGGCCAGGACTTGGCAGCAGCCCTGGCCAGGAATGGTTATGAAGCGTGGCCGGTGGAAGGCCCCGTGCACGGGGCGTACATCGTGCCGTAACGAATTGCTCATTAGTTTTAGTTCATTGTTTTAAATACTTGTATGGAAAGTGGTACCACGTGGCTCATTTGCTGGGCGGGGAAAATCTAAGCATCTCCTTTGCTACCCGAACTGTCCTTGACGGCGTCAGCGTTGGCTTGGACGATGGGGACCGCATTGGCATTGTGGGACGTAATGGCGACGGCAAGTCCACGCTGATGCGTCTGCTGGCCGGGCGCCAAACCGCAGATTCTGGCCGGGTCACCGTGCGCGGCGGGGTTCAGGTGAGCTACCTGGACCAGACGGACGTGCTGGACGGCGAACACACCGTGGGCTTCGCGATTGTNGGGGAGGCAGCCGATCACGAGTGGGCATCCAACCCCAAGATCCGCGAGATCATGGGCGCACTGGTGGGCGAGGTGGACTGGCACGCGAACATCCACACGCTCTCTGGTGGGCAGAAGCGGCGCGTGGCCTTGGCCAAACTGCTGATCGGCGATGACGATGTCATCATGCTCGATGAGCCCACCAACCACCTGGACGTGGAGGGTGTGGCCTGGCTGGCCAAGCATCTGAACCAGCGCTGGCGGGCCAACGAAGGCGCCTTCGTAGTGGTCACCCACGATCGCTGGTTCCTGGATGAGGTCTGCACCCGTACCTGGGAAGTTCACGACGGCATCATTGACCCGTTCGACGGCGGTTACGCCGCCTATGTGCTGGCCCGTGCCGAGCGCGACCGGATGAACTCTGTCATCGAGTCCAAGCGCGTCCAATTGGTCAAGAAAGAGCTGGCATGGTTGCGTCGCGGCGCNCCTGCCCGCACGGCCAAGCCCAAGTTCCGTATTGAGGCTGCCAACGAGCTGATCGCTGACGTGCCCGAGCCCCGTGACACGGTGGCACTGTCTAAGATGGCAACCGCACGTCTGGGCAAGGACGTGATCGATCTTGAAAATATCTCCCTGACGTACGGGGACGGTGAGAACGCCAAGGAAATCTTCCAGAACATCACGCTGCGCCTTGCCCCGGGCGAGCGGCTTGGGCTGGTTGGCGTCAACGGCGCTGGCAAGACAACGTTGTTGCGCTTGCTCAACGGCGAGGTTGAACCGTCCTCCGGCAAGGTTAAACGCGGCAGCACCGTCAAGACCGCCGTGCTCACGCAGGAAGTCAATGAACTTGACGACGTTCTGAACATGCGCGTCATCGAGGTCATCGAACGCGAGAAGCGTTCCTTTGACGTGGGCGGTAAGGAAATGACTGCCGGGACACTGGTGGAGCAGCTCGGGTTCACTAAGGACAAGCAGTGGACCATGGTGAAGGATCTCTCCGGTGGTGAGCGTCGGCGGTTGCAGCTGCTGCGTCTGCTGGTNGGGGAGCCGAACGTGCTCATGCTCGATGAGCCCACGAATGACTTGGATACTGACACTCTTGCAGCCGTAGAAGATGTCCTCGACGGCTGGCCGGGGACGCTGGTTGTGGTCTCCCATGATAGGTACTTGCTAGAGCGCGTCACTGACCACCAGATGGCGCTGCTGGGAGATGGGAAGCTGCGCGGCTTACCCGGCGGCGTAGACCAGTACTTGGAACTGCGCGCTGATGCCGGTGTGGGGCCCTCTGCTGGCTCACCCGCAGCATCCGCTGCGGCACCGTCCGGTCCCACCGAGGCGCAGAAGCGTGACGCCCGCAAGATTCTGAACCGTTTGGAGCGTCAGCTGGGTAAGAACTCCGCGGCAGATGCAAAGATCCATACGCAAATGGCTGCCAGCGTTGGTGATTACGATGCGTTGGCCGATCTGCAAGCCAAGTTGGCCAAGCTCGCCACTGAGCGTGAAGGTTTCGAACTGGAATGGTTGGCAGCCTCGGAGATCCTGGACTAGCCACACCCCACTAGTCACCCCACTTTGACTCCTGCGCACCGTGCTCCGCTCAGGTGCCGCCACACTCATACTGGCGGCACCTGAACGGCCAACCGTGCGCAGGGTCAAAGCCATTTGTTCCTCCACAGCGCCGGTCCCTGCTCCACCGCTGCACATTCAAAGCACAGGGCCCCGCATGCTGTGAATGGACCCCACACTGGTGTCATGAGCCCCGTATCAGTGCACCGAAGACGTCCATCGCGACCATTCTGGCTGGTTTGGGAAACACCGCACGGCGCAAAACGCTGCTGGCCCGTGGGGCAACGGACTGGCAGCTGCGGCAGGCAGTGGATTCCGGTGCCGTGACTCTGCTGGCCCCGGGCCTTTATGCGCTGCCGGGGATCTCCGCCATGGATGCTCATCTGGCACTGAACCAGGCAACGCCAACGTGCCTGAGCCGGGCCCATGACCTGGGCCTGTGGGTTTTACAACCGCCCGGCCAGCCTCATGTGGCAACGGCCCATGGTAGGGCCGTTCTTGGCTGCGTGGTACACCGGGTCCAGGGTCCGCCCACGCTGTGGGATGTCCTGCGCCAGTGCGTGCAGTGTGGGAGCGAGCTGGTTGCTCTCTGCGTGGTGGAATCGGCAGTGGTGNNCAAAAAGTGCACCATCACCGAACTCCGGCGTGTTTTCACCAGGGTCAAGGATGCCCGGGCCCGGGGCATTATTGACATGGTTGACCCACAATCGATGTCCATTGCTGAAACGTGCGCCCGGTACCATCTGCGCCGGGCCGGCTACAACGTCCAATGCCAAGCGAAAGTACCGGGTGTGGGTCATCTGGATGCTCTCATTGAGGGTGTTCTGGGGCTGGAGATTGACGGGGCGAAGTACCACAACACTGCCCAGGCCTGGGAAGAGGACTTGCGCCGGAACAATGTGCTCACGGTTCGGGGCATCCCCACGCTGCGGATCAAGGCCAGTATTGCCCTGTACCACCCGGAGGTCCTCCTGGATTGGGTGCGTCAGGCCCTGGCCAACACCACACCTGCGCGCCGTTCCCCGTAAATGTGCCGCAGCAATGACGGTGGCGTCACATGCGGTGGCCACGGTGCGCAGAAGTCGAAGTAGTGCTGTGATTGTCGAAGTAGTGCTGTGATTGTCGAAGTAGTGCTGTGATTTTTAACACGTTGTGGTGGTAAATAATGCCCCGCACCCATTCTCAACTCGCGAAAAGCCTCTCGGCGTGGCACACTATATTCTCGTGAGCTTCTAGCGAGAGCAAGTGGCACATGGTCCGCCCTGGTGTAATGGCAGCACCCCAGCCTTTGGAGCTGTGGAGTATAGGTTCGAATCCTATGGGCGGAACCACGTTTGAGAAAAGATTAGGCATGTGGGCCGAACAGGTACCATGGAATAGTTTCCCATTGCGTACGTTCAAAAGCGGACTTTGATCCGGGCAGGAGTGCCACTTAGTGAGCCCCAAGACATCCCCACCAATAACCCAGCAGCTGTCATAGTCTTAGCTGCCGGGGCAGGCACCCGGATGAAGTCACGCACACCCAAGATCTTGCACACCATTGGTGGGATCTCTATGGTTGGCCATGCGATGGCCGCAGCCAAGGGTCTGCATCCGAACAAGCTCGCCGTGGTGGTTCGCCATGAACGCGACCTTGTTGCGGCGCACATCGCCGAGCTAGATGCGAACGCGCAGATTGTGGATCAGGATCAGATCCCCGGCACCGGCCGCGCGGTCCAGCAGGCGCTGGAGGCACTGGACGCTCAGGCTGAACTCAGCGGCACGGTGGTTGTCACCTACGGAGACGTNCCCCTGCTGACCACCGAACTGTTGGCTGAGCTCGTGGCAACGCATACACGGGACTCCAACGCCGTCACGGTACTGACAGCAGTTTTGGATGATGCCGCCGGTTATGGCCGCATCATGCGCCACGCTGACGGCACGGTGCTGGGTATCCGCGAGCACAAGGACGCCACTGATGCTGAGCGTGAGATCCGCGAAATCAACTCAGGTATTTACGCNTTTGATGCAGCAGTTCTCCGTCATGCCCTCACCAGTGTCACCACGGATAACAACCAGGGCGAGATGTACCTGACCGATGTCCTTGCCTTGGCCAGAAATAGTGGCGGACGGGTCGCGGCAGTCTCCACCACGGACCGCTGGCAGGTGGAAGGCGCCAATGACCGCGTGCAGCTCGCAGCACTGGGCACGGAGCACAATCACCGGATCGTTGACGGTTGGATGCGCGCAGGTGTCAGCATCATTGACCCTGCTACCACNTTGATCGATTCCACGGTCCAGCTCGCCGAAGACGTCACCATCTTGCCCGGCACCCAGCTGCACGGNAAAACTACGGTGGCGCGCGACGCTGTCGTCGGTCCGGACTCAACGCTCACCGATGTCCAGATCAGCGCTGGGGCACATGTCACACGCACCCACGGCTCCGGCGCCATCATCGGCGAGGGCGCCCATGTGGGCCCTTTCACCTACTTGCGCCCCGGTACGGTGCTCGGTGCGGACGGCAAGATCGGTGCGTTCTATGAGACCAAGAACGTCATCATCGGCCGTGGCTCCAAGCTCTCCCACCTCGGCTATGCTGGCGACGCTGAGATCGGCGAGGACACCAACATTGGGTGTGGCAACATCACGGCCAACTTCGACGGCGTGAACAAGCACCGCACCGTCATCGGCTCGGGCGTGCGTACGGGATCTAACACCGTGTTTGTGGCTCCCGTGGTGGTCGGCGATGGCGCCTTCACCGGNGCGGGCGCCATTGTGCGCAAGGACGTGCCTGCGGGAGCACTGAGCTTGACCGTTGCGCCGCAGCGCAATGCCGAGGGCTGGACGGCCGTCAACCGCCCTGGCAGCATCTCGGCACACGCCGCTGAAAATGCCGTTGAAAATGCCAACTAAAACTTCTCACCTCCCCACCACCGCGAGAAAGAAAATCATGAGTGAACTAGTTCATAATGTCGATAAGAAGCTGGTGTTGGCAACAGGCCGGGCCCACCCGGAGCTGGCAGAGGAAGTGGCGCGCTGTTTGGGGACAGAGCTGCTACCCATGTCCGCCTACGACTTCGCCAACGGAGAGATCTATGTCCGTTCCGGTGAGAGCGTGCGCGGCAAGGAAGTGTTCATCATTCAGGCGCACCCTGCACCGTTGAACAACTGGCTCATGGAGCAGCTGATTATGGTTGATTCCATGAAGCGTGCTTCGGCTCGGCGCATCACCGTGGTTGCACCGTTCTACCCGTACTCGCGCCAGGACAAGAAGGGCCGTGGCCGTGAGCCCATTTCGGCCCGCTTGGTAGCGGATTTGTACAAGACCGCCGGCGCTGACCGCATCATGAGTGTTGATTTGCACACCGCGCAGATTCAGGGCTTCTTTGACGGCCCCGTTGACCATCTCTTTGCCATCCCGCTGCTGGCCGAGCACATCCGCAAGATTGTGGGGAACGACGACGTCACTGTGGTTTCNCCGGACACCGGCCGCGTGCGCGTGGCTGAGCAGTGGGCCGAGCGTCTTGGTGGGGCACCGTTGGCGTTCGTGCACAAGTCACGCGACTTGACCGTCCCCAACCAGGCGGTGTCCAAGACTGTTGTGGGTCAGGTCAAGGGACGCACCTGTGTGCTGATCGATGACATGATCGACACCGGCGGAACAATCGCTGGTGCCGTGCGTGTGCTCAAGGATGCGGGCGCCAAGGATGTCATCATCGCTGCCACCCACGCTGTTTTCTCCGATCCGGCCGCCGAGCGCCTTGCCAACTGTGGTGCCCGNGAAGTTGTTGTTACTGACACGCTGCCCATCCCGCCCGAGAAGCGCTTNCCCACCCTCACTGTGCTCCCCATTGCACCGTTGCTGGCTCGTGCCATCAAGGAAGTCTTTGAAGACGGCTCCGTCACTTCCTTGTTCGACGGCGACGCCTAACCTTTAGTTCTGCAGCAAGACGGCCGCTTCCCCGCTCAGGGGTGGCGGCCGTTGGTGCAACCGGGCCACGGGGTCAACCGGGCGCCGTGGTTCTGCTAGAATCATCGTGTAAACCTTGGCGAGGGACGCCCCATGATGTGGGTGTCCGTGATCGACTGGGTCTCGCAGCTCCTGACTTTCGTGTTGTGGATTGTGTTGACCTGTTTAGTCCACGCCCATCACTAAGAAATGAAGGAGCTTTTCATGTCTGATTTGAACCTCACCGGTGAAGTCCGCAACGAATTCGGTAAGGGTGCTGCACGCCGCATCCGCCGCGCAGACCAGATCCCCGCTGTTATCTACGGCCACGGCGCAGCTCCCTTGCACTTGGTTCTGCCTGAGCGCGCAACCATGCGCGCCATCCGCTCCGCCAACGCCTTGCTGACCATCACCATCGACGGTGAAGAGCACCTCGCCTTGGTGAAGGACATCCAGCGCGACCCCGTACTGCAGATCGTTGAGCACATTGACCTCTTGACAGTCCGCAAGGGCGAGAAGGTTATTGTTGACGTTCCGGTTGTTCTTGTTGGCGAGCCTGCACCGGCCACCGTTGTGAACCAGGAAGAAATGGTTGTCAGCCTGTCCGCAGATGCAACCAACGTGCCTGTCCGCATTGAGGTCGACATCGACGGTCGCGCCTCCGGCCAGCACATCCACGCCTCGGACTTGGTTCTGCCCAAGAACGTTGAGCTGATCAACGAAGCTGACCTGCTGATCGTGCACTTCGCCGAGCCGGTTGTTATTGCTGAAGCTGAAGTTGTAGCTGAGTAATTTACTAACACTTATGAGTGACACATGGCTTGTAGTCGGGCTCGGGAANTCCGGGCCCGGCTACAGCCGTAACAGGCACAATATTGGCTACATGGTGGTTGAGGAACTTTCCTCCCGCCTNGGGGCCACTTTCAAGACCCATAAAGCCAAGGCACTGGTGGCCACAGGCCGCCTAGCAGTTGGCGGGCACAAACTGATTCTTGCCAAGCCCACCGTNTTTATGAACCTCAATGGCGGCCCGACGGCGGCATTGGCCAAGTTCTATAATCTTGCACCCGAGAACGTCATCGCCGTCCATGATGAGATTGACATNCCCTTTGACACAGTCAAGTTAAAACTGGGTGGTGGCGAAGGTGGGCACAACGGGCTGCGCGATATTTCAAGGACGCTGGGCACCAAGGATTACTTCCGGGTCCGCGCCGGNGTGGGCCGCCCGCCGGGTCGCGCCGATGCCGCCAGCCATGTGTTGCGTGATTTCTCCACTTTGGAGAACAAGTCCCTGCCNTTNTTGATAGACAATGCAGCAGACGCCGTCGAGATGCTTGTGAGCGAGGGTTTGCTGGTTGCTCAGGGAAAATACAACAGCTAGAGCAGCTTGAAGATGACGGGTGTCCGTCCGTTGAAGTCGCCTACCGATTTGATTCCCGGAGCGTTGCTGTATAATCACAGCAAGGTATCGTGGTGGCTGGTCAGCACCACCGGTTGCAGGACAAACGGGGTCTCGGCATGACTATTTTAGACGATGCCGTTGCTTCCAAATGGTCAAAACCCGATGGATCGGGGACGTTTGATGCTATNGGGGCGGCGGAAAGAAACCTGTGGTCTGCCTTCGTTAGGCANGGGGAAATTGACAGGACGATTCGTGCTATTAAGGCGCCTGCCGCCTTCGGGGCAGTTATCCTTGGCCCGTGGGGAGTCGGAAAGACCACCCTGGGGCGTGCGGTCGAAGCAGCCCTGGCACCGTCGACCCACATAGAACGTCTTGTTGGCACATCAGCTGAAACGGTCGTTGCCTATGCGCCGCTGTCCTTATTGATGGCCCGGCTTCCAACAACTGTTTTGGATTCCCCGGTAGCGATCATCCGTGGGATCCATGAGCTCATCCGGTCCGACGCTGCTGGCAGAGATGTCCTGCTCGTCGTTGATGACCTGCCCGGGCTGGACACCATGACAGTNGGGGTGCTGATGCACCTGCTCATGGGCGGTACCGCCAAGTTGTTGGTACTAGCCCGCGACATGGGTGAACTCCCGGAAGACCTTGTGTTGCTGGCNAAAGATGGCCAGCTCGAAGAGATCCGGCTGGATTATTTCACGCGATCTGACGTGGGCGAGTTAATCGCCAAAGCCACCGGAGCGTTCGTTTCAGAATCGGCAGTGACAGCACTGCACAAGGCAAGCAATGGCATCCCCTTAGTGCTGCAGGCGTTGTTCCGTGATCAGGTGGCCAAGGGCAGTATTCAAAAGATCCACGGTGGTTGGGTCCTCAAAGACCCCATCAACATGGACGCCAGCAGCTCCTTGGCTGAGATTGTCCGGGGCCGGCTCGCTCGCGTAGACGAGGATGTGCGCAACGGACTGGAAAAAGTGCTCCTGTTAGACAAAGCACCCCTTGGGGTGGTCACCGACGTTGTGGGGCAGGAGGCGATCTGGCGGCTTGAGGAACGCGGATTTATTCAGGTAGGTGCTGATGGGCTTCGCCTCGTATCTGTCGCTGAAAGGTATCTCGGCGATATTGTGCGCGGCACTTTGACTCCTTCCCGCAAGGCAGAGCTCCTCAACCAGATAGCCCCACGGGTCAATATCGAATTGGAGACGCTGGAGGGGCCTGAAATGATGTCTTTGGCCGCCTGGACTCTTGACGCAGGTTTAGTGCTGGAACCGCGATTCGCTCTTGCCGCCGCAGCAAATGCTGTGCGTTATTTTGACCCGGTACTGGCCTTACGGTGCACNAGCAAAATTCCCTCTGGACACCGGCTGCGGGTCGAAGCAGCACAGACTCGCAGCGCCGCCTACCGGGTTTCAGCCGACTATGGTGCGGCAGTTGCTGAACTCGACGCCCTTGAAGACTCTGTGGTCTTGAATCTCGCCATCGAAGANTTTTGTTCCTGGACGGTTGCTCTGACCATGGCTCTGTTGTGGGTTCCTGAGGGTGCCCAGCGAATCCCTGAGCTGCTTGCAGCGGCGGAGCTGCGCTTCTCTGGCGCACAATGCACGGGCCAGCCCGGTGAAATTCCGCGGGCACGGCGGCTGCTGAACCTTGCCCGCTTTATCTCCCAAGTCCAGCAAGGAGAATTCTCAGTGGTGCTTGCGGAACTGGAGGCGGCATCCCAAGACAGCGACAGGGAATACAGTCTGAACAGTGCCTGTCTGCTGGTGCAGACACTGGCCGTTGTTGGCCGAGAAGTTGAAGCGGTGACTCTTGGACGGCGCATTGAGTGCGCAGTGAGTGAATGGGGCATCACCCCGATTTTCAGTGACTATTATCGCAATGGCATGGCTGATGCTCAGATCTGGAGCGGTCTGTGGGTGGACTGTGTCCAGATGTTGCGCGAAGAGCTTGAAAGCATGCTTCTACCAGTTCCTTATCATGGTGGGCTCCATGAACTAAAGCTTGGGTTAGCACACGCCTATGCCGGCCGCGGTACCGAGGCAATCCAAGTGCTCATGTCCGCGGCCGCGCAGCTTGAAGCGCGAAATAGCCATAACGCCCTTGGCTTGGCCTATTCAGCTTTGGCATTCTGCTTTGCCCAGATAGACAGCGAACAGGATGCGTTGGGATATCTTGCGTTGGCTAGATCGGTGTCGGGACCTACAACGTGGACCAACGCGGCCATGGCTGATTTCTTNTCGTTGCTGGCGATGCGGTGGCTCGATGACCCGCAGGCTGCGCAGCAGTTGCGGGCCTCTGCGGAGCGAGACATCGCTAAGGGACGCTTTACAACTGCTTCGATGTCCATNTTTGCTGGCAGCATCGAGTCAACAGATACGGGCTATACGCGGTTGGAAGAGATCTCACTGCGGCGTGAAGGACCCATGGCAGAGTTGAGCGTGCTCTTGGCACGCAGCTGCCGCACGCGCAGTGCTGAGAAGGCACTTCAAGCCGCCGAAATTGCTAAACAGCTCTCACTGGATGCCGTGGAATCCCGTTGTGCTGTCCTGGCGTTGGACTTCGCCAGGGAACAAAGTCAACCCGGCCTTGCCAAGTTGGCCTCCGAGCGCCTGGAGCGACTCAACGAACATTTGTTAAGATTGCCTCTCTATCCACAAAGTACCGCAGTGAAGCTCACGCAAAGAGAAATCCAAGTGGCCAAGTTGGTAAAGAGNGGTCTGGGAAACCGGGCCATTGCTGGCAGGATAGGAGTGTCCATCCGGACAGTGGAGGGTCATCTGTATCAGCTCTACAGCAAGCTCGGGATCACCAGCCGGCATGAGCTTCTCGAAGACGGCGAGAACTAAGTGACGGAAGGAAATCACAATAAAGGTAGAGATGGGGGCCTCCGTTCTGAAGCCCTTTGCCGCACCTTGGAACTGGCTGAGATTTCCAGCCGATTAGTAGATGCAAGCTGCAGCGCTATCTTCATAAGCTCAGAAATGGGTTTAGGGGCTACAACTTTGCTGCGTGAAGTTGCCAAGTCTGCGTCGCTACGGGCGGCTGTCATCCAATTACAAGGAACACCGTCATTGGCTACGATNCCCTTTGGCATACTAGCCCCTTACCAGAGAGGAAGTTCCGCTGGATTCGTAGAATCGGAAATCGATGCCATCAGGCAAATTTTGATGGTGTTAGCGGCGCAGGAAACAGAGCTTCGGGCCCGGCTAGGCAACGATGCAGAGTTGAACCGTCCGCTGCTGATCATTGACGACGCCGACTACTTAGACCGTGCCACAGCGGAAGTTGCAGTGAGGTTGGCAACGGCGGGAAAGATCAAGCTCGTCATTGCGCACGGGACCGGCAATGAGCCTGCAGCCCCACTGCCTCGGTTGTGGGAGTCTGGATTGGCTGAAAGGTTCCGGCTCCAGTCNCTGACCAGGGAGGCCGGGCATAAATTTTGCGCCGCGGCCTTGGGTGGAAAAACGGAGCTAAACACCAGCTGGTANTTTTGGAGCTCGGCCGGAGGAAANCCCCTGTTGATGTGGCTGGTCATGGCTGATGCCCTGGCTNNGGGGAAGCTTCGGCGAATAGGTGATTGCTGGGTTGTGGATATGCGGTCCTTGCCAGCAGGACACCAATTGCGAGAGTTGGTCCACGAACAACTGCGCGGACTTTCACCTGCTGCCAGAGAAGCGCTGAACCTTATTGCTTTGGGAGAGTCTGTAGCTAAGGTCATGGTTGCGAAACTTTTAGGCTCCGAAGCAATCGGTGAGTTGTTACACAGAAACTTGTTGCAGGAGTGTGATGGCGAAGTGCAACTGATAAACCGTGTCTACAGCGAAGTCATCCGTGCAATGGTGCCCAAGGCGCGGAGCCGGGTGTTGCATAGTTGGCTCATCAATGAACTCGAAACGGAATCCTCCGCTCCGGAGGCAAAGTTGCACATGGTCATTTGGAGCCTACAAAACGGCCTTCTCGTCTCTGCAGAGAACCTGCTATCGGCCGCCATCTTTGCCTCAAAACGCTATGAGAACAGTATGACCAACAGTCTTGCCGATGCACTCATAGCGGCCGGAAGCTCTGGAAAGGCAAACATTATTAAAGCTAGGGCGAAGTTCAACCTTGGCCAATACCGGGAGGCCGCGGGCTTGCTGGAATTTGATGCAGAGAGTGCTGAGAGTATTTCTGAATTACTNTTTGGTGGTTTGCTGCGCGCGGCAACACATTCGGCGCTGGGGCTTCCAGTGGCCGCCATCGAGGCTGATGCGAGCGCTTTACGGTTGCACGCTCACAGGCTGGCCCGGCTGGATCCGCAGAATGCAGCTGACATAGTGTGGCGGGCGCAAGAACGGGCAGATGTCCTTGACTTGATGGCATACTCACGGGCTGGGCGGTACACGGAAATGACGGAACTTATCCAGAACGTACTCAGCCACCCGCCCGTGGCCAAGGACTACGACCATCTGTGCAACAGATCCATCGTATTGGCCATGGATTCAGAACGGCTCAGTGCACTCGGGTTTCCTGTGGCGGCACGTGAACGGGTGGCTGCCGCGTTCAAGATCACCCAGGCTGAAGACCATAATGTGTACTTTCTACCGGAAATGATCATCACTAGAGTCCAGATCACCTCTTTGTTAGCTGGCGAATGGGACCAGGCTGAGCAATTTCTGCAGTCGTTGGCTGTTGACGTGGGTAGGGCCACTCTTTCCTTTGGCGGCAGCGTGGGTGCTGCCCGTGGCATGTCGGAGCTGCGGCAAGGAAAGTCAGAGAAGGCTCTAGAGGTGCTGCTACANGGGGTCGATGCTTTGGAGCAAAGCGATCCCCAACAACTNCTTGGGTTTTGTGTATCTATGGCCGCCGTTGCCGCGGCCCAGACAGGCAAGAATGAGCGTGCCCGGCAATTGCTGCGTCAGTATCGTGTGAGCTCGGGAATGTTNTTGGTGGTGGCGCATGAGGAAGCATTCGTAGCAGCCGCTCGCGAATATCTAGACCGCGACGGAACCGGGATGGCTGAACTCTTGAAGATTGCAGACCGTGGAGCCGAACAGGGTTTACTGGCGGTGGAGCTTAATGCATTGTCCCTGATGGTTGAATTTGAACCAACCAAGGTCCTACCTCGGCTGAGCTCGGTGGCGCAGAAGGTAGAAGGGCCGTGGGCTGCAGGACTTGGTGCCTACGCTGAGGCACTACAGAGAAGAGACGCCGTCATGGCAGTGACGGCGGGTGAACAACTNTTGAAAGCACAGATGTACCAACATGCGGGGAAGATCATTCGTTTCGCAGATAGCCTTTGGACGGTACAAAACCGGGGCATNCTCTCAGCACGGATTCGTAACGTGCGCGAACGGGTGGCTGCGGAACTTGGTNNCCGGATGAGGACATTGTTGAATGGAGCGCGAAAGTTCACCAGGGTACCGAAAAATTTGACACGCCGTGAATCGGAAATAGCACTCATGGCAGCCCGCGGTATCCCGGATAAAGATATTGCGCACCAGCTGCACGTATCCGTCCGGACAGTTGAAGGGCACTTGTACCGGGCCTATTCAAAGTTGGGTATCACTGCCCGCAACCAACTTTCCACCGTAGCTTTGATTAGGATACGAACCATCGGACCGGCCGTTGGCTCACTTATGGTCTTCGCGGGAGCCACCCGTTCCGGTACTTGGTTTGTTTCGTGGCCGCACCTACCCAAAGCAGGTATACCTGCCGGTGAAGGGCCTGGCCCCTACTTGAAATACAGGTAGTGAGTACTCGTGCTGAACTCTCAGCGAATTCATAGAGTAAACACAGTTGTACTCTCAGAAATGGACGGTCTCAGCCATGTCATTCACGACGGCACTCATGACGGAAAAATTGATTTGGGATATCCCTCCATGGCCTCAGCCATGGACTATGACGTTAACAGCCCCTCGGGTAAATCGAAGTCCGGACGTGACGCCGTCGTGGAAACAGTTCTCGCATCACTCGCTGGCGGTGCAGGGGTTGGTGCCATTCTTGTGGGAGAGTATGGTGTTGGAAAATCGTTCGTAGCCCGCCAAACCATTGATGTTCTTGGAGCGAAGGCACTGGTTATGTCCCTCCGCTGCAGCTCAAGCACAGCAACGATTGACTATGGTGCGTTGGGACCTCTGCTGAACGAACTAGGTGATTTCTGCCTCGAGGATCCGCTTGTAGTCCTGCGAACCACCGCCCAGGCGATCAAGGAGCGCGCAAAAGGCAGACAGGTAGTCTTGTTTGTGGACAACGTGGGGATNTTGGATGACCGATCTGCCATGGTCGTCACCCAGCTAGCAGTCGATGGCGTAGCAACTCTACTCGCGGCCTGTGAGTCGTTTTCCTCGGCCCCGGCGGAACTCGTTGGCCTGTGGCGTGACGGGCTGCTCCAACGGGTTGATGTCAGGCCCTTCTCCGAGGATGAAACTAGGCAGTGGCTGCGGGCACTGCTGCAGCTGCCCGTCTCGGAAGCAGCCACCATGGCATTGTGGGATGCCAGCGGCGGCAACCCTAGGCTCCTACACGCCGTGGTGGAGGAACAGATCGAATCAGGGACCCTGATCAGGAAAGACGACGTGTGGGTGCTGACTGGTGCGCCGTTTGCCTGCACCCGTAAAACCGTCGATACCGTCCTTTCCGCAGTAGGATCCCTCTCGGTGGACGAGCGCCAAGTGTTAGAGGTTCTGGCACTCTCAGGCAGGATGGCCATCAACCAGTTGATGGCCATCTGTGAATCGTCGGCTGTTGACTCCCTGCAGCGGCGCGGCTATTTGGCCCTATCCCATGGCGAGAGCGGCGGCGTCCAGCTGGCAAACTTGCTGCTCGCCGAAGTCCTCAATCAGCAGATGACAGTCGGGCGAAGCCGGGAGCTTTACCAATTGGCAACAGAACAGACTGATGGGGCACCCCTGGCACANTCCCGTGTGGCTATGGCGGTGTGGGCTATCAACTGTGGTTATGCGTTGGACCTAGAAGAAACGGTGGCATCAGCCCGCGAGGCAACCAATATTGGGCATCCCGAGCAGGCCCTTGAGATCACCGACGCACTTCAAGGACAGCATGATGATTTTTCCTTGCACATTGAGCTCACCAGGGCCCGCATGTCCCTCGGGGAACTGGGCGGGGCCAAGAGCATCATNCTTTCCTCGAGGTTGCACTTGGACCAGGGCAACTTGGCTCAGCAGGTTGACGTTCTGCTGCTTCGCAGCAGGCTCACTGACGGGCGCGGCCGTGAAGGGGATACCTGCCGGGCGGCACTGGAGGATATCCGGAGCGTCCTTGATGACGCCGAATTATCCGAGGCTTTCCCTGCAGGTCCGGAGCAGCTGGTGGGACTGCGCGAACAGCTGGACCTGGCCTTGGCCGAACGCGCCGTACATGAGGGGCGTTACGCTGAGATTGAACCGCTGCTAAGGTCGCTGAATTCTTCGGGCCAGAGCCTAGGCACACGGCGGCTGGCGGGCCTTTGGCTGATCGAGATGTGGACCCTGATGGGGCAGAGCGAAGATGCCACCCGGTTAGCCGAGCAGACTGAGTTTTGTGACCTCATCGGAGAAGGCCCGGCCGTGTCAGGGGAACCTAGCGGNGCGGCGTTGATCGGCGCCGTAGCAGTCTCGCTCATGGCGGCAAGCACAGGCGCTCACCAATGGAACAAATCCGCCAGCATGTTCAACCGGGCACGGGAGGTGTCGCTGGAAGAGCTGGTCTACGGCTTGAACCTTGCTTACCACGGTTGTAGCGACAAGGCTCTGTCCGTGTTGGTGCCAGCTGCCAGCCAATTGGAGCGGCTCGGTGAATTTGCTGCCGCGTCGCTGGCGCACTCCGCCAGCGGCTATGTCAATGCCCTCAAAGGCGAAGATGATACCGCCGCCGAATGCTTGCGNCAAGGGGAACCCGGTACCGGGCCGTGCTCAAGGTTGTTCGCGGTGGCTAACGCCTACTTNCAAGTCATGGCGGCCGCGGAAATGGACCCCAGCGAACGGACCATTGTTAAGTGCTTTGCGCTCGCCGACGATGAACGCAGGTTCAGGACCATTGGTGTGGAACTTGCCTTTGTCTGTGCGGCCATGCAGTTAGGGAACGTGACGGGGGCGCAGAGGCTCATAGACTTAGCCGAAAAGATCCAAGGTGAACAAGCCCGAATCTGCGCAGCATTCGGACGTGGGCTGCTCGCCCATGACACCGCCGCGCTCCTAGCAGCTGCGGACAAAGCTCTGACTGGTGGAGACCATGTGCTCGCCCGTGACGTGTCCCGGGCGGCGTTGAAGATTGCCAAAGACAGTGAGGACAAGGCGGGAATGCGCGCGGCCCAACAAATGATCCGCAACGCGATCCTGAAGCTGGGGCGAGTAAAACCCAGTATTGACGACGGCCAAGTGCTTACACTGCGCGAGCAAGAGATCGCCCTACAGGCTGCCGAAGGCGCCAGCAACAAGGCGATCGCCAGCAAGATGCACATTTCCGTCAGGACGGTGGAGGGCCACCTCTACCAGGTGTATTCCAAGCTCCAAGTGACCTCGCGGGCAGAGCTTAGGGAGATACTGGCATAGGTGTCAGGGCCGGTTCTCCGGCTCCGTCGTTACAGCCTAGGTAGTCATGAACTCCCATGAGGCTCGCGGCCACCGGCATCACGCTTGTATCAATGTGCAGGTCTGCGTCGCCGGGAATCTCATAGGGTGCATCTATCCCGGTAAAGTTCGTCAGCTGGCCGCTGCGNNCGCGGGCGTAGAGGCCCTTGCGATCCCGTGCTTCGCAGACCTCCAGCGGGGTTGAGACATGGATTAATACGAACCGCCCCACGGCCTCAATCATGGCGCGGACCTCTTTCCTGGTCTTGTCATATGGTGCGATCGGGGCGCATACCACTACGCCACCTGCCTGGGCGATAAGTGAGGCAACCCAGCCGAGGCGGCGTATGTTCGCCTCCCGTTCTTCCGGGGAAAAGCCCAAGCCAGGGGAGAGCATGCGGCGTACATCATCCCCGTCCAACAGTGTGACCGGACGTGATGACTTCAGCTGCAGGGACTGGACCAGGGCCCGAGCCACCGTGGATTTCCCGGACCCGGACAGGCCTGTCAGGAAGATGACCGTGCCGGACAAGTCGGCGCCGCCGTGGTCCCTGTCNNCCCGGCAAGGGGCGGGAGTCTGCGAGGGTTGCGCGTGAAAGTCCAGCACTGTGGAGGCGCCCAGGCGTTTGAGTGCGTGCCGGTACAAGGCATCCCCGGCAGCTCGGTCCCACCGCCNCAGCGACGGCAACACCAACAACCCAACGGCCGAACAGGGAATCTGTTCCGAGATTTTTCTCAGTTCGTCCAGCAACGGCATCACAGTGTAGTTGCCATGGGGCTGGTGACCGCATGCGGCTACAAGCAGGAGGCGGTTGCCGGCACGCGCGGATTCTGTCATGGCCTGCGCCAGTTCAGCGGCGCGCGGCACAGACGTGAAGATCGCTGCATGGGTGCCCCGGCCGGNGGAGCTGGCAGGCAAAGNGGAAGTGATACGCAGGTGCCGGGCAGGAGGATGCTCCGCCAGCCGCAAGGTGGCAACCCTCCCTGCTATGTGGGCCAATCCTCCGGCAGCCGTGGCCGTGGCCGTTGTTTCAACGTAATAGAGCGGGGTTCCATCGGGATCCGTTACGGCGATGGCACCGTAGCGAAGAGCTGTGGCGGCCAATGATTTGGGAACCTCTAGGAAGAACGGCGCCGGCCAATCCTTGGGTACATCCTGCGGGAGACAGTACCCGTCAGCAGGGGAATAGAGCCCGCCAGCCAGTAACTCTAACTCGTCCAATTTGGCTCCGCTGAGTGCAATGCTGGGGATTTCGTGGGGATCTCGCGTTGGGGCCCATGGTCCTCGACAATCTATTTGTGGGTGGTAGTGGCATACGGTTTCCGCAGGTTGCGGATATCCGTGCTGGCAAGAGCTGGCAGGCCGTGTACGCGCCGCAGGAACATCCACAACACAGGGGCCAGGAGAAGGAATAACGCCAAGATGATGATGGTCGGCTCATTGGGCATATTTAGCATTTTGAGTCCGGATGCCAGCAGGACAAAGGCGAGAGCTCGGCGGATGAAACCGCCTGTGAGGCGGCTGGACAGCTGGGCGCCCAAATATACTCCGGGTATGCTTCCGATCAGCAGTGGCACAGTGAGCCCGAGGTCCAGGTCGCCAAAGAGCGCGTGACCAATTGCGGCAGAGGCAACTAGGGGAACCGCTTGGAAGAGGTCTGTTCCCACCAGTTGGTTAGATTTCATGGCGGGGTAGATCATCATCAAGCCGATGATGATGATTGATCCGGACCCCACCGATGTCATGCCGACGATTGTTCCGCCGATGATGCCCAGGCACACTGTGGGGATGGGGCGGGTGCGAAGCGGCTTCGTGACGGTGGTTTCCGGTTCAAGCTGCCCGTTGCGCCTTTNTGCCCGTTCCACCATTTTTAGGTAAGAGCGTACGGTCAGCAGCAAGGCAGAGAGCAGCAGCGCGATTCCCAACGCAAGCTTTACCCCGGATTGGACAGCCTGTCCGGGCCCCATCCACTTCAGGATCAGTACGCCGCAGAACGCCGATGGGACGGACCCCACCGCCAACCACAGCACCAAGTGCAAGTTCACCGTCTTGTTCCGCCAGTGCACCCAGGACCCAATAGGCTTCATGACGGCGCTTGCCACTAGATCACTGGAGACGGCGGCTAACGGCGGAACACCGAATATCAGCACAAGCGCGGNGGTCATCAACGCTCCGCCGCCCATCCCCGTCAGCCCGACGACAACAGCAACGCAGAATGCGGCAACTACCATCCAAATATCCATAGTCACTTATAGTGTCACCGCGCACCGACGGGGTACAGACGTAGTGCGTGTGGTGGGCAAGTGTTGAAAAACGCATTGCACAGTAGTCAGATAGGTAAAGCAAGTATTCGCCACGCTCGTCACGCAGCGCAGCGGGACATAACGTTGCGGGTACGCAACCGGAGCGAATGCGGTCCGTTTAACACCCCACCCCAGCCATCAGGAGTCCAGAGGTGCATATCACTGCCAAGTCCGACTACGCGCTGCGGGCGCTGGTTGAACTTTCCTTGCACGAGGGTGAACTCGTCACCCGTGAACGCTTGGCTAAGGAGCAGCAAATTCCCACAAAATTCCTGGAATCCATTTTGGCCGGGCTGACCCGAAGCGGTCTCCTCATCGCTAAGCGCGGTGTGAACGGAGGATATCTGTTGGGACGTCCAGCACCGGAGATTACTCTGGCCGACGTGATCCGGGCTGTGGACGGTCCTCTGGCCGGTGTCCGGGGACACCGGCCAGAGGATGTGCTGTANCCCGAATCAAGTTCCAGCCTTCGGGATGTCTGGGTTGCAGTTCGAGTCAGCATACGCATGGTTCTTGAAACGACAACCTTGGCCCACGTGGCCAGTAAAGAGTTACCCGATGATGTGATCGCCTTGCTCAACGTCTGCGGCGCGTGGCAGCGCCGGTAGGCCAGCCAGCGGTGTCATCGACCAATTCCCTGACTATGTGTCCGGCATGCTGGCAGCGCAGGTTAAAGGGATCGGTGTCCTGTGAGGACTTGACGGATCCGCCGCAGCGCCATGGGCCCAGAATCCGTGGTCACCAGGTGTTCGAGGGTGCTGCTAAGCTTCTCGCCGGCAAGTTCCGGGTGGGACGTTCGTGGTTCGGTACGCATGGTGTTGGGATACTTCAGAGCCCGGTCAAGCGCTGCGATGAGTTCCTCTGCGGACTCCGCTGCGATGGCTTCACCCTGCTTGGCCATAGTCCTGGTGAAAGCGATCTGGTGCCGATCCACCACCTCGTGGAGCTCAGGACGGCGCGGGACGGCGATGGGAATGTGTCCCACGGACCTAGCATCAAGGATTGACCCCGGTCCGCCCTGAACAACCACCACCTGGGCATGCTCGTAGAGCAGTAGAAGTTCGGGCCGTGGCATGCGGTCACGGGCCACAGCCATGAGTGGGGCCCGGCTAGCACCGTGCTGAACAAGGCATTCGGGGGNTTCCGGCAAGGTACCTAGCCAGTCGTCCATCCAGTTGATAAGACGATCGAACTTGTGGTGGTCGGTACCTAGGGACACGACCACTGCAGGGTGGATCTCGCTGTTTTCATAACACCGGCCCAATGTTTACGGCCTCGGGGTAGTAGGCCAGCTGTTCATCCCACTGCACGCAGANAAGATCGGACATGGGATAGCAGATCCGTCCGCTCAGGGTGGGCATGGTGATGCGGTCAAAGCATTCAATGTATACGGTCCGGATGCGGAGCAGACGGGCCACAATAANAAATGGCACGCTCACCCCTGCACCAGCGGAAACGACTACGTCAGGACGGTNTTTACGCAAGGTGGGCCATGCCAGAAACAAGTTTCGAAATGCATTGGGGATATTTCGCGTGGTCGGGAAATGGCACCAGGTGACGTCTTCGCCCTCCAACACGGCTTCTACTTCTGGCCGCCGGAAGGTGACCCAGCTCCGGGCGTTGGGCGCCCACCAACTTTCAAGTGCCACAAGCTGCGCAAGATGTCCACCCGCGGACGCTACGAACATGATTTTCATTTTTGAAGTCCTTTCCCCAGACACATTTGAGGTTTCCCATTCCAGGCCCGGCAGCTGCGGTAACGGGCAATTGCCAGCTGCTGTAATCAGGCGCGGTAGGGTCACTGGCAACGAGACCACTGGAGGTAACGTCATAGCTCGCCAGATCCAGCCGGTTACCCGTGACCTGAAGTCTAAGTTTGTCTTGGAAGGACCGCCCGAGTACTAAATACCTGATTCCGTGGCTTGATTACGCGAATCAATACGGGCCTGCCGTCGTGCTCCGGAGGCCGGCGTGGAGCTGACCGCTGGTCCAAGTGGCGGGTCCGGGCGCCGCAGGAAATCTCGGGTAGTTTTACCACCAATCCGCGTAATCCCTACGCGTGTGTGCCTGCCCTTAGGTTTCTAGGCTTGTAACAGTGGGATGCATCGAGTTGCTCTACGGATGGCATCTAGGGATTTCATGGAAATTCTCCTGGGGATTCCAGATGTTGTTTGTGGACGGGGTTCGATGGTTTGTCAAAATGCCGTAGCAGGCGCCCATGGCACAATTCTGCATTTTCCAATCAACGAAGAAAAGTCTTGTGCCGGTCTCTCCCCAAAGCTGGAGTCGGCGGCGAAGGTGTCGTCTGAGACCGCGACACCACCCCAGTCGCCGTCGGCTCCTTTTGCTTGAGGTCCACACGCAATACGTGAGTAGCTGGCAGCGAAAGTCAAGTATCGCCTACTGGTGTCAAGACGGTAGGACACCAATACGCTCATGACATTGCTTCGTATTACTGCTGTGGGTTACTGGGAAAGGAAGAAAACGGTGCCAAAGTTGGTCTTGGGAATTTCATTGAGCGGTTCGACTCCGAGGTGTGCCCGACACCCCAACAGGGTGGCGTGGCACGCGAAAACGTCAGCTGGAAAGACTGATCTGTCAAGTATTTGCTGGCATCGTGACACGACCCACCACACGACTTCGACACTGGCGTTCTCTCAGGTCTACCTGGAACGATCCGTGGGCGAAGTCCTTCAATCGGAGCCGGCGGCGTTGATGCCCCTAATTTGAGGGCATCTCCCCAGCCGCCGTCGGCTCCCCTCAATCGAGGCGGCCGCCCGCCCCTGCTGCCGACAGTGAACACACCCCTAGTGCGGGGTTGTTGAGCGTGCGTGCCTTTGGACAGAATGACAGGGGTTAGGGCTCCCCTAGCTCGGGAATCAGGCACATCGTGGCGGAATCTGTGCTGGCTCCGCCTGAAATGGGCAGGACAGTACGGACCTCGGCTGCAGTAGAGTTCCCGCACCTCCACCCAACAACCCCACGCCGCAGGCAGGGTGCAGCCGACGGCTTGGCCTCGACGTGGGCACGCCGCTACCGGGCAAAATTCGTAGTACCGACACCTTCCTTGTAGTCATTACCGTATTGCTGTGTTCGCAGGTGGTTGACCGTGGACTGGGCTTGACCTTGGAACGGCGTCTGGCCGTTGATGTGGGCATCGCCGCCATCTGGCTTACCTTCTTGTGGATGGGACGAACTCGGGACCACCGGATTGTTGGCGTAGGCCCCGGCGAGTACAAGAAGGTCATCAGTGCCAGTGCGGCTGCCTTTGGTTGGCTAGCCGTAGTNTTTCTGTTCGCAGATGCCCATCACATGAACATCGTGTTCTTGATGACCATGCCCATCGGCACGGCGGCGCTGCTGTTAGGGCGATGNGGGTGGCGGCGCTGGTTGACCCGTCAACGTTCCTATGGCCACTTTCTCTCAAGNGTCATCGTCCTAGGGGCTGACGACGATGTCACCTATGTTGTGGAGCAGATATCCAAGAAGTCNGGGGCAGTCTACGAGGTGGTGGGCGTGGCCCTTGATGGCAACAACGTTGATACGAAGTTCACGGTGGGACAATCAACTGGCGTCCCGGTGGTCGGGGCNCTTGACGGTGTCTGTGCTGCCGTCCAAGAGTACAATGCCGACGCAGTGATCGTGGCCGGGCCGGTGTCCCGCGGCAGCAGCTATCTCCGNGAGTTGGGGTGGCAGTTGGAGGAAAGCGCCACAGAGTTGGTTGTTGCGCTGTCGTTGACGAACGTTGCTGGNCCCCGCATCCAGATGCGCCCAGTGGAAGGGCTTCCACTGATGCACGTGGAACTTCCNCGATTCACCGGATATAAGCACATACTCAAGCGCTCCATGGACATCTTTGTCTCTGCCGTGGCGCTGTTGCTCCTCTTGCCGGTGTTTGCCGTGCTGTCCGTAGTGATTAAGCGGGACTCCTTGGGCCCAGTTATTTTCCGCCAGGAACGGGTAGGCCGTGACGGCAACGTATTTAGTATGTACAAGCTGCGGACCATGCGTGTGAATGCCGAAGATGAACTCCAACGGCTGTCACACCTGAACCAGGGCAACACGGTGTTGTTCAAAATCCACGATGATCCTAGGGTCACCAAGGCGGGCACGTGGTTGCGGCGTTATTCGCTGGACGAGCTGCCACAGTTCCTTAACGTCCTCAAGGGGCAGATGTCTTTGGTGGGGCCACGNCCCCCGCTGTCTTCGGAGGTGGAGCGCTATGAGGGGCACACCTACCGCCGTCTTTACATCAAGCCCGGTGTGACTGGCCTGTGGCAGGTCAGTGGACGTTCGGACCTTGATTGGAAGGAAAGTGTCCGTCTGGATTTGTACTACGTGGAGAACTGGTCGCTGACAGGGGATCTGATGATCATGTGGCGGACCTTCAAGGTCATGTTTGCCCCGGAGGGGCCTATTAATCTCGCCAAGGCCGGGCATACTGCCAGAAACGGGCCTCAGCGACAGCCAAAATGAAATGGGGAAGTGCAATGAAGGACTTCAGTAACGAAGTGACGGGCCGGGAAACTGACCTGGAGCTTGCTGCTCGGCTTGCTAGGCAGGCTGGTGAATTACTTGTGCAACTGCGTGAGCGCGCGCGTCAGAACGGGATCTCTCCGAGAAGCTCAAGAGTATGGGTGATTCTTCGGCCCAAACTTTCCTGGGGCACGCATTGCGAGAATTGCGCCCGGCAGATGCTGTGCTATCAGAAGAAGCGCACGACGACGCCAGCCGCACCATGAGCCATCGTGTCTGGATCATCGATCCCTTGGATGGTACGCGAGAATTCTCCGAAGGCCGGCAGGACTGGGCCGTTCATGTGGCCCTGTGGGTTTCTGGAACGCTGAGTGTGGGGCAGTTGCGCTTCCCGGTCTGGGGATCGTTTTGGACAGCGGGACGGCCCCACAAACTTGGGCACCGTTGGTGGGGCCGCTGCGCATGGCCGTGTCCCGTAGCCGTGCCTCCGGATTGGTCACGGCTTTGGCAGGAAGCTGGGTGCGACGTNNTGGTGCCCATGGGTTCGGCCGGATACAAGGTGGGAGCCGTGATCCGTGGCGAGGTCGATGCCTACGTTCACAGTGGAGGCCAGTACGAGTGGGACTCGGCGGCNCCCGTGGTGGTGGCCGAAAGCCGGGGGCTGCACGTGAGCCGTATTGACGGCTCCAACCTTGAGTACAACCAGGTTGACCCGTATTTGCCTGACGTTTTGGTGTGCCGGAAGGACGTGGCAACGATGCTCCTGCGCGAGATAGAACAAATTTACTGGACCAAAGGTTCGCCATTATCAGGTCTCAAAATGGATGGGATGTACACACAATGAATCAAACCGGGAATTACCATAATTTCAACCCCAGTGAGCTTCAACTGCTGGAGTCGGAAGCCATCTTCATCATCCGGGAGGTGGTTGCCGAGCTGGAACACCCAGCCCTGATGTTCTCTGGNGGCAAGGATTCCATCGTCATGCTGCACCTAGCCGCCAAGGCATTTGCACCGGCCAGGATACCGTTCCCGGTGCTGCATATTGACACGGGTCATAACTTTGACGAGGTCCTTGAATTTCGCGACGACATGGTGCANAAACTTGGTGTTAACCTGGTGGTCGGCTCTGTCCAAGATGCTATTGAGCGGGGACTGGTCAGCGAAGAGCCCAGCGGGTCCAGGAATCGGCTGCAGACCAAGGTCCTGCTCGACACGGCGGATAAGTACAGCTTCAATGCCCTCATGGGTGGGGCCCGCCGAGACGAGGAAAAGGCACGAGCCAAGGAACGGATATTTTCTTTCCGCGATGACTTTGGCCAGTGGGACCCCAAGAATCAGCGGCCTGAACTCTGGAGCCTGTACAACACACGGGTGCATGTGGGCGAGAGTATCCGTGTATTCCCGATTTCCAACTGGACCGAACTGGATATTTGGAACTACATAGAGCAAGAAGGTATTGGCGTCCCGTCCATTTACTACGCACATGAGCGCGAGGTNTTTGACCGCAACGGGATGCTCTTTGGCGTCCACAAGTTCTGTCAACCCAAACCTCACGAACAAACCTTTGTCGAGACCGTAAGGTACCGCACTGTAGGAGATGCCAGTCTCACAGCCGCTGTCAGATCCACCGCCAGTACGGCGGCCGAGGTTGCTGTGGAGATTTCAGCCACGCGGATCACCGAGCGCGGTGCCACACGTGGAGATGACAAGATCAGCGAAGCGGCTATGGAAGACCGCAAGAAGGAGNGGTACTTCTAATATGGAACTTTTGAGGTTTGCCACGGCAGGTTCCGTCGATGACGGAAAGAGCACGTTGATTGGCCGGATGCTTTACGATTCCAAGGCCATTTTCCAGGACCAGCTGGATTCAATTGAAAAGACAAGCAAAGACAGGGGAGATGACTATACGGATCTGTCGCTGCTGACAGACGGTCTGCGGGCTGAGCGGGAACAGGGGATTACCATCGACGTGGCATACAGGTACTTCTCCACGCCAAAGCGGAAGTTTGTCGTCGCTGACACCCCAGGTCACATCCAGTACACCAGAAACATGGTGACAGGCGCGTCCACAGCAGATGCCGCCGTGGTACTGGTGGACGCCCGCAAGGGCCTGAGCGAGCAGAGTCGCCGGCACGCATTCCTGGTCTCGCTACTCCAGGTGCCACACCTTGTCTTGGCGATCAACAAGATGGACTTGGTGGACTGGTCGGAGGATGTCTACGAATCCATCAGGCAGGAATTTGTGGATTTTGCCGCCAAACTGGAAATTACAGATCTCACCATCATCCCCGTGTCCGCACTGCAAGGGGACAACGTGGTGACGCGATCGGAAAACATGCCGTGGTATCACGGCCCTACCTTGCTGCACCATCTTGAGACACTTCACATTGCCAGTGACCGTAATCTGGTTGATGTCAGATTCCCGGTCCAATACGTAATCCGGCCACATCAGACCAGCCATCACGACTACCGGGGATATGCCGGGCAGATGTGTGGNGGCTCCCTCAANGTGGGTGATGAAGTGATGGTGCTCCCCAGTGGGCTGCCATCCACGGTGGTTTCGATCACGGATGCGGGTGGGCCAGCCACATCGGCGTTTTCTCCCATGTCGGTCACTATCGGTCTGGCTGACGATCTGGATATTTCCCGCGGTGACATGATCTGCCGGCCCAACAACCAACCTGCGGTGGCTCAAGACATTGACGCGATGGTGTGTTGGATGGGCACCACGCCCATGGTTCCGGGGCAGCAGCTCGCCGTCAAGCACACCACGAGGAATGCGAGAGCCCTGATCAAAGATCTGCAGTACGAACTCAACGTCAACACCTTGCACCGNCAGGCTGGGGCCGAGGAGTTGAAGCTGAACGAAATTGGCCGGGTACGCCTTCGCACTACTATCCCGCTGTTGGCGGATGAGTACCGCAGGAACCGGCACACTGGCTCGTTTGTTCTGATCGATGAGGCAACGAACAGCACTGTCGGGGCGGGGATGATTCTCACTGCAAACTAGCGGCCGCCATGCCGGGGCTCAACGCATGAAGCCCGCCACACAGTGGCGGGCTTCATGCGTTGAGCCCCGGTTGGGGCCTATTAAAACGATTACTACCAGTGCCATTCCCAGCCGTAGGAACCCTCAAATCCGCCGACGATGAAGGCTGCTGAACCGGCGCCTTGGGGCACGTCCAGGACCACCAGGCCGCTTGCTGTCTCACCGGGATCGATCGGCGAACTGACGAGGTNCTGCCCGGGGATGCAGCTGCCGCTGTTGCCAATGGGATCAACCAACTTCGTGCCGGCAGCATCCCAAACCGTGAAGTCCTGGTTTGAAAGGCCAAGGCTGGGCCATCCGGAGTCAGGAAAGTTTGCGTGAACGGCCACCTTAATCTTTATGGCGATATATTGGCCGTTGATGCTGGGCTGTGCCTGCGCGCTGGTGCACTTGAAATTGGTCTGGATATCCTCCGCCGTAAGATCGGCAAATTGCTGGCCGGTGGGGCACCGAANAACGCTGGTCTCGCCCACCTTTTGGGCCATGTTTCCGCGGGCGTTGAGCCCAAGATCTTCTAACGGCGTGGGCGAGGNGCTGGGGATTGGGGCCGATTGGGGCGGGGGCGCGGCTGGCTGGGGTGCCGTCGCCTCGGCCGTGGCTGGATCCGGGCTGGATCCGAGGCAGGCGCTGCGGCGGGATCCGAGGCAGGCGCTGCGGCGGGAGCTGTGGAAGGCGCGGCCGCGGCGGGATCCGTGGTGGGCGCGGCCGCGGGTGGCGTAGTGGGAGTAGCCGCGGCGAAAGCCGAGGTAGCGGGGCCGTCTGCCCCGGACCTTCAGCGCCAACTTGTGGGCTCCCTGAACATGCAGAGACGAGGAGGATGACGGCGGATGATGCAGTGATGCTGAAAAGTTTCTTCACGTGACTCTCCGGGCAGCTATTGACGATGGAAACTGTTCTTCAGTCTCTTAGGTGCCTTGATGATAGTTGAGTCGGCGGACCCACGGTATAGGTACTACCAGCCCGAAAAGCAGGAAACTGACGGAGATCATAGGTATTGTTGTGGCCGGAATTTGAGAGCCTTCTGGCCTATGCGGCGTGTGGCAGGCCAGCGCACCCGGACGGTCCCACCGCCGCGGCTCATCATGTCACAGGGGCCCAAACACATGCCAGAACAGCAGATGCATTGGCGCCCCTTGCCGCCCACATCTAGCTGGCGTCAATGCGGCACGCTTCCGGTGACCTCAACACGCCGTTCTGCACGAAATTCCTGAAGGCGCGGAGCGCTTCCTGGCTGGAGTCGATGGCAGTGGTTCCCACCGCGATCTCGTGCCCGTCGGCGGTTCGCCCGGAGTGATTCCAATAGACGAGCGCACGCAATTTCGGGAATTGGGCCAGCTGTTGCGCGGCGCTGGTGAAAAATGCGGCGCTGGGTTCCGGATTTGCTGGGTCAATGGCAACACCCCATTCGGCCAGCATTTGGGGCTTGCTGGGGAATTCTTGGGCGGCCCAATTGTANAAACCAGGCCAAGAACCGCTGGGCCGGTTCACCAGACTGGCCAGATCTGGGGTGTCGCTGAGGTTGTACGCGTAGGGGTCCTGGGCAATCCAATCCACCACGTCGTTACCCGGGTAAAGTTCGTGGAACCACGGCTGGGTGGCCCATTTGGCGGCNCCCGTGTAATTCATGACGGTCACCACCTGAACGCTCGGGTTGGAACGCAGCAACGTGACCACGTAGCGGAAGTAGTCGTGAAAATCCTGTGCTGTCTGCCCGGAGCCTGGTGTGTTATCCACTTTGGGCTCCATCTCAGCAGTCAGGGAGAGGAAAAATGGTCCGTGAACGGTCTGGGCTAGGTGGTTGGCCACACGGTGGAGATACTCGTCTGCGGCACCGTCGGCAACCTGCCGCCAAGTCAACCCATCTGGACGCCAATTGTAGAAAAGTGTCAACGGCTTCCCAGACTGGTTGGCCCGGGATAGCTCGGTCTCCGTAGGAAATAACGTGGACTGGCCACGCTTGTAGAAGTGCGCAATGTCAACGGGGCGGCTTGACTCAGACTCGAAGGTGCGCAGGGACGATTCCCAATCCTGCGTCGGGGTCAAAGGGTTGGCCGCTACGCCGAAGAGAACGGCGCATTTTGGGAGACCAGGGCTGGTGGGCAGCAAGAAGACAGAGACCAGCAGGATCACTGCAACGGTAAATAGACGGCGAAGTGGGCGGCGCACTTTTCCTCCGACAACACGAGAATGTGGTTAAGGCCATGCTACGGGATCAGTAGGAAAATGGCCGCCGTCGGATGGAAATGACGCCAAAAACCGGGGCAGGCGATAGGAACATCGCCAGCCCCGGTTTTCCTGCCGAGGGGAACCTACTTCAGGTAGGAGCCCCGGCTGGTGGTGAGAATCTCGCTATTCACAAATGAGCGAAAAGCGTTCTTCGTGGTGGCGTTGATGTCGATCTGAGTCTTGCCGACACTCAGCGCCTTGCCTGCGGTATCAACACCGTTTGAATCCCAATAGACAAGTGCCTTGAGCTTGGGCAATGTTGCCAGCTCGGCAGCTGCTGAATTGAAGAAGCCAACCTTGTAGCCCGGGCTTGCGGCCGGCTGGTCCACGCCCCATTCGCTGAGCATCTGGGGCTTGTCCGGGTAGTTGGTTGCGGCCCAGTTGTAGAACCCAGGCCAGGTCTTGGCATTGTCCGTACGGTTGGCCATGCCTTCGAAGCTACTTAGCCAAACCGGACCCTTGCCAAACGCGTACGGGTCTTGGGCAATCCAGTCCACCACGTCATTGCCGGGGTACAGGTCCTTGAACCAGGGCATACCTGCCCACTTCTGGACCCNCGTGTAGTTCATGACCGTCACCATGTTGGTCACGCCATTGGCGCGCAGGACCGAAACGGTATGGCGGAAGAAGTCTCGATAATCCGTGGCGGTCTGGCCGGAGGAGGCGGCTGTGTTGACCTCGTCCTCCATCTCAGCGTTGAGCGAGAGGAAGAACGGCTTCTTGGCGTTGGCCTTCATGTAGGTTGCCAACTGCTTAAGGTAGGCGTCGGCGGAACCATTCGCCACCTGGCGCCAGGTCTGGCCGGTGGGCTTCCAGTTGTAAAACAGGATGCGATTCTTGCCTGCCTCATCCTGGCGTTTGAGTTCGGCCGCGTTGGGGAACATGGCGCTCTGGCCGCGCTTGTAATAGTGCACGATGTCCATGCTGCGACCGGCTGTTGCCTCAAAGTTTGTCAGCGCAGTGTCCCAGCTTTCGCCAGCAAGGGNGTTGGCAGCGGCACCGANAAAGGCACCGCAGCTAGGGACCAATTTGACGCTTACCGTGCAACCCGACGTCGATGCCGGCGGCACCGGCTTCGTTACCGGAGGCACCGGCTTCGTTACCGGAGGTACGGGCTTGGTCACCGAGGTGGGCGGCGTGACAGGTCCGGGGACGCNCGAGGCGGTCACGGAAATTGAGGGACGGTCGGCTGCCGCTGCCTCACGGGAAGCGATCCGGCTCACGCCGCTGCCTGAACGCGTCAGGGCAATTGATACGGTGCCGTCGGGGCTGANCACCCCAGTCAGGGACAAGGTCAGTGCCTGCTTGCCGTTGCCGACGGCGGCTTGACCCAGAACCTTAGTGGTGGCCGGTGCATTCGCAGAGTTGATCCCGGCTCAGTCAAGNNCCGAGGATCCAAGCTGTGAGGCCTGAAGGGTTCCGGTGTCCCCGCCAACTATGGTCAGATTGACCTTGAGAACATCCTTGGCGCTGATGGCGCCCAGGCCGCTGAACTTAAGATNAGCCCTTTTCAGGTCCTTGTTGTCCAGCCCCACGGAAATCTTTGTCGAGGATCCGTAGTTCATGGTGGGCAGCGTCGCCACCGTGTAGGCGTCAGCTGATGCGGTTGTGGTCGTTGGTGTTGCAGCCTGAGCGGGGACCATTGAGGTTGTCAACGCGACACCCGCGATAAGGGCTGTTGTTGCGGCCAAGGAGACCGCACTCGTTATTTTCCAAAGGCCGGGGCCTTGCGGTCGGCGCTCAGGGCGGCCGAGTTGGTTACTTGTCTGGACGAAGTATTGTTCGCCATATGTTGAACTCCATTTTGGCAGCTTTCCTGACCCCAGCCACAAGTTGCCACGACGATAGTTATTGATCCGTTATATTGCGTCTAAGACACTATCTGACCAAATGGCCGGAAAGAAATTTGACTTTTAGCGAGTCTGCGTCGGGCGCATGCGGGGAAGGCTCAGGTGGTGCCCACGCTCGGCATCAGCAAAGGATGCGGTGCGGCTTTGCTGTGGCGGTGGAGAATCCTGATTTAGCCCCGAAGGACAAGGGTTTTACGGCGCCAACATAGGAAGCCCGCGTAGCCAAGGATGGAAACCCCAACGGCGGCCAGATCCAGCATGATCCCGTCCTGCGCCACGGTGCGCCACAGCATGGGAAATGCGAGAAAGATCACGAGAATGGCGCCGGTTATGAAGGTGGTGCGCCCGGTGAGGGGAGATGCCTAGGGTCCTGCGAACCTGCAAAAGCACATCATATTGCGGACCACAATGGACACTGTCCAGGCGGTTGCGGCCCCAAAATACCCATCGATNGGCACAAGAAGCAGACAGCCAACAATGTCCAAGACCAAGGCGGTGGCGGTGTTGATCAGCGACAGGCTGCTTCGACCCGCCATGAGCAGGAGCATGTCCAACGGTCCAATCCCTGTGGAAAATAGCATCGCTATGCTCAGCAGGCGCAGNGAGTCGGCGCCAGCGGCATACTCCGTGCCAAAGATAATGCTGAGCAGCTGCTCGGCATAGATGACGAAGAAGAGGTAGATGGGCCAGGCCAACAGAATGGTCCAGAGGGTCAGCTGCTGGGTGACAAGTTTGGCGCCATTGCGATTGCCCTTGGCAAGTAGCTTGGCCAGGTGTGGTTCGCTGACCTGCTGCAGGGCGCTGGTTGCAAGCTGTCCTAAGACCAAGAACCGGGTCACCGCCGTGTAAAGGGCGGCAGCGGCGGGTCCGGCCAGAACTGTAACTAGGGCAATGTCGGCACGCTGCAGCCCTACCTGTGCCATTCGGGCTACACCGCGAGGAATCGTGAAACGCCAAAATTCTCTGGCAGCTTCCCGGGTGCCTCGGGTTTACCCGTGCCAAAGGTCTCCGGGTTGNNTGCCGCAAGATCCGCGCGAGCATGGCAACTGCGCAGAGGAGTGCCACCACGTAGGGGCCACCCAAGCGATGGCCAGCGTTGCCGCATCTGCGCCGGTCAGCGCCGCAGCAAGGACCAGCACGACCTGAATCAGGGGCCGGAGGATCCGCTCGATGACGATAGTGGGCTTCATGTGAGTCAGCCCTCGGGTGATGGCCAAGACCAGCTCATAGCTGGCGGCGACCGGGAGTGCGGCTGCGAAAACAACGATCATGGCCGCGGCGGGGCGGGATCCTGTNCCACCGGAAAGCAATATGGCCAGTGGGTGCGCGAAGGCCACGGCCAGGATCAGAACCAGGACGCTGACCGATAATGCGATGGATACGCCGTTGGTGATCAGGTACCTGTTGTTGCGCGGCGTGTCTTTGGCATTGTTCCAAGCTATGAAGCGCACCAACCCNTGGTCCACGCCAATCTCTGACAAGGCCAGTGCGATCAANAAGATCGATGAGATAGCAAAGATGAGGCCAGCGGTGTCGGGCGACCACATACGAGAGATTAAAACGACTAGAAAAAGCTGGATNACGGCGGACAATCCCGCACCCATGAGGTTCGCGAATCCGGACCTGGCAATCCTGTTTACGGATTTGGCTGCATCCGCGTGGTGACTTTCCACAGTGGCCTGGCGCTGCGCCTGCGCAGGGTCAGGAGGCCTGGGAATAGTGCTCATCTGCGGCTATCCGCGCGGCCGTGTCAGAAGGGATTCGTCTTGGTGCGTTGGCTGCACGGGGTGGGGAGGAGGGACTCTCCGACGCGGGGCCGGGTTCGGCCCCAAGCTCGAGATCGCGTTCCGGGCGGGTGTCGACTCGCTGACGGCGAGCACAGGTTGGACCTTGACGCGTTGTGCCCGCCACCGCTCGGGACTGCGCAGCAACACGGCCCCGGCCATTTCCACGTTGACCTGTTTCAGCAAGTCCCCGGATGATGTCAGATCGGCCACCGTGGCCGTTTGGCCATCCACCACCAACAGGACGGCCGCCGTATGGCGTGCCAGGGCCACACCGGTCCCGGTCTCCATGGAGGTTCCGGCCACGAGAACCACTGAGTCGTGGTGGGCCAGTTCCTGCAAGAGCAGGGCCATGACTGGACCCTGAACTAGTTCGGAAAGAAGCCCGGGCGCGGAGCCGATGGGCAGGACGGGGCACCTGCCACGTGTGTCCAGGAGAGTCCACACGGACGATGGTGGAAGCTGGCCATCCAGTATGTCCGTCAGGCCCCTGCGCGGGAGGCTTTCGCCGTGGTCTCGTTTCCGGGGACGGCNTTCAATCACCACCACGGAGGTGCCTGTTTCATCGAAGGCCCGTGCAAGGCCCATGGCGACGCCAACCGTATCTGCGGTATTGGGTGTGGCAGCCAGTAGTAGGACCTTGTAGTCCAGGCTTTTCGAAGTGCTGAGCACATTTGCTAGCAGACGGTATCCTTCCAAGTCAGGAACGGAGCTGCCTCGGCGCTTCCACCGCCGGATAGTTCCACGAATGGGGTGGATGCCGGTGCCAGCAAAGTCTTCCGTGGTCCTGATCTTCTGATCAATGTTTTCACGCGCCAGAGCCATTACCAAGCCAAGTGCCGAGGATACTAGGAGAATTACCAGGGCAACCAATAAAGGGTTTATGCCATTCTTTGTGGCTGGCAGGGTTGCGGGACTGATGATGTCACCGGGGACAATTGAGGTCGCATCTGAACCTGTCTGGTCCAGATTGACGGTGGCCAACTGGGCCGCGTAGAGGGTGACTTGTTGCTGCAAATCAAGAGTCTGAGCGGTTTCGATGCCGACCTTCTTAGCGGCGTTGAGCTTATCGGAAGCGTCCGTCAGTAACTTGGTGATGGATTGTTGTTGCTGAGTCCGCAACTGGTTGAGCGCCGTGACAACCTTGCTGGCCCGTTCCGTGCGGTAGCCGAGATAGGCCTGAGCGAGGGCTTGCGCGCCGGATTGCGCCAGTTTTGGGCTGGACCCGGTGAAGGTGATTTGCACCACCGTGGAGTTGGACGGGACCTCGGTAAGGATGTCATTGCGCATCTCAGCGTCCAGTGTGGTCCCCTGGGTCTTGGCGATGGCGATGGCCGACGCCACCACAGCATCCGTGAGGATAAGGCCGGCTTCCGTGGTCAGGGCGGCCAGTTGTTCGGTCCGGGAGGGAGGGGTTGAGGNGGAATACGCATTTCCGAGCAACGGATCCAAGAACACGACGCTGGTGGATGAATAGGTTGGCTTGGTGGTGGCCACCGAACCTGCGGCAAGCAAACCGCCAACTATTACAAACACCAGTATGAGTACCCAGTGGTGACGAAGTGCCCTAGAAAAAATTGGGGCGCACAACTGATTCATTCAACGCTCATCACCTGGACCTATTGAGACCTGCACATGGTTATCTGACACCATTGATGGCACCATCATGACACATGAAAACGCAGGGGAGGTGGTGCGGCAGCTTTTTAATCCAAGTAATAAGTCATGAGAAACAAGTAGAGCATGCCCAATAATCACGTGGAGCGTTTCCAATAAGCTCGTACTTCACCGCTGTTACCCCATGGGATTCAATGGCAGACTCATAGGAAGTTGCAGGCACTTGCCCCTTTAAAATGGAACCGTCAAGGATGATTCTTAATGGCTAAATTTGGCCCTTTGCAGCCACCCCGAAAAACGATCTGGTGGGCTGCTCCAGTCCCAATGTATTGATGCTGGGCGGCTTTGGTCGTAGCGGCTCTACCTTGCTAGAAAGGTGCTTGGCCGAATGCCCGGATGTGGTGGGCCTAGGTGAGGTCCTGCATTTGTGGGAGCGTGGACTGCGGGATAACGAATTGTGCGGCTGTTCACTGCATTTTGCCGAGTGTCCGTTTTGGCAGGGCGTCGGGGAGAAAGCCTTCGGNGGGTGGGGAACTCTGGATGTGGCCGAGGCTGTTGAGGATAGGCATGAGGTGGTGCGCAACAGGTACCTGCCTGAACTTGTCACCGGCTTGTCGCCACGTAGGCGCCAGACGCGGGCCAAACGGCTGCTGATCCGGCTCAATGCCCTCTACCATGCCGCCGCGGAAGTCAGCGGTGCGCGGTTCATTATCGATTCTAGCAAGCACCCCGCCTACGCGTATTTCCTGCGGCGTGCTGACGTGAACCTCAAATGCGTGCTGGTGGTCAGGGATCCCCGCGGCGTGGCCTATTCGTGGTCCAAGGTGGTTCGCCGGCCGGAGGTGGGGAACGCGGAGGAGTACATGCCGCGGTACTCCACGGTTGCTGCGATGGCCAACTGGACCCTGTACAGCGTGCTCTTCCACCTACTGGCCCTGCTGCGGGTGGACGTGAAGACAGTGCACTATGAGGATTTCATGTCGCAGCCAGATGAGGTGGTTAAGGAGATCCTCGTGTTCATGGGTGCGGAGGCTACGTCAGCGGATGTGGCACACATCCGAGTGGATGCGGTGGACTTGTCGGCCCACCACACCGTGGCTGGGAACCCCATGCGGATGAAGACCGGCACGCTGAGAATCCGTAAGGACACCGAATGGCAACAGAAGATGTCTGCACGGGACCGTCGGGTAGCCTCCCTACTGAGCTTTCCGCTGCGGGCCGTATACGGCCAACATCACCCTGAAAGCTGGTCCTTAAGGGCGGCAATCCGTAAATCACCATGGTCTCCCGGCGATTCCACATGCGGGTCCTGCGCTACCACCTAATCCGCCAGTACTCAACAAATGACGACGGAGGAACAACGATGGCTATCACCCACGCAGAGTTTCAGAGCACACGCATGTTCGGAGCCCTTGACGGGCTGCGGGCACTGAGTGTCATCGCGGTCATTTGGCAACATACTTCAGGCCGGCCAGGTCCGGAATTCTTCTCAAAGGGATACTTTGGTGTGGACTTNTTCTTCGCGATCAGTGGCTTTCTGATCACCACGTTGTTGCTGCGGGAGCGCAAGAAAATGGGCGANATTTCCATCGGGAAATTCTATCTCCGACGAGTCTTCAGGATCTTTCCCATCTACTACTTGGTCCTTGCTGCCTACGTGATCCTAGTCGTGGCGACGCGGCGGGACACCGCAGAAGGAGAGGGATTTATCAGCAACCTNCCCGCATTCTTGACGTATACGTCCAACTGGTTCGTCAATCTGTCCGAGGGGAACTCGGTGACGTTCTATTTTGCTTGGTCTTTGGCTACTGAGGAGCAATTCTACTTATTCTGGGCCCCACTTCTGACNACTTCTTTGCTGGTGACTTCCAGAACCATGTGGCCACCGCTGGCAGCACTNGGGGCGTTGATACTGATCAACCAGTGGGCCCTGCTCTCTGACAGCCAAGCGCTGCCAGTTGTCATCCTTGCCAGTCTTGCACTGCCCATCCTGCTCGGCTCAGTGGCCGCCATCCTCTTCGACCTCCCAGGATCCTTCCGTTTCCTCTCACCGGTGGTGGGTGCGCGCTGGTTCAGCCCGCTAGTTGTCACGCTGATGTTCACCAGCCTTATTTTCAACACGCCGAACCAATTGACCCAGGTGCTCATGGTTCTCGTGGTCATGTCGGTGTGCATCACGGAAAAGACACTCTTCCATGGCATCCTCCGTTTCCGCCCCTTGGCTTATGTGGGAGTCATTAGCTACGGGATTTATCTGATGCACATGTTGAATGCCAACGTCGTCAGGATCATATTGGGGAGGGAACANGGCATGGTGGTGTTCGTCGCGACCACCGTTCTAGCCATCGGTGTGGCCGCGTTCAGCTTCCGCTTCATCGAATCCCCGATCCTTCGCTTTGGCAGGCGTTTCGGGTCCAGCGCCCACACCGATGCAGCGGCGCGGCTTGAAAGATCGTTGCCTCTGGCCGGGACGTGACTGAATCCGGACAGCTTACCGTTCTGGATCCACAACCTGAACATGCCCCAGATTTGGTGCGTGAGGGCTAGGGCGTAATAAAGTTCCCCGCTATCCTGCTTTGAGGCCCTGACGCGTGTGCTCAAAGCACCGCGGCGGTGCCACCATTGGTGCAAGGGTCGCCCAGGTGCCGCAAGGCTAACAGCACCCCAGAGATGCCGCGGCCGCGAGAGTTCAGTACCTTGAGTACATGGGCGGGCTTGAGCAGTTTCGCGGTGACGGCCAAGGCTAGGTAGGCCCNGGGTTCACGCAGGTTGAGTCGGAGTGACTTCCTGCCGTACGGGCTGCCGCCCCGNNGCTGGTTACCCAATGCGGCCAGCGCGAAGGCCCGCTGGCCCTCCATCCAGGCCGCNNCCCGGCGGTTTTCGGTAATAATGGGGTGCTTAGCCATGAGATATTCTAGGCCGTCCGCCATGGCCTCCCACCGGCGGGAAAATANGGATCCCTGCGGATGCCAAAGGATATCCGCGGTGACGCNGGGAAGAACCGTGATCCGCCCGTTTTGTGCGCTGCGCAACAGGTAGTCATAGTCCTCCCCGTAGCCGAACGGTAACTCCTCGTCCACCAGGCCTACATTGGCAAGCAGGTGCTCACGGGCGAACAGGTAGGTGGAGGGATGGGCACCGGTGAGTCTGCTGCCGGAAAGGGCGCTGGCCGTGACTTCCTCTCNGGAGGGGATCCGTTGCTGGCGTTTGTCGCCGAAGTGAACCTCAATCCCGCTGACGCATGCGGTGGCACCGGTTCCGGCCATGGCCGCCACCTGCTGGGCCAGCTTGTCTGGACGCCACGAATCGTCGTCGTCGCAGAAAGCTACTAGTGGTGCACTTGCGGCGAGCAGGCCGGTGTTGCGGGCTCCCGGCAGGCCTGGCGTGCGGACATTGCCTAGTACGCGCACCTCCCGGGTGTCGGAGCAGGACTCCAGCTCCGGGCGCAGGGGCTNGTTGTCAAAGACGACGGAGATCCGGATATGGCCCGGGTATTCTTGAGCCTTGATCGATTCAATGGCTTTGTTCAGCAGTTCAATCCTGTCCATGGTGCAAATGATGACGTCGACCGGGCTGTCCGTGCTGATCTGTGGGGCAGTCACTGTGGATTCCTTTGGCTTGGAGGGACCATTGTTGGTTGTATTACCTGTCCGTGGCGGGCCGGTGCCTTCGCCGCCGGTCCAGCCCAGCGGCTACGGCGAAGCCGAGCAATAGCCCCACGGCCACGGAGGATCCAGCCACGATGAAGCCGCCCGATCTCACGGGGTCCGAAGGGAGGGTGGCTGCATGGGAAATATAGCCGGGGTCGGGGACATTGACGTCCAGGGAGATGAGCGCCGATTGCAGCCGACTCCGCTCTGAAGCTAGGTCCCGGTTGGTCGTCGTTGAATATTGGTCGGGCAACACTACAGCCGCGTAGGGTTGCTGCAAGGCGCTCTCAATGGATTTCAGTTGCGCCTGGAGCGCGGTGGCCTCACTTTTCTGGTCGGTAAGCAGGGCCTCCTGCCGCACATCCATGAAGTTCTTGACCAGAAGCGTCACGGCATCGTACGCCTGTTGAGGCGTGGGNGAGGTGACGTAGAGCCGAAGGATCCGGGAGTTGATGAGCGGGGAGATCGTCATGTCCGTCATCAGCCCGGTGGAACGTCCGGGATAGTCCAGTGACCGTGCAGTGACGCCTAGGACCCGGTCAGAGAGCAGGATCTGCACGGCCGAATCAATGGAAACATCGGANAGAGACTTTGCCGGGGACGTGATGTCCGAAGTGGCAATGACCACCACGTCGGTGCGGGCTTTGTACCGGGGTGCGGAGGTATAAAAATGCCGGAGCCCACAGTGACTGAAAGCGCAACGACGGCAGTGAGCACTATCCAATAACGGCGGGCCAGTACTAAATAATCGCCAAGATTGGGCTCGCGTGCGGGCGCAGATATGCTCGGGCGTGGACTGGGCACGCTGCGGGTCCGGGAGCGGACGTGGCTCATCGGTGCCAGCTTGGTATGTACCCCAGCAGCTCGGCGAGTTTCTCGTCGTCGTTGGTGAACTCGCGGCGGAGGCGGGCACGAATGTCTTCGGGCATCGGGCTGCCGGGGCGGGCATTTGACTGCAGGACCTCGGNGGGCTGCCAGGCGGAAATACCCAGATGGTTTGTCAGTTCAGCCCNATTGGGGAGACCAGTGGCCAGGAAGTCATCGGCGTCTAGGACTAAAACACGTTCACGGCCCAGTACGGCAAATGCCCGCTCCAGCTGGCCGGCGTACCTGCCGCGGGCCACATAGGCGTGGTGCTGGTGTGAAAACGATTGGTAGTTTTCATCGGTAACTATGCGTTCCTCCTCGCCGTCCAGACGGCGAGCCTCCGCACGCAGCGCGTCGGCAAAGCCAAGCGTCTCAAAGCCACGTTTGAATTCCTGTTTGTAGGCGGAGAAGGCGCGTTCCACCGGATCCCGCAGTAGCACTACGAGCTTGGTGTCGGGCAGGGCGGCGGCAATGCGGCCAACGGCGAGCGGATGAAAGATGTAGTAAGGGCTGCCCTCGCCGGTGATGCCGGACGTTGTGCCGGGGCGGCGCAGCGNGAAGTGCCNCATGTAGAACCGCATCCCACGCCTGAACCTGTCTGCGGTGTCGAAGAAGTGGATGCCCTTGTTCAGTGCGGGCGCGTGTACTTCCGGATGCTGGGCCAACATCCGGAAGACGCTGGTGGTAGCGCATCGTTGGGCGCCGGCAATGAGGAACGACGGCGTCATTCTCAGGGNTGCGCTCAGCTGCCCCACCCCGGTGATGACGGAGCGGGCGCCCGAGCGGGCAGTAGTCCGGAGCTTTTCACTTGCGGTCATCATAAATCCCCATTTCATGCTGTAAAATCGGCGCCGTGCGGTGAAGCAGGTCGGCAATCACTTGGTGATGCCAGCAGGCAAGTTCCTGGACGGATTCGCCGTCCGGGGAACGTGCATCGAGAGTGAACCTGGTGGCAATGGTGAACAAATACGCCAGCGTTATGGCTTTGACTAGCCGCGGCTCAGGCACACCCACGTCCGTGGCAAGGGCCAGTACCCGCCGTAGTGGCGCCGGTGCCTGGCGTTCAAGGACGGTACGGGCCGCCGCCATGTCTCCGACCTTGCGCAGGGCCTGGTGCGCCGTAAAGTGGACCACGTCCATGCCAGCTGGGACCCCGGTTTCATACCTTTCCCAGTCCCAGACCATAGGCACGGTTGAGGTGTGGGCCATGTTCCATGGGCCAAAGTCGCCGTGCCACGCGCCGAAGGGCATCTCAACGTCACCGAAGGCATTGGCAAACTGCTCTAGCAGTTCCGGCAAGGCGCCGTCGGAGGGAGAACTGGAGGCAGAACCGAGCCCGGACAGAGAATCCTGGAGCCGGGCAAGCCAATCGCTACCGGCAATGGTGGAATACGTTACTGGGGCGCTGCCAATGATGGCTGCTGCCGTTCCTTGCGGTACCCCTTGTTGCGCTTGGCTGGCGTCCGGGCGCAGTGCGCTCATGAGCAGTACCTCATGGCCTTGCCAGATGCCGCTGTAAATCTTTCCGGGAGCGTGAACCGGCGTGGGGCAGCTCCTGTCAAGGTGCCTCGGGTNTGCCAAACTGTCCAAGACGGAGGCCTCGTGCCGGACCAGGCCGTCCGTCAGGGNGCTCAAGCCCACCTTGGCGAAACCGATTTCTTCCCCGCTGCTCGAGTGGACGTTCAGGATGGGTTTGCGGTTGGCCCGTTTGGATCCCACGGTCAAGGAGATGACAACTTGCTGGCCCAGCACTGCGCCCAGATGCTCCACGATGGAATCCGTCTCATCGCTGATGGCGAGCCCGTACGGCATGAGGGCTGGGCCCAGACCCTTGGAGAGCAGAAAGGAGAGCAGTTCGCGGGGTGCCGAGCCATGTTTGCCGTCGCCAGCGCTGGGCCGGGAGAGCGCATCCCCGGCGGCGGCTGGCACACTGGCCGGCACCACCATGCGGGCATAGCGCGGGAACGGCACTAACCGTAAAGCGGTGGGGCCTTGCCNCACCCGGGCCACTGTGACGGAGGCACGCGGGTATAGTTTCCCCACCACCTCTATGAGGTCGTTTAGCCTTGGATTGTTCGCTGTGGGGTTCATGGGATGGCCCTGGACCTTTCACGTAAGGGGAGGATTGACGCGCGGAGTCAAATCGCCAAATCAGTCCCAGTGCAATCATCAAAATCATCAGCGGGGAGCTGACAATGTCGTAGACAGGAAGAACACAGGCAAAGAACACCACGGAGTACAGTAGCGGGGACGCCCACGAAGACTTTGTGCCCATGACGGGCAGCGTGCGCCGTACGATAAAGGCGCAAANAAGGATGGTGCCCAGCAGGCCGGTACCGAAAATCAGGTACCAGAGCGAGCCCTGCGTGCCCAATTGGGGAGNGGAACATTGGTGGCAGTCAGCGGTGGCTCCTGCTGCAATGGAAAAGAAATTGCCCTGGCGCTGACGCGTTGAGCCAAACCCGATCAACGGAGAATACTCCAAGGTGGTGGTGAGGGTGGTCCCGGCCAGGTTGGAGCGTCCCTCGTTGCTGTGCGGGTTGGCGAGTCTTTGCTCTATTAGCGAGAACANGGGTGTGGCAAGCAGCACCGCGAAGGACAACAGCCCGGCCACACCCAAGGCCATCACGGCAAGCCACCTGCCGTTCAAGACCAGCCGGACCAGCAGCAGCAACGCCATCACGCCTAAGCCAGCCCACAGGCCACGGTTGAGGGAGAATATCACCGGCGGAATGGAGGCAAGCAGCAACANCCACAAAACAGGATTTTTGTCCAACGTTTTCATGTAACGCCAGGCCATCAGGANAAAGGGCAATAAGAGGCCAAAGTTTGCACCCCATGAGTTGGCATAGTCAAAGGNGGCCTTGGGCCGTGGATCGGNGTAGCCCAAGATATTCTGCATTTGGGCCAGGCCAGGGTGGATGATGGAATTCAGGAAGATGTTTGAGCGCAGGGAATGCGGCAACACCATCTCCAACAGGGACGGAAACTCGTGCTGCCACAGGAACTGGCCAGCGTAGCCGCCAGCAACCGTGATGGCGAACATCCAAGCCATGAGCAAGATGAGCCACTTGCGAGGCAGCGTCTTCTCACTTGAATTGCCAATAAAGAGCAGCACCACTGTCACAGCCAAGAACCACGTGACGCGATACGCCCAAGGGAAGATGCGTGATATGCCCGGTGACAGGACCAAACCCGGCACGGGGANCCAGAGCATCAAAACGCCCAACAGCAGGACGGCTAGGAACAGCAGCCACAAGCCAAAACCGCGCGGCACCAGCACCACGTTCCGTCGCACAAGATGATAGGCAAGCGGCATTGCCATGATCAGGCAACCCAGGGTGCCGAAACCAAGCGCCCACCACAGCGGAAACCCGGCGAAGAAGACGATCAGTGGAAACGCAGGGGAATGGATCACCCTTGAGAGCCGCGGATGACGGCGGCGCCGTTGTTCGTGTTCCGGTGAAGACGGTTCGCCCACCGGAGGCGCAGAATGCCAGCTGAGCCTGGATTCCAAGATACGACCTGACACTTTCCCATAGAAAAACCCGACGCAAGGTATGCGGTGATCGCCAGCCTAATACCCAAGAAGATTTTCCGGCAGGGTTTTGAACCAAATTCAACAGACAGGTACAGATGACGGAAATTCAGGTAGCGCGCGCAGAATCACCCCTTATCCTCGTGTGGCAGCAATCTGCCCTTACTGTGCCGTGATCTCGCGGAAATTTATACTTGGTTGTTCCACGTCAAACACTTGGCTCAGTGGTTGAGGTGGTGGGAATAAGTAATTTAAGGGGTTTTCCAGTATTTATAACCACTGCCTGAGTGTTTCATCCGAACTCCGCCTGAACAGATAATGATGCATCCGCGCTTTAACGCCGGGCTCAGTGGCTAGTTTTACGGGATGCGAATGCCGTTTCTCGTGGCTGAGATTCATTTCTTAAGTAGAGGAATATTAATGCGAAGATATATAGCAGTCTTTGCAGGGTTGGCGATGGTGTTGGGTCTCGGCTTTGTCGTCCCCATTGCTGCTTCGGCCTCGAGCCAAACCCTACCAATAGTCGTCAAGGGCACCCCGGTGAACTACACACCGAACGTGCTTGACGGCATCGTNCTTTCTGTTGCGCAGGCCGGGAACATGATTGTCCTAGGCGGCCAATTCACTCAAGTGCAGGCGAGTACTGGCGGGCCGATCCTAGCCCGCAACAATATCGTTGCCTTTAACAAGGACACAGGCGTTATCAGCACTACGTTTGCCCCGCAGTTCAACGCCACGGTCAGGAAGGTTGTTGCCTCCGCTGATGGGCAGTCAGTATACGTGGGTGGACAGTTCGGCACCCTCAACGGGGCCTCCGTACCCAAGGTGGTGAAGTTATCCACCAGCAATGGCTCACGGGTTGCAGCCTTCAATCCGGGGACCATCGATGCAGTGGTCCACGACATGAATCTGGCAGGCAACCTCCTGTATATCGGTGGTGAGTTCACCTCCATCAAGGGTACGGTCCGTACGGACTTGGCCGCGCTTGACCCAACCACCGGGGCCCTGAGCCCCAGCCTTGACGTGACCTTTGCCGGCATGCACTATGGCGGCACCACGTTCGTGCATAAGTTTGATGTCTCCCCGGACGGCAGGACCATGGTGGTGACGGGCAACTTCACCACCATGGACGGCTTAGACCGGGTCCAGGTTGGCATGATTGATCTCTCCACTAACCCCGCCTCCGTCTCCAGCTGGCAAACGAATGCGTGGAAGCCCAGGTGCTACAGCAGCTTTGCCTACTACCTCAACGATCTGGACTTCGCCCCGGACGGTAAGTCATTTGTTCTTGGCTCCACGGGCGGCTACGGCAGTGGTCCACCAAGTCTGTGTGACAGTGTTTCCCGGTGGGAAACCGATGCCACAGGACCTGGTGTTACACCTACCTGGGTGAATTACACCGGAGGCGACAGCGTGTATGCGCTGGAAAACACCGGCAATATTGTCTACTTCGGTGGGCACTTCCGGTGGGTCAATAACCCGTTTGCCGCTGACGCGGCCGGACAGGGCGCCGTCACCAGGACCGGACTTGGTGCACTGGATACCAACAACGGCATGCCCATCAGCTGGAATCCCGGGCGTGACCGCGGGAGAGGTGTCTTTGACTTGATGGCCACCTCCCAGGGACTGTGGGCGGGCTCTGACACGGATCGCATTGCTGGCGGACTTTACCGCGCCCGCATAGCCATGTTCCCCACGGCTGGCGGGACGGCACTCACACCCATGGCCACGGCCCCGGCGCTGCCGGTGGACGTAATGCAAAGCGGCGCAGTAAATGCACCCACCGACGCACGCTATCTCTACCGCATCAACTCTGGGAGGCGCAATCCCCAGCCTTGACGGTGGCGTGGCGTGGCAGGGCGATACCTCCCGCCGGGGAGCAATTATGTTAACGCTGGAAACGCCGCCAGCTACGATACCGTTGGCGCCACCACGTCCAACGTTCCGGCGGACACACCAACCGCAGTTTTCTCCAGCGAGCGGTGGAGTCCCTCGGACAACCCGGTTATGACCTACTCATTCCCCGTTCCTGCGGGCACGCATGCGCAGGTCAGGGTGTACCTCTCCGACCGGTGTTCGTGCACCACTGCGGCGGGCTCCCGTATGTACAGCATGACCGTCAACGGCCAGGCAGTGCTTAACAACTACGACATCAACGGAGCTGTAGGGCACAACGTAGGCACCATGGTTTCGGCAGATGTCACCAGCTCGGGGACCATCACGGTGGCCTTCACCCACAACGTGGAGAACCCGGCTGTCAACGGTGTGGAGATCGTCAATCTGGATGAGCCGGCTCCATCACCAAGCCAGAGCAACCAGATGAAGAACCTGTACTTTGACGGCACCGCTGGTTCTGCAAGTACGGGAACAGTGGCTGGCGCAGTGCCCTGGGACAGCATCCGCGGCGGCTTTGTTGCCAACGGTTCCCTGTACTTGGCCACCACCACCGGTGATTTTCAGAAGAGATCCTTCAATGGGACAACCATTGGGGCTCCGACCGCTCTGAACCTGTACGGGCTGACGAACTTCTCGGCGGACATGCAGTCCATGACGGGGCTGTTCTTCTCTAACGGGCGGATCTATTACACCTTGGCCGGTCAAAGTAACCTGTACATGCGCTACTTCATCCTGGACACAGGCATTGTGGGTGCGCAGCGCTTCACGGTCACGGGGTCCGCAGCAGGACTGGATTGGAAGAACGTCCAGGGTATGTTCCTGGCGAGCGGGAAAATCTATTGGGCTTCAGCAAACGGCAACCTGAACTCGGTGAGCTGGGCTGACAATGTGGTTTCCGGCACTGTCTCTGGCACCTCCACCGTGGTCAGCGGACTAGGTGCGGACGGCACGGATTGGGCAGCGAAGTCACTGATTTCCAAGCCCGGTACCGGATCGGTTGTTCCGCCGAAGAACCAGCCACCCACGGCAGCATTCACCCAATCGTGTACGGGTCTGGCCTGCACGTTCAATGGCTCCACATCAACTGACCGGACGGTACGGTTGTCAGCTACGCGTGGACAACCGCAGACGGGGAGTGGCACTGCGGCAACGTTCAGCCGTACCTTCGCCAGTGCTGGCACCTATGGGGTTACGTTGACGGTCAAGGACAACTTGGGAGCCACCGGGACCGTGACCCAAAACGTGACGGTGTCGGCCCTGCCGCCAGCTAACGTGCCACCAACGGCGTCGTTCATCACCGACTGTACCTACTTGGCGTGCACCCTTGATGGATCCGGTTCCACGGATCCAGATGGAACCATTACAGGGTACTCATGGGCGTTGCCGGGGTGTGACAGCAACGGGGAGGTGGTTTCCTACAGCTTNCCTGCTGCTGGAACCTANCCCGTGACGTTGACCGTCACGGACAACCAGGCAGCCGTGGGTACCAAGACGGCCAACGTTACGGTCACAGCCGATCCGAACCCGCCAGTTAGCACCCCGGTTTCCTTTGTGGCTTCCGCGGCAAGCAGCAACACGGGTTCTGTCATGACCACGTCGCTGAAGATCCCCAGCGACGTCCAGGCTGGGGACATATTGGTGGCAACGTACAGCACCAACTCCGGAACGGCTGACGTCACCACGCCGGCAGGCTGGGACGTGTCCGCGAACGCCAACACGGCATCCATGCGTGGCATGTTCTTCACTAAAGTAGCAACCGCAGCGGATGCGGGTGCCACCTTGTCGGTCAAAATGGCCACCTACGGCCGCGTAACGCTGGTTGTCAGTGCGTACCGGAATGCTCAGCTCTCGGCGGCATCGTTTGTGATGCAGCCGGAAACGGTGAGCAGGGCAGCGCATACAACGCCAACCGCCGCAGCGGGCAGTGGCAACTGGGCACTCCAGTACTGGTCTGATAAGACTGCAGCAACAACAGCGTGGACGGCACCTGCTGGACAAACTGTGCGGCAGACTGGCGCTGGCGATGGTGCTGGGCACATGAGTTGGCTTCTGACTGACAGCAACGGCCAGCTGGCCGGCACGCAGGCAGGCGGGCTGACGGCTACTGCCAACAGCGCATCAGCCAGTGCTGTCATGGGAACGGTGGTGCTGGCACCCTCAACCCCTGATACTGCTAACAGGTGACAGAGGTACCAACAGGACATAGGGCCGTGGGTCCCGCCATTGACCAATGGCGAGACCCACGGCCCTTGTGCTGTTCCAGAGGCCTTTCCACAGGTAGAGACCAGGGAACACCAATCAATGCAATAATTAGGTGAAACGGATATGACGTATTCAGCTGTATCCCGGCCCGCCGATCAACGGTCGGCTGCACTATTGCCCAGGAGCACAGATTTGGTGACAGGACCCGCCCACCCCGAACACACCTCTCATCTGACAGCTGTGGAGCTGAGCGATATGGAGGTTCAGCGCATTCGCAACGACTTNCCCATTCTGGAACAAGAGGTCAATGGGAAGCCGCTGGTCTATCTTGACTCCGGTGCCACCTCACAAAACCCGCTCAGCGTGATGGAAGCTGAGCAGGAATTTTATGAGCAGCGCAATTCCGCCGTGCACCGCGGCGCCCACACCCTGGCCGTTGACGCCACCGATGCCTTCGAAGACGCCCGCGAGAGCGTGGCAGCGTTCATCGGTGCCAACAACAATGAGCTCGTCTGGACGCAAAACGCCACTGCAGGGCTAAACCTGATTGCTTATTCCTTTGGCAACGCCAGCATTGGCACGGTCTCTGAAGCAGGGAAGAAATTCGCGCTCGGAGCAGGGGATGAAGTCCTCGTCACCGAGATGGAGCACCATGCCAATCTGATCCCGTGGCAGGAGCTGTGCCGCCGCACTGGTGCGTCGTTAAAGTTTATCCCCATCCACGACGACGGCACCCTGGACATGGATGCTGTGGCAACGCTGATCAACCATCACACAAAAGTCTTCGCGTTCACCCATGTCTCCAACGTCACCGGTGTTATCAACCCGGTTGCCGAGCTGGCTGCCATGGCCCACGCCGTGGGTGCCCTAGTGGTTCTTGACGCCTGCCAGTCGGCCCCGCACCTGCCCTTTGATGTGAAGGCACTCGGTGTGGACTTTGCCGTATTCTCCGGTCACAAGATGCTCGGCCCCACGGGTATTGGAGGGTTGTACGGCCGTGCCGAACTACTCGATGCCATGCCGCCGTTNTTGACCGGTGGTTCCATGATCACCACCGTTACCATGGAGCGGGCGGAGTACTTGCCTGCNCCGCAGCGCTTCGAAGCCGGCACCCAAGCCATCTCCCAGGTCGTGGCCCTGGCTGCCGCTACAAATTATCTCCACGAAACCGGGATGGAGCGGATTCATCGTTGGGAAGCGGCACTGGGCCAGCGCTTGGTCAGCGGGCTCGAAGCCATTGACGGTATCAGGGTTTTGGGTCCTGCCTCNGGCATNCCCCGAGCAGGGCTGGCCGCCTTTGAGGTGGCAGGNGTGCACGCGCACGACGTCGGCCAGTTCCTTGACGCTGCCGGGATCGCCGTTCGCGTGGGTCACCATTGCGCTCAACCCCTGCACCGCCGGCTGGGACTGAATTCATCCACTCGGGCCAGCACTTATTTGTACAACACCACCGCTGACGTTGATGCATTCCTAGCCGCGGTGGCCGGGGTACGCAGCTACTTTGGCGTGGCAGGAGAAAANCCATGAGTGCGTTGGATTCGTTATACCAGCAAATCATTTTGGAAGAGTCCAAGACTCGGCGGGGCGGTGACCTACGGGACGATCAGCTAGACGGGCTGCATTTGCCTGACAATGTAGGCCAGTGCCACCAGCTCAACCCTGTGTGCGGGGACGAGATCACGCTGCGCATTGAGACTGCCGGCGATGAAGTCTCGGGCATTCATTGGGCNGGGGACGGGTGCTCAATTTCGATGGCGTCGGCCTCCATCCTCAGCGACATGCTGGTGGGATTGAGCCGTTCTCAGGTGGCGTCTCTGATGGCAAGTTTTCGCGAGGTAATGCGCTCGCGCGGCAAGCTTGTTGCTGACGAAGAAGTACTCGGCGATGCAGCCGCTTTATCGGGTGTCTCGAAGTTCCCGGCCAGGGTCAAATGCGCCATGCTGGCCTGGGTTGCTGCCGAGGACGCGCTGAACCAGACGCTCTAAGCCTCGCAGGCAAAACCGTCGCCGGCGTGGGCAGCTTAGACCCGCTGCTCAGCGTGCAGTGCGCGGTGACGCAGCCGCCGCCACATAAATAGCACCAGCAGCGCCCCAATGAGAGCGCCTGAGGTATTGGCCAGGACGTCGCTCCATGCGGGGAAACGTTGGGGCAGAAATAGAGCCTGGGCCAGTTCCACTGCACCGGAAACTGCAGCGGCGAGCGGCACCGNCANAAACCATCTGCGGCGAGGCAGTCGAAGGGCTAACACTATACCGAACGGTACGAACAAAAGTATGTTCGCAACGAACTCGATTTNTCGGTAACCCACCAACCATCCAGGGACGCCGTGATTGTGCAGCCAGTCGATGGTGTGTGTCAAGGNCCCGTCAATAGGCCTGTCCACGGGGANTGGCCAGAACAGGATGCCTGCGAGTGCCAGCAAATAGACAACGGCTAGAACGGTGGCCACTTTGTGGCTGGTTGTACGCACACATCCAGTCTAGAGGTACACGTGCAGGACGCTGACGTATAGTGATGGCCCGGGGCAGAAGCTCCAGGACATGAGGTGTTCCAAGGTCCCTGATGCCAGGCGGTCAGCTGGGGTGGGCCAAACTTCTATAGAACCCGGACTACAAGATATGCGGCCGTTAGGCGCAGGGATATGCGGTGGAGTGTGGGGTTCACAGCACAACGTTACGCCGCGTTGACGTAGCAATGAGTCAGTTGACTTGCGGTTTCGTTGCCGCACGAACGTAGGGGGCNAAGCTTCTTTGCTGCGGCGCAGTGCAACCCACCTTCGAGCAGGCGGATCAGTTCTGTTGTCAGATCGCCCAGTCGGGCTGCCCNCACCATCATGCTAGAACTGCGCAGGCTCAGGGCGGCGTCCATGGCGTCCTCATGGTGGTGTGCCACCACTGCGTCATTGATGCGTTCAAAACGCCCAGGCCACATGTCAATATAACGGCACACAAAATTTCGGCACAGTGACTGCTCCCNCGAAAGGGATTCTTCCAAGTCTTGAAGGGTCTCGGCACAGACCAAGGGCAAGTTCTTGATGCTCACGATTTTCTGTGCCTCCTGCCCGTCTATGCTCTGGCTCCCTGTTGGTAGCCTGACTCAAGAATATCGTTCAAAACGGGCTTGTGGCTGCTTTTCTCATAAATGGAACTAACCTGACTAAACCTTAAGGATCGGCTTGTAGCGGCGCCATTTATCCTATCCAAAAGGACAGTTTTTCATCCAAATGGACAGTGATTTGGATAATTTTGAAAATACTCTTGAGGTGATCTTGTGTTGGGGAGAATGCGATCAAAGGGTCTATGAATGAACCTGTGACACTTCCTATGTTGCATCTTCTAACAAACGGCGTGCGTTGCGGGTATTGATGCTGGTTCCATCAACTGTGGCCAAACATCCCGGCAGTACAAACGTCATGGAAGTTCCCACACCTTGAGCACTGCGCAAGGAAATAGTTCCGCCATGTTTTGCCACAATGGTCTTAGTAATCATCAGCCCCAAACCAATCCCGGGAATGGAACGCAGCATTGCGGACTTAGCGCGGAAGAATTTAGTGAAAGCCTCGGCTTGTTCCGCGCTACTCATCCCCATTCCAGTGTCTTGAACCTCGCACCACAAATCGGAGCCTTGTGCCCAGGCACGCACAGTGACCGTCCCGCCGTCGGNGGAGTACTTGACGGCGTTGGAGACCAGATTATCCAGCACCTGGCCCACCCGGCGTGCGTCGATGAACGCTTCCAAGGGAGCATCTACTTGAGTAGAGAGGACAACGTTATTGGCGGCAGCGGCTGGAGCAGCCGATCCCACGCTTTCGGACACCAGCTGCGCAACATCAGCCCGGGCCACGTTGAGCGTCACGGAATCTGTGCTGAGCAGGTCCGAAACCAAGGCGCTCAGCCGGTCCACGTTGCGTGAAGCAATGTTCAAATACTGTTGGACATGCGGCGGTAACTCTGCAGCCTCCTCCAATGCCATCTCCAAATATCCTTGAATTGAGGTCAGTGGGGTCCTGAACTCGTGGGAAACGTTGGATACGAAGTCATNTTTGGCCTCTAAAGCTGACATCATCTCAGTGATGTCGTGGAAGGCGATGACGGCGCCATCGAAGTTTCCCTCCTCGTCAAGCATGGGGCGCGCAGCAGTGGAAACAGCCCTTGCTCTATNCCCTGATCCCAGCCAGAGCTGGTAATTGGTAAACTCTTCGGCCCTGATAGCGCGGCGAACAGGGCGTTCTTCAGTAGGCACTAGGGTGAGCGAGTCCTGGTTAAAGACGAGTAGCTCTTNTTCCTCCGGATCGGCAATATCATCTGGCACGGCATGGCTGTGAAGGACACCTTGAGCAGAATTCATCAGCAGGTCATTGCCGTCCGCATCCACCACCACCACGCCCACCGCCACCGTATCCAGTACCGTTGCCANAAGCCGTTCTCGCTGCTGGCTTGCAGCCAGAGCCTCGCGCAACTGGGTGTCCTTAGCCTGCAGGGCCCTTCGCTGGACGTTCATAGTGTTGGTCACGGCAACCACGGTGGTGGCGAAGGCAAACACCACCAGTGGAANAAGCAATGGCTTGACTAACTGCTCAAGCGTAAAACCGCTGGAGGAAGTCAAAACAGGAAGCCACACGATGAGCAAGGCTGCTATCACACTGACTATGATTGCCGTGCGTTTGGCCAGTCCGGCCGCAGCCAACCNAAAGACGGGGAAAAATATCATCAAGCCAACAGCTGTGAGGAACTGCTGATTGCCTCCACGAAACAGGCCAATGGCCAAAANATCCAGGTAGGNGATGATCAGGAACGCACCACGGGGCAGTTGCTCCCATGGCAAAGNCAAAGCCGCGAGCAAAAGTACGCCGTGCAACGCCAAGGCAGCTAAGAACAACGGCTCGTGAAATGACTTCGGATAAAAAGCCAGCGCAATAAGCACTGTAACGATCATCAGAAGCGATAGCGGCAATTGGGTGAGGAAGACCCTCTTACGCAAGCCCTGTAGCCGGTAAAAGTGACTATCTGCGACGTCCATCGAACCAGAGTGGGTCATGATTGCTTTCGTCCTTGAATGTTATTGCACTACAGGCGCGTAACTAAGCTGTATCTCAGCAAATCTACACGGGCAGGTTGGAATGCCGTTCTCTAATGTTGGTATACGTCGGNGGTGCCATCGCCGTCGTCATCGCGGGTTTCCAGCTCGGCTATGGCACGGTAGTGCCGGTTCCGGAAGCGTAGGACCACTGTGGCCAGCAGAGCTGCGATGACCGACCCGGCCAGTATGGCCACCTTCGCGTGGCCGTAGTGTGGCGCGTCATCGCCGAAGCTGAGCTCGCTGATAAGTAAGGAGACGGTGAAGCCAACGCCGGCCAATAGCGCCAGCCCAGCGACATCCACCCAGGCCAGTCCGTCGTCGAGCTCCGCCTTGGTGGTTTTAGTGACGATCCACGTGGAGCCGAAGACGCCTATGAACTTGCCCACCACCAGAGCCAACACGATGCCAATAGCGACGGTGTCTGAGAGTGCACTCTTTAGCCCTGCAAGACCACCCACGGCCACGCCGGCTGAGAAGAAAGCGANAAGAGGCACAGCCAGCCCTGCAGACACCGGGCGCATGAGGTGTTCAAAATGTTCGGCCAAACCGGGGCCGGCTTCCGGTCCACNCCGCTTGGCGCTGCGGATCACGGGGACCGCAAAGCCGAGCAGTACCCCGGCCACCGTGGCATGGACGCCCGATGCATGCACCAGCGCCCACGTGGCGGCAGCGAGGGNGATGAGCAGGTACCAAGAACTGATGCGCTTTTGCACCAGTAAGGTGAAGGCCAGCAAGGGTAAGAGTGCCAGTGCGAGGAACTGGAAGTGCATTTCACCGGGATAGAACACGGCGATGATGGCGATAGCAATGAGATCATCCACAACAGCCAGTGTCAGCAAGAAGGTGCGCAGTGCGCTGGGCAGGTGGGTGCTGATCACAGCTAGGACAGCCAACGCGAAGGCAATGTCAGTGGCGGTGGGTATGGCCCAGCCCTTGAGAACTTCAGGGCCAGCAGAGACATTCACCGCAACAAAGATCAAGGCAGGGACTATGACCCCGCCAATAGCGGCCGCAATGGGCACGACCGCCTTAGCCGGGTTGCGCAGATCACCGGCCACAAATTCACGTTTGAGTTCGAGCCCGGCAACAAAGAAGAAGATTGCCAGGAGACCGTCGGCTGCCCACGTGCCCAAACTCAGGTTCAAATGGAGGGACTCGGGGCCTATGCGGAAATCGCGGAAGCCAAAATAACCCTCAGCCCACGGTGAGTTGGCCCATACCAAGGCCAAAACCGTCGCCACCAGCAGCAGTGCTCCGCCAACAGTTTCGGATCGTAGGATTTGGCTGATGCGCACCGATTCGGCGTAGCTGCCTCGAGTAAAAATTCGGCGGGGTAAATTCATGGCCATGGCTTTGAGCCTTCTAACGTTGGGCAATGTTCAAGGGAACAATTGGGTTCGACTATTGCATTGCCGACCAGACTTCCCGGCGCACCTGTGGATCAGTTTAGCGTGCGGGAGCCATTCTGGACGATTCCGGCTGCAGTTCTGGCGTGAATTCGCCCAACCACTCGCGTAGGTCTGGGCCTAAGTCTTCGCTTTCGCAGGCCAAGGTGACAACAGCTTTGAGGTAGCTCAGCTTGTCACCGGTGTCATAGCGGCGGCCGTGGAAGATCACGCCGTACACCCCGCCTCCTTCACCTTCCATGGTTGCCAAGGTTTGCAGGGCGTCGGTGAGCTGAATTTCATTGCCGCGTCCTGGCGGGGTGTTTTCCAGAACCTCAAANACTGCTGGGTGCAGCACGTAGCGGCCAATAACTGCCAGGTTAGAGGGAGCTTCCTCGATGGAGGGCTTTTCCACGAGGTGGTTGACGCGGACGTACTCTTCACCGTCAATGATGCTCATGTCCGCACAGCCGTAGGAGGAGATCTTCTCCTGCGGAACCTCGATCAAGGCCACCACGGAACCGCCGGTGCGTTCCTGCACAGCGATCATGGTGGTCAGGAGCTCATCGCGTTCATCGATCAAGTCATCACCCAAGAGCACAGCAAACGGCTCATTACCCACATGGGTCTTGGCACGCAATACTGCGTGGCCTAGGCCCTGNGGATCACCCTGGCGGACGTAGTGAATTTCGCCAAGGTCGGTGGCGTGCTGGATGGCGGCTAGACGTTCGGTGTCACCCTTGGCCTCCAACAGCTGCTCCGTGACCGGGACACGGTCAAAATGGTCCTCAAGNGCGCGCTTGTTACGCCCAGTGATCATCAAAACGTCGGTGAGGCCGGCGCTAACAGCTTCCTGAACCACATATTGAATGGCAGGCTTGTCAACGACAGGCAGCATTTCCTTGGGCATTGCTTTGGTGGCTGGCAAGAAACGAGTTCCCAAACCAGCTGCGGGAATTACCGCCTTGCGTACATGCTTTGCAGAAGTCATGCCCTTATGTTAACTGATGTTTTCCACGGTGGTTCCTGAATGACGCCCAAATGGAGCCTGAATGACGAACTCCCATGGCAGGGAAACTTGCTATCCGCACGAATCTTGTTGCAGGTAGGTGATGGTCAGTTGGGCCATTGTTTGTTCCCCGCAGCGATGCAGCCCGTCCAGCATCGCGGCGGCCTTGAGATAGTGACCAATCTTTAGAAAGTGGACAATATCTGCTGACAGCTCGCTCAACCGCGATGCACCCGCCAAAGAACTTGAGGAGTAAAGGCTGAGTGCCGCATCGGTGGTATCCGCCCAATCGCCCAGGGAGAGGGCATGAGTGAGCCGCTCATAGCGTTGGGGCCACATCTGCACGAAACTTCCTACAAAATTGCGCGATAGCGACTTTGCCCCNAGCAGCGACTCTTCCAAGGCATGCAGCGCTTCCATGTCTACTAAAGGCAATTCGTTGTGCTTCACGACAGCTCCACTCTTTCCCTGGCACCTAATGATGGTTTTCATGGGGCACCTGCCTGCAACAGTACCGTGGAGCGTTCCCCTCCACGCAGACTTTATACACAATTCTTCGTACTTAGAGTGGGTGTTCTTACCGGCAGGAACGCTTGTTGGGAAGAACCTGAACAAGGGTTCCACGATGAACAAGATGGCTAAAGGCGCACTTGCAACAGGTGTTGGCATTATCTTACTTGTGGGTGGCTGCGGAACGCTGGCAACTTCGGATCAGACAAGCAACGCTTCCATGGGTTCAGTAGTTGCTGGTGAGCTGATGGTCGCCAAGCTGGTCATGACCGGTGCCGGCGTGGACAGCACCTTTGGTATGCATATTGAAGTGAGCCCGGCAACCTTGAGTGACGCTGAAAATATGGCTGTTCTGGCCAGCTATGAACTGAAGCCTGCTAATTCCGGCCGCACCGCCACAGACGGTAGCTTCCACTTCGATGACGTTGGCTATGACCTGGTTCAGCAAGACCCCGGGTGAGAACAACAAGAAGTAGGGCACACGCTCTGGTGCTGATTAGTTTGATGTTGGGAATGCTCACCGTTCAAGGAAGCTACGCACTCTGGAATAAGACAGTGGGCCAACACAGGAACACTCCAGGCGGCTGATTTGAGCATCCCTCACCGATCAAGACACGACCGTATAAACCGACATGACTCCGGACGACGGGACAGCAGCGAGACTGTCATTGAGCACAACACCTCTAGGTGGGCTCATTCCCGGGCAAAGTACTTATGCGGGTGTTCAGTTGGGCAATGTGAGAAATGCCGGGGAGCCTTCACGGTCTGAGTCAGCACGGGCGCCCCAGTAATCGAGAACACCACCGGATCACCCCTGAGGGTGCATCTGAGCATCAAGGTGTCCGCAGCAACATCACTAACGTATTCCAACGAAACTGCACTGTAGGTAGAGTGCGGCCATGTTGATCATCGTCAATCAACTCTCAAGAGGGAACGCCTTGACACCGCGATTTTGGGTGCGCTCCTGGTCCTAGTCGATGCCAGAGCGTCATTGAAGCGTGGGTGCTTCCGCCTAGTGATTCTCTGCGCCTCAACCTTGACCTAGGCGTGGCATTGCAGGCACCAGTGAAGGACAGCTTGTGTCGCCCTGCACCAGAGGCTAGACCCGCAGAACAGAACTGACTCCGGATCAATGGTGTTGGGCAATCAGAACGGGCAAGCAGTCTCGGAACTGCCAACGAGCGTAGGGAAACGGCGCTTCTCCTGCTCACTCAGCGCTTCGGTTGGCCACTGGAGGAACAATAATCGTTGTAGCCAACATCGCCAGTCCATGGCCGTGTCTCGTGGCGCACAGCACAGGCTCCTACCTACTGATCGCGTTTAGGAGGTAGAGAAGGAATCAATGAGCCCACAAAAGCCTCAAGTGACTGACTAGACGGCGAAACAGGGTTGGTGACCACTGGGCGGCACTGGGGTCGCGGTTGCCATGTGGAACCAGAGTGCCGCCGTCGTCATGAGTATCACAGCCAGCCACGATGAACGCAGTGCAAATGCGCACCACCTCCGCACAAGCTGAGAGTCAAAGTGGCGGTACCACAGTTGCCGACTTCAAGTCTCTCTGGCTGGCCGCAACCAACACCGCCGGTCACCTCACGTCGCTGTGCCGTGACGGCTCAGGAAACAAGTATCAGCAGAACCAGATAGTCACCCGAAACTAGGCGCAATATACCTTGGAGCACAAGCTAGGCGGTGTACGGCAATGACACCCTTCGGATTCAACCCATTAATGGGCTCTTCGCGTTTCGTGGTGAATACCAGCCCGCTGAGATGAATTCATGCCACCTTCCGGGCGGCACTTCTTAGCAGGATACGTGATTGATAGTTGATTGGGTTGCGGAACCCGCGGGCAATCCTNTTGATGTTNTTGATCATCGTGTTGGCTGCTTCGACTTTCGCTGTCGTCACGCGGGTGGCCAGCAGTGTTTGGATCTCTGGCCACCATTTGGTCACGGTCTTTGCNAGCCGGTCGGTTTCCTTCATGGCAGCAGCCTTGACTTGGCGTTCAAAGAAGGCTTTGCGGTCGTCCACGCTGGCCGGATTGCTCTCTGAGAGCATTAGTCGCTGGGCTTCCTTCACACCCCAAGCAGCCACGAGTTCCTTACTTGGATCATCGGTGGCGAAGACATCATCGAGGCGTTTNTTAGCGGTTTCGGAGAGTGTGTCGTAGCCGCGCAGCAGCAATTGCCGGTGGGCCCATGCCTTGTCTGTTTTCAGGCCTCGGCGNCCCGTTCTGTTCCCGGAGACCCGTTGGCGAACCTGCGTGAGCATGTCATTGGCCAAAAGCACCATGTGGAAGTGATCGACGCTGACAGCAGCGTCGGGCAGGTTCTCACGCAGGGCCTTGCGGAAAGCAGCCGANGGGTCGATGCCGACCGTCTCAATGCAGGAAAGCCAGGTGGCGGGGCGGGCTTTGAGCCAGGCACCCACGCCACGGCTGTCGCGGCCGTCCACGATGCCCAATACCTGCCCTGTGTCGACGTCAACGATCGTCGTCATCCACGGCTCGTACCGAGTCCATTTCTTGCTCTGTTGGTCTTGAAGCCAGCGCACGGATCGGTAGCGGTGCTCGTCAATCCCGAGCCGTGTGGGCGCCAGTAAGTCCACGGAAGGCAGCACCGCTGCGGCAGCGACCACGACGGTGTTAACCAGCCACCAAGAGACCTTGAACGCGGCCGCGACTTCGGATGAGGCCCGGCCAGAATCGATGACGGCGTCCTTGAGGGTTTCCTTCAACCGTGCCGTGGAACGGGCAAACCGCGGCACCTGCGGNGTTGCCTCGGCAAAGGTCTTCCGGGCGCAAAGAGCCTCCTCGCANAAGAGCCGGCGCTTGGCCCACATGAGTCTGACATGCCCGGCGACAAGGATGTCCCGAACCCGTTGGATCCGGCGCGAATGGACCCGAGACGCTAGGACGGCGCAACTAGGGCAAGCTGTCGGGAAGTCCGAGGCAACCGTGACGACACGGATACCGGCGCCATCGTCATTGATGACGGAGATGACCTGATAATCAGGCAGATTAAANAGAGTCGTCGCCGCATCCGGGCACGACTGGGTAGGCTGGATCAAGGCTCGTGGTTCCTGACTCGAGAAGAATGCTAGACACATCCATCTCAGCAGGGCCACGAGCTCCTACTTTGCTACGACACGAACCCCAGATTCACCACGAACCGTGAAGAGCCCATTAATGACAGTATTGGCTGGAGACCCGGTCTCCAGGACGCTCCAGCACTACGGGTGCCAGCGCTGCTACAAAATGTGTAATGAGTATTGTGTCAACCGCGGCGCCGTCAATTTAGGCGCCGTGAAATTATGGGACCGAATTCATCACAAGATTGCCTAGGGCTACACTGGCTTTGCCGCCGCGTTCTACGGGCAGTACACGCTGCGAATCCTGCCACTGAATGAACCGGAGGCCGGAGACCCTGTCTATAGGACCATCCAATACCGGCGCCCACGAATTCAACATTTGGTGATCAGCAATCATCCGAGGGGTTCAGGACACACGCGGGGATAAGGACACTCATGGTGGTCCCCAAACCAGGCTCACTGGCCACGGTCAGAGTGCCACCATGTGTTTCAACGATGGTCTTGGAGATCATCAATCCCAATCCAATGCCGGGTATACCACGTTCCATGGCGGAGCCCGCCCTGAAGAACTTCTGAANAAGCCCCGCCTGTTCAGTGGTGCTCATACCGAGTCCGGTGTCCGCAATCTGGCAATGCAAATCGGTGCCCTCCACCCACGCACGTGCGGTGAGAGTGCCGCCATCGGGAGAATACTTCACGGCGTTGGAGACAAGATTATCCAGAACCTGGCCGAGCCGGACAGGGTCCACTAAGGCCAGCAGCGGCTGGGGACACTCCAACTCCACGCGGACAGCATTGGCTGCCACTGCTGGGGCAGCTGAGTCCATGGAATCTGCCATCAACATGGCAACATCGGTGCGGGACCGCTCCACGGCCATGGTGCTGGTGGTCAACAAATCCGCCACCAAGGAATTGAGCCGCCCAACATTGCGTTCGGCAACCTTTAAGTACTTAGAGATTTCTTTCGGATCCATCTCTGGCTCGTCCAGAACCATGGCGAGGTAAGACTGGATGGCTGTCAGAGGAGTGCGGAACTCGTGGGAAACGTTCGCCACAAAGTCATCTTNTGCAGCTAAGGCGTTGACCATCTCTGTGACATCGTGAAAAGCAATGACAGCACCGTCATGGGTGCCTTCGGGCCCGTGGATGGTTCGGGCAGTGGTTGAGACGGCTTTGGCCCGCTCACCGGATCCAACCCAGATTTGATAATTGGTGAAAGACTCTCCCAGGATGGCGCGTCGCACCGGGCGGGCATCCGTGGGAAGAGTAATCCTGTCCTTACTAAAGACCAGGAGTTCCTTCTCTTTCGGGTTGAGGATCCCTGATGGCACTCCCAAAGCATGGAGGGCTTCTTGGGCAGAATTCATCAGGACATCATCACCATTTGAATCCACCACAACAACACCAACCCNCACAGTATCCACAATGGTCTCCATCAGCCGCTCCCGCTGTTGACTGTTTACCAAGGATGAACGTAACTGTTTATCTTGCGCTATCAACGTAAAGCGCTGGTTGTTCATGCTGGTGGTCAGTGCCACGGCCGCAATGGCAAAAGCAAGCACCATAANAGGAAACAGCAGCGGTCTAACCAACTGTGCTGCCGTTACCGGGCCAGGTGTCATCACCAACGGAATCCAGACTATAAGCAAGCTGGCCGTCGTTCCGGAAATGATTGCCATTTTGGGTGCGTAGCCGGATGCACAAAGCCAAAAGACCGGAANAAGCAACAACAAACCCGTGGAGGACAGCAGCGTGGCACTACCTTCGCGAANAAAGGCCACGGCAATAAAATCTAGATACGGGAGGACCAGAAACGCTCCACGGGGCATCTTTTNCCAAGGCACAGCCACAGAAACAACCAGTAAGAGCCCGCTCAATGCCAGGGCCGTGACCAGTGGCGGTTCGGTGAACAATTCCGGCTGCAAGAACGCAATAAGGGCCGCTGCCAAGGCCATCGTCAGGGTAAAGGGAAGTTGGGCCAGAAAATCCGGGTACCCAATGTGCGTTCATGGAAATGGCGACGGATGAACGGGGTTACAACAAGTGCCATCGGGTTTGCGGTGGTTTGGCTCAAAGTACTTTCCGTCATTCACTGTTTGCAGGCAATGCCGGCTTTGGAGTTTGTGGGGCATTGTCTTGGTGGAGCGGAGAAAAAGCAGGTCGCAACGGCTAAGAGGTGCACAGGCAATGCTAACGATGATGCCATACTGTAGGTAGAAATGGGCCTGGGGCCAGGAACGGCCGTAACAGGTCAGTTTTAGCGGTCTTAACATGTTTAGCTGGTCTTAACAGTTTTAGTGAGGGAAAAATGGACAATCTTCGTGTGGCAGTTGTTATTGAAGACGACCAGGATATCCGCGAACTTATCAGCGTGATTCTTATTCAGGCAGGTTTTGAAGTTTACGCGGCAGCCACCGGCGCCGCGGGCGTGGAGGCGGTGCGCACGCACAATCCCGCCATTGTCACCCTCGATTTGGGCCTTCCCGACATGGACGGCTTCGAAGTGGCCAGACGGATCAGGCTATTCACTGACACTTACATCATCATGCTGACTGGACGGGCTGATGAAATGGATACCTTGCTGGGCTTGGAAACGGGCGCAGACGACTACATCACCAAACCGTTCCGTCCACGAGAGCTACGTGCCAGAATCAGTGCCATGATGCGCCGGCCCAGAGCAGGTGAGCAGGGTACGCAGGACCCGTCAACGGTTGCGCATAGGGACACTGCGGCCACTACCTCTGCGGACAACACGCCAGTTTCCACTGATCAGGAATCGCTGGCAACTTTGGCCGCCGGTGTACCGGAGGCCATCAATGGGCTCCTGCTCAACGATGGAGACCGCACCGTGAAAGTGGATGGAAACGAGCTGGAACTGACACGGACCGAGTTTGATCTGCTCCACGCACTGGTGCGCGGCGGCACACAGGTGCGTAGCAAATCCGAGCTGGTGCACTGGCTCCGCGGAGAGGAATACGACGTGGGGAGCTACATCAGCGACGCCGACGAACGGACCATTGAGGTGCACATGACCAATTTGCGCCGNAAAATGGGTGACAATCCCCGTGACCCGCGCTGGATCAAGACAGTGCGCGGTGTGGGGTACCGGCTGGTTCATTAAAGCCACACGAGCCAGGGTGGAACCAGCGCTGCGCGGGCCAAAATTCTCTGACTCGGAAGACGGTTGGACGTGGAGAGCATAGCTTTCCGTGTCCGCGGTGTGGATGGGTCAAGTGGTCTAACGGACGTAGCGCACCGTAAGTTCGTCTACGGTTTCAGTTCCGCAGAGGCCAACATCTACTATGGCGTCCTGCGCTTGTTGTTGTTTGCCCTGTTTGAGAAATTCAACCATATCGCCACTCATCTGGCTCAGCCTTTCCGCGCCCACCATCACGCTTGAGGAGAAGAGACTCAGTGCCGATTCCGCGGCCACATCCCAGTTCCCTGTAGATAAGGCGGTCTGAAGCCGCGAATATCGCTGGGGCCACATCTCAACATACCGCCCCACAAATCCGCGCGAAAGCATGGTCTGTCCCTNCAAAGATTCCTCGAGTGCAGCCAAGGAGTCCATGCACACTAAGGGCAATGAAGAATAGTTCATGATTTGTTTTCCCTCCCCGGTAGTGTGGAACAGTTGTTCAGTAGAAATGATACTCCGCGCATAGTTATCCAGCACATGCGATCCTCACCATAATACTCTTCGCCGAGGCCCCTTGAACACAGCTATCAGGACCATCGGTTGTTTCAGTTTCTCAGCAGCTCAGCAGCAGCCTCTTGGATGTCAAGAGTCTCCTCACGCCATGGAGCCTCACCGAAACGGTCCAACCAGATGGCGTTGACATCCGTTGCCGGGACAGGCCGACCGAAATAATATCCTTGGCCTGTTTCGCAGCCCAACTCAGTCAGCATTGCGGCCTGCTGGCTTGTCTCCACGCCTTCGCAGGTGGCGGCCAGATTGCAGGACTTGACCAGCTGCAAGATGGCTGCGATGAAGGGGCGTGAGGCTCCTGTCTCGGAGTGAGTACCTAGTAGCGACTTGTCCAGTTTCACCTGGTCCACTGGAAGTGTACGCAGGTAACTGATGGAAGAGTATCCGGTGCCGAAATCGTCTATGGCCAGTCCCACACCCAAGTTACGAAGCCCTCGAAATGAATAGAGATCCCATTCGTTTCCGGTGACCATGGAGTACTCGGTCAGTTCGAGCACCAGTGCTGCAGGTTCGATGTTCTCAGCCAATAACAGTCGCTGGACGTCATCGAGAAGTTCCGGTCGCTGGAGTTGTGTGGCTGAAATATTCACCCGGACAGTGAAGCGGGGATCAAGATCCAGGGTTTCCTGCCACTGGCGCAACTGTGCTAGCACCGTTTGCAGCACACATGCCGTCAACGTAGCCATGGCACCGATCTCCTCGGCAAGACCAATGAACTCATCTGGCATCACCAGTCCACGTTGCGGATGCTGCCAACGGACCAGGGCCTCAACCCCAAGCACTCTTCCCGTGGTCAGTTCCACAATGGGTTGATAATGCAACACCATTTCATTGTTCTCAATGGCGTTTTGGAGTTCCGCGGCCAAGGCAGTGTGCCTCTGTCTGGCGTTGAGCATCACTGGTCTGAACAGAACAACGTTGGCGTTGGCCTCATTCTTGGCAATGTACATTGCCGTGTCGGCGTGGAGGATCAGATCTAGTGCGGAGTCGTCAGGCTTGGCAACGGCAATGCCCACACTTGCACTAATGGAGAGCTCGGTCGCTTCAGCTGTCATTGGCTGGGCAAGCGCGTCCACTATTCGCCTCGATACCTGCCGGCCGCGCTCGGCACCGGTGTCTTGAAGAACCACAGCGAACTCGTCCCCGCCCAGCCGAGCCACGGTGTCCATTTTGCGCACAGTGGCCCGCAACCGGTCTGCCACAACTTTCAGTACGGTGTCTCCTGCAGCATGTCCTAGGGTGTCATTGATGCTCTTGAAAGAATCAAGGTCAAGCAACAGCAGGGCCGGTGACCCGTTGGCTACTTGTCCGGCCAAGCTAGATTCTAGGACTGTTTCTAATGCGGCGCGGTTGCGCAGTTGGGTGAGCGGATCGGTCAGGGCCATCAGTTCCATTTTGCGGAACGCGTCCATCAGCATGGTGGTCCGGGTCTTCATCCGGGCTTCCAGCTGTGTTTGAGACGTCTCTAAGTCCTCCGCCATCCGATTGAACGCGACCATGACGGTGCCCAGTGGGTCTGGATCGGTACCAGCGGGGATGCGGGTTGATAAATCCCCAGCACCAACGTTCTCGATCCCGGTCATGAGATAGGCGAAGCGTTTGTCCGCGTGATCGGCCGTCATGGAAGCACGCTCCCGCGGTGATTTATTGCCCAATGAATCATGCAGTGAACCTCCTGATGCTGCCCAGCACCGTCATCGTTGTGACACCCGGCGCCTCCGGTCCGTCCCGCCGCGCAAGTCACGGTTCAGTCTCCTGTCTCCGTGGTAAAGAAGGGCCTGCCAGTCGACTTCCTCAGCCGTCTTGGGCACTATTACTGGAGCAGCAGACTGCGGCACACGGGGTTTGACATAGACCCAGCTCAGTGCGCCCAGGCTTAGATCGACGACTGAATTTCCCACTCCGATATAGGCGCGGATGGCGAAAGCAGCCAATATCGCGTTCAAGGCGGCGAAAGCAACATTGCCCCAGTTACCCACCGTGGCATCACGCCACAAGGTGAATACGGAGAAGAAGACAATGAGATAAGGAACCAGGACGTACAGTCCAGGTGCAGCTGTTCGGTCCTTGACTTTGGGGGTTCGTACGAAGGGAATCTTTTCGCCAGTGAATGCTTGCTGGAGCGATTTAAGCACGCCGGCTAGGTTGACCGGCAGGAGAACAAGATTGAATCCGTAGATACGGAAAATATCGCTGAAACGATGGCCGCAGTCACGCAGGTCGCTGCCCATGGCCAAAANATATGGCAGAGCCGCGACCAGGACCAACGGGCTGAGCAGCCGGCTGTCGTAAGGGTAGGCAAGCAGGAACAGCAGGCCAAAACTAGCCCACGCAATGGAGGACATGTAGTTGACACGCAACAGCAGTTCGCGGAATAAAATGGTCTCTCGGCGCTGGCGGCGCCGGCGCACCTGATTCCACAGTTTGGGTAGGATCAGCAGACCTCCATTGGCCCACCTTCGCCGTTGCACCACCAAGGAACCGAAATCCGGCGGAGTGGCGCTGTAACTCAACCGTTCGGGATAGTTTGAAAGAGTCCAGCCGTGTGTGCCCAAGTCCACGCTGGACTCCGTGTCCTCAATCACGGTCCGGTCTTGGATATAGGTACGGATTTCAAACCCGCCAACGGTTTCAACTTCAACAATGTCTTCCAAGGAAACCTTGCGAATCACTGCGTTGGCACCCACCCAGAAGGTTGCCCCGTAATAGGTCATACCCTGGTGGAGGATGTGCTGGATGTCCGTGCTTGCACCGGCGATCCGTTCGATGCGAGTGGGTGCACCCCGGAACGATGAATAGGNGGTTTGAGCCACGGCCACACGCTCATTACCCGCCGATTCCAGGAAGTAGACCAAGCGTAGGCAGTAGTCGCGCAGCAGCAATGAGTCAGCATCGAGAGTCAGCAAGTAGGTGGTGTCCGGGGTGTCCAGATCGTCCGGCACTCCGGCGTCGTCCTCCGCACGGCGGCGAAGCACCACGCTACCGTCGGTGACCTCGCGATGCCAACGCCCGCCCATCAAGGAGATATAGGCGTTGAGGTTCATGGCCTTGTTGGCTTCATGGGAGAGGCTCGCATAGGCCTTGCGTTCAAAGTATTCGGTCTTGACATTGAAGATCCAGGTCAAGCGCAGGTATAGCTCCTCCACGCGGGCACGGTCCGGAGCCGTGGACTGGGCCCGGGCCGCGCGCAGGGCCAGCAAGACCAGCCGCAGTTCACGGGCAAGGCCCATAAGTACCAGGTCAACAANAAATTCGTCCACATGGTCTTCCACCGTTTCCGCCTCGGCCATTTGTTCTAGCCAAGTGGCCGCAAAATCATATTCGGCGATAACAGCATCCACTTCAGCACCCGGCACTGGCCCGGTGCTGGCCTCCCTTCCGCGGAAGGAAGTCAGTGCAGCATTTACCCGAGCTGCAGGAACAGATAGTGCGTGGGAAATTTCTGCTGCCAGGGCGCGGGTGGCATTGAGCTTTTCAGCCGCCACAGGGTCCTTGGGGTTGGGTGGGTCATCGAGAAGGAGCACGACTTTCAGATCTGGGAACTCCTGAAGAGCTGCGGACCATAGAGTGGCCCGCACTACCGGCACTTCCTCTGCGTAGGAGGGAACCAGCACAGTGATGGCGTCGTTGTACGCGGCAAAGTGACGGTCCAATTCGCCCCGGGGAACACGTTTGTGATCGCGGAAACGGTACAGGGCACCTTGGCGGGCCATAAGATACATGAGGGCCGAAAAGGTCAGGAAAGTGACCACCAGTACATACGAGACGGCTTCTACTTGGAACCGGAATCCTGCATTGGGGTTATCCGCAAGCTGCCTGACCACGGTGGTGACCAGGTAGAGCAACCAAGCGGAAATGGTGACAACGATGGCCAGCCGTCCCAAGGTGATCTTGCGTGCAGAAGGGCTCGGGTGCACGATCGAGAGCGGTTCAGAGCGTTTCTCAGATCCCCACTGGCGGCGCGGACCTGTCTTCGATGCAGGAACACGGACACCCTTGGATTCAGGAACTCCCGGTAGAGCCATTTTGTTTTCTGCTGCCGCGACAACCACCTCGGACATCAAATCCCCAGTACCAGCTAAAGGTGCGCCCGAAAACGCACAATGAAAACGACGCCTATTAACGATTGAGACCAACCACCGGACGCCGCTCAGTATGCTTAGGATAATACAATCTGGCCGCCCGCGGCGGCGGGTCTCTTTTGCATCAACAGATTGATTGGGGTACACGTGTCTCAGCGCTTTCCTGGACAAAAGCTTTCCTTGTTCCGCCTCACGGCTTTAGTAGCTGTTGCGGCCTTGTTGGCAGCAGGGGCCTACATTGGCTGGGGTCGTTACAATGATGCGATAGCGGCATCGGGTGAGCCCGCCATNTTTACCGGCTATGTAGACGTTACCGCCACNCCCACCTACAGCTTTGAAACGCCCATCTCGGATGCTGCCAAATCCGTGGTGTTGTCNTTTATTGTGGCTGCCAAGGATAAACCGTGTGAGCCAAGCTGGGGCACTTTCTACTCCATGGGCCAAGCCAGTCAGGAACTGGACGTGGATAGGCGTATTGCCCGGCTGATCCAGCAAGGCGGTTCGGTTTCAGTGTCCTTTGGTGGTCAAGCCAATGATGAACTTGCTGTGACCTGCACCAATGTGGGGCAATTACGTGATGCGTATGCCTCCGTTGTGGAGCGTTACAACCTTTCCATGATCGATCTGGATTTGGAGGGCCCTGGGCTCACCGATACGGAAGCACTAAAACGCCGGGCCTTGGCCATTGCAGAGCTACAATCTGAACGGCTTGCATCCNNAAAACCGCTATCCGTGTGGCTGACACTTCCTGTAGCNCCCACCGGACTGACCTCCGAGGGAACAGCCGCAGTGGCCGCCATGCTCGATGCGAAAGTGGACCTTGCAGGCGTCAATGTCATGAGCATGGATTTTGGTGCCAGCAAGGTAGCATCCAGTACCATGCTGGAAGCCTCGATTGCTGCGGCCACAGCCACTCACAAGCAGCTGGCGTCATTGTACAAAGCAGCTGGGCAAGATAGCGGGGCTGAATCGCTGTGGCGGAAGATCGGCCTGACGCCGATGATCGGCCAAAATGATGTAGTTGGTGAGATNTTTACGCTTCAGGACGCCGCAGGACTGCATGATTTTGCAGTAGCCAAGGGCATTGGCAGGGTTTCTATGTGGTCCCTGAACCGTGACGCCACGTGTGGGCCAAACTACCCTGATCTCACGCGCGTCTCCGATGGATGCAGCGGCGTGGATCAGAAGGGTAAGCTCTTCTCAGAGATGTTGGGTGACGGGATGACCTCACCGCTTGCAGAGCCCTCCGCCAGCGCCTCGCCACTGGCCTCGAGCCAAGCAACGGTTCCTGCGGACAATCCGGCAACCAGCCCATACCCGATCTGGAGCGATCTGGCCGTGTATGTGGAAGGGGACAGGATTGTTTGGCACGGGAATGTCTACACCGCCAAGTGGTGGACGCAGGATGATGTACCGGATAACCCAGTTGCCACGGAGGGGCTGACACCGTGGCAACTGGTTGGTCCCGTCCTGCCTGGGGATAAGCCAGCCCCACAGCAGACTGTTCCGGCTGGAACGTATCCACTGTGGACGGCGGAGAAAATCTATCTCCAAGGGGACCGGGTGATGTTTGATAGCCGTATCTTCGAAGCCAAGTGGTGGAACCGCGAAGAAAGCCCGCTGGCCGCAATGCAGGGTTCACCTTCTTCAGCCTGGAAGATGTTCACCAACGACCAAGCCCAGCAGTTGCTGGCGCCGAAAGCCAGCTAGCAGGACCGGATAGTATGGCGGGGTTTTCATAGGCTGCAGTATGCCTTGCACTGCTTAGACGTGTGTCTCTAGCCATTTCTGGGCGAGGGTGGCCTGCAAGTTTAGCGCACGGCCAATGACAGGCTCGGCCGCTGAGGCGATCTTGGCGCCAAGGAATGGCACACCGGATTTGACCTCGCCGGTCAGCTCCACCAAGGTTGATTCGCCAGTGACCGTCAACTNTTGCAAGGCAGTGACATCTACAGGGGCTTTGGCCACTGTGAGTGTGATGGTATTCGTGCGGGAGCCGTCGGCCGCTGGTGCGCTCCAGGATTCATCCTGTGTCACAGTCAAGGTTGCGCCGACAAACTTCTGGATGAGCTCGGGCATCCGCGTGGTGGGCAGCGTGCGCACGGTCTTGGTGGTGAAAGCCGCGGAGGTGGGCCCGCTGATGGTGAAGGATTTCAGCTCTCCGCCCACTGTTTCGCTGACGTGCTTGATGAAGTCGGCATTGGTAAAGACATCTGTCACACTCTGAGCCGAGGCTGAAAGTGTTGTTGAGGCGGCAAGTGCCATGGTTCCTCCAAGGTAAGGGGCGTGTTTGGGGCAGCTCCTAGGATACCAAGGCCAAGCTGTTGCGATACCAAGGCCTGCCTGCCGCGAGTAAGCTGGATAAAGTCCCGGAGTTTCAGCGAATTTCTGGGCCTTCGTGCTGTCCAGGCACGGCAAACCACGTACTTAAGCGGCCACCACCGTTACGCGTCAAGGAGAAATTGCCCATGAGTCTTACAGGGTTGCGGAGCGCACTTTCACAGGATCCCAGCTTCGCTAGGGTTCGTACNTTTGCTGCCGCAGACCCGGCTACTCGCAGCGCCGACGTTGCCTTCAGTGCACCTGCTGGCATGCGTGCAGTGCTCTTGGCTGAGGCAGCGGACGGGCTTGGAGCCGCCAAGCATGCCCAACGTCCTGGNGTCATCCTGGCCATCACGGCCACCGGCCGCGAGGCCGAGGACACCGTGGCGGCCCTGCGTTCTTATTTGCCGGACGCGGAAGTGGCAGAATTCCCCAGCTGGGAGACACTCCCGCATGAGCGCCTGTCTCCTCGCTCTGACACTGTAGGACGCCGCCTGGCCTTGTTACGCCGCCTGGTTCATCCCGAGTTCGATACTGGAAACCACCTTCGCATCATTGTCGCGCCCATTCGTGCGGTTGTGCAGCCATTGGTTGCTGGATTGGGTGAACTGGTTCCCGTCCATGTAAAAGTTGGGGAGGAAATNCCCTTCACTGAACTCATCAAGCGTCTGGCCGACGCCGCATATGCTCGCGTTGACATGGTCACGCACCGCGGCGAATTTGCCGTCCGTGGCGGCATTCTGGACGTTTTCCCACCCACCGAGAACCATCCCGTCCGCATCGAATTCTTTGGTGACGAGGTGGAGGCCATGCGCTGGTTCAGCATTGCAGATCAGCGTACCCTGACAAGCGTCACCGGCAATATCTCCCACCCCACAGAGCTCTACGCTCCGCCGTGCCGGGAAATTCTCATCACNCCCGCTGTGATGAGCCGCGCCGCCAAGCTCAAGGACTCGATGCCTGCCGCTGCGGCCATGCTGGANAAGATTGCCGGCGGCATCGCCGTGGAAGGGATGGAATCACTGGCTCCAGCGCTAGTGGAGAGTATGGTGCCGCTGTCTTCACTCTTACCAGCAAGCTCCATCGCGGTGGTCCTTGACCCGGANAAAGTCAGTGCCCGCGCCCACGACCTGGAATCCACCAATGCGGAATTCCTTGAGGCGGCTTGGTCTACCGCCTCCGATGGCGGTAACGCACCNCTTGATTTGTCCTCGACGCAGATGCCTGGCCAGGGAACAGATCTGGCCTCGGCTGGCTTCAAANNTCTCGCCGAAACCAGAGAAGTGGCATTAGAAGGTGGCCTCAGTTGGTGGACGTTGAGCTCNCTAGCCCAGGACGAGGAGCTTGACACCGGCACCGACGTGCTGAACCTGCACGCCCGCGAACCCCGCGGCTACCGTGGCGATGTGGCCGAGATGATGGAGTTCCTCGGCTCCCGGATCAAGGACCAATGGCGGGTGGTGGTGGCCACCCAGGGCCCCGGACCGGCCCAGCGTCTAGCGGAACTNTTTCATGAAGCCAACATCCCGGCGTCGCGCGTTGACAGCCTGGATCACGAACCGCAGCCGGGCATTATAGAAGTGACCACGGCAGACACAGGCCGCGGTTTTGTCCTTGACTCCCTGAAACTGGGACTGTTGACAGAGGCGGACCTGCTGGGGCGTGCCTCAGCCGTGTCCACGAGGGACATGCGCAAGATGCCCTCCAAACGGCGCAATGCTGTGGACCCTCCAGCTAGCCGCGGGGACTATGTGGTCCATGAGCAACACGGCGTGGGCAAGTTTGTGGAGCTGATCCAACGCAAAGTGCCAGGAGCAGGNGTTGGTGGGGCCGCGGGCCTGCGTGAATATCTGGTGCTGGAATATGCGCCCGCCAAGCGTGGCGCGCCNGGGGACAGATTGTTTGTGCCCACCGATCAGCTGGACCAAGTCACCGCCTATGTGGGCGGGGACGCGCCAGCGCTTTCCAGANNTGATGGAGGCTCGGATTGGGCGGCCACTAAGGGTAAGGCTCGCAAGGCCGTCAAGGAGATCGCAGGGGAGCTGATCCGGCTGTACTCGGCTCGCATGGCAAGCCGCGGGCATGCCTTTGGTCCGGATACGCCGTGGCAGGCCGAATTGGAGGAAGCGTTTCCGTATGTGGAGACGCCGGATCAACTGGTGGCCATCAACGAGGTCAAGGCGGACATGGAGAAGGAAGTCCCCATGGACCGGCTGATCTCCGGCGATGTTGGCTACGGCAAGACCGAAATTGCTGTGCGTGCCGCTTTCAAGGCAGTCCAGGACGGCAAACAGGTGGCCATTTTGGTCCCCACCACGTTGCTTGCACAACAGCACTATGAGACGTTCAATGAGCGCTTCTCGGGCTTCCCTATCCGCGTGCGCCCGTTGTCGCGCTTCCAAACGGCTAAGGAGTCCAAGGAAATTGTTGANGGGGTACGGACTGGGACGGTGGATGTGGTCATTGGAACGCACCGGCTGCTTTCCAAGGACTTTGAGTTCAAGGACCTGGGCCTTGTTATTGTTGATGAGGAACAGCGTTTTGGTGTTGAGCATAAGGAAGCGCTGAAGAAGATGCGCACCAATGTGGACGTGCTGGCCATGAGCGCAACNCCCATTCCACGCACCCTGGAGATGTCCATGACGGGCATCCGTGAAACCTCCACTTTGGCCACGCCGCCGGAGGAACGCCACCCCGTTTTGACCTACGTTGGCGCCCACAGCGACAAACAAGTGGGTGCGGCTATTCGGCGCGAGCTCATGCGTGAAGGCCAGGTATTTTATGTGCACAACCGGGTTAAATCGATTGAGCGCACAGCCGCACACATCCAACAGCTAGTGCCCGATGCGCGCGTAGCAGTAGCCCACGGGCAGATGAGCGAGTCCCGGCTGGAACAGATCATTGTTGACTTCTGGGAGAAGCGCTTTGATGTGCTGGTATGCACCACCATCATTGAAACTGGCCTGGATATTTCCAATGCCAACACGCTGATTGTGGAACAGGCCAACAACTACGGGCTCTCCCAGCTGCACCAGCTGCGTGGGCGGGTGGGGCGCGGCCGTGAACGCGCCTACGCCTACTTCTTGTACCCGGCGGATAAGCCTTTGGGTGAAGTTGCGTTGGAGCGATTGAAGGCTGTGGCCGCTCACAACGAATTGGGTGCAGGTATGGCCCTAGCCATGAAGGACCTTGAGATCCGTGGTGCGGGCAACTTGCTTGGCGGGGAACAATCGGGGCACATTCAGGGTGTGGGCTTTGACTTGTACATCCGCTTGGTGGGTGAAGCTGTGGCTGAATACCGTGGCGAGGGTGAAGAACGCGCGGCTGAGATGAAGATTGAGTTGCCCATCAATGCCCACCTTCCGCATGATTATGTGCCNGGGGAGCGGCTGCGCCTTGAGGCCTACAGGAAGCTTGCAGCAGCGCTCAGCGTTGAAGGCATAGCCGAGGTCCAAGCGGAACTGATCGACCGGTACGGCGAATTGCCNCCGGCCGCGGTGAACCTCATTGCCGTGGCTCATTTCAAGGTACTGGCTAGAGCAGCAGGACTCACGGACGTTGCTCTGCAAGGGAAATTCATCAAATTCGCACCGGCCGATCTGCCCGAATCAAAGCAGATGCGCCTAACACGCATGTACCCGGGGTCCTTGGTAAAGCCAGCCTTGAACTCCGTCCTGATTCCCAAGCCCAAGACCGCCCGCATCGGCGGCCGGGACTTGGCCGATGCCGAAGTGCTCACATGGGCCCAGGGCGTGCTGGAGGCCATCTTTGAAACGGCCCCGCACCCACCGCTTGAGATCCGCTGCTTTAAGTTGAGCCGCAGTGCGCCGATGGAATGCACTGCGGCTCCGATCCGGTTCAACTGGACCAGCGTGCTGTGAGTAAGTAGCGGGGTCCGCTGCTAAGTTCGAATCACGGATTTGTACACCTGCAGCTTCCCACTTGGCGGCGGGGAATCGGAGGGTTCCTGCCGTCCATGTTGCTGGCCATCTTGGCCCAAGAATTCTCGCTGATAAGTACACCTCTCATGGCGTGGGGTAGAACGAGTAGGTGGCGTATTAGTAAAACAATGCGCTAACGTCCGGCCTTGGTCTACTAAAGCCAAGGGCCTTCCGTCTCCCACTTCGGTGCGAGAACCCGCCCAACTGGTGTACGGGATGAAAGAGGAATAAGGGCAGCTGGCACAATCGCCAAGTACCACTGCGCTGTTACCGACGAGGTCAGATTGTCCCTCAGGACGATAAAAACTACCGAACCGGGAGCAGCAGCAAGCTGGCCATCCCGGCGTACGGCTGAATCATGAAGTGGCGTATTTCCAATGCCGTGGAAAATTTCGTTGACTTAGACCGGGATAGCTTCGAAAGCTCAGAGTCACATTTCCTGGTGCCCATGGTTTACCATACTTTTCGCCACCACATGGAGGGTGCCAAAGACTCTCTGTGAATGGTGAGAGCGCTCGCGCACGGTAAAGTCCAAAATAATACAAATACGCCAGCCCCATAGAAAATCAGCCCCAGAGAAAAGCGGCTAGGACAACCACCGAATCTATGGAACGTATGTCATGGTGTGAAATTCACGTCACTGTGGGGATTCCGCCATCGGCAGGAGTGGCTCAAGCCCTTCACTATACTGAGAACATGGTGGAGTTTATGGAGAAAAATGCGCTGATCATTGAAGACGACGATGATATCCGGGGATTGCTGGAAATAGTTCTGAGCCAGATGGGTTTCAAAATTAACTCGGTGGGGACGGGGAAAGCAGGCCTAGAAAGTGCGCGAGACATGCGCCCGGATTTGGTGACCTTAGACATTGGGCTACCGGATATGCATGGCGTGGCTGTGCTGACGGAACTGCGGACGTTCCACGAAGGTAAAGTGGTGATGCTGACCGCGCGGGGCCAGCAGGGAGATATTGATGGTGCCATGGCTGCCGGAGCCACCGCATACCTTCTGAAGCCTTTCCGGCCAACGTCGTTACGGGAAGAATTGGCGGAAATCCTTGCGCGCTGATGCTCACGGGGTAAAATACCGCTGCCCTACAGGCTGGATGGCGGCAGACTCTGGAAACGGATTATTTCGCTTTGCCCCGGGCACAACGTGCACTGCTGAGCCAGACGCCTCTAGCCGTGACCACCTCGATTGTGGTGGCCCTCTTGCTTGTGGTTGACCCCGCGCTGGTAGTGAATCAGCTATTTTTCCTCGGTGCGGTAGGGATCTTCTTATTGACGGCGGTGGCTGCGCTGATACGCTGGAACCGACTGCCGCACTGGTGCCTGTGGTTGGTTCCCATGGCAGACTTCATTCCCATTGGCGCCATGGTCCATGGAGCCAGCCCCATCTTGAATGGTGTGAGTCTCTTATCCGTCTTTCCCGTGCTGTGGCTGGCATGGTCTGACATTCCCCAGTGGATTACACGTATTACTTCGTTTCTTGGTCCACTGGTCATTGCTTGGTCACCCTTCATTTTCTTCGGTGCGGTACCCAGCCGGGCCGGCCTGATCAAACCGTTGCTCATCCCCTTGATTATGCTGGCGCTAGCCATAGCTGCCACCGTGGTCACCCGAAGTTTCAGGGTGCAGGCCCAGCGCTTGGCCGAAACCTCTGCTATTGCTAACCGGCGGGCCGGACAGTTGCATACCATCATCGAAGTTGCCGAAGTCGGCGTTGTGGTGGTGGACGAGACCGGCAACGATGTCCTGATGAACAAACACCAACGCTCCATCCACAATGTGGCCCTCCCGGCAGGGAACCCTGATCCTACCGAAGCGGAGCTGTTGGTNTTTGGGCCAGACCGGATAACTCCCGTTGCGCCGGTGAACCGGCCGGTCCGGCGAGCGGTGGATGGTGCCGAGTTTTCTGGGGAGCTGTATTGGCTGGGCACCGGAGATAGCCAGCGGGCCATGTCCACCTCGGCACGTCAGATCATTGATGACCACGGAATCCGCCAGGGTGCCGTGGTGGTGTTCCACGATGTGAGCGAAGTGATGGAGGCGGTGGCCGCGCAGGAGGATTTTGTGGCCAGTGTCTCCCACGAGCTGCGGACACCGCTGACCTCTATTCTGGGTTATCTAGAACTAGTGATGGATGAGGTGGATGACGAAGAGATAAGCCGTTATCTCAACGTGGTCTCACGCAATGCTGAACGCTTGCTAATTTTGGTCAACGACTTATTGGGCTCAGCTCGCGACGCCATGACGGTCATCGCGGTNGCCGGGGATATGCGTCCCCTCCTTGTCTCCGCCGTGGAGGCGGCCCGGCCGCGAGCTGAACAGCGAAACGTTGCGCTTAGCCTCGATATGGAAGCGGGGATGCTGGGCAGCTTTGACGGGGTCCGCATAGGTCAGGCCGTGGACAATTTGATTTCCAATGCCGTGAAATTTTCCAGCCGCTGCGGTGTGGTGGAGGTGGTGGGCCGCAACAGTGCTTCAGGTTTGCAGGTCCAGGTCCGTGACTACGGAGTGGGTATGAGCGATAGCGAGCAAGCCCGTCTCTTTACCCGCTTCTATCGCACCGATTCAGCCCGCAGTAAAGCCGTCCCGGGCGTGGGCTTGGGCTTGGCCATCACCAAATCGATTGCCGACGCCCATGGCGGCACACTGACAGTGCACAGCGAGCCGGGCCAAGGAAGTACCTTCACCCTGAGTATCCCGGCACGCAATCAGTGATGAGCTCACGCCACTTAAAGCAATAAGCCCGCAGTTAGTAGCTGAAAGAGCACGAATATCGTGTTTTCTTATGCCACTAACTGCGGGTTACTTGTTAGAAACTAATTACTCACCGGCGGAGTTGGAACGGCCGATGACCGTCACAGGGATGCCAATGGCCAGTGCGCACAGGCCGATGCCCAGACCCGCCGGGACGAAGGCGTGCGCAAAGCTCTCAANGCTCCAGAAGGAGAACGCGAAAATTCCGCCAAGGAACAGAGCGAAGAAGATGACAAACAAAACGACGGACTGCACAAGGCTGTTCTCGCTACGGTAACTGCTATTGGACACGGTTCCTCCATACCCCATGGTGGGAGCTGAATGGTTGCACCGGCAAGGGCCGGCGCGTTGATCTACCCACGATCTTAGTACGAATTAATACGAACTAGTGCCCGCGCCACCGGTGACGATGGCAATACCTGAGCTGGTACCAATCCTGGTGGCACCAGCAGCGATCATTTCAAGAGCTTNTTCACGCGTACGCACACCGCCTGAAGCCTTAACTCCCACATCGGGGCCCACTGTTTGGCGCATGAGGGCAACATCGGCGGTGGTGGCACCGCCACCATTGAAGCCCGTGGAAGTCTTGACATAGTCAGCGCCTGCTTCAACTGCGGCCTGGCAGGCGAGAATCTNTTCATCGTCACTGAGCAATGAGGTTTCGATGATGACTTTCAACAGCGAGTCCTCACCATGGACAACTTCTGCCACGGCAGAGATGTCCGAGACGAGGGCTTCTTTATCCAGCGCGCGGGCGGAAGCTATGTTGATGACCATATCAACTTCGTCGGCCCCGTCCATGGTGGCCCCGCGAGCCTCGAAAACTTTGACATCGGTGTTGTGTGTGCCCAACGGGAAGCCGATCACGGTACAGGTCAACACTCCGGTGCCCAGCAGAGCCTTCTTGGCTGTTTCCACCCAGACGGGGTTGATACAGACAGCTTTGAAATGGTGCTCCGCTGCTTCCTTGCACAGGCGCAAGATGTCAGCATGGCTGGCCTCCGGTGCCAACAGTGTGTGATCTATGTAGCGTGCCAAATCTTCGGAGGCATTATTTGCCGTGAAGGGGCTATTAAGTGTCATGGTGCATGCCTTCCCGCGTGCGGATGTATACCCCATGGTGCCACATGTGGTGGGCCTGATTGTGTTGCTATAAACAAGGGTTGGGCCGACGGCGGTGGTTACGGGCCGCTGCTGAGCACGCTTGCCTGAAGTGGGTGCGGGGTGCCGTGCCCAGATCCAACCCACGCAGCTCGGATGTTCCGAGGTTAGGCTGAGGGAGAAGACGCTGAGGAGAGACAAGGGAGCTGAGATGACCAAGAAATTTGCTGTAGGAGATCACGTCCGGTGGAATTCTGAGGCAGGCTACGTGCAAGGGACAATCACCAAAATTCACACGCAGGATGTTCCCTACAAAGGCCACACCCGGCGCTGTACACCCAAGGATCCCCAGTATGAGATTAANAGTGACACCACGGATCACATCGCCATGCATAAGGGCGAAGCGTTGAAAAGNATCCACTGATCCTCACTGGCCACTCTTACCCCACCAGGGTGGTGGGGTAAGAGTGCTCAGTGATGGGCCGTCCAGCAGCCCAGAATGGTGGTTGCCATTTGGTAGGCGAAATCAGAAGGCGATATTTNTTCCGGCCCAACAGCTCCCGTCAATGCCGTTGCGTCAACGTGAAGAGTCATATTGTCTTTAGCAAAGACCACGCTGCCATCCCCTGAGCGATATCCGGGCAAACCCAGGTTAGAAAGCCCGGTGATGGNGGTGGCCGCCAAGGTAGTGGCGAGTTGGGCAGCAAACGCCACGGCGCCAGCATCATCAGCCGCTTCGGTCACCGTCATCACAAACTCACCGGACGCTAACGGGTAACTGCACGTGTAGTTGGATCCGTCCCAACTATCACGGGGAACCGGTAGATCCGTGGTCCCCACAATAGTTTTCACGGTCTGTTTCGCCTCATCGGCACACACCATCTTCGCCGCCTCCGACGGAGCTGAAGCGGTTGCCGCGGCAGATGCCTCTGGTGCGCCGCTGACGATTTTCAAAACGCCGTGCATTCGCGCTGCGGTGCCGCTAGTGAAGGNGTACTCCCCGGCTTGGGCAGGGGCCTTGAACGAGGCCACCCCACCTGCTGGGATCGAGAGGTTAAAGCTTGTGGTGTCATCGGAAATCACAGAATGTGCCTCGGTGTCCATGTTCATCACTGTCACCATCGCCCCTGGCGCCAAAGCTACGGGAGAGGATGCCGTCCTTTCTATATGAATCATGGACTCCATGCCAGCTGCCATGTCAGTGTGCATCTGCGCAGAGGCTGAGGGGCAGCCNNGTGACGTTACCCGGGCTGCGACCACGCCTGGGGCCGCGGCGCCCGAGCACCCTGACAATGCCACAGCGGTGGCCACCACTACTAGCGCCCCAATACTGAATTTTGTTCTCATGATGTTCCAATTCCTAGGAGCGGCGGTACTGCGCTTGGCGGTGATGAGTGCTGCTTATGCAGCGTGGCTGGAGACTAGGTGGCCGTAGACCACCATATTCTCGGTAAATTCACCCGTAGCGGGATCGTACCCGTCGCAAGTGATGAGCCGAATTTCAGCGCGTTCGGTGTTGCCGTAGACGGCGAGCGTGGGGAAAGCATTCTTCTTGAAGATTTCCGAATGGTCAACGGCAANAACTGCTACCTGTCCGTCTGCACGGGTCACGGAGAACTGTTGCCCTGGGGTCAAATNCCGGAGCCGGANAAAGACACCATCAGGGGTGGTGGTGGTATTGACGTGGCCCAAAATCACTGATGGACCCAGCGAGCCGGGCGTGGNGGAGAACTTGTACCAGCCTGCGGNGGAGCCTACCTCCACGGGCGGCACCTCAGTTTCGCCGTTGGCTTCTTGCCCCAACGTGAGAAGGTTTGTGGTGAGGCCAATATCGGGAATGTCCAAGCTCACAGGTGCCGAAGCATCCATGACCGGTCCGGTGACTAGTGGCTGTGCTGCTGGAGGTACCGGTGNCGGGCTCTGAGGTAGGAGCAGGCGTGCTGGATTCCTGTGGCGTAGATACTGCAGCAGGGGAGCTGGCAGCTGGGGCGGGGCAGCAGCGGAAGTGGAACTTGCCGTGGTGCCCGTTGCGGTGGGGCCGGGGTCCGGGCCGCATCCGGCCACACCCAAGGTGAGACCAGCGAGGAGGACCGCGGCCGCCGCGGACGCTGTGTAGCGTCCGCGTCGGCTTTGGTTGTTATTCATAGGGATAAGTCACTGCCTACTTGGCAGCTACGGTCTTTGCGGTTCATCACCAAGACGGCACCTGCAGCCAGCACCANGGCGCTGCCGCCGGCAATCCAGGCAACCTCAGGAGAGGCTGACATTCCGGTGGAGGCAACAGCCGTACTCACACCCGTTCNCGGTGCACNCCCGGGCATTGCAGCCATCTGAGAGACCACGAGCGTCCCGCACAAGGCCGGTGAGGTTGCTGCCAACGGCAAGGTCGGAACTAGTTCACTCTTGGCGTCCTGACCAGCCTGGGTCAGTGTTGCCGGATCCAGACCGTGCACTACCACAACACCTGTACCGGCCTTGAGGGAGGCAATGGTCGCATCGTTCATGGTGAACGTACGCTCGTAATTGTAGGAGGCACCCATGCCAGCCACAGCCAAGTCAAGAGCTGCCTTGTCACTGGTGTCACCGGAGGTTGAAAGCGTGGTGCCGATCTTGCCGTAGGACGGGCCGCCCTCGGTGGTGCTGATGACGCCGTCGCCATTGGTGTCCGCTGCCGGTGACGGGCATGTACCGGCACCGTCAATGTGGATGTGCTGGACGTGCGGGTAGGCGTCTTCGCCGAACTTCGCGGCCAGGCCACTGACGTTTTCGGTGATGGTTGCTTCATTGCCGGTCAGCGAAATCCAGAGTGAACCAGTGGCATTGCTGCCGTTGATGGCACCCAAGTTGGCTTCGTAGGTGGTGGTGTCCCCATCGGCAGCCATGGCGGCGCCTCCGGAGAAGGACAAGGCAGCCAGTGCAAGAACTGGTGCTACGAGTAAAGCAGATTTCTTGAACATTGAATGTTCCTCCTCATAAGATGTCAACGCTCCGTCTTTGGACGCGTTACAACGTGATTCGGAGCACATGAGGCTTTGGATTGGATTATTTTCGAATTCTTTTGTAGCTGCCTACACCTCTTGTAGCGCCCTACACGTCCTGAAGCCCTAGCGCTGTCTTGACATCAAGGACCACGGCGGCCAGCGCACGTTCTAATTCTTGGTGGGCTGTGCCAAGGTCCGCGGGCCCTGTCACGGGAACAATGACTTCCAAGTAGCACTTGAGCTTAGGTTCGGTGCCGCTGGGCCGGATGACAACCCTCGTATCCTTTGCTGTGACGTACAGCAGGCCGTCAGTGGCAGGCAAGTCTGGTGTTCCCACCGATAAATCAGTGAAGTGAGTAACCGGTGAACCGTCAAAGCCAGCAGNGGGATCAGCACGCAGCCCAGCCATCATGGCGACAATGTCACTGAGCTCTTCAACCCGGATGCTGATTTGATTGGTGGTGTGTAGACCGTGTGCCAGCGCCAAATCATCCAAAACATCAAGGAGAGTCCGGCCTTCTGCCTTGAGCCCGGCCGCCATCTCAGCAAGGAGCAGCCCGGCGGAGATGCCGTCTTTGTCCCGAACCAGTTCCGGCGCCACGCAGTACCCCAGCGCCTCCTCGTAGCCGTAGCTCAGCGACGGCACCCGTGAGATCCACTTGAAGCCTGTCAGCGTCTGAACATGGTGATAGCCAGCGGCAGTGGCAATGCGGGCCAACAGCCGGGAGGACACAATGGAGTTGGCGAACACCGGCTGCTCGCAGCCGGGTGCAGCCTCGCCGGAGCCGGCCGGCTCAGTGGCCTTGGCAACTACGTGAGAACCTCGGGCAACAATATGTGTCCCGAGCAGGGCGCCTACTTGATCCCCGTGGAGTTGGCGCCACGTCCCTGTGGCCGGGTCCAGGANCCCTACGGCCACCCGGTCGGCGTCGGGATCGTTAGCGAGCACAACATCGGCACCCACTTTCTGGGCCAAGGCAAACGCCATGTCCATGGCCCCTGGCTCCTCGGGGTTAGGGAAGGACACCGTAGGAANATCCGGATCTGGCGATGCCTGTTCGGGCACTGCATGGACATCTCTGAAGCCGGCGCTGTGCAGCACCGCCAGGGCGCTCTCGTGACCAANCCCGTGCAATGAGGTGTGCACAATGCGCAGCTTGCNGGTGGGGAACGCTGCGGTGTCAGCGAGGGAACCCACTGCCTGACGGTAGCCCTCGAGCATCTCAGCCCCGAGCACTGTCCAGCCATTGGCTGCCATGGCAATGTTGGAGGTGTCAGCCATCTTGGCTGTGGCCGAAACCTTCGCAATGTGGGCGGCGATCGCCTTGTCATGCGGGGCCACTATCTGTACACCGCGGGCCTCGGCGGCCACGGCGCGGCCACCAAGATACACCTTGTAACCATTATCCGCCGGAGGGTTATGGCTGGCAGTGACCATGACGCCGGCTTCACAGTTCAGGGCGCGCACTGCATAGGCGAGCACCGGCGTTGGTAGCGCAGCGGGCAGCAGGAACGTCTGGATACCGGCGGCAANCAAAATGGCAGCCGTCTCCTGGGCGAAAGCCGCTGAGTTATGCCGTGCGTCATAGCCCACCACGGCTCGGGGCTGGTAGGCCAGCTCCGGAACAGAGGAGGATCCTGTGCCATCCGGCGCAGCCAAGTCACGCAGGTGCGCGGCAAGACCAGCGGCGGCGCGGCGCACCACCACCTTGTTCATCCGGCTCGGACCCGGGCCCATGGCAGCCCGAAGCCCGGCCGTGCCAAATTCCAGATTGCCAGAAAAGCTATCGGCCAGCTCCGCTGCCGCATCAGGGGAGGCCAGTAGCGCCCGCAGCTTATCCGCCGTGGCGGGATCGGGATCATGGGCGCCCCACTCCAGTGCGGCTGCCCTCAGGGCCTCCGTCTCGAGCGCGGCATTGGACTTAGAGCTGGCATCTTGAACATGTCTCACCAGAACAATGTAACCGTATCCAAGGCCAAAGGTGGCGATTAACTTACATTTTGGCGATGATCTGCGCCAACAGCGCAGAAATACGAGGACCTGCGGCTGCACCTGCCTCAAGAACCTCCCCGTGCGAAAGCGGCGTGGCACTGATGCCCGCGGCCAGGTTTGTCACCAAGGAGATGCCAAAGACCTCCATGCCAGCGGCCCGGGCAGCAATGGCCTCCAGGGCCGTGGACATGCCCACCAGATCGGCGCCAATGCGCTTGGCGTACTGCACCTCTGCCGGCGTCTCATAATGCGGGCCAGTGAACTGGGCGTACACGCCCTGATCCAAGGTGGGGTCAACCTCAAGGGCCAGCGCTCGCAGCCGGGAGGAATACAGATCGGTCAGATCAACAAACGTGGCACCCTCAAGCGGTGAGGCGGCGGTGAGGTTGATGTGATCACTAATCAGGACCGGGGTGCCCGGCTCCCATTGCGGGTTCAGGCCGCCACAGCCGTTGGTGAGCACCACCGTCTTGGCCCCGGTAGCAGCGGCCGTGCGGATCCCGTGGACCACCGCACGCACGCCCTTGCCCTCATAAAAGTGTGTGCGGGCACCTAGCACCAACACGTTCTTGCCAGCGGGTGTGCGGATGGAGCTCAGCGTTGCCACATGACCGGGCACTGCTGGTGCGCTGAAGCCGGGCACCTCCGCGGCGGGTACCACGGCGGTGACCTCGCCAATCAATCCCGCCGCCTCACCCCAACCGGAGCCCAGCACCAACGCCAGATCATGGTGCGCCACGCCTGTGGCTTGGGCGATGTGCGCCGCCGCAGCTTCGGCCAGAANTAAAGGGGTCACTGCTTGAAAAGTCTCTGAATCGCTCATGCAATAAACATAGCCACAAATCCGCGGTGGTGCCGGAAGCGACATCCCGCAATGTGCGCACTTGTTAGAAACTTGGTGCCGCAGCGGGTTAAGCGAGAATGAACTACTGTGAGCAGCCAAGCAGATATCCCGAATCCCTTTGCCCTTCCCAGCCTAGCGATCCTCGGCGGTGGACCGGGCGGCTATGAAGCCGCCCTGGTGGCGGCCTCCATGGGCGCCAAGGTGACCATTGTGGAGCGTTCCGGTATGGGCGGCTCGGCGGTACTCACTGATGTGGTNCCCTCCAAGACGCTGATCGCCGTGGCAGAATCCATGAACCGCAGCGTGGATTCCACTGACATGGGTGTGAGTTTCATCGCTGCAGACGGTGTCTCCAAAACCGTGATGCAGGCGAACCTGAAGCAGATCAACGAGCGCGTGTTGCACTTGGCTAAGGAACAGTCAGCGGACATCCGCCGTGGCCTAGAAGCCATGGGCGTGACCATTATGATCGGCACAGGCAAGATGCTAGATAACCGCACCATTGAAGTGGACCGCGGGGAAACCAAAGAAATCATCAAGGCGGATGCCATCTTGGTCTCAGTGGGTGCTCATCCGCGTGAGCTAGCTACTGCCCAGCCCGATGGTGAACGCATCCTGAACTGGACCCAGCTGTACGATCTTGAGGAACTTCCGCGGGAACTCATTGTGGTGGGTTCAGGTGTCACAGGTGCCGAGTTCGCGTCCGCGTTCAACGGACTGGGCTCCAAGGTCACCTTGATTTCCAGCCGTGAACAAGTGCTGCCNGGGGAGGATTCGGACGCCGCCGCCGTGCTGGAGGACGTGTTTGAGCGCCGCGGATTGCGTGTGCTGTCCCGATCGCGCGCTGACGCTGTGGAGCGCACCGCAGAGGGCGTAGTGGTGACACTCAGTGACGGCAGCAAAGTGACCGGCACCCACTGTTTGGTCTGTGTAGGTTCCATCCCCAACACCACCAACATTGGTTTGGAAGCCGCAGGTGTTGAGGTCACGCCCAGTGGCCACATCAAGGTCGACAGCGTTTCCCGCACCAGCGCNCCCAACGTTTACGCCGCCGGTGACTGCACCGGCGTGTTTGCCCTGGCCTCCGTGGCAGCCATGCAGGGCCGCATCGCCGTTGCCCACCTTGGCGGCGACGGGGTCCGGCCACTAAAATTGAACCAAGTGTCCGCCAATATTTTCACCTCACCGGAAATTGCGTCGGTGGGAGTCTCTGAAGCCGATCTGGCCTCCGGGAAGTACCAGGGCGATGTCATCAAGCTCTCATTGCGCACCAACGCCCGCGCCAAGATGCGCAACGTCAACGAGGGTTTCATCAAGATCATTGCGCGTAAGGGATCCGGCACCGTCATTGGTGGGGTGGTTGTGGGAGCTGGAGCATGTGAGCTGATCTTCCCCATCGCATTGGCCGTGAGCCAGAAATTGCACGTGGACGATGTGGCTGACACCTTCACCGTGTATCCCTCGATCTCNGGATCCATCGCGGAAGCGGCCCGCCGCCTCCACGTCCACATGTAAGTCAAACGCGTAATGCAAACGCCGCATCACGTTTGACCGTTAAATCCCGAACGCCGCACCACGTTTGACGGGTGGACTCCTGTGCACCGTTGGGGACATTTGTGACGCAGCTGTGAGGGTGCCTGCCAGCGTCCGCATATTGAAACCAAATGTCCATCAGGTGAAAATGTGAGTTAATGTTGCCTCATGACAACATCACCCGCTGGCCGGGGCGGAAAGCCCGCCCCGGCCAAACGAGAGACCTTTTCCTCTCGAAGACTCTTCATTCTCTCCGCGATTGGCTCCGCCGTAGGTTTGGGCAACATTTGGCGTTTCCCCTATGTTGCCTACGAAAACGGCGGCGGCGCCTTCTTGATCCCTTACCTTGTGGCCCTGCTGTGTGCAGGTATCCCGCTGCTTTTCCTTGACTATTCCATCGGCCACCGCTTCCGCGGCTCAGCNCCNCTGGCCTACCGGCGCCTGCACCGTGCAGCCGAGCCGATTGGCTGGTGGCAGGTGCTGATCTGTTTCGTCATCGCCATCTACTATGCCGCCATCATCGCCTGGGCCGCCATGTATACGTGGTTCTCTCTGACCAAGGCCTGGGGCGACGACGCCGAGGGCTTCTTCTTCGGCGACTTCCTCAAGACCGCTGACACCGCCGGATTGTCCTTTGACTTTGTCTCCAATGTGTTCTTCCCCATGCTTGCGGTGTGGATTGTGGCCATTGTGATCATGGTGGCCGGCGTGAACAAGGGCATCTCACGGGCCAACGCCGTCTTCTTGCCGCTGCTGGTGGTCATGTTCTTGATCCTGGTAGTACAGTCACTTTTCCTTGACGGTGCCATGGTGGGCTTGAACGCCTTCTTCACACCCAACTGGGCCTCGCTGCAGGATCCTAGCGTGTGGGCCGCAGCCTTTGGCCACGTCTTCTTCTCNCTCTCCGTGGCCTTTGGCATCATGATCACCTACTCCTCCTACCTCAAGCGCAAGACCGACTTGACCGGATCGGGCATGGTGGTTGCCTTCGCCAACTCCGGCTTTGAAATGCTCGCCGGCATCGGTGTCTTCGCAGCCCTTGGCTTCATGTCCGTGGCTTCCGGAAAGCCCGTGGATGAGGTGGCTTCAGGCGGTATTGGCCTGGCCTTCGTGGCGTTCCCCACCATCGTCTCCCAAGCGCCCTTCGGCGCAGTGCTTGGCGTGCTGTTCTTTGGCTCGCTGGTGTTTGCCGGGCTGACCTCCCTGGTCTCCATCCTTGAGGTCATAGTGGCGGCCTTCCAAGACAAATTGGGGTGGAGCCGCAAGAGTGCCACCTTGGTGGTCACGATTCCCATTGCTCTGATCTCGCTGATCTTGTTCCCCACCACCACCGGTATCCAGCTACTGGATACCTCGGATGCGTTTGTGAACCAGTTCGGCATCCTGGCCTGTGCCCTCGTCGCCGTCATTGTGGTCTCGGCCGGGCTTGGCAGCCTCCCACGCCTGCAGAAGCACTTGAACAAGACATCCACCATCAAACTCGGTGCCGGATGGCGTATCCTGGTGGGCGGCATTGTGCCGGTGGCCCTGGGCTACATGCTCATCAACGAGATCCAAAGCAAGAGTGCGCAGCAGTACTCTGATTACCCTGCCTGGTTCAACGGAGTCTTTGGCTGGGGCATGGCGGGTGCGCTGATTCTAGGCGCCGTGCTGCTCTCACTGATCCCCTGGAGTNNGAAGTCCAAGCTCAAGGATCCTGAGTACGACGCGTTCAACGCCGCCGCGGAACGTGATGGCGACGTAGACAACAACAAGCCCGAGAACACCACGCTTGAGAACACCAAGCTTGAGGACAACAAGGAAGAGGTGAACGCATGACACCCGTAGCCATCACCATGATGATCATTGCGCTGCTAACCATTTGGGAGGCTTGGGCTTGTCCATGTGGAACCTGGCCCGCCACCCAGAAGATGAAGATCAACTTCCAGAAGTAATGCCGCACGAGCTTTAATGCCCGGCCAGGCCCGGTGACGGGCGGGAATTCTCTGATTTCCCCGGACGACGGCGGGAGGTGCCTTTGCAAGAAGGCACCTCCCGCCGTCGTGCTTCCACCCAACGCCGCATCACTTTTGGCGGGTATTTCGGGAACGCCGCATCACATTTGGTGAGTACAGTCAGGACCGATGTCCATATAGTGAAACTATTGTCCAATACGTGGACACTTGGCGTAGGGTTGGTTCTCGAATATTACGAGCTGGCCCGTTGTTCCATTGGGACCGCGGGCCCTGAGAGAAAGCCGCCCCATGAGCACCTCCCACACAGCGCAGATAGCGGAGAACCCACAGGTCAACAGCCGCGGCCGGGTCATTATCGCCAGCCTCATTGGCACCACCATTGAGTTTTACGACTTCTATGTTTACGCAACAGCAGCCGTACTGGTCTTCCCCGCACTATTCTTCCCCACCGCCGACGCCGCCACCGCGCTCCTTAGCTCCTTCGCCATCTTTGGGGTGGCCTTCGTGGCCCGCCCGCTGGGCTCGATTGTCTTTGGCCACTTCGGTGACAAGGTTGGACGCAAGGGAACACTCGTGGCCTCACTGCTGACGATGGGCGTTGCCACATTCCTGATCGGCTGCTTGCCGACGGCGCTTGTGCCCGGTTGGGTGTTCTGGGCCCCGGCCCTCTTGGTGGTCATGCGTTTCCTGCAGGGCCTGGCTCTGGGTGGGGAGTGGAGCGGTGCTGCACTGCTGGCCACCGAGAACGCACCTCCCGGAAAGCGCGCCATCTGGGGTACTTTCCCACAGCTGGGTGCNCCCATTGGCTTCATCTTGGCCAACGGCATTTTCTTGTGGCTGAGCCTGGGGCTGACCACCGCACAGTTCCAAGCCTGGGGCTGGCGCATTCCGTTNTTGCTCAGCGCCATCATGGTCATGGTAGGCCTGTATGTACGCCTGAAATTGGTAGAAACNCCCGCCTTCCAGAAAGTCATTGACCAGGGTGAAGTCTCCAAGCTGCCGGTGGGCCGGGTCTTCAAGACCAGCTGGCGTCCCCTGATTTTGGGCACGTTCGTCATGCTCGCCACGTACGTGTTGTTCTACCTGATGACAACCTTCACCCTGTCCTATGGCACCACACCGGCCACCCTTGAAGCGGCCACAGCCAAAGCAGCAGCAGCCGGTAAGCCCATGAGCGCCGAAGCGATCGCTTCCTGGGTTCCTGGCTTGGGCTACACGCGCAACGAGTTCTTGATCATGCTGATCATCGGCGTGGTGTTCTTCGGCATCTTCACCCTTGTCTCAGGCCCGTTGGCGGAAAAGTTTGGGCGCCGTAAGACGCTCCTGTGGGTCACTAGCGCCATCATTGTCTTCGGCCTGACCTTTGTGCCGTTGTTCGGTGCCGGTTTGGCAGGTGTGATGACCTTGTTGATCCTCGGGTTCACGTTGATGGGGTTGACCTTTGGTCCCATGGGTGCGCTGTTGCCTGAGCTGTTCCCCACCAATGTGCGCTACACCGGCTCTGCCATCAGCTACAACATGGCAAGCATCCTGGGCGCGGCCGTGGCCCCGTTCATTGCTGTGGCCCTGTGGCAAAGTGCCAACGGCAGNCCCGTCCTTGTTGGTGTGTACCTCTCCTCCATGGCAGTGCTGACCTTGATCGCGTTGTTGATCATGAAGGAAACACGCGACCTGGATTACACCTCCAACGTCAGCTAGCCCTCACGTGGACAGTACAAGGCGGGCCCCACCATTTTCCGGTGGGGCCCGCCTTGTGCTTACCTTCTGCTGTGGGTGTACTGGCCGCGGCTCAGTGGAAGAGGGCTGGGCACCCGCCCAGGACGCGGGAATCGAGGTATATCCGGCCCAATGCTATCCATGCTGCGCCGTAATAACTTGGGTGGGTGAGGTTGAGCGTTTCCGCCCGGTCAAGATTGCTGCGTGCCCCTGCAGGGTTATTTGCGGCTGNCAAAGCGGCTGCCTTGGCAANCATAAAAATGGGGTGTTCCTCAGTGGATATCTCTTCGCCCTGCAGGTTTAGGGNGCTCCCACGCTGGCTGGCCGCAACTGTAGCGGCACTGTTCGCGGCCACAGCAACATCTGCGGCCAGGGCGGATTCAGCCATGCGCACCGGGACCCTAGCCGCGTCATATCCGTACCTTCCCGGTCCTTGGCCGGTAGGTGCGTCCACAGGCTGGATGGAACCGTCCGCCCTGATCAGGACCCAGTCCGGTAGCAGCAAATCCGTGGAAAGCAACGCCTCCGCGACCGCCGAGGTACCCGTGGAGAGTTCCTGCCAACGCGGGTCCCTGGTGCTCAGTCCCAAGACGGCGAAAGCCGCTGGGGAGGCGTAAGAAGGGTTGTAGGAGAGTCCCGCCGGTTGATCGGCCCACGGACCCGGCAACAGAACCCGTCCGTACACCGTCATGATGGTGAGCCTGTCCATGAGCTGTCCGGCCAGCTGCCTTCCTTCGCCAGCAAGGTCGGCACGTCCGAAGACAGTGCCTGCCATTACCAGCGCACGGGCAGCGTCCAGGTCTGCATCGCTGGCGGNGGAGGGATCCACCACCGCCCTGTTGTCCCAATGCCAGGCCAGGAGCCCATCGCTGCGCATCAGGTGGTCTCGGGTCCAGTCCCAGATTTTTGNGAAGCTGCGTTCATCACCCGAAGCCACAGAAATGAGCATGCCGTAGGCCTGGCCTTCGCTGACGGTGTCATTACCCTGGTCCCGCCGCACCACGCGCCCGTCCGCGTCCACCCAGTTCAGCAAGAACTCCACCGCTGCCGTCTGCAGGGCCTGTTCCGGGTCAAACTTGGTCTCAGGCTCGGCATCGGGTCCGGGGCGGTACGGGTGCGGCGGCCGCGGCGGTGTGAGGTGCGGCTGGTAGAGGGGCGCGGGCACGAACGCCGCCGAGCCACGGGCACCCGGGGCGGAAAGGATGACGGCAGCGCTGAGAATCCAGACCGGAAAGCGGATGCCGCGAGCGAACTGACGCTGGCCCGGTCCAGCGACATTTTGCCGCCCAGGTGATTTTCTTTCACGGGCTTGCAGTGGGTTTAACCGAGACCGCGGGGAACTCTTCCACGGCCGGAACCACTGGCCCCTTGTTCCGCGGCCTGCGTTTCAGGGCTTCCACCCTGGCCTGCAGGATACGGGGCTGACGGGTTTGTTGATGTAGTCATCGGCACCTGCCTCCAGCACCACGCACACGTCCAGTGGATCTTGGCTTGCACTGATGATGAGGATGTAAGCGTCGCTGAATGTCCGGATGGCCTGAGTTGCTGCCAGACCGTCCATGCCGGACAGACACAGCTCCGTTGTGACGAGGTCTGGATGGTGTTTNTGCGTGAGTTGAACTCCTTCACGTGCTGTCTGTGCCGTATGGACGGTGTAGCCGCTCTCACCCAGCAGTGCAGTGAGGAGCGCACGCAGGTCCGGGTCACTTTCTATGACGATTGCGCTCAGCTGCTTGTTCATCGGGGTCCCTGGGTCACTTCTGTGCCGCTGAGCCCGGGAGGGCGTAGCCCAGGGTCACAGTGTCCAAAATGGTTTGACGGGTGAAGACGCCGGTTCCCGGAGCTGTTTCGGTGAGCAGATCAAAGGTAAAGATGATTTGGGTGCTGTGAGCGGTGGGATTGGCCGGGACCACCACCCCGGAAGAGTAGGAATACGGTGGCTGGACGGCGAAATTACCGGTGTCGTTGGCCAGAACCTGTCCCAGGGCCGTGGCATTAAACCTGGTCACCTCAATGGCTCCGCCGTCCGCGGGGCCGTCAAGATGGGCGCTCAGACGGATGATAGGTGCATCATCAGGAGTCAACGTGGCCGCATCCGCGCTCATCCAGTAATCAATGACGAGGTGCCGAGATGCTGCCCNCAGGGTATGGGTGACGGATCCTTGGCTCAGATCACCGCTGACGGGAACGCATGCCGGTGTCTTCGGTGCCGGTGTTGCGGTGCTGGATTTCGGCGACGGGCCAGCTTTTACTGCAGGACTGGGGCTTACTTCAGGACTGGCGCTCGCTGCCGGGCTGGCAGGTTGGACAAGGGCGGCTTTTGAACGNGAAGGGGCACCTGTGGCGCCGGGCAGCCCCGGAACCGAGCATCCTGAAATAGCCAAGACGGTGGCCAGTGCTATGGCGCTGAGCGTGGTCTTGGTGAGCAGGCGGTGTGAGCTGGGTGAGGAGGTCATCTTGTTGTCCTTGCCAATGTGCCGAGCGGGACCGCAGTAGGTACGGGCGGTAGCGGAGGGCTGTTGCCGTTGTGTGGCGCCGGCGCGCATGGTTCCCTGCTGGCTGCACCGGTGCTTGGGCGCGCTCATACGTGGAATCCGTGGTGGTTGCGTAGGGTCTTGCGGAGCATGAACGCCGTCTGCACCATGGTGGTGATGTACAGCACGGGCCACCCAATGGACAGGATCCCGGACTGGAGGCTCACGGGAAGCTGAAGCCAGGCGAAGACCGTGCCTGCGCCAATGAGCACGAACACCACAACTGGCATCAGGTACGCACTGCCGGAACCACGTTCTGCTTTCGCCTGGGCGGCCCAGTTGTCTGTTTGGGCGCCGGTAAAGAACTTGGCCCAAGCCCGCACAAAATGTCCCATCCGCAGCCACAGGTAGATTTCAGCAGGCAACGCCACCAGTGCGAAGGCGATGTCCTTTCCTGTTTTGCCCTCAATGGAGACGGCAATGCGCAGGTTCAAAATAACGGCGACAACCGGCGGGATCAGCCATACCGGATAAAAGACATACGCATGGATGCTCAGAGAAGCAGCAAGAAGCATGATGAAGGACATGCGGGTCAGGATGTTGATGACCATCGAGGCGTTCTCACTCCACCGCAACCGCAGGTTCGGGTGGAAGGGCTGACNCTGAGTGTTGCTGCGCTGGCCCGGCCACATCAGATCGATGGCCCCGTAATTCCATTTAACCTGCTGGCCATCCAAGGCTCGCAGGGTGTCCATGCCGCCCACTGAAGCGCGGGCTCGGGCAGAGATCTTCGTGGCGTACCCGAGGTTCTTGATCTGCAGGGACAACAGGGAATCTTCCACCTCGGAGTCCTTTACCCACGGTGTGGACTGCCGGTTTTCAACCATGACATNTTTCAACGCCTTCATGGACAACAGGGAGCACTGCCCGCCCAGCACAGCCATGTTCCTGCCGCGTAGAAGATTATCCATGTTGAATGCGGCGAACTGGGCGCGTTGGCCGGCGGTGAGAAACTTCGCCGTGAAACCACGTTTCTGCGGTTCGGCGACGGTGTAGATTGCAGAAATTCCACCAATCCGGGGGTCGCTGAGGATTTCTTCTTCCAGTTGCTCCACAGTATGGCGGTCGGCCACCGTGTCGCCGTCCACACCCAGAAAATAGTCGTAGTCATCGCACACCTGGGTGAAACCGTAATTCAAGGCACCGACCTNTTTGTCCTTGTTCGTCCCGATGTCATGGACGAACACCTCGGTGCGGTAGAGGGTGTCCTGATAGACGTTCTGGTGGGGTCCGGCGAATTCCCGGGCCACATAAANGGTTTCATCAGTGGAGTTGTTGACCACAACATGAATGACATCGGGTAGGCGAGTCTGCTTCAGCAGGGCCTCTAGGACCTCCGCGATGGTGTCCTCTTCGTTGTAGGCGGGAATCACACAGGCGATGGTTGCCAGGTTCGTCTCGTGATGGTGTTCCTGTTGCGGAAGGACCGACAAATAATTGGACTCCATTCGGTCCTGGATATGTGCAGTCACTTTGACACTCCATTCGCTGTTCAGATTCGAATAATCCCAACAATGAACCGCTATCCTTGACATCGGCCAAAGATAGACCCCGAAATTTGCTTAAGATTTACCCCGAGAATGTAAATTTTGCGCAAGGTCTAAGGACTCAATCTAGTTGTCCTGCTCCACCCGCCTTGGCGTCAGGCCGGGATCGTTGCAGGACAAATACCGATGCTCATGCCGTGGCCGGGTCCGGCGTCGTCCTTTGATCAGCGCGAAGAGGTGAAGGCCGCGGTAGTGTACGCCCACTGGCTCGACAGCCCGATCCTGCCCTGCCAGGTTGGTGCTTGGACCGTTCCCGCGGTGGTCAAGAACCGGTCAGCCACCCCTAACGCATGATCCGGCCTGGACGAGGACTCGCTGGTGCGGAAGTCAAAGATGCGGGCTGTCGAGAGCGACAGTGCTGTGCTGTTGTTCGTACCCATCAAGGAGATCACCGTAGTGTTTGCCGTATTCGTGGTGAGATCAATTGGGGTGGCCGTGCCCGATGTAGAGGAGGTGTGCCCGGAGGAATGGCTGACCAGCTTCGGGTTGGCCATGTTCCTATAGGTGGTTACCCAAGCGCTCGCCCGTGAACGTTTCCACTGGTGTGGAGATGTTCGATCGTTACTGAGGTCTCGGTGCCAGCGGTGTGCCACCAAGACTCGAGGCCCATGCTCGAGTCGTCAGTGCTGTGATCGATGTCGGCCCATCCGGAGGAGCTAATCGTTGATGGATGGTTTGAATTGTCAAGCAAAACAAGCAGGACCAGATCACCCGCCAAAGTTCCCTTAGGGTAATTCACGACGACATCCTCCCCGTCATGGGCCACAGTTGTCGCTGGGCCAGTGGCAAAGAAGCTGCCCCGGTCTGGGATGCGGTGATCGCTGAGCTGCACGCACTGGTGCTGGCGGTGTTGTAGCGGTCGGTGGGGGTGAAGGTGGTTTGCCAGTAGTAAGTCCCGGAGGGTGGCTGCAGAGATCCGGTGGCTGATTTGTTGGTGATGGGCTGCGGTGGGGTGGTGAGGGTTGGCGGTGGGGTAGAGGTTGAAGGTCAAGGTGCCGGCGGGGAACCGTAGCCGGAGCTGGCGCTCACGTTTGCCGTGGCCGTGAAGCTGGTCCCTGCGGGAGCAGACTGCAGGGTGGTGCTGATGATGGTGGTGGTGGTGGACTGCTTGGGCGTGGCGGCGGTGACGGTGGCAGGGCTGCGCCAGTTGTACATGGCCGCTGAGAGAGAAAATGTGTAAGTGGTGTTGGGAGCCAACCCGGTGGCGGTGCAGCCGGTGGCGTTTGTCGCGGGATTGGTTGCGCAACCGGTCAAGCCGCCCGGTGACTGAGCCAGATCGTAACCGGTGGGCTGGAAGGGTTGGGTCCAGGCGAGTGTGGCACTCGTGGCGGTCATGGATGTTGCTGTGAGGCCTGGAGCCTGCAGTGTTGCGGCGTCCGCGCGGACGCCGGGCCCTGTGGAGATGGCCGTCCAGTAGCTGTGGGCCGGTGCGGTGATGCCGAGGATGGCTCCCAGCACAGCCGCGACCACCACTGCTCGCCGGAACCGGCGGCGGTCCGGGGTGGGCCGGGTTTTGTTTCGGGCCGGGTTCAATGGTTGACCTCTACGGTGACAGGGATGTTGAAGCTCGCGCCCTCGCAGCCTGCGGCTGAGGTGACGTTCATCGAGGCAGCCCNCGGCAGGTTGAGCACTTGGGTCGAACCGCCTGGTAGCGAGACATCCAGCGTGATGGTTGCAGGGATGCTAGCGCCGGAGTTACCTAGGGTGGTGGGCCAGGCGGGATCGCTGGTGCATCCAGTGCCGCCTTGCACGCTCACCGGTCCGCCTTGGGAGAAGCGAACCAGCGTCACCGCATAGGGGTTGGGATTAGTCACTTTCAGGATCAGATCCCCTGCCACCCCGGGTTGGAGCGGCGTCGTGGATGATCCGGTGGGCGGGAGAATGAGCAAGGGTTGCATGGTGTTGGTTGCCGCTGTGCCAGCCCCTGTCCCGCCGGCGGTGAAATAGGCCAGGGCCGGGGTGGCGAGCAGTCCGGTGAGAAGTGCCAAGATACACGCTGTGCTCAGGAGTGCGGTGCGCGGCACTGCTCCGAGGCGGCTCAAGTGGAGGCCTTCGCCCAGCGGCGCCTTGCAGCTGAGAGCATGATCCACACGGCTGTGGCTAGGACGCAGGCGCCGAGGAGGAACCCGCCAAGGGCCGCGCCGGTGGTTGGGAGTTCGTTATCGGGCGGTGCGCTGACCGGATTCGTGTACGTTGCGGTTCCCGCGAACGTAAAGTGCAGCACTTTCTGTTGGCAATCGTCTTGGTTGCTCGGAGTGTTTTGAGCTGGATTGGCAGGCCCTGGGTTTCACTGTGACCGCCAGCGGGGACCTGCAAGGCACCGGAGAAACTTGGCAGGAGCAGTTTCTCGGCTGAGCAGCCCGATGGAGGAGCTGGGAAGTCCGGGTCAAGGCCCATGGTGATTGTCTGGACGTTGATGGCTTGGTCCATCGCGTTGTGAACCCGGTAGACAAAGCAGCGCGTCACTCCAGGGACCAGTACAGCCGCCGGGCTTTGGCACTGTGGACTGGCCGAGGATTCGGCAGGCATAACCCGGATCTCGCCTTCGATTCGGAATGTGGACGGGCTCGAATTCAGCATGTCCGGGATTGTGGTCATGCTGGCTGCAGTGAGCAGGAAAGAGAGGACGGCAACCATAGCGGCACAGAGGAAGCGGCCGGTGGTCCTCCACCCGTCGCGCCTTCGGCGCCCCATCGATCTATTCACTGCGCCCCTGACTTTCCTCTACAGAGCACAAGCGCTGCCCAGCCTGCAAGAGGAATGGGCGAGCACCTGAATTAGCTGACTGTGTCGAGCTTCTCGACTGTCTTGACTACGTTGGCCTAGTTGACTTAGCCGATTGTGTAGGCGAGGTTGACGATAGCGCCCTTGCAAGCATCTTGGTTGGTGGTGGGCTTGTCGTTGAACTTGATCGTGGCACCGCTCCATGCGCCCTGCCTGAATCCGACAGGGACTTCAGCGTCCACGTTCATAACCGCATTAGCGAGGATGTAATCCGTAGCATCACACGTGCCGGGCGCTGCGCTGGCGGCTAGCGTAATGGAATCGATGCTAGCGGTCACCGTTCCAACGTAAACGGGACCCTCGTCACCGTTGGTGAAGTTGCCGGTGAGAGTCTGGGCAGTGTCGCCCGGGTGCATGTCAGTCACGGTGCTGGTCTGCACGGGCAGGATGTTGGAGGTGGTGCCGGTAGCAGCAGTTCCGGTGCCTGAACCACCCACGGTCCAGTACGCGATGGCTACGCCACCGCCCACGAGCATCAGCCCAGCGGTCAGCCACAAAATTTTCTTGGTGCGGCCGGACTTAGGAGCATTCTCGTTCTGTACTGCACTCATGTTTATCCCCTGGATGTGTATTTTGGTGATGACCTTTAGCTTGAGCCGAATAGGCCCGAGTCAGCAACGCTAACAAACAAATGAATGCGGTTCTGTTGCGTAACGAACTTCTGGCACAAGGCCGAATTTGCTGGCCGATCAATCGTGGTCAAAGAAAATGACACAGCTCACAGTTGCTGTCGGGAGTGAGACGTTTAGATGCTATCCCGGTCGTTTTACGTTTATGAGCGCTAAATTGTGGTCGCACCGTCCGTCCACCTGTCCGAACGGACTGACTATTGATCTGTTGGTCTGTCTCTAGTAGCTGATGGTCTATATTTTTATATGCTTTAGTTTTCTAAAGTATTTCTCAGCGGTATGACTGTTTTCCGGATGGCGGAATAGCGTCAGGGAAATTAAGCGCGCTGGCTGTGTGACTGCTTTGTATTTTTCCATTTGGTTATGGACGGACTGGATGATTGCCTCAAAGGAGAGCGCAAATGACTAACGGCAAACCTATACGCGTGCATCTGATAGATGCGGATTTTCTTTGNCACCAAGGCCTTGTGGCCGTTCTGGCGGATCTGGACTACGTGAGGTTGGACGCGGTGTCCCGGACNAGGGAAGAAGCCGTTGCCGCCGTCGTTGCTTCGGATCCTGACATCGTATTGATTGAACGGGAACTACCTGGCATGGATGGAATTGCCGTGACCCGGAGCATTGCCGAGCAGGCGCCGCGCACGAAGGTGGTGATGTTGTGCTCCGAGACGGACCGGGAAACAATGATCCAGGCTTACCAGGCCGGAGCCGTCAGCTACTTGGCAAAGACACAGATCACTGAGGATCTCGGCCCAGCATTGAGGATGATTCACCGGGGTGCGGCGATTTTCTCGATGACACTGGCCTCTCCNCAGGCTGCAGGGCATAGGAGCGCCCAGGTATGGTGCAGAGGTGGAAATAAAACGACGCTCAACAGCCATGACGCGAAGCTTCTGGCTGCCGTGGTGGCAGGACAAACGAATGCCGATATTGGCCGCGCACTTCATCTGAGCGAGCCCACGATCAAGGCTCAACTGACCAGGATCATGAAGCGTCTGAATGTCTCCAACCGGGTGCAGCTGGCGGTACTTGGCGTGCGCAGTGGTCTCGTGGACAACCTCGAAACCCACGCGCACATAAAGTACTGAGAGTATTCAAGTTGTCGCCAAACTGCGCTGTACCCGGCCGTACCGAAAAGCGCGCCCGGCACCGCAGCGCGCACACAAAATAAGCCAAAATGGCGGGTCCCACCATTGCTGGTGGGACCCGCCATTTGAGCTTTATGGACTTAGTTCTTTGTCTAGTCTTCGATGGTTGCCAGTACGGCGCCAGCGGAAACGGTGTCCCCGGCTGCGGCGCTGAGGCCTGTGATGGTCCCTGCACGGTGTGCTGTGAGTGGCTGCTCCATCTTCATGGCTTCAAGGACCACAATGAGATCGCCTTCGGCGACAACATCGCCGTCTGCCACGGCAACCTTCACAATGGTTCCCTGCATGGNGGAGGTCAGTGAGTTGCCATTGGCGGCCACCGGGCCGGAGCTGCGGGTTCGCCCGGTCTNTTTAGCCTTCTTGGTGCCACCAGTTGAACCGTTGCTCACAGCGAACGACGCCGGGAGCGTCACCTCAAGCCGTTTGCCGCCCACCTCAACGGTGACGCTTTGGCGGGTGCCGGCGTCGTCCGTGGCACTGCCAGTAGTACTGAGATCAAAGGCGGGGATGGTGTTGTTGAATTCGGTTTCGATCCAGCGGGTGTGTGTGGTGAACGCCGAGCCGTCGGTGGGAGCGAAAGCGGNGTCAACCACCACGGCACGGTGGAACGGCAGCACGGTGGGCAGGCCGCCGATCTGCATTTCCGCCAGTGCACGGCTGGAGCGCTGCAATGCCTGCTCGCGGGTAGCACCGGTGACGATCAGCTTGGCCAGCATGGAATCGAAGTTGCCGCCAATCACCTCGCCGGCGGTGATGCCGGAATCAACGCGAATGCCGGGGCCCGTGGGTAGTTCAAGGCTGGTGACGGTGCCGGNGGCGGGCATGAAACCGCGGCCCGGATCCTCGCCGTTGATACGGAACTCGAAGGAGTGGCCACGAATTTCGGGATCGCCGTAGCCGAGCTCCTCGCCGCGGGCGATGCGGAACTGCTCGCGGACCAGGTCGATTCCGGTGATCTCTTCGGAAACGGTGTGTTCCACCTGCAGGCGCGTATTGACCTCAAGGAAAGAAATGGTGCCGTCGGCGGCCACCAGGAATTCGCATGTCCCGGCGCCAACGTATTTGGCTTCCTTCATGATGGCTTTGGAGGATTCGTACAGGCGCTTGTTCTGCTCATCGCTGAGGAAAGGTGCAGNGGCTTCCTCTACCAGTTTCTGGTTGCGACGCTGCAGGGAACAGTCTCTGGTTGACACCACGACCACGTTGCCGGCGGCATCTGCCAGGCATTGTGTTTCCACGTGGCGGGGNNAGTCCAGGAAGCGCTCAACGAAGCACTCGCCGCGGCCGAAGGCTGCGATGGCTTCGCGGACGGCTGATTCGTATAGCTCAGGGATTTCTTCGCGGGTGCGCACTACCTTGATACCGCGTCCACCGCCGCCGAAGGCAGCCTTGATAGCCAGTGGGAGCCCGAACTGATCGGCAAAGTCTAGGACTTCCTGCGTTGATTCAACCGGGTTCTTGGTGCCAGGAACCAGTGGAGCACCAACCTTCTCGGCGATGTGGCGGGCCTGAACCTTGTCACCGAGTGCGGCGATGGCCGCGGNGGAGGGGCCAATCCAGATCAGGCCGGCGTCGATCACCTTCTGGGCGAACTCGGCGTTCTCAGCCAAGAAGCCGTAGCCGGGGTGAATGGAATCTGCGCCGGAGGCTTGGGCAGCAGCGATGACCTTGGCCATGTCAAGGTAGGACTCGGCGGCTGTGGCGCCACCGAGGGCGAAGGCTTCATCAGCCATACGGACGTGGAGTGCTTCCCGGTCCGGCTCTGCGTAGACAGCGACGGAAGTGATGCCTTCATCACGGGCAGCCCGGATGATGCGGACAGCAATTTCGCCGCGGTTGGCGATCAGGACTTTGCTCAGCTTTTGCGCACTGGCGGACTGCGAAATTCTCACACGAGACTCCTTCTATTCTCAAGAGAGCCTAGCGTGGATATGTGGATTTTCCGCACACATCATGGCCTTGAGGCGTGTATACCTGCATTATTTTGTGGGGTTCCTACAAAAGCGCACCATTGCTACAAATGGATGACCGGATGTGACGGCGCCATGTAACGCGGTGGCTCTAAAGTACCGTGCGCTGTGTGACCCTGTCCAAGATGGTTGCGCCGCTGAAACCTTTGCGCAGGCGCATGAACTCACGTTCGGACACTTTAATCACAGTGGTGTCCTTGGCTGGTGGAAGTTCCGGTGCGGTGCCGTCCATCAACGCTTGGAAATGTGCGTTGGCTTCTGTCTCCTGGAACGGGCCCATGGTCTGGCTAGCCGCCGGCGATCAAACGCAAGGTGGCAATATGGTGCTCCCACGCCTGCGCTCCCGCCTTTGTAAGCTTCACGGACGTGCGCGGAAACTTACCAACGAAGGCTTTNTTGATGTCAACATATCCCGCCTTTTCCAAGGCTGAGAGTTGCTTACTGAGGACTGAATCGCTCACCTGGATGGTGTTGCGCAGGTCCTTGAAGTCCATGGTCTCGGTCCCATACAGCGCTGCTGTGATGGAGAACCGCACGGGCTGGTGCAGGACTTCGCTGAGTTCATGGCGGGGTGCACGGGCGGTTCGGTCTGGGCTGGGTGCTGGCTCATGCGCGCAATTCCCTGACCGCCGCAGCTAGGCCGATGGCTGCCAAGAGGACGGCTGCCGTGATGTAGTACGCGAGGTTACCCTCGGGGAATCCGAAGCTCCCACGAGAACGGCAAGCACGTACAGTCCCATATAGATGGCCATGGATGAGCCAAAACGTTTGGAGTATCCAGCTTTGGTGGTGCGCTGCATGAAGGACCACGAAAGTGAGGTGATGAGCGCCCAAACTCCTACTGACACTGCAAGCAGGGCGCCCCGTACCCAGTATGGGCAACGATCTGAAAGCCGATCATGAGCATGGAGCCCAAGATGGCTAATGAATTAAACACCATGGCGGTTGGCCAGCCAGCGGCACTTGTGGCTGAGGTCCCGATGCCTTCCGCCTTGGCAAGAAGCTCACGGGCTTCTTCAGCCGAGGGGAATTATTGCCCTGTGTCATGTCCAGGCCTTTCGAGTAAGTGGCGTTAGCTAATGACACAACTATATGAAAGTACTTTCCATTGCGTCAAGTACTTTCTGAAATTCGTGAAGTTATGCGTCGGTTCACCCTTGAGCTGTGCGCCAGTGAGCCAGTGGCGCAGAGCTCAACCTTGAGTGTCCCGCATAATCAAAGTCCGGATAAATTATGCGTAAAACTCCCCGTGGGCCCACCGCATGAGTGCAGGATGACGCTCGGATGAAGGATCCGGTCACAGAAAGCAGACTACGGCCACAGAAAGCAGGCTTAGGCCCAGAAATCGGTGATGGCCACTCGGATTTGNNGCCAAAGGCGGCGCAGCGTGGAAATGGACAGGCCCACCACCGTGTGTGGATCGCCGTCGACCCTGCTGATGAAGGCCCCGGCCAGTCCGTCAATCGTGAAGCCGCCGGCCACCTGAAGTGGTTCGCCCGTGGCCACGTAGGCGTCAATCTCGGCGTCGGAGATGTCTTCAAAATGGACGACGGCGCTGGTAACCTCACCATGGGCCACCGCCTCGCCGCCGGAAGCGTTGATGAGCCAGTGCCCGGTGTGCAGCACGCCGGACTTGCCGCGCATGAGCGCCCAGCGTTCATGGGCCACGGCCGGCTCCCAGGGCTTGCCGTAGGGGAGACCGTCAAATTCAAAGACCGAATCGCAGCCCACCACCAGTGCGTTGGGCGCATCCGCAGCTACTGCTTCGGCCTTGGCTCGGGCCAGTAGCAGCGCGGTTTCGGCTGGACTCANGGGCCCTGCGGCAGCTGTGACGGCGTCCTCATCCACGTCTGAAACGCGGACAGTGTGGCCAATGCCGGCGTCGGATAGCAGTTTGGTGCGGGCGGNGGAGGCTGAGGCCAGGATCAGGGTGCGGGGAAGTCATGCGCTCTAGCCTAATCGTCGCGGTAGGAGTAGGGCGGGTGCGTGGGTTTCGGCGCGTGAGATCCACCACTTCCAGTGTTTGACAGCTGACGCGCTGGCTGCCCGTAGTTGTGCGGATCCGAGCCTGAGGGGATCGGGGCGCGGTGCGAATAGTCACCCCAGCGGCCTTGACTGCAGGTGGTGAACGGTGGTTCACTAATTAGGTGAACGCACGTTCACCAATCCCGACGATACGTTGGGACCCAACTTTTGTGAAGGAAGCCTGTGCCGTCCCACGTGGCCACACCAACAGCGCCCGCCCGCCAGGGCGGACGGCCNGCCGCACCCAAACGCACTTCTTTGGTCATCGCGATCCTCTGCCTGGCCGGCACCGTGGTGGCGCTGCAGCAAACCATGGTAGTGCCACTGCTGCCGGACTTCCCGAAAATTCTCAACACCTCNCCGGAAAACACCTCTTGGCTGGTCACCATCACGCTGTTGACCAGCGCCATCGCCACGCCCATCGTGTCCCGCCTGGCAGATATGTTTGGCAAGCGGCGCATGATGGTGGTGGCCATGGTCACCATGGTCATTGGTTCCTTGATCGCCGCCGTGGGTGGCACCTTCAGGATGCTGCTGGTGGGGCGCGCCTTCCAAGGCCTCGCCGCATCCCTGATCCCTGTCGGCATCAGCATCATGCGCGATGAACTGCCGCGCGANAAAGTGGTCTCCGCCGTTGCCCTCATGAGTGCCACGCTGGGCATTGGTAGCGCGCTGGGGCTGCCGCTTTCCGGGATCATCTATGAATCCATGGGCTGGCAGGCCATCTTCTGGATTTCCGCCATCATCGGCGTGCTGCTGATCATTGCCGTCCTGGTGGTGGTGCCGGAATCGGCAGTGCGGACCAAGGGCAAGTTCGACGCCGTAGGTGCCCTCTTGCTGACAGGTGCGCTGACGGCGCTGCTGCTTGCCATCTCNAAGGGTGGGGAATGGGGCTGGACCAGTGAGCCGGTGATCTTATTGTTTATTGGCACCGTGGTGTTCTTGGCAGTCTGGTTCCCGTATGAACTGCGTGTCAGTCAGCCCATGGTGGATCTGCGCACCTCAGCCCGCAGGCCTGTGTTGCTGACCAACATCGCGTCCATCCTTGTCGGCTTCTCCATGTATGCGAACATGCTCAGCACCACCCAGCAACTCCAACTGCCTAACGTGGGCGGCTACGGCTTTGGGCTCAGTGTTGTGGTGGCGGGGCTGTGCATGATCCCTTCTGGGCTGGCTATGGTGGCGCTTGCACCCATCTCCGCCATGATTACCAAACGCCACGGCGCCAAGGCCACCTTGATCGTCGGCTCTCTGGTGTTGGCCGTCGCCTACGTGGCACGTGTGTTCCTGACCGGTGAGGTGTGGATGGTGATCCTCGGTGCCACGGCCGTGAGCATGGGCACCGCGATCGCCTACGCCGCAATGCCGACTTTGATCATGCGCTCGGTGCCGATCACCGAGACGGCTTCCGCGAATGGTCTGAACTCNCTCCTTCGTGCCGTGGGTACCTCCACCATGTCCGCGGTGGTTGGTGCGGTACTGACATCGACCGTGGTGCATGTGGGGCCACTAGCACTTCCCACCGTGGATGCTTTCAAGGAAGTGTTCTGGTACGCAGCCATTGCGGCCCTCCTATCCATCGGCGTTGCCGTGTTCATTCCACGCTTCAAGGCCACGCACGGCAAGGTCACAGCGGGCACCGCTGCGCAGGGCCAATCTGCACAGGGCCAATCTGCACAGGGCCAATCTGCACAGGGTGAACCCTCGCAGGGCCAATCCGGTGCGGCAGCTCTTGCCGGTGCCTTAGGCGCCCCGGTGTGGCCATGGCAGGCATTGCTGCTGGCGATGGTTTTGGAAACAAGGCTTGGGCTGGTTCCCAANGCTGCGGTTGACGCGGCGGCTCAGCCTTCGGACGAGCTTGAAATTGTGGTCAGCGGTACCGTGGTNGGGGCAGGCGGAAAACCGATCCGACAGGCCGTGGTCAATGCCCTACACACCAACGGGGAACCGGCCGATTGGAGCCGGGCTGACAATGATGGCAGCTACTCNCTGGTCCTGCCCGCATCCGGGCGCTACCTTGTCATCTCCAGTGCCGACGGCTGGGCNCCCAGCTCGCAGGTTCTGAACTTTGTGGACTCCTCGAGCACACAGCACATCCTGCTCGCCCGGAGGCTGAGCGTCAGTGGCACCGTGAGCGATGGCGACGCTGGCCTGAACGGGGCACTGGTGACGGTGACCAAGGCGACAGGGGAGTTCATGGTGTCGACATTCTGCGACCCGGACGGGCACTACGAAGTTCCGCTTCCGCCGGTGGGGCGGTATATCCTAACTGCCATGGACAGTGGNGGACAGAGCAGTGAATCCGTGCACGTGGTACTGACAGCGCGTTCGGCGGTGGTGGACGTGGTGCTCAGCAGTAACGCTGGAGCTGGCGCTGGAGCCGGAGCTGGAGCTGGAGCCGGAGCTGGCGAGAAGACAAGCGCGCACGCCATGGCCGGAACGGGGCGTCATTGATGAGCCGCCCCAGTACACGCGACGCCGTCATCGAGGCAGCACGCCGGCTCTTTGGCGAACGCGGCTACACGGCCGTCACCGTCAAGGACGTGGCCGTACTGGCCGGCTACTCCCCGGCCATGGTGATGAAGGTGATGGGCAGTAAGGCCAAGTTGTATGCAGCAGCTGCACCGGATGTGCCGCACGCGGACCTCTTGGAGGGGACCGGGGAACCCCTGGGCTTTGCCCTGGTCCGGCGGATCCTGCGCAGGCGCCGCAACGGTGAGGCCGAACCATGGTCCATGGTGGCCATGCTGGTTCAAGATGCACCCAACCAAGCGACAGCCCAGGCAGAGCTACGCGAGCGCTACGTGCAGTGGATGTCCGGGCAGATAGGGGACAACTCCCCATCGTTGCANAAGTCTCAGCTGCTGGTCTGCGCCGTGATGGGCCTGGGGGCCGGTACGCGCGTCTTGGGACTGCTGGAACCGGAGGAGATGGCTGAGGAAGCGCTGATCCAGCAGTACGGCGCCATTGTCCAAAGCATCATCGACGGCCCGCCCGCCAGCTGACCGCCTCACTGTTGACGACCCGTCCCGCTGCTGGTGACCCGGACGACGTCGAACACCGGCCGTGTGTCCAGGTGGTGGTATGCGCCGGGCTGGCTATGCTGGAGGCTCGTATGCCAACAACTTCGAAGGATGGGCAGAAAATGGAAATCGCCATGGCCGGAGCCATTGTGGTAGCTGTAGTAGCTGTCATTGTGCAAAAGCGGCAGCAGTCCAAAAGGAACCGCAAGTAGTTACCAAGTGGTCCTCCGTCTTAGTGGAGCCAGCAGCCTTTAGACGACGGCCGGGGTGAAGCCCTCCACCAGACGGGAACGGATTAATAACCGTTTCCCTCGGGCCTCCACGGAGAATCCGCTGCCACGTCCGGCCACCACATCCACGGTGAGGTGGGTATGGGACCAGTAGTTGAACTGTTCCTTGGACATCCAAAACGCCAACGGCCCACAGCCTGGGAGCTTGAAGAGGCCCAGGCGGATATCGGCGTCGGCCGTGATGAATTCCCCTGCCGGAAAGCACATGGNGGAGGAGCCATCGCAGCAGCCGCCGGACTGGTGGAACATCAAAGGCCCATACTGTCCCCAGAGTTNTTGCAGCAGTTCAACGGCTGCGCCGGACAATGCTACGCGTGAGGAATATTCCCCGGNGAGGGTGATAGCGGCATCGAGTACGTCATCGGCGGCTGTCACTGAATTGCTCCTCGTAGAGAAGGTGGGGCGGTGGCCGAGCCTGTACAAACGTGGGTCTGGATAGGCTCGGCCGCCAGGGGTGACGCGGAATGCTTGGTGAGCGTTAGTACTTGGTGAGCACTTGTACGTGATGACTACGCCCAGTTTCCTTGTGGTGACGGTGGGGTGGATCAGGCCGCGAGCGTAGAAATCGATGGCTTCGGCCATGTCTTGACGGGTGCCAGCAATAGAGCCTCGGATGGTCAGGCCCTTGAGTACCACCTCTAAGATGGCTTGGCCGAAAGCGGCCGGATGCACGGCGGTGACAAGAGCACCGTGGACGCCGCTGGTCTGGCGCTGGATGGCCGCTACAGGATCTTCGGAATCCCCGGCAAGCCACGGCGGGCTCACTCGAGCTTCAGCTGAGTATTTCAACATGTCCGAACCAGCGCTTTCGCTGCTGCGCTAACATCCGTGGGCCTGCGCCGTTTAGCCAGCGGTAACTACCATCTGCCCTCGGATGACAGTTCCCCATTCAGTAAAACAACGACTCAAGGACGCGGAGATTTTTACAAACTTCCGATCCCTTCCCTAGAAGGGCCCGATAGGAGAGGATATGAGAACGCAGCAGGTCGCTGCAGCCACGAGCTTCAGAAAGGGCCAGATTATGACCAGTAACATTGCGCACACCAGCGCCGCACGCACCAATGTTCAGAAAGCGGCTTTGGGCGTTGGCGTCGTCTTTCTGCTCGTTGGCATTCTGGGGTTCGTTCCNGGGATCACGACCAATTACGACCAGCTCTCCTTTGCAAGCTACCACTCCGAGGCAATGCTGCTGGGCGTGTTCCAAGTCTCCATCCTGCACAACATTGTGCATCTGCTTTTCGGGATCGGAGGCATAGCGATGGCCAAGACCCGCAGCAGTGCCCGCAGCTATCTGCTCTGGGGCGGCGTCGTCTATCTCGTCCTTTGGGTCTACGGGCTGATCATCGGCCACGACAGTGCAGCGAACTTTGTGCCGGTCAACAGCGCCGATAACTGGCTTCATCTGGTCCTGGGCGTCGGCATGATCGGCCTCGCCTTGCTGCTGACCCGCGACACTGACCACTCCCCACGTAGGGCCGCCACTCTCTAATTCCTGCGGGAGATACGAAGGTCTCCTGAGAATCAATCAACAAAGAATCCTGAGCCGGTGCGCATCGACTGAATCCTGAGCCGGTGCGCATCGACGCGGTTGAGGCCACCAGAATATTCTTGTCCCCATTGAGCGGCTTCGTAGAGGGTGCCGATCAGCACAAACCGCCGAGGTCATGGAGGAGTTTACGGATGGATTTCCGGCACGTTATTGAGCTGGTGGGAGCGTATCTGGACTTTGCNGGGGTTGCCGTGATGGTCATTGGGGCCCTCATCTCGGTCCCAATGGCTGTGTGGGCCCAGAGACACGTTACAGGAGGGGCCAGACAAGGGCCGAAGTCAGTCTATCGCCAGTACAGACAAATGCTGGGCCGGTCGATACTTCTGGGCCTAGAGCTGCTCGTCGCCGCGGACATCATCCGTACCGTGGCAGTGACACCGACCTTCACCAGTGTCGGCGTACTGGCGTTGATCGTGCTGATTCGAACATTTCTTAGCTTCTCGCTCGAACTGGAGATCACCGGACAATGGCCCTGGCAGAAAAACAACACCAGCAAGAACGGCTACCGGCAAGAAGAGGAAGACCAGATCCAGGCTGCACGCTAAATACGCCACTGGCCGCGGCCCCGAAAGGCCGCTGGCGGCGATTATGACCAGGCTCTAGTGGCTGTTGCCGCGCTGCGCGAAGCTCCCCAGTGAGCACTCAATGGTTGGTGCTTGCCAACGCGCGCATTGTTGCCGGCGGACAAGTCCTGGGAGTTAGTACTCACAGCAGCTGCCACACTCGGGCAAGGGAACTTCACCCAGCCCTCAAAGTTCCAGGGCGGGCAAGTGGTCCACGACGGCGGATCGCTTAGGTGAGCGCGGCGGCAGGAGATGCAAGGCCGTGCGCCAAGCTTCGACGTCGTCCGCGGCTTTGGGCAACCGCAGGTACGCTAACAACACCTCAGGACTGGCCTCATTGAGGATGGACTCGCGCAGCTGCACTGCCACCCGGTGGCGGATCCTCTCAATTTCCGGGGCCAAAGACCGCAGCATGACCTCGCCACGGCAGATGTTCAGCGCTAGCTGGAGGCCTCCGCGGTCAAGATAGTTGCGCACCTGATCGGCATCAACCACCAAGGGCAGGGGCAGGCGCTGAGGGCGCGGTGTTGGGGCAAGAGTCGGCGTGACGGCGAGCAAAGCTTGCGCAACCGCACCATTTCACACCGGCTGCTGCTCAAGGAGGTGCCCTCTGGGTAAACCTTGTTGGTGAGCTCATCGGCACTGAGCCCGTCAGGGTACAGCGCCAGTACGGTAATGATTTCGGTATGCCGCTCGCCGAGCGTCATGGCCTCACCCGGGCATGCTGCTGGCGGTGTGCCCTGCCCGCCGCGGGTTCAGAGCAGTTGGCTCCGGTGGCGACGTTGATGTTTTCGCCATTGCGCCGGGCGGCAGATTCGCCGACAACCCACAGCAGGTGCCTGTGTTCACGGTTTTCCCACACCACAGGTGGGGATAGCCCGGCCGGGGCGTAACCACAGAACGGATAATAAGCGCAGAACGGAAGTTGGTGGACGGGGCGGGTGAATCGCTGACCAAGGTTTGTTGGCGGCACACTAAATTAGGTATGTGCTGTGGCTCACAAGTGTAGTGCACCCTGGAGGTAGGACACGGTGGCGCGCTGTGGGGCGCACACATGGGGCGCATACATGGGGCGCATACATCCGGGCAGCAAAGGTGGGCAGCGCACATGCCCTGCCCACCTTTTGCTGTTCCTACCGCTCTGGTAGTTCTTGCCTATATGTCAGTTCTGGTGGGAACTGGCAGCGCTTTCTAGTGTGCCAACTCTGCGGCCGCACTCAACGACGCGGCATCCTCCGGGGCCGTCTGGCCAGCCAGCTTGGCACCTTCAACATCCACATCGGGCAGGATCTTATCCAGCCACTTCGGAATCCACCAGGCCGACTTGCCCATCAGGTGCATGGCCGCAGGAACGATCGTCATGCGCACCACAAACGCGTCGATCAGCACGCCGAACGCCAGTGCGAAGCCCAACGGGCGCACCATGGTCAGGTGCGAGAAGATGAAGCCGGAGAACACACTGATCATGATGATCGCCGCCGCCGTCACCACCGGTGCCGCATGCTTGAACCCGGTCCGCACAGCCTGCTTTGCGTTTTGTCCGTGGGCGTATGCTTCACGCATGCCGGAGGCTATGAACACTTGGTAGTCCATAGCCAGGCCAAACAACACACCTATCAAAATAATCGGCAGGAAACTCAGGACCGCAGCAGGATTGGCCACATCGAATATTCCGCTGAGCCAGCCCCACTGGTACACGGCCACCACACCGCCAAACGCGGCCACGAGCGAGAGCAGGAAACCTGCTGTTGCCAGTAGCGGAACAAGGATTGAGCGGAACACCAGGATGAGCAGCAGCAATGAAAGTCCGACGACGATGGCCAAGTAGGGCGGCAGCGCCGCTCCCAGCTTTTCTGAGACATCAACGTTGGCTGCTGTTTGCCCTGTCAATCCGATGCTGACGTTGTGCTCTGCCTTGATGGTGGCACCTTCTGTGCGCAGGTCATGGATGACCTGAACAGTACTTTCGCTGGCCGGGCCTTCGGTGGGGATGACCTGGTAGACAGCGGTGCGGAGGTCCTTGCTGAGAATCACTGGCACAGCGGCCTTGACGTTTTNGACGGCGCGCAGCTGGTCCGCCACGTCCAGATTCAGTACGGTGGCTTGAGCTTCATCCAGCCCGGCTGGCAACGCGCCCACCACAATGATGGGCCCGTTCACGCCCTCACCAAAGTTCTTACCGGTGATGGAGTACGCCTGGTAGGCGCTGGAATCGACAGGTTCGGAACCGCCGTCGGGCAGTGCTAGCCGTAGGCCGGTTGCGGGGATCGCAATGACAGCCAACGCTAGGACTGCGCTCACCAAGGCAATGACAGGGTGTTTGGTGACGAGTCCGCCCCAGCCTCGGGCACTGCGGGCAATGTCGGCGGCTTCATCTGCCGCAACCTTCTCGGTGTTATCCAATCCCACCAGCGTGGCCTGGTGTTTAGCCGTGGCCGCATCATTCTTGGCCCACGCTTNTTTGGAGATGAGCCGGGTCCCGATGATGGAGAGCAGTGCAGGTGTCAGGGTCAACGCAATAAGCACAGAGATGGCAACAGTGGCGGCAGCGGCCAGGCCCAGAATCGCTAGGAACGGCAGTCCCGTGACAGAAAGAGCAGACAAGGCGATGACAACTGTCAGGCCGGCAAAGGTCACGGCATTACCGGAAGTTCCTGTTGCCTTGGCAATGGACTCACGCATCTCCATGCCCGCCAGTAGTTGCTGACGGTGCCGGTTGACGATGAACAAGGAGTAGTCAATACCCACAGCAAGTCCCAGCATCAAAGCCAGCATGGNGGAGATGGAGGACATTTCAATCACAGTTGTCAACGCCATGGTGCCTCCTACACCGATGCCCACACCAACAACAGCCATGAGCAGCGGGAGCCCGGCTGCAACAAAGGTGCCCAGCATGATCAACAGCACTGCGGCTGCAACGGCAATGCCAAGAACTTCGGATACACCGAACAGCGAGGACACGTCCTCAACAATTTCCTTGCTGTAAGAGACGCTCACTCNGCTTGATTCAAGCGTGTTCAACTTGTCTTGGACCAGCTGGCGATTAGCGGGAGTCACGGCATTCATGGACTCGCTGAACTGGATTTGGCCGATGGCAGCCTTGTTGTTTGCAGAGACAAAGAGGATCCCAGCCGCGGCTTCGGACGTGCGCTCTCCGGCCGAGAGCTCTGCCTGCTTAGCAGCTAAGGTGGACAATCCGGCGTCGTACTTAGCTTTGCCAGCATCATATTGGTCCTTACCAGCTTGCCACTGCGCCCTACTGGCATCTAACTGGGCTTGCGCCTGCGCGATTTGCGCGCCAGCTGCCACGGCTTGTGGAGAATCCGCTGGCACGTTAGCCAGCTGAGCCTTCTGGGCGTCCAACTGTGCTTGGCCAGCATCTAGCTNGGGCCTTCCCGCAGTGAGTTGTTCGGCAGCGGCATCCAGAGCAGGCTTCTGAGCTGCGGCTTCAGCCTGACCAGCAGCTAGTTGCTTGGCACCTTCTGCGAGTTGGGCGGCCCCGGCTTCCTTAGCCGCAGTTGTGAGGAACGGATCGATCACACCTTNTACAGTGGGTACGGTGGTCACCGTTTCTAACGCTGCCGTAATGTCCTTCTCCTGAACGGCAGTGAACGGCGCACCGTCGGTGCTGGTGAACACTACCGAACCTGAGCCACCAGAGGCCTCGGGCAGGTCTTTCTGGAGCTTGTCAGCCATTTGCTGAGTTTCGGTGCCGGGAATTTGAAAGTTGTTGGACATCGGTCCAATGAACAACGCAGCCGCGCCGCCCACCATGGCCATGATGATCGCCCAAGCGGCAATCACCAGCCATGCGCGGCGAGCCGAGAGCTGACCCAGTCGATAGAGCCAAAGCGCCATGATCATTCCATTCTTGTAAGATACCTGAACTGGTCCAGGCCAGGCAGGGAAATTTAGTTGTTGAAGCCGTTGCGGATGTGGGAGATGGTCCGTTGTAGATAGCCGCGTAAATCAGCCAACGATTCCGTGGTGATGTTGGTTCCGTGCTTCTGGAACCAGACTTGGAAAGCACCCTTACAGCTGCCGATCACGGCACCCACCAAGGCGAATATATACATTTCATCGGTTCCCTCCGGNNGACGCTGTCTGGCCACCTCGGTGATTTTCAGGCTGCACTCTTCCCACGCCTGGAGCTGGAATCGTGCCAGTTGGGGGTCTTGGGTCAGGGTGAAGGTTTCGGCCAAGATGGCCAGATCACGGGGACTGCCAACAGCTGAAAGCGCTATTTGGGCCGATTCAAGCAAAGGCTCATCGACGGGTCGCGCTTTTAGCTCCAGAATGACCTGGTCAAGGTAGTTTTGCGTGAAACTGGCCACGGCGGCTTCTACGGAGGAGAAGTAGTTGAAGAAGGTGCGCCTGGAAACTCCGGCAGCGGCAGCAACCTCGTCTACCGTGAATGCATTAAAGTCTCGATTACGCAGAAAGTCCAAGGCAGCAGTGGCGATGCTCTNCCTGGTGGCCGCCTTGTTGAGCTCACGGCGGGAAACGGTTGGCGGTAACATATTCACATACATACACTAAGTGCAAGTTTGCACTTAGTGCAAGTCAACTGGAGAGTGGGTTATTGCGCCCCGTTGGGTTGTTGCGCCCCGTTGGTGAGTTGAGGCGAGCCGGTGGGCTGCGGTGGGTTGCTGGCCGCCGCGCCGCAAGCTGCACAACGCGCCGCAAGCTGGCCGCCGCGCTTTCCGGAAGGAGGGTAGGATCCCGTGGCAAACGTAAACTCCCGTCATGATGACGATCCGGGGATCGCCTCCATGACGGGAGTTGTGACCTGGCAGCCAGCGAGCTGCGAAAAGGGGTTAGGCGTTGACGGGCTCGCGCTTAGGGTCGATATCTGCCGCGCCATCTGCCGTGCTCAGCTCGGCAAGTAAGTTATCGCTGTCATCAGCGAAAGGGTTTCCGTTGCGGGGAGCGTTGTACAGCTCTTCGTTGAGGATGCCCTGGCGTTTGGCGACGATAGTGGGAACCAGTGCTTGGCCTGCCACGTTGACGGCCGTGCGGCCCATATCCAAAATGGGGTCAACGGCCAGCAGAAGTCCCACGCCAGCCAGTGGCAGACCCAGTGTTGACAGGGTTAGGGTCAGCATGACTACGGCGCCTGTGGTGCCCGCAGTTGCGGCGGAACCAAGGACTGAGACCAGGACAATCAGCAGGTACTGGCCCAAATCGAGCTGGATGCCGAAGAACTGTGCGACGAAGACAGCAGCAATGGCCGGGTAGATGGCGGCGCAACCGTCCATCTTGGTGGTTGCCCNCAACGGTACGGCGAAGGCAGCGTAAGCGCGGGGTACACCAAGGTTGCGTTCGGTAACGCGCTGGGTCAGCGGCAAGGTTCCAATGGAAGAACGGGAGACAAAGCCGAGTTGGACTGCCGGCCAGACACCTGAGAAATATTGTTTGATGGACAGGCTGTGTGTCTTGATGATCACCGGGTACACAACAAACAAGACAAGTGCCAGGCCAACGTAGATGGCAACGGTGAACTTTCCCAGGGAACCAATGGTGGTCCAGCCATAGCTGGCAACTGCGTTACCGATCAAGCCAACCGTGCCGATCGGTGCCAAACGAATGATCCACCACAGCACCTTCTGGATCACTGCCAAAGCTGAACCGTTGAGCTTCAGGAACGGATCGGCAGCCTTGCCAACCTTCAGCGCCGCAATACCAATGACGATGGCGATGACCAGGATCTGCAGAACGTTGAAGTTCACGCTTGTGGTCAGCGCACCGGATTCGGCAGCCTTGGTTGAGGCGCTCAGGCCCAAGAAGTTGGACGGGAACAAGCCGATAAGGAAAGCCCACCAGTCACCCGACTTGCCGGTGTATTCCGCCGGCGTGGCAGTGCCGGTGCCAGCACCGGGTTGGAACAACACACCCAGCCCGATGCCGATGCTCACAGCGATCAAGGACGTGATGGCGAACCAGAGCAGCGTGTTCCAGGCCAAGCGAGCTGCATTGGTAACCTGACGCAGGTTGGCGATGGAGGAGACCACCGCAGTGAAGATCAGCGGCACAACGGCCGCCTTGAGGATTGAAACATAGCTGGAACCAATGAGGCCCAGGGTCGTGACAAGAGGGTTGGGATCGGTTTCGGGATCGCCGCCGAGCTGGCGGGCTATCAGGCNCAGGATCAGGCCCAAGACCAAGCCGATGATGATTTGAACGCCGAAGGAGCCTGCCCATCTGGGCAGTTTCGGCACTGACAGTGCTCGCTGTGGAAGTCATGTTCCCAAGGTAGGCGCCGAACATCAGCCGCCGGAAATTTGTGTTTCCCCTTGTTACGCATAGCAAATTCGTTGGTGAGACATCGCGGGGATTCTGGCAGGGGACGCCCGACGGCGGGAACCTAAGGTGAGTTTGTTGGCTGTTGCTCAGTAGGTGGGCTGGTCTTGAAAATTACCGTCTGGACGGTAATGCTTTTGACGGGTGGAATCCAACTCCGGCGTTAAGAACGCCTCCGTGTACAGAGGCGCAGGATCATGACCATGGATTTGGTCCCTATAAAATAAGGACGAAAGTGTCATTTCACAATATTTTGCTTGAGCGCGATGGTTCCTCAATGTGGTTGACATTGAACCGGCCCGCTGACGCCAATGCCATCAGCATGGCGTTGGCAGAAGAGTTTTGTACTGCCGTTGAACAAGCCGAGGCTGACCCAAGCTGTCATGTGTTGATCCTGCAGGGCAGTGGAAAGTACTTCTGCGCGGGAGGNGACATTGCCATGATGGCAGCGGCGCCTGATCCGGGCGAGTTCCTTGGGGCGCTGGCGCAGAAGATGCATGAGGGTTTGTTGGCCTTGGCGAATTCCAGGCTGATCACGATTGCTGTGGTCCATGGATTCGCAGCCGGAGCCGGTCTGGGACTGGTGCTCAATGCAGACATTGTCTTGGCTTCAGAAAATGCGGGTTTCGTTTCAGCCTACGGTGCCGTGGGATTGACGCCGGATTGTGGTGTTTCTTATTTACTCCCTCAGCTGGTGGGCCAACGGCGGGCAACTGAAATCTCGTTGCTGGGCCGCTCGGTCACTGCCGCAGAAGGGTTGGCTTGNGGGTTGGTCAGTGAAGTTCTCCCTAGTGATGAACTTGCCAATCGTGCCCGTGAACTGACAGGGCAGCTAAGTGCCAGTGCCACCCAGATGCTGGGCCCCACCAAGCTTTTGTTGAATAGCGTCAAAACNGCCGGCTATGCCCAGCATCTGGCCCAGGAGGCCGAAACCATCGCCACCATGATCTCTCATCCCGACACGGAAAAGAGGATTGCGGCCTTCGTGGCCCGCCGGTCTAGATGAGCCTGCTAGCTAGTGGATTTGCGCTAGCTGACCACAGTCAAAGGCCCGGAAACCGATGGTTTCCGGGCCTTTGACTGTGGTCAGCTTCAGCTAGTGTGGACGCTTTGAAGTTTCCTTATAGCCTGCCTGCATTGATCACGCGGCTGAGAAATTGCTGCGTACGTTCCTCCTGTGGGTTTTCAAAGACCTGCTCGGGTGTTCCGCGTTCTAGGATCTTCCCCTGGTGCAAGAAGCACACCTGCGAGGCAACTTNCCTGGCAAATCCCATCTCATGGGTGGCCAAGAGCATAGTCAGCCCATCCACCGCGAGTTNCCTGATCATCTCCAAAACATCGCCGACAAGTTCGGGGTCTAGTGCGGCTGTGATTTCATCGAGCAACAACACCTGTGGATCCATGGCCATGGCGCGGACAATGGCTACTCGCTGCTGCTGGCCGCCGGACAGAGCATCGGGGAAGGAGCCTGCCTTGTTCCGCAGGCCAATTTTCTCTAGCAGTTCCATGGCCCGCTGCTCTGCAGCTTCCTTGGCCACACCGCCCACCATGGTCGGTGCCAACGTGATGTTCTTCAGTACGGACATGTGGGNGAACAAGTTGTAGGACTGGAAGACGATACCCACATTGCGCCGCAGTGCGTTCAGATCAACGCCCAGCCNCGTAACTTGGTCCCCATTGACTAGGATTGCGCCGGAATCAATGGGTTCAAGGGCGTTGATGCACCGCAACAATGTCGATTTCCCGGAGCCGGAGGCGCCGATGAGACACACCACCTCATGCCGTGCCACTTCTAGGGAGACCCNCTTGAGGATTTCCAAGTCACCATAGGATTTGTGAAGATCGCGAATCTGTAGAAATTGCATGGTTATCCTAATTTGATCCTGAACGCTGACGGGCCTGGTCNTTTTCTATCATCCGGTCAACGAAACGTGACTGGGNGATGGTGACCAGGACGAAGATAATAGCCACCACGGTCACCGGGGACAGGTTGAACACTGAAGAACCAATGAGGCGGGACTGGGTGAAAGCATCAATGACACCCATAACCCCAATCAAGGCCGTATCCTTTTGCAGACCAATGAAATCGTTCAGCAACGGTGGGATGACGCGGCGGATCGCTTGGGGAATGATGACGGTGCGCAGCGCTTGGGGATACGACAGCCCCAAGGAACGGGCTGCGGCCCATTGGCTGCGGTGAATGGAATCCAGACCGGCTCTGTACACCTCGGCTACGTAGGCGCTGTACGTCAAAGTCAGGGCAAAGATGGCCAACCAGATCGGTGGCAGGTCCTTGAAGAAGGNGACCTCAGCCAGGGACAAGCCAAATCCGACCAGGTAGAGAACAATGATGCCGGGAATGGCGCGGAAGATGTCCGTATATAAAATTGCTAAAACCCGCAGTGGCCGTCCGGCCCGCCCTGGGAGCATGCGCATGATGGCGANTCCGAGGCCAAGAACAAGAACTAGAACCTCGGCTCCGAGAGCAACACGCACGTTCACCCAAAATGCGGCGAGGACATCGGAGAAAGCCTCAGCGATGAAGGCTGGCCGTANAAACGTTGAGGCGATGGCGCCGTTATTGGTGCTGACGAAGGCCACGAGTATGGCCAGAACTAAGATGGCGGTTGAATAGCCCAGGCTCGTCAAGGCTGCTTCCCGGCCTAGTGCCGCGTGGTGCCGCGCGGCCACTACGTCCTGAGAGCGCAGTAATGCGTTGGCTTTCCGGGATTTACTCATGGCCTGTACGGCTGGGATCAGGGAGCCCAGCCAGCCACCCAAAGTGCAACGAAGAGGGCTGTGAATAGCCAGCTGCCACCCTCTGGAAATGTGTAGGCATAAAGCCACGTCAGGGCGTAGTACGACACAATGGCGGTGAACGCAACAACAGCAAACGCTGCATTGGTGTAAGGCATTACGGTGGGCGGTGCGGCCTGCAAACTGTTGATATGCAGGCTGTCCCCGTCTTTAGTTGGGCGCAGTATTGTCATGGGGTTGGGAACACCGGAACCTTTGCCGGGTCGCCGCCAAGGGTGGGGCCAAGCCAGTCAGCTGACAGCTTATCAAGTGTGCCGTCTTTGGACATGGCCTCGATGGCTGTGTCCATGGCTGCAGCATTGGNGGAGCCCTTGGGATAGATGGCTCCGTATTGTTCACCAGTTTTGTACTGTCCCACAACCTCAAGTGCGCCGGATGATCCGCTGGCGAAGCCAAGCATAATGGCGGTGTCCTGGAGGGCAGCATCAATTTGACCGGAGGCGACACCTGTCACCATGGCGTCAGTTTCTTGGAACACCCGGGCCGCAGTGGTGGGATTGATCTTGTCCTGGACAAACGTGACCGCAGTGGTTCCCAGGGCCACGCCCAGCTTCTTGTCCTTGATGTTCTCCGCTGTCACATCAGCACCCTTTTNGATCAAGAGGGCAACGTTGGAGTCAAAGTATGGTTTGGAGAACTGGACCACCTTTTCCCGTTCCGGGGTGATGGATATCTGGGCCATGGCGATGTCGTAGTCCTTAGTCTGGCCAGCGACCAGAGCATCAAAGGAAGCATTGACGACTTTGAGTTTGCCCAACCCTGCCCGGTGGGCAATATTAGCGGCCAGGCAGTATTCGAACCCGCCGGTGATCTTTTCCGNGGAGATGCCCTTCCACCAGCCAGGGGAGGGTAGGTTTGTTTGAACCGTAAGTGTGCCTGGCGTGGCTGGGGTCAAGGAGATTGATCCCGCGTCTCCGTATACCTGGCATTCACCAAAAGCAGCGGTTCCGCTTTCGTTCCCGGTTGGTGTTGAACTACCACAAGCCGTGAGTGCCAAGCTGGCGGCCGCTGCCACCGCTGCCATAGTTCTGAGCCGATGTTTTGCCATGTGCGTACTTCTACCCTTCAATCGAGGAAAGCAGGCCATCTATACTGACTGGCCATACAGGTAATAAATAGACTGTGCCGTGCATCATAGTAATTGTCAACGGTTTGTGTGAACTTTTTGCTGTCCACCGGTATTTCACGCGGCGGGATAGAGTCTCGGTATGAAGAGGATGAACGCACAGGCGCGCCGTGTTGAGGTACTGGCGGAAACGGTCAAGCAAATTCGTGANAAAGGAATGCAGTCAGTGCGCATTGCGGATGTGGCTGACGCTATGGATGTCAGTTCTGCACTGATCATTTATCACTTTGAGACCAAAGAAAAGTTACTTATTGGCGCACTGACCTATGCGGCTGAACGGGACCTGCTCAAGCTGGGCAGGATTATGCGAGGGCCCGGTTCTCCCGCGGAACTCCTCATGGCGGCCCTGGAATGGTACGCCCCGACAGGTCAGGCTCGNGGGTGGCGGATCTGGGTTGATGCATGGTCCGCCGCCATGCGGGACGTAGCTCTGGCTGAGGTTTTGGTGGACCTTCATACGCAGTGGAATAAAGCGATTTCTGCCGTCATTGATGCCGGGGTGTCNAGAGGAGTCTTCCAGTCCAGCAATCCCCTCGAGGCAGCGACTCGGTTGACGTCTTTCTTAGATGGACTCGCCGTGCGGATGGTGGTCCACAAAGAGCTCATTAGTCGCACAGATTTGCGTCACTGGTTGGTCCGCCAGGTGGGTTGGGAACTTGGTGTGGAGGAGGCTCAGCTGCACACTTTAGAACTGCAAAAGTGAAACCCTTGACAACGTTCTGCGCTGCATCAATACTGACTAAGTATTCAGTAAGAATGTTCTAAAACAGCGAGGGTTATCTCATGCCGGTCAGCGTCGAGGATAAGATGCGCACCACCACTAAGCCACCGCTGATGGAAGTGACATGGACCGATCCGGTGACCGGATATAAAGGCTTCTTGGTGATTGACAGACTGGTCCGGGGTGTATGCAGCGGCGGCCTTCGCATGCGCAAAGGATGCACGTTGGATGAAGTCCGTGGCCTGGCCCAGGGAATGACGCTCAAAGAGAGCCTGCACTACCGTCCGGACAGCCATTACGTCCCGCTCGGTGGTGCGAAGGGTGGCATTGATTGCGATCCGCATGACCCTGCATGNCGCGGTGTCCTTAAGCGATATTTGCAAAGCGTCAGTGCGTTAGTCAAGGCCCACTGGACCATGGGTGAGGACCTGGGGTTGCAGCAAAGNCTTATTGATGAGGTACTTGCTGAGCTGGGGCTGGAAAGCTCCGTCCAGGCTATCTACCCATTGCTTGAAAACCGTGCTGAGGCCATTGCCCGGCTCGGCCAGGCATTCACCATTGAAGTTGAAGGCATTGGCCTCGATGAGCTGGTGGGTGGTTTGGGTGTTGCTGAATCAGTGTTGACGGCACTGGAGAAACTTCAGCGTCCTCATGCAGGATCACGTGTGGTGATCCAAGGGTTCAGTTCCATGGGTGGTGCAACGGCAAGATACCTGGCGAAGGCAGGAATGCTGGTGGTGGGAATTGCAGATGCCAACGGTGTCATTGTGAATCCGCAGGGCCTTGATGTGGAACAAATGCTGAAATCGCGCAATTCCTTTGGCGAAATCGACCGTGCGTGCTTGCAGCCAGCGGACAAGGAATTGCCCGCGGGCAGNTGGCTTTCCATTGAAACAGACGTTTTGGTGCCAGCTGCCATCTCCTACGCCATCACCGCCGAGAACCAGCACGAGGTGGCCGCATCGCTGATCGTTGAAGCGGCCAACATGCCTGTACTGAAGGAGGCAGAGGAGCTGCTGAGTGCACGTGGCGTCCAAGTGGTACCCGACTTCGTCTCCAACTCCGGAACCAACGCGTGGTGGTGGTGGATGCTCTTTGGTGACATAGACGCCGATGCGCAGCAGTCGGAACTCAAGATCCGCACCGAAATGCGCCGAATCGTCTCAGACATGTTTGAGCGCTCAGTGGATGAAGGTCTAACACTGCGCAACGCTGCGTTGGCGTTCACAGACGACCAGCTTCGGGCCATTGATGTGGCCTTCGCGCCGCTCTAGGGCACTCTCCGGTGGCCGCGGGTAGGGCATCCCCGGTAGCAAAGCTGACTCTTCTTTACTCTTGGTATGCGATTGGATCGTGGTGGCAACAATTGAACAACAGGCACTAGAGCCTGGTACGAACCAACACCACGCGGTGAAACCACGAACCGGCCCTGTCTCCGTCACGATTGGTGTGGGATTCGTGCTCGTCTCGGCGATGGCCTTCGCGAGCACACCGGCATTTGTCAGACTGGCCTACACGGCGCAGATCAACGGCCTTTCCCTTGTTGCGTTTAGATGTCTGATCGCTGCCGCCGTCCTGTGGTTGGTGGCCCGTTTAGTTCGGGAGAAAGCCGCGGCAAGGGGACCTGCCTGGCGGCTGGTCCTGCTGGGGGCACTNGCTTTTGGGCCGCAGATGTGGACGTATTTCGCCGCCTTGGAAAGGCTGGATACCTCTATTACGGTGGCTATCGTCTATATATATCCAGCACTGGTTGCCATACTGGTTGCCCTTCGGCTGCATAAATTTCCTAAGGGTGCAGAAATTTCGCTGTTACTTCTTGGCTTGTGCGGGGTGGGGGTGATTGTTTTAGCGAACTCGGTGGGAACTGGCTCCACCACAGGGATGCTTCTGGCTGCTGTGACTGCGGTGGGGTATGCGGTGTACGTTTTGCAGCGGGTGCAACGGTGGGGACACCCGCCATTGGCTGCAGCCAGCCTGGTCCTGCTGGGTGCTGGCGCGTCCAGCATTGTTGCCGCCGTGCTCAGCGGCCAGCTGGAATTTCCCTCGTCAGCCCTGGGGATGGGGTATATGGCTCTTCATGGAATCGTGATTGTGCCCATTGGGCTGGCAGCTTACTATGCTGGTCTGAAGCGCCTCGGGGCCACCTTCACATCCCTGGTAGATACTTCCCAGCCAGCCATTGCCGCTTTGATTGGGGTCGCTGCCCTGGGCGAACGGTTGCTCCTNGTGCAGGTATTAGGTATTGCTGCCATTATTGTCGCCGTGCTGGGTCTGCCAGTGATGGCAGTTCTCCAGTCCCGAAAACCAGGGCCAAAAGAGTGGTACCTGCAAAAATTAGTGGATTCTCCGACATCCGCCAGGATGAGTCTTGTGCGCGCCCAGGGTGAGCTTTATGTACACCCTGAGCGGGTAGTGCGCTGGCACGGGTTAGAGTCGAAGCACTAACGCAACACCTTTTGAGGGAGAAGAATTAGGCTATGGCTCGTCCAAGTGCAGTTGCGGAGCGGCGTCACCAGATTCTTCAGGCAACGTGCCTGGTGATCTCCGAACGCGGCTTTCGTGATTTGAGAATTGCGGACGTGGCCAAGATCGCCGGCTACAGCACCGGCACTGTGCACTATTACTTTGCCTCCAAGGATGAGCTTTTGGTGGAAGCATTCCGCTTCCAGTATGAGCAATCAGTGGGGCGACGTGAGAATTACCTTGTTGCCGATGATGATCCGGTCCAGCGGCTGCGCAAGCTTGCTAGCGGCTATCTCCCGAGCTCAGATGTCACCATCCAGTCGTGGCGGGTTTGGCTTGAACTGTGGGTCTCGGCACTGCGCTCGCAGCCATTGGCCGCTATTAATGACGTCTACTACGGGGATTGGCGCCGTGCGGTCCTTGACGCCGCCACGGGTGCNCCGGACGGTGGCCTACTGGAGATTGCCGATGTGTTGGCTTTTTCTGATGCGTACGTCGCCATGATGGACGGGTTGGCAATTCAGGTCCTGATCGGGTCCGCGCACATGACGCTGGAACGCATGCAGGCCACCTGCACAGCTTTCATCGACGGTTTTCTGCCCCAGTAGCCACTAGCCACTAGCCAGTAGCCACTAGCCAGGAGCCCAGTGGTTCTCCTGCTCCAATGTATCCACGTGTGTATGTAGTGGCCTTATTAATCTGCGCCCGTGCCCCGAAAATCCTAGTCCTTAGGCCTTGAGTGGGCTAAAAGCGCTGCCAAAATAGTGGCCGAATGAGGCCAAATTGGTGTCCTAGCACAAAACCCCAGCCACACCTGCAATAAGAATAGTGATTGACAAACTCCGTGAACTAAGTCACAGTTCTATAGATAACTGACTGATTAGTTAACAATGGGAGTTGGACTTCATGATGGCACGAAGGTACAAAGCAATGGCAGGAGCGGCAGTGTTGGCGCTTTCGCTGTCGGCGTGTGGTGGAGCCGGAACGGCTTCGGATGAGAAATCACTCACCGTCACCATGTGNGGAGGCCAAGCGCAGTCGGCGCACGTGGCGAGCTATTTCACTCCTTGGGGCGAAGCTAATGGTGTGACCATCAAACAAGATTCACCCACTGACTACGCCAAGATCGAAACCCAGGTGAATGCTGGCAAGGTCAACTGGGGTGTTGTTGAAGTTGAACCTAACTTTGCCAACACGGCCTGTGANAAGGGCCTGCTGGAGAAGCTGCCACAACGCGTCATTGACGCAGCCAAGGCCGCCGGTGTCCCCGATGCTCAAATGGGTGAATGCGCCATTCCGAACCTGCAGTACACGTTCAGCATCGCTTACAATACNAAAATGTTTGCTGACAAGCACCCCACCACCTGGGCTGAATTCTTCGACACNAAAACTTTCCCGGGTAAGCGCGGCTTCTGGAAGTACGCCACCGGCGGCATGTTTGAGGCAGCTTTGCTGGCCGACGGCGTCCCGGCAGACCAGCTCTATCCCTTGGATTTGCCACGAGCCTTTGCCAAGCTTGACACCATCAANAANGACATTGTTTGGTACGACACCGGTGATCAGCAGACACAGCTGGTGGCCAGTGGTGAAGCGCCTCTGGTCCAAGCCTGGAATGGCCGTATCACCAAGGCTGCATCAGAAGGCCAGGCTGTGGCCAATGACTACGGGCAGAACCTCATCTCCTATGACCAGGTAGTTATCCCCAAGGGATACCCCAACGCAGAATTGGCTGCGGACTGGATGGTCTGGTTCTTGGGTAATCCGCAGGCCCAAGCTGACGACGCCGTCGCTTCCGGTTACGGTCCTGTCTCCAGTGCCTCGATTGCTCTGGTTCCCGAAGCAGACCGTAACGACCTTGCCGGCAGCGACGCCGTGGCCAAGGAATCCGTGGGTCTCATCGACTACTCATACTGGGCTAAGAACTACGATTCGGCCACCGAAGAGCTCAATAACTGGATCGCCAAATGAGCGTGGCCGCAGGGACCCGGCAGACCTGCGGCGGCCAGTGCCCCCACCTTCGCAAGCAAAGTTGCACGCTTCTTGCGCATTGACGGGTGGGGTGCGCTAGTACTGCCACTGCTAGTGTTCCTCCTCCTCGTCTTTATCCTCCCGCTGTTTGTCATGCTNCCAAAAAGTTTCACCGACCCGACGTTTGGGTGGCAGAACTACACAGCGATCTTTGCCCAGTCCGTGTATGTGAAGGTGTTGGGTAACACCTTCTTGACGGCGGCCATCGTCACGGTCACAACCTTGATCCTGGCATTTCCCTACGCATACCTGATGACTTTGGCAACGCCGAAGTGGCGCACGGTCATGCTGGTGCTGGTGCTGGTACCGTTTTGGACAAGTATTCTGGTTCGCAGCTTTGCCTTGGTCCTGCTCTTGCGTGACACCGGTGTCCTGAACACTCTGGCTCAGGATGCGGGGATCATTGACCAGCCCGTCACCATCATCCGCACCATGAGTGGGGTAGTGATCGGTATGGTTCAGGTCGCACTACCCTTTGCAGTCCTTCCAATCTATGCAACCATGCGCACTATTGACCGCCGGCTCTTGCAGGCTGCTGANGGGTTGGGCGACCGCCCCTCCGGCGCTTTCCTGCGGGTCTTTGTTCCGTTGAGTTTGCCCGGNGTTGCCGCAGCAATTTTATTGACCTTCGTCCAGGCGTTGGGCTACTACATCACCCCGGCGCTGTTGGGTGGNACCAAAAACACCATGATTGGTGAACTGATTGTCCAGCAAGTCAGCACAGTCCTGCGGTTTGGGTTCGCGGCAGCATTGGCAACCATGCTTCTGGTGACCACATTCTTGCTCATTGGCCTAGCCAGTAAGTATTTTGANCCTGCAAAAGCACTTGATGGGACAATCATGAACCGCATCCTGACGCGAACAGGCCTGATTCTCCTCGCAGCGATCGTGGGACTGTATCTACTGTTACCAGTACTGGTTGTGGTCCCCATGTCACTCTCCAGTAGTTCTTTCCTGACCTTCCCACCCAAGGACATCTCCTTGCGCTGGTACCAGCAACTGCTCGATGACCCCAGTTGGGGACGATCAGCGTTTGCTAGCCTTAAAGTTGCTGTCCTCTCAGCCGGTCTCTCGGTAATTTTGGGAACATTGGCTGCTCTAGCACTGGTGCGNTGGCAAGTTTCCTTCCGCAACGCCGTCACAGCTGTGCTGCTGGCACCATTGATTGTTCCTTACGTAATTGTTGGTCTGGCTGTTTACATTGCCTTCCTTAACTTGGGGCTGACCGAAACCACATTGGGCTTTGTCTTGGTGCACACCTGCTTGGGTGTCCCTTACGTCATGATCAACGTGTCCACCGGTTTGGTCTCTGTTGACCGTCGTCTGGAAATGGCGGCCATGAATCTCGGCGCTGGGCCAGTCTCTACCTTCTTCCGCATCACCTTGCCGCTTATTCTTCCCAGCGTGCTCGCGGGAACTTTGTTCGCCTTCATCACCAGCTGGGATGAAGTAGTCACGGCCATCTTCCTCTCCGGCCCTGACATGACCACCATGCCGGTGAAGATGTGGTCAGGTATCCGTGTCCAGGTTGACCCGGCCGTGGCCGCAGTCTCCAGCCTTTCCTGCTTGTGATCATCTCAACGTTCCTTTGATGGGTGCAGTGAAAATGATCCGAAAATGAGCGACCGTCGAGCGTCCCTGACAATGAACGAAGGAATATGAGATGACGATGTCTCAAGAAATCCAAAACGAATCCTCTGGCGCCCCGATCCGTATCACCGGAATCAGCAAGACCTACAAAGATCTGACAGTTCTTGATTCGGTTGATCTGGATATTCACGGAGGTGAGTTCTTGACCTTGCTTGGTGCCAGTGGTTCCGGTAAGTCAACTCTGCTGAACATCCTTGCCGGATTCGTCAAGCCATCAGGTGGCACCATTGAGGTAGACGGTGTGGACATGTCCCGGTTGCCNCCGCACAAGCGCGGGCTCGGCATGGTGTTTCAACATTACGCATTGTTCCCGCACATGAGCGTGGCAGAAAATGTGGCTTTTCCATTNAAACGGCTGCATGTGCCCAAGGCTGAAATTACCCGCCGGGTNGGGGAGGCCTTGGATATGGTTGATCTTGGCCGGTTGGCCAACCGAAAGCCTACTGAAATTTCCGGCGGTCAGCAGCAACGTGTGGCGCTTGCGCGGGCCATCGTGTTCCGNCCCCGGGTCTTGCTCATGGATGAGCCCCTCGGTGCCCTGGATAAGATGTTGCGCGAACAATTGCAGCTGGAAATTCGCAAGCTGCACAAGGAGATCGGCATCACGTTCGTCTTCGTCACCCATGACCAAGATGAGGCCCTGACCATGTCAGACCGGATTGCCTTGCTCAAGGATGGGCAGATTGTCCAACTTGGCACTCCAGAAGAGCTCTACAACTCTCCGAGCTGTCGGTATGCCGCCGAATTTGTTGGCGTATCCAACATCTTCCAGGGATCCATTAAAATNTCTTCCTTCATCGACGGGCAGCACGCGAGAGTACAAATTACCGGTAGGGCACGCCCCGAAGGCACCGGTTTGATGATCCGGCCAGAGCACATGCGTGTTTCACCTGCTGATGTGGTCACCAACACCATCCACGACCAAATCGGTGCCACAGTTGAAGACTGCATCTATCTTGGCAGTAGCCGCACAGTCCAAGCCCGCACCGAGGCAGGTGCTCTCTTGATTGCCCGCACTGAAGTTCCACGCTCACCTGATGGCATCCACACCGGTGCCCAGATCCAGATGCATTGGGAAGCCACCGATGCTCGGGTCCTTGCATAACTAGTTCGCAACCCTGCCGACGGCGTAGGGACCTGCCGCAACCTAGCCAAGTGGGCCAGCCAGGCGAGAATACTGGCTGGCCCACGGGGCCCTATCCGGCAAGGGCTTCCCTCCGCATGCTTTCCCTTGGATCGGCTCATAGACGCCAAAATTCTGAGCGATGCTTTGATGGGTAAACTTTGCGCCGCTCTAGAACACGCCGAGAACCATCCCGGCTGCCAAGCCCTGATGGTGCGTGGCAGCAGTGGGTCTGGCTGAGGGACCCACCGGGCAGCTCCAGAAACGCATCATCGAAGGGCACTCAAAGAAGTCTTCGCCACCTAGCTCAAAGCACGCCCGCAATAATGGTGTGAGGGATGAAAGTTGTGGCCATGGATGGGATCTGGCGGATCCAACAGCAGAGCTGTGAGCGTCGCGGACGGGCTGGTGACCCGCCGTATTCGGCCAGAGCGACGCTGCATAGCGCGCGACCCAGTGCTCACGCAAGCCGTGATCGATTCCTGCAGCGCTGGCGTATCCGCGGCGCTGACCGCGCTGAGGATTCTGGGCCGCACCCTCAAAGATGGCAGAAGATGTGCTGGCAGACTTCGGGCGATCTGGCACATAATGCCCAGCCTCACCAACGTACGTCACCAGATCACTACTGGAATCCGACGGATTTATACTTCCGGCTGTATTTTGGATTATGAAGTGCCATTAAATCCATCAGTTAGACTTTCTCCGGCCAGGTTTCCGGTGAGGAAGCCGATTTGCAGGCTCACCTCACTACCATCGTGATTCGTCGCTCCATGGAGGCACTACAAATATGAATAATCTCAAGCACAAGGCTTTGTTCCTACCCATTACAGGNGCACTTCTGCTGGCACTTGCTGGCTGTGGNAGTGCCCAAGAATCTGCAGCGCCGGCCGCGAGTGCAGCTTCCTCCGCCGCTGAAGTCACACGGGCTCCGGTAGTCACCGTCCCAGANAGAGGGAAGATTTTTCCCAAAGTCAGCGAGTCCATGCAGAAAGCCACCTCTGTTGCCATNCGAGGGGAAATGTCACGCGGCGCTAAAACGGCAAAGATTAAGATCTCAGGTACCCGTGACGGCTCCAATACACTCTCCGAAATCACTCAAGACGGCGGAACGCTCACTCTGCTTAACGCTGATGGTGGATCTTATATCAAAGCCGACAATGAATTTTTCGTCCAAAACAGTGGCCAGGAGATAGCGGATTTAGTTGCNAAAACGGCCAGCAATAAGTGGATCTCCGTGAAGGACGCCAGCAGGTTTGGGGACCGCAATATCGCATCCTTTCTCGAGATCTACACTGACAAAAGCCTGAATGATGGAGTGGGCAAACTTACTGCCTCGTCAGTGGTAGACCTCAACGGTGCGCAAGCGTTCAAGTATGTGTACGAAGAGGCAACGTTCTTGATTGCGGCTGAGGGTGAGCCGTACCTGCTCCAGGTGGGTGCNGAACGATCCAACTGGCAAGGACGGGGGACCATAACTCTGAGCCAATGGAACGCAGTGGCCCCTCATGCCGCTCCAGCAAAGAATGAGACTGTCACAATTCCGGGACTTTAGGCTGCCCTAGGGTGATCAGTACCCCGGTCATGGCCGGATGACTTTTCTTGGGTTGGCGGGGAATGAACCGCACGCCGCTTATGGACGGGGAAACTGGTGGAACCAAAGCCGTGACATTGGGTGAGCTCGCAGCCGTTTTCACTGGCACACCCGGCTCATCTTCAAGGTTCCGCCCCGGCTTCTGCAACCTCACCAACTATGTTCTTAGATCACGAATGGAATTCGGCGGACTCATCCGCTACACCCTGGGCTCACAAGAGCCCCATAAACTAAAACCGTGGGTGCCACTTGTAAAAGTGGCACCTACGGCCAGGTGAGGATTCATTCCCTCAGGTGGGGATGGAACGTACGTTAGGCATTGGCAGGAACATCGTTGGTGCCATCTGTGCTGCTGATGTTCGGATCCGTTTGAGCCTGCTTGTTGTGCGAGTTCCGGATGAAGAGCTGTACCAGCACAACTACTGTGATGTTGACAACCAGAGCCCTGATACCTGTATTGATATCCGGCCCCTGGATGGGAGCGAACGTCAGGACCAAGACAGTGAACACACCGGCTCAGAGGCCGCTGATGATGGCGATCTTGTTCGGAATTTTCTTCAGGAACAGTGCTGCGGCGATTGCCGGGACAATCTGGGTTGAACCACTAAAGGTAAGAAGCAGTATGTTGCCCAATAAATCGGGCATAGACAAGGCCAAGATCAGTGCCGCCAGACCAGCGATCATCACGACGACTTGGTTGAACCAGACCTTGCGCTTTGGATCTTTGACCATGAAGACGTTGTTCGTCACCAACGGCCCAATGGCAACCAGTAATGCCGCCGAAGGAACCATCGCAGTTGCTGCACCTGCAGTGAGAATAACGCCCATGACCCAGCCGGGAACAGCATCAGAGGCCATCTGCAGCAGGGCTGAATTCCCATCTTGATCCAAACCATACGCAATAATTGACGTATAGCCGACCAGCATGGGTATGGTTGCCAAACCGCTGTAGATGGGTAAGTAGATGAGGTTGCGTCGCACCGTCCGTTCACTNTTGCTAGCGAACAATGCAGGCCAGCTCAAGGGCAATGCGTAGAACATCACACCGATCATGCTAATGGCCATGCTGGAAATGAACCACGAAACTCCGTAAGCATTGCCGCCGTGAACGTAGAGCGTTTGGGGCATCTTTTCCGCGATTTCGCTCAAGCCCAAACCAATTCCGGTGCTGAAATGCATGGGAATCATGATGCAAAGAATCAACATCGCCAACAAGACCATGACGTCCTTGAAGTACGAGGTTCTGGCAACGCCCTTCAGGCCGGCCCACAGTACGAATGCGATGACAATCACGAACGCAACGATTGAACTGATAGTGGTATTGACGGTGCCGCCAGTGGCGCTGTCAATGATTAGTCCCAGGCCCGTGATCTGTAACGGCAAATACGGGAGCATAAACACAACACCGAAGACGGCGGAGAGGAATCCCAACGCCGGGCTGCGGCTACGTTGCTGTTCCCGGCATCAATCATGATGGCCTTNGCCCCACCGTTTTCCTCAGCAGGTGTACCGAATACCTTCACGGTAATCCCAAGTCGTGAAACAAGTGGCGCCAGCGCCAGTGCGGCGGCCACTGCTGAGCCGGCAATGATGTTGTGCCCGCATGCGTGGCCGATCCCNGGCAGGGCATGGAATTCGGCGCAAATGCCAACTACCAATGGGCCATCACCAAGGGTGGCCACGAAGGCTGTGGGAAGTCCTGCAACCCCGGAATTGATTTCATAGCCAGCATCGGCCAGCACGGAACTGGTCCATGCGGAAGCCTAAATTTCCTCGAACCCCAGTTCCGGGTTCCCGTGAATTCTATGGCTCAACCCGAGGGCGATTGTCTGCGCAATCTCTATGCCGTGGCTGACTTCTTGCTTCATGTCCATTGTTGTCCTTTGTAAACCGGATGGTCAGTTGAGCCAGCGCAGTGATGTGTTCCTGTGGAATTTCGGGACGATCTGTTGGGCTTCCACTACTGTCTGGGCCAACAGGGTAGCTGTGCTTTCTGGCATCCGCCGGCTGAATCGACCATCGCTACTGACTCTTTGTTCAGGTAATAAATCAACTGTGGAGTCAATCACAAAGCTTGTCAACGGAATCGTGAAATATTTCTGGTAAAATCAATATTTACGCCTGAACCTTTGAGTAGTATCCATGGAACCGCTGGTGACGCTGTGGGGAATCGGCAAGATATGGGGCGCCATATATGGCGCCGCATACCTGACTTTGCGGTGGCTCAAGGGGAGGAATGCTGTGGGTCCATACGCTGATTGCGTGAATATCCAGCAATTTTGGCTCTTGACAAATGATCTAGATCTCATGAATGCTGAATGGCGACTCAGTAAGGATTTACGGACCCATAGGAGTAGACATGTCAGTAGCAGTTGAAAGTCCGCCGAGTTAAAACAGTGGCAACGTCCCTGCTGGAGGTAACCTGGACTGACCCGGTGACCGGGTATAAGGGCTTCTTGGTGATTGACAGGTTGGTTCGCGGGGTTTGCAGCGGTGGGCTCCGTATGCGAAAAGGCTGCACGTTAGAAGAAGTTCGCGGACTGGCCCAAGGCATGACGCTNAAAGAAGGGCTCCACTACCGTCCTGGCGCGCGCTATGTTCCGCTCGGCGGCGCCAAGGGCGGAATTGACTGCGATCCGCACGACCCCAACATGCGTGATGTCCTCAAACGCTTCCTGCGAGGCGTCAGTGCGCTGGTGAGTGCGCACTGGACCATNGGGGAGGATCTGGGTGTGCAGCAAAAGCTCATTGACGGNATCATTGCGGAGCTGGGTCTGGAGAGTTCTATTCAAGCTGTTTACCCGCTGCTTGAAGATCGCGATGCTGCAACGGAGCGTCTGGCACGGGCTTTCGGCATTGACATTGACGGGGTGGGACTGGATGAGCTGGTCGGTGGACTGGGCGTTGCAGAATCGGTCCTGACGGCCCTTGATGAATTGGGGCGTCCGCGAGCAGGCTCTCGCGTGGTCATTCAGGGCTTTGGCTCGATGGGTGGCGCCACTGCGCGCTACCTCTCACAGGCTGGCTTGTTGGTGGTGGGTATCGCCGATGCGAACGGAGTCATAGTCAATCCGCAAGGGCTAGACGTGGAAGCTCTGCTGGCAGCTAGGAATTCATTTGGCGAAATTGACCGCACCGTCTTAAGGACTGAGGATGCCCTGCTTCCTCGCGATCGGTGGCTCAGCATTGAGACTGATGTCTTGGTCCCGGCGGCCATTTCCTACTGCATCACCGCAGAAAATCAACACGAGGTTGTGGCTTCACTCATTGTGGAAGCGGCGAACATGCCTGTTCTCAAAGATGCCGAGGCGTTGCTCCTAGCCCGAGGTATCCAGGTGGTACCGGACTTCGTATCCAATTCCGCCACGAATGCGTGGTGGTGGTGGATGCTCTTTGGTGACATAGATGCCGACGCTCAGCAGTCTGAAGACATGATTCGGCGAGAAATGCGCAGGATTGTTTCAGATATGTTTGGGCGCTCAGTGCGCGATGGCCTCTCCCTTCGGGATGCGGCGTTGGCCTTCACCCGCGAGCAGCTCGTGTCCATCGAGGCCCGGTTCGGTACAGCTTAGCCAGTGGGCGGCCGGTTTAGCCGGAGCTGCCCTTAGCCAGCGTGCTGGCTAAGGGCAGCGTGGATGGCAGTGGTGAGATGTGCGGATGCATTTGTTGCCACACCCGGGCGCCCATAGGAGGTGTTTGACGCCTGGGTGGAAACCGTTGAAATATCCACGGTAAACATTGACAATCTGGGTGACACCAGTCACACTTGTATTTATAACTGACTGATTAGTTAAAGAACTTCGGGTCACTGTTTTGAGGCGACTGTGAGCGGCCGCGCCAGTGGCGGCGCGTCCTGTCTCAAGCCCAACCCACGTCCCACTTACCAACCGCGGCATCCATGCGGATGCCCAGACTCAGAAGCACTCGGAGGCAACAGATGCCAGCGTCATCGCTTAGAGCATTCCGTAACCCCTCATCCGTGGCAGTGGTAGGAGCCTCGGACGATCAAACCAAGTGGGGATATTGGCTGGCCCGTGGGGCCCTGTCCGGAGCGCACTTGCGCGATGTATATCTAGTCAACGGATCTGCTCAGACTGTCCAAGGCGAAACGGCTTACTCCACTATTTCGGCGTTGCCGGCGGTGCCTGAACTCGTGGTTCTGTGCGTTCCGCCGCGGTTTGTTACCGAAGTGGTCAGGGAGGCCCTTGCTGTAGGTGTCAAGGCATTTCTTGGTATCACCGCTGGGGTGCTAGAAGAAGCGGCCCTTGGTGCCATGATTCGCGCTGCTGGGGCCCGCATCATTGGTCCTAACAGTCTGGGCCTTTTCGATGCTTCCTCTGCATTACAGCTGGCGTGGGGACATTTCAGCCCTGGTCCGCTCGCGATCATCTCCCAAAGCGGCCAGCTCGGATCCGAACTGGCTATCTTGGCAGCCCGTGCTGGGATGGGTGTTTCACGCTTTGTCTCCATCGGCAACCAGCTCGACGTCAACGCTGCAGAGCTTGTGGCGGATCTGGCTGACCATGAACAAAGCAAGATCATTGCCCTGTACTTGGAAAGCTTCACTAGCGGTGCGCAGCTGGTGGAAACCGTCCGTGACCTTTCCCTGGCAGGAAAGACAACCCTGGTGTTGACCACCGGAGCCAGTGATGGCAGCAAGCGTCTGGCTCAGTCACATACCGGCTCGCTCACCTCCGCCCTTGACACTGTTGATGCGGCGTGCCGTGCAGCCGGTGCTATTCGTGTGGCAACACCCACCGAGCTGGTGAACACCGCTCGTTACTTGAGCGTGGCTGCGAAACCGGCCGGCCGGCGCACTGCACTGATCAGTGACAGTGGCGGTCAAGGTGGCATCGCTGCGGACGTTGCTTCTCTCAACGGCCTGGCCGCGCCAGTATTCTCGGCACACTTACAGCAGCAGCTGGCACAACTNTTGCCAGCTGGGGCTTCNTGTCTCAACCCGATCGACCTTGCTGGTGCAGGCGAAGCAAATCTAGATGTCTACGCCGATCTGGTGGAGGTTCTGATGGGCTCGGGTGAGGTGGACTCAGTGGTTCTCTCCGGCTACTTCGGTTGCTATGGTGCAGATACACCCACCCTTGAGGCCCGTGAACTTGACGTTGCAGACCGCATGGCGCAGATCGTCAAGGCAGCCGGACTCCCACTGGTTGTCCACAGCATGAGCTCTGACTCGGCCGTGGTTACTCGTCTCTGGGCTGATGGCATCCCCACCTATCCCGGTATCGAGTTTGCACTCAGGACACTGTCCTTGACAGCCCAGCTCAGTGAATCCCCAGGCCGGGTGCTGCGCTCACCGGAGCGAAAACTTGCAGAACCAGAATCAGGGTANCTGGCAGGCTCGTGCATTTTGGCGGAACTGGGTATCGCGGCACCGGAGGGAAGGCTGGCAAATAATAGTGCCGACGTGGCCCGTGCGAGCCAGGAACTAAGGTTCCCCTGNGTCTTGAAGGCCGGCTGGCTTGAGCATAAGAGTGAACACGACGGCGTGAAACTGGGCCTTGGCTCGGCTGAGCAACTGATGGCAGCCTTCGAGGATATGCATGGGCGCCTNGGGGAGGGCGACTACGTGGTGGAGGAACAAGATATCCGCCAGAACACCGTGGAAGTACTCGTGGGAGCCCGGCAGGACAGGGACTTTGGACCTGTTGTCACCGTGGGTGCCGGTGGCACTGAAACGGAACTGCATAAGGACATCAGCGTAGAGCTGGCCCCTGTGGACAACGCCACCGCGCTGGAGATGATTGGCCGGTTGAAGTGTCTGCCNCTCTTGCAGGGATGGCGCGGGCGCCCAGCCACGGACATCCAGGCACTGGCAGCCATGGTGGTTTCAATTTCAGAAGCCGTGGCTGCTAACGAGAACATCACAGAATTTGAAGTAAACCCTATCCGTGTAGCCCCGAAGGCTCTGGCAGTGGATGCATTGGTGCTCACAGCTGCCGCGGTCAACGCATGAAGGAGAACGCCATGATTGTCCCGGACATCAGAGAAGAATTTAGTGACAAAATTGCGGTAGTGACAGGCGGGGGCTCCGGCATTGGCCGCGCCATTGCCGAACGCTACGCTGCCGCCGGTGGAAAAGTAGTTGTCATCGGACGTAGAGAAGAGCCGCTGCAAGAGACGGTCCGGCTCATCACTGAAGCTGGTGGCCGCGCCGATTATATTTCCTGCGACGTCCGTGACGCCAAGGCNATGGCAGATGCCATCAACGGTGTTGTAGAACGCGAAGGGCGCATTGACGCGCTGGTGAACAATGCTGCCGGTAACTTCATCGTCCCCGGTGAAGACCTGAGCCCCAACGGCTGGAAAGCTGTCATTGACATCGTCTTGAACGGGACCTTNTACGCAACCCACGCCGCAGCCCAGCACATGTTGGCCGCTGGCAGCGGAAGCATCCTGAACGTCATTGCCAGCTACGCCTGGCACGGACATCCGGGCACCGTGCACAGTGCAGCAGCTAAGGGTGGCATTGTGGCCATGACCCGCACGCTCGCGGTTGAATGGGCTTCTCGCGGTGTCCGCGTGAACTGCATCGCNCCCGGACCCACTGAAACTGAAGGTGCCGGTGCCGCGTTGTGGGGCACTGAAGAGGCACGTGCAAAGGTCCTGGGAGGNGTCCCGGCGGGCCGTTTCGCCAGCCCTGCCGAAATTGCGGAGTCCGCCAACTACCTGCTGAGCCCGCGTGCCGATTACGTCACTGGTGAAGTCATGGTGGTGGACGGTGGCCAATGGTTGGGTAAGTCCGTCTACACAGATGAGCGAGTGAAGGCATGAGCGCCGTCACTGGCGGGGAAGCCCTCGTCGCCGGCCTGGCCGCACACGGTGTCGACACCATNTTTGGTATCCCCGGAACGCACAACCTTGCCGCCTACGCTGCCATGCCAAAATACGGTATCAACCACGTATCTCCCCGGCACGAACAGGGAGCCGGATACGCGGCCGACGGTTATGCACGCTCCTCGGGCCGTCCCGGCGTGGTCTTGACCACCACAGGCCCAGCCATTCTCAACGCCGCCGCTGCCGCAGCCCAGGCGTACTCGGATTCGATTCCGGTGCTGTTCATCTCTCCCGGCATGCCGCTGGCACANCCCGGCCGTGGCAACGGTTTATTGCACGAAATCAAGGACCAGGGTGCAGCGCTGGCGGCCGTGGTGGCCTACAGCCACCGGGTCACCTCTGTGGCTGAGATCCCCTTGGCCGTGGCCCAAGCCTTTGCTGCCATGGCAACGGGGCGGCCNCGTCCGGTGCACCTGGAGATTCCGTTGGATCTTCTCGATGAGGTGGCAGAAGTAACTGTGGTGCCNCCGGTTGCTGCTGGTTGCCTCATGGCCCCGGCGGCAGCGATCCAGGGCGCCGCCGCGGTGCTTTCTTCAGCGCAACGTCCGCTGCTGTTGGTGGGTGGCGGAGCGTCACGTGCCGCGGCCCAGGTCAAGGATGTTGCAGAGGCGCTATCTGCGCCGGTTTTNGCCACCACCAATGGCAAGGGCATNCTTCCCGAGGACCATGTGCTGGCCGTGGGGGCCGGGGTGCAACACCCCAGTATCTTGGCTGCCTTCAACGATGCCGATTGCGTCCTCGCCGTCGGAACGGAATTTTCCCCGGCAGATTGGTGGCTGGGTCTGCCAGAACTAGCTGGCAAACTCATCCGGATCGATGTTGACGCCACGTTCATCAACACCAACGCCGTCCCCACCCACGCGTTGGTNGGGGACAGCGCCGCGGTCTTGACTGCATTGCTGGAGAACCTTCATGCCACGGACGACGCCGGTGCCTCCGTCGCCGCACAGCGAATGGTGGCGTTGCGGGCAGCTTTGAAACGGATNGCCCACACCGAGGGTGGTCCCTGGCTGGAGATCGTTGACGCCATTGCAGCGGCCTTGCCACGGGACGCGATTGTTGCCGGCGACAGTGCCATGGCCTGCTACTACGGGGCCCTGTCCAACCTGCCACTGCACCGGCCCAACGCCTTCTTGTACCCCACCGGAGTTGGCACGCTCGGTTACGGACTGCCAGCTGGAATTGGTGCGAAAGTTGCCAATCCACAAGCGCCGGTTCTGGTTCTGCACGGTGACGGCGGCATCATGTTCACCATCGCCGAATTGGCCATGGCTGCAGAACTTGGCATGGCACTACCTATCGTCATTGTTGACAACGGCGGCTACGGAGAGATCCGCAACGAAATGGCGGACCGTAACGAACCCGTCCACGCAGTGGCCTTGGGCAGCCCGGACTTCCCGGCACTGGCCAGATCCCTGGGCTGCTACGGGTGGCGATTGCCAACGCCAGCNGAGCTCAGCAGCGCCATCAAAACAGCGCTCGACGCCGATAGGCCCACCGTTTTGCACATCTACGAGGACAGCCGCGCCGCCGCGGACATGCTGGCCGCAAAGGAGACACTGTGAACACCTCGGTCATGACCTGGTTCCGCGACGACGTACTCATCGGTGGTAACTGGCAACAAGCAAAGGCCACGGCGAAGGTTGAAAACCCGGCGACTGAAGAGGTGATTGGTACGGCCGCCCTGTGCGATGGTGCAACAGTGGATGCCGCCGTTGCCGCAGCCCGCAAGGCTGCCGGTGCTTGGGGTGCTAATTCTCCCTCTGAGCGTGCCGATGCCATTGATAACCTGGTGGCTGTGTTGCGGGAGCGCCGCGATGAACTCGTTGATATCACGGTGGCCGAGGTTGGCGTGTCCGTTTTCAACGCCCGTGCCTGGCATGTGGATCTGGCCATTGATTTGATGGCGGCCGCTGCTACCAACGCACGCAGTTACGCTTTTGAGCAGGAGTCTGAAAACTCATTACTGCTGCGCAAGCCGGTAGGTGTAGTGGCCTGCATCACCCCGTGGAATTACCCGCTGTACCAGTTGGCGGCCAAGGTGGGCCCGGCTCTGGCTGCCGGGTGCACGGTGGTACTAAAACCAGCACTGTTGGCACCGTTGTCAGCCTACGTNTTTGCTGAGGCTACTATCGCAGCAGGGCTACCTGAGGGTGTTTTCAACCTCATTAGCGGTGCTGGTAGTGCCATTGGCGACGCCCTGACGGGCCATCCCGGAGTGGACCTTGTCTCCTTCACCGGTTCCACCACGGTGGGGCGCGACGTGGGCGCCACCGCTGCCCGCAACCTCAAACGCGCATGCTTGGAACTGGGTGGGAAGTCCTCCTCCATCATTTGCGCTGATGCAGATTTTGCAGCAGCCGTCACGGGCACCGTGGACGCTGCAATGTTTAACAGTGGCCAGACCTGCAGTGCCTGGACCAGGATGCTGGTTCCAGCACAACGGTATGAGGAAGCCCTTGATCTGGCTGCTGCCCACGTCAAAACACTGGTTGTNGGGGATCCCACGTTGGAGAGCACCGATCTGGGGCCGCTGGTCAGTGCCAAGCAAAAGCTGACNGTATTGGCTGTCATTGACGGGGCTCTTGCCCGNGGGGCGCGGCTGGTGACGGGCCCGCCCGTCTCAGCCCACGCCGTCGGACACTATGTAAACCCGAGCATCCTGGCAGATTTGGCGCCCACTGATCCTGCCAGCCAGCAAGAGATCTTTGGACCAGTTCTGGTGGTACACGCCTATTCCAGCGAGGCCGAAGCCATCGAGATCGCCAACGGAACCGTCTATGGACTTTCTGGTGCGGTATGGGCGGCCAGCACCGAACGGGCCCTGGAGATTGCGCGGCACCTTGACACCGGCCAGGTGGATCTCAATGGCGCAGCGTTCAACCCGCAAGCNCCCTTTGGCGGTTGGAAGGATTCCGGCATTGGGCGTGAACTCGGTGTGGCTGGCCTGGAGGAATACACCGAAATCACTGCGGTGCAGCGATGATTTCCCCGTTGCCGTCTACACCGATGTGGTGGACACCGATCCGCAGCCGGGCATTGAGTTGCTGGAAGCGGCCGGCTTTGAGGTCAGGGTTGCCAATAGTGCTGACCCTGAGATCATCGCCCAGGCTGCCCAGGGTGCCCAAGCCCTGTTGATCGGTTATTCCACGGTTGATGAAGCGCTCCTGCAACGCCTTGCCGGGTTGAAGATTGTGGCGACTCAATCGGTGGGCTTTGACACGGTGGACATTGCCGCCGCATCCAAGCGCGGCATCTGGGTGGCCAACGTGCCNGGGGCAGCCACGGAAGAAGTGGCCACCCACGCCTTCGCCATGGCCTTGTCTTTGATGCGCGGTCTGCCATTTCTTGACAGGGCTGTGCAGGCCGGGCAGTGGGATGGCACCACAGAGAGGCTGCTCAGGCTCTCCGGAGCTACGGTTGGCGTGGTGGGGTTGGGCCGTATTGGTGCACGCTTCGCCAAGCTCATGGGCCCCGCTGTGGGAACCGTCCTGGGGTATGACCCGTATCTTCAGGCGCCCGACGGCGTGCAGGCTACGGGATTGGATGAGCTCTTCGCCCGCAGCGACCTGATCAGTTTGCACCTTCCCTTGAGTGCCGAAACAGCCACTCTGGTGAGCGCGGACAGACTCGCGCTCATGCCCAGGGGATCGTTTCTGGTCAATGTTTCCCGTGGCGGATTAGTTGACCACCAGGCACTGGCGCAGGCGCTAGAGAGCGGGCAGCTAGGCGGGGCCGCACTTGATGTGCTCGCCGTTGAACCACCCGCGGCAGGGGAGAAGATGCTCGCCAANCCCCGGGTTCTACTGAGCCCGCATGTTGCGTACTTATCCGAGCAATCAGCGCGGGACTACGTGGTCCAACAAGCTGAAAATGTTATTGCCTGGCACCACCGCCAGATCCCTGCGAACCCCGTGAACACGCCCCATGCGGCGCAGTTCACGGCCTAGACCACCACACTGAACACCACACTTAACACCACACTTAACACCACAAAACAGGAGAAGACCATGGCAAAGAAGAATGTTGAATACTGGCCGTTGAACGATGAGCAGCGCGCCATCGTTGACATGGTCAAGGATTTTGCCGCCAACGAGATCCGCCCGCGTGGCCGTGAAGTGGATGAGGCGGACACCGTCTCACCCGTGGATATTTTCCAGAAAGCCGCCCTGGTGGGAATTACCGACTTCATGATGCCGGAGGAATACGGTGGCGGCGGTTACACCGACGCGTTCACTCAGTGCCTGGTTCAGGAACAGCTGTGCTGGGGAGATCCCGGCATTGGCAACTTTGTTTGTTCCAACGGTTTCTTCGCTGATCCCATCTTGGCTCTGGGCAGCGAAGACCAGAAGAAGAAGTGGCTCACCCCGCTGACCGGTCCTGATGCACCCTTTACCGCGCTGGCCACTACGGAGCCGGGCTCAGGCTCTGACTCTGCCTCAATGGTGACCCGTGCCGACAAGGTCCAAGGTGGCTACTCCATCAACGGCCAGAAGGCGTGGATCTCCAACGCAGGCCTGGCCGATCAGTACGTGGTGTTTGCTAAAACTGACCCCACCGAGCGTTCCAAGGGCATCACCGCATTCTTGTTGAAGAAGGACACNCCCGGCATCTCTTTTGGNGAACCGATGAAGAAGATGGGCCAGCGCGCCATCGTGTGCCGGGAAATGTTCTTCGATAACGTNTTTGTTCCCGAAGAGGACCGTTTGGGCGAAGAAGGCCAGGGTTTCTACGGCCTCATGAAGACCTTTGACGTATCCCGAGTGATCCTAGCTGCGGCGTCTTGCGGAGCTGCCCGCGCCGCGTATGAGTATGCGTTGGACTACGCCCGGACCCGTACTCAGTTCGGCAAGCCCATCATCGAACATCAGGCCGTGGCGTTCCGTCTGGCCGACATGGCCACCCGCATTGAATCGGCATGGCTGATGACGTTGCACGCAGCCCGCCAGCTCGATGCCGGCGAAGACGTCAACGGTCTGGCCGCCATGGCTAAACTGCAGGCCTCTGAGACTGCCATGTTCGTCACCTGGGCAGCCGTGCAGACCCTTGGCGGCTGGGGCTACTCCCGCGAGTACCCGGTGGAGCAGTGGATGCGCGATGTCAAGCTGGAGGAAATCGAGGAAGGCACCTCGGACATCATGCGCTTGGTGATTTCCCGCAACCTCTAGCACTACCCGTCAACGGCGTCGCGAAAGAGCCCCCACCCATCGGGGATGAAAGGAAGTACAACGTGAAGATTGCAGTGTTGGTGAAGCAGGTTCCAGACACCGGGGAGCAGCGCAACCTTGACCCCGTACAGGGGATCTTGGACCGCTCCGGGGAAAATTTGCTGGATGAGATCAACGAACGTGCCTTGGAAGTGGCGTTGAAGTATAAGGACGCCAACAAGGGCACCGAGGTAGTGGTTCTCTCCATGGGCCCGGACACCCTCACGAAGGGGTTGCGGAAAGCTCTGTCCATGGGCGCCGACTCTGCTCTTCACGTTCTCGACGCGAACCTCGCCGGTGCGGATGCGGGGCGGACGGCAGCAGTGCTCGCCGCCGCCCTGCGCCACACCGGGGCCGATCTGGTGTTGGCTGGCAACGAGTCAACCGATGGTCGAGGAGGCGTTGTGCCGGCCATGATCGCCGAGCATTTATCGCTGCCATTGATGAGCGCCGTTGACACTATTGAACTTTCTGAACAAGCGGTGATAGGGGAGCGCGGCACCGAAACCGGTTCGCTGCGTGCCAGCGTNCCCCTCCCGGCCATCGTCTCGGTGACCGAACGCTGCGCCGAGGCCCGGTTCCCCAGCTTCAAGGGCATCATCACCGCCAAGCGCAAACCACTGTCCGTCATGAGCGTCGATGAGCTGGGCCCACTGCCTTCCAACGGGGCAGTCTCCAACGGTACGGTCCCTGCCAACGGCACGGCAGCTGGCACGGTTGTTCTGCGCACGGTGCGCACNCCCGCCCGTACAGCTGGCCGGATCATTGTCGATGAAGGAAATGCCGGTACAGAATTGGCGGCGTTCCTGCGCTCCAGCCGTTTGATCTAGGACATAAGGACCATCATGAAAAATGTCTTGACACTTATTGAAACCACCGCAGCCGGCACACTGGGCAGTACCACTGCAGGTCTGCTCGGTGCCGCCGCCAAGATCGGCTCACCTGTGGCTGTTGTGGCCGTGGCTCCGGGAAGCGGCGCTGCTCTAGTAGAGCAGCTTGGTGCCTGGGGCGCCGAGACGGTGTTCTTGGCCGAGTCCCAGAGCGTGGGCCAGCTTTTGNNGGCCCCTGACCTTGCGGCACTCACGGCGGCGGCGCTGGCGCTGAACCCGGTGGCCGTTGTGGCTGCGAACTCCGTGGCCGGCCGCGACGCAGCCGCCCGTTTCGCTGCCCGCACCGGTGCAGGACTGCTGGCTGACATAGTTGACGTACACAGTGACGGTGAAACCATCATTGGCACGCACTCCGTCCTCGGCGGAGACTACACAGTGGAAGCCACCGTGACTAGCGGCGTTGTTGTTCTGACCGTCCGCCAAGGCGCCATCGAGGACAGAGCCCCGGCCACAACACCCACCGTGAGAATTGTTGCGCTGGAACCGTTACAGGGCCCAGCGGCCACTATCCTCTCAACACAGGCAGCCACAGCAGGCAGTGACCGTCCGGAACTGCGCGGGGCCGCCCGCGTGGTAGCTGGTGGGCGCGGGCTGGGCTCCATGGAGAACTTTGCGTTGGTGGATGAATTAGCGGACGCGCTCGGTGCTGCGGTGGGAGCTTCCCGTGCGGCAGTTGACGCTGGATATGTCCAACAGTCGGCGCAGGTGGGTCAGACGGGTGTGAGCGTTTCGCCTCAGCTCTACATTGCCCTGGGCATTTCTGGGGCCATCCAACACCGGGCAGGTATGTCCACAGCCAAGACCATTGTGGCCGTGAACTCCGATGCGGACGCACCAATCTTTGACGTTGCCGATTTCGGCATTGTGGGAGACGTCTTTACCGTAGTGCCGCAATTGATCTCCGCGCTGGAAGCCCGTTCGGGCGCATGACAACGTTGCAGACCCGCCGCCCCGGGGAGATAAAGGTACGGCTGGCACTCACAGCAGGTGCGGCCGTGGTGCTTCTAGTTATTGTGGTGCTCGGTGCCAGATGGCTGCGCGGCACGGACGGGGCGCAGGACTTCCTGACCCAGTACACGGGGCATTCGGACCTGCCAGCGGGGGCTCCTGTGGGGTTGCCGGCATGGCTGAGTTGGCAGCATTTCCTAAACGGGTTNTTCCTTCTGCTCATAGTGCGCACAGGGTGGCAGGTGCGCACCACCACCCGTCCCGGCGCTTATTGGACGCGCAATAACAAGGGGCTGATCAAAACCAAGGGGACACCNAANAAGATCAGTCTTGACCTGTGGTTCCACCTGAGTTTGGATGCGCTGTGGGTGCTGAACGGGATCGTGTTCATGGTGTTGTTGTTCGTCACGAACCAGTGGATGCGGATTGTGCCCACCAGCTGGGATATTTTCCCGAACGCGGCCTCGGCCATGCTGCAATACGCATCCTTTAACTGGCCACTGGAATCTGGTTGGGTGAACTACAACGCGCTACAGGTACTGGCATATTTTCTGACCGTGTTTGTGGCTGCACCACTGGCACTGATCTCCGGATTGCGGATGTCCCCGGCCTGGCCCAAGAACACAACACTGAACAAGTTGTACCCGATCGAAGTAGCCCGGGCACTTCACCTGCCAGTCATGTTTTACTTTGTGGCCTTCGTGGCAGTGCATGTGACCTTGGTCCTGACCACTGGGGCTGTGCAAAACTTGAATCACATGTACGCAGGACGCACAGATGAGAGTTGGCTGGGTGTGGGTATCTTTGCGGCGTCGCTGGCGGTTATGGTGGCTGCCTGGTTCATGGCCAGACCATTGTTCCTGCGACCCATCGCCTCCCTCACCGGCAAGGTCAGCCGCTAGCGCGTGCAACGGCGGATGCAATACCTTCGCTTTATCTGGGAAAAACTTCAACATGAGGGACACACGTAATGAACGCAGCATCGATGAACGCAGAGAAAATTGTCATCTTGGAGGGTGCTCGGACCCCGATCGGCAGTTTTGGTGGGGTCCTCAAGGATGTCCCCGCCCATGAACTNGGGGCGGCTGCAGCGAGGGCCGCTATTGAGCGTTCCGGTATTTCAGGGGCGGATATTTCTGAAGTGGTGATGGGTTGCATCGGGCAGGTCGGGGCTGATGCCTACAACGCACGCCGNGTGGCCCTCGCCGCAGGCTTGGACAAGTCCACNCCTGCATACACCGTGAACCGGCTGTGTGGCAGTGGGCTGCAAGCCATCTGGTCCGCAGCCATGCAGATGCAATGGTCCGGGACGGACTTCACCCTCGCTGGTGGCAATGAGTCGATGACGCGGATGCCGTTCTACGATTTTAACGCCCGGGCAGGGTTCCGGATNGGGGACCGCTCTTTGGTGGATGGGACCGTGGCCATGTTGACGGACCCGTTCAGCAACATCCACATGGGCGTCACGGCCGAAAATGTGGCCCGTAAGTACGGGGTGTCTCGCCAGGACCAGGACGAATTTGCTCTTGAGTCTCAGAGGCGGGCGGCAACACCGGCTGCGCAGGCCGCCTTTGCCCAGGAAATCACCCCGGTGGAGGTGGGTGGGCGCAAGCCCTACACAGTCACGGTCGATGAGCATCCCAAGCCTGAGACCACATTGGAAACTCTCGCCGGGCTGCGCCCTGCCTTTGAAAAGGGTGGCACGGTCACGGCCGGCAACGCCTCCGGTATCAACGACGGCGGTGCAGCGGTGGTGTTGGCCCGTGCCGGTGCTGCGATGGAGCGCGGACTGCAGGGCTTGGTGACACTAGAAGCAGTCACCACGGCCGCACTGGATCCAAACTTGATGGGATATGCGCCCACCTTGGCCCTGCANAAATTGTTCGCACTGACCGGGACTACGGCGGCGGACATTGACACGATCGAGCTCAACGAGGCCTTTGCCGCACAGGCTCTCGCTGTCATGCGCGATGCCGGACTGGATCCGGCCAAGACCAACCCGTACGGCGGTGCCATTGCCTTGGGCCATCCGGTGGGTGCCACGGGTGCCATGCTGAGCCTGCGTGTTGCCAAGGATCTGGTGCGTCGTGATCTGGAACTAGGCGTGGTGACCATGTGCATTGGTGGCGGACAGGCCTTGGCCGCGTTGTTCCGGAGGGTTTCTAGCTTTACAGTGCCGCGTCTTAGCCAGCCCGACGCCGTTCCATGCAGTATTGCCCGCGGGGAACGGCGCCGGGCAGGGCTGGTTGGCATGCCCAGAAGGGTTAGTCCACCAGCTAAGAGTCCAGCAGTTAAGAGTCCAGCAGTTACGGGTCCAGCAGTTATAGGGTCCAGCAGTTACGAGCCCAGCAAGGCCATCTTCAGCGTGTCCAACCCCACCGAGCCCAGGTTCAGTGCCTGGGTGTGGAAGTCGCGCAGTGAGAATGCTGCACCGTCCTGGGCTGCGCGGGAGTCGCGAATCTCTTCCCAGAGCCGTTGGCCAATCTTGTACGACGGTGCCTGGCCGGGCCAGCCCAGGTACCTGTTGAATTCGAACTCGAGCTGGCCGGCAGAGATGTCAAGATTGGCTTTGAGGAACTCAAAACCCGCATCCGCCGTCCACGTGCCGGTGCCCCACTGCGCCGGAATCTCCAGGCCAAGGTGCACTCCAATGTCGAAAACCACCCGGGCGGCACGCATGCGTTGACCGTCCAGCATGCCCATACGGTCCCCGGGATCGGATAGATAGCCCAGGCTGTCCATGAGCCGTTCTGCGTATAACGCCCAGCCCTCGCCATGCCCAGAAACCCAGCACGCGTTCCGACGCCATTCGTTGAGCAGCCCTGCCTGGTACGTGGCCGTGCCGACCTGCAAATGGTGGCCGGGAACGCCCTCATGGTAAACGGTGGTGGTTTCAGCCCACGTGCTGAAGGAGTCCTCGCCTTCTGGCACCGACCACCACATGCGGCCGGGGCGGGTGAAGTCTTCCGAGGGGCCTGTGTAGTAGATACCGCCGTCCTGGGTGGGGGCAATCTTGCATTCCAGGGTGCGCATGACCTCAGGGATATCGAAGTGAGTTCTTGCCAAATCAGCCACCGCCGCGTTGGAGAGGCCCTGCATCCATTCGGTCAACGCGGCTGTGCCGTGCAGTTGCCGCGCCGGGTCCGCGTTGAGAATGGCTTTGGCTTCGGCGATGGATGCGCCGTGCTGGATGGCCTGGGCCACGGCCTCCTGCTCAGCAATGACCCGATCCAGTTCAGCCACACCCCAGGCATACGTTTCCTCAAGGTCGACGGCGGAGCCTAGGAAGGTGCGTGAGGCGAGTGCATAGCGTTCTGCGCCCACGGCGTCGGCCTCGGGTGCCTGTGGCAGCAGTTCCTCCCGCAAGAAGGTGGCAAGTTTCCTGTAGCCTGCGCGGGCCACCTCAGCATTACCCAACAGCTCAGTGGCGACGGACGCTGGGAGGGCGTGGCCGGCGTCGTTCGAGGCAGTGCCGTCCGCGGCTGCGGAATAAGAGGCAGTGGAGTCAGCGGACGGGGAATCCAGGACCGCATCCCGGGCCAGAGTAAGGAAGAAACCCTGCGCCCCGGCATGACGTTCGCACTGCTGGATCACGGTGGATACCTGCCGCCGGGCTGCGACCAGACCTCGGCCGGCACCTGCGCGGAGGGAGGCGATGTAGCCGTCGATGGCGCCCGGCACGTTCGCCAAGCGCCCGGAAATATGTTCCCAATCGGAAACAGTGGCTGTGGGCATGAGGTCAAAGATGGCCCGAATTTCCTGCGCCGGGGAGGCGATGTTGTTCAGTTCGGCCAGCGGCCAGCCAGTCTCGTAGAGTTCCACGCTCAGGCCCAGCCTTTCGCCCATGGCGTGCAGTGTGGTCCTATCCACCGCGTCCACAGGCGCTAAGCCGTCCAGCTCAGTGAGGGCGTGCCGTGCGGCATCCGCTGCAGCGCCAAGCCCGGCAGGGGAGAAATCGCGGTACTCGCTCTCGTGCCCGGGCCGGCCCAATTCCGTGGCGAAACCGGGATCAAGATCCAGGAGCCGTTGGGTATAGGCGTTGGCAGCGGCGTCAACGGCGGTGGCGGTGCGGTGGATACCCTCAGGGTGGGACAGGTCATGGGTGATGGGGCTCATGGTGTCAGCCTAGTTGCTCCGGGCGGATTGGTGCAGGTGTGCGGCGGATTGGAGCAGGTGCGCGGCGGCCTCACTCTGGCCACGCTAACTCGGCTCAAGCACGCCGTAGCGGGCCAATGCCTGACATACTGAGGAACGTGTCAGCTACCTCTTCAGTCACCGCGACGTTCAAGAAGTCCTTGCGGCTGGATTTTTCCCAGTCGGACCCTGTGGTGGCCGCGCGCAACGCCGTCGGGATCGCCGTGCCGCTGGTGATCGGGGTGGCGATCGGGAGTATTCCCATCGCTGTCTTTGGCGGGGTCGGGGCCATGTTTGCGGCCTTTGCCGACAGGCCCGGAAGCTACCGAGTGCGGTTCTCTCGCATGGGTATGACGTCCCTGGCTGCCGGCATTGGTGGCGGTTTGTCGGTGCTGACCTCGCACTCGGTACTGCTCTCGCTCCTGCTGATCGCGGTGTTTTCCTTCACCAGTGGCATGCTCTTGGCGCTGGGGCCCGTGGTGGCCCAAATTGGCATCGCCGGCACGGCGGTGGCCATTGTGCTGAACAGGTTTGAGCTTCCGCCCGCCAGCGCGCTGGGAATCGGCGCCGTGGTGGTTGCCGCTGGGTTGCTGCAAAGCCTGCTGGCCATTGCTGGCTGGCCGATTCACCGGCACGCACCCGAAAGGGCGGTTCTNGGGGCGGTCTATGAAGCGCTAGCACAGCGTACCCGCTCGCCGCATCCGAAAATGATGATACCGNNGGGTGGCGCCAAACTCGAAGCTGCGCGGGCCACGATCACAGGCTTTGGCCATGGCCACGGACCCAGCATGCAGTCCTACCGCGGCCTGCTGGATGAGGCCGAGCGGATCCGGCTGGAAGTCATTGCCTTGGCCTACTGCCTTGAACGCTTCGAACGGGTGGAGCGCACTACGCAGGCTCAGGCCGTCCATGCGCTGCTGTTGGCAGCCGGGAGGGTCCTTGATTCTGTGGCCGAATCCCTGCGCAAGGGCAAGGTGTTCGATGACTCCGTGATGGAATCGGTCGCGGAATCGGTGGAACGGCTCCGGGACATCATCGGTGACCACCCCGATTCGCCAACGGGCAGGTTCGCCTCCCTGCATGCCCGAGCATTAGCCGGCCAGCTGCGCGCCTGCGCACGCATGGTAACTCCCGGCGCCGTGGAGGGACGGATCGCTGAAAAGCCCATAACGGTGGGCGGGATCAGGGTGGCCGTCCAGGCCCCTTTNGACACGCTGCGCGCCAACTTGCGGCTGGACTCGGCCATTTTCCGGCACGCCGTCCGGCTGGCCGTTCTTGTGACCGCCACGGACGGGCTTGCCCGGCTGCTGCCAACTGGCACCCGCGGATACTGGATCTCACTGATGGTCTTATTGCTGTTGCGTCCCGACTTTGCCTCGACGCTGCTGCGCACCAGTGCCCGNCTGGCCGGGACCCTGGTNGGGCTGGGCATCGGCACTGCGGCCACGTTCCTGGTGGGCAGCGGGAACCCGTATGCGCTGATTGCCCTGGTCGTCATCTTTGTGTTTGGTGTCAGGATCTCCGGCACGCCCAACGCGTTNTTCATGAGTATCTGGATCGCCGCCTACTTGGTGGCACTGCTGGATCTGTCAGGCATTCCCTCATCGGACGTGGTGTTGCCGCGCCTTTTAGACACCGTGCTAGCCGGCGTGCTGGCTGTGGCCGCCACCGTTGTTTGGCCTGCCTGGGAGCGCAGCTACCTGCCGGTGCGGCTCGCCGAGCTGCTGGCTGCTTACCGGCGCTACCTGGCGGCCGTCTCGGATCCGGCTGCGGGCAAGGCCCGCATCGACGCGGCCAGAATTGCTGCCCGGCTGGCCCGTTCCAACGCCCAAACGTCCCTGGACAGGACNCCGGCCGAACCCGTGGCTGGCCGGGCCACGCAATATGTAGGGGAGGGCCTGCTGGTCCAAAGTCACCTGTTCATTCAGGCCGCCATGGTCATTGACGCGGCCCGGCTGTCCGTCTCGGCGGCGAAAGCACCGGTGGAGCAGGTCCTGGCGCCGCTGGAACCNTTTGTTGCCAACGCGACCACAACGCTCATGGCTTGTGAGGCGGCCGTGCTGGCCGGAACTCCTGCCCGTCGTGCTGTGAACATGCGGGACTCTTACACCGCCCTTGCGCAAAGCCTGCCAGCGGGTTCGCCGCACTCCGATGTGGTTCAGCCAGCCATTCTTGATGCTGCGGACAGGATCGCGAACTCGGTAGACACCATGGTTCACTTGCTGCGCGAGCGCTCCACCGCCGTTAAAGACTCCACCGCCGTTAAAGAGTAGAGCAGTGTGGTTAACGGCCCGAACGCCGCCAAGCGCCGGCGCCGGGCTGGGGCGGCAGGTGTAGCTGGGCCCGCCGCGCCCAATGCCGGTTTGGGGTCCTGCTCACTTCGTTCTGCGCACCGCCGGCCAAAGCAAGCACCACGGCGGTCACTGCGGCAAGCTCCTCAGAAGTGGGATTGCCTCGGGTCACCGAGAGCAGCGGTTCCGCTGCGTGGGTTTGGCCGGGCTCGTGGGAGTCTTCTTGGGCGATCACAGCGGAATGTTCCCATGTTTCTTGGCGGGGAGGCTGGCCCGCTTATCGCGCAGGGCACGCAGGCCCTTGATCAGCTGAATGCGGGTGTCTGAGGGTGCGATGACAGCGTCAACGTAGCCCAACTCGGCCGCTTGGTAAGGGTTCAAGAGTTCATCTTCGTAGTCGCGGACAATCTCGCCACGGCGGGCCTCGACGTCGCCGCCGTCGGCCGCAACTGCGGCCAGATCGCGACGGTACAGGATGTTCACCGCACCCTGAGCTCCCATGACGCCGATCTGGGCGGTGGGCCACGCCAGGTTCAAGTCAGCGCCGAGCTTCTTCGAACCCATGACAATGTAGGCGCCACCGTAGGCCTTACGGGTGATCACGGTCAGCTTGGGCACGGTGGCCTCGGCGTAAGCGTAGAGCAACTTGGCGCCACGGCGGATGATGCCCTGGAACTCCTGGTCCTTGCCGGGCAAGAAGCCAGGGACATCAACCAAGGTGATGATGGGGATGTTGAAAGCGTCGCAATGGCGGACAAAGCGGGCAGCCTTTTCCGAGGCGTTGATGTCAAGGGTGCCGGCAAACTGCATGGGCTGGTTAGCAACAATTCCCACAGTGTGACCCTCAATGCGGCCGTAGCCGATCATGACGTTGGNGGCATACAGTGCCTGCATCTCCAGGAAATGCCCGTCGTCCAGGATCGACTCAACCACGGTGAGCATGCTGTATGGGTGGTTGGCCGAGTCCGGGATCAACGTATCCAAGGCGAGGTCGCCGTCGCTATGCTCCAATTCCTGCTCGTGCTCCGTGACGGGTGCCTCGGCCAAGTTGTTGGAGGGCAGGAAGTCAAGAAGTTCGCGCACAAACTCGATGGCATCGGCTTCATCCGTGGCCAGGTACGTTGAGGTTCCCGTGGTGGAGTTGTGCTGGCGGGCACCGCCAANGGTTTCCATGTCCACGTCCTCGCCCGTGACCGTCTTGATCACGTCGGGGCCAGTGATGAACATGTGGGAGGTCTTATCCACCATGACCACGTAGTCCGTCAGTGCGGGGTATGCTGCGCCTCCTGCGCAGGGACCCATGATGAGGGAGATCTGCGGAACAACACCGGAGGCGTGGACATTGTTGCGGAAAATGTCCGCGAACATGGCCAGCGATGCAACACCTTCTTGGATCCGGGCACCGCCGCCATCGTTGATGCCCACCACGGGGCAGCCGTTGCGCAAGGCAAACTCCTGGACCTTGACGATCTTTTCCCCGTTGACCTGGCTCAGCGAGCCACCATAGACGCTGAAGTCTTGGCTATAGACGGCAACAAGGCGGCCATCGACGGTGCCATATCCAGAGACGACGCCGTCGCCCAGCGGCTTCTTCTTCTCCATGCCAAAAGCGTGCGAGCGGTGCACAGCAAGAGCATCAAACTCAACAAAAGAGTCCGGATCAACGAGCAAATCGATGCGTTCACGGGCGGTGTNTTTACCCTTGGCGTGCTGCCTTTCAACCGCGGCTTNCCCGGAAGGCATTGCTGCGTGAGCCAAACGGTCGCGAAAATCGGCAATTTTGCCTGCTGTCGTTGATAGATCGTGGCTCATTGGTACTCCGGCTCAATAGTGTGGAAGCGTGGCGATCCTTCATGGGAATCGCACAAAAGACAAACTCTACAGACAGTCTAGTAACGGAATCTACCCTTGCATGTGTAGGAACCCTACAAAGTCGGCAGTTTACTATCTTCAGGTTCCTCCACCTGCGCCCCGGTCCGGCGCCGCTGACCTGTACGACGGCGCTGGTGAACAATGTTGTGGTGCCGGATAGGATTGAGAGCATGAACGGCGCCCCACCTGCAGTGAACCCGCCCGGCCTGAAGGAGTCAGTCCTGAAGGCCGCTTTGATGCACCCTCAAGGCAGCTTTCACCGGGTAGAGGTAGTTAGTTCCTCGGGATCAACCAACACCGATCTGGCTGCGGACGCCGCTGATAANAACCAGTACTGGCCGGACTTGAGTGTCTTGATCGCCGATGCCCAGCCCGCTGGAAAAGGCCGCATGGGTAGGTCGTGGGAGGTGCCAGCGGGCGCTGCCATGATTTCAAGCGTCTTCGTACGCCCAGGGGAACAACGNCCAACAAACCTCGCAGGCAGCGGGCCTCCCAGCTTTGCTGCGGCAGGCTACGGTTGGCTTTCGATTCTTGCCGGAGTGGCCTTGTGCGAATCTTTGAACGCCCTAACCGGTGTTCCTGCGGAACTTAAATGGCCCAACGACGTGGTTGTTCGGGGACGAAAGCTGGCTGGAATTCTTGCCCAGGTGGTGCCTTTCCCTGTGGCTGTACCGACGACGGCGGTGGGGCTCAGCACCCAGGCTGGTCCCGGCGTCGTGGTTGGAGTAGGTGTCAATGTCACTTCCCAAGCACACGAATTGCCTAGTGACCGGGCTACCTCTTTGCTGATGGAAGGCGCGGCCCTGGCAGGTGACGCCAGTGGAACTGCGGGCTGCGGCGCTGAGAACCTGGATAGAAACGTGCTGTTGCCTGCCTATTTGAACAAGTTCTCTGCTCTGTACAAGGAGTTTGTTGCTGTGGGTGGGGATGCGCAGCGGCCCCTAGCTGGCGGGCAAAGCGTACTGGAGTTGGCGCAATCGCACATGAGTACCCTGGGGCAGGACGTGCGGGCGGAACTTCCTGGTGGGACCATGCTCCATGGCACTGCGATCGCTCTGGGTGCCGACGGCGGATTGCTGATTCGCGATGCGGAGGGACGGCTNCGTTTCGTCAACGCCGGNGATGTGATCCACCTGCGCCGTACGGATACCGACGGCACGGTGAAGTATGCATAATTGGTTATTGGAAGGGGAACAAGTTGAAATTCGCTGCCGCCCCCATTCACGAATCCTTCTGTGGCCCATCACCGTGGGACTGCTCATAATCTTTGGCGGTTCTGCCGCGCTGGGCAAACTGCAACAAGAACCCTTTGCTCAATGGGCAACCGGCGCAGAAGCCTGGCGTGAACCTGCCATTGTGGCGCTTCTTGTGGTGGTGATTTTCCTCCAGTTGATCTACCCAGTGCGGCGCGTTTTGCGCTGGAGCTGGACACGCTATGTACTGACCAGCCAGAGGTTGCTGGTGCGTCGTGGGCCCTTGGGCCGCATCAAGGAAATCTATGTTCTGGAACAGGTTCAAGAGGTACGGCCTGTGCAGAAGTGGCGGCAGAAAATGGCCGGTTCCGGAGACTTGCAACTGCACATGTATAAAGGTCCCAAGCGTTCGGTGGCGGAAGTTCCCGAGTTAAAGCGCTTTAATAGTGAAATCCAACATGCTTGGACCAGTGTGTTCCGAGCGTCCATTGAGCAAACATCCTCCCGGGGACNNTACGCTGGTGAAGTTGGGATGAAAGAGAAGGAGCTGCGCAAGCTTGGAAGAGACCATTGATCCACCCGAGCCGCTGTTGCCTCCTGCTTCACGCAATCAAACGCGGGCATTGGAAACACAACTTCTCGGTGGCGAGCGGACGCTCAAGCGTCGAGACGTTGCTGCAGGAGTAGGCGTTTCATTGTTATCGGCACGCAAAATTTGGCGTGCCATNGGGTTTCCCAATTTNGGGGACGAGGACGTTGCCTTCACCGAACGCGACCAAGAAGCCTTGCAAATTGTTGTCACCATGGTTCGCGAGGGCCTGCTGACGGAGGAAACAGCCATCTCAGTGACCCGTTCCATTGGCCAGATGACTGACAGGATGGCGGTCTGGCAGATTGAGGCGCTTGTTGAAGACCTTGTGGTTGAGCACGGCGTCAGCGACGCCGAAGCGCGGCGCGCTGTAGTCTCCGAGTTGCCCAACCTGATTGCCCCGCTTGAAGAGCTTTTGGTGTATTCCTACAGGCGCCAGCTCAATGCCGGCATCCAGCGCCTGGCCGTGCGTGCTGAGGAGGGCTTGGCTTCCAGTGAATTGGGACGTGACGGGGATGAAGATGATGCCCCGTTGCCNCTGGCGCGGGCCGTCGGCTTTGCGGACCTCGTCAGCTACACCTCACTTTCCCGGCGGATGAACGANAAAACCCTTGCCAGGCTGGTGCAGCGGTTTGAAAACGTTTGTTCAGACATCATCAGCGTAGGTGGTGGCCGATTAGTCAAGACCATTGGCGATGAAGTGCTGTTTAACTGTGAAACGCCTGTTGCCGGCGCCCAGATATCGCTTTCGCTGGCCGAGGCCATGGCAGCGGATGACTTCCTGCCCGAAGCCCGTGTGGCCATGGTGTGGGGCAGAGTTCTTTCACGGCTGGGCGATATTTATGGCCCCACAGTGAACTTGGCGGCACGCCTGACATCGCTGGCTCAACCCGGCACTGTGCTGATTGACTCCGTGACAGCCTCTGCGTTGACCAATGACGACAGATTCATTCTCACCCAGCTGCCTGTTGAGAACGTGCGAGGTTTTGGTGAGATCGCACCTGTGCTGCTTGAACGCGGCAAGGGTAAAGGCCTGGTTGTCGATTAGCTTGATCCCCTGGCCGTAGAGTTCGACGGCGGAGCGTACGTTTTCTTGGCACGGGCAGTTTGTTGGCTGGGGCCTTTGTTGGCTGGCCTTCTTGGGCCTGTGGGGTCGGCTTTGTATTCGGAACTACTGGCTCTAACCACCAGCATCACCTTGGAATATTCCTCGTATATTTATTCGGGGAACTATGGTGTACCTATTGATTCTCCCGTTCGTGGTGACTATACTTGTGGTATGGGTAGTTCAGTGAATTTCCCGGCTGATCGGGAAGATTCATCCACCACAGCAACTGTGGCGGACCTGATCACTGCACTGGCCCTTCCCGTTCTTGAACCCTCTCCGTGAGTATCGCCACCATGACGGGCCTGCCACCATTCCCCACACCTTCTTCAACCCCATCACGGGCAAGGACGGCACAGAAAATTCAGGAACCATNNTACTGGTCCCGATCCCTCTGGTGGTGGGCCGTCATCTCAGGTGGAAGTGGTGAGGTCCTTGATTCAGGAGTGCACCGAGGCGATCATGGCNCTTGAAAAACACCAGAATCAATGCGCTGCCCTGGCCGCTGTCCTGATTGAACGCTTACAGTCCTGCACCTCCCTAGAGGCCACAGTACTCTTACTAGATCCCTGGCAACGCACGCAAACTTACTCCGTGATGCGGGCTGAACTAGCCACTATCTTGCACATCCCTGAAGGGAACACCGATCGGCTGATGATACAAGCAGCCACCCTGATCCGTGAGCTACCCACCACCCTCACAGCCCTACATAATAGTGAGCTGGCCTGGGAACACGCAGTGATCATGACCGAGGAAACATCCCTCCTACGCACCGCCGGGCTCCCTGCAGCAACCATCGACACGTTCGAGCAAGCACTCCTAGACAAAGCCAAAGACTCCACAGTCTCTAGCTTCCGGGANAAAGCTAGACGCCTGCGCGAACGCCGCTACCCAGAAACCATTCCCGCCAGGACCCGCCACGCCTACACCAGTAGGTACCTACGTGTGAGCCACGCCCACGACGGCATGTCCTGGCTCAGTCTCTACGCCCCAGCACCAACCATCGAGGGCATCTGGGACCAATGCACCCTCACAGCCCAAGCAGCCCAAGGCCCCCACGAACAACGAACCCTAACTCAACTACGCGCCGACGTCGCCGCCGCCTTACTCCTGAACCAATCCATGGCCCACAACCACATCCACACCCCCACCCAAACCACCCCACCGGAAATGCTGGTAATGCCGGTAATGCTGAAAATACTGGTTTCGCTGGCTTTGATGCGCATATCTCGGNNAGCTGATGCCCCAGCCCAGAACCACACCCCTCAAACAGGGCAAGACCATAGCGAGCCAGAGCGTGACACCGATGGCAGTGGTGATGACCCGGAGCAAGGCCGCTACCGGCTCCAGCCCTGGCAAATCCCTGTCTTTGACGACCCGGACTACCAGGACCCCGGCTTCAAGGACCCAGATATCCGCGACCACCGTCACTGGCACCCCACACAACACCACCGACCCTCNACACCAAACACACGCACAGGCACTGGTGCTGGGCCTGGTGCTGGTTCGGGTGCTGGTTCGGGTGCTGGTTCGGTGTCTGGGTCGGAGGTGGTGTGGCCGCCCTTACCCCAGGCCACCCCGGTGGTGTTGATCCCCGTGCTGTCTTTACTCGGTGCCACGAACGAGCCAGCCTGGATGGAAGGTGCCGGACCCATCAGCATGGAAGTCGCCCAACACCTCCTGGCACACTCCTCAAGCTTTTACCGGGTCTTAGTAGACCCGATCACCAACGAGCCCCTGGACTCAGCCCCGCAATGCTACAGAATCACCAAAGCCATGCGGACCATGCTGCGGATCAGAGATGAATACTGCCAATTCCCTGGCTGCACAGCCAAAGCCTCCACAGCAGAGATTGATCACCTCACAAGCTTCAACAGTGGAGGACCCACCATCTTCAGCAACCTTCACACCCTCTGTAAACATCACCACCTCATCAAGCACTTCACAGACGATAAAACCCGCAACGGTGCGTACCGCATCCACCAATCCCCGGAACGAAGAGAAGTAAAACTTCGTGGCTGGACACCCCACATGACCACCACCGGAATCGCCTGGACCTCACCCACCGGCAAATACCACCCACCAACACCCCACGATGGCCAACCACCGGTCTACCCACAATGGATACGAAAATCATCAACCACAAACTCCACCAACAACACCCCAACAACCACCCCGACCCAGACGCAACCTAGGCAACCTGGGCTGCTCGGTCAATGATTGATGACGAGGTTTATGAGGAAATTAGCTTTATGGTCCTGCTATTGCGCTATTGTGCCGATACGATAGTCAAATGATTTCTCGCCTTCTGCCTGTCCAGGAATCCAGCAGATCTGTATCCAAAACATTCCTGCATCTTAGCCACAGCGTGGAAAGTCACTGGGCGCCAGAAGGCAACTCAAACACCGGATGTGCTCTGGCTACCTCTGGCGACTGCTCATCCATAGCGGGAAACGCATGAACCCTGTGGATAATACCGGGGCGGAAACCTCGGGTGTCAGGCTCGATTTTGGTGTCGGGACTGATCGTGGCTTGCGCCGGGAACTGAACGAGGATTCGTTCTGGGCAGCCGATCCTTTGTTTACAGTTGCTGATGGCATGGGCGGCCACGAGGCCGGTGAAGTGGCCAGCTACGAATGTATTCACACACTGGGAAATCAGCCGTTCTTGGCCGCCGGCTCCAGAACAGCAACGGCGTCTGACATGCAGCAGGCCTTGCATCAGGCAGATGCAAGGATCCGTGAAGTTACTAATTCCAGAGCGGGTACAACCGTGACGGGCGTGGTCGTAGTTCAGGAACGTGATGTCCCCTATTGGCTGGTCTTCAACGTCGGCGACTCCCGCACTTACCGTCTGAGCCAGGGACGCTTCGGGCAGATCAGTGTAGATCATTCAGAAGTTCAGGAACTTCTCGACGGCGGGTTGATCACCCCTGGACAGGCCCTTATTCATCCACGCCGCCATGTAGTGACGCGAGCCGTGGGCGCTGGCTCTGATATAGAAGCAGACTTTTGGCTTTTACCGGTGGAGGAGGGCGACAGGATACTTGTGTGTTCGGACGGCTTGACAGGAGAGCTCAGTGATAGCCAGATCCATAACGCGCTCACTACCATTGAAGCCCCGCAGGACGTAGTAGATTCACTGATTCAAGCGGCACTTCGTTCCGGAGGCCGTGACAATATCACTGTTATTGTGGTGGATGCCAGCAACGTGATGGAGGCCAGCAACCTCATGAGTGCAGCTAGCGCAGAAACCCTGAAGAACCCCACTACGGCACCCCAGCCTGTCGTGCTATCCACCGGAGAATTCAGCCAGCCACGGAAGACTGCGCCGTCCGACGCCGGACATGCCATCGATCCTCCAGTCACACCTGCCACAGCCCCATCATCAGTCCCTATCGCTGCAGCGCATAAGTCTGCCGCAGCACCCTTGCACGAGGAGAATCATGGTTAGCACCACGTACAGCACAGGTTCCTGGATTGAATTGTGCGCTCCAGATCGATCATTGTCCTTGAAGGGCAGACCGATCCGGGCGTTGTGCGCCACCTGTGGGACTTTTGGGAAGGGAGCCCACCATCCACGGCGTTCTGAATGAGGTCACGGAGATGTTTGGCACGGGGCTCACCGGGATGCCAGATTTTGCGGTGGTGGTCCAAAGTGACCGTCTGCATGCCATCTTGCGTGGCGAGATCACCTTGGTGGCCACTACCGCAGGCACTGCCGAACTTGTCTCAGGTAGTGAGGTGACCACCTGGAGTGAGCGCTCACTTCCACTTCCAGACTCCTTCGTCTTGACGTTGGCAGAGCCTCATGCTGCTGATGTGGCACTGGTGCTTCCCGTGGCTGAGGCAGTTGTCAAGCTGGCGTCGTTGAACGTCGGCGCCGTAATGACGGTTCCAGAAACCTCCACTGCAGTCGCTGAGCACGGCGGTGGGGACGCAAATGATGAGCCTGAGTTAATCCCTGAGCTCACTATCAATTCAGCGCACGACGGCGGATTGGCCGCCTTGGCGGAGTTCTCACCGGACGCTGTGTTAGGCACCGTATCCGCAGCGTCTACAGTGCTGGACACCCCACAGAGCCCGATGCAGGTGACGGCGAGGTCGCCGAGAGCACACCGCCTGACGGGGACAGCTGGGATCAGCAGCCCAAAGATGATCAGCCCAAGGATGATCAGGCTGAGGATGATCAGGCCGAGGATGATCAGGCTGCGGCAGCAGAGCCAGCAGCTGAACCTGAACCAGAATCTGAACCTGAATCAGAACCTGAATCAGAATCTGAACCTGAATCAGAACCTGAATCAGAATCTGAGGTAGAGCAGGATCTCGAGTTTGAACTTGAACTTGCGTCGAGACTTGCCCCAAATTTGAGCCCAATCTGGACCTCAACATAGAACCCAACCCGGTTCCTGATTCAAACCTTGAACCGGAGTTCGGGAACGAGCCGGATCCAGATTTAGACCTTGAACCGGAATCCGAGGTGGTCTCTGAGGAAGAAATGGCGGCCTATGTTGGGTTCGCCATCGCGGCAGAGGCAGCAGATGCTGAATGGAATGCCCAGCTGGCTCCTGTGGCATTACCTGATGTCAGTGTTGAGCGTGGGCTGGACCCTGCGAACGGCGCTGAAACCGGCAGGAAGAGCACCATGATGGCGAACCGCTCACAGCCGAAGAAGCCGTAGACGTCATAGAATCAGACGGCGCTGCCGAAAACTAGTGGATGCCCAACCTGCGGCCAACTATGGCCACGCGGTGGATTCCTCCTCGGCGCAAAGCGTTGAACAGGATGCCGTAGATCGGCAAGAAACTGCTGAGCCTCTCCAGCACGCACACGCAAACCTTGTTGTGCCTCCGCTACCCCTGTTGCCCCGGCTGTCGGTAGCAACAGAGACACGACCCACGATGCTGCTGTGCCTGCCACAGTGCCTGCACCAGAAACTGAACAATTGCCCGAGCTGGAGGGTAGATCCTTGTCAGAGTCAGAGCCAGAAAATGAGGCAGAGGATCAGGCACCAGAGGATCAGGCGCCAGAGGATCACGACGATGACGCACACGACCATTACGGCGACAGTCATGTCGAGTCCGCAGACGAGTCCAGCCCAGAAGACCAACCAGTAGTTTCGGCGTATCCGGAGCCTCGGCAGTCAACAGGCCCGATGGTTTTGGCGCGCCTGTGCCCTAACCACCATGCGAACCCGCCGAGCCACACAACATGCTCGGACTGCGGTGCCGTGATCGAATCCGAACCCTGTGAAATGGCGCGTCCGCGTCTAGGCACCATGCATATTTCAACGGGTGAAGTAGTTGAGCTTGATCACTCGCTCATCGTTGGACGCCAGCCCTCGGTATCGCGCGTGTTGGGCGGAGCGATGCCCCGTCTGATCCAGGTCACGAGCGGGAATGGCGATATTTCACGCTCACACGTTGAAATTCGTCTTGATGGCTGGGATGTGCTGCTGGTGGACCTCGATGCCACCAATGGCACGGTGCTGGTTCGCGAAGGCCAGCCTTCACGCCGGTTGAACCGGGGTGAAGAAGTAGTTTTGCGTAATGGGGACATTGCTGAATTGGGCGACGACGTTTCGCTGCTCTTTGAAGATCTGTTGTGAATCCCGCGTTAGCGTGGCAACTCTGCGATGTGATCGTGGTGCGCAAAACGTAGTGCAACGGGTGCCGGTAGCGTAGTTGGTGTGGGCTGTGAGGGCGGGGTGCGAAGCCGGGTAGATTGAGGTTAGATGGAACCGTGACTAGCCCTCAAGAGACCCCCGATTCAACACCGTCAGCTACNTTCCTGCCAACAGCGGCCGAACGCGACCGCTACGCTGAACTGGTTGATCTGATACANAAATACCGTGCAGCGTACTACAACGATGACGCNCCCATCGTCTCCGACGCCGAATTCGATCTGCTCTACAGTGAGCTGGAAACCCTTGAGGCGCTGCAACCGGAACTCGTCACCGGTGATTCCCCAACCCAGAGCGTTGGTGGAGACGTCTCGGTGGCCTTCACCGCCGTCGACCATTTGGCCAGAATGTACTCGCTGGAGGACGTTTTCTCCCTTGCGGAATTAGAAGCGTGGTTGAACAGGGCTGCGGCCTCTGTGGACAAGCGTGGCGGACAGGCGCCGCAATGGCTGACCGAGCTGAAGATTGATGGCCTGGCCGTGAATTTGCTATATCGCGACGGCGTACTGGTGCGGGCGGCCACCCGTGGTGACGGCACCACAGGTGAGGACATCACCCACAATGTGGCCACCATCAAGGACATTCCCCAGCGCCTGCACGGGGCCAATTTTCCCGCTGAAGTGGAGATCCGCGGCGAAGTGTTCATCGCCTCCAAAGATTTCATTACGTTAAACGAGCAGATGGTCGCGGCCGGTAAAGCACCCTTTGCCAACCCACGGAACTCCGCTGCCGGCTCATTACGCCAGAAAGATCCAGCGGAAACAGCGAAGCGGCCGCTGAGCATGTTTGTCCACGGGATCGGGGCGCGTGAGGGGCTAACGACCGCCACTCAATCAGAAACTTATGAACTGCTAAAATCGTGGGGCATGCCCATCAGCCCGTACTACAAGGTGCTGGACACACTGCCTGAAGTCATGGCGTTCATCGCCTATTATGGCGAGCACAGACACGATGTGATCCACGAGATCGACGGCATTGTTGTAAAGGTTGACGATCTTGGCACGCAGCGCGAACTGGGCCACACCTCACGAGTGCCGCGCTGGTCCGTGGCGTACAAGTANCCCCCGGAAGAAGTCAACACCAAACTCCTGGATATCAAAGTGAACGTTGGCCGCACAGGTCGCGTCACNCCCTACGGGATCATGGAACCGGTTAAAGTGGCCGGATCTGTGGTGACCATGGCGACCTTGCACAACCAAGACGTGGTCAAGGCCAAGGGGATCATGATCGGTGACATCGTTGTGCTGCGCAAAGCCGGGGATGTGATTCCCGAGATTGTCGGCCCCGTCATGGCGCTGCGCGAGTTGCAAAANCCGCCGGTGCGCGCTTTCATCATGCCCACCGACTGCCCGGCGTGCGGTACGGCTCTGGCACCGGCGAAAGAAGGCGACATCGACATCCGCTGCCCCAACGCCCGTTCCTGCCCGGCGCAATTGACCGAACGCGTGGCTCACCTCGCCGGGCGCGGTGGCTTCGACATTGAGGCTTTAGGCTATGAAGCCGCTAGGGCCCTGACAGCGGGCCCAGGACCAGACCCGGCGCAAAACAATGGGGTGATTGCCCCATCGGGCCCAGGCCCTTTGACCAGTGAAGCGCAAGTGTTCTCGCTAGCGGAAGTGGACCTGTCCGGCGTCGTAGTCTGGCGTGAAATCCGGGCAAAGGGGCANGGTACAGGACGGTTCCAGCAGGTTCCGTACTTTTACACGAAGCCAACTCTCAAGAAGCCCTCGGTGCCTAGTAAGACCACCGAGAAGCTGTACGAGGAACTGGANAAAGCCAAGACCGCCCCGTTGTGGAGGGTCTTGGTAGCGCTATCCATCCGGCATGTCGGTCCCACAGCGTCGCGCGCTCTGGCCACACGGTACTCCACCATGGCAGCCATCCAGGACGCGCTCCTGGCCGCAGATGCCCGCGAGCAACTAGCAAATGTTGACGGTGTGGGTGGCATCATTGCTGAGGCGCTGATGGAGTGGTTTGGCATTACCTGGCACCAGGAGATCATCAATGCTTGGGCCGCTGACGGGGTACTTATGGCCGACGCGGTGGACGAATCCGCTCCGCGCACCCTGGAAGGGCTAACCATTGTGGTGACCGGGACGCTGCCAACCCTCAGCCGCGATGAGGCGAAGGAAGCAATCATTGCCCGCGGCGGCAAGGCGGCCGGATCGGTCTCCAANAACACCTCTTACGTAGTGGCAGGGGAAAGCGCCGGCACAAAACTGGACAAGGCTGAGGCGTTGGGCATCCCCGTGCTGGATGAGGAAGCNTTTATCCAATTGCTCGCCACTGGACCAGCCCGCTTGGACGCACACGACCCCAGCCTTGCCAGCCCCTAAGCTAGCCTAAACGTCCCTGCCGGGGCAAAATTTAGCTGTGTAAACCCTTGACCGCTGTGTAAACCCTTAAACAAAGGATTCTCATGAACCCGAACACCGTATCCGTGGAAGAACTGCTGGAAGTGGCCTTGCGCGCAGCCGCCGCTGGCGCTGCCGTGCTCGCTGCTCGTGACCCTGCCGGATTTGGGGCTACGGAGAAGTCCTCGGATGCTGATTGGGTCACGGCCTTTGACCTTGCCGCGGAGAACGCTGTCCGTGCCGTGATTACCGCGGCCCGNCCCCATGATGTCATCACNGGGGAAGAGCTGGCNCCCGCGCTGCCTGCTGCGCCTTCCGGGTACCGGTGGAGCATTGACCCGCTGGATGGGACCATGAACTTCATCAGAAACATCGCCTATTACGGTACTTCGGTGGCCGTGATGGGGCCCGACGGCGAATGGGTGGCGGGAGTTGTCAATGCCCCAGCCCTGCGCAGGATTTACTTTGGTTCCCTTGGCGGTGGGGCCTGGCTTGATGAGATTCGCGCCGACGGTGCCCACTCAGTGCGGCGTTTGACGGGGCCCACAGAGGTCCGCGGCGGCACCCTTCTCTCCACAGCCTTGACGAATGACGTAACTGTTCGGCGCCGACTGGTCTCAGAACTCGATGGCCGGATGGATAACTTTGGTGATTTCCGCCGTCTGGGATCGGCGGCCCTTGAACTGTGCGCCGTGGCGGAAGGATCTGTCGATGCGTACTTGGAGTTCGGTCTCTTCGAGCACGACTTCGCTGCTGCAGCGTTGATTGCCGAGGAGGCTGGGGCGTGGGTGCACCGGCCGGTACTGAGCCCGGCAGTGAACGGGCTGCCTTCCCGCGAGGAAGTGCTATCGGTATGGACCGGGGCTTGTGTTCCCGGGTTGGAACCGGGCTTCGCTCCCCAACCCTGAAGAGCACAGAGGGTAGGACCGGGCTGTGGCACAGGCAGCTGAGCCATTGTGCAGCCTCCCGAACGCTCGTATCATCAGCCTTGAGGCCCCAATGGCCCGAGTCGCATTGGCTCAAGGCCCCAAGGCGTAGTGGTAGCCGAGGCATGGAACGGTGAGGGACATGGACACAGGCAAGGGCATGGACACCAGTCACAACAACCGCAGCAAGCTGCCGGATCTAGTCCCGCTGCCTGGCAGCGAGCGCGGACCTGCCAGAAACTTTGCGCCAGCGCCGCCATCGGCNCCAAGAGCAGGGCGCGGATGCACTCAGAACCAGATGCTGGAGATCAGTGTGTTCGTGCGCCGCAAAAGTCTTGTCCCGGACAGCGCACTCCCAGGCGGAGCAGCACCGGGTCTGCTGGCAGAGCATGGCGCCAGTGACGAAGATATGGATCTGGTNGAGGGGACGTTAGAGGGCCTTGGTGTCACCGTGACGGAAAGCAGTGCGGCCATGCGCAGGCTGCGGGTCCGTGGCCCTGCCGGACTTCTGGCTGAGATCTTCGGGACCACGCTGGAACTCGCGGCGGACGTGGGCGCCAACAGTTCCGGCACATACCGGCACAGGACGGGCGGGTTGAGTGTGCCCACTGTTCTGGANGGNGTGGTGACCGCCGTGCTGGGACTAGATGACAGGCCCCAGTCACGGACCCGGTTTCACTTCTCCCCGGCAGCCTCCACCACGGTAAGTTACACGCCGCTGGAACTGGGCGTGATCTACGACTTTCCCGATGGTACGGATGGCTCGGGGCAGAGCATTGCCATCATTGAACTCGGCGGCGGGTTTGGCCAGGGCGATCTGGATGCCTACTTTGCCGGTCTGGGTATCACCGGCCCCACCGTGAGCGCCGTCAGCGTGGACGGTGCAGTGAATGTGCCCGGCCAAGATCCCCAAGGCGCCGATGGCGAAGTACTTCTAGACATCCAGGTTGTTGGTGCGATGGCACCCGGTGCCGCCATCAAGGTTTACTTTGCACCGAACACGGACGCTGGCTTTGTGGACGCCGTTGTCCAGGCTGCCCACGACACGCCCACACCGGCAGTTATCAGCATCAGCTGGGGTCAAAGTGAGGACCAGTGGACGGAGCAGGCGCGCCAGACCATGGACAGCGCGTTTGTGGATGCCGCTCTGCTGGGTGTGTCCGTCACCGTTGCTGCCGGTGATAATGGAAGTGCCGACGCGGGTGCCGACGGCCGAAACCACACAGACTTCCCGGCCTCCAGCCCGCATGCTCTAGCGTGCGGNGGAACACGGCTGCTGGCCAACCCGGCCACCGGAGCAGTGTCCTCGGAGACCGTGTGGAACGATGCCAGCAATTCAGCCACGGGCGGCGGGGTCAGCGATGCCTTTGCACTCCCACAGTGGCAGCAACACGTGAGAGTCTCTGCAGGGACGGCACCGCCCACGGTTCCCGCCGGGCGNGGAGTGCCCGATGTGGCGGCCGTGGCTGATCCGCAAACCGGATACCAGGTCCGCGTCGATGGAACGGATATGGTCATTGGTGGCACCAGCGCCGTCGCACCTTTGTGGGCGGCCCTCATTGCGCGCCTGGCCGAATCCGCTGGGCATGGCCTGGGCCTGCTACACCCGGCCCTCTACGCAAATGCCACACAGGACCGCGCCGCCCCAGGGTTCCGCGATATCACCGTCGGCAACAACGGCTCCTACAACGCTACCCCGGGCTGGGACGCCTGCACGGGGCTCGGTGTGCCAACGGTCAGGAGCTGCGCACGTTGCTGGCACGCCCTGACCCTGGTTGCACGCCCCTGACTGGAGTGTGTCAGTGATGTTTTCTCAGGAAAATTGGACTGTTAGGAGGCATAATAGACAGTGATTAAATGCCTGATTCCATCATGAGGACCCGTTACGCGCATGAGCATTGCAGTTCGAGACATCACCGCAGCAGACTACGACGCCGTTGCCCGTATCACTGCCGACGCCTACCTGGGTGCCGGGTACTTTGACAGTGTGGAGTACCCCTACATGCANAAGATCATGCGTGTTGGGCAGCGGGCTGCCGTGGCATCCATGATTGTTGCCGAACGTGACGGGGTGGTAATCGGCTCCGCGACCCTTGCCGTCGAGGGTGAGGAATGGGCCGATATTGCACTGCCNGGGGAGTTGGAGTTCAGGCTGCTGGTGGTTGACCCTGCCGTTCAACGCAGCGGTGCTGGGGCAGCCATGGTCCAGGCGATCCTGGAAAGGGCCCGGCACACCGAGGGCCTGCACGCAGTGAGCCTCACCACCGGCGATGACTGGCACGGCGCCCATGCCCTGTACCGCAAGCTTGGTTTCACTCGGGTTCCAGAACGTGACTGGGTCGTGCCGGAAAACGGCAAGATGCTGTGTGTCTACCGCATGGAGCTCTAAACCAGAACGCTGGCCCGTTCAACAGAGCGGACCAGCGTTCGTGCGTTATGTGAGGATCATTTGAGCAGGTCCACCAGCGCCTCTGAGACCGCCAGTGATGCCCCATAGGTCATGATGTCAGCGCCGCCACGAGGCCAACCACATTCGATCACGATGGTGTGGTGCCCGGCTGCACGCAGCCGCTCCGCCACCTCCCACGCCTCATGCGCGGGGTCTAGCCCTCGGCCTGCCACAGCCACCTTCTGGCCAGCTTCCAAGGATTCCACAGAAACCGTGGACCCCGTTGAGCCAGGTCCCCACGGCACCGTTCCCACAGCGTAGTTGGTGCGGGTTTCAACCTGGACGACGGCGGCCGGAGCCTGATCGGCCAACCACCGCTGGGCGTTAGCTGAGATCTCAAACGTGGCGCGGATGGCCTCTGCTGAGGGAACGGCACCTGCTGCACCATCGGCCGGGCTGGTTCTGGCCGGATATGAGGTGGCCAAGTGTGCCGTCCGGGCTGCTGCATCGTGGAGGCGCCCCAGCGGCAGTGTGCCGTCGGCAACGGCCATCACGATCCCCTCGAGCACCTGCTCGTAGAGTTCTTGCGAGGTTTCTGAGCCAATACACAGCAGATCGGCGCCGGCTGCCAAGGCACGCACGGCGGCGCCCGGAATGCCGATCTNCCCGGAGGCCCCACNCATGTCCAAAGCATCGGTGACAATGACACCGGTGAAGCCCAGCTGACCGCGGAGAACATCTTGCAAAATAATGCGTGAGAACGTTGCCGGGTTCTCCGGATCCAGCGCATCGACCACAATATGGCTGGTCATGATGCTTGCAACACCGACCGCTGCTGCCACTTTGAACGGGACAAGCTCACGGGCCGCTAATATCTCGGCTGAGACACTGACCCNGGGTAGGGCTAGGTGGGAGTCTGAAAGGGTGTCTCCATGGCCGGGAAAATGCTTGGCACAGGCGGCAACGCCGGAGCCTTGCAAGCCATCAATCCACGCCGCTGTGTGGGCTGCCACCANACGAGGGGACGCGCCAAAACTGCGCACACCAATGACAGGGTTTTCAGCGGCGGAGTTCACATCCGCGTCGGGTGCAAGGTTCAAGTTGATACCAAAGGACGCCAACTCCGCCCCAATCGCCGCTGCGGAGCCTGCCGTGAGTGCCAGGTCCCCAACCCTGCCCAAAACAGCGTTCCCGGGTTGGTTGGACCCGGTCAAATAATGCAGACGAGTGACGTCCCCGCCCTCCTCATCTACAGCGAGCAAAGCGTGCGGGGCGCGCTCGCGCAACTCTGTACACAGGTTCCGCAGCTGCTCCCAGGACACCAAGTTGGTACCGAACAAGCACACGGAGGCCAATCCGCCGTCGAACGCTTCAAGGATCCAACGGGGGCGCTCATACCGACAAAACCGGGCATGAGTGTGCCAGCGGCCAGGCGACGGATCTGGGCGGTGCTCATCCCTTAACCGCGCCGCTGACGAGCCCTGAGCTCATCTTGCCCTGGACAATGAGGAAGAAAATAATGACAGGTACTGCCACCAGCATCGAAGCGGCCATGACCATGCCCCAATCAGTTTCCCGGGAGGCGGAGGCCTGAACAAAGCCGCGCAGCCACAGCGGCAGCGTCTTGGTTTGGTCCTCGGTCATGACCACCAGGGCCACTGTGAACTCGTTCCATGCTTGGAGGAACGCATAGACGCCGGAGGCAACAAGGCCCGNGGCCAGGAGCGGGAACGTGATCTTCANAAACGCCTTGGTGCGGGAAAGCCCGTCCACCATGGCCGCTTCCTCCAGCTCGGCCGGCACGCCTGCGACGAATCCGCGCAGCATCCAGATAGTGAAGGGAACCACCGCTGCGGTGTACAAGATTGTCAGTCCTAGAACATTGTTGAGCAGGCCTACTGAGCTCATCATCTTGTACTGGGCAATGAACATGCCTTCAGCGGGGAGCATTTGGATCAGCAACAGGGCCAGGATGAATGACTTCCGGCCCTTGAACTTAAACCGGCTGATGGCTAAAGCGCCGAGGAAGGCGATGATCAAAACCGCCGCCACAGTGCTCAATGTCACCGTCAAGGAGATGGCAAGGGCGCCAAAGAACTTTCCGTCAGCGACGGCCGCTTTGAAGTTATCCAATGAACCGCCAAATGGTAGGANATTTGGGGTGGTTGACTGCAACACAACGTTGGGCAAGAAGGAGGAGTTGAACATCCAATAGACAGGGAATACCCAGACCAGCGCGATACCAATGGCCAGGACGGAGAGGAGGACGGTGGTGAGTTGCTTGCGACTCANTATTAATTTTCTTCCTTCATCAGGGACCGGACGTAGTACCAGCTGAGGGCAACCGTCAAAATAAGCATCAGGATGGAGACGGCACTGGCTGTGCCAAAGTCTCCGGCGCCAACACCAAGTTGGTAAATGTAGGTGCCGAGCATGTTGGTTTCATTCGCTACACCNCCGGCGTCCTGGAGAAGTTTGATCTGAGTAAATACGCGCAAATCCCAGATGATCTGCAACAGCATCACAATCGAGAGCACNGGGGCGATCAAGGGCAAGATGATCAGGCGGGTGCGCTGCCATCCGGTGGCGCCGTCCATTGCGGCGGCCTCTAACACTTCACCGGATATTTGCGTGAGGCCCGCATAGATGCTCAGGGCCACGAACGGTACGCTCATCCAGACCACAATGATGATGGCGATGAGAAAGAACGTCACAGGATCGGCCAACCAGTTGTGGCCTTGGGCATCGATGCCAAACTGGACCAAAAGCCAGTTCAACACACCGCGGCGCCAGTCAATAAGCCACACCCAGACCGTCATGGCAGCAACTACCGGCATGGCCCAGGCCAACAGCAGGGAGACCTGCAAAATCAGGCGGGCTGCTGTACCAACACGGGACATCAGCAACGCCAGCAGACCGCCGATGGCCACCGTGGAGGCTGCGCAGAGCAGGCAGAACAGCAACGAACGGCCTAAAATGACCCAAAGTGTGGGGTTGCTGACAAGTTCAACGTAATTACCCAGACCAACAAACTCCGGAGCAACGCCGAATTGTTGTTTCAGGCCGAACTTCTGGAAGCTGGTGATGAATTGCCAGATGATGGGGTAGCCCAGGGCCGCCAACAAGATGATGATGGAGGGCAGGATCAAAAGAGTGGGGTTTGCTGGTTTTCCGCTTGCGGATCCCGAGGTCGGGGACTGCCTGCCCCTAGATCGGGAGGTGGGCGGCGCTTTGACGTCCGTGGACATAGGGGCCTTTCATGACGGCTGTGGCCGTGGTTCTCCTGCTCGGGACAAGAACTGCCAAAGGCAGGCTGTGCATGGTGCAGGGATGGTGCGGCACTAAGGAATGCACTAACAAGGACTGCTCTGATCAGGGACTGCTCAGATAATGGCTCTGCACTGATAATCGCTCCGGCAACAAAGTGTGGTGGCCGGGGCACTAGGCTCCGGCCACCACTGTTGTGCTGAAGTTACTTCAGGTTCAATGCCGGGGTGATCTTCTCGTCGTATTGCTTGGCCAGCGCGGTCAAGTCAGAGGCGTCACGGATCTTGCCGAAGAATTCTTCTAGAACCATGGACGCTTCAACGGAAGCCCAACCGGGAGCTGCCGGTGTCAGCTNTGAGTTTGAAGCTGAGGCAATGGCAGCCTTGGCGAACTCGTCGGTTCCAAGAGAATCCACGTAGTCGGAATTTGCCGGGCCCAGGCCTGCACCACCGAGCTGCTTTTGAAAGTCACCGGAATAGATGATGCGCAGCAGGTCCTTGGAGAGTTCCTGGTTCTTGGACTTGGCTGAGATGCCAATGTTAGAGCCGCCAGCGAGCACCGGGGCGGGCTTGCCGTCGTTGCCGGGCAGTACGAATGCACCGAACTTGGCATCATTCCACTCGCGCACGGTTTTGCCGTCTTTCTGGACCGCGTCACCGATCGATAAGTGCGCCCATCCCGGTGCCATGATCGTGGCAGCGGCAAGGGTTGTTGAACCGGTCGTGTCGCCCTTATCGTTCTTGATCTCATCGGCGTCATTGATGTACAGCCACGGGGTGGCATCCTTGGCATCAGAAGGTGCCTTGGAGGCATTCTTGTACAGGTCCTGCAGCTGAGTCAGGCCCTTGACTGTCTTGGGGTCAGAAAGGGTAGAAACCCACTCGCCGTTCTCCTTCTTGGCCAGCTCGCCACCATTGGCGAAGATCCAGGAAATTCCATTGCGCCAGTCCTGACCTCCCAAGAAGAATCCGGAGAAGTTCTTGATGCCGCGCGGGTTCTTTTCCGTGATGGTCTTCACACCGGTGTTGAACTCATCAAGGGTGGTGGGTGCTGAGAGACCTGCCTCGGTCCACACATCCGTACGGTTGAACATATAGCGTGAGCCGAAGTAGTAGGGGAGCGCGTACTTCTTGCCGTCAACGGAACCAGCCTCAACGAAGGACGGAAGCAACTTTGTCCCACCGAGCTCGTCGTACATATCCGACAGGTCGCTGAATGCGCCGACGTTGGTGAATGTGGNGGATTGGGTGTTGCCCATTTCTACCACGTCGGNGGTGTTGTTGGCGTCGGGGAGCGCCGTGGTCATTTTGGTGACCAGATNCCNCCAGCCCTGCTCTTCAATCTTCAACGTTGCACCGGTCTTGGCCTTGAAGGTGTCCTTCAAATACGTGCGCAGCTCATCGCTGGTGTCTCCGCCTGCCAACCACAACGTGATGGATTTGTTGGCGTTATCAGCAGAGTCAGTGGCGGCGGGAGAACCCGTGCCGCCTCCGCACGCGGATAGTGCTAGCGCAGCAGCCGTTATGGCTGCAAGCCCCAGGATCTTCTTCATAAAGTTACCTCTCGAATGAAACATGCCCTCGAACGCGAAATGCGCCTTGAGCGGGTGAATGGGTGGGATGAGAACTAGTCCACGCCGAGCTGGTTGGAAAGGACCATGACGGCTGTTCCGCGTAGAACCGTGTTGTGCGGTTCGTCGGCGAGGCGCACAGCCGTGGGGGTGGTAGAAGGNNGGAGTACCCGCTGCGCGAGTGTTCCACGGACACTCTCGATGAACGTCCCGCCCANAAGGTGCGGCGGACCACAGAGCACAATCTCTGCAAGGTCAAGGGCGGCAACAATAGGGGCAAGTGCGACGGCGAGACGCTCACCGGCTGTGTGGAGCACGTCCTGTGTGGCAGCGGTGGGATCCTCTGCTGTGGCGACGTTGGCAAGTGCACGTTCTAATGCCGGCACTGCCAACCACGTTTCCAGGCAGCCGTACCGTCCACAACTACACAACATGCCACCATCGGTGCCCACGGTGAGGTGGCCGATTTCACCGGCCGCTGAGTGCATGCCACTGGCGCGGACCCCGCCCACCATCAGGCTGGATCCAACGCCTCGTCCCATCCGGACAACGATCATGTCATCACTGCCACCGCCAAAGGTGTACTCACCGTGGACAGCAGCATCGGCATCGTTGTGGACCTGCGTGGGCAGCCCGGTGGCAGCGGTGATGAGGCCGCCCAAGGGGAGGTTTTCCCAGCCAAGGTTGGGTGCTGTGAGGACTACTCNCTGTGCATCGACGATTCCGGGTGTACCCACGCCGATGCCTAGAAGCGTCTCCGTGGCAAGTTTCACCGCAGCCTGCGCCAACTCGACCACTAGCTCTGCCAGCTCGGTACCCGTCTCGTTGGCGATCAGACGCTTGGTTTGAGCCACAATGGTGCCGTCCAAATCCATGACGGCTGCGCGCAGGACGGTGTTTTCTGTCAGATCCAGACCCACAATTTGTAGGCCATGGCGGTTGATGTCGATAAGGGTGGCGGGTTTTCCGGGGCGCACTTCGCTGGAGATGCCCAGTTCCACAACGTGTCCTCTGGATATGAGATCTGTTACCAGATCGGAGATCGTGACACGGGTCAATCCCATAGCGCGGGAGAGATCAGCGCGGCTCATTGACCCGGCCGCATGCAGGGTACGCAATGCCAACGCACGGTTGTGTGCACGCACGTCGGACGGCAAACTGGCCGGCCCATAGGCGGCGGTGCGGGTACGTCCTCGTGCAATCATCATGGATGTTAGTAAACTGTACTAACAAACAATTTGCAACGTTTAGGCTCGCAGCTGGTCATTCGAGATGAAATTGTGACCTACTTCTCATTGCGGGAAGTGGTGGCGGGGTGGCTTCAGTAGCTTGGGCTGCTCGGCTAGCCGGGCAGGAGGGGCCTGCGCCGTTTTAGTGCCGGGTGCGTTGCTTCCTGGGGAATCTCATTGGGGAATCTCACTGGGAGATCTCACTGGGGATTAGGATGGGCGTATGTACCGCAGGGGAGCGCCATGGCCGGGGAGATGACAGTAACCAGCCGTCGTCACCAACCAGTGCGCAGACGTTCAGTCAACGCCTGGGTGGATAACCTGGTGTTCGCTTTTAGTGGGCTTTCGGCACTGTGGTTGGCGTGGCTTGTGCTCTCCGAGTCACTGGTGGTGGGTTGGTACCTAGTGCCGTTCTTCATCCTCTTNTGGTTGATACTGGCCTATCTTGTCTTGCCGCGGCTGCACAGCATTTTGACCGCCATCTACGTCCCGGACTACTTTATTGGCCGGGCCCGCACCAGTGACGGGCTGCTTGGAGACCCCATCAATCTGGCCGCGGAGGGCAGCGAAGCCCAACTTCACGCAGCCATGACNGGGGCCGCATGGATCCGGGCCGATGAAGTCACGCTGCGTTCCAGCTGGCGGATCATCACCTCCACGATATTTCGGCGCAGCTATGACGAGGCGCCGGTGAGCCCCTTGTTGTTGTTTGGCCATCAGCAGGACCTTGCCTACCAGCAAGAAGTGGCAGGAAATCCTGCCAAACGGCACCATGTGCGNTTTTGGCGATGCCCCAATGGCTGGTTGCTGCCCGGCGGGCACGCGGCTGACTGGCTAGCGGCCGGTACTTTTGATAAAGCCGTGGGCTTTTCCTTGTTTACCTTGCAGATCACGCACAAAATCGATGCCAACACGGACGTTGAACGGGACCACATCGTAGGAACGCTGCTGGCCAGTCACGCTGAAGTGTCCGTGCACACCATCAAGGACTTCTCCACCGGTTATCACTCACGCAACGGNGGAGGGGACACCATTGAGACAGATGGGGATCTGCCTGTCCTGGACATCAGCAAGGTTTCTGCCAGCCCCGTCATAGAGGGTGGGGATTGTGCGGCCCGCCTTGAAGCCCGGCAGAGCCGGCGCCCCATCTCCACAACACTCGGGGTGCTCTTGATGACTGTCCGTGTTGTGGTAGGAATTGTGACAACGGCCATGATTTTGGCGGACAAGGATCACATCTTAGCGGAGGTGTCCACGTCATTGTCCGCCTCAGATACGGGAATCGTGGATCTACTGGTCACCCTGGCCCTGGTGCTCACCGCCATCAGCGCGGTGGCCTACCTGTTCTTGGCAGTGTTGATCTTTCGNGGGAGCAACCGCGCCCGGATTGCCGCGATGGCCTTTAGCGTGGTCTTGATCATTGTGGCCGCGATCGATTTCTTCAACGGCGAAGCCATCACCTTGAGTCAGGACATCTTCGGATTACCCTTGGACATCCTTGTCCTGCTGGCACTCTCAGCGCGTAGTTCCAGCCTATGGTCGCGGCGAACGGCATCTGGGCATAGCCGGTGAATCAACCCGTGGTGCTCGCGATAAGCTTAGGGGACACATTTTATTTCTTTTGTAGGGAGATCCATGGCTGCGATCAACCGTGACGACGTAGCGCATCTGGCGCAACTGGCTCACATCGAGATGAGCGATACGGAACTGGACCGCATGGCCACAGAGCTGGCAGTGATTGTGGATTCAATCAAGAGCGTCAGTGAGGCTGCTGGGGACGACGTTCCCGCCACCTCGCATCCGATTCCGCTGACAAACGTCATGCGCGAAGACGTTGTGGGCCACGTGCTCACCGTGGAAGAAGCACTCTCAGGTGCACCGGATTCCGCCGATGGCCGTTTCAAGGTGCCCGCAATTTTGGAGGAAAGCTAAACCATGACGTCCAACGAACTCATTCGTTCCAGCGCGTCCGCGATGGCCGCAATGCTGGCCGCCAAGGAGGTGTCCGCCGTCGAACTGACACAGGCGCACCTTGACCGCATCGCAGACGTGGACGGCGGAGAACGCGGAGTCCACGCGTTCTTGCACGTGAACACCGAAGAAGCGCTCGCCGTCGCAGCCGACGTCGATGCCCGCCGCGCCGCCGGCGAAACCTTGCACGAGCTGGCCGGTGTGCCGATCGCCGTGAAGGATTTGATTGTCACCAAGGGCCAGCCCACCACAGCCGGGTCAAAGATCCTCCAGGGCTGGATGAGCCCCTACGATGCCACCGTGGTCACCAAGCTGCGCGCGGCACGCATGCCGATGCTGGGTAAGACCAACTTGGATGAATTCGCCATGGGTTCCTCCACCGAACATTCCGCCTACGGACCCACCCGCAACCCGTGGGACCTGGACCGGATCCCCGGCGGCTCCGGTGGCGGTTCAGCCGCTGCCGTGGCAGCTTTGAAGCCCCTGGCCCTGGGCACAGACACGGGCGGTTCCATCCGCCAGCCCGGCGCCGTCACCGGCACCGTGGGTGTCAAGCCCACCTATGGTGCGGTGTCGCGCTACGGCGCCATCGCCATGGCCTCCTCGTTGGATCAGATCGGCCCGGTCTCACGCACCGTCCTGGACTCCGCCCTGCTGCAGGAAGTCATCGGCGGCTACGACCCGCGGGACTCCACCTCNCTGACGGACCCCTCAAGCGGCCTGGTCGCCGCGGCCCGCATGGGCAACGTTGCCGGCATGAAGATCGGCATCATCAAGGAACTGCACGGCGAAGGCTTCCAGACCGGCGTCGAAAACCGTTTCAACGAGTCCTTGGAGCTGTTGCGCAGCGCCGGCGCCGAGATTGTGGAGGTCTCCTGCCCCAACTTCGGCTACGCACTGGGCGCCTACTACCTGATCATGCCGTCGGAGGCCTCCTCCAACCTTGCCAAGTTCGACGGTGTCCGGTTCGGCACGCGCACGCTGCCCACCGAAGGCCCGCTCACCATTGAGCGCGTCATGGGTGCCACCCGCGCCGCCGGGTTCGGTGATGAGGTCAAGCGCCGCATCATCTTGGGCACCTACGCTTTGAGTGCAGGCTACTACGACGCCTACTACGGCTCGGCTCAGAAGGTGCGCACACTGATCCAGCGCGACTTCGCGGCAGCCTTTGCCCAGGTGGACGTGCTGATCTCCCCGACGTCNCCCGTGACAGCGTTCAAGCTGGGCNNGAAGCTCGATGATCCGCTGGCCATGTACCTCAATGACATCGCCACCATCCCGGCCAACCTGGCCGGTGTCCCTGGACTGACACTGCCCGGNGGCTTGGCTGATGAAGATGGCCTGCCCATCGGCATCCAGCTGCTGGCCCCTGCCCGTGAAGATGCCCGCCTGTACCGTGTTGGTGCCGTGCTGGAATCACTTCTTGAAGCCCAATGGGGCGGACCCATCCTGGACCAGGCGCCGGCACTGGCCTCGACTGCAGCCAAGGAGGCTAACTCATGAGCGTTGACACAATTTTGAGCTTCGAAGAAGCCCTGCAAAAGTACGAGCCCGTTATGGGTTTTGAGGTCCACGTTGAGCTGAACACCAAGACCAAGATGTTCTCCAGCGCCCCGAACGTCTTTGGCGATGTTCCCAACTCCAACGTCAACGAGGTGTGCTTGGGTCTGCCTGGCGTGTTGCCGGTGGTGAACAAGAAGGCCGTTGAGTCCTCGATCCTGATCGGTCTGGCGCTGAACTGTAAGATCGCTACGCACTGCACCTTTGCACGTAAGCAGTACTTCTACCCGGACACTCCGAAGAACTTCCAGACCTCGCAGTATGAAGATCCCATCTGCTACGACGGCTGGATCGATATTGAGCTGGCAGATGGCACCGTGTTCCACGTGGAAATTGAACGTGCCCACATGGAAGAAGACGCTGGAAAACTGACCCACATGGGTGGGGCCACCGGCCGCATCCAGGGCGCCGATTACTCCTTGGTGGATTACAACCGTTCAGGTGTCCCGCTGGTGGAGATTGTCACCAGGCCCATCGTGGGTGTTGGTGCCCGCGCCCCCGAGCTGGCCAAGGCCTACGTTGCCGCTATCCGGGAAATTGTGAAGAACCTGGGCGTTTCTGACGCCAAGATGGAGCGCGGTAACGTCCGTTGCGACGCCAACGTGTCCCTGCGCCCCTATGGGCAGGAAAAGCTCGGCACGCGCACCGAGACGAAGAACGTGAACTCGCTGCGCGCCGTCGAGAACGCTGTGACGTTTGAAATCCGTCGCCACGCGGCTGTTTTGGAGTCAGGGGCAAAGATCATCCAGGAGACTCGCCACTGGCATGAGGACACGAAGTCCACCACTTCGGGCCGCCCCAAGTCCGACGCCGACGATTACAGGTACTTCCCGGAACCGGATCTGGTGCCCATTGTCACCACCGCCGAGTGGGTTGAGGAGCTGCGCTCACGGCTGCCCGAGCCGCCGGCCGAGCGTCGCAAGCGCCTGCAGGCCGACTGGGGCTACACGGACCTGGAATTCCGTGACGTGGTCAACGCCGGACTCATGGATGAGATCGAGGAAACGGTTACTGCCGGAGCCTCCGCCGCAGCGGCCCGCAAATGGTGGATGGGCGAGATCGCACGCCGCGCCAAGCTGGCCGAAGTCGATCCGTCCGAGCTGGGCGTCAGCCCCGCCGTGGTGGTGGAGATTGAAAAGCTCATCGCTTCCGGTGCCATCAATGACAAGCTAGCCCGCAAGGTGCTCGACGGCGTCCTTGAGGGTGAGGGCACGCCCACCGAAGTGGTGGCCAAGCGTGGCCTGGCCGTGGTCTCCGACGACGGCGCCCTGCAAGCTGCCATCGACGAGGCACTTGCCGCTCAGCCCGATGTTGCCGATAAGATCCGCGCCGGCAAGGTTCAGGCCGTGGGCGCTATTGTTGGCGGGGTTATGAAAGTGACCCGCGGACAGGCCGATGCCGGCCGTGTGCGCGAGCTGATCTTGAAGACGCTCGGCGTGCAAGGCTAGGCAGTTCCTAGGAAAGGACCCCGTTTGCGCTTTCGGCGCCCCGTCTACCGGGCGCCGAAAGCGCAAACGGGGTCCTTTTCATGTCGGCGGGTGAGTAGCGCCGCCTGCGGTGACCTGACGTGGGCTTACTCGCNNCCGTCAGCTCGGCCATGACGGCCTGCAATTGGCCAGCCACCAGCATCACCGAGGCACGCTTGAGGTTTTCCGGGCGGGCCAGTAAATCTATGCGGCGCCGGGTGCTGATGCCTGTGAGCGGGCGCAGCACCACGCCCGGATTCAAGGCGGGGCTTGAGGTGTACCTGGGCAGCAGGCCGATGACCTCGCCCGTAGACACCAGTGCAGCCGCTGCCAAGTAGTCGTTGATGCGGTGCACCACATTGACGGGCTGGCTAGCCACAGCCCCAATGGCGCTGAGCATGTCCGCGGNGGAATAGCCGCCACGGCTGGCCACCCACGGGTAGGCCACCACGTCCTGGGGCGACAGCGTGGACTTGGCTGCCAGCGGATGGTTCGCCGCCACGGCGATGTCCAAGGGTTCATGGGCCANGGGTATAGCGCGCACACGCGAATGCGGCCATTGTGGGCTGTGGTCCATTCGGTGCGCGAGCACTAAATCGTATCTGGCAGTCAGTGCGGGAAAGTCCTGTTGGGCCACATCCTCGTCCGAAAGCCTGAGCCGGGGCACATCTGCAGGGCTCACCAAGGCCGGCTGGCTGGTGGGAAACCCGGATTGAGGATCACCCAACGCGGCTTCTCGCATGCCGGCCAACCGGCGTACAAGTGGCGCGANAAGCGCTTGCCCTGCGCTGTGGAAGCCGCTGATCGTCACAGTGCCCCGGCNGTCATGCTGGTAGGCGCCAATGGCGGCCTTGGCCGTGGCCATGGCAGTGGCAACTTCAGCGCCAGCGTTGGCCAGCACCCGGCCGGCATCTGTCAGGACTAGATTCCTGCCATCCTTGCGCGTCAGTGGAATGTCAACCTGGCGCTGGAGCAGCGAGATTTGCTGGGAGACGGCCGATGGCGTGACGGACAGGGTTTCTGCTACCGCCTTGACGCTGCCCAGTTCTCCGAGCTCTCGCAGTATTTGCAATTGATGAAGGTCCATGATGCGACCATACCATTTAGCATTTACTTAATCGTTGATGGAGAAAATATCATTTGTGCTAAATGGTTTTGGGGACTGTAATGGTAAGCAAACCACCAAGAGAAGGAAACTGCGCCCATGAAGGCACTCTACAAATCCGGTGCACATGCCGGGTTCGAACTCGTCGACCGCCCGGAACCTAAAACCGGGCCTACTGACGTGAAAATCAAGGTCAGCACCACCGGGCTGTGCGGCACTGACCTGCACATCCAGGCGTGGGATGCGTGGGCTGCGGCAACTATCAAGGCACCACTAATTCCCGGCCACGAATTTTACGGTGTGGTGGTGGAGGTAGGTGCTGAGGTCCGCAACGTCAAGGTCGGGGACAGGGTCTCCGGCGAGGGCCACGTGGTCTGCGGCATGTGCCGCAACTGCCGTGCCGGACGTCGCCACATGTGCATCAACATGGAATCGGTNGGGGTGCAGCGTGATGGTGCATTTGCTGAGTTTGTGGTGATCCCCGAATCGAACGTTTGGGTCCATCACGACCCGTCCATCACTGATGAGTTGGGCGCCCTCTTTGACCCACTGGGCAACGCCGTGCATACGGCACTGAGCTTTGGCCTGGTGGGAGAGGACGTACTGATCACCGGTGCCGGGCCCATTGGACTCATGGCCGCTGCCGTGGCACGCCACGCCGGTGCCCGCAAGATCGCTATCACTGATGTCTCAGAACCCCGGCTGGCCATGGCCGCCTCGATNGGGGCAGATCTGGCCGTCAACGTCGCCACCACACGGCTCAAGGACGCGCAGGCGGAGCTGGGACTGCGGGAGGGCTTTGACGTCGGCATGGAAATGTCCGGGCATCCCACGGCGCTGCCGGAGATGATAGAGAACATGAACCACGGCGGCCGGATTGCCATGTTGGGCCTGCCGAGCGAATCTATCGACATCAACTGGTCCAAAATGGTCACGCACATGCTCACACTCAAGGGCATCTACGGCCGCGAAATGTATGAAACGTGGTACACCATGAGCGCCATGCTCTGCTCCAACCCCGTGCTGCGTGCCGCAGTGTCCTCCGTGGTGACCGACCGCCTGCCCGCCACCGAATGGGAGCAGGCCTTTGCCATCGCCAAGTCCGGCCAAGGCGGCAAAGTGCTCCTGGACTGGACAGTCTTTTCCTAGTTTCGCGCCTCTAACCGCTTCCCACCTCCCAAGGAGTTCCATGTACACCGCAATGAAAGACCAGCTCGCTGCAGAGCTGGATGAAATTCGTGCCGCAGGGTTGTTCAAGACCGAACGGCGCATCACCTCGCCCCAGTCAAGCCATGTTTCGGCCGGCCCGCTGGACGGCGCCACCGCAACTGTGCTGAACTTTTGTGCCAACAACTACCTGGGCTTGGCCGACCACCCGGACATCATCGCCGCTGCCAAGGCCGCCATGGACAGCCACGGCTTTGGCATGGCCAGCGTCCGCTTCATCTGCGGCACCCAGGACCTGCACCTCCAGCTGGAAACAGCTGTCTCAAACTTCCTGGGCACGCAGGAAACTATTCTGTTGTCCTCCTGCTTTGACGCCAATGGCGGCGTGTTTGAGTCCTTGTTTGGGGCCCAGGACGCGATCATCTCCGACGCGCTGAACCACGCCTCCATCATCGACGGCATCCGCCTGTCCAAGGCCGCCCGCTTCCGCTACGCCAATCAGGACATGGCCGATCTGGAAGTCCAGCTGCAGGGCGCCGCTGCCATGAACGACGGCGCCGGGGCCCGCCGGACCGTCATCGTCACCGACGGCGTGTTCTCCATGGACGGTTTCCTGGCACCCTTGGAAGCCATCTGCGACCTCGCCGAAAAATACGACGCCCTCGTCATGGTCGACGATTCCCACGCTGTAGGTTTCATGGGAGCCACCGGTGCAGGCACGCCCGAGCACGCAGGCGTGGGTGATCGCATCGACATCTACACGGGAACCTTCGGCAAGGCACTGGGCGGTGCCTCCGGTGGCTACGTCTCGGGCCGGAGTGAGATCGTGGCCATGCTGCGCCANAAGGCCCGGCCTTACCTGTTCTCCAACTCCCTGGCCCCGGCGATCGTGGCCGCCACACTCAAGGCCTTGGAACTAGTGGCCGGTTCCGCTGAATTGCGTACGCGCCTGTTCCAGAACGCCGCATTGTTCCGCCGCCGCATGGCCGAGGAAGGCTTTGACCTACTGCCCGGNGAACATGCCATTGTCCCCGTTATGTTTGGCGACGCCGCCGAGGCCGCCCGTGTGGCCGATGAGATGTTGGACCACGGCGTGTTCGTCACGGCGTTCAGCTTNCCCGTGGTTCCCCGTGGTGCTGCACGAATCCGTGTGCAGCTCTCGGCAAGCCACAGCCCGGAAGACGTGGAAGCGGCTGTNCCAGGGTTCATCGCGGCTCGCGGGGAGCCGCCTGAGGGCACCAACTCTGGCAGGTTGCTGGCATCTTGGCGCTGCCCGCCAGTGCCGTTTATCCGGACCGAGTCATGGCAGGATGACACTATGACTTTCGCCTGGGACATCCGTGCACGCGTGCAATTTGAGGGCGACGCCCACGTTCAAGAGGACAGCTGCGGCTTCAATGGAGCCACTGCATGGATCATCGATGGTGCCACCACACTGCTTGAACCCCTTGACCTGCCTGCCGCCTCCAACCCACAGTGGCTGGCCCAGCACCTGAGTGTGGTGCTGGGTGCACGGTCCGCCGGTACTGCTCACGCCGGCGGGCGCACAGGGCGCACAGTGCAGGGTGTGCAGGCAGTGCTGGCCGATGCCTTGGCTGCCATCGATGCTGCCGCCACACCGCTAGTTGGCGCCGAACGGGTGCGCTTCCCCAGCGCTGCGCTGTCAATCGCCCAGCTCAACAGCAAGGGTGTGGAGATTGCCAGTCTCGCCGATTGCACCGTTGTGCTCAGGACGGACGACGGCGTCACGCACCTGGTGCGGGCAGGGCTCGCCGACGCCCGGGTGGACGCACTCTTACCGGATTCGGTGCCAGCGCCGGATTCTGCTTCGGCGCTTGAGCCTGCGGAGCAGACGGGGAGCNNGAGACGCCGTGAGCTGCTCAAACGTGATCGGGAGCTGCGCAACACNCCCGGGCGGCTGTGGGTTGCCCGGCGTGAACCTGAGGCGGCCCAGCATGCACACGTGGTGCAACTTGGCCGGCCCCAGATCATGGTGATGGCCAGTGACGGGGCCTGGCGCGCCGTCGATCTTGGCCTGGTCAGTGGTCCTGAAGAGTTCCTTGAACGCACCTCCACCACCGTCGGGGCGCTGGGGCTGATGTATGAATTGCGCCGCCACCAGCAGGAGATTGCTGAGGTTGCTGACGACGCCACCGTGCTCACTCTTGCGCCACTGAGCCCGGCTCCGTAGCCATGAACGCGGCCGGGCGCTCGGGGCTGAATCCGCGGATCACGTGGGAGCAGCTGCCGGTCACTGTGCGTGCAGGTGTGGAGCGTGTCTTGGGTGAAGCAGTAGTTTGCGCCCAGTCTCAGCAGGGCGGATTTTCCCCGGGATCAGCTGACCGGGTGGTGCTGGCCTCGGGCCGTCGCGCTTTCGTGAAAGCAGTCAGTTCCGGGAGCAATGCCACGGCCGCCATCTTGCACCGCCGCGAGGCCGCCACCACGAGGGCACTTCCGCCGGGGTTNNCCAGCCCTGAATTTCTGGGGATATACGACGACGGTACCTGGGTTGGGTTGGTCCTGACGGATATCGACGGGCGGCATCCACAGGAGCCCTGGCAGAACTCTGAGATAGCGCAAGTTCTTGACGCTTTGGCAGCAATTGCTCGGCTCGAACTGAACCATGACGTGCCCCTGCCGCGTTACGAAGAATCGCTGCGGGGAGCCTTTCAAGGGTGGGAAAAGTTGGCGTCACGGCCCGTGGCTGGGATCGATCCATGGGTNGGGGAGCGGCTTGAAGAGCTAGCGATTCTGGCCAAGGACGGTGTTGTGGCATTAGCTGGGAACTCCCTGGTCCACGGGGATCTGCGCACGGACAACATCTTATTAACAGCGCACGGTGCCGTGTTTCTGGATTGGCCATGGGCAGCAATTGGTGCGTCGTGGGTTGACGCGTTCAGCGTGCTGCTCAATGTCAAGACGCTGGATCCGCACGTCAGCCTTGACAGCTGGTTCGCCAGCCACCCCGTGTTCGCGGGNGTGAGCGATCACGCCATCACGTGCGTGCTGGCGGGCTGGAGCGGTTACTTCCTGGACATGTCCCGGCGCCCCGACCCGCCAGGCATTCCCACCCTGCGGGCCTTCCAAAGCAGGCAGGCGGGTGTGTTGATTAGCTGGTTACGGCAGCGACTGTCCTGAACCCCAGATTGCCGCTGGCAGACTCGGNGGAGTTGGAGCTGCGGGCGGCCAGTCTGTACCTGTTGCAATAAGAATCGTGACACAGGTAAGAGCCGCCGCGCATCACCTTGCCGCGCCCGATGGTGGGCCCGGTGGGATTCTCAACGGTTCCCATGGCCAGGGAGCTCTTGTAATACTTGGGCAAGAACCAATCAGCGCACCATTCCCAAACGTTGCCGCTGGTTTGGTACAGGCCAAATCCGTTCGGGGCGAAGCTGTTCACCGGAGCGGTGGTGAGGAACCCGTCCTCGCACGTATTGACGGTGGGAAAGGTGCCCTGCCAAATATTGCAATGGTGTACCGTCTCCCCGCCGGGGCCGGTGCCATGGAGTTCATTGCCCCACGGGTAGCGGGCCTGGGCTATGCCGCCACGGGCCGCATACTCCCACTGGGCTTCGGTGGGCAACGCCCGGCCAGCCCACGTGGCATAGGCGAGGGCATCGGTATGCGAGACCTGGGTCACGGGGTGCTCGGGGATGTCCTGCCACGAGGACAGCGGCCCGGCGGNGTGCGCCCAATCTGCCCCGCGCACATTCAGCCACCATGGAGTGCCCGCTGCTGTGCCCAGAATGTCAGCCTTCTCCGCTTGCACAGCGAGATGGAACACGGCCGAGGTGCCGTAGAGCTCCGATTCACTGCGGTATCCGGTGGCGTCAACGAACGCGGCAAACCCCGCGTTGCTGACGGCCGTGGTATCGATGCTAAAGGAGGACACAGTGACTTGGTGGACGGNGGTTTCGCCGTCGCCCGGGTAGCCCTCATCGAAAGGGTCGCCCATGGCAAAAGTACCGCCCGGAATCAGCGCTTCGGTGTGACTAGGTGCGGTGTCGGAGGGCACGATAGGTGCGGTGTCGGAGGGCACGATAGGTGCGGGGCCGCTCACGGGGGTGGTNNGGCGGGGTGTTGTGGGAGGATCCCCGTCTGCGGCTCGGCCGTTGGGACTGCAACAACTGGACATGGGCTCTCTTTACAACGGCTGGTAGGGATATCTCCTACAAGTCTAAACAATCAGATTTCGCCTGGGCGTGAATCATGTGCCACGATGGCGCCATGGAAGCTGACGTTTTGATTATTGGTGGCGGAATTGCAGGACTGTCGTTGGCCTGGCAACTGGCGCCTGCAGTATCGGTGGTGGTGGTTGAAGCTGAACCAACACTGGCGTTTCATACCTCATCGCGGTCCGCCCGGCAGATGCAGCCCAGCTACGGCCCCAAGCCCATTGCGGAACTGACACGACGGAGCATTTCCATGGTGGAAAAGATTTCAGCNGGCCTTGGCTGCCCCATCGTGATGCCGCGCCCACTGCTCACACTGGGCACCTTGGATGAGGTCGCGGCACTGGTGGCCGCCAACTCGAACTTGGTGAGGCTGGATCATGGCGAAACCATGAAACTCAGTCCGGACCTGTACCCAGAGATGTTTGAAGCGGCTGCCCTGGATAGCACTGCCATGGAAGTTGATGTCCCGGCACTGTTTCAGTACTACCGTAGCCAGGCGGTGGCGGCCGGTGCTGTGGTGCTCACGGCGGCACCTGTGGTTTCGGCCACGCCGTGCCAACCCACGCCGTGCCAGCCCACGCCGGAGCGGCCTACGCCGTTGGAAGCCGGTTTTCAGGTCATGGCGGGGAANTACAAGATCATGGCTGCCACAGTGGTGAATGCCGCAGGTGCCTGGGCCGATTCCGTGGCTGGCATATTTGGTGTGCGCGTTCGGGGCTTGGTGCCGTATAGGCGCAGCGTGGCGATTGTTTCCACGGCTGCTGCGGTAGATCCGGCCGGGCCCATGGTGGAACCTGCCGACGGGTCCTTNTACTACCGGCCCGACGGCGAACACCTGCTGATCTCCCCGTGTGAGTCTGTTCCTGCNCCCGCGGGCAACGCGCACGTGGTGGATGCGGACATCACCGAACTGATCCACCGCATTGACGCCGTGACAACGTTGGGCGTGACNGGGGTGGAACGGTCATGGACGGGACTGCGAACAGAGCCCAATGACGGACTTCCAGTGGTGGGTTTCGATGCGCAGGTGCCGAACTTNTTCTGGCTGGCGGGCCAAGGCGGCTATGGCATTCAAACCTCAGCCGCCCTGGCAGCCCTGGCCGCGGAGATGATGGTGGGCAAGACTGCCGTAGGGTTGCGCGCCAATACCCTTAACGAGGCCGACGCTGAACTTGCCGCCGCGCTCAGNCCCCAGCGCGCTGGGCTGGGGTAGGGCGAACTAGCTGGTGGCTCCGGAGGCCAAAACGCCAGCTCCCAGCACAGCCAAAATGGAGCTGCTGACGCGCTCTATGACGGCATTGACCTTCGGTTNTTTCAGCCACTTCATGGTCTTGTACGCCACCATGGCTATGGCAACCAAGTAGAGGAATCCGATGATGGCGAGCGTTAGCCCCAGGATGAGCGCTGTGCCAAGGGTGTTGTTGCCGTGTGGAATGAACTGCGGAACTACAGCAAGGTAGAACAGTCCCACCTTGGGGTTGAGCAGGGTTGATAAGGCCCCGGCGCCAAAGGCTGCGCCGTGAGAGTACCTCANGGGTGCTTGGCCGGATGAGCCTTCAACGGCTCCGGCCTTGCGTGCTTTCCTGGCCCTGATCAGAGCTGAAATACCCAAGTACATCAGGTACAGTCCACCAGCAATTTNTAGCCACCTGAACACCTCAGCTGACTGTTCCAAAATTGCCGCCAAACCAAAGCCGACCAAAGCTCCCCACACCACGGCGCCAACACCACACCCTGCTGCGGCTGTAATCCCGGCCGATGCCCTATTCAACGAAATACGCAGGATCAAGAAGGTATCGGGGCCAGGAATCAATGCCAGCATCAGGCACAGCCCGGCAAAACCCACAAGGGAAACAAACGTCATAACTACCATTGTCCGCTGCGCGGAAGGTGCCAGCAACCACAGCACGCCCACGTCTTAGGGAGAGCTTGTCCAGCATCTGCCATGCCAGACGCTGAACTGTACGTAAGAGCCCACGCTGCCAAGCGGCGTCGTACGCTAAGGGCATGAGTGAACTGATTAGCAACATTGGCGAATTGATGACCCAAGACGGTGAGCACGGGACGCTCCGTGATGCGGCCGTGGTGCTTGAAGGTGAACGAATCGCCTGGATTGGTCCCAGTAGCGGGGCNCCCGCCGCGGATACTCACACAGATGCGCAGGGCCGTGCCGTGCTCCCGGGCTGGGTGGATTCACACACGCACCTGATCTTTGCCGGAGACCGAACAGCGGAGTTTGAAGCGCGCATGGCNGGGGAAAGCTACAGTGCAGGCGGCATTGCCGTCTCCGTCGCGGCCACCAGAGCTGCCGGGGACTACGATCTCACCCGCTTGGGCATGGGCCGTGTGGCAGAAGCAGTATCGCAGGGAACCACCTATCTGGAGACNAAAACAGGGTACGGGCTCGATGTTGAGCATGAAGCCCGCAGTGCCCGCATCGCCTCCACGGTGGCCGATGAGGTCACCTACCTTGGTGCACACCTAGTCCCGGCGGGCATGGACGCCGACGAGTACACGGAGCTGGTCTGTACTGACATGCTTGCTGCCGTGCGCCCCTACGCGAAGTGGGCTGACGTCTTNTGCGAGCGCGGTGCCTTCACACCTGAACAGTCCCGCAAGGTGCTCGCCGCATGCCGAGATGCCGGGCTTGGTCTGCGCGTGCACGGGAATCAGCTGGGCCCGGGCGACGGCGTGAAACTGGCGGTGGAGTTCGGCGCGGCAAGCGTTGATCACGTCAATTTCCTGACGGAACAGGACATCTCACTCTTGGGGCAGTCATGGTCGGGGTGGGACGTGAGCGCTAATGCAGGGCGTGGATCTGGTGTGCGTGGAACCGTGGCCACGGTGTTGCCCGCCTGTGACCTTTCGACCCGGGCGCCGCTTGCGCCAGCCAAAGACCTTCTTGCAGCAGGNGTGCAGATCGCCATGGCCTCCAATTGCAACCCTGGTACCTCGTACACATCCTCCATGGCNTTTTGCGTCACCACGGCTGTGCTGCAGATGGGGCTCAGCGTGCACCAAGCAGTGCGGGCTGCAACATATGGCGGTGCACTGGCACTGGGCCGCGAATCCGGGACCGACACCGATGGCCAGCGTGCTGTTGGCTCCCTCGCCGTCGGTCATAGAGCTGATCTGCACATGCTCAAGGCGCCCTCTGCCACGCATCTGGCCTACCGTCCNGGGATTCCGTTGACGGCTGCCGTGTGGCGTGCCGGGGTCCGCGCAGTTTAGCGGGCTCTGGCCCGGGCTGAGGAGAGGGTGCCGTATGGGCAGAAATGGTCCATGCGGACAGCTCAGAATGATTGAATGTGACGTTTACTAACCAAGTATGATCATTATCTGTTATTGTGGTGTCATAATCACGATCACTTCGGCAGGTCCTTTAAGCCCTGCTGGAATCCCCGAACAAGGAGAACGCCCAGCATGAGCAACAACACCGAACTTGGCCCTTTCATGGATGCTGAGCTCACCAGCCAGCCCGAGGTATGGGCGCAGGCGATTGCCCAAGCCAAGAGTGAAAACCTCCTGCCGGCAGATGGTCAGCGCGTTGCTGTGATTGGTTGTGGCACTTCCTGGTTCATGGCCCAGAGCTACGCGACAGCACGTGAAAGTGCTGGCAAGGGTGTCACTGACGCGTTCGCCGCTTCCGAGGCGTTCCTGGGGGCAGAGCGCGGCTACGACGCCGTGGTTGCCATTACCCGCTCAGGCACCACCACGGAGGTCCTGGAAATCCTGACCGCCATCAAGGGCACGGTCCACACCGTTGCCTTGGTGGGAGACATCAACTCCCCGATCATGACCCTGGCCGACGCCGTCGTCGAGCTTCCCTACGCCGATGAGCAGTCAGTGGTTCAGACCCGCTTCGCCACCACAGCCCTGACCTACCTGCTCACGAGCATTGGCATGGATCTAGGCGCAGCCGTGGAGGACGCCAAGACCGCCGTGTCCGCGCCCGTTGAGCAGGAACTGATCGACGCCGAACAGTTCACCTTCCTAGGCACCGGCTGGACCGTTGGCCTGGCCCACGAAGCTGGCCTGAAGATGCGTGAAGCAGTCCAGGGCTGGACCGAGTCCTACCCGGCCAAGGAATACCGCCACGGGCCCATCTCCATCGCAGCTCCCAACCGTGTCACCTGGATGTTCGGCGATCAGCCCGAAGGCCTTGACCGCGACGTGGCCAAGACCGGTGCGCTGTACGTGAACACCACCACCCACCCGCTGGCTGAACTGGCCCGCATTCACCGCGTCACCTTAGAGCGCGCCCGCGCCCGCGGGATGAACCCGGACCTGCCGCGCAACCTCTCACGCTCGGTCATCCTGGAGGACTAAGGCGATCCACTAGCACTGAGTAAGTTGGTTCTCCAGCTAAAATGTTAGGCACCCCACTTCCTTGAGGTGGGGTGCCTGCCGTTGACCGCTTTATTCCCGGCCCGCACCAAGACACTGCCTGCGGGTGTTTGCACTGAGGAAAGAAACCACCCTGATGAATACTTTGATCAATCATGCCGGGGACCCCGGCGCACAGCCAGCAGTTGACGCTCATGGAAGCAACGACGTGGTCCTTGCCTTTGACATTGGCGGAACGGACATGAAGGCGGGGATCATCGTGGGTGATCTGGCCCAGGGTGAAGTTCAGGTGCGCGATGTTCAGCGTCATCGGACCCCGCTTGATGGTGCGCGCTCGGGCGAGNNCGTGTGCGCCAGGATCGTGGAGCTCACTGGCATCTACCGTGGGGCTCACCCCGAACTTAACATCTCCGCCGTAGGTGTCACCGTTCCGGGCATCGTGGATGAAGAAGCCGGCGTTGGCGTCTACTCCGCCAATCTTGGCTGGAAGGATTTCCCGTTCACCGCCACGCTGACGGCGGCACTGGGGCTTCCCGTTGGTTTTGGGCACGACGTCGGGATGGCCGGTGAGGCTGAATTCCGGCTCGGCGCCGCTGTGGGTAAAAAGGACGTGTTGATCATGGTGATTGGCACGGGCATTGCTGCGGCCGTGGTGTGTGATGGCCAGAGGGTAGCTGGCGGAGGCTACGCAGGGGAGATCGGTCACGCCATGGTCCCGGCNCCCGACGGCAGCTTGGCTATCTTGGAATCGCTGGGATCTGCCGGGGCCATTGCGCGCCGGTACACCGAAGCGACCGGCACGGCCGTGGCTGGGGCCCGCGATGTTTTGGCCTTGGCCGCCAAAGGCGATGCCAGCGCCAAGACCGTATGGAGCGAGGCCATCAATGCCTTGGCGTTTGGCATTGCCCAATGCGTTTCCATCCTTGGCACCGAAACTGTTGTCCTAGGCGGCGGGCTTTCCATGGCGGGTCCGCTCCTGTGCGAACCGCTGGCAGCCCGGGTCGATGAGTTATTGACGTTCCACCGCCGTCCCCAGTACGTGCAGGCAGCACTGGGTGAAAACGCTGGCCTGATTGGCTCAGCGCTGAAGGCCCGTAGCTTGCGAACAGCGGTAGGAGAGTCAGCATGAGCGGCAATAACGTAGTTCTCACCGTCACCCCTAACCCGGCCGTTGACGTTACTTACACGGTGGCCGGTGTCCATCTGGGTTCCACTCATAGGGTGCCCACCCCGCTGTACCGGGCAGGTGGCAANGGGCTGAACGTTTCCCGCGTGGCGCACCAGCTGGGCTACCCCACCTTGGCCATTGCCACATCAGGTGGCCCATCCGGGGAACAACTCCGCGCTGACTTAGAATCCGCCGGTATCTTGCACCATCTGGTGCCGGTTGCTGCACAGACCAGACGCACCATTGCGTTGGTGGACACGTCTGCCGATAACACCACCAGCATTTTCAATGAGTCCGGGCCGGCCCTCGACGCCGCTGAATGGCAGGCGTTAGCTACCGCAGTAGTGGATAACTTAGGTGGGGTGCAGACCTCAGACGGCGTGCGCCGGCCAGGAGTGCTCGTTGGCTCGGGCTCTCTGCCGGAGCATGCACCGGCAGACTTNTATCCTGCCCTTGTCGCGTTGGCGCACACTGCGGGCGTGCCGGCGATCATCGACACCTCCGGAAGTGGCATCCTCGCTGCGGCCAGGGCCGGTGCAGATTTGCTCAAGCCCAATAACCACGAGCTCATGGAAGCGGTNGGGGAGAACGATCTGGTGGTGGCCGCCGGCAAGCTCATCGAACTCGGTGCCAAGCGGGTCTTGGTCAGTGTTGGTGAGGAAGGCATGTTGGCCTTTAGTGCCGATGCTCCCGGACGGTACATCCAAGCGAAACTACCGGCACCNCTGAGCGGTAANCCCACNGGGGCTGGAGATGCAGCAGTGAGCGCCGCCGCCGTCGCACTGGCCAACGGCATCACAGATATGCGCGAGATTTTACGCCGCGCCACCGCCTGGAGTGCTGCCGCCGTACTCATGGCCGGTGCCGGGGAAATCTCACCCCGCTACGCCGAACTGGCAAAACAGCTCATCATCACAGACCACTAAGGAGTACTTTCATGGCTTTAACCAACACCCGCGACATTATGGACCTAGCCGCGAAGGCCGGCACCGGCCAAGGCGCCTTCAACGTCATCCACTTAGAAACCATTGAAGGGCTGATCGGCGGTGCTGAGGCGGCCGGGCTCCCTGTGATCTTGCAGATTTCTGAAAATTGCGCCAAGTTCCACGGCGGACTTGAGCCTGTGGCGTTGGCAACACTCGCCGCCGCACGCAAAGCCTCGGTCCCTGTTGCCGTCCACCTTGACCACGCCGAGGATGAGGCACTGGCGTATGAAGCAGTTGATTTGGGTTTTGGCTCCATCATGTACGACGGCGCCCACTTTGAGTATGAGAAGAACGTTGAGGTGACCGCTCGCGTCGCCGCCTACGCCCATGAGCGCGGCGTGTTTGTTGAAGCCGAGCTGGGCAAGGTCGGTGGCAAGGACGGTGCGCACGCNCCCGGGGTACTCACCGATCCCGGTGAAGCTGCCGCCTTTGTCACCGCTACCGGTGTTGACGCACTCGCCGTCGCCGTGGGTTCCTCCCACGCGATGACCGAGCGCAGCGCAGCGTTGAACCTGGGCCGCATCGCCGAGCTCAAAGCCGCTTTGGAGGTGCCGCTGGTGTTGCACGGCTCCTCCGGAGTCTCAGATGAGAACATTGTGGCAGCGATTGCAGCAGGAATGACCAAGATTAATGTCTCAACACACCTCAATGGCTTCTTCACCCGGGCAGTGCGGGAATACCTGGACGCCAACCCTGCAGTGGTGGATTCACGCAAGTACTTAGGTGCCGGCCGTGCAGCACTGATCCCTGAAGTTTCACGCTTGCTGGCATTGTTTGCCGGCGCCACCCTGACGGAAAATAAACGAGACGGCAGTGTTGCCGTCCAGGAGTTGGATATGAATAGAACTGAACGACTCACCGCGATCTTGGACATCCTGGCTGCCGACGGCCAGGTGGAAGTCGATGAGATTGTGCTCAAGTTNGGGGTTTCNCCCGCAACAGCACGCCGCGACCTTGACTCGTTGGCCAACGAGCGGCTGTTGACGCGCACCCGTGGCGGTGCAACGAGCGGTTCTGTTTCCTATGACCTGCCTGGGCGGTACAACCGGGACGATCATGCGCACCAAAAGCAGCAGATTGCCCACGCTGCCAGCGCCTTGATTCCTAAGGGAGCCGTCATCGGTCTGTGCGGAGGAACCACCAGCACAGCATTAGCCCAGGTGCTGTCCACGCGTGAGGACCTCATGGAGCAATCCAACCGGCCCACCCTGACGGTGGTCACCAATGCCATCAACATTGCAGCACAGCTGGCGATCCGGCCCAACTTCAAAATCATGGTCACCGGNGGCATCGTGAACCCGCGCTCCTACGAGCTGGTGGGTCCGTTTGCGGACAGCATCTTACAACGGGTGGCCTTGGACTTTGCCTTTATTGGAGTCAATGGGATTGAGCCAGGTGCCGGACCCACCACCAACGACGAAGGAGAAGCATCCGTTAATTCGCGCATGGCACGCCGCGCGTCCGAAGCCTACATTCTGGCTGACGCCTCCAAAATTGGAAAGCGGGCCTTTGCCACCATGGATGAACACGATTTTCATAATCTGATCACCGATTCACGTATTACCCAAGCTCAGCTGGAAGCATTCCGCGACGCCGGCACCAACGTGATCGTGGCCCCGCCNCTCGAGAGCCCCTGACACGGGCAGTGCCTGAGAAAGTGATGGCGGTACGGTCGGGGTGATGGCGGTGCGCCGCTATCGGAACCAACCAGTAATGGTCAGTAACTACTGTATAGTCAGCGTATGCTGACTATTGATTCTCGCGTTGATGTCATGAACCGTGTGGGCCGGGCCATGTCGGATCCGACCCGTTCTCGTATCCTGACGAGCCTGCTTCAGGGCCCCGGGTACCCGGGGCAGCTGGCTGAGGAGTTGGGGCTGACCCGGTCAAATGTGTCCAATCATCTGAGCTGCTTGCGCGGTTGCGGTCTTGTGGCCGCAGTGCCGCAGGGACGCCAGACCCGGTATGAAATTGCCGATCCACACCTGACAAACGCGTTGCTTGCCTTAGTCAATGTGGTTTTGGCGGTGGAGGGCGGTCAGGGATGTTTGGATGAGCAGTGCAATGTTCCGTTGTGCTGTGGAACAGCGGTAGAGGCATGAGCCGGGAATGTTGCGGCTCTGATGAGCCCAGCGCAAGCGACAACCGGACATTGCTGAAGCTGGCCCCTGCAGGGTCTGACCCAACCGCNCTTGGGCGGGTCAGGAGAAACCTTGCCTTCGGGGACACCTGCCCTGAGGCCGGAGGGGCATCCGATGAATTCACGCCTTGGTGGAAAGATCATCACCTCCTGGTCCCGATCGCGGCCGGGCTGCTCCTTGGTACCGGATATGCCTTCGAAGGCCTTGGCTTCAGAGCCGCCAGTACTCTCGCGCTGGTTCTGAGTGTTCTCGTGGGTGCCTCCACGTTCATCCCTGGCGCCGTACGTCGGCTGCTGCGCGGACGTCTNGGGGTGGGTTTGTTGATGAGCATCGCCGCCGTCGGAGCCATCTTGTTAGGACATGTGGGTGAAGCGGCGGCGCTAGCGTTCTTGTTCTCGATCGCAGAAGCCTTGGAGGACCGTGCCCTGGATAAGGCCCGTCACGGGTTGCGTTCACTTCTGGCGCTCATGCCGGAGACGGCAACGATTTCCGCTCCCGCAGGCCAGATCCTCATTCCCGCCAGGGATGTCCGGGTGCTGGATCAGCTGATTGTTCGTCCGGGAGAACGGGTGGCAACGGACTCCGTGGTCATCTCAGGCACATCCAGCCTGGACACCTCCGCCGTCACCGGTGAATCAATTCCAGTGGAGGTTGGCCCTGGTGAAGCGGTCCCTGCCGGAGCGATCAATGGCTCCGGCGCTCTGGTGCTCGAAGCACAAGCGGACGGGCGCGAGAACTCCCTGACAACGATCGTTCACCTCGTGGAAAATGCGCAATCCNNAAAAGGGGACCACGCCCGAATGGCTGACCGCATCGCCAAGCCGCTGGTTCCGATCGTTTTGGCCGTTGCAGGGCTCGTGGCCGTGGTGGGTATCCTGATCGGTCAACCAGAACTATGGATCGAGCGGGCCTTAGTCGTTCTTGTTGCTGCGTCNCCCTGCGCGTTGGCCATTGCTGTGCCGGTCACGGTCATCTCGGCTATCGGGGCCGCCAGCCGCTTTGGGGTGGTTATCAAATCCGGCGCAGCGTTCGAACAACTCGGGGCTGTGACACTGGTGGCCTTCGATAAGACCGGTACCTTGACATGTAACAAGCCAGAAGTGGTGGCGGTCCAGACGGCCCCAGGCTTTGATCGCAGCAGAATCCTCGCCGTGGCGGCAGCACTTGAATCGCACAGCACCCACCCGCTGGCGGCAGCCATTCTCGCCGAAACACCCACACCCCCACCTGCCAGCGACGTTTCCGAGTCACCCGGGCAAGGGATTTCCGGGAAAATCGACGGGAGCACTGCCAGAGTTGGAAGCCCTCGATGGGTGGCACCGGGTCCCTTGGCCGCGGCATGCGGTCGGCTCGAATCCGAGGGCATGACCGTGCTAAGTGTAGAAATTGCTGGTGTACCCGCAGGGTTGATCGGTATCCGTGACGAGCTCAAGCCCGAAGCTGCTGCGGCCATCGCAGAACTTAACGCCCAAGGTATTGCAACGGTGATGCTCACCGGGGATAACACCAGAACTGCCCAATCGTTGGCACGCCAGGTTGGCATCAGTGACTACCTGGCAGAACAAATGCCTGCTGATAAGGCAGTAGCCATTGAGTCCTACGCCACCCACCACCGGACAGCGATGATCGGCGACGGAATCAACGACGCCCCCGCATTGGCCGCCGCCAACGTAGGCATTGCCATGGGTGCCACGGGATCCGATGCGGCCATTGANACAGCCGATGTCGCCTTCACCGGGACGGATCTGCGACTGATTCCACAAGCACTGGCCCATGCCCGCCGAGGGCGAGGCATCATGGTCAGCAATATTGCCCTGGCCCTGGCCATCATCATCGGGCTCTTNCCCCTGGCGCTCTTTGGTGTGCTGGGGCTGGCCGGNGTGGTGTTGGTTCACGAACTGGCTGAAGTCCTCGTGATTCTCAACGGACTCAGGGCGGCCCGAGGCCGCGCCGTCCTTCCGGCATTGCCTGCTAAACAACCAGCCACTGAAATCTATTGAGAACATGCTCAGCTGTCAGCGAAGTGGGCCTTCATGTGATGGCTGCAGCCATGGCGGTCCTTGATGTTAACCGTGTCACCACATGCCGCTATCTGTGGGTGTCCTGTGGGTGATCGGCTACGGTGGATGAATCGCATTTTCAAGTTTTGACCCTAGTGAGCGTGGAATCCCGTTCCGCTATTACCGGTAAGACGTAGAAGGTGTAGGGGCGAGACACGATCATTTTATAGATATAACTTATCAATTCAGACCAACTAAGTCTTGGACTCGGTAAATGATGTGAGGCTAGTCTCATTCCAACGCAAGATGCTAGATCCAGCGAACAGGAAAGACGTTGACCCACAATGAGAAGCAAAACTCGAATAGCCAATAGTGAAGAAATTGAGCCCTTGATCTCCGGGGACAGCACCAGTAGTGCACTGCTCGAGCCTTCCCGGCCCTTGTTGGATCGCAAGGTCACCGTGGCCAGCCTGAGCATCCTGGCAGTCTTTGTGCTGGCAACTTTGGTTTTCCCGAAGCAATCCTCTGACGCTATCAATGCCGGGTTTAGCTTCTCTGCCAAATGGCTGGGTCTCTTCTGGCAGGGATTGCTCCTGGCAACTTTCTTGTGCGCCATCGCCCTAGCACTGACTCCCTACGCNAAAGCCCGGTTGGGCGGAGCCATGAAGCCCGAATACGGGCGGTTCAAATGGGTCGCCATGATCATGTGCACACTATTAGCTGGCGGCGGAGTGTTTTGGGCTGCCGCTGAACCAATATCGCATTACATCTCTTCTCCGCCGTTCTTCGGAACTACCAGTGGCGATCCTACCGAAGCTGCCAACAACGCCCTGGGCCAGAGCTTTGTGCACTGGGGTTTCCTCGCCTGGGCCATTTTGGGGTCACTGGGTGCGATTGTGATGACCCATGCAGTGTCTAAGGGCATGCCNCTGCGTCCACGCACCTTGCTCTACCCCGTCATGGGCCGAAGGGTCCTCACCAGCTGGGTTGGCACCGTGACCGATGTGGTGAGCATCCTTGCTGTTATGGCCGGAACCGTTGGCCCCATTGGNTTTCTGGGACTTCAGGTTTCCTACGGTTTGTCCCGGTTGTTCGGCATCCCCAACAACTATGGGACGCAGCTGATCATTATTGCGGTCCTGACCGGCGTTGCCGCGCTCTCTGTTTCCTCCGGATTGAGCAAGGGCATTCAGATCATGAGCCGGCTCAACGTTTGGCTGGCGTTGGGGCTCATGGCGGCCGTGCTGGTTCTGGGCTCCGCAGGTTACATCTTCAAATCCTTCATCGGCGGCTTCGGCGTGTACATGCAGAACTTTGTACCGGCTTCGCTCTACCAAGGCGATCAGGGATGGGTGGCAGGTTGGACCATCTTCTTCTTCGCCTGGTTCCTCGGCTACGCACCGCTGATGGCGATCTTCGTGGCCTCCATTTCCCGCGGCCGCTCGGTGCGTGAGCTGATCCTTTTCACCGCGGTGCTGCCACCGATCGTCACCTGCTTCTGGTTCACCGTTCTAGGTGGCACCGGCATCATGTTTGAACAGCAGAATCCGGGTTCCATCTCCGGACCGCTGGCCAGTGATGGTCTTCCTGCCGTGGTGATGACCATTGCCGAACAGTTACCCTTCTCAGGGATCATCGCTGTGGGGTTCTTGGTCCTTACGGTCATGTTCGTGGCTACCACCGCGGATTCGATGTCCTTCAGTATTGCCCAATCGTGCACAGTGAAGGGGACCCCTCAACCNAAGTTGCGTGCGGCGTGGGCGCTCACCATGGGTGTGGCCGCGGCTGTGCTGATTTCCATCGGCGACGGCGGAATCTCGGCGCTGCAATCGTTCATTGTGATCACCGCAGTACCCGTTGGATTCATTATGTTGCCATCGGTNTTTGCAGCNCCTGTGTTCGTGCGCCGCATGGCGATCGAACAGGGTGTTGTGGGAATAAAGGATCCAGATTTTGTGAGAACTCAGTGATTGAGTTTTAGCTTCTTCCCCACCGCTGAGGATTGCTTCTCTTCCGGCGCCGGCGTGGTGGCAACAATGGCGGCGCAGACACTTGTCTGCGCCGCCATTGTTGCCGTGGGGAGAAAAACTAGAGGGTGCTACTTTCTAAGAATCGCTTCACTAGGGCAGAATCGCGCCGATTCTCCGCGCAGATTAGTGATATCTGCGAAGCCGCCGCCGTATCGTTTAGATCCAGATATGCCACTCCTGCAATCTGCAAGGCACGCAACGACTCAGGGACAATGGCAATCCCGGTACGTGCGGCAACGAGCCCCAAGATGGTGGGGAACTGTATGGCTTCCTGGGCGATCCTGATGTGGAAGCCGGCTTGGATGCACAATGCCGAAATCAGGTCATAGAGCCGTGAGACTTGGTTCCGGGNGAAGACCACAAATCCTTCTCCGGCAAGCTCAGCAAGCTTGACGCTGGTGCGCTGGGCCAAAGGGTGGGTTTCAGGTACCCCTACCACTAGTGCCTCGCGCTTTAGCGCGGTGATGTGGATGCCGTCGATCGGTTCGATCTCACGGACGATTCCTACGTCCAGCTGCCCATCTAGCACCGCCTGGATCTGCTGTTCTGTGGTGTTTTCCTGGAGCTGGAAGCGAACCTGGGGCAGATGTTCGTGTAGCCGGTTCACCATGCCCGGCAGGAGGGATAGGGCTGCTGAACTGACGAAGCCAACCCGCAACAGCCCAGTGCTGCCTAAGGTTGCCAACTCCACCTGGCTTTGTGCACGCTCGGCCTCGGAAATCACTCGGCGGGCCGCCTCAAGTAACACCCGCCCTGTATCCGTGATCTCCACCGATCTGGTGGTGCGGATGAAGAGCTGTGTTTTCAGGTTGCGTTCCAACCGTTGAATCTGTTGGCTCAGTGCTGGCTGAGCGATGTGCAGACGCTCGGCCGCCCGGTTGAAGTGCATTTCCTCGGCCACGGCGATGAAGTAGCGAAGTTGTCTAAGTTCCATAAAGACTAAGTGTGTCTGCTTATGAGTTGATAGGCAATAGATACTTCTCTGTGATCAAAAATCAAAGTAGTGTGGGTCACATATTCAGTACGCAGCTTCAAGAAGGCAGGAACTCTCATGGCAAATACCACGACCACCCAAACTCTGGACCTCCAGCAGCTCATCAACGGACGATGGGACAGCGCAACAGGAGCAGAAGCGCTTAGCCTGAACCCGGCAGATCCGCAGGAGGTCGTTGCTCGGTATGCCACAGCTACTGCCGAAACTCTGGAAGCGGCCATCGCCGCCAGCCGTGCCGCCTTGGCCGACTGGGACAAGGTTGGCATCATAGGTCGCGGACGGGTACTACGCCGCGCGGCTCAACTGCTCGAAGAACGTGCCGAGGACATTGCCGTTTTGATGACCCGCGAACAAGGTAAGACACTGGCCGATTCCCGCGGTGAAGTCGGTGCAACCGTAGAAACCCTCTATTACCAGGCCGGTTCGGCCCGTCGCGCCGACGGTGTCACGTATCCCTCAGGCAATGCCGATGAGCTGGTCCGCACCATCCGGCGCCCAGTCGGGGTCGTTGGTGTCATTACCCCGTGGAACTTCCCGTTGCAGATCCCCGCGTGGAAGATTGCCCCGGCCTTACTCTGGGGCAACACCGTGGTCTGGAAATCAGCCAGTGACACNCCCGCAGTCGCCGTAGCCTTCGCCCAACTGCTCCAAGACGCGGGCGTTCCGGCAGGAGTCCTTAACCTGCTCTTGGGCCCGGGATCCCTCGGTTCGTGCCTCGTTGAGCACCCGGGCGTTGCCGCTGTGACTTTCACCGGGTCCGTTCCAGTAGGCCACCAGATCCGCGAACGCGTGGTATTGCGTGGGGCCAAGCTGCAGATGGAACTGGGTGGACACAATGCCGCCATCGTTATGCCGGATGCGGATGTTATCAGCGCAGCAACCGCCATCGTCGCAGCTGCGATGAGTAGCACCGGCCAGAAGTGCACGGCCACCCGCCGCATCATTGCCGTAGGTGAGGTCCATGACCGGCTACTCGAAGTGCTGGTACCCATGGTGAACGCATTGGTTTCAGGCCCAGGCACCGATTCAGAGTCGTACATGGGTCCGGTCATTTCCGCCCGCGCCTGCCGCGACATTGAAGAAGCCTTAGAAACCGCACGCTCAGAAGGTGCCACAGTGTTGGCCCAGGGTTCGATGCCCACTGACGCTCCGGGACATTACGTTGTACCGACCTTGCTCGGCGGCACCGAGGCGCTGAGCATCACTCGCGAAGAGGTGTTCGGCCCCATCGTGACCTTGTTGCGAGTTGAGAACCTCGACGAGGCTATCGCCCTGGCTAACGCGACAGATTTCGGATTGACCGCCTCGGTNTTTACCACTGATGAACATGCCATCCGCCGCTGCCTCAACGAGGTGGTGGCCGGGTTGATCAAGGTCAACGCACCNTCCACCGGCTCCGAGGTACACGCTCCCTTTGGTGGCCTACGCGATTCCTCTTTCCCGGCACCGCGGGAACAAAACAGTGACGTAGCAGCGGACTTCTTCACCGAAACCAAGACCGCTTACATCCGCGTTGCACCAACCGGGCGTGCGCTGTGAGCACACAGACGCACTTCGAAGCGACCCAGCTCACTAGGAAGAGCTGATGCGTCCCGCTGACACCGTGATGGATCCGCTGGACATGGGTGGGGCCCGGGCCACTCGCTACAGTTTCATTCGCACCATGATGCGCCGTGCCGTCAGCGCCGGATGGCAGATTCAGCGAACCCGTTTCGACATCGACGCCGCCGGATGCGGCGCTGCAATCTACGAGGTCCGTGCCGAATCGCACTTGTTCAGCTTTGTGGCGTTCTCGCAGCGTTTGAGCGAAGAGGATCGCACCGATAGGGTGATCGCGAAGTCGTGGGATCTCACGGCGGCACTTGTCGAGGGTCCGTGGATGCGCAGCGGCTTGAGCGCNATGCGCACCCAGGTGCCGTTGCAGGAGGGCGGCCGCGCGGAGACTGGGTCCATCATTTGGACCAGAGCCAACCGCAGCGAACGCTTCTTTGACTACGTCATTGACCGTCTGGCCCAAGGCTTGGCCCCGGAGAGTGAGAAGTTCGGTGGCTCGCCATATTTGATCCGCAGCACCGCGTTCTACAGCAACGGTAAGTGCGGGCTGGCAGACTACGAAGGCCTCGAAGACGGCCACCCTTTAGCCGTTCCCTTCCGCGCCCACATGCTCACTGCATGGCTACTGCGCGAGCTCAGCTATGACATGGTGGAGGCGTGTGCTGCCGCACGTAACCCGGGTGCTGCACGGCTTGAAGGCCTCTGGCGGCGTTACTTGGGCATGGGCAACGCCACCGGGTTGGGTATGGTGCCCTACGCCATCAACCACCCGGAAGTCGTGAACTCTTGGGCATTGCTGCGTGAAATGCCGCTGGCTGCGGTGACCGCCCGCACCGTNGGACAGGGTGATGCGTCGGTGGCCAGAGTCATTGAACTGCTGGAGCAAGCCATCAATTACCTCACTGAGCAAGCAGACATCGTCTCTGCACCCTTCGCCGCTGGTCCCGAGCTGGCTCTTGAACTAGGCGAGCTGCTGGGACAGCTACGCGGATGGGTGGATACCGGTAACTTTGCCGGAAGCGCAACGACGCTCATCTGGCGCCAGTTGCACGACGCGGCCGCGGCTTACGGGCCTGGTTGCCGCGGCATGGTTGCCACGGTGCTCACCGAATTAGCGCAGGATCTTGATGAAACTGTTGAGTCCATGTTGCGTTGTGATGAATCCCGCCGGGTCACCGCCGGTCAGAGCTGCGCCGAACTGGTCAGCTGGATCGATGCGAGGTACTCGTGGGCGGCTGCNTTTGATTTCTCCCAGCCAGATTCGCAGCAACACTTCTGGTTTTCCTCGGTCAACAACGAAGAGCCGCGACGGGCCCGGTCTGGTGCCGATCCCGGAGCGAACGTCCAGCACCCCATGGATATTGCCCGCGCCGTGGCCACCTTGCGTACCGCTCTGAGCACCACCGATGATTCCACCAGTGTTGGAGAGTTCCTGCTCACCCACCCGCTGCACCGCTCCACGGTGGCCCGGGTGCAGAACGTTGGCAAGCTTCCCTATGGTGAAGTGCGCGATAACCTGCTGGCTGCGCAGTTCCTGCCACTGAATGTCCAGCGGTTCTTGCTGGCTGTCTACGGCATGGAAAACTACACGCCACAATCCACTGACTGGCTGCGAGTGACCCTGATGGCAGGNGCGCCACGCATCGCCGATCTAGCGAACGGCACCATGGATGACTCCTGGATGTTCACCCGCCGGCCCCAAGGAGCTAAGCGCAATGACTGAACTAAGTACTGCAACAATCCTTGACAAGCCACTTGCTGGACTTGGCGCGAAGATCCACGCGGGTGCCACCATCGTGGACGGTCTGCAGATCAATAACTGGGACCGCAGCGTCCTTGAAGAACTGCGCACGGGAGGGATCAGCGGNGTCAACGCCACCTGCGCCGTCTGGGAAGGTCCCGCAGACACTCTCAAAGCGATCGGCGACTGGTACCAGCTGGCGGCNCAAAACTCCGATTTGATGGTGCTGGCCCAAACAAGCGATGACATTCGCCAAGCGAAGATCGACCAACGCATCGCTGTGTTGCTGGGCTTCCAAAACACCAGCTCCTTCGGGGACGACTTCCGCCTCGTCGAGGTATTCCACAAGCTAGGNGTGAAAATCGCTCAGCTGACCTACAACATCCAGAACTTAGTTGGTGGGGCCTGCTACGAGCCAGAAGATTCCGGACTCACCAGGTTCGGGCGCACCATAGTCTCGGAAATGAACCGCGTGGGCATGCTCATCGATCTTTCCCACGTGGGTAACAGGACCTCATTAGATGCTGTGGAAGCCTCAGTGGCTCCCATCGCCATCACGCACTCGAACCCCACATGGTTCGTGGAGAANCCCCGCAACAAGCCCGATGAGGTCATCCGTGCGGTCACCGACGCCGGTGGGATGCTGGGCTGCTGCCTCTACCCTCTGGTCATTGGCGGCAAGAAAACAACCCTAGAACAGTTCTGCCAGATGATCGCCCGGCTCGTCGATGAGCTGGGTCCTGAGCGGGTCGGGTTGGGAAGCGACTGCACCCGCAACTGGGATAACGAATTTGTTGGTTGGTTACGCAACGGCCGCTGGCAAGCCGAAGGAGAAACCAAGGCGACGTGGCCTGAATGGCCTGAATGGTTCGTAGGCCCGGAGGACTTCCCGCGGCTGACCGATGGTCTGCTCAAAGTTGGACTGGATGANAAAACTGTCCGGGGTGTGCTNGGGGAGAACTGGCTGAACCTNTTCGACGATGTCTTTACAGGAAGGAAAATCTAATGTCTGTCATGACTCAGAAAGTAATAACCATGGAAACAGCTGAATCAGTGCCGATGATGCGGTTGGCCATGCGCGAAGTGCGTGAGTTCGCCTACCGTGCCCTGATGACCAAGGGAGCAAGCAATGCTGAAGCTCAGGCCGCGGCCCGGCAGGTGCTTTTCGCCGAGGTGCATCACGGCACGGGATTGCAGGCTCTGCTCACGTGGTTGAAAGAAGGTTCATGGACGCTCGGAGCCCTCTCATACATCCGGACTGAGACCCTCAGGGAAAAGCTACGCCGTGGATACTGATTTGCGCTGCCATTCCTTGGTCCATGGTGTCTTGTTAGTTGACGTGGCAAGCGCCGGAGTTGGTAGCGAGGTGCTATGCAATGCGGTAGAGCACGATTCTCACCTGCTTGAAGAAGCGCTGCTCAATGCTGCACAGAGCTCTGGTTACACCGTGGTGCACCGCAGTGATGGAAGCTCCAACCGGACAACGTTCGCTACACCCACCGGCGAGCTGGGCACCGGGTTCAGCTCGGACAGCCAAGTTGCCCCGCACGCCGGCCCAACCGATCCCTACGGTTCTCGCATTTACACCGCCGAAGCTGCGCCGCACGGAGACTTTGTCTTTCCAGCGACCAAGAGCGGACAGCGCAGCGTGTACAGCTGGCCCATAGCGGGATTCCGGTGGTCGCCTCAACCTGGGCCGAAGTCCGAGAATTCGCTGCTGGCTACTTGGTGGCAGAAGCATGAGCGAGGTTCAGCGCCGCTGGCATGAAGACGGAAAACCGCGCCCGTACACGGCCACTGCCACCTTTGGTGGAGTGGTCTGGGCTTGCGGGCAAGTGCCCACCATGGAAGACGGATCTACACCTCAAGCTCTAGGTGATCAGGTAGACGTGGTGTTTGACAACCTTGAGAAAGTACTTGCCGACGCTGGCGCCGATCTTTCCACCATCTTGAAAATCACGGTGTTCTTAGCCAACCTGGATGAGTTTGACGAATTCAACGCCGCTTACCTGAACCGTCTTCGTGAGGTGACGCTACCACCACGGACCACCGTAGAGGTGGCACGATTCCGCGGAGCCAAACGCATAGAAATGGACGTGGTGGCCGCAGTAGCGGCAACTTAAACAACGCGCAGTCCCGCCGAGCGCCGGAGGCCACAATGGGCCTCCGGCGCTCTCTCTAACACCAACTGGACTTCGAATCAGGGTGCTTGATAAACCAGTGAGCGCAACTACGCAGTCTGTGTGTGATCAGGAGTTTGTGGACGGCATCGATGGTGCCGCTTCAGGCGTTGTGCCGCTCANAGTCATTTTCCGGGCCTGGTGGTGACGCACTATGCGCCAAAGCGTGATGATCCCGATCAGTGCCGTAACCACCATGGCGCTGATGTAAAGAACGGTTGCCAGGTTTTCAGCGTTTGTCTCGGTTGCTGATGAGATGAATCCGAACTCTGTTTGTTGGTGGCTGGCTCCGGTGAGGAACAATGCCACGAGGGCTGCAAGTCCGTTGGAGGAGTCCCAGAGTGCATGCAACAACGAGACTCCCACGAAGGCGGCGAGGATGGAGAAGCTGAGGCGAAAATGAGTGCGCCCGCGTGCTGCACCAAAGATTGCCGCACCCAGGATCGCAGTCCACAAGACATGGCCCACCGGGGCAAGAATGGCACGTAAAACCTCGGTTTGGAGGAGCATCACCAAGCCAATTCCTTGGGCGGTGATAGCGGCGTTGAACGCGTAACCGGCCGATTCAAAGGCCGCAAATCCGGCTCCCACCGTCGCCCCGAGCAGGGCACCCTGACTGGCCGTCTTGGGCATCACCCGCCAGCCGATGATGACCAACAGCAGAGCCTTGACGAATTCTTCGATGAAGCCAACACCCAGATATGAGGCCAGGCTCGGTGCCAGATCCGCCTCCAGCAGTGAGGCGCCAAGTACCCCGCAGATGCCGCCAATGAAGAAGGCGATGATGACTTGAAGGGTGCTGATATTGCCGGCGATGCGCTCCATGACGAAGAGCATCACACNAAAGGGGACCAGAAAGCTGCCAAGCAGGATCAAGGTCGGGATGAGGTTGCTATTGAGCGTTGCCACGGTCACAGCCACCGTTGCAACCCAGAGGGCCAGACCGGCCAGTAGCGACTTCCACCACCACCCGCGGTGGTGGTGGCGCGCCTCCCGTTATGGTGCGAGTCCGTGACGGCTTCCGCGGCAAAAGGGTGGATGGGGATGGCTTCGTCCATAGTGATTGTTCCTAGGGCAGGCCGTGCACTCAAACGCTTCGGTCGCTAACTGTGTGCCTCACGGTACGCGGACGCTACCGGAGCGTCAATCAGTGCCTTCGTCGAAGAATTCCTTGCCGTAATAGCTGCCGGCTTCCGGCAGACCGCCGGGGACGGCAANAACACCCGAGCCCACATGACGGATGTACTCATTGAGTCTGTCCGAGGTCCCCAATTTGCGCTGCAATGTAACGAATTGCTCGGGATTCTTTTGGAAGCACAAGAACATCAACCCCGCATCTAGGCGCCCCACGGAGTCAAGGCCGTCGGTGAAGTTGTAGCCACGGCGCAAGATCTTGGTGCCGTCATTATTTTCGTGCGCCACTAAGGCAATGTGTGAATCGGNTGGCAATGGTGGGGAGCCGGCGGTCATGGCCTGGAAGTCGGGCGCATCGTGTTCTTTCTCCCCAGACAGTGGTGCGCCTTCGATCTTGGTGCGGCCAAAGATACTTTGTTGATCGCCAATGGTGTCTTCATCCCACGTCTCAACGAGAATATGGATTTTGCGTGCCACCAAGTAGCTACCACCTACCATCCACGGCTGCCGCGCTTCCTCCCCAACCCACACCTGCTCCGTAAAGTCCTGGCCACCGCTGACATTGCGAGTGCCGTCCTTGAACCCCATGAGGTTGCGCGGAGTGCTCTGATTGGCCCCGGCCGAGGCACGACCAAAGCCCAACACCGTCCACTTCGTGCGCACGGAGCTCCTAGCCATGCGGGCAAGGTTGCGTACGGCATGATAGGCCACCTGGGGATCATTCGAGCAGGCCTGAATACACAAGTCCCCGCCGGTAAACGAAGGGTTGAGCGACTCGCCAGCCATGGTGGGCAAATCGGCAAAATCCAGCGGTTTGAACTGTTCCAAGCCAAAACGTCCGTCAAAGAGTGAAGGGCCAAAACCCAGTGTGAGCGTCAGCCCGTGGGGCCNCATATCCGTGGACTCACCCGTATCCACAGGAATGCCGTGTTCACGCGTAGGTTCCACCTTCCCCACAGGATTTCCTGCGGTCAGTTCGGCCATGGCCGCTGACCACTTTGCCAGCACCAGCTGTAATTCCGTCCGGGTTGTTGCCGTGACATCAAAAGCAGTGAACACCAGGTGGTCCTGTGGCGGTGTTTCAATCCCGCCTTGGTGCTCTCCATAAAACGGGTAGCTTAGGCTGTCCTGCTCCGCAGCACGTTCGGCCCAGGACGGGGCAACAGGTGCCGCGGCGGTGGCCAGTGCGGCGCCACCTGCGGCACCGATCGCCAGTCCGCCGGCCCCGGCAACGGCAGTGGATCCTCTGAAGAACGTTCGGCGTGAGAGACCGGGTTGCGGATCAGTTGGTGTTGGCATTTAAACTGTTGCCACCTTTTCGGCAATTTTGGCCAAGGGTGCCTGCAACGACTGGATCAGTGCCGTGAGCTTGGCCGCATCAGCTTTCTTCAGTTCGTCCGTGTACGGCTTGAATCCGCCCAGAGCGCCCGGATCCGTGTAGCTATCAAGGGCAGAGGTGACGGTGTTGAACTGGCTTGAGATTTGCTCGGTCAAGGTGGGGTCAATTTCGGTCAGGGCGGGCTTGAGATATTCAAATGCCTGCTGTGAGCCTTCGATGTTGGCAGCGAAGTCCACCAGATCCAGCTTGGAATAAGCCTCTTCCTCGCCCGTGATCTNTGAGGACTGCACTTCCTCCAGCAGGCCGCTGGCGCCGTTGGCCAGTTCCTCGGGCTTGTAGGAGCCGTCGGTTTCCAGCTCAGCCGTGAGGGCCTTCAGCGTACCTACGTTCTTCACGATGCCGGCGGCCAGAGCCTTAGACTTTTCGGTGATGGCTTGGCTTTCAAACAGGTCCTTTTCCAACGGGTGGAAACCCGTCCATTCTGTTCCCGGCTCGACGTCGGCCACGCGCAGGTCCAGGGCTGGATCCAAGTCAGGGAAGCTCTCAGCCACCGGCTCAATCCGCTCAAAGAAAGGGCGGGCTTGGGCATAGGCCTTCTGGCTGGCGGCTACATCGCCGGAATCAACAGCTTTCGCCAGGGCGGCCACAGCCAGTACAAGAGAATCCACCTGGCCAGAAACGTATTTCGCGTAACCGTCGGTGCCATCCTTCAGTAGCGCACTGACGCCATTTCCGGAGGCCGCTGCAGCAGCACCTGTGACAGTGAAGGGCTTGTATTCGGTGCTGGCACCGGGGCAGTACAGCTGGTATTGACCACCTGTGAGTGTCACGGTGAAGCTGACAGCTTNTAGGCCCGGAATGACGTTTTCCTNTTCACCAAGAATGCGTTTGTCACTGAGCAGCTCCACTTCAAAGACACCCGAGGCGTCCTTGTTCGAGACAGTGAAGGTGACGGGGCCAGCAGGAGCAGAAGCAAAGTTGGGGACGCATTGTTCGTCGCCGTNTGACTTTTCCACGCTGACGGCAATTTGTGCCGCACCGTTATTCACAGGCGCAGTGCCGTTGGCAGAGGGTGATGTCCCTGCGGTTGTTGTAGCGCTGCCGCAGGCGGTCAGCGATAAGGCCAGCATGGCAGTGCCCACCAGAATGGCAGGTGCTGTGGTGCCTAAGGTGCGGGGTGAAAGAGGAGGCATGAGAATCCTTTTAGAGGGTGNTGGCTGGAAAGATTTATGGGAGCAGATTCAAGCTCTCGCCTGTGTGGGAGAAAGTAGGGCTGATATTTAGGTGCGGGAGAATGCGGTGATATGCGCGCGGCGGTTGCGGGCCGCGCTCACAAAGAGCATGATGGCGGCAATGCCAAATACTGACGGCAGGTACCTGGACCACAGCACATTTTCAGCTGTGGCGGATTCAAAACGTGCCAACTCAGCCACGGTGGAAGCCACGTGATTGGCTGGGACCAGCCAGCCGCCGTCGGACGCCACCACAATGGTGCGTGAGGTGCTCAGTCCGCCGCCGCTCAACGTCAACGTGGCACCCTCAGTGTTGAGAGCATCAATGACTGAACCGTTGGCGGCCCACACGCTGATGGTGCCTTTACGGTTCCAGTCGGCGGCAAAGGNGCCAGGGTTGCTAGAGGAGCTGATCCCCACGGGCATGCGCCCTCCGTTGAGTTGGGCCAGCATGTCGGTAGAGATCTTGGCCGGCTCTTCGATGGGAGANNGGGAGGCCTCGGCCGTATAAACGGCGGTAGTGCGGCCAGCGTGGGATTCGGTGCCGTGGGTGGTAAGGGCAAGGCTTCTTTGGGTGCCGTCGGTGGCGCTGACTATAAGGGTTGCAGGATCACCTGTGACAAGCTGCAGCGATCCTGCCGGCTGCCCGCTGGGGTGGCTAACGGCGCACTGTCTGCTTGGAGCGGCGCAGGCGGGATGGCAAGGTGCAGTAAACGCCAAGAGCAGGGCGGAACCTGCCAGGGCGGTGCCTGCCCAAGCCTGCACGCGCGGCACTGCTTTTGCGGACGGACGCCAGCTGCGCGGCCACAGGATGAAGGCGAGCATGGGGAGCAAATAAAGAGCCCAGCCGAACAACTCCACCAAACGTGGGTCATGTGGGATACCCAAAATACCTGTCAGTATGGCCGCCCGGGCGCTGCCATTGGNGGCCAGCCATGACAGATTGACGGTGGCGTCCTGGCCAAAGTTAATCCAGCCAGCCTCGTGCGCTGTGCGCAATGACTTCATGACCAAGCCCGCAGCAACAAACACCAGGAACACACCCGTGGCCTTGAAGAACTTAGCCAGGTTCATGGTGATGGCGCCGCGGAAAAGAAGGACCCCACCCTGACGNNCTATCGCCAGACCCACCACGGCGCCCATTCCAGCCGCTACTGGACTCAGCGAGGACTGGAAGGCGGCGACCATGAAGACCGCTGTTTCAACGCCTTCACGCAAGACCGCCANAAAGGCCATGCCAGCCAGGGCAAACACTGAGCCGCCCTTCAGTGCCGAACCGGCGTGAGCTTCCAACGTCGATTTCATGGAGCGGGCGTTCTTGTTCATCCACAGGATCATAAACGTCACAATGACCACCGCGACGGCGCCAATGATGGTTTCCATGGCTTCTTGCTGCTGCGGCAAAGCCGCGGAGATAAGTTCGAGGATAATTCCCACGAGAGCGCTCAGCGCCACCGCCACACCAACGCCCAGCCACATGGGCCTAAGGGATACGCCGTTGCGGCGCAGGAAGGCTGCAATCATGCCCACAATCAGGGCAGCCTCGAGACCTTCACGCAGGCCAATGACCAATGTTGCCAGCACCCAAATACTCCAGAGTTCCGTTGATGTTACAACTGGGGTATGCCCCTGTACTCAGGCAAGGCTACCCTTAGGGGACCAATATTTCTAATTAGCCCAGCTAAGTGTTGCGTATTGGAAATAAGTCCGGCAATCCGCGGTACCCCAGGTGCCTCTCACCAAATGTGATCGGGAAAGTCCAGAACAGTTTGCGTCGGCTCTGCCTGGGTCCACTGCGCAAAGCTGGTGTCAAGGCTGTAGCTGTTTCCCTCCTTGATCAAGGTGCGGGATTCGGCGTTACCTGGATTGTTCAAGGATTCAAAGTACTCCACCGACCAGTGGAACCAGCGCATACAAAATAAGCGCATGGTCAGCCCATGCGTGACAAGCAAGGAGTTGGGTGCATAGTCGGGCCGGGCCCAGTGCCTATACAAGGTCTCCATGAATGAGGAGACCCGGTCATACACATCGGAGCCCGATTCGCCCTCGCGAAACCTGTNAANAAAGTGTCCATAGGCGTTACGGAGCTCTTTCTGATCGGCGATCTCAGCAGGATTTTGGAAGTTCGCCCAGTCCTGCTCACGCAGCCGAGGCTCCTCCATCACCGCCTCGACGAGATCGCCAAGGTTCATCGCCTCAAGTGTTTGGTGCGCTCGCAGATAAGGGGAGACATAGACACGGACTTNTTGCCCGTCAAGCTGCCTACGCATTTTCTCCCCAGCCTCCTTAGCCTGGGCAATACCCAACTCCGTCAACGGGATCCGGTAGTCAGGAAGCCGGTTGTAAATACTCTGATCAATATTGGCCGCCGACTGTCCGTGGCGGATCATAATGATTTGGCGTGGAGCGCTCATGCTCCCGAGCCTAGTCCCCAGCTGCTCCCTCAGCTCGCAAGCTCGCTGTGGGGCCCTCCCAACCGTGGGTGGGGCTGTGCCATTGGAGCCAAGTCCGGGCATGATTACGGTATGAGCGATTCAGTACCAGCTAACTCAAGGTCCCAAGCCGGCATCGACTATCAAGGATGGGGTAGCAAATCGAGGCGTCGGCTGATTAGTGAAGTGTTGCTGGTCCTAGGGATTTCGCTAGGGCAATCGGCCGTGTACTCGGTGGTATCCCTGTTGGATAAGATCAGCCGTGCCCCCATTTCGCAGGGCACCTCAACGCTGAACGTGGTGCGCAACAACCGGGAATTCTTTGACTTTACCTACCAAATTCTGGATATCNNTTTTGCCCTCATCCCGGTCCTGCTGGTGTTTTACCTCCTGGCCGAACCCGGCAAGTCGGTGTTTCGGCGGATCGGGCTTGATTGGCGGCACCCGGTCAAAGATGGTCTGGGCGCGCTGGCCCTGCTGGTTGTCATTGGCGTGCCATCGCTGGGTCTGTACGCGGCGGGGCGAGCGCTGGGGATCACCACAGAGATCATTCCCAGTGCCCTGAACCAGTATTGGTGGACCATTCCGGTGCTGGTGTTATCTGCCATTCGTGCAGGGGTGCTCGAGGAAGTCATCCTCAATGGGTATTTGCTGGGGCGTCTGGANAAGATCGGGCTGGGGACGTGGGCGGCCATCATGCTCAGTGCCTTGCTGCGCGGGAGTTACCACCTCTATCAGGGTTTTGGCCCGTTCATAGGAAATTTCCTCATGGGCTTGCTGTTTGGCTGGGTGTACAANAAGTACGGACGTGTGGCCCCGCTGGTGGTGGCGCACACCCTGGTGGATATAGCAGCGTTCACCCTGGGGCCGGCTCTCGGGTTTGGTGGCTGACTTTGACGTGTGTACAGCTTTTCGAACAGGGCAAACGCAAACGGCACCCGCCCGCAAGGGTGGGTGCCGCCGTCGTGCTTGGGAAATGCCTAGATGGTGACCGCGCCGTTGGCTGTCTCGAAGGTGACGCTCATGATGCCGGNGGTGCCGCGTGGTGCAATCCACTCCACGGCGACGTCGTTCAACGGGGCCTCAACGGGTTCCCNCAACCACGCGGTGACGCGTTCGGCGCTGCCGGCGATGGTCAGTGATGACAGCTTGACGGTGGAAGTCCGTGCCTGGGAGGNGTGCAACTTGGGGTCGCCCTCCCACTTGAGCATGTACGGCACCTGTGGATCGGCGATCAGACCCTTGATGCCGATCTGCTGCCAGATCAGTTCCTGGCCATCGGGGAACTTGCGGTTGCCCGGGACCGCGCTGCGGCCAAGGCGTTCCTCGAACGGGGCAAGGTCGTCAACGGCGACGCACCAACCCATCCATCNCCCGCCTGCCGCGGACCGTGCTTTCACGGCCTGCCCAAACGGTGCCTTATCCGATGCCGGGTGGTTCAAACACTCAACAATTTCCACATAGTGGTGGTCGGTGAGCGGGATAATCATATTGCGGGTGCCAAAGCGGGGATGAATTCCACCCTTTACAGCATTGACCCCGAGGGCTCTCGCGATTCGCTCCGTGGTGGCAACCAATCCATCTGATTCACTGGCGTAAGAAACATGATCCATTCGCATGAGTTCATCTTGGCACTTTGTGATCAACCTCTCGACTTAGCATTGGCTAATCGAGGTAGGACGTAAGATCTCGTAGCAGTATGGGCCCGGGGTGCAGCGCGGCCGCGGAGGCTTCAATGCGGCTTCCCGAGACGGTCTTTGGGCACTCCGGTAGTGGGGCAGAATTGAAGGGTGACTGATTCTTTNGCCGGACCGTTGACCCTGCCCACCCCTGCTGCCAGGGAGGAACGCATCAGTGCCGCCATTGCCGCCTGGCTCGGGGTCCGCCCAGCTCAGGTTCGCGCTGCCATCGCCTTGATGGACGACGGCGCCAGTGTCCCCTTTATTGCCCGGTACAGAAAAGAAGCCACCGGGACCCTCGATGACGCCCAGCTGCGTGACTTGGAGGAACGGCTGCGCTACTTGCGTGAGCTTGAAGCTCGGCGCGTTGTGGTGCTAGAGACGATCTTTGGGTTGGGAAAGCTCACCTCTTTGTTACGGCGCACCATCGAGGCCGCTGGCACCAAGTCTGAACTTGAGGACCTATACCTGCCCTACAAATCGACGCGCAAAACCAAGGCAGACATCGCCCGCGAGGCTGGCCTGGAGCCACTNTTGGACGCCCTACTGACAGACCCGTCGCGCTTNCCCGCGGTTGCCGCGGAGTCNTTTGTTGATGACTCTCGCGGCGTGGCCACGGCCGATGACGCCCTAGACGGTGCACGGGCCATCTTGATTGAACGAGCAGGTCAGGACGCTGCGTTGGTGGGTGAGTTGCGTGAGCGGCTCTGGAAAACCGGACGTTTGCGCTCCAGCGTTAAAGCTGGCAAAGATGCTGCAGGGCAGAAGTTCAAGGACTACTTTGACTTTGCTCAGCCTCCACACACGCTGCCAAGCCACCGTGTACTTGCCTTGCTGCGCGGAGAGAAAGAAGGCGTCCTAGGCATCGATCTAGCCGAGGCTGACACCCGCGATGCGGATGCTCAGGCTAGAGCGCGCACTGGCTATGAAAATGCTGTGGCACATGCCCTGGGGATTGCCGAATCCGGCCGCGCCGCCGACACCTGGCTCATGACTAGCGCCCGGCTGGCTTGGCGTACACGCATCCTGACACGCCTTTCCGTGGACCTGCGAGTGCGGCTGTTCCAAAGCGCCGAAGAGGAGTCAGTACGGGTTTTCGCCGCCAATTTGCGTGACGTTTTGCTGGCTGCACCTGCAGGAAACCGGGCCACGCTTGGCTTGGATCCGGGCCTGCGCACAGGAGTGAAGGTCGCCATTGTTGATGGCACCGGCAAGGTTACAGCTACGGACACCATTTATCCACACGTCCCGGCTCAACGCTGGAATGAAGCCCTCGCCGCTCTTGTCAGTCTCTCGGTCAAGCACAACGTGGAACTGATTGCCATTGGCAACGGAACAGCCAGCCGCGAAACTGATAAGTTGGCCGCTGAGCTGGTGGCTGAGCTCAAACGCTTGGCGCCAGAAAGAACAGTGACCAAACTGGTGGTTTCCGAGGCAGGGGCATCAATTTACTCTGCCTCCGCGTTAGCCAGTGCCGAACTCCCCGGTATGGATGTGTCCCTGCGAGGAGCCGTTTCCATCGCCCGGCGCCTGCAAGACCCGCTAGCGGAACTGGTCAAGATCGATCCCAAGTCCATCGGCGTGGGGCAGTACCAACACGATCTCACGCCAGCCAAACTAGAACGCTCCCTAGGGGCTGTGGTGGAAGACTGTGTGAACGCGGTGGGTGTGGACCTGAACACGGCCTCACCGGCGCTATTGGCCAGGGTGGCCGGTGTGGGACCNCTGCTCAGTGAAAACATTGTGGCGCACCGCAACGAGCACGGNCCCTTCACCAAGCGCCGTGAGCTGCTCAAGGTGGCCCGCCTCGGTCCCAAGGCCTTTGAACAATGCGCCGGGTTCCTGCGCATCACTGGNGGAGCGGAGCCGCTGGACGCCTCCAGCGTGCACCCGGAAGCCTACGGTGTAGCCCGCAAAATCTTAGTGGCTGCAGGGGCCAAGGCCGCCGACATCGCAGGAGGAGTTGGCTCCGTGTCCTCGGTCAACCCTCTGGACTTTGTGGATGACACCTTTGGTCTGCCCACTGTCCAAGACATTGTTGCTGAGCTTCANAAACCTGGCCGGGACCCTCGCCCACGCTTTGAAACTGCGAGTTTTACCGACGGCGTGGANAAGATCACCGACCTGCGCCCCGGCATGATTTTAGAAGGCACGGTTTCCAATGTTGCAGCGTTCGGTGCGTTCGTTGACATTGGCGTGCACCAAGACGGCCTGGTCCACGTCTCAGCCATGAGTGAGAACTTCGTCTCTGACCCGCACACCGTGGTCAAATCTGGTCAGGTGGTGCGCGTGAAGGTTCTGGAGGTGGAGCCAGAACGCAAACGCATCTCCTTGACCCTGCGCTTAGATGACCGCTTAGATAAAAGGTTCAGCAGGGTGCGTCCGCCAAAACCGATGCCAATGCCGGCATGTCAGTTCGAGGTTCAGGTTCCGGTTCACGCAATTCCGCCACAAAGGGTCCTTCACGGGCCAGGTTGGCAAGCCGAACGGCAAGAACGTCCCCGTAAATCTCATCCAGCACCATCCCAGCCAGTAGCAAATACGGCCATGGCCGAAGCGCTTCGCCGTGCGGGACTTGAAAAGTAAAGCCAGGGCCAAGTGCGTTGCTGGATAGCCCAGGTACGCCCCACTGACGCGCCACACACGTTTAGCCAGAACTCACGAGGGGTGATGTAGCGTGCCTATGTTCTTCCCTTCCTAGGAATAGACAACGCCGCTGGCGGAGTTGAGCTACTGCAGAACGGTGCCAGTTGAGGACACCACGGTTCCGGTATTTTGCGTTCGCGCTCTCACGTCAATCTGTACACGACGTTTGAGCAAGGGTGCTTCCAAAGCCGTGGACAGCTCCGCGAAAGTGGTCCTTTCAAGGTTGCGCAGCAACGCCCGGATGTCTGCTTGGTCATTCACGGTGACTTTCAGCGTCAAATCCGGTTCATCGGCTGTGCCGCGGAGCAGGACCGAGGAAGTAACCACATCTTCCATGGTGTTGATTTGTTGCTCCACTGCTGTGGCGAACACTGAGGGCTCACAACTGGTTCGCCCTTGCGCGCCGGNGTTTTCCAACCGATAGGTCTGTGCCAGATTCTTCCGTGGAATCTGCGCAATGATCCACAACAGAGCCAACACGCCGACTGCAATGCCGATCACTAGAAAGAGGATGACAAGCCATTGTTGCGCGAAGAGCGGATGTAGTTCGCCAGTGACAATCTTGGCGTCAGCGGACGGCGTGGAAGCAAAGCTCTGCAAGATTCCAGTGGCCTGCAGAATCGTGGCTATGCCAGCGGCCACGGCAAGGATTCCCAGTATCGCCAGCCACGTACGATTGATGGTTCCGGCTGTTTGTCTCATTGAATTTCCCTCCCAGTTGGTGGTGCGTGGAATGTGGTGGTGCGAAGAGGCAGAACTTATCCTTGGGTTTCGATGGTGGCGGTAACCCGGGGTACCGGATCCAGCCCGATTGCGTTCAAGCGCTCGCGTACCTCGTTGATGACATGGGAGCGAAGGTCACTGGTTTCCCGTAATGAAGTTTTGACCTTGACGTGGACGTGGTTGTTGCTGGCGGTGACCGATGCCGTGCTGACACCATCGATGTGCACGCAGTGTGCTCTGGCTACGTGGGCCACGGCCCGGCGGGTCATCACAGTCTCACGCTCCTGAGCTTTATGTTCAGATTTATCACCATTGCCAGCTGAAACCGCAGTGCCGCTGCGCACTGTCAACGCGCTGAAAGTACCAGGAATCAGAGCACACAGCAGCAGGATCAGCCCCACCACGATGGCGACTATTCCGATGGCCCACATGGATGTAGCGGCCCAGTGCAAACTCACGAGCCACTCTCGGGNGCCTTCCAAGATCGTGGACCACGTCCCGTCGATCAGCCGAGCAATGCTCGCCCACGCCAGGGAAACACTGGCACCCAGGAATAATATCCCCACCACGAGGGCCGGTATGGTGCGGCTGGGACGGCGGCGGAGGTGGACCGAGCGCCCATCGTTGCGGCTCATAACAACTTCCTTCCTCCCGCTGCGTCACCGTTGGTGCTGGTGAGCCAGGAGACTTTGATGTCAACGTGGCGGACTTCTACCCTGTTAGTTCCATGACCCGGTTCCGGATCCGTTGACGCAGATCTTCCGTGGCCTGACGTAATGGAACGGGGTAGAGCATCCCAACTTCCACTCGTAGTGTGGCGATGTTTCCCGTCAGTTCAACAGACGTTTTGGGCCGTACCGAGAGGTCCGCGTGGGCACCGATACCTAGAAAACCGCCGGAAGAACCGCCTGCAACTGATTCGTCGCTGGCCACCTGGCTGGCAATTTTCTCGATGACCTTATCCGCCAGCACCGTCTGCCCGCGAGAATCGATACTGTCAGCGATTGTCTTGTCAGCGATTGTCTTGTTCGCGACGGTCCTGTTAGCGACGGTGTCGTTGCGTGTGTCCAGTTGCTGGGTGTGCACGCCTTGGGCGTTCATCGGCTTGATGCTTTACCGAACAGTGCTGCCATGTCGAGTTTTCCCTCCGCCACCCGGCCGATTATCAAGCCGATGAAACCCAGGACCACTGCAGATACAAGCGCCCACCAGCCACCGAAAGCCAGAACTATTCCAAGCACTAGCCCTATCATTAGGCACCACCGTGTAGTTGACATAGCCATTTTCTTCCTCCTTGCACTCAATGGTGCACCGGGCGGGAACCCCGCCCGGTGCGGTTGATTTACTGAAGCTCGGTCTTGTGTTCTTGCTGGACTTGCTCGTCATCCTCGGGGAGGTGGACGTCGGTGACCGTGACATTGACTTNCAATACTTCAANGCCGGTGCTGTGCTCCACGGACTGGATCACATTGCGGCGGATACCTTGGCTGACCTCCACGATGGAAACACCGTATTCAACCACGATGGAGACGTCGATGGCTGTTTGCCTTTCGCCTTNTTCGACGCTAACGCCGCCACTGACGTTTGTTTGTGATCCCGNGATGCGTTCGGTGATGGCACTGAACGCGCGCCTGGCTGAACTGCCCATGGCGTACANCCCTGGTACTTCCCNGGTGGCCATTCCCGCGAGCTTCTGGACCACGGTTTCCTCGATGGAAGTATCTCCCCGGTCTGTGTGCAGCGCGTCATGCCTCTGGGGCTGCTCCAGGGGAGCGCTGTGCTTCTGCTCCTCGGGGTGGCCACAACGCCGGTGGACGGAGTGGGGTTCTGGGTGACTCTGCCATGAAAACAGCTCCTTCGCGAAAAGTGTGATGTTGCTAACATAGTTAAAGACGAAGCTCGGCTGGAATCGTCACACGATCTGCCAGATTATTTTCCTGGCTGTTCACAACCCTGTTTCGGTTCCAGCAGGTGTCATGGGCATGGGCCACTAAGCCAAACCGCGGTAACTAGCTGGATAGGACGGCTACTGTATGGATGACGATGACCAGGGCCCCTGCCCGGAACGGGACGAGGGAACTATCGTTGCCCGCGCCCAAGACGGTGATTTGGCAGCGTTTGAGCACCTCGTCATCACATACCAGGACCGACTNTTTCGCTTGGCGTTCAGGATGCTGAACAACCGGATAGACGCCGAGGACATTGTCCAAGAAACACTCACCGCAAGCTGGCGTTCCTTACCGATGCTTGTGAACGTCGATGCCTTCGGTGGCTGGCTCTACCGGTTGGCGACGAACAAGTGCCTGGATCTATTGCGGAAGCGCTCCGCTAATGCGGAAACTCTCACGGACCCAGAGGAGATACTCACAGCAGTACACAGCGGTGCCCATGCGGTGCCAGTAGGTACCGATCCTGCCGTTCGGGCTGAATGGGCAGCTCAACAAGAGGAATTAGCGCAGGTGCTGAACGCGCTCCCTGCTAAACAACGAGCTTGTTGGCTCCTTCGCGAAATTCACGGGCGAAGTTACGCCGAAATTGGTGTCACACTAAAGGTCAGCCCCACAACAGTGCGCGGCNNACGCTCGCGCGCACGGCAACAAATAGCAGAAGGGATGAGCCAGTGGCGCTAGATGACACNCCCCGCCTCGGATGCGGCCGCAGCATAGACCAGATCTGGGCGGGCATGGAGCAGCCACCCACCGCCCATGAACAGCACTGCCAGCAGTGCCAAACTGCCAAAGCGCAGTTAGAGCGGCTCCAGAAGGCAACCCGCACACTGGCTCACAACGACCAGCAAGATCCTGAGCTAAAACCTCGTACCAGGGTCACCAACGGGATCATGGATGTTGCCCGAGCCGAGGTCCGCCGCGGCCGCAGACTCTTGGTGCGCACCACAGAAAATGGCACCATTGAGATCAGTGAACAAGCCCTGATCTCACTGATCCGTGTTGCGGCAACCAAGGTACCAGGCATTCACTCGCGGCGCTGCCGAATTGAAATTGACGCTGGCACCGGCAGTCAGACCGAAAAATCCTGGTGTCCAGTACCGGCNACACGCGTGGTCATCAATTTACGGGTCGCCGCAGCTGCAGGGATCGAGATTCCCGCGGCCGTGAAGGCACTGCGGGAGCAGATCAGTAAGATCCTCCCCGCCAGTATGGGTGTAAAAGCCGGAGCCATCAACATCACAGTGGAGGACCTTTACGATGTCTGAAAGCGACCTTCAAGGCACCTTGATCAACGATCATCTGATTGCCTCCCTCGCTGCACGCACCACACTGGAAACACCAGGAGTGCTCCGGCTTGAGCCCACCATCCAAGGCTTTCTCGCCCGTCTTGGACCGGCNCGCACTGCGCAGCATTGGCGATCCCAAAGCCACGAGAGCTGTAATCAACACGACGGTGTCTCGGCAACCATTGACGAGGGCATAGCCCGAGTTCATCTCGATATAGCAACTGATATTACCTTCACTGCCTTGATGGTTGCAGAGTCCGTCCAACAACGGGTGCGCGAGAGCATTCGTCACACCGGATTGACACCGGGGAGNATCCACATCCATATTCTCGCCATCGAGTCCGGACCCAGCGTCACTCCGCTTTGATCGTTTCTAGTAGCTCGTCACCTGGAAATGAGTATCAAAGCTGCAGATCTGGCCGAGATGTTCTCCTTGGATGCTCGAATATTCACAGGTGCTGAGATTCCCCAAAGGGGAGGTTGGGCAGTCCGCCAGCTGAATAAGTTTTACCTTCCTAATGCACATCCCTAATGCACATCCCTAATGCACATCGTGGCGTTGGCCGGGTTCGCCTTCATGAATTCTGCGAATCCAGCTCCGAAAACGGAAGCAGGCGTGTCCACCGGCCTCAAAAGTGCGCACTGGAATTACAAACACTAAATGAATTCGCAGGCGGCACAGGATCATTGGTTCACGCTGTGGGAATGTTTTGTTTCTGCACATGTGGTGGGGCACCGTTCATGGAATAGCTCCGGACACCATTGCCAAAACTACTGGCAGTCTCTCGGGTGTGCACCATGGCGGAGGGTGCGGTAAAGGGTGGCAGCTTTTCAAGCATTCGCCTAGGGTGGAATTTGGACGAAAGGAGCACTTCATGAAGAAAATCCTCATGGTACTGACCAGCGTTTCTGAGATTGGCAATACGGGAGAGAAGACTGGCTACAACGTAGCCGAGGCGGCCCATCCTTGGAAGGTCTTCAAAGATTCCGGACATTTCGTTGACTTCGCGTCCATCCAGGGCGGCCAGCCACCTCGTGACGAGGTGGACACCGANGATCCCATNCAAGTTGCATTCACAGAGGATGAAGCAACGCGGGCGGGTCTGTACAACACTGCCCGTGTGGACGTGGTTGATCCCGAACAGTACGACGCCGTTTATCTTGTNGGGGGCCACGGCACCATGTGGGACTTCCCGGACAGTGAGGGCCTGGCAAACCTGGTAGCCAGCGTCTACACCGCAGGCGGGTTGGTAGGTGCCGTCTGCCACGGACCAGCTGGTCTGATCAATGTGAAATTGAAGAACGGGCTGGGCCTTGTTCAAGGCCGGAGTGTTGCTGCTTTCACTAACGACGAAGAGGTCGCTGCAGGGAAGGAGAAAGTTATCCCATTCTTCTTGGCCGACCGGCTTGTTGAACAGGGTGCCACCCACGTCTTCGCCGACGTCTTCGAGGAGAAGGTGGTGGTCGATGGCCGGTTGGTGACCGGGCAAAACCCGGCTTCAGCTGCAGGNGTGGCCAAAGAGATGGAGAAGCTTTTCGCGGAGGTCATTCACCAGGAAAAGGCTGAGGAGCAGCACGAGAGTGAGGCTCTGCGCGCAGAGAAAGATGCTGAGAAGCACGCTAAGAAGAAATCAGCGGCGGAGGCGGAGCACTAACACCAACCGTGCACTGAACTGACGGCTGCCCCGGGATACGGGGCAGCCGTTACGTGTCTGTTCTATGAGCCGCACGCATCGTGATGGGCAGCTTGCCATGTTCTGTGCGCTGGCGGCGATCGCCTGCGCGGCTACGGGTTTTAGTGCGGCGCTCCGGAAAGGCTCTGCCCGCGAGCCAGTGTCACAAATGCGACATTGCACCGTTCACTAATTCGCTAACTGGCACTTTTGAGGGATATTTTCAAGCAGATCTTCGCCAAAAGTCATAAACCCGTCACAATCTTGCCCCATCGCTGCGTTTCTTCCACACTGGATATAGGTCATGAGTGTCAGCAGATAGCCCCGGCTTGCTGACCGGCAACCCTCCTTCCGCGGTGGGGTGCCCCGGTGAGGACCTGGTACCGAACCGACCGGTTTCGGTGCAAGCGCGGGCCGTTGATTTCAAGGCCCTCCACGCATTGTGCGTAGGAGGGTTTTGCAGCAGGGCCTCTAGTGTGAAGGAATCCATCCATGAGTAACGGTTGGTCATTTGAAACCCGTCAGATCCACGTAGGCCAGACTCCCGACGCCACCACAGGNGCACGCGCACTGCCGATCTACCAGACAACATCGTTTGTCTTTCCTTCGGCACAGAGTGCGGCAGCACGGTTTGCCTTGACCGAGCTTGAGCCCATCTACACCCGCCTCGGCAATCCCACCACAGATGCTGTTGAGCAGCGTATCGCCAGCTTAGAAGGTGGCGTTGGTGCACTGCTGCTCGCTTCCGGGCAGGCAGCCACCACCTTCGCCATCTTGAACCTGGCCGAGGCAGGGGACCACATTGTCTCCAGCCCCAGCGTCTACGGCGGCACGTTCAACCTGTTGGCCCACACTCTGAAGAAGCTCGGGATCGAGGTTACCTTCGTTTCCGATCCTGACAACCTTGATCAGTGGCGTGCAGCAGTACGTCCCAACACCAAAGCCTTCTTTGGTGAGACGGTCTCCAACCCGCGCCAGGACGTGCTTGATCTGGAAAACATCAGTGTCATCGCCCACGAGGCCGGTGTGCCGTTGATCGTAGATAACACACTGGCCCCTTATCTGATCCGTCCCTTGGAGTGGGGTGCTGACATTGTCATCCACTCCGCCACCAAGTACTTGGGCGGACACGGCACGGCCATTGGCGGCGTTATTGTGGACGGCGGTAAGTTCGACTTCGCTGCAAATCCAGAGAAGTTCCCCGGTTTCAACACNCCTGATGAAACCTACAATGGCTTGGTCTACGCCCGTGACCTTGGCGTTGGTTGCGCACTTGGTGCCAACCTGGCGTACGTCCTCAAGGCTCGGGTGCAGTTGTTGCGGGACCTTGGCGCGGCGATTTCCCCATTCAACTCCTTCCTGATCGCCCAAGGAATCGAAACTCTCAGCCTGCGGGTTGGTCGTCACGTGAGCAACGCTGTCACGGTGGCGCAATGGCTTGAAGAAAATGAAAGTGTGGAGTCAGTGGCTTACGCCGGCATCCCCTCCAGCCCCTGGTTTGAGCGTGGACGCAAGTACGGTCCTAACGGCACTGGGGCCATCATTGCCTTTGACATCAAGGGCGGAGCAGAAGCAGGCCAACGCTTTGTGGACGGTCTGGAACTCCACTCGCACGTGGCCAACCTGGGCGATGTGCGTTCCCTTGTGATCCACCCCGCTTCTACCACCCATGCGCAGCTTTCACCGGAGCAGCAACTTGCCGCTGGCGTACGTCCGGGTCTGGTGCGCCTCTCTGTTGGACTGGAAAACGTCGCGGACATCATCGCCGATCTCGAAGCCGGGTTCCGCGCCGCAAAATCATCCGTGAGCTAAGTGACCGGCGTGATTCACACGGCAGCGGAGCGGAACATGTTTTCCCCGAAGTTGAAACCGGCACACCTGAGCCGGCCGGAAACACGTGGGCTGCTGCGGTCGGCCAGGGCAGCGGACTGCTGCGCTCTATCCATCTTGGTGCGCTTCCCCTGGAAGCCGGNGGCATGCTTCCCTCGGTGACCATGGCGTTTGAATGCTGNGGGACACTGAACGAGGCAGGTGATAATGCTGTCCTCATTGAGCACGCACTGACAGGAAGCACCCACGTCAGCCGCGGTGAGTCCGAGGAGGACGGCTGGTGGGAAGGTCTGGTGGGGCCAGGNGAAGTCATCGACACCACCAAGTACTTTGTGGTGTGCGCGAACATGGTGGGCGGGTGCTACGGTTCCACCGGACCTTCAAGTATCGCCGAGGATGGCAAACCCTACGGTTCGCGCTTCCCCTTCGTCACTATCCGTGACTCCGTCCACGCTGAGGCACTGCTTGCTGACAAGCTAGGTATCACCTCCTGGCATGCCGTTATTGGCGGATCCATNGGNGGAGCGCGGGCACTGGAATGGGCCGCCACCTACCCGTCCAGGGTGCAGCGATGCGCAGTGTTTGCTGCATGTGCCGCCAGCACGGCTGAACAAATCGCCTTTGCCCAAGCGCAGATCCTCGCCATCCGCCAGGACCCAAATTTTGCTGGTGGAGACTATTACGACGGCGCAGCNCCCACCTCAGGGCTAGGGCTGGCCCGGCGAATTGCCCACATCACCTACCGCAGCGAAACAGAGCTGGAATCGCGTTTTGGCAGGAAGGCCCAGGACAACGCTGGCACCATCAGACATGGACGCCTTGACTCTACCGCTGTGGGCAGGTACCAAGTTGAAAGCTATCTTGACCACCAAGCTCACAAGCTTGTGGGCAGGTTTGATGCCAACAGTTACATCGTTATCACAGAGGCGCTGATGAGTCACGACGTCGCCCGTGGCCGCGGCACGTTGGAACAGGCCCTTGCTGTGAGTAATAGGGTTGAGTTNTTGGTGGCGGCGGTCACCAGTGACCGCCTGTATTTCCCTGTCCAGTCAGAGGTTTTGGCTGCGGCCCTCCCAGGGGATGTGACTGTAGGCCGGATTGACTCGGCCATTGGCCATGACGGATTCCTCACCGAAGTTGCTACCGTGGGAGAAATGCTGCGGGAGTCATTCTTTAAAGTTAGAAGTTCTTGAAAATGGCTTCGCGATGCACGGAGTACTGCTCGGCCGTGACCTGTCCACTGCGACGTGCGGCATCCAAAGCATCAAGTTGGCGTTTGAGCTCAGCTTCTGCACTCATGCGCTCATTGGCGAACCCGGTGGTTTGGTGACCATGGGAGCCCTCGTAATTATTCATCGGTACACCGTTGAGCAGTGTCCCCACGTAGGGNGCATTGGTGGGCTGGTGGGCAATACCAATCCGACCAGCCGGGTTAGCAGCGGTGGCTCGGTTGGCGCGTCGTTTGCGGCCAGCAGCTTTGATGAAGGAACTCAAAAGCACCACCCCGACGATCACCAGCACAAAATAGGGCTGCACATTAAAGGAAGTGGGGAGGACGCGGCGAGACTGCCCGCCGCCAAGGACTCGATCATGACCGGCACAACGCACCTCTTCCAGGTAGGGCGCACACAATGTGGCCTCATCACATCCTAGTCGTGAAAGCTGACAGAACCGCTTGACTGTGCGCCATGGTGAATGGTGGGTTCAAAACAAGTCCATGGTGAGATTTTTACGCGATCCACAAGCCGGTCACGGGGCAGAGCACCGATGTCTCACGTCCACGCATGGCTGGAGATTCAAGGGGAATGTGGAGTGAAAAGGGTGCCCAGTCCCATGAAATTCCTCTATTATTTCGGCTATGGCACACCTTCGTACCGTCAGCTTAGAAGAGAGCGAGACTCCCGCGGTATCGACGCGACGATGGTGGACACTGGGCACCGTGGCGCTAGCCCAGCTGATGGTGGTGCTGGACACCACGGTTGTGAACATCGCGCTGCCATCTGCCCAGCAAGATCTTGGCTTCAGCAACGGGGAACGTCAGTGGGTTATCACGGCCTACTCGCTGGCGTTCGGCAGCCTGCTGCTCCTTGGTGGGCGGCTTTCGGATTTGGTGGGGCGCAAGCGGATGTTCATCTTTGGTCTGGTCGGTTTTGCATCGGCCTCGGCGCTCGGTGGTGCCGCCACCAGCTTTGGCATGCTCATCTTCGCCCGCGCACTCCAGGGTGCACTCGGGGCCATGCTCGCTCCCACCGCTCTCGCTGTACTGACCACCACGTTCGTCATCCCCAAAGAACGCTCTCGGGCCTTCGGGATCTTTGGTGCCATCGCCGGGGCTGGNGGCGCCGTGGGGCTGTTGTTGGGTGGCTTCATCACCGAGGATTTGAACTGGCGCTGGAACCTGTATATCAATGTCTTGATCGCCATCTTCGCCGTGATCATGGCTAGCTTCTTTGTGGATAAGTCTCGGGGTGTCAGGCCACGGCCCAAACTTGATTTGCCCGGCACTATTCTGGTCTCGGGCGGTCTATTTTTCATTGTCTACGGCTTCTCTAACGCCGAAACCGACGGGTGGGGTTCACCNCTGACCTGGGGCATGCTTGCCGGTGCAGTGGTACTGCTATGCGGGTTCGTGCTCTGGCAGCGCCGCGCACGTCACCCCATTTTGCCGCTGCCCATCGTGCTTGACCGTAACCGCGGCGCATCCTTCGTCTCCGTGCTGATCGCCGGTGCCGGAATGTTCGGCATCTTCCTCTTCGTTACCTATTATGCGCAGTCGTCCCTGCACTATTCGCCCATCCAGGCTGGTGTGGGCTTCATGCCCATGGTGGTCTCACTGGTGGTGGCTGCACAGTTGTCCACGAACGTGCTGCTGCCTAAGCTTGGGCCCAAACTGGTCATCCCGGCCGGGATGGTGGTGGCCTGCATCGGGATGGTGGGGCTGACCCGCCTAGGGTTGGATAGCAGCTACGCAACAGGTCTGCTGCCGCCCTTGCTGATCGTGGGCTTTGGGTTGGGACTCATCATGCCCTCGGCCATCCAGACTGCCACGTACGGGGTTGATGGTGAGTTTGCCGGTGTCGCATCTGCCCTGGTCAATACAAGCCAGCAGGTGGGTGGTTCCATTGGCACGGCATTACTGAACACTCTCGCCGCCACCGCTGCCACAGGTTATGTGGCCGCGCACCTGCCGCCCTCACCGGAGGTCATGGCCCAGGGCGCCGTCCACGGCTACCCGTTGGCNTATTGGTGGGCGGCCGGCTTCTTCGCCTTCGGCGCCGTCCTGACGGCACTGTTGTTCCGTAGGCGCGGCATCGGTCCGGGGCTTACTTCGGTGCAGGAGGACCCTGGTGTAGCTGCGGTCATTTCAGCAGGGACAGCGGGCGCCCGGCAAAGACGGAGGGTAGCGGCAGGGGACCTCGGCACGCTGCCCCTGTGAAGGACGGGGACGGCGTGAAGGACGGCGGCGGCACTGCCTGACGAGGTTAGCCAGCCCACGGGGTTAGCAGGCTAGCTATCCGCCCGGGCCAGATCCGCCCGGGCCGAATCCATACGAGGGTCCAAACACAGGACCTGGTGTTGGCCGCTTGGNGGAGATTCCATCGCCCGAGGACTGGTGGCGCAGGCGGCGCAGCACCCAGGNGAATAAGAATTCTCTGGCCCACACGAGGTCTTCGGCGCGGGCTGTCTGCCATTNTTGGGGTGGTAGTGACGTTGGTGCCCAGGGCACTAGCGAGTTCTTCACATTCAAGGCCTGCAGCGCCATGATCGCTATTGTATGGTGGCCCAGTGGGGAGAAATGCAACCTGTCCTGATCCCACATCTGCGTGTCTGCCAACTGCCTCAGCGACCACATGTCAGCCACAACGGCATCATGGCGGGCAGCTATGGTGCGAAGGTTTTCATTGTAAATGGCCACCCGCCCGCGGACGATGCCCAATACGGNGGTGTCTCGAATATCAGGACCGTTCACTAACAACACGGTGGCCCCGGCTGCGGTCATACGGCCCACAGCGGCATCGAGTTGTTCGGCGAGGGCGTCAGGGTCCGAGCCCGGCCGGATCAGGTCGTTGCCGCCGGCGGAAATACTGATCAAGTCAGGCTTCAACGCTAGTGCCGGTTCCAATTGTTCGCTGAGGATCTTGGATAAAAGCCGGCCGCGGATGGCTAAGTTGGCGTACTTGAAATCACCGGAGCTGCGGCTGAGTTCCTNCGCTACGCGGTCCGCCCAGCCACGGTATCCACCGGGACTGTTTAATTCAGGGTCACCAATGCCCTCCGTGAAAGAGTCGCCCATGGCAACGTAGCGGTTCCAAGGATGCTGGTGTAAAGAATCGTTCACACTCCCATCCTGCCCGTGAGAACCAATTCTCGCTACCCTTTTGGGCCCGGCCCGGCGCATGGAAAGATGTGGATATGAGTGAAACCCTATAGTCCTTTGGTCGCGTCCTGAGAATGAACGTCCAGGAACCCCGTTGTTGGTCATTTTCCACGGTTACGGCGCCGATGAGGCAGATCTNTTNTCGCTGGCCGCCCAGCTCCCCGCCGAGTTCACAGTCGCATCGATGCGGGCGCCGCTGCAAGCAGGCCCCGGTTACGCGTGGTTCCCGTTGCGCAACGACCTCAGCTACTCGGTGACGGCAGTGACGCAGGCGGCATCCGCCGTCGAACAGTGGCTGGAGGGCGTGCGCGCCAACCACACCTCGGTGAGCTTGCTCGGCTTCTCCCAAGGCATGTGCATGGCCACGTCCTTGCTGCGGCACAACCCCTTAGATTACGCCGCGATTGTGGGCCTGTCCGGGTTCGTGGTGGACGCCGAGGATCATCCGTATTTCGATGACGCCGCCGTGGCCGCTGTGAAGCCGAATATTTTCTGGGGCCGCGATCAGGCCGACCCGGTCATCCCTGAGTTTGCCATTGAGTCCACGAACACGTGGATGCATGCACACGTCTCACTGACCAAAGTCCTGTACGCGGGCATTCTCCACGGCATCAACGCTCAAGAAATTGCGCACGTNGGGGAGTTCTTGCAGTACAAGGTTCTGAACGCCAAGTAAGCACGTAGGTAGACGACGGCGGGCACCCACGTGGGTGCCCGCCGTCCATTCGCTGTGGTTCCGCAGGAAAATGCGGCTGTTACGCTCCTGTGGTGATGCGTACTGTTTCGCCGTTAACCGTCACTGTGTCACCGTTGTGGAGCTGACGGCCGCGGCGTTCGTCAATCTCGCCGTTGACCTTCACCAAGCCATNTTTGATGAGCTCGGTTGCCTCAACACCGTCGTCGACCAAGCTGGCAAGTTTGAGCAGCTGGCCGAGGCGGATCATGTCGTCGCGGATGGGGATGTCAATGATCTCGTGTGAACTCATGTCTTAATTGTGCAGCATGAGCGGCGCGACCGCGCACCGAGGCCTCAGCGGAGGAAAAATACCAGTTTGCTACCTGCCTTTGACGCCCGGGCACGCTAGCGTTGAAGACAAGACCTAGTGTTCCATGAGGAGACCAACCATGTCAGCCAACCCAGCCCTGCTCATCAGCGGTTATACAGAAGAGGGATACGGTGCCGGAGTCGGCATTGCCCGTTTTGAGCTGTTGGCTGACGGGACGGTNGGGGAGCAGCAGGGACAAAGCACAGCTGTGCGCAATCCTTCGTTTGTCAGTGCCGTTGGCGCATTTTTGGCGGTGGAAGAGCTGCCGCAGGGAAACGTTGTGGCACTGGACCCACTGACGTTGGAGGTTATTGGCAGGGCACCAACNACAGGAGCGGATCCCTGCCACGTAACATTCATTGAGCCGATGGTGTGGGCAGCGAACTATTCCTCCGGAGACGCAGCCATTATGGACCTTGCTGGGCTCCTTGATGCAAGCCAGGCCCCGGATGGTCCCCGGAACATNGGGGCACAACTTCTTTCGCACCCTGGCAGCGGTCCAGTGGTGGGGCGCCANGGGCAATCACATGCTCACCAGGTAATAGGAACGCCCTGGGGCTCGGTTCTTGTCACCGATCTAGGCGCCGACCGGGTGGATGAGTATGCGTTGGTGGATGGCAGCTACGCGTTGCTGGGCTCCGCGCAATTGCCGCCGGGAACGGGTCCACGCCATGTGGTACTCAAGGGCGATTTTATGCTGGTCACTGGAGAGCTCGACGGCCATCTTCACCTCCTGCGCAGAACGCTGCGCGATCCCGAAGCAGATGGTGGGAACGGCGATTATTTCTGGCTCTGGCTGGCCAAATCTGTGCTGGCCAAAAGTAGCCAGGAGCAGGAAAAGCTGAGGAATTTTACCCCACACATTGAGCTCTCCGACGATGGCAGCAAGTTATATGCGGCCGTCCGCGGGCCCAACACGCTGGTAGTTATGGATGTGAGTGGACTCGATGTACCAGCTCACACCGATGCAGCGCCCACTCCGCCGCGCTTCCTCCATCAGATCTCTAGTGCTGGGAACTGGCCGCGCCACTTTGTGTTAGGCAACAACGCCGCAGGGAACACCGCCGCAGGACCGAACAAGATCTACGTGGCAAACCAGCTTTCTAATAATGTGGCCGTCTTTGACCTTGACGAACAGGGCCTGCCCGGTGCCCAACCGGTGCAGCTGGTNGGTTTTGGCAGCCCCACCTGTGTTGTGTTTAAACGGTAGGGGCAAGAGGTGTTGAACAGAATCCCAAGTGAGCGCAGAAGTGAACAATTCTGCTGGACGCTCGGGCAACGGTAGGCTTGGGCACTGACGGACCGCACCCAGCGGCCTCGTAATTATTAGGAGTAAATAGTGGCGCCTCAGTCCAAGCTTGACCAGGTCATTTCACTCGCGAAACGTCGCGGCTTTGTTTTTCAGGCCGGTGAGATTTACGGCGGTTCACGGTCGGCCTGGGATTACGGNCCCCTCGGTGTTGAGCTGAAGGAAAACATCAAGCGTGAATGGTGGCAGTCATTCGTCCGCGGCCGCGAGGACATGGTGGGACTGGATTCCTCCATCATCTTGCCCAAGGCTGTGTGGGAAGCCTCCGGGCATGTTGCCACGTTCACAGANCCCCTCGTTGAGTGCACCCAGTGCCACAAGCGTCACCGCCAGGACCACCTCATCGAGGCGTTCGCGGCGAAGAAGAAGCGCCAGCCCGAAAACGGGATGGAAGAGATTGTGTGCCCCGACTGCGGTACCAAGGGCCAGTGGACCGAACCGCAGCTGTTCTCAGGCCTGATGAAGACCTTCCTGGGGCCCGTGGAGAGCGAAGCCGGCATGGCCTACATGCGCCCGGAAACCGCCCAGGGCATCTTTGTGAACTTCAACAACGTGCTCACCACCTCCCGCAAGAAGCCCCCGTTCGGCATTGGCCAGATCGGCAAGGCTTTCCGCAACGAGATCACACCNGGAAACTTCATTTTCCGCACGCGCGAATTCGAACAGATGGAAATTGAGTTCTTTGTGCCCGGCGAAGACGCCGATAAGTGGTTCAAGGAATGGGTTGAGCTGTGCTGGGACTGGTTCATCGATTTGGGCATCGACCCGGAGAACATGCGCCGCTTTGACGTCCCCGAGGACGAGCGCGCCCACTACTCGGCCGGCACCATCGATTTTGAGTACAACTTCGGCTTCCAGGGTTCCAAGTGNGGTGAGCTCATGGGCGTTGCCAACCGCACCGACTATGACTTGGGCNNTCACACCAAGGGCTCCGGCACCGATCTGAGCTACTTCAACCAGGCCACGGGCGAGCGCTTCACNCCCTACGTCATTGAGCCGTCCTTCGGCCTGACCCGCTCCATGATGGCATTCCTTGTGGACGCATTCGTCGAGGACGAGGCNCCCAACGCCAAGGGTGGCGTGGATAAGCGCACGGTCCTGAAACTGGATCCGCGCTTGGCACCTGTCAAGGCTGCCGTACTGCCGCTGAGCCGCAACGAGGACCTGTCCCCGAAGGCGAAAGAGCTTGCCAACACCCTGCGCAAGCACTGGAACATCGAGTTCGATGACGCCGGCGCCATCGGCCGCCGGTACCGCCGCCAGGATGAGATCGGCACACCGTTTTGCATCACTGTCGACTTCGAAACCCTTGAGGACAATGCGGTAACCATCCGTGAGCGCGACACCATGAGTCAAGAACGCGTGCCCCTGGATGAAGTTCAGGCGTACCTGGCAACTCGCCTTTGGGTGCCTAAGCATGGCTGAACTTGTCTACCGGCCGTGGCTAGACGGCGATGACCTAACNACCCTGGAAATTTGNGGAGACGCCGATTCTGCCCCGGCTGGACAGTTCCGCGCCGCGCTGGCGCCGGAATCCAACAGTGGNCCCTGGCGACGCACCATTGTCGCCGAGGATCAGGGCATCCCGGTCGCGGCAGGCGTGGTGTATTCCACGAAGCTGCATCCGGGGCGCCTCTGGGTGTTCGTTGAAGTTGCCAAGGATCACCGGCGTGCAGGTGTCGGTGCCACGTTGGTGACCATGTTGCGCCGTGAAGCGCACGGGGCACTGGCCGCTGGTTTGATCAGTACGACGGCGTTGCGCACCAGNGTTGCNCCCGGCACCTCCGGTGCTGCGTTCGCCGAGGCGATGGGCCTGGCGGTGCTCCAGCGCAATAGGGTCATTGAGGTGGCTCCAGGTGCACTGAACCTTCCCGCGTTCGGTGACGGCACCGAGGAAGAAGCCACAGCTCGCGTGCAGGATTTGGCCACCGGCTCGGTTGAATTGACCGATGTTGTGGGACGCTACTACGAGTCCGTGAACCAATGGGACCCCACAGGTTCGCTGTCGCCAGGCACGGTGCAGCGCATGTTCCTTGATGACCTCACCGGAGCCCACGGCGCGTTGGTGCTGCGGGCTGAGCCATCCAGTGCGTTTGGTGAGGCGGTAGCGCCGAGCAAGAAGGGTAAGATTCAGGCGTTTGCCTTGAGTTATTCGCAGGGGCACCTGGGTGCGGTTCAAGAGGCCACAGCTGTTGCCGCAGAAGTATTCCTGGGCGTGGAACCAGCCCTAGAACACGACGAAGCAGTGCAGGCTATTTACGATCTGCTGGCATTGATCACCCACCAATACCCTGTGTTGCTTGAACTAGATGACTCCATGGAAGCCCTCGCAGCAGTGGTTAACCCCATGATTGCTGTNGGAGCCGCCAAGGTTCGCGGTAGCGAAACCCTGGTTCTCGGGAGTAACCATTGCGGGCGGGCTGGACTCCCTCGCGGGCAGTAAGATTTTCGCGGTCGCTGAGCGAGATTGAAAATCCATCCCCGCTCGGGGAGCCCAGCCCGCCCGCCTACGTACTCCGCACCGTACTTAAGAACCACTGCATGCAAGAACCACTGCACTCAACCACAAGGACTTTCATAGCCCATGGGCCATTCACATGCGCACGTTGACGAATCGGCATTGACCCGCCAGGAACGCCGCCGCCGCAAGGCTGTGCGGAGCAAGGCGGTGGTTCTGCTGAGCTGGATTCTGGCCCTGGCCGTGCTGACCCTGGTGGCCATGATCTTGATGTGGCCCACGGCCGATACTGCACCGGCACCGGCTGGGAATCCCTACGCAGCGGCACCCGGNGCGAGCATCGATTCCGGTACCGTGACGCGTACCGCCACTGAAGACTGTACAACCAGCGCGGGCGGGACCGCCGGAACCAGCTGTTTCATCGCCTATACAGCAGGCAAGAATCTGGCCGAGGTCCCTGTGGTGGTCAGCCCCGACATCGAGGCCTCCCGCGCGNNGGTGAAGGCCGGAGATACCATTAGCTACCTGAACCTCTCAGGGTTGGCCGCCATTACAGGTGCTGACTTCAACGGACCCCAGTACGTCTTCATGGATTTTGTCCGTACCCTGCCCATGGGACTACTGGCTGCGCTGTATGCCCTCGTAGTGGTGCTGGTGGCTAGGTGGCGAGGACTGCGTGCCATGGTGGGTTTGGTCGGTGCCTTCGCAGTGTTGGCGTGGTTCATCCTGCCAGCTCTGGCCCAGGGCATTCCNCCGCTGATGGTGGCACTAGTGGGCTCTTCCGCCATCATGTTTGGTGTGTTGTATTTTGCCCACGGATTTTCCGTGCGTACTTCCACGGCATTGCTGGGCACCCTGTTTGGGCTTGGCGTCACCGCAGGGCTGGCGGCGTGGGCGGTTAATGCCACTGCCTTGACCGGCACCTCGGGCCACAATGCTTATCAGCTGGCGAGTCTGACCAACGGTATGTCGCTCTCTGGAATGATTCTGTGTGGCCTGGTCATCTCCGGGCTGGGTGTGCTCAATGACGTGACCATCACGCAGTCCTCTGCTGTGTGGGAACTTCACGAAATGGCNCCCCACACCACGGCCAAAGAGCTGTTTAACTCGGCCATGCGGATCGGTCGGGACCATATTGCCTCCACTGTGTACACCATCGCCTTCGCCTACGCCGGCAGTGCACTGCCTGTGCTGTTGATNTCCCTGTACGAGCAGCCGCTGCTGACGGCGCTCACTGGTGCCGAGCTGGCCGAGGAAATTGTGCGGATATTGGTGGGCTCCATCGGGCTGGTCCTAGCCATCCCCGTCACGACGGCTGTTGCCGTTGCCGTGGTCAAGGCGACGGGGCGGGGGCGCTTCCGGTAGTTCATCAAGTGCCGTCATCGCCCATGAGTCATCGTGAAGCGTCGGGCCACCACGTCATGGACCGTTTGTGAGCGAATGATCGCTCGGAATGCGGCGTGGCGAAGCTGCAAGTATGACTCATCCCCGGNACGTCCCAACGCCATGTTCAGCCACGCTTGCCGTGCGGCCGCGCGGCTTGCCTGCGTGCGCTGGTGCTGAAACAACTTCAACCGTTCGCCGGTAACTTCTCCTCTGAGCGCCGCCACAATGATGGNGGCAAGAGCGCTGGCATCCAACCAGCCAAGGTTCATGCCTTGCCCGCCGATGGNGCTGACCTCGTGGGCGGCATCGCCCACTAACGCGGCCCGGCCTTTGACCATGCCCCGTGCCATCCGGGAGCGAACAGCAAAGGCACTGAGCATGCTGTTCGCTCCGGGCGCCAACTCCACCCCGGTACGCTCCTGGATGAGGGCGGCCAGATCTGCGGCGGAAGCATCCGCGAGCAATGAGTCGGTATNGGCCACCCAGCGGCGCAGTCCGCCCGGAAGCGGGAACGATTCCACGATGCCGCCAGGTTCCAAATATAAAATTGCCGTGGGGCCATCTATTCCAACGTCAGGGAAATCTCCCATCAAATACGTGTCGGGATGGTTTCGTCCGCTGGTGGCAATACCCAGAAGTCGCCTGACGGTTGAACGCGCTCCGTCTGCGCCTATCACCAGCTTGGCTTGAACACCTCCTGCCGCGGCGCTTGCTCATGCTGTTCGGCTGGCTCGTGTTGCTCCCCGGACGCCTGCTGATCCACGGATTCATTCTGTTTCCCGGCCACGCGGTGNACCGGTGAGCGTGACGAAATCTCCGGCGTCGCGCAGTGAATTCACGCAGATCCCTCGCTCCAGGGCGGAAGGATCAAGTTCTTGAACCCGGGCGGCCAAAATGGCTTCGGTGCGGACCTGCTCAAGAGTCAGGACGAATGGGTGCTGCGCACAGACCTGCGCGAACGATAACCGACCTACCTCCCGCCCGCCGCTTCGAGCAATACCCAAGGGTATCTGCACGCCTTCAGCCACCATGGCGCAGGCCACACCGGCACGTTCCAAGGCCGCAAGGGCCGGTGGGTGGATGCCAATGGCGCGAGAATACGGGCTAGNGTTCGAGCGTTGATCCAGAATGCGCACCGAGAGTCCCTCCTGCAACAGCAGCGCGCCCAGATACAGCCCCACAGGCCCGGCACCGACAATGATGACCTCAAACATGAGGCGGCGCCGGGGCGAAAAGCAGTAAATTGCGGTAGGGACGTGCAGGNGCCACACGCCAACCTGGCGGCAGCAATGCACGTAATTCGGTGGCAGTGTAGCTGCGCCTGATGGAAGTCAGCCCGTCGCGCCGAATGTATGAGCCCGGAAAGAACGGGCGCGTCCCCACAGANNAAAGCGCATGGGCCACAGGGCTGCGGGCAATATCGCTGTGGATGACAAGTTGGCGTGCCAGCACTGCGGAATCGGCTAGCAAGGCCTGAAATTCCTCCGGCGTCAGGTGGTGCAGGATGTGGTTGGATATGACCACATCAAACACGGCATGTTCGTTGACAAGCTCACTGCTGTGGGCACGGCGGAACGCCACAGTTTCTAAGGATGGATGAGCCTGGGCGAAATCAATCGCTCGATGGTCAGGGTCAATGGCGGTGATGGACAGCGCCAGATGGTCNCTGGCGGCCCACCGTGCCAAACTGTTGGCAATATCGCCACCACCGCAGCCAATGTCTAATAACGTAGTGGTGTGGGTGGCCGAGAGCAGCGGCTTGATGAGCTGCTGGTAAACCCAGCGCCAACGCGAAACAACCCTGTTGACCAGCGGAAATTGGGTGTAGGTGCGGGCTAAGATCACCGGATCACAATCGGGCTTATCCATTTCCTCAACGGCGTCCTCGTCCCGCGCGGCCAAAAGAATCTGGCATGGCCAAGAGGGGAGTCCTTAGACATGGCCTACCGGGACCACAGAGGCAGGATCAGCAGCCGGTTCCGGTGCGAACTCCGGCGACGAGGCGGCAAGTTCCTCCTGCGCCGAAGCTGACTGGGCAGAAACGCTCTGCCCCACCACTGGGGTATAGATGTGGGTGGGGCAACTTTGGTGAACAGCCCCGTCTCCACTGTCAGTCCAGGGCCGAAAGCCATACCGCAGATCATTTCGCGTGCCTGCTCTGCCGGTTGCGCAAGAATATGTTTGAGCACAAACATGACGGTGGCACTGCTCATGTTGCCAAAGTTTCGCAAGGTTTCCCGCGCAGGGATCAGCTGTTCATCGCTGAGTTCTAACTTGGCTTGGACTTTATCTAAAATGCTTCTACCGCCTGGGTGGATGGCCCAGTGGCGGATGCTGGAGGGCAAGTCAGCTAGCTCCGNGGAGTGCGAAAGTAGCGGTTCCAGGGCACTGACAATATGTTCATCAATGATCTTGGGGACATACGTGTCAAGAACCATTTCAAAGCCGTGGTCCCCGATATTCCAGGCCATGGAGTCTCCCACGGNGGTGAGGACTGTTTCAAAATGGTCAAGTTCAATCATCGGAGCTGACACAGGAAGTTCACGGGCCGTGACCACAGCGGCTGCGGCGCCGTCGGCAANAAGTGAGGAACCCATGATCGTGTCGGGGTCGTTGGAGGTGCGTACATGCAGGGAACATAATTCCACTGACACCACCAAGACCACAGCCTGCGGATCGGCTTCACNAAAGGCCTTCGCCGCGCGCAAGGCAGGGAACGCGGCATAACAGCCCATGAACCCCAAGTGGTAACGCTGTACCGATGGGCGCAGCCCCAAGGCCCTGACAATTTTGTAATCGGGGCCGGGATTAAAGAACCCTGTACAGGAGACGGTCACCACGTGCGTGATGTCAGCAGGAATGATTCCCCACACAGNCGCAACGGCCGCCGACGCCGCCTCTATGAACAAGGCAGTGGCTTCAGCAGCAAAGAGATCGTTGCGTTCTTTGGTGGTGGNGTTTAGCAGGAGTCCGGTGGCGCCGTCGTAAAACATAGGGTCAGGGCCGTGGAAATCCGTGCTCAGTTCGGCAACGGCCGTATGCCGGGTATCGATCGCGGCCCCATCNNAGCACGTGCGCACCAGCCTCTGGCCAAGACGGGTCAGTCCGGGTTNGGCGGCAANAACGTCGCGGGCTTGCTCCTGAATCAAGATGGTGGGCGGAACTGCAATTTCCAGAGACCTCAACGTGACCGTCATAGTCCATTCTTAGGGGCAGCGGGCGGGAACACAATGGGTTGCCCAAGTGTGACCTTGAGGATTTTCCCGGTCTAGGCCGGGTAAGGGCAATCCCGGTAGCGTCCGAGGGTCCGGGACCGAGGTGATATTGGACCGGACCCCGCTGCGTAGATCCTTGCTGACCGAATCAGGCGGGGTGACTGTCACCGGGATCGAGGACCAGCCGCGCAGCGTAGTGTGCAGGAACTGTACCGGGGCTGCCGTCAGCTCGATGGACTTCACGCGGCGTGCTAGCTCGGTCAGCAGCACGTCCATCTCCAACCGGGAAAGCGGCTGGCCTACGCACTGGTGGATGCCCATGCCGAAGGCCAGATGCCCGCCCGCCTGACGGGTGATGTCGTAGTCGTCGCCTGTGGGGCCCCAGCGTTCGGCGTCGCGGTTGGCTGAGCCGACGAAGATCGCGACCTTGGTTTCAGCTGGCAGCTCCACCCCGCTCAGGACGGTGTCCTGGGATGTGGTGCGGTAGAAGGACTGGAAAGGAGACTCGTACCGGAAGGCCTCATCGATGGCAAACTTCACTAGTTTCGGATTCTCATGCACCTTGGCGTATTCGCCCGGGTGGGAGACCAATGCCAAGAGCGTGGCGCCCAGAGAGAAGATAGTGGTATCCAGGCCGGCCGAAAGCATGGCCCGCACTAGTAAAGCGGCCTGGGCGGTGCTGATTTNCCCGCGGTCCGCGTACTCCCAGATCTGTGCCCNCAACGAACCCGGGGTCAGGTTCTCGCGGGCCGTGGTGGCCATGGCCCAATCGTTCTTTCCAGCGCCAGCCTCGAAGTGTTGACGCCAACGCGGNNTGTCGGGACCAAAAGTGGAGAAGTTGGCAGCCCCAGCACGGGNCAGGTTCTCAGCCCGTCCCTNCGCGGGGATGCCCACGGCGTCGCCGAAAGCGCGCAGCGGGAAGACTTCGGCCATGTCCTTGATCAGGTCGAAGGAACCGCGTTCCAGCAGCGAATCCACCAGTTCGCTCGCATATGACTCAAAGCCTGCACGCAACGCGCGGACCCCGCGGGGAGATGACCCGCCCATGGCGTGACGCATTTCGGTGTGGATGGGTGGGTCCGATTCCATGATGCCCTGGGCGCGCCAGCCCGCTTCGTGATGTAGGTTCTTCGGTCCGGCACCGGCGCCGGAGATGAAAGTCCGGTAGTTGTCCAGGACTTCCTTACATTCGTTGAAACGGGTAACCGCGTGCAGTCCGTGCTCCTTCATCATGACCACCGGGCCCGCTTGACGCATGGTCTCAAAAAGCGGGTACGGGTTGGCCAGGTTCTCCGGGGAGTAGGGTCTTTGCAATGACCGGGACCGTTGAAGCTGCGATGGCTGATTCCATGGGTGACTCCGAAAGATAGTGGTGAATGACACCCAACTTAGCGATATGCGAGATTGCGGGTTAACTCGATTCTCAATATGCGAGAATCAGAATTGTCCTCACCCTGTGAACCATGGAATATCTATCCCATGCCCCGCAGGTGTGGGGTCATCACACCTGAACCGGGAGGGAGCAAACTTGTCATCATCCTTTGAACGTGGGCTGAAAATACTGGCGGAAATTGCTGCCACTGGCGAAACCACCGTCGATGCTGTGGCCTTGAAACTGAACATCCCGGCCAGTACCGCCTACCGCTATTTCAAGGTTTTGCGTGAGCAGAATTTCGTGACCGAGGAGGAAGGGCGCTACCGTCCGGGGCGCGCACTGCTGAACATCTCCGGGCAACACTTGGCGCAGTCCTACCTGGCCGAAGTGGGCAACGCGGTGCTGCGTTCGATCGTGGACCANAATCGGGAGACCGCAGTCATGATCGTGCGGATCGGGGACCAAGCCATGTGCCTGCGCCGCGCCGAACCGGACAAATCACTGAAGTACACGTTCGCCGTCAACGAACTGCTGCCCCTTTATGCCGGAGCCGGACAGCGGCTGCTGCTCNNTTGGGCGCCGGAGGTGGTGCATCAGGTACTTAGCGGGCCGATGACCCGATTCACCAAGAGCACACTGAGTCCCGAACAGATCAGGGCCAGCATCCCGGCGATCCGCGCCAGTGGACAGGTCCTCACGCAGCGAACTCGACGAGGGGCGGTGTCCATCGCCATCCCAGTGTTCAGCCGTGGCGAAGTGGTCTGTTCTTTGAACGTGGCAGGACCTGAGAGCCGCTGCGGATCCAAGCTATGGATCTCCTCGACCCTAAAGGTCATGCGCGAAGCGGCCAATAACCTTACAGACTCGCTGCAAAGCAGCACCCCGAGCAAATCAACCAGGAGACCNCTCGATGACTACAGCAGTATTGCCTAAGACCGAACCGGTGACGATCGAGTGCACCGCACCTCGAGGATCTGATCCAGGTGGCCCGCCACCGCCGCCCGGTGCTCATCGACGATGCGATCTTCGATGTCATGCGCCCGTCCCAGGACTGGCTCCAAGGCGTCGTTGATTCGATGGGTCCGGGCAAGGATACCCCGCCGATCTACTCGATCAACACCGGTTTCGGATCCCTTGCCGGCCGCCGAGCCTTCGCCGAACCGGCCGACGCCGCCGAGNNCTCGCGCCGACTGGTGCTCTCCAACGCAGCGGGCGTGGGCCGCTATGTGGATGAGGAAGTGGTCCGGGCGACCATGTTCATCCGTATCGTCTCGCTCACCCAAGGCTACNNCTCAGGGATCCGCCCGGAAATTGTCACCACGCTTACGCAGATGCTCAATGCTGGGGTTTGCCCGGCCATCCCTGAATACGGTTCGTTAGGTGCCTCCGGTGACCTGATNCCCCTGGCCCACGTCGCCATCGTGATGTCCCGCCCGCATACCGGTGAGGACATCGAACTGGATTCCGGNGAGGCTATGCTCGATGGCAACATCGTCTCCGGCATCAAAGCCATGGAGGCGGCCGGCATCGAACGCCTGCCGTTGGGTGCCAAGGATGGCCTGGCACTGCTCAACGGCACCTCCTTCTCCGCGGCACAGGCGGCCCTGGCCCTTTACGACGCGCAGAACCTGTTGGAGACCGCACAGATCACCGCGGCGATGAGCATAGAGGCTCTGATGGGCTTCGGCGACGCCTTCATCGATGAACTGCACCAGGCTCGCGGCCAGCGCGGCCAGATCGAGGTCGCCGCACGCATGCGTGAACTACTTGCCGGCTCCACCCTGATCGATGGCAACGCCTCCACCGACCCGGTGCGCCAGCCNCCTCAGGATGCCTACTCGCTGCGCTGCGTCCCGCAGGTCTTCGGTCCGATCAAGGACACCCTCGAGTTCGTTGGCGGAATCTTGGAAAACGAGATCAATGCAGCCACCGACAANCCCCTGATCTTNCCCACGCTGCCGGACACGCGCTCGCTCAAGGCGGTCTCTGGTGGAAACTTCCACGCCGAATACGTGGCCTTCGCCGCCGACTTCATCTCCATCGTGGTCACCGAAATCGGTTCTATCACCGAACGTCGGCTCTTCCGGCTCGATGACGGCACCTTGAACCGAGGCCTGCCGGACATGCTCATCGACTCCGAGCAGACCGGTATGGACTGCGGCTACATGNNCCCTCAGTACCTGGCAGCGGCTCTGGTCTCCGACTGCAAGACCCTGGCCCATCCTGACTCGGTGGACTCGATCCCCACCTGTGCCAACCAGGAAGACCACGTGTCCATGGCGAACAACGCCGGACGGCACGCCCGCCAAATCGTGGCGAACATCGAATCTGTGGTCGGCATCGAACTGCTCATGGCGGCCCAGGCGCTGGAATTGCGCATGGGGCTTGAACCAGATGCACGTATGGGCGAGGCCTCTGCAGCGGCACTGGCGCTGGTACGGGGAACCTCTTCGGAGGACGGCCGGGCGATCGATCACATCCGGGCCGACGTGGTCATGTACCCCAGGATCCGCAAAGCCCTTGAACTGGTTCACGACGGATCAGTCGTGGACGCAGTGAACCAGGTGCTCGCCAGCTAGCAGCTACGGCAGCACCCCATCCGGCCATCCTCTCCACCGGCAAAAATGCCGGTGGGCTGGATGGCTGCACCCGAAAACGCCCGTCAACGAGGACGGGCACCCCGCATTGGGAATTTCCGAGAGCAGCAAGCAAAGGGAGCACTAATCATGAAGAGTACCAATTTCACCCTCCGTTCCACCGCCATGGGTGCACTGGCCATGGCCGTCCTGCTCGGCGTCAGCGCCTGCGGCGGAACCGCCGAGGCCGAGAAAGCGGCGGGAGCAGAGAACGCGGCACCGTTGTTCAAGGAACTGCCGGAGAAGATCCANGAAGTCAGGGTTATCAACGTCGCCAGCAACGTGGAGTACCCGCCGTTCGAATCTTTCGACACCGACGGCAAGACCATCGTAGGCATCGACCGCGAATTCGCCGATGAACTGGAAAAGCAGTTAGGGGTCACTTTGAAGTTCGATAACATCGCCTTCNNTGACGCGATCATACCCGGGCTGTCCTCGGCCCGCTATGACATGGCCATGTCCGCTATGTCGGACACCGTCGAACGCCAGAAGGCAGTGAACTTCCTCGACTACTTCTCCGCCGGCGCCGGCGTGATGACCTCCACTGGCAATGCCGAGAAGTTCAAGACTCTCGATGACCTGTGCGGCACCCACGTGGGCATTGTGAAGGGCACCACCGAAGACGCGGATGCGGCCGCGGCGTCCAAGAAGTGCGAGGAAAATGGNCAAGAAAAGATCGAAGTCACTATCTTCGCCGGCCAGAACCAAGCGGTGCTGGCCCTTCAGTCAGACCGCGTCGACGCNGTTTTGGTGGACTCGACCTCCGGTTCGGTCGTTGCCGCCGAATCTAAGGGTGCGCTGGCCATGGGTAAGCGCTACCAGGACCTAGCCTTTGGCATCGTCTTNCCCAAGGACCAGGAGCAGCTGATGGGCGCCGTTCANGAGGGGCTCGAAGCCATCAAGGCTGACGGATCCTATGACAAGATCCTGACCTCCTACGACATGCCTGACCATGCAATGGAGAGCTTCCCGGTCAACGGAGTCAAGGAATGAGCACGGCTGCCGTGCGCAGGAACGAAGAACCGGAACTGCGAGTCCTTCCGGCCCGCTACATGGGCCGCTGGGTTGCGGCGGTGCTCGTGGTGGGCACTTTGGGGATGCTGCTCTTCTCGATGTTCACCAATGAGCGCTTCCATTGGGACGTGGTGGGGAGTTCCNNTCTTGCCGCGCCAGTGCTCTCTGGGCTGGGAAAGACCCTGATGCTCACTGCGGTCTCAATGCTCATCGGGATCCTGCTGGGCATCGTGGTGGCTGTCTGCCGGCTTTCAAGCAACCCGATCCTGTCCACCGCCGCCTGGGCGTACTCCTGGTTCTTCCGTGGTACCCCGCTGATGGTCCAGCTGCTGTTCTGGTTCTTCCTGGCGGCTCTGGTTCCCACCATCGGGCTGGGCGTGCCGTTCGGTCCGAACCTATTTGAAATCGACACCAACTCGATCATCTCCCTGTTCACCGCGGCCCTGCTGGGCCTGAGCCTGAACGAGGGCGCCTATATGGGCGAGATCGTGCGCTCGGGCATCCGCGCGATCGCACCGGGACAGACCGAAGCCGCCAAGGCGATCGGCATGTCTCGGATGCAGACCATGCGCCGGGTGGTACTACCCCAGGCCATGCGCGTGATCATCCCGCCGACGGGCAATGAGACCATCGGCATGCTTAAGTACACCTCGTTGGTGATCGTGATCGGATANCCCGAGCTGCTCACCAGCGTCTCGATCATCTACTCGCGCAACTTCCAGACCATTCCGCTGCTGATCGTCGCCGCGATCTGGTATCTGGCGGTGACCGCGCTGCTGTCGATCGGGCAGTACTTTGTGGAGCGCCACTTCGAGCGCGGCTTCACCCCTGTCAAGTCCAAGAAGCCTTCTGCCGGGCAGTGCGCCCCGGCGGCGGCCGTAGCTGAACCCGTGGCCGCATCCCTTGCGGCCCAGGACACCGAACCGGAATTGGAGCCCACNCAAATGAGCGAACCCATGCTGCGGGCAAGCAACGTCCACAAGTCCTTTGGTCACATCGAGGTCCTCAAGGGCATCACGCTGGAGGTTCAGACCGGACAAGTTGCCTGCCTGCTGGGCCCATCGGGCTCGGGCAAATCGACCTTCCTGCGCTGCATTAACCACCTAGAAAAGATCAATGACGGCGAATTGTGGGTCAAGGGTGAACGGATCGGATACCGCCGCTCCGGAAACAACCTGCATGAGCTTAAGGAAAACGAGACGGCAAAGCAGCGAGCCACGGTGGGAATGGTGTTCCAGCAGTTCAACCTGTTCCCACACCGCACCGCACTGGAAAACGTGGTCGAAGGCCCTGTCATCGTACAGAAGGTCTCCAAGGCCAAGGCCCGGCGTGATGGCATGGAACTACTAGACCGGGTNGGGCTGGCCGATAAGTACAACCACTATCCGGCCCAGCTCTCCGGCGGCCAGCAGCAGCGAGTGGCCATCGCCAGGGCCCTGGCCCTGAAGCCGCAACTGATGCTCTTTGACGAGCCCACCAGTGCCCTGGACCCCGAACTGGTCGGTGAGGTGCTCGAGGTGATGACTTCGCTGGCCGCCTCGGGCATGACCATGATCGTGGTGACCCATGAAATGGGCTTCGCCAAGGAGGTAGGGGATGTGGTTCACTTCATGGCCGATGGCCAGCTGGTGGAATCCGGAAGCCCGGCCCAGGTGTTGGAAAACCCGCGCGAGGCACGCACCCAGGCGTTCTCCAAGGTCCTGGCCTAGCCATGGACCGGATGCACCGCAACGCGAACCAGAAGAACGGAGCAAGCCTGTGAACATGGACACCGGTATCGTCGCTGGCCCGGTACCCCTGCCGGTCGTGGCCACGCTGCCGCGATACTCGCGGGCCGCAGGGCTTGGCACGGTGCGGTGGGTGGGCTCGTCGAACGAATCGGCCATCGCGCCGNNGCCCTCGGCAGTCGCCGCGATGGCCGAGGTAGCCGCCGGAGCCAACCGCTACCCGGGAATTGCCGGGGAGGAGCTGGTGGCGGCCATCGCCGGCACGCTGGGACTGGATCCCGGTCAGATCGTCGTGGGCGGNGGATCGCTGGCCCTNTTGGCTCAGATCCTCGCCGCCTACGCGCCGTCGGGCTCCAACGTAGTCCATGCCTGGCGCAGCTACGAGGCATACCCGATCCTGATCGCTCTGGCCGGGGCCGAAGCGGTCCCGGTGGCACTTGATGCCGGGCACCGACACGATCTGGACGCCATNGGGGCGGCCATCGGCGTCGATACCAGTGTGGTGTTCATATGCAACCCGAACAACCCGACCGGCACGGTTCTGGAACCGCAGGAGATCTCGAGCTTCCTGCGCAGCATCCCGCTCCACGTACTGGTGGTGCTGGACGAGGCCTACCTGGAGTTCAGCCTGCCGGATACGGACTCCACTGAACTGTTGAAAGAGCACTCGAACCTGGTGATCCTGCGGACCTTCTCCAAGGCTTACGGGCTGGCCGGGGCACGGGCTGGCTACTTACTCACCGGTGTCGGCATTGCAGCGAACATCAGGGCGGTTGCCCCGCCCTTCGGGCTGAGCTCGCTGGCACAGGCCGGCGCCGTGGCCGCCTGGGCGGATACCGCATACTTGGCGGCCTCGGTGGCCGAGGTTGTGGCCGAGCGTGATTACCTGTTCTCCGGGCTGCAAGCCCGTGGCCTCAGAGTTCCGCCCAGTGGCGGAAACTTTGTGTGGACTCCCGCCGGTTCACGCTCGCTTGAACTGGAGGCCGCCTGCGTGGAACACGGGGTTTCGGTACGGGCTTTCCCGGGCGCCGGAGTTCGTGTCACCATCTCGGTGCGCGAGGCCTCGGACGCCGTCCTGGCCGCCTTAGACTCGCTTGTNGCCTTCCCTGCAGGGAACACCGGGCGCCCCATCACGGCGTCGCCCATGACCACCAACCACAGCACCGGAGGTGCACCGTGACTACTACAATCGACACCGGGCTGGTTCCGGAACCACAGGAAAGCCTGGCCATCGGCACGGACGGCTTCTTCGAGGTGGAGATCGCCGAAATCCACCCCGAATCTGATTGCGTGGTGTCCTTGCACCTGTGCCATCCCGCGGCGAAGTCGCTTCCGGCCTGGACACCAGGCTCACACATCGACGTCCTACTGCCCAACGGGCTGCTTCGCCAGTATTCGCTGTGCTCCGAGGTTGGTGCACCGCGCTGGCGGTTNGGGGTGCTGCGCGAACCGGCCGGCCGCGGCGGATCTGCGTACGTGCATGACGACCTGCGCCCGGGGGCAAAGATCAAGGTCCGCGAACCCCGGAACAACTTCGCGCTCAAGCGGGCCCCGAGTACNCTGTTCATCGCCGGNGGCATTGGGATCACACCGATCCTGCCAATGCTCGCCCAGGCCGAGGAATCAGGTGTCCCGTGGAAGCTGGTCTACCTGGGTCGGAGCCTGGACTCGATGGCGTTCACCGCAGAGCTGGCCCGCTACGGAGACAAGGTGCACCTGCATGCCGATGACACCGCTGGCTTGTATCCACTCAAGGACCTGTTAGGGGCCTGCGATGCNCGCCTTCACACCTACGTTTGCGGACCCGGCCCGTTGCTGGACTTCATCACGTCCTTGACCACAGGCTGGCAGGACAGCACCAGGTTTCACTTCGAACGGTTCGTCGCCGACCCGGCAGCTACCGCACCGGCGGACGGAGACCACGAGTTCACGGTGGAAACCACCGGCGGCGTCGAGGTCCAGGTGCCGGTGGGAACCAGCATNCTTGATGCGTTGGCGGAGGCCGGTGTGCCGGTCTTGAACTCCTGCCGGGAAGGGATTTGCGGAACTTGCGAGACCGAGGTGGTTTCGGGGAGATCNGACCACCGCGATTCACTGCTCTCGGAGGATGAACGCGAGGCNGGGGAAACGATGATGATCTGCGTGTCCCGGTGCAAGGGATTGCGCATGATCCTGGACATTTAGAGCTCCTGCAGCAGCGCGGACAACCGTCTGGGGACCCCAGGGAGGCAAGCTGGCTTGCCTCCCTGGGGTCCCTCTTCAGGTCCCACTCGGCCAACCTAAACGCGCCGATTGCCCAACGTGACAAGGCTCAACAGAAACACACCGACCGCGCTACACATCGCCTAACAGTCACTATCTACACGTCCGAGCAGCAGAATCTATGCCTGCCTCGGTGCTCTAGCAGCCTCAGTTCCGTAAGCCAGGAAACTCCCGCTAGGATGGTACGGACGCCCGGTTTCCCGCGAATCCCGCTCAAGGGCAGTGAATACGCCCGTTGGGGCCGGAGAAATAGGAGGTGAGCCGCACATGGATGACGGACATAGTCGATCTACCTCACCGCGCGAGCTTCGCCTACGCCATCGGGAAATAGCCTCCCTCTAATGCCCAACAGTGTGTTCAGACACGGAAATAATCTGTGATCTTTCACGCAACTAGCAGTGTTGGGAAGCCTGAATCTTTGTTCAGGATTCCAGAGGTTTTCTCACGGTATCGGGTTCGTGCGGTAGCGGTTTCGTACGCATCGCCCCACACACCCATTTTTGCACCTAGCCACGGTTCGCACCGCGGCACGTTTTCGTGTGCAGCCACCGGAGGGAACCGGACCATGATCAAATACCCCGTCCAGACATTTGCGGACAGCACCGAACTGTTGGCCCGCGCACTGGCAACCCAGAACCTGGTAGCTGTTTCCCAAGCACTGGCGCCGCTGAATATTTCTGAAATTTTGGAACAACTTGAACGGTTGAACACCATAGACCGGGCCGTGGCCTACCGTACCCCGCCCAAAGACCGGGCCATTGAGGTNTTTGAGCGCCTAGACGCGGCGCTGCAAGCGGATCTGGTAGCAGGGCTACAAGAGGCCGACGTTGGCGAGGTCTTTGCCGAACTCAGCCCGGATGACCGTGTAGCCCTGCTGGATGAACTTCCAGCATCTGTTGCCAACCGACTGATTTTAGGGCTCAACGAGAAGGAACGAGCACTTACCAGCACTGTGCTGGGGTACATGCAAGGCGCCGTGGGCCGTTACATGAGTCCTGAGTTTGTCACCACGCATCCGCACCTCACCGTAGCGCAGACGTTTGCCCGGGTGCGCACCCACCTAGACGATGCCGAAAGCGTCTACACCATTCCCGTCACAGACGCCGGACGCCACTTGGTGGGTGTCATCTCGTTACGCGATGTGCTGCGTGCGGATGACTCGGCCCTGATTGCCGAGGTCATGAAGAAGCCGCTGAGTTTTCCAGCGACCCAAAACGCCGAAGAAGCTGCCCGCTACTGTGCCGACGCTAAGGTTTTGGTGCTGCCCATTGTCGACGCCGAAGATCGGTTGGTGGGAATCCTGACGGTGGATGATGCCCTGCAGATTCTAGAAGATGCAGAAACTGAGGATGCTGCCCGCTCAGGCGGTACCGAGCCTTTGCGCAGCCCATACCTTGCAACACCTGTGCGCGCCATTGTGCGCGCCAGGGTTGTGTGGCTCTTGGTGCTTGCCGTNGGGGCAACACTGACAGTGCAAGTCATTGGCGCCTTTGAAGCGACGCTTGAACAACAAGTGGTGCTCTCGCTGTTCATTCCGCTGCTCATTGGCACCGGAGGAAACACCGGCAACCAGGCCGCCACCACCATTACCCGGGCACTGGCCCTNGGGGATGTGCGACCGCGCGATTTCCTGAAGGTCTTTGCCCGTGAGGTACGTGTNGGGGCATTCCTTGANCTGTTGTTGGGAACCTTGGGATTCACGATTGCCGCAATTGCCTTCACCGTGCCCATTGGCTGGGTCATCGGCCTGACTTTGCTNGGGGTGTGCACCATGGCTGCCAGCATTGGTGGGCTCATGCCGTTACTGGGCAAAGCAGTCAAAGCAGATCCTGCAGTGTTCTCCAACCCGTTCATTTCAACGTTTGTGGACGCTACTGGATTGATCATTTACTTTATGATCGCCACCACTATCTTGGGGCTCTAGCGGCACTTCTGATACGGCACTACTGATCTGGTCCGGCTAAAATACGCCGGCTATGAAATCTGGCCCGCAGGTCAGGTCCCGGAGACGAGCTTTCCGGAGAACGTGAACAAGATCGCTGCCGAGACGTCGTCGGCAGGTGTGTTGGGGCTAAAGAGTAGCCATTCGAGCCCGCCCATGAGGGTGGCACCGAAAATACCGCCGGCCATCAGTAGCCGGCTACCCTCGGAGGTGTCCGCCGGGACAAGTGGAAGCAGGGCTGCGCCAATCTCGCTCACGGCCTCGCGGCGCAGGGTTGATACCGTATTTTGCCAGACCCTGTCAGTGCGGAAGATCTCTGCTGCCATCAGCTTAGCCAGCGGCCGGTTTTCGGCAATCAGCGTCAGCATGTCCGTCACCATGGCCTCGATGGCGCCAAACCCTGTGGCCGACTCCCGTGCGCTGCGAAGGGTCAGGGCCAGCGAACTGACACCTGCTGTCAACAACTCCTCAAACAGCTTGTCCTTTGAGGAAAAGTTGTAGTACACGCTGCCTTTGGCCACCCCAGCACGCTCCGCCACCTCGTCCATGGTGGTCCCGGAAATCCCGTGCAACGCACCTAGCTCCAGTGCAGCAGCCAAAATGGCCTGTTTAGTGGGGAGCTGCGAGGCACAGGAATTTCCTTTGGTGGTAGGGAGAAAACTTAGCCGACGGCGCAGAATCAAAAGATGCGTTGTGGCTTACATTTCCAGTTCAAGGTGTAGACGTTTGATGGAGAAGACCCGCTGGCGTCGTGCACTGAAGGCGCTGATGGCCACCGAGTCCACAGCAACAACGGCAAGGAAAGTCACCGAGATCCACAAACGCGAGTCTATTCCACCAGTCATCAACTCCCTAAGTCCACTCACCACGTAGCTGGCAGGCATGGACGGGTGCAATGCCTGGAAGAATGCGGGGTGGTCTCTACCGGGTAAGTACCACCGGAAGAACTGAGCATGAGCATCAGCAGCACCAGAGGCAGAACCCGGCCGGCAGCGGTGCCGAATACGGTAGTAAACATTTGCTGCAATGCTCAGAACGCTACGGTTATCAGGTAGATGAATGCAGATGGGCAGGGACCGTCGTAGCTGCGGAGCAGCATGATAGGTCGAGGCCATCTGAATCGAGGGGACAGATCCTGGGGACAGAGGCGGTGGGGCACGTTGTTGACGGAGGGTTTATCCGTGGCCCCGGCACCCGGCAGAGATTAATTTGGATGTATTTGAGAGAATTATCTAGTGACCGTTACAGATATCCCCACCAGCAGCACCAAATTGGACCTCCCGCCNCTGAAACTGGGCAATATCACGGTGGAAACNCCCGTGGTGCTTGCNCCCATGGCGGGGATCACCAACACCGCGTTCCGGCGGCTCTGCCGTGAGCATGGCGGCGGTGTNTTTGTGTCCGAGATGGTGACCTCCCGCGCCTTGGTGGAGCGCACNCCGGAATCGATGCGCCTGATTAGCCACGACGAAGACGAGAAGATTCGCTCCGTCCAGCTGTACGGCGTCGACCCTGAAACTGTGGGCAAAGCCGTGCGCATGCTGGTTGAAGAGGACCACGCCGATCACATCGATTTGAACTTTGGCTGCCCCGTGGCCAAAGTGACTCGCCGCGGTGGCGGTGCTGCGCTGCCGTGGAAGCTGGATTTGTTTACCGCGATTGTGCAAACAGCTGTCCGTGAAGCGTCCAAGGGCGGATTACCGCTGACGATTAAGATGCGCAAGGGCATTGACGAGGACCACCTCACTTACCTAGAAGCTGGCCGCATTGCGCGCGACGCCGGAGTGGCTGCCGTAGCCCTACATGGGCGCACAGCGAGTCAGTTTTACTCAGGTCAAGCCGACTGGGACGCCATCGCACGTCTGCGCGAGGCACTCCCGGATGTGCCTGTACTTGGAAACGGTGATATTTGGAGCGCCGAAGACGCCATTGCCATGGTGCGCCAGACCGGCGTCGACGGNGTAGTGATTGGCCGTGGCTGCCAGGGCCGCCCGTGGCTCTTTGGTGATTTGATGGCTGCCTTTGAGGGCAGCGACGCCCGCCATAAGCCCGGCATGGCGGAGGTTTCAGCCGCCGTGTACCGGCACGCAGAACTACTCGTTGACACGTTTGATGACGAGAACAAGGCCCTGCGTGATATCCGCAAGCACATGGCCTGGTACTTCAAGGGCTATGTTGTGGGCGGAGACCTCCGCGCCAAGCTTTCCACAGTTCCCACTNNCGAAGCCTTGGCCGAACTGCTGGAGCAGCTGGACATGGACGAGGGTTACCCCGGCGTTGACGCCGAAGGTCCCCGTGGCCGGGCAGGTACGCCCAAACGCACAGCACTTCCGGCTGGTTGGTTGGATGAACGCACGCTCAGCGGGTCACAAAAGGTTGAACTAGTCGGTGCTGAACTGGACGTTTCTGGCGGTTAGGGCCCACCCAGCCGCTCCCGTTTCTAAAATGCCACAGTTTGACGGAAATGCCACAGTTTGTACTATGGCATTTCCGTCAAACTGTGGCATTTTTCGGTTTCCTGACCACGGGAGCATCCACGTATGCATTAAGCGTCCCCGAGCCGTGCCGAGTTGGCCCTAAGCTGGGGTTATGTCCAGTGATTTGCAACCCGTGTATTTGCCCCACGACCAAGAGCGGTGGGTGCAAGAAGCGCCCAAGAGCAGTTTCCGCACTGTGTTTGAACGTGACAGGGCCCGTGTGCTGCACTCCTCGGCGCTGCGCCGCTTGGGCGCCAAAACGCAGGTGGTTGCCCCGGACACTGACGACTTTGTGCGCACTCGCCTGACTCACAGCCTCGAAGTGGCCCAGATTGGCCGTGAACTGGGCCGTACTNNCGGTTGCGACCCTGACGTGGTTGATACAGCGTGTCTGGCCCACGATCTAGGCCACCCGCCCTTTGGTCACAATGGCGAATCGATGCTCAACGAGCTCTCTCATGAGATTGGCGGTTTCGAGGGCAACGCCCAGACGCTGCGTCTGCTGACCCGTCTCGAGTCGAAAGTGCTAACGGCTGATGGTGGATCGGCCGGGCTGAACCTTACCAGGGCTTCTCTGGATGCTTCCGCGAAGTATCCGTGGCTGGCCCAAGACGCANNCCCTTTAATCGATGGCCTGCGCACCAGTAAATTTGGCGCCTACACTGATGACCTNCCCGTCTTTGAATGGCTGCGCAGAGGCGCCCCGGCAGGGCGGACGTGTATTGAGGCTCAGGTCATGGACTTGGCGGATGACATTTCTTANCCCGTTCACGACGTTGAGGACGCCATCGTCGCTGGCCATGTGCAACTGAAGTGGCTTGCCAACCAGGATCAGCGCAACCGCGTTCTGGGGTACACCCAGCAGTGGTACCTGCCCACCATGGACACCGCCGAAATTGATGCTGCGCTGAGCAGGCTCGAGGACACTGATGTCTGGGTCCGCCATGCCGATGGCAGCAGGAAGTCTATGGCGGCACTGAAGGACATGACCAGCCAGCTGATCGGCCGNTTTTGCCAAAGTGCTGTTGGGGCAACCCAGGGCATCTATGGGACTGGACGCCTGACACGGTACGGTGCCGACGTGGTGGTGCCCCAGGAAACTCTCACGGAAATTGCTGTTATGAAGGGTCTGGCCACCACGTTCGTCATGACCACCGATCACCGCCAGCCCATCTACCAGCGCCAGCAGGACGTGCTTAGTGAGCTGGTAGCTGTACTGAGTGCTACCGGTGACGCCCATCTGGAGACTATGTTTGCTGCTGATTGGCGGGACGCGGACGACGACGATACCCGGCTTCGCGTTGTTATCGACCAGATTGCTTCACTGACCGATGTATCGGCCCTTGCCCTGCACGAGCGGCTCGTGGGGACTGAGCGGACACTGCTCTAAAGTTCAGCCGTTGATACCCGCAACCCATCCCGGGTGCAAAATGAGGCAGAACGGGTGTCCTGCAGGATCCGCATAGACACTCCCGTGCGCCCCGCAGAGCCGGGTGGCACCCAAAGTCAGAACCCACTCCCCGGCACTTTGACGTCCTGGACCATCACATCAAGATGCATCTGCTGTCCGGATGCCGGATCCGACAGTCGATCACCACATGGTGCAGGCGCGCGATCATGAGGCTGAGATTATCACCGGACAGGGACAGCGACCATGGCAAGTTGGGCACGGAACGAAAAACTGTCCACCGGACCTCAATACCGCCGGGGCGGCGGCTTCCTTCCGTGCGGCAGCCGTTCGGGTTCAGAACGCAGGAATCTCCGTAAACTGACACGGTGGCTGGCCTGATAAAACGTGAAGATATTGATGAGGTGCGAACGCGCACCGANTCCAAGGAAATTGTTGACGCCTACGTCACTTTGAAGTCAGCTGGAATTGGTTCGTACAAAGGGCTGTGTCCGTTCCATGACGAGCGCAGCCCGTCCTTCCACGTGCGGCCACAGATGGGATATTTCCATTGTTTTGGCTGCCAGGAAAGCGGCGATGTGATTTCTTTCATCCANAAAATGGATCACATTTCATTCTCTGAAGCTGTGGAGAAGCTGGCCGGGCGCATTGGCTATGAATTGCGTTACGAAGACGGCGGGACAGGCCCACGCCGCGAAGACGTGGGCAAGCGGCAACGCTTGTTGGATGCACACAAAATCGCCGGAGAGTTNTTTCGTGAGCAACTGCTGACTCCGGCGGCCGGCACAGGACGTCAGTTCTTGAGTGAACGCGGCTTTGATCGTGAGGCAGCCGAGCGGTTTGGTGTGGGTTTTGCCCCGCAAGGTTGGGATGGCCTGTTTAAGCACCTCACAGGTAAGGGCTTCACTCAGGATGAGCTGAAGCTAACGGGCATGTTCTCCGAAGGGAACCGGGGAATCTATGACCGTTTCCGNGGCAGGCTCATGTGGCCGATCCGGGACATAGCTGGTGACACCGTTGGTTTTGGTGCCAGGAAACTCTTTGAGGATGATCAGGGACCGAAGTACCTCAATACNCCCGAAACCGCGCTTTATAANAAGTCCCAAGTGCTCTATGGCATTGACTTGGCCAAGCGCAGCATTGCCGCCAAGCGCCAGCTTGTGGTGGTGGAGGGCTATACCGACGTCATGGCATGCCACCTTGCTGGAGTCGACACAGCCGTTGCCACCTGTGGAACGGCATTTGGTGCCGAGCACATCAAGGTTGCCCGGCGTCTTCTCTCCGATGATGGCACAGGCGGGGAAGTAGTCTTTACCTCTGACGGCGACGCTGCTGGCCAGAAGGCTGCGTTGAAGGCCTTTGATGAGGACCAGAGGTTTATTGCACAAACATTCGTGGCTGTTGAACCATCAGGTGCGGACCCTTGCGAATTGCGTCAACGCAAGGGAGATGAGGCGGTTCACGCCCTAATCCGGTCCCGTCGGCCGTTGTTTGAATTCGCTATTCGCACCACGCTCGCCAAATTTGATTTAAGCACAGTTGAAGGCCGGGTAAGTGGTTTGCGGGCTTCAGCNCCTGTGGTTGCTGAGATTAGAGATGCCTCCACCCGGATGGGATACAGCCAGGAACTAGCTGGATGGCTGGGATTGGCCGATCCTAACGAGGTGCTGCGGGCCGTCAAGGGCGCCGAACGCCGGGCCCAGAGCCAGCCACAGTCCAAGGAGGCGGCACACCCTCCGGTGAATGCCGTCGTCGGACATCATCAGGGGACAGGGCAGCAAAGGCCACCATCGCAGCAGGGGACAGGGCAGCAAAGCGGCGTATATACAGGTGGGTCTGGAGCGGACTTGGCGTCAGGACAGGGAGAGCCCATGCAGCCTGAGCAGGAGCGGCCGGCTGTTGTGCGCCCAGATCCGCGCGATCCACAGGGGCGTGTAGAGCGGGAGGCGCTGGAAGTTGTTTTGCAACATCCGGGGCTCCTGACAACGGGCAATTGGCAGCATTTCGCCGCAACGGAGTTCGTGGTTCCGGCGTACAAGGCTGTGCAGCGCGGCATAGAGTTGGCAGGGGAGTCCCTCGAGGCGTCCTCGCAGTGGCTGGAGGCCATCCGGGCTAATGTTCCGCCCGAGCTGGCCTCGCTGGTGGCCGAGCTGGCGCTCAGNCCCCTGCCAGCGACCCGTGAGGACACCTTGACACGGTACTGCAAGGACATCCTGCGCAGGCTCTTTGAACTGCAGATCACCCGGCTCAAGGAAGAGCGGCTGGGAGCTTTGCAGCGCATGGATCCGTCAGTGGATCCTGAGAGCTACCAGCTNTTGCAGCGGGAATTGATGGAGCTGGAAACGGCGCGACGGCAGTTACGCGGCGACGGGTAGAAGGCCCCAGAGGCGCCGATTTCACAACTGGCCAAGCCTTTGTTATTGTTGTTCCTGCACGATCCCCTATAGCTCAATTGGCAGAGCGTTCGACTGTTAATCGAAAGGTTCCTGGTTCAAGTCCAGGTGGGGAGCCAGCAAATTGTCTCCGGTCTCGTTGCGGGACCGGAGACAGTTATTGCCTTGAGTGTGTAGATATGATCGGTTTTGATTTAAACTGTGAATTACTGCTAAGATTTACTTGCCTCATTCCCCTATAGCTCAATTGGCAGAGCGTTCGACTGTTAATCGAAAGGTTCCTGGTTCAAGTCCAGGTGGGGAGCTTTCCAAAGGATCCCCGCACGAAAGTGCGGGGTCCTTTGCTTTAACCAGGTTAGGGGTTAGCGGCCTTGGGTGAACAATTCCCTGGGTCGGTTCTAGATCACACCTCTAGCGACGCCGGAGACTTCGAAGCCGTGCCAGCACCCGACGTGTTGAAAGTCATCGTGGGGACAGCTGCACTGACTGACGAACAGATCGTACGTTCTTGCCAGATCGCGGAGAGTAGCGGCGCCGATTTTGTGAAGACTTCCACAGGTTTCCACCCGGCAGGAGGTGCCACCGTTCACGCGGTGAAGCTGATGGCCGAAACCGTCGGCCGGCGGATTGGAGTCAAGGCTTCTGGAGGTATCCGTAACTGGGCTGCGGCCCAGGCCATGGTTGATGCCGGAGCAACAAGGCTTGGTTTGTCAGGCACAGCGGCAGTCCTGACCGGAAGTACTTCAGCCGGATACTAATCCGCAAGATTGAATGCCGTGATCCCCGCGCCCCTATGAGTGCGGGGATCTGTGCTTCAAGGTTTTGCAAAACTTTGGTTTATGGGGATTTCACTGCTGCCCCACATTCCCTGGGCGGAGGTTCCCGCGCATCTCTATAGACCCACGCACCGGCTGCAGTTGTGGCCTCTCAGTACACCCCTGCGGTCCCTCGCGATGCAGCATGGCGTCGGCGCTACCATCCGCGGGGACGCACCGTGGTTACTGGCACCCAACGAGACCAGAGGTACGGCATGGACTGACGGGGGTAGACGCCGTCGGGCCTGAAAATGATGGTGACTTACGGAGCCCGGTGGGAGCCCTGTATAGACTAGTCCAAATTGCCATTCTGTACCCAAAAGATGGCCGACACCCTTGTACTCGAGCGCCACAACACAGCAAAGAGAGTGACTCCCGATGAGCTTACAGTTCAATACNNCGGTGCCCCTTATCGGCCAACAGCAGCCTTTATTGGGGCATCCTGGTTAGCTCTCCTCATTGGTCTAGGTACCTATTTCATCGGATTGTTCAACGCCGAGATGGAACTGAACGANAAAGGCTACTACTTTGTCACCTTGATGTTTGGACTTTTCGCTGTGATTTCACTGCAAAAGAGCGTTCGTGACCGTAGCGAAGGCATCCCGGTGACCGCTATTTATTACGGCTTAGCCTGGTTCTGTACCGCACTGGCTGTGGCACTTGTGGTAATTGGACTGTGGAACGCGGACTTGCTCCTTAGCGAGAAGGGCTTCTTCGGACTTGGATTCATTTTGAGTTTGTTCGCCGTTGTTGCTGTCCAAAAATGTTCGTGATATAGCCGGGGCTGATGCTTCAGCAGTGTCCAAGGACCCGCAGCCGGAGCCAAACTATCCGAGCAACACTGTGGGTGAATAGCTGAGCAGGTGGGCATGGCACCTCTTAGCGAGGATCTGCATGCTGGCAGCCTAAGTGGGGATTTGGTTACCGCCGCCGGTCCAGTCCCCTGATGGCAGTGCACACCGCCATCGCCCAGCCAAGAACGCCGGCGAGGCAAACCCGCTCGGCCAGACCCAACAGTTCCGGCTTCAGAACGGTGGTCAACCCCAGGGATGCGAGCCCGAAGGACGCAATCACAGCGAGGGTGAGTGCCGCTGGGTAGGCCTTCGCCAGTTCCGTACTGCGGCGTACCCACCGGGTCAGCACAAGAATGCCGGCCAGCGCAGCGAGGAATCCCGAACCCGCCACGAAGAGATGGACGGTGCCAACCGCCGTCGCCGGTCCCGGACCAACGTCAGTNNTGGAAAAGGCCAGGACGGCCGAGCTAAGTCNCCCTATTGACATCAGAACCGTTCCGGTTCGCCGCAAGCGGGAGGGCCAACCGACCCGATTGATGGCGGCGACAGCGCAGCAGGTAGTGACGGTCCGGCCAAGAAAATTCACGTTCATGATCCACCCGAACGGGCCAACGGCGAGGTTGCTTTCTGCATCGCTGATGACGCTGTAGTGCGGCGGGAGGAACTGGAGCGCCACGTCCACGAGGACATAACCGCCGACGCCAGCCATGGCTGCGGTGGCCAGCCGCCGTCGGGCTTTGTTAGGTGTCAGCAGCGTCATAGCTCCAGCTTTCCACAGCACACCCGTTTTGGTGAGGCCGCGCCATTGCCAGACGTCACTTCGGATGCTTGCCTCGGCGGCAGTGCGGTGCCGCTATAGGCTGGGCACTGTTTTGGGCCGGACAACAACCCACAACACAGCCATGGCCAGCAGGCTACAGGTACCCATGATCAAGGCCATGGGTGCTGCCGTGGCTACTCCTACAAGGCCCACCACCGGGGTAATCAAGCCGGCAAAACCAAAGTTGGTGGCACCCATGAGGGAGGCCGCGGTGCCCGCTTGCTTCCCATGGCGGGTCAAGGCCTGGACCTGTACCGACGGGAACATGAAGCCCGTGGCGCAAATGAAGAACCACAACGGGACAATGACTCCCCATAGGCCAAAGCCCAGATGATCAAAGACCACTATGGCTATGGCTGCACTCACTTGTGCCACAGTGGCCCATGCGATGACCCATTGGGGTCCTGTGCGGCGCATGATGCGTGAGGCCACTTGGACACCCGTGACCACTCCCAGGGAATTCACGGCGAACAAATAGCCGTACTGCTGGGGCGTGAAGCCAAACGTGTTTTGGAACAAAAACGTGGACGCGGAGAGATAGGTGAACAACGCAGCAAAGTTCAGCCCGCCCACCAAGATAGTGCCCACGAAGATCCTGTCGCTGAACACTGCCTTGTACCTGTCAGCAGCGCGAACGCCGTCGGATTGCCTTTTCTCAGCAGGCAAGGTCTCAACGATGAACACGAACGTTGCCACCACTACCAGTGCGCCGTAGCTGGCCAGGAACCAGAAGATCCCGGGCCAATGCATGATACCCAACAACTGTGAACCAATGACTGGGGCAAGAATCGGTGCCATGCCATTGACCAAGGCCATGCGTGAGAGCATCTTCACCAACTGATAGCCGCCAAAGAGGTCCCGAATCATGGCCATGGCCACTACGGCTCCACCGGCGGCGCCGATGCCTTGCAGCACGCGGAACATGCCCAGCATGGTGATGTCCGTGGACATGGCAGCCCCAATAGAGGCAAGCACGTGCAGGGCCGTTGCGAGGATCAGCGGCATGCGGCGGCCAAATTTATCGCTAAACGGACCCACAATCAGCTGACCGGCGGCGAAACCAATCGTCGTCGCCGTCAATGTCAGCTGGACGGCTGTGGCACTGACGCCGAGTTCCTTGCCGATGATGGGGAAGGCAGGCAGATACAAGTCGATAGTGAAGGGGCCCAATGCAGTCAAAAGCCCTAACACCAAAATGTAAATCAGTTNTTGCCGGCGGGACAGGGAATNCCCTGGGTGAGCGGTGGTGGTCAAGACAAAAATCCTCAAGAAAGTGATGTGCAGCAAAGTGCCAACGGCCGCAGAAAACGACCGCCTCATGGTTTATGGTATGTGTTTTTCAAAGCAAATAACGACGTCTGAACTCGTTTTATTACCCCGGAACCAACAACACTCCGGTGGTCTTTACTATTCCGCAANNCAATGGAAGAACGAGGCAAGGGCCCTTGGTAGGCACGATGGATGGTAATTTTGACNNTTTGACGGTAGTGCCTNNCCGTGAGGAGGCAGTACAAAGATTTCGGGTTTGTGCGGGCCGAATAAGGACACCGCCTGANACCCTCATGATGGAGGCGGTCTCAGTGACGGATGTGCANAAAGGCGTGCATGTCGCAGCGGAGGATAACCAGAAGGTCGATGGTTCGGCGCTGGTAGAAGCTGTTAAGACGACGGTTCGGTTGGTGCCACGCCAGTTCAACGATGAAGTTGCGTTGGCCAAACTAGAACTCGAACACAAGAAAGCCCGTGTGGGCGGNGTGGTCGTCTTTGCTGCGCTGGCCCTAGTTTTCCTTGTGTTGCTTGTCATTGCATTGGTGGTGGCGGCCATTGCTGGCCTTGGGACGGTCATGCCCCTCTGGCTGTCTTCTTTGATTGTCAGCGCCGGGATACTGCTTGTCATTGGTATCAGTGCTTTGATCGCCTACAAGAAGTTCAAAACCTTACTCCCTCTACTACCTGAGCAGGCGTGGCGNGGGATTCGCCACGACCTAGGCATCGCCAAGCAGGGCCGCGACTTTGACCCCGCAACTCTTGATCCCGAGCCTCTGAACCGTGCACANAAGAAGGCACGCAAGGCTGAAGCAGAGGAGGCCAAGGCCAAAGCGGTCGCGGAACGTGCAGCCAAGGAAGCCGAGCACGGGCCCACAGCAAATGCCACTGAGCTGGTCAAACGCACCACGGCTCGTCGGGAGCATCTGCTGGTCCTGCGCGAGGAACTGGTGGAGGAAGCCGATGTTAAGAAGCAAGCCACTTACATCCTGGACACTGCCAAGGACAAAGCTCGGGAAACAGTGCACAAGGTGGCATCTAGTGCCACGGGGAATGCTGTTGACACTGTGAAAGAGCGATGGAAACCGCTGGCTATTTTCACGGTGTCAGCCACGGCCTGCGTNGTTTTGCTGCGGAAGTTGATGAGGAAATAATTTCGCCCATCACCGGTGCCGTGCACCAAAAGCACAGTCGCCGCCAGCTGCACGGTCCGCGCCGAACATCACCACGGGAGGTGACTCACTTGCCTGGCAGTTCCAGCACTCTCACGGAAAACTCCAACGCGATTCTCACCATCCCCAATGTGATTACCGTTGTCAGGTTTCTTGGGACNCCCTTGTTTGTTTGGCTTGTCCTAGCCCGGAATGAGTATGGTTGGGGCGTNTTTGTCCTGGCCATGATGGGTTGCACCGACTGGATCGACGGTTTTGTAGCGCGCAAGCTCAACCAAACCTCTAAACTGGGCCGGATCATGGATCCAGTGGCTGACAGGGTGGCACTTGTTGCCGTGACTATCACTATGGTCATTGCTGGGTTCCTGCCACTGTGGCTACTGTTGCTCTTGTTGATTCCGGACGTTGTTCTGCTCGGTGCCACCATCTATTTCTTCAGGGGAGACGCGGACCTTAAGGTCACCATGCTGGGAAAGACGCGCACGGCCGCCTTGATGATTGGTACGCCAATGCTGCTCTTGGCAAAGGCCTTGGAGTCTAACTTCACATTTATACTTAGCTGGATNTTNTTGGGCGCAGCCATGATCATGCACGTCATTGCGTTTGGCCAGTACTTTGTGGCTCTNTTGCACAAGCACCGTGGACTGCACTACCCCAGTGCGCCAGGTCAGGGCGCCCATGATGTGGCTTGCCGTGATCTGCGCCGTGGCCGGGGCGTTCTTTCTCGCCTTTGGTGCGCAACGTCAAGGTAGTGCCGTGCAAAATAACACTGGCGGACTGGCGCTGGGCGGTGCAAGCTTCCTACGTCTGATACGCAANCCCCGCTGGGTGCTGGGCCTGGGGCTACTGGGTGTCGGAACTGCTCTGAACGTTGTGGCACTGACCCTTGGTACCTTGACAGTGGTGCAGCCTATCGGGGCGATAGCCCTAGTGATCACCACCATCGTCAACTCCCGCGATCAGGGGATCAGGCTCAACCGTGCAACAGTTGTCTCCATCACCGCCTGTGTTGCTGGCAGTGCACTNTTTGTCCTCATGGCCGTGAATGTGGTGCGTGAAAATACTCACGTTGACACCACCCAAGAGCTAACCGTGGTTTTGTTACTAGCTGCCGTTATTGTCATNTTTGGTGGCGCCCTGGTCATGTTCAAGCACCGTCTGAAGGCGTTCTTTTATATTCTCGGCTCTGGTGTTTTGTTCGGTTTCGTGGCCGTGTTGACGCGCATCATTTCCAAGCAGATCTTCGATCCCAATGGGCTCTTTCTGCTAAATGTCCAGTGGTATTCGGTGATTGCCATTGCCGCAGCGGGAGGGCTGGGGAGTTGGTTTGTGCAGAGCGCCTATGCTGGTGGCCCACCGGACCTAGTCATTGCCGGGCTGACAGTGATTGACCCAATGGTGGGCATTGCCATCGGTATAGTCATTTTGGACGAGCTTCGCGACGATGTCCCACCTGTAGTTGCAATTGCCATGGCNGGGGCTGCGACGCTTGCTATCGTTGGGGTTATAGCGTTGTCNAGGCACCACCCCGACGTGGTGAAACGGCGTAAAGCTGCAAAGTCCGAACAACGTAAGCAATGAGTGGGCACCGCGCCATTCAACAAGCCATCAGGAGTTATATCCGTGACATCNCCCTCGAGTGCAAGCGCCCANAAGCCGCTGACCATCTTGATCGCTGCGGATACCTATCCTCCGCACATCAACGGTGCAGCGCAGTTTAGTTTCCGGCTGGCAACGGGGATGACGGCTCGGGGACACAAGGTGCATGTGATGGCCTGCCGTCCAGATGGCGGGCCCATGATTACTGAGCAGCGTCCCGAAGCTACCGTGCACCGCCTGCGGTCCCGCCCTGTGCCAACCCACGAATACTTTAGGATCTGCCTGCCGTGGGAGATCAAGAAGGATATTGCTGCGCTCTTTGATGTGATCAAGCCCGACGTGGTGCACGTGCAAAGCCACTACATGATCGGTGAGCACGTTGTTTATGAAGCCGCCCGCCGGGGCATCAGAATCGTGGCCACCAACCACTTCATGCCTGAAAACCTGAANCCCTTTCTACCATTTCCGCAGTGGTTTAAGAACATTGTTGGCAAGGTCTCCTGGCGTGACATGGGCAAGGTCATGAGCCGGGCGGACGTAGTCACAACGCCTACACCCTTGGCGGCNAAAGCGATGCACGAACATGCGTTCCTGCGTAAAGTTCTACCGCTGTCAAACGGTATTGATTCGGGCAACTATGAACTTGCTGTTGGCGAAACGATCCCACAAAATCAGTACCCAACCGTTGCCTTTGTTGGACGACTGGCTGAAGANAAACACATTGATGTCCTCATTGACGCCATTGCCAAGACACCCGCTGAACTGAACCTGCAGCTGGTAGTGGTCGGTGGTGGCGAGGTCAAAAGTGCACTTAAGGCCCAGGCTGAGAAGTTGGGACTGTCCTCACGCGTGACATTCACCGGCCTGATCAGCGACGAAGAACTGCGTCAGGTTTACCTCAAAGCCGACTTGTTCGTCATGCCTGGTACCGCCGAGCTGCAGTCCCTTGTGACCCTTGAAGCCATGAGTGCCTCAACCCCGGTGGTGTTGGCCAACGCTATGGCATTGCCGCACCTTGTGGACGCTGGAGTCAACGGTTACCTGTTCACGCCGAACGACAGCGATGACCTGGCCGCGAAGATCACCATGATCATGGGACTCTCTGAAGAAGACCGTGCAGCAATGGGCGCAGCAAGCCATTCAATGGTTGCCCGGCACGGGTTAAAGAAGACGCTTGACACCTTTGAAGACATTTATCGTGGCGGCAGCTACGAGGATCATGCACTTTAGCCGTTGACCCCTTAGGATTGTGGGAGTGCTTTTGCTTGTGCCGCATTATTGCTGCAATGTCCAAGTAGAAGCACTACTCATGGGGCCATAGCTCAGCTGGTTAGAGCGCGGGACTCATAATCCTAAGGTCCTCGGTTCAAGTCCGAGTGGCTCTACACAAAGTGCCCCTGATCTGCACTAAAGCAGATCAGGGGCACTTTGTTTTGGTGGCCTGAGCTTGAATTCATCGCTGGCTTACCGTTGAACCCACCGATCAGGTTAGGGGAGGGCTCAGGCTCAGTGGCCAAGACGCGAACGCATGGCAGATGCCTGTCAGGAAAGAGAGGAGAAAGCACCATCACTTTTCGAGGGTTTTGCGGCGCACCCAACCGATGGCGGCCGTAGCAACAAACAAGATCATAGCGACAACAGCCAGCCACAGCAGGCCCTTAAAAACGACGCCAATCACTGCCACGATTAACCAAACAGCGAGCAGCACAATCACAAGAGTAACCATGCGCCGAGCCTACACTCGACTTCAGCTCAATGGAACAGCTCCACGGCGCAGCTGGCTGCACTCACGGTGCGCCGGAGCAAGAGTGCAGGCGGTAGCAAATGGCACACAATGGTTGCCCAGGTCACTAATTTGAGGTATGTTACTCAGGAGTAACATGTTTGGTTTTAGGCCAAGCGAGTGACTTCTTAGAGATTAGTTCAAGCAAAGGAATGCCCGTGTCCAAGGCAGCTGTAGACCTAAATAACCTCCCTTACGCCGATGGCGACTTTTATGGATTCGAGCAGTTGCTCTCCGCCGAAGAACGCGAACGTCTACAGGAACTGCGCGATTTCCTGGCCAAGGAAGTCAAGCCGATAGCGACTGATTGCTGGAATCGCGGTGAATTCCCTATGGAGATCATCCCCAAACTGGCAGAACTAGATATCATGAGCCCAGTTCACCGCAAGGGCTACTCAAGCCTTTATGCGGGCCTGAGTCATGCTGAATTCACGCGAGCAGATGCTTCGCTAGCCACTTTCATGGGTGTTCATGACGGGCTGTTCACAGGCTCCATTGAGGCCTTGGCATCAGAAGAACAAAAGGCTCAATGGCTGCCGGACATCTACGCTATGAAGAAGATCGGCGCTTTTGGCCTGACGGAGCCGCTAGGTGGCTCGGACGTTGCCGGTGGCACCCGCACCACTGCCGTACGTGATGGCGATAATTGGATTCTCAACGGTGCCAAGCGATGGATCGGCAACGCTACGTTTTCGAACTGGGTGGTCATCTTCGCTCGCGACGTTGCAGATAACCAGGTCAAGGCATTCCTTGTCGATACGACCTTGGCCGGCTACGGCGCCACGAAGATTGAGAATAAAACGGCGCTACGCACGGTGCAAAATGCGGACATTACCCTTGATAACGTGGTGGTCCCGCATACGCACAAACTCGCCGGCGGTAATAGCTTCAAGGACACCAACAAGGTTCTCAAGGTCACCCGCCTGGCCGTGGCGTGGCAGGCAGTGGGCCAGCAAATGGCGGCCTTTGACGTGGCCCGGCGCTACGCAGTCGAACGCCAGCAATTTGGCCGCCCCATCGCTTCTTTCCAGATGGTCCAGGACCAGTTGGTAAAGATGCTAGGTAATACCGTTGCCTCCACCGGCATGATGGTGAGGCTGTCCCAGCTAGAAGATCTGGGCCAAGCTAAGGATGAGCAGTCCGCCCTGGCCAAAGCCTTCACTACCGCACGCATGCGCGAAACCGTTGCCATGGGCCGCAGCCTTTTNGGCGGCAACGGCATCGTCACAGACTTTGAGATGGCTAAGATCTTTGCCGACGCGGAGGCAATTTACTCCTACGAAGGAACTTACGAGATCAACACCCTTGTTACCGGCCGGGCTATTACGGGAATTTCCGCCATCGTTTAGCGCGGCTCCGGGAAGTAAAACCGTGCAGCTTAGCCCAATAGGGGAGCAAAACTGAGGGCCGCAGATCCAGTATGAACTGCAAAGGATCGAGATACTCCTCGCCGCGGCGCACGCCCCAGTGAAGGCAGCTGGCAACTCCGGATGAAGCCCCATCGCAATGTGTGGGTGTTGCCACAACGCCGATGATCTGCCCGCGCACCACAATGTCACCGGCCTTGAGCGGGGATGCCACCGGTTCAAAACTCAGCAGCAGAGCGTTGGCAGCAGTGATTGTCAGTACGGGACGATTCACTACCGTCCCGGAAANACTGACCACCCNCGCGTCCGGTGCCAGCACAGATGCGCCCTGTGGTGCTGATAAGTCAACGCCTCTGTGCCCCTNGAGCCACGGCTTGGGTGGCGGATCGAAGGGATGCACCACCTGGGGCTTCCNCTCCAACGGCCAACCCCAGGCGAGCGAAGACGGGAGGGGAATGGGCGCCGCCAAACGTACAGCCGCAGAGCCGCCCACGGTTGCCGCTGAAGAAGATGCCGGACCGGGTAACAAAGTCAGTGCGAGCAAGATTGCGCCCAGCAAGAACAAATGCCGGGGCTCAGGGTGGTGTCCATCCATCAATCGTGCGCCTTGGAAGAAGAGCACACGATGAACAGGCTGGCATTTGTGCACAAAACTGAATCCGGTAACTGTTGTGCAGGACTATTGTGCAGGGGAGCGGCTGTGGTCAGTTAGCAAGGCCCCTTGTAGTAACATTGATAGAGCAGTGTGCTATTTGTGCGCTGACTACGCGCACCCGCCCTGATGAGGTATCCGAGAATTTTTCTTGGATCCTGCTGATGGATTGTGCCCATACGGTCCGCTTCACAGCGGTTCATGGACTGCACGATGGGTGCCAGGAGCGAAGGGACTTACCGGATTCCGGTCGGGACCAACAAGCTAAACAACCGTTAAATTATCAAAAGGAGCGTCGGCATGCCCGTCGTAACAATGCGCCAGCTGCTTGACAGCGGCGTCCACTTTGGACACCAGACCCGCCGTTGGAACCCGAAGATGAAGCGATTCATCCTGACGGAGCGCAACGGCATCTACATCATCGACCTGCAGCAGTCACTGTCTTTCATTGACCGCGCGTACGAGTTCACGAAGTCCACCGTTGCACACGGCGGAACCGTACTCTTCGTCGGTACCAAGAAGCAGGCTCAGGAAGCCATCGCGGAGCAGTCCACCCGTGTTGGCATGCCTTACGTAAACCAGCGCTGGTTGGGTGGAATGCTCACCAACTTCCAGACGGTTTCCAAGCGCATCTCGCGTATGAAGGAACTCGAAGAGATCGACTTCGACGACGTTGCTTCCTCGGGCCACACCAAGAAGGAGCTCCTGCTCCTCAAGCGTGAACTCACCAAGCTGCAGACCAACCTCGGTGGTATCCGCAACCTGACCAAGGCACCTTCGATGCTCTGGGTAGTTGACACNCCGAAGGAACACCTCGCCATCGACGAGGCACACAAGCTGAACATCCCCGTTGTTGCCATCTTGGACTCCAACTGCAACCCTGACGAAGTTGATTTCCCGATCCCGGGCAACGACGACGCCATTCGCTCCGTTGCACTGCTGACCCGCGTGATCGCCGACGCCGTTGCTGAAGGCCTCATCGCCCGCAACGCCAAGGCAACTGGTAACACCGAAGCACCGGCTGAGCCTTTAGCTGCGTGGGAGCGCGAACTCCTCGAAGGTGATAAGGCTGCTGAAGGTGAAGCTAAGGCAATCTCCGCTGAAGAGGCAGCCGAAGTGCTCACCGGCACCGAAGCCGAGAATGCTGCTGCGACACTGATTGCAGACTCACCGGCCAGGAAGCCGCTTCCGTCCTCCGAAGAGAAGACCGAAGACAAGTAACTTTCAGAGACTGCCGGGATGCCGATTGGCGTTCCGGCAGTGCTATGCCCGCCCAGTGCGAGGCATGACGCAAGTGAAAACCAAGACAACTAGAAACAGGAGTTTCAATATGGCGAATTACACCGCAGCAGATATCAAGGCTCTGCGCGAGCGCACAGGCGCGGGCATGATGGACGTCAAGAAGGCTCTTGACGAAGCAGACGGCAACGCTGACAAGGCCATGGAGCTCATCCGCATCAAGGGCCTCAAGGGCGCCACCAAGCGTGAGGGCCGCTCAACTGCTGAAGGGCTTGTTGCTGCAGCCGTTGAAAATGGCGTAGGCGTCATGGTTGAAGTTAACTGCGAGACCGACTTCGTTGCCAAGGCTGCTCCNTTCATCGATTTCTCCAAGAAGGTGCTGGCCTCGGCTATCTCCTCCGGTGCAACCGATGTTGAAAGTCTCTTGGCTGTTGACGTTGACGGCAAGCCGATGTCAGAAGTTGTCATCGAAGCTGGCGCACTCTTGGGCGAAAAGGTTGCCATCCGCCGCCTGGCTCGCGTTGAAGGCGCAACCGTTGATTCTTACCTGCACAAGACATCTAAGGACCTCCCGGCCCAGGTTGGCGTTCTCTTTGCCATCGACGGTGACAATCAGGAAGTTGCACACGACGTAGCCGTGCACATTGCTGCCATGTCCCCGACGTTCCTGGTGCGCGATGAAGTTGCAGCCGATGTCATTGACAGCGAACGCCGCATCGCCGCCGAAACTGCGCAGGCAGAAGGCAAGCCTGAAGCCGCCATGACAAAGATCGTCGAAGGCCGTCTGACGGGCTTCTTCAAGGAGATCGTCCTGGTTGACCAGTCCTTCGCCAAGGATGCCAAGAAGAGCGTTGGTGCTGTTCTAGAAGAAGCAGGCGTCAAGCCTGTTGCCTTCGCGCGTTTCCGCGTCGGAGCATAAAACACTCACATGTTCTAACCAGATGTGACGAAGAAGGGTGACTGCAATCTGCGGTCACCCCTTCTTTGTGTCCAACGTCGGATAAGATTTTAAAGGCACACCTTCGCTGGCCTGCGTGTCAGGTGAAAGGCAGCACCCCAGCACAACGGCATGCACGGCCAATGGCGCGATGAAACCAACGCGCCACCTGTTGCGTACCGGTACCCACGGAAGGCACCATGACCTCGAATATTTCGCAGACCGCACCCTGCACGAGCGCACCCGCAGCGGAGACAGGCAAACGCCGTCGGGTGTTGTTGAAACTCTCCGGCGAGGTATTCGGCGCAGGCAAGCTGGGTGTTGACCCTGATACCATCCGCGGCATTGCCAAGCAGATCGCCAGCACCGTAGACAGGGTGGAGGTTGCCATTGTGGTCGGTGGCGGCAACTTCTTTCGTGGCGCCGAACTCTCCGCCTCCGGCATGGACCGTTCCCGTGCCGATTACATGGGCATGCTGGGTACCGTGATGAATTGCCTGGCACTGCAGGACTTNTTGGAACAAGCCGGCGTAGATACCCGCGTCCAGAGCGCTATCACCATGGGGCAAGTGGCTGAGGCTTACATTCCCCGCCGCGCTATCCGCCACCTCGANAAAAGCCGCGTGGTCATCTTCGGCGCCGGTGCCGGACTGCCGTACTTCTCCACCGACACCGTCGCTGCCCAGCGTGCGCTGGAAGTCCACGCCGACATTGTCCTCATGGCGAAGAACGGTGTTGACGGTGTCTACACGGCCGACCCCAANAAGGACCCCACGGCTGTCAAACTTGATCACCTCAGCTACGACGAAGCCATGGCCCGCGATATTCGCGTCATGGACCAAACCGCCTTTAGCTTGTGCAAAGACAACAATGTCACCATGCTCGTCTTCGGCATGGAAGGCGACGGCAACGTGGCCCGCGCAATCCTCGGCGAAGAACTGGGCACCCTAGTCACACCCTAGGCTCATCCATGGCCAACTGAGGGTGTGGCTACCCCGGCTGCTGGGTAGATCACGGTAGGATTGACTCAGAATTGCCGTGGGCATTTGCTGCGGAAAAGTTATGTAGTTATTTATTGAGGGAGAGACGCGTGATCGAAGAAACTTTGCTCGAGGCCGAAGAAAAGATGGACAAGGCTATTGAGGTCGCCAAAGAGGACTTCTCCGCCGTTCGCACAGGACGCGCCAACCCCGCCATGTTCCACAAAGTCATGGTTGAGTACTACGGCTCTCCGACGCCGTTGCAGCAGTTGGCATCCTTTGCTGTCCCGGAAGCCCGCACCTTGCTCATCACCCCGTTCGACAAGACGTCAATGCATGACATTGAGCGTGCACTGAGCTCCTCCGAGGTGGGTGCCAACCCGTCCAACGATGGCAACGTTATCCGTATTATGATGCCGGAACTGACTCAGGAACGCCGCAAAGAGTACGTCAAGATTGTTCGTACCAAGGGTGAGGACGCCAAGGTTTCAGTGCGCAACATCCGCCGCAAGGCCAAGGAGCAGCTGGACAAGCTGGTTAAGGATGGNGGCGCCGGTGAAGATGAGGGTGTGCGCGCCGANAAGGAATTGGATGCGATGACCAAATCCCACACCGAGAACATCGATGAGCTGCTCAAGCGCAAGGAAGTCGAGCTTCTCGAGGTCTAATGGCGGACCCCAAGAGTGCGCCGGCCGGTTCCGATAAGGAGCCGGCCGCGTCAAATCCAGAGACCGGGCTCATACCTGCACCGGCCGACTACCAATTTTCCTCGCGAAAAGCCCGCCGTCACGCTGAGTTGACGGGCATGATCCCTATCATTGTGCCCAAAACTAGCACGGAGATTCTCCCGCCGGAACCTACCGAGGCCAAGCACGACGCCGACACACAAGCAGGCGATAAACCAGCCAACACGGTGGCCGGCCTTGCTGGTGTTGCCCTGATACCGCTGCCAGCGCCACCTTGGGCGTTACCCCAGCGGCTACCTCAACGGCTGAAGGTACGGACGTAGCCGTCCCTACCCCGAATACCCAAGAACCAGGCGCCCAGGCGCCAAGGGCCCAAAAGTCAGGTGCCCAAAAGCTTGATGACAAAGCGGCAAAGCTGCGTTGCCAGCCACCTCCTCGGGGACGCCAACCACTGCAGAAGCCGTGCGTCCCAAGAAGGCTAAAGCGCGGCGCTCAACATCCAAGCCGGAAAAATCTCAGCGAGCAAAGTCCAAGCCCGTAGACTCCAAGCTTCCAGAGGTTATTTCCAATTCCTTGGCCACTGGCATCGACGCTGACGCGGTTGCCGTGGCTCCGGCGGTAGTAGCTACGAAGCAAAGCGTCGCGGGACACCATGTTAAGCACGGCAGTATCACAGCTGACGGTGCTGGAGTAAGTGACCGCCCTGTAGCAGCAGCCGAACTTTCAGAGGAAGAACCCGACGGGCAAGAATTCGCCCCGCGTCCGGTTTCAGCTGCCCAGGTGACTGGTATCCCTATCATCCCGGTTCCGCAAGGGCCCATCGCAGGGTTGCCAGCCATAGCTACATCCGTGAAGGCGCCCCGAACACCCAAGGCCGGGCGCGATCTTCCAGCAGCCATTAGTGTTGGTGTTGCACTGTTGGTGCTGGTCATTGGATCGTTGCTATTTTATCCCGTGGCNTTTGTTGCCCTCGCTACTATCTTCGTGTGTGTGGGTGTCTGGGAAGTCAACCGCGCCATTGCAGGCAAGGGTATCAAAGCCCCTTTNACACCTGTATTTGTTGGGGCGTTGGCCATGCCAGCCTCTGCCTATTTTGCTGGTGCAGAGGGGCTTCTCTTCGCTCTGGTAGCCAGTGCCGGTGCCACAGTCTTATGGCGCTCCTTGGACCCGGAACCTGGCGCCGTCAAGAGTATCCTTGCGNNGGGTTTTTCACTGTTGTGGATCCCGTTCCTTCTGAGTTTCGTGTTCTTGATGCTGCGTGGTGAAAGTGGCCCAACGCGTGGCCTGACCCTAGATTTGTCCAACATCAATCCTGGTGTTGTGCAGGTGATCATCATGTTGCTGCTGGTAGTTGCCAACGATACCTTCGGATATTTGGTCGGTGTGCTATTCGGCAAGCACCCGATGGCGCCCAGAATCAGTCCTAANAAGTCCTGGGAGGGATTCGCCGGTTCGTTGGGCGGGGCCACGCTAGTGGCCATTCCCGCCACCGTTTTCTTACTTGACCAGCACTGGTGGGTGGGATTTGCCCTGGCCATTGGTATGGTNTTTGCAGGCACAGGCGGTGACTTCGCTGAGTCCATGGTCAAACGTGAACTTGGCGTCAAAGACATGAGTAACTTGTTGCCAGGCCATGGCGGAGTCATGGACAGGCTTGATTCGATCCTCTTCGCCGCTCCGGTGGCATACGCCACCTTNTCTGTTTTAGGCCAGTTCTAAACCACGGCACTAATGCCAGCATGTTCTAACCCGTAGAGATCAAGTTCAAGGAATGACTGTGACAGTGGATGAGACGCCCCGGACTAACTCCAAGTTTAAATTGGTGGGTCCTAGGGAAGTTGGTTATAACGTCAAACAGGTGGACGTGTTCCTTGAGCGTGCCCGGGCTTATTTCCTGAACACCGACAACCACGGTAAAGCCATCACCAGCTTTGACGTTCGCACGGCTGCCTTTGATCCTGCACGCGGTGGATACAGCGCCCACGCTGTTGACGCTGCGATGGATAGGATCGAAGACGAGTTTGTGCTGCGCGAAAAGGATTTGTTGATCACCGCTGAGGGCGAAAAGGCCTGGATGATGAAGATCGGCAAGACGGCCTCAGTGCTACGCGCCCGCTTGCACCGCCCCGACGGTGAGCGGTTCAGGCGCCCCGCCAAGAAGAACGCGCAAAGCTACAACGTTGACGACGTCGACGTGCTCTGCCGGGAACTGCTGGTCTACATTGAAGACAATGGTGAACTCAGTGTGGACGTGGTCCGGCGGGCAGTGTTTGCCCCTGAAAAGGGTGCCGGTGGTTACGAGGAAAGCCAGGTGGATGCTTTCCTTGACCGTGTGGTTGAGCTGATGGCCGCCATCGATCCGCTGGCCGAGAAGTAACCCAGCCCTTCAAGTGGTTGAAAGCATCGGTAGAAAAACGTTTTCAGTCACTTTTACGGTTTACTTCTTTAAAGATCAGCTGGCCTGCGTTCGCGGATCTGCAACGTCCAAGGGGCGTTCGGGGACGTGCAACTTGGACATAAACCGAGACAGCGTAGCGCTACGGCGGTGCCGTGTTGCCTTGGACACCACGATCATGACAAGGAAGGCTGCTGGCACAGTCCATGCGGCTGGTTGCGTGAGTGCATCGCGCCATAGTGCATCAGCAGACACCTGGGCGCCCACAAGTATGGCCGTTCCGCAGAGCACGCCGCCTGTCAACATGCCAGCAACAGCCCCGGCGTCGGTGAGCCCGCGCCACCAAATGCCTAGCAGCAGCAGTGGGCAAATGGTTGACGCTGTGAAGGCAANAACGAGTCCCACACTGCCTGCCAGCGCCAGTGAGTCAGTCATCATGGCCACGCCAAAGGGTACGACGGCGGCAAAGACGGCGGCGATCCTAAACCCTCGGACACTTCCACCGAGCACGTCTTGACTGATCACCCCTGCTAAGGAGACAACTAGGCCCGAGGTCGTGGACAAGAAGGCGGCAAAGGCACCCGCCACCACGAGGGCAGTGAGGATGTCCCCGCCCAACCCGTCAATCAAGGTTCCTGGTAGTAGCAACACCGTGGCGTCGGGGTAACCGTCGGTGGCTAGGTCTGGAAGGAAAGCCCTGCCCAGCACACCGTAAATGGTGGGGAACAGGTAGTAAATCGAGAGTAGCCCCAGAACTATCAGTGTGGTGCGCCGGGCGGCTGCGCCGTCGGGGTTTGTATAAANACGTACCAAGACATGGGGTAAGCCCAAGGTGCCAAAGAGCAAAGCTACCAGCAAAGACAACGTGCGGTAAGTGGAATCTGTGGTGGTGGGGTCCGCGAGCGGGAAAAGATCGGTGCCCGCTGGGATCATTGGACCGGTTTCAGGAGCACCTGCGAGCATGAGCAGGATAAAGATTGCGGGTACGGCCAGGGCCGTGAGTTTGAGCCAGTATTGAAACGCCTGGACGAAGGTGATGGAGCGCATTCCACCGGTGATAACTGTCAGACAGACCACCACTACTACCGNAGCCGGCCCCACCCAGGACGGTAGTCCTGTGGTGGTGCGGATGGTTAGCGCGGCGCCATGGAGTTGGGGCACAATGTAGAACCAACCCACAACTACCACCAGAACGCTTGTGACGTAGCGAGCTGTTGTTGACTCCAGCCGTGCTTCGGCAAAGTCAGGGATGGTGTACGCGCCAGAGCGGCGCAAGGGAGCAGCAACAAAGAACAGCAGCATGAGGTAACCGGCTGTGTAACCGATGGGGAACCACAGAGCGTCGATACCTGAGATGACGATGAGCCCGGCAATGCCAAGAAAGCTGGCAGCCGAGAGGTATTCCCCACCAATGGCTGAAGCATTCCACCAAGGGCGCACTGTGCGTGAGGCAACGTAGAAGTCGCTGGTTGTTCGGGAGACCCGCAGACCATAAAACCCGATGACAGTGGTTGCCAAAGAAACTAGGATCAGGGCCGTGTAGCCAATGGCAGGATTCACTTCTCATCTACTAAGTCTCGGTACTGGTTTTCGTTCTTTGTTGCCGCCCGCACATATAGCCAGGCAGAGACACCGATGATGGGGTAGACGCCCACACCGAGCATCAGCCANGGGGCTGGAATACCCAAGATCCGCCAATCGGCAAACAGGGGAACCCACCGTACTAGGGCCCAGCACAGCAGCAGGGCAGCGCTGAACCCGGCTGTCACAACAAGGGCCAAACGTAGTTGCGAGCGGATCAGAGATTGCACCATCACTTCGCCGACAGCGGTCTGCTCGGCAACTTCTTGTGAGACGCTGGCGCCGTGGGAGATGTGGTGTGCTTGGCTGAGTGGGGCTCCAACCCTGACGCGGCCGTGGGCTGGAGGGTCGCTGGGGCCGATGTTCATCAAGCAAGTCCTTCAGTCATGAAAGGGGCCGTACCCGTGTGGCCTGCAAGTGTTCACGCAGGACAGGTACGTGGCGGCGGCTCACGGGTAGGACGGCACTGCCCACGGACACTGTGGGCTTGGCAGCACTGAGTTTCAATGCGGTGACAAATGGCATGCACACTAAGTATGAGCGGTGAATACGGATGAAACCCGAAGTCTCCCAGCGCTGTTCCAAATCAGCCAGCGGAACTCGGATTAGGTAGCTTGCCTCGGCCGTGTGCAGCCTGGCGTAGTCTCCTTGGGCTTGAACGAACTTCACCTCATCGAGGCGGATCAGCTTACTGACTCCACCCTGGTCAACGGTGATCATCTCGACTTCTTCAACAGTCGCTGGGTGGGTCACCAGTTCAACCACCCTGTCAATGGTGCGGGTGAGCCGTTCGGTGCGGAGAGGTTTGAGGAGATAGTCCACGGCTGCCAGCTCAAACGCCTCCAAAGCCTGATCGTCGTCGGCCGTCACAAAGACAACAACGGGTGGGTTGGTTCCCCTGCCAATGACCTCGGNCAGCTCCAGCCCGGACAGGCCGGGCATGTGGATGTCAAGGAAGACGGCATCGATTGTGTGCACGGCAAGCAGCTCTAATGCTTCGGCGCCACCAGAGGCACGGTGAATGGTGCCCACGCGAGGGTCGCGGCCCAACANAANAGCCAGTTCTTCAACGGCGGGCAGCTCATCGTCGGCCACAAGGACGTTAATCATGGGGCTAAGCCTATCCGCCGAGGGGCCACGGGTGTGGGCCCACGCCCGCGAGGGGCCCGACGGGAGCGAAGCGAGTGGTGGGAGCGGGTGGGGAGGTGCTGGTGCCGGAGTGCCGGTGGTGACTACTGCCGGTAACCTTCGACTTCGCTGGCAGAGCGTACCGCGGCGTCGTCGGGGCTTTCCCCAGCGTGGGCTTTTGCCTGCCGCTGTCGCAGAAGGTCCCAGCATTGGTCAAGTTGGATCTCGAGCTGTTTCAGTGCAGCAGCACGTTCGGGAAGTTTTGCCTGGTCCGCGGTGGACCNCCTGAGCTCTTGTTCCCTTGTGATCAGTTCTGTGATCTTGTGGTGTACCTGGTTGTCATCCATGCCACATCTCTCTGCAGTAGTTTGGCCCTTCTTGCACCGTCCACCTTTACGTTAGTTCTATTTCGGCTCGGCGGCGAGGGCTAGGCCGCATCCATCGAATTCATCGAATCCAGTGATCCCATCAAGTCCAACGATCCAGCTCGGAATACGTGCGCTCTGCGGTCTCAAGGAACAGCGAGCGGCTACGGAGGGTGCTAAGCGTCGTGGCCGGGTTGGTTCTTAGGTACGGTCATGGTGATCAACATCCCGTGTCCCATACCGGTGTCAATGGTGAGCCCGTGGTCGTTCCCATAGACCTGACGGAGGCGCGCATCAACGTTGCGCAGGCCCACATGGGTGCCGTCATGCTGGCCTGCTAAGACCAACCGCAGCTGTTCTGGATCCATCCCCACGCCGTCGTCCTCTATTGTCACTTCCGTGTACGAGCCAAGGTCCCTGGCGCAAATCTGCACCAGCCCTTGCCNCACTTTCGCCTCCAAGCCGTGGCGGACTGCGTTCTCCACTAAGGGTTGCAGGCTCAGGAAGGGGATCACTGTGCTGAGTACCTCGGNGGCAATCTGCAAGCTGACCTGCAGGCGGTCGCCGAAACGGGCATTCTCCAGTAACAGGTAGCGATCGATGCAGCGTAATTCTTCTGCCAGTGTGGTGAAATCTCCATGCCGGCGGAAGGAATACCGGGTGAAATCGGCGAACTCCACCACGAGGTCCCGGGCCCTTTGCGGATCGGTGTTGATGAAGGAGGCGATGGCGTTAAGTGAGTTATAGATAAAATGCGGGCTGATTTGGGCGCGCAGGGCACGCACCTCGGCCTCCGCCAGCAAGGTCCGTGAGGAGCTCAGCTCAGCGAGCTCCAGCTGCGCTGACACCCATGCTGCCACCTCATTGGTGGCCCGGACCAGTCCCGCCGTTGGGGCCTTCGAGAGGATAATCACACAGCCCACAGCCCGCGATTCCACCTTCAATGGGCAAATCACGGCGGCCTTCAGATCACTATCTTGCAGAGGTAGGCCCAGCGATTCACGCAGGGTGCTATCCAGTGTGGCCACCTGAGTACGGCCGTTGCTCAGGGCCTTGGCTACCAAATGCATGACGACGGCGGAATCGGGTTGCTTTGCCGCGGCACCTGCGCCGTCCCACGCCAGCAGAGCTGAATCATCTGTCATGGCGAACGCTGCACAATTGAGCAGTGCACGCAGCTGCTTGCTGGCCTTGAGTGCACCCGCTGGTTCTAAACCGTTGCGCAGCTGTTCCCCTGCTGCTGCCGCTGAGTGCAGTGCTGCAANAGTGGCGTGCTCGGCCTCAGTGCCCAGTTCACGGTATGAGCGGGAGAGGCGGAAACCGATGGCGGCAACAATGGCGATGGCGGCCGTGACGGCCGCGATGGCTGTGATGAGCAGGAGCGTGGAATCGCTCAACACGGGAGAGGGCATGCACTAAAGACTAGCGGGAGATTGACCCAGGGCACCTGCGGGGATCTGCCATTCGGCGCAGCGGTAATGCCGTTCACCGCGGCACCAACGAAAGCGCTCGAAAATGTGAACTACCACACTCCATAGTGAAAGAGATCACATTACTCAAGGAGGAATGATGGGTACTTCAGCCCACGCTAGCAATGAAGGTCCGGTGGACTTCGTCGCAGAACAGAACTCGGAGGTGTTCCAGAAGCTTCGTAAGTCACACAGAAATTTTGTTTTCCCGGTAGCCATCGGCTTNTTGGTTTGGTATTTCGCCTATGTACTGTTGGCCGCTTACGCGCACGATTTCATGTCCATCAAGGTGTGGGGCAACATCAACATTGGCCTCATCTTGGGCATGTTGCAGTTCGTCACTACTTTCGGCATCACCACCTGGTATGTCACCTACGCCAACCGTAAGCTCGATCCCCAAGCGGCCGTGATTCGCCAGCGGCTGGAAAAGCAGATCGATGCAGCCACCAAGACCAAGGAAGAGGTCTAAACCGTGAGCCTGTCCTCTGCTCTATATAACATTGCTCCGCTGGCACAGTCACTTGCCGAGCAAACCAAGGAAAATTCCTGGATCAACATCTTGATCTTCGTTGGATTCGTTGCAATCACCATGATTGTGGTGTTCCGCGCCAGCCGCAACAACAAAACAGCCGCTGATTATTATGCCGCCGGCCGTTCCTTCTCCGGTGGCCAGAACGGTACCGCCATTGCCGGGGACTACCTTTCAGCAGCATCATTCCTCGGCATTACCGGAGCCATCGCCGTCAACGGTTACGACGGCTTCTTGTACTCCATCGGCTTCCTTGTAGCTTGGCTTGTGGCCCTGCTGCTGGTTGCTGAACTGCTGCGCAATACTGGCAAGTTCACCATGGCGGACGTCTTGTCCTTCCGCCTCAAGCAGCGNCCCGTGCGCATTGCCGCGGCCACNCACTACGCTGGTTGTCTGCTTCTTTACCTGCTGGCCCAGATGGCCGGTGCGGGCGGTCTGGTGTCGCTGCTCCTTGGGCTGGATAACTCCAATAAGGTGGGCCAGAACATTGTCATCGCCGTGGTTGGCGTACTGATGATTGTCTACGTACTGATCGGTGGCATGAAGGGCACTACCTGGGTGCAGATCATCAAAGCGTTCCTGCTCATCATTGGTGCAGCGATCATGACCATCATTGTGCTGGCCATGCACGGCTTCAATCTNTCAACGCTCATGGAGGCCGCTGTGCAGACCTCCATCGCTGAAGGCGGTGCCGGTGAGGCGCTGCTGAACCCGGGTGCCCAGTATGGCAAGGCCCCTCTTGACTTTGTCTCGCTGGCCTTGGCGTTGGTACTTGGCACCGCGGCCCTGCCGCACGTACTCATGCGCTTCTACACCGTGCCCACAGCCAAGGAAGCCCGCAAGTCGGTTGTTTGGGCCATTTGGCTCATCGGCGGTTTCTACATCTTCACCCTGGTCCTTGGCTACGGTGCAGGCGCCTTGATTGGTAAGGAAGCCATCCTTGCAGCACCCGGTGGCGTCAATGCCGCTGCCCCGCTGCTTGCCTTCGTAGTGGGTGGACCGGTCCTGCTCGGCTTCATTTCAGCCGTTGCCTTCGCCACCATCTTGGCTGTTGTAGCTGGTCTGACCATCACCGCCGCGGCTTCCTTTGCGCACGACATCTACTCCAACGTCATCGTCAAGGGTGCGCCCAAGCCTGAGATGGAAGTGAAGGTGGCACGCCGCACGGTTGTGGTGATCGGCGTGGTTGCCATCGGCGGCGGAATCCTGGCCAACGGCCAGAACATTGCCTTCTTGGTGGCACTGGCTTTCGCCATCGCTGCCTCGGCGAACTTGCCGACCATCATCTACTCGCTGTTCTGGAAGAAGTTCACCACCCAGGGTGCGCTGTGGAGCATGTACGGCGGTTTGGCTGCAGCCATCTTGCTGATCGCCTTCTCCCCGGTGGTTTCCGGTAGCGAGAAGGCCATGATCCCCGGCGCTGACTTCTCCTGGTTCCCGCTGGCGAACCCCGGTATTGTCTCCATCCCCTTGGCCTTCTTCCTGGGCTGGTTGGGTACAGTCTTGGATAAGAACTCTGAAGACCCGCGTATCCAGGCAGAGATGGAAGTTCGATCCTTGACCGGTGTGGGTGCCGAGAAAGCGGTGGATCACTAGTCCCCACTCGCCGGCCGGATAAATCGCTGAGGCGATTTATCCGGAACCTGGCAGGTGTGGGCCCACGCCCTCCCTCCCCATGCTGGCAACATAAAAGGCCTCCCCATGCTGGCAACATAAAGGCCCTGTCGTGACGTTGACGTCAACGCCCCGACAGGGCCTTTGGCCTGCCCCAATTGTCTGCCCAAAAGTGGGTGCATTCCACTTTCTAGTGGTGGTGGCCTTGGTTCTTCAATTGCTGAAGGTTCTTGGGAATTGCAGGACCTTNTTCAGTGCCACTGTCAGAGTGTCCTGAATGCGGCACGGCAAGCTCGCCGGCTGTGGAAGCTGCCATTCCCACTGTTGTGATGGCGGCAACCAGAACAGAAGAAACAAACAGCGCACCCACCACTACCGTTGCCGAACGCTTGACTGGGAGCACGCCTGAGGGATCCCTTCGCAGCGTGACATTGTGCCTCCAGCCAAGGACCGCCAGGACCGAGAACTCCAAGACAAGCAGCGAGGCCAGAGTCACATCAAAGGTTCGGGCCGTATCAGGAATCTGCCATAGCCCTTGCAACAAGCCTGCCAGGTGCACTGTGGCTGCTACGGCCACCACACGAGCCAGGGCACCAACATGGGGTACAGTCCCTTGCTGGAATGAAACCAAGCCGTATACCAGTGCTGCTAAACAATAAGCGCCGGAGGTAATTCCCGCAATCCACAGCCACGGAGNCCCAGCTCAGCATCCCAGCTCCTTGACCGACGCTGCCCCAAGGACATCACCACCGAGCCCCGATATCAAACTTGAGGCTGCAGCAGCTGCCAAAGCGGCGATTCCAAGTAGCGCCAAACTTACATAGAGCTGTGACAGCTCAGTGCCAGTGGTGTTGGTGGATTCCCTGGCCTGTTGCCTGGCCAAGTGCTGGGCCGTTGTCATACTCAGGCCGTATGAGCGGCGACTGTTCGGTCCTGAGAGAGACCGACTGCCAGTAGGACAAAGGCGCTACCCAAGTGCAAGACGTTGTCTGCGCCATTGAGCGCGATGATGTTCAAGGCCGTTCCTGGCAGGAACAACCCCGCAATTCCTACTAGGAGATAAACGGATCCCACGGTGGAATTCATAGTCTTGGACGCAGTTACTGATGACAAGCCTGCGAGCAAGAGTGCTGCGCCAATTGCAAGGTGAATAACGTTATGCAAGGGGTTGACCTCGAAGATGATCAAATTTCGGCCCTCGGTGGCGAAGAATCCGATCCCGCTAGTGACGAAGAAGCCGACGACGCCGACCAAGAGGTATACGGCGCCAAAACGGTGGCTAGCAATCTATTTGGTGAAGTGCGCATGATGATTAGTCCTTTTCCGGACGACGGAGAGTCGATGATGTCGTCCTGTCCTGATAGGGGCCAATGTGAACCCGTGAGAATACTTCGGAGCCGGGTGGACTGCGGATTGGACGCCTCAGGAACTACTTTGCCAAGTGTCTTTCCANAAGTGGGGACATGCGGAACGGAACGAGCTCGCTCATGGCCAACGATGTTTCGGTCCGCTCCACACCGTCGCACGCCAAAATTTTGCCATTGATGCGGAACAAATCTTCGGCACCGGTGGAGACAACCTTGACCAACATATCTGCCCTGCCGCTGAGCCCATGTGCTTGAACAACTTCAGGGATCGCAGCCAAGGAGACGGCTAAGGNCGGCAAGTTTTGCTGCTGTGCATGCACTGAAATGAATGCCGTCAAGGGGTAACCGAGGGCAGCGGTGCTGATGCGGTGGTCGAAGTTCAAGAAAACGTCGCGTTTCTCCAGCGCAGCCATCCTGGCTTGGACCGTGTTGCGTGATAAGCCCAATCGCTCAGCCATGGCAACCACGGTCTGGCGAGGATCGCTGACAAGGGCTAGAAGAATACGAGCATCGGTGCTGTCCAAAGTAGGCATAATGCGCAGACTAGCACGGTTGCAGGGGCACTAATAGTGCACCCTGCTCAATTTTCACTCAGTTATTGCACCGAATGCATGGCGTGAGTATCGTCACACTTATAGGAACCATCCTCAGTACCATGCAGGAGGCGAGCAATATGACTCATTCGCGCCATGAGCCCACAGGCCAGACCACCATGAGAATGCACCAACTCATCACCGCAGACGGACTGCGTGTTGCTGATGAGTTGCTGGATAGATTCGTCAGCGATATTGACGATCAAGCCCTCAGGAACTTGTACGAAGACATGGTGGTGATCCGCCGGATCGATTTCGAATCCACCGCGCTGCAGCGCCAGGGCCAACTTGCCCTCTGGCCGCCCATGCTGGGCCAGGAAGCCTCACAGATAGGCTCCGTCCGGGCCCTCGACGACGAGGACTTTATTTTCCCCACCTACCGGGAAAATGGTGTGGCATATTGCCGCGGGGCNAAAATGTCTGATGTCCTAGGTGTTTGGCGCGGCACCTCCAACACTGGCTGGGATCCTTACGAGGTGAACATGGCCACCCCACAGATCATCATCGGCGCACAAACCCTCCACGCCACCGGATACGCCATGGGACTTGTCCTGGACGGCAAGGAATCAGTCTCCATCGGCTACTTAGGTGATGGTGCAACCAGCCAAGGCGATGTCCATGAGTCAATGGTGTTTGCCGCTAGTTTCCAAGCGCCGGTGATTTTCTTNTGCCAGAACAACCATTGGGCCATCTCTGAACCTGTGGGGCTGCAATCGAATGTCCCGTTGGCCGGGCGCGCNCCCGGCTATGGCATTCCCAGCCTNCAAGTTGACGGCAATGATGTGCTCGCCGTCCTCGCCGCAACCCGCTGGGCTGCACATCGGGCCCGCACCGGAGGTGGCCCCAGTTTCATTGAAGCGGTCACTTACCGGATGGGTGCACACACCACCGCCGATGACCCCAGCCGCTACCGCGGCGTCACCGAATTGGAGNNGTGGGGCGCCAAGGACCCGATCGCCCGGATGCGTACCTTCCTCACCAACGCCGGAAAGCTGGAGGATGAAGCCGAAGCCACGATAGCGGCCAAAGCTGACGCTGTGGCCGCCGAACTACGCCAGGCCTGCATTAACCTTCCTGACCCCGATCCCATGAGCGTCTTTGACAACGTCTATGTGGAGACAAACCCGGTCCTTGAGCGCCAGCGCGAGCATTACTTGGCCTACCTGGCCTCCTTTGCAGGACCGCAATCAACAGCTACAACGGCTGGAGCCGCAACAGCACAAAGGAGTGCATCATGAGCAAGTTGAGCCTGACCCAGGCCATCAACGCCGGCTTGCGGCGTGCACTAGAAGAGGACCCCAAAGTTCTCTTGCTCGGTGAAGACATCGGCACCCTTGGTGGGGTTTTCCGTGTCACTGACGGCTTGATGAAGGATTTCGGTTCTCACCGTGTCATCGATACCCCGTTGGCGGAGTCGGCCATTATTGGTACGGCGGTGGGCCTTGCGTACCGTGGATTTAGGCCCGTGTGCGAGATCCAGTTTGACGGTTTCATCTACCCTGGGTTCGATCAGATAGTCTCCCAAGTGGCAAANATGCATGTCCGCACCCAAGGCAAGGTCCGCATGCCTTTGACCATCAGGGTNCCCATTTGGGGCGGAATTGGTTCACCAGAACATCACTCGGAGTCACCTGAAGCATATTTCGCGCACACCTCGGGACTGCGTGTGATCAGCCCNTCCAACCCGCAAGATGCCTACACCATGCTGCGCCAGGCTATCGCAAGCGATGATCCGGTTCTGTACTTTGAGCCTAAACGCCGGTACCACACCAAAGGTGAAGTGGACCTCGAGGCAGCCCTAGCATCAGCACCAGAGATGGGCGCGGCACGTGTAGTGGCGCACGGTACAGATGCAACCCTTGTGGCCTACGGGCCATTGGTGAAAACAGCGCTTGACGCCGCGTTGGCAGCGGAAGAAGACGGTATCTCCCTTGAAGTCATCGACCTGCGTTCACTCTCACCCATTGATTACGGCCCCATCATGGACTCTGTGCGGCGCACAGGGCATCTGATCATCACTCATGAAGCCAGTCAAACGCTGGGTCTCGGCGCCGAAATCGTGGCAACCATCACCGAGTGCTGCTTTAACTATCTTGAGAGCGCTCCAGTACGCGTCACCGGATTTGATATTCCCTATCCACCCTCAAAGCTGGAGAAGCACCACCTGCCCGATCTTGACAGGATTCTCGACGGCGTTGACCGTGCCTTGGGAAGGCCCAACTCACTCACTGGATTGGATGATTGACCATGATTGCAGAATTCAGGCTCCCCGACTTGGGTGAAGGCCTCACAGAGTCCGAAATTGTCAGCTGGCATGTGGCCATCGGTGACAGTGTGGCGCTGAACCAGGTCATTGGCGAAGTTGAAACAGCCAAAGCAGTGGTTGAACTTCCCTCACCCTTCGCTGGCACCGTCACTGCCATCACCCACGAACCGGGCACAATGGTTGAAGTTGGTGAAGTGATCATCGCCTTCGACGTCGGTGGTACCGAAACAACCCGGGCCACACCAGCGGTTGATGAAGATGCAGCACCGAAACGTGTTCCCACCTTGGTAGGGTACGGGGCTGATCCAGAAACGTCCACACGGCCCACCCGGCGGGCGCGCACATCAACTCCACGGCCAGCCCAGACGCTCCAAGGCACCTCTGCACCAGCCTCCGGTACCGCAGTCTCCACTGTCAGGGCCTCCGGTATTGGCGTGCAGGCAGATCGGCCACGGTCAACTCCTCCCGTGCGCAAGCTGGCCCGCGATCTAGGTATTGAATTGGAGTTCCTTGCCGGTTCNGGGGAGAAGGGCCTGATCACCCGCCATGACGTGGTCAGCTTTGCCGGGGACCAGGAACCAAAGGCTGATACCGCACAAGAGGGTGCGCCGTGGTCCACTCAACACTATGGAGAAACGGCGCAGGAGGTGCGTACTCCCATCAANGGGGTTCGGAAATTCATGGCACAGGCCATGGTTCAGAGCGCCTTCACGGCACCGCACGTCACAGAATTTTTGACCGTAGATGTCACTGCTGGCATGGATTTCTTGGCGAAGCTGCGCTCGCAGAAGGANTTTTCCGGGCTCAAGCTCACACCGCTGACGCTGGCTGCGAAGGCCGTGACCTTGGCTGTTATGCGCCATCGCGCGCTGAATTCTCACTGGGACGAGGCCGCCCAGGAAGTGGTGAGCTTCAATTACGTGAACCTTGGCATCGCTGCAGCCACACCGCGNGGATTGGTGGTCCCGAACATCAAAGATGCGCAGTTACTGGGGCTCCACGGGTTGGCTGTAGCTTTGGGTGAGCTAGCTGATACTGCACGTGCCGGGAAAACACAGCCTGCCGATCTGGCTGGCGGAACATTTTCCATCACCAACATTGGGGTGTTTGGTATCGACGCCGGAACGCCTATTCTCAACCCAGGAGAGGCCGGTATTTTGGCCCTCGGCGCCGTGCGCAAAACGCCGTGNGAGTACCAAGGCCAAGTGGCACTGCGGCAGGTTATGACGCTGAGTTTGTCCTTTGATCACAGGCTTGTCGACGGCGCACAGGGCTCNCGCTTCCTGGCGGATGTAGGTGCTGTGATGGCAGATCCGGCAATGGCGCTAGTGCTGGGCTGAATTGAGCCTTCAGAGGCAACCTTGCGGCTTTGGATACGGGTGGATATGGAGGTCGGTATCAAGGAAAAGGTGGAATCGCTGGCACGATTAAGTTGTTGTTCTCGCAGGCACCGCATAAGAGAAATAATGCGGTTCACGGGGAAACCCTAAAGACTCAACCGGCGAGCATACAGTGCACACCCTCTATTATCAGTGCCATGGTGGGGTCTTTGCGCTGAACCTACTTTGAACTGTGTACGAGGGCACCCCGCCATCTGCGAAGATTCCGTATCTGCGAAGATTCCATCGGGCTGGCCCACGGACCGGGCCGTTTCCTACAAACCCGTCAGTGCCGCCCACGCCATGGCCTCCAGCACCGGCCTGGCTGTGGCGCCCTGCGGACCCTGCATATGAACGCTGTGCGGAGTTGAGTTGATGAGGCCAANAACGGCGTGGGCCTGAAGTCTGCACACATACGGTTCGCGCTGGGGAAATAACCGTCCCAATACCCCAACCCACAGCTCCACATAAGCACGCTGTAAGGACCGCACGGCAGAACTTTCAACAGCACCTAGGCTCTCAAAATCCCTGTCCTGGACGCGGATGACCTCAGGTTTTGTCAGGGCAAAGTCCACGTGAAAGGCCACAAGGGCGCGAAGGGAGGTGTCGGCGTCGGGCGTTGATTCAAGAACTGCACGCCCGCCAGATAATAGCTCCTCACTCACGCCCACCAAGAGGGCACCCAGTAATGCCTGCTTGCCGTTGAAGTGTCTGTAGACGGCGGGCCCGCTCANCCCGGCAGCCGCCCNCAAATCTTCGATCGAGACACCGTTGAAACCGCGTTGGGCAAAGAGTGTTGCCGCGGAATCAAGCAGCACCGATCGCCGCTGGGCCTTAGCCTGCGTACGTGTGGGGTCGGTTGTACTGCCATGTTCTCTCCTGCGCTAGACATCACAGATTCCACAGACTAACCTGAAACTCAGTTAGTACCTATTAACTTAGTGTAGCTGTGATTGAGCAAACGAGGGGTCGATGGAGACTTTGCAGAGCCAAGTGGAACCCGCCGGGGAGGTGTTTGCGCGCAACGAGGCACAGCAACGGGCCTTGGTGGCACAGTTGCACCAACACCTGCGCAGCACTGCACTGGGCGGGCCGGANAAATCGCGTGAGCGCCATGTGGCCCGCGGAAAGTTGCTGCCGCGGGACCGGATCGAGCACCTGCTTGATGATGGGAGCCCGTTCCTTGAAATTTCCCCTCTGGCAGCACAAGACATGTACGACGGCGCGTCCCCTGGCGCAGGTGTCATCGCTGGCATTGGGCTAGTTGCCGGGCGCAAGGTGATGATCGTGTGCAACGACGCCACCGTCAAGGGTGGCACCTACTACCCGCTGACCGTCAAGAAGCACCTGAGGGCACAGGAGATCGCCCTGGAAAACCGGCTGCCGTGCATCTATCTCGTAGATTCTGGTGGTGCCTTCTTGCCCAAGCAGGACGAGGTGTTCCCCGACAAGGAGCATTTTGGCCGGATCTTCTTCAACCAGGCTCAGATGTCCGCACGGAAGATTCCCCAGATCGCTGCCGTCATGGGCTCCTGCACAGCAGGCGGCGCCTATATGCCGGCCATGAGCGATGAAACGGTGATTGTGCGCAATCAAGGCACCATCTTTCTTGGCGGTCCGCCACTGGTGAAGGCGGCCATTGGGGAAATTGTCACGGCGGAGGAGCTTGGCGGCGGCGAAGTCCATGCCGGCATCTCCGGTGTGGTGGACCATCTGGCCGAGAATGACGAGCACGCTCTGGCCATCATCCGTGACATCGTTTCCACGCTGGCCCTGGACCCGGCACCGGCCTGGCCTGTGGGCGAAAGCCACGAGCCCACCGTAGATCCAGCACAGCTCTACGGTGCAGTACCCACAGATCTCAACACGCCCTATGACATCCGCGAGATCATTTCCCGGTTAGTAGATGGCAGCAAGTTCCACGAATTCAAAAACTACGGCACCACGCTGGTCACAGGCTTTGCCACGTTGCACGGCCACCCGGTGGGTATCATCGCCAACAATGGTGTGCTGTTCAGCGAATCCGCGTTGAAGGGCGCCCACTTCATTGAACTGTGCGATCAGCGCGGCATCCCACTGATCTTNTTGCAAAACCTCAACGGTTTCATGGTGGGCAAGGACTACGAACACGGCGGTATCGCCAAGCACGGAGCCAAGATGGTCACCGCCGTCGCCACCGCACGGGTACCCAAACTGACGGTGATTGTAGGNGGCTCCTTCGGTGCCGGCAATTACTCCATGTGCGGGCGCGCCTACTCGCCGCGGTTCTTGTGGACGTGGCCGGCGTCGAGGATCTCGGTCATGGGTGGCAACCAGGCGTCCTCGGTACTGGCCACCGTCAAGCGGGACCAGATAGAAGGCCGCGGTGAACAATGGTCCGCCGAGGAAGAGGCCACGTTCAAGGCACCGGTTCTCGCCCAGTTTGAAAAGCAGGGCAGCCCCTACTACGCCACTGCCCGTCTGTGGGACGACGGCGTCATTGACCCCGCNGATACCCGCACCGTGCTGGGGTTGGCCCTTGATGTGTGCGCCCGAACCCCGCTGCCGGAAACCTCCTTCGGCCTNTTTAGGATGTGAGCCCATGCGCCCTCTTTTGACACCGTCCTGGTGGCCAACCGCGGCGAGATTGCCTGCCGGGTGATCCGGACACTAAAGCGGCTGGGCATCCGCTCGGTGGCTGTCTACTCAGTACCCGACGCCGGAGCTCGCCACGTGCGCGAGGCCGATCAGGCGATCTGCATTGGACCGGCACCAGCCTCTGATAGCTACCTAAACAGTGGCGCCATCATTGCTGCGTGCCAGGAATCGGGAGCTCAAGCAGTCCATCCTGGCTATGGCTTCTTGTCCGAAAACCTAGCGTTCGCCCAGGCACTTGAGAGCGCCGGCATCACGTTCATCGGCCCCAACCTTGAGGCTCTGAACGTGATGGGAGATAAAATCCGTTCCAANAACCATGTGGCAGCCGCTGGCGTCCCCGTGGTCCCTGGCATCTCGAAACAGGGGCTCAGCGACGCGGAGCTGATCAGCGCAGCGGCCGATATTGGTTACCCGTTGCTCATCAAGCCATCCGCCGGTGGCGGTGGCAGCATGCACAACGTGTTTTCNCCGGAGGAGCTGCCAGCCGCGCTGGCGACGGCCCGCCGTGTGGCTGCGAGCTCTTTCGGGGATGACACGTTGTTTCTGGAACGCCTGGTAGCGAACCCGCGCCACATCGAGGTGCAGATTCTTGGTGATAAGTTCGCCAACGTGGTGCACCTGGGCGAGCGTGAATGCTCCCTGCAGCGCCGTCACCANAAAGTCATCGAGGAGGCGCCTTCTCCGCTGCTGGCCAACACCACTGACGGGGCCGCCATCCGCGACCGGCTCGGTGCCGCAGCCTGTGCCGCCGCAGCAAGTGTGAACTACACCGGTGCCGGCACTGTGGAGTTCATTGTCTCCAACGATTACCCTGGCGAGTTCTTCTTCATGGAGATGAACACTCGGCTGCAGGTGGAACACCCCGTCACCGAGATGGTGGCCCGTGTGTCCGGGCAGCCCCTTGACCTGGTGGCATGGCAGTTGCGCATTGCCGCCGGTGAGGCGCTGGACTTTAGCCAGGACGATGTAAGCCTTGCAGGACACGCCATTGAGGCGCGCGTCTACGCCGAAGTCCCGGCGGAAGGCTTCCTGCCCGCCACCGGAACCGTTGTGAAGTTGGATGAATCCGTGGCCCTGCGCGANGGNGTGCGCGTGGACTCCTCCCTGGCTTGCGGGCTGGAGATCTCCGCCAACTACGACCCCATGCTTGCCAAGGTCATTGCAGGCGGTGCCACGAGGGCTCAGGCCCTAGAACGGCTCGATGCCGCGTTGCGGGACTATGTGGTGTTGGGTGTGCCCACCAATGTTCAGTACCTGCGCCTGCTGATCAACGACCCCGACGTGCAGGCCGGGCGCCTCGACACGAACCTGATTGAACGCAAACTCCCGGGCATGGAATTCCGTACAGTCAGTGCCAACGACTACGCCGTGGCGCCCTGGGCGCTCGATGCCAAACCCACGTCACTAGCCGAGGTGGCCGCGCGTGAGGCGTTGATTGAGCCTGCCCAGACTCCCTGGGCCCGCACCGACGGGTGGCGCTTGGGCGATCCGGCCTCATGGCGCAGCACGTGGGCGGCACCTGGTCGCACCGGCGTGGTCAGCGTCAGCGGCAACCGGGGCCACGGGGTGATGGAAGGTCCCGGCGTCGTACATGTCAGTGGACTGGGTGAGGGAGCCCAGGAGGTGAGCGCCGATGGTCTGCTCAACGACTACCATTTTGCCTGCCANGGGGACACAGTGTTNTTGGGCAGCGGCGGATGGAGCGTGGAACTGGTGCACCTGGACAGGGACGCGGCCACTGCCCGCATGCTCGCCGGGCTTCAACGGGCGGACGCAGCGGCCGATCCACAGCTGCGCAGCCCCATGCCTGGCACCGTGACCGTGGTCAACGCGGCCACNGGGGAGCGGGTTGAGGCAGGGGACGTGCTGCTTGCGGTGGAGGCCATGAAGATGGAACACCAAATAGTGGCACCCATGGCCGGGACCGTACACATTGGCGTTGCCGTGGGTGCGCTAGTCAAAGCGGATCAGATTGTTGCAAGCATCCAAGAAGATACTCCTGAAGGGGAATGACAGTGCCAAATTTTGAACTCAATGACGAGTACCAAGACCTCTCGGATATGGTGCGGGACTTTGCCGATAACGTGGTGGCTCCGGTCTCAGCCAAGCACGACGAAGAGCACAGCTTCCCGTATGAAATCGTTGCACAAATNGGGGAGCTGGGCCTGTTCGGTCTACCGTTCCCCGAGGAGTTCGGGGGTATGGGCGGGGACTACTTCGCTTTGTCCCTTGCCCTTGAACAGTTGGGGCGGGTAGATCAGTCAGTAGCCATCACCCTTGAGGCCGGGGTCTCACTNGGGGCCATGCCCGTGCACCGCTTCGGCACGCAGGCGCAAAAGGAGCAGTGGCTGCCGGCGCTGACCAGCGGGGAGGCACTGGCAGGGTTTGGTTTGACAGAGCCCGGTGCCGGATCAGACGCTGGNGGCACCCTCACCAAGGCGCGCCTCGAGAGCGGGCAATGGGTTATTGATGGGTCCAAGCAATTCATCACCAACTCCGGCACGTCCATCACCAAATTCGTCACCGTCACCGCAGTGACAGGCACCTCTGAACGGGCCAACGGCTCGATCAAGAAGGAAATTTCCACCATCTTGGTGCCCAATGGAACTCCCGGTTTTAGAGTTGAAAAGGCGTACAACAAGGTGGGGTGGAACGCCTCAGACACCCACCCGTTGAGTTTCGCCAATGCCAAGGTGCCGCAGGAGAACCTGTTNGGGGAGCGCGGACGCGGCTACGCAAACTTCTTATCCATCCTGGATGAAGGCAGGATCGCCATCGCGGCCCTGGCCACAGGCACCGCCCAAGGCTGTGTGGATGAAGCCGCCCGGTATGCCAAGGAACGCAGCGCCTTTGGCCACAACATTGGCCACTATCAGGGCATCTCCTTCAAAATTGCGCGCATGCAGAGCCGGGCACATGTGGCACGGTTGGCTTATTACGACGCCGCGGCGCGCATGTTGGCCGGGAAACCGTTCAAGACTGAAGCTGCCATCGCTAAGATGGTCGCAAGTGAGGCTGCCATGGATAACGCCAGGGACGCCACCCAGGTNTTTGGTGGTTACGGGTTCATCAACGAATTTCCCGTGGCCCGGCACTACAGGGATTCAAAGATTTTAGAAATTGGAGAAGGTACCACCGAAGTTCAATTGATGCTCATCGCCCGCGAACTGGGCTTGTGAACCACCTGAAAGGCACCCTGCCATGATCAACAAAGTAGTCCCAACGCCGGCTGCGGCGATCCATGACATTCACAACGGTGCCTCTCTGGCTGTTGGCGGGTTTGGCCTATGCGGCATCCCCGTGGCACTGATCCAGGCCCTGTACGATGCCGAGGTGTCTGAGTTGGAAACCATTTCCAACAACTGTGGTGTCGATGATTGGGGTCTGGGCATCCTGCTCTCCGATGGCCGCATCCGGCGCACCATCTCCTCCTACGTNGGGGAGAACAAGGAGTTTGCCCGGCAGTTCCTGGCCGGCGAGCTCGAAGTTGAACTGACACCACAGGGAACTCTCGCCGAAAAGCTGCGCGCCGGAGGTGCCGGAATCCCTGCCTTCTACACCGCTGCCGGAGTAGGCACGCAGGTCAGTGAGGGAGGACTGCCGCGCAAGTACGACGGCGCAGGTGGGGTTGAGATTGCCTCACCCGCCAAGGAGGTGCGCACTTTTGGGACGGACGAGTTTGTGCTGGAGGAATCCCTGACACCGGACTTCGCCCTAGTCCACGCATGGAAGGGCGACCGCCACGGAAACCTGATNTTTCATGCCACCGCCATGAACTTCAANCCCCTGTGCGCCATGGCCGGACGGATCACCATTGCAGAAGTTGAAGAACTGGTAGAGCCCGGTGAGCTCGATCCAGAGCACATTCACGTNCCCGGGATCTTCGTCCAACGCGTGGTTCATGTTCCGGCGGGCACCCGGGCAGTGAGAAACGGATCGAAAAACGGACCGTTGCACACACTAAGGAGGCATAAGNNAATGGCACTGACACGCAATGAGCTGGCAGCACGTGTGGCGCGGGAACTGCACAACGGGCAATACGTCAACTTGGGTATCGGCATGCCCACGCTGATTCCCAACTTCATCCCAGACGGTGTTGAAGTGGTCCTGCATTCGGAGAATGGAATCCTGGGAACAGGACCGTATCCGGAGGATGCCGATGTTGACCCTGACCTGATCAACGCTGGCAAGGAAACGGTCACCGTCAACAAGGGTGCGGCGTTCTTTGATTCGGCGTTGTCCTTTGGGATGGTCCGCGGCGGACACGTGGATGTGGCCGTGCTGGGCGCCATGCAGGTTGCTGCCAACGGGGACCTGGCCAACTGGATGATNCCCGGGAAAATGGTCAAGGGTATGGGCGGGGCCATGGATCTGGTGTTCGGAGCCAAGAAATTGATCGTCATGATGGAACACGTAGACAAATATGGTGCCCCGAAGATCTTGGCGCAGTGCACTCTGCCTTTGACAGGGAAGCAGTGTGTGGATTTGATCATTACTGACCTGGCCGTCATCGAAGTGACNCCCGACGGTCTGGTCCTGAAGGAGCTGGCACCGGAGGTCACTGTTGCACAGATCGTGGCCGCTACAGGGGCGCCGCTGAACGTAGAGATGCATGATCTGGACAACGTATGAGTGATGGACATGCCGGTTTCCCAGAGACCCCGGTAGTGGTGACGCAGCGCGGGCTGTACTATGAGGAACTTGTTGTGGGGACCGTGTACCAGCACCGGCCAGGGCGCACCATGACTGAAACGGATAACGTCCTCTTCACCACTATGACCATGAATACCCAAGCTCTGCACCTGGACGCGGCGTGGAGTGAAGGGCAGCCNTTTGGGCAACGGCTCATGAACTCCATGTTCACCCTGGCCACCATGGTGGGCCAATCGGTGGCGCAACTGACCCAGGGAACCATTGTGGCGCAGCTGGGAATGAGTGATATCTCCTTCCCACACCCGCTGTTCCACGGGGACACCCTGTACACCGAGACGGTGGTGAGCGANAAACGGCTCTCCGCCTCACGGCCCGGCCAAGGGATCGTGACGATGCTCCACACCGGATACAACCAATCCGGCGTCGTGGTGGGAAAAGCAAGTAGGACAGCACTGTTCTGGCTGAAGCCGGAAGAATAACTGAACAAGGAAAGGAACACCATCACGCACACACGAGAATTCACTATGGGTCCGGCACTGTTGTTCGCNCCCGGGGACAGACCGGAGCGTTTTTCCAAGGCGGCTGAACGAGCCGACGCGGTCATCCTTGACCTAGAAGACGCCGTCGCTCCGGCTGCCAAGGCTCAGGCCCGCGAGCATATGGCTGCCAGCACACTGGATCCGGCAACCACCATAGTGCGCATCAACGCTTTGGGCACCGAGGCTGCCCGGCTGGACCTCGCCGCGTTGGCTCTGGGGAGGTTCACCACCATCATGGTGGCCAAGGCCTCCGATGTTGCTGCCATCGCCACACTANNAAAATACAACGTGGTGGTGTTGTGTGAAAGTGCTGCGGGGATCCTGGCTGCTCCGGCACTGGCCCAGCTACCTAATGTGGTGGCGTTAATGTGGGGAGCTGAAGACTTGGTGGCTTCGCTAGGCGGAACCTCCAGCCGGTTCGGACTCGGTCATTCTCGTGCTGGCAGCTACCGGGCCGTGGCAACACATGCGCGCTCGCAGCTGCTCCTGGCAGCNGGGGCAGCAGGGAAGATGGCGATCGATTCCATCTATGCCGACTTTGCCGATGTGGCGGGATTGGCGGTGGAGGCCGAAGACGCGGTGGCCAGCGGTTTTGGGGCAAAGGCCTGTATCCACCCGTCCCAAGTGGCGGTGGTCCGGGATGCGTACCGGCCCAGTTCCCAAGAGGTGGCTGCTGCAACAGAACTGATGGCCGCGGCGGACGCTGCCGGCACAGGAGTNTTTGCGTTCAAGGGGCAGATGGTTGATGGTCCCATCCTGTTACATGCCCAACAGACGTTACGGCGGGCTGGACTGTAAAGCTGCACCGATATCTGCACTCTAGAAATTCCCGCGGCTACTGGCCCGGCCTGGCCCGGCCTGGCCCGGCCTGGCCCGGCCTGGCCCGGCCTGGCCCGGCTACTGGCCCGGCCTGGGTTGGTCCCCGTGAGCCGCCGGTTTAGGCTGGAGTTTCCTTCAGGAAGGGACCCGCTATGTCGTGGAATGATTTTGGATTGACGTGGGGCGATGCCGTCCGTGTGGTGCTCTCTGCCATTGGACTCTATATCTTCGTGCTGTTACTGATTAGGTTCTTAGGGCAGCGCACCATGGCGAGCTTGTCCAGTTGGGACCTCGCGGCTGCGGTAGCTCTTGGAGCAGTGGTTGGACGAGCAATTCTTGGCTACACACCCACGCTGATGGCTGGTGCCTTGGGCCTGGTGACGCTGCTGGCGTTGCAAGCACTCACTGGGCAGTTGCGCCGCTTCCCAAGGCTNGAGGCCTCGGTCAACAACCGTGCTTATCTGCTCATGGCTGGCAGTGAGATCGTTCCAGCCAACCTGTGGCGTACCCACGTCTCTGAGCATGAGATCACTGCCCGGTTGCGCGTGGCCGGCATACGCAGCCGCAAGGAAATCGCGTGCGTGATTCTCGAATCAACNGGGGAGATTAGCGTGCTGCGTGCCGGTGTCCCCATCGAACCGGAATTCTTGGTGGGCGTCAAAGGGGCGGAGCTGATGCCAGCGTCGCTCCTAGCCGCGCCACGTGACTGACCCGGATATCCCAACACACCCGAACCTTGCATCAACAGCGTGGCCTTCGGAGTTCATCCGGTTTGTTTGGCTCGGATTAAAAGTCCGTGCAGAGCTGCCCGCCGGGGCATTTCGCTGGTGGGCTGGCTCGAGTGTTCACGCTGGTCCGTGCCAAGCGGGGCAAGAAAGTTCGAGCCGCAGTCTCGCCCTTGGTGGAAGCTGCGGAGGTATACCAGTCATTGCTGCTGGGCAAGGGCACAATGCTCCAGAGCAGCGCCGAGGCGGCTGAACAGATTGTCACGGACACGTTCACCACTGGACCCTGACATGGCGCCTACCTGTTCACTAGTGCTGACTGCGGTGCTGTATCTGTTCCTCAGACCCTTGATGCCGAGCCACATCGCCATCCATGCAGGTCCAGACGGTGTGGGCTACGGATCCCCGCTGGCCAAGATCGCCGTCGGGATCATCTCGCTGGGGTATGGGGCGCTCGGGCTTGCCCTATCAACCATCGTCAGCACTGTTGGTGCCGACCCAGCTGCGGTATCGGGTGATTCAGTGGGCCTGGGGCGCCTTGGCTTCCTAGTCTTGTTCACCGCAGCAGCCNNTTGCATCTACGCCGCTATGTTGCCACGGGGAAGGATGGAAACACTCAGTGGAGCACATGGAGAATAGGCCCACGCCAGAACTCGTCGCGTCGCTGCCCCAGCCTAAATAACGTGAACGTTTGATGACAGTTGTAGTTGACAGACAGTGCCTGGGTGGTCAATCCGGTGCCAGCAGCGCACGGACGGCGGCGATCATAATGACAGGGGCCAGCACAGAGCCGAGGTGCCCGATCACGGCGAACCACAGTAGTTGTATCGGCTGAACAATCAGGTAGTTAGTGGCGGCGTAGCCGAACAAGGGAGAGAAACCCTGAAATAGCCCCTACACCGTGCATTTGATATTTGAGAAGATCAGGCCAGGGAGGAGAGCTTTAGTCTTGTAATCTTCACGATGGCGCGCGATAGCAGCCCGCCCACGTAAAAGGGTGGGGATCAGCTGCCATGTAGGGAAGTCTGGGGCCCCTCAAACTGCACTGAACCGCCGGTTGTGGTTCAAAATATTTGCCAGTGAAGTCAAGAAACAGCGGGTTGGACAAGCGCAGTAGTGTCTAAAGCCCGACAGCACCCATGCCCGTGCCGGTGCCAGTGCCGGAGTCTAGGATCACCTCCGGCACAGGGACGCTCGTGCCCGATGAGCTGATCCGGCGCTACTGCCCCTACTTTTAGCTTCGATGCGGAATACTTGAAGCTATGGCGCATCGTAAAGTAATCATCCTCGGCTCAACAGGTTCCATCGGCACCCAAGCGATTGACGTCGTCGAACAGGCCACGTTCCAGGATGGGACGCCGCGTTTTAGTGTCACTGCCCTCAGCGCAGGTGGTGGGCACCTGGAATTGCTGGCCGAGCAGGCCGTGCGGCTTCGGGTTTTGGCCGTGGGTACTTCCTCTAACGACGCCGGGCCCTTGCGTTCGATGATCGATTTCCATGCCGCCGAGGCTGGGTTGGTAGGCTTCGCACCGCAGATCCTTTCTGGCCCCGATGCCTCGACCGTCATCGCGGCCTGGGGTGCAGGCACTGGTGACGGGGCCGACGTCGTCCTCAACGCCATCACCGGCTCCATCGGCTTGGCCCCGACGCTGGCTGCTTTGGGCACGTCGGCTATCTTGGCACTGGCGAACAAAGAATCACTGATTGTAGGCGGCGCGCTGGTCAAGGAAGCGGCCTCGCCGGGGCAGCTGGTGCCGGTTGATTCCGAACACTCCGCACTGGCCCAGGCGCTGCGTTCGGGCACCGCGGCCGAGGTGGACAAGCTCATCGTGACGGCCTCCGGCGGACCCTTCCGTGGGCGCAGCCGCGAGGAACTCACCGATGTGACACCGGCGCAGGCGCTCAAGCACCCCACTTGGGATATGGGCCTGATGGTCACCACAAACTCAGCAACCCTGGTCAACAAGGGCCTTGAAATCATTGAAGCTCATCTGCTCTTTGACGTTCCACTAGACCGCATTGAGGCCGTGGTGCACCCTCAGTCGGTGGTGCATTCGATGGTGCAATTCACTGACGGTTCCACCATCGCCCAGGCCTCGCCGCCAGATATGCGCCTGCCCATCGCCTTGGGCCTGGGCTGGCCGGAAAGNGTGCCCGGNGCGGCAGCGCCCTGTGACTGGACTATGGGTGCAACATGGACCTTTGAGCCACTGGACAACGTGGCCTTTCCCGCCGTCGAACTAGCCAAGGAGGCTGCCCTGCGNGGGAGTACATGCCCGGCCGTTTACAACGCGGCGAATGAGGAAGCGGTCCATGCCTTCCATGCAGGGCAGATAGGCTTTCTAGATATTGTGGACACCATTGCCCAAGTTCTCAGTGAACACACACCCAGCTCGCAGCTGACGCTCGAAACCGTGTTGGAAGCTGAGACGTGGNNGCGCGCCCGGGCCCGTGAGTTGCTGGTCAGCAAAGGCTGAGATTATTTTGATCGCGAGAAAGTAAATTGTGACTGTATTGCTTTTCATCGGCGGGGTGGCCTTCGTGGCCATTGGCATCGCCGTGTCCATCGCCTTGCACGAGGTGGGCCACCTGCTGCCCGCCAAACTGTTTAAAGTCCGTGTCACGCGGTACATGATCGGCTTCGGGCCTACCATGTGGTCTCGGAANAAGGGCGAAACTGAGTACGGCATCAAAGCCATTCCGGCCGGTGGCTACGTGGCCATGGTGGGCATGTATCCGCCAAATCCCAGCGACGGCAGCGTCCGGCCCTCCAGCACAGGCATGTTCCAGACCTTGGCCAGCGAGGCCCGCAGCGCTGCCCATGAGGAAGTGGGGCCNGAGGACACCAACCGGGTCTTNTACAAGCTGCCCGTCTGGAANAAGATCATCATCATGCTGGGCGGGCCGTTCATGAACCTGCTCATCGGCGTGGTGCTCATGGCCGTGCTGTTGATGGGCTTTGGTACGGCGCAAGCCACCACCACCTTGTCAGAGGTGAACGCCTGCCAGGTGGCCTACGGCGCGCCGACTCCTACGGATCTAAATAATTGTACNAAAACCCCTGCAGCTGCGGCCGGGTTACAACCCGGGGACACATTGATCTCCTTTGGTGGCAAAGAAATCAGCAGCTGGTCATCGTTCACCGATCAGGTGCGCGCCTCAGCTGGCAAGGGTGTTGCTCTGGTGTATGAGCGCGCCGGNAAAACCATCACCACCACCATCACACCTGTCCTGAGCGCCCGACCCGTGATTGGCGCCAACGGCCAGGCGGAAGTCGATGCCGCTGGCACAACAGTCACCGTACAAGCAGGCTTCTTGGGTGTAGGCCCTACCTCGGCGCTGGTACGTGAACCGGCTTCGGCCGTTTTGCCTGCCGTGGGCAACAATATTGTGGCGATCGGCGGAGTGGTCTTTCAGCTCCCGCAGAAACTCGTGGGCATTGCCCAAGCCGCCTTTAGTTCCCAACCGCGTGATCCTAATGGCCCCATTTCCGTTGTGGGTGTAGGGCGCGTAGCCGGTGAAGTAGCTGCCATGGAACAGATTCCGTTGAGCTCCCGCGTGGCCACGTTGATAGGACTGTTAGCAGGGGTCAACTTAGCATTGTTCGTCTTCAACCTCATCCCACTCCTGCCGCTGGACGGTGGACATGTGGCCGGTGCGCTGTATGAAGGTGCCCGCCGGGTCGTCGCCAAGGTCTTCAAGCGCAAGGATCCTGGACCGTTCGACATTGCCAAGCTTTTACCCGTTACTTATGTTGCCGCTGTGGTCCTGATGGCCATGGGAGCCTTACTGATTTACGCCGACATTGTGAAACCGGTGAACCTCTTCGGGTAGCTGTCTGGGCTGTGGCCGCGAGCCCGCGCCTTGCCCGTGTGTACCGTGCTCGAACCTGCGACTGCCCGCATGCCCGCGCCTTGCCCGCGACCCGCTGCTGCCCAACAGCAGTCTTGCGGGTAGGCGCGGGCATACTGCTTAGGCGCGGTTTCGCAGCGAGCCGTTGATTGGCCCACAGTAGTGGTGGGGAGCAACGTTATCCACCATTGGCGTCCTTCACCTTGTTGGATGAGTCTCGAGCGGGCAAGACTCAAGCATGGACAAAGCAGAACTCGTGGCGCATGTTGGCAAATGTTGGCCGGCTGGATCGATTCTTGCCACCACAGCACAACTGGCAGAGGCAGGATGCGGTGACAGGCAGTTGACGCGTGCCGTACAGGGGCGTTTAATTCTCAGGTTGCGGCGTGGGGCATATATTCAAACCCACCAATGGATGTCCATGAAACCGTGGGAGCAAGACAAACTGCGTTTGTGGGCTCATGTCCTTTCAGCAGCCGGTAACAGTGTCTACTCGCATTTCAGTGCAGCCCGGTTGCTCGAATTGGACGTGTGGAATTGCGGTGCCCGTGTCCATCTGATTTCCCGAGGTAAACCATCTGGAAAGGGGCTNGCCAAAGACGTCATCTGCCATGAGCTTCCGTTGTACGAATCAGAGGTTATTTCCTTGACCTTTGGTGATGCCCTGCGATTGAAATGCACCTCGATGGAACGAACAGTGGTGGATTGCGCACGGTTTGGTGGATTCGAGTCAGCCGTCATTGTCGGCGACAACGCACTCTACAGNGGTGCGAGCTTAGCGTTGATGGCGTCTATGGTGGATTCATTGCCCGGAAAACGCGGTGTCATGCGGGCGCGGCGGGTCTTGGCAGTCCTTGATGGGAAGGCGGAGTCGGCAGGGGAATCCAGGATGCGAATGTTCCTGGCACGCATGGACATCCCAAAACCCGTTCTGCAGTACAAGATCGTGGCCAACTTCAAGGAGTACCGGGCGGATTTTGCATGGCCCGAGCTTAAGCTCATTCTTGAGTTTGATGGAAACGACAAGTATTACAAAGACCATCGAACGCCCGAGGTGCTCCGCGAAGAAAGACGACGCGAAAACCGGCTCGTGGAGCAAGGCTGGCGGTTCATTCGCATTGAATGGGTCGATTTTGACCAACCCGGTGAGCTCAGGCAGCGCATTTATTCGGCAATAGCCGCAGCGCGGCTGGCCGCCGCCTGAAAATTCCAGCAGCCTGGGCCTACATAGACTCCAGAGACGCTCGAACGTTGGACACTATCAGCGCTATACAAGCCATAGAGTCACATACGCCCCGGGTCGACGCATGCCCGGACTGCGTGCCGGCCGCGAACCCGTCTTAGCCCGCATGCGGGCCAGGCCCGCGCCCGGCCCGCGCCCGGCCCGCATTCCCGCGTCAGTCCGTGAACCAGCCCGCGCCCGGCCCGCGCCCGGCCCGCATTCCCGCGTCAGCCCGTGAACCAGCCCGCGCCCGGCCCGCATTCCCGCGTCAGCACCGTGAACCGGCCCGCGCCCGGCCCGCATTCCCGCGTCAGCCCCGTGAACCAGCTGTCGCTAAACAGCTGTTTCGCGGCTTGGACGCGGGTAGGAGGATCAGACGCGGGTTCGCCGGACCAAAGAAGCATGTGGCAGAGCAGTAGGTCCCATAAGAGGCAAGTTGAAATGGTTGTTTCTACTAAAACAATCAATTATGGTTTATTCATGTTTGTTCTAACGATCGACCAGCGGGGTAGCCGAATCCATGGCGACAAGGTGCCGCGCATTTTGTACGTCTTGGCCGATCTTGATACGGCCTTGCCGTTTCAGCGATCCGTGGGCGATGAGATTCAAGGCGTGGTTCAGGATCCNGGGGTGGTTGTTGAAGCAGTAGCTAGGGTTCTACGAGAGCAGGACTGGTACATCGGCATCGGTATGGGTGATGTCGACCTGCCACTGCCTGCGAATTCCCGTGAAGCATCCGGTGACGCTTTTGTGGCGGCGCGCGAGGCCGTAGACAAGGCCAANAAGACGGGTGAACGGGTACCGCTACGCCTACAGATGCACGGCGAGGGCGGTACTGAGTGGGCTGAGGCGGCAGAAGCTGTTCTTGTCCTTTTGGGCGACCTGGTGCGGAGAAGGTCGAAGGCCGAATGGCGGGTTCTTGACGCTTTGGACGCATCGCCTAGCACTGTGCAGAAAGACGTGGCCAAGCAATTATCGATCAGNCCCCAGGCAGTGAGTAAAGCCATCATGCGCTCAGGCCGTCAAGAGGAGCACAATGGCCGCCGTGCCGCTGTGCTTCTCCTTGAGCAGGCGCAACGTGGCGTGAATGTCGCTGCCATCAGCTAGTTTGGAAATCACAGCGAAGTTAGCGGCTGAACCGCAGTGCTGTTGATGCAAGGAGGGTCTATGGATGCAATCTGGATCGGTGCGGCACTTGCCGTGGCCGTGCTCGGCGGCTGGCCGGTGACGGCGGGCCTGCTCAAATTCGCCAAGTCCAATGCCGTCCGTGCCGTGGACGCCGCAGATCTTGGCCCAACTGCTTCTGCACAAGTCCCTGAAGATACGCCCTCAAACATTCCGGGTGCAAATGGTGGCGACCAAAGAGAAGTTGTAGGACAAACTGGCGAGGATGCAAGGAATGATCAGCCACCTGCCGGGCCACCAACCGATGCGCCTACGCCACGGGCGAACGTGGAAGTTTTGCGCGGAGGGTTGCTCATCGGATTCCTGGAACGTGCTGCCGTGGCCGTTGCCATCTTCTCTGGCCAGCCAGTGGCTATCGCCTACGTGGTAGCCATCAAGGGGCTGGGTAGGTATCCAGAGTTGAAGGACACACCGGCCGCCAGTGAGCGGTTCATCATTGGCACGCTGGCCTCAATGTTATGGGCAGCTAGCGTTGCAGTACTCACGAAAACTCTCCTGCCTATAGGCTGAAGCCATGTCTATTTTACTGTTGAATACGTATATGGTCCAGAAGCCGAAGCCGCTAGGGTTCAGCACCGCCCCAAGCACCGTCAGTGGCTTGCCGCTCAAGCCGAGGCCGATGTTGTTTTGGCTTCCGGACCTTATGCAGATGGGGCCGGTGCGTTGCTGATTTTCCGGGCTGAGGATGAAGCTGCCGTACAGGAACTCGTTGCGCAGGACCCCATGACTGTGGGCGGTGGTGTCACAGGACTGAAAATTTCAGGCTGGAATCCTGTGATTGGCAAGCTCAGCGCCTACATGGGATAAACCGCAATAGTCCTCGCCGGCCGGGGAACACGCCTACAATCAAAGATAGATATTGCGAGATTCCTTTGCGGCACCAAAACCGGTGCCTCAGCCGCGATATGTGAAAAGTGAACTTCAAGGAGCATATTTTGACCTCCGTCAGTCTCGGCATGCCGCCATTGCCACCGCCTGTGCTTACGCCACGGCGTAAAACCCGGCAAATCAAGGTCGGCCCGGTGGGTGTGGGCTCGGATTCGCCCATCAGCGTGCAGTCCATGACCACCACNAAAACCACGGACATCAACGCCACACTGCAGCAGATCGCCGAACTGACCGCTTCGGGCTGTGACATCGTTCGTGTCGCCTGTCCGGCGCAGGACGACGCCGAGGCGCTGCCAATCATCGCCCGGAAGTCACAGATCCCCGTGATTGCTGATATTCACTTTCAGCCAAAATACGTCTTCGCAGCTATCGAAGCCGGGTGTGCCGCGGTGCGTGTGAACCCTGGCAATATTCGTAAATTTGATGACCAGGTCAAGGAAATTGCTAGGGCCGCCAAGGACCACGGCACCTCCATTCGCATTGGCATCAACGCGGGCTCGTTGGAGCCGGGCATCATGAAGAAGTACGGCAAGGCCACTCCGGAAGCACTCGTTGAGTCAGCTGTCTGGGAAGCGTCCTTGTTTGAGGAGCACGGCTTCCATGACTTCAAGATCTCCGTCAAGCACAATGACCCCGTGATCATGGTTGCCGCCTACGAGATGCTCGCCGAGCAGGGTGACTGGCCCTTGCACCTTGGCGTCACTGAAGCCGGACCGGCCTTCCAAGGCACCATCAAGTCCGCAGTGGCCTTTGGCGCCTTGCTCTCCAAGGGCATTGGCGACACCATCCGGGTTTCCCTTTCNGCTCCGCCGGTCGAGGAGATCAAGGTGGGCAACCAGATCCTGCAGTCGCTGAACCTGCGCCCGCGCAAGCTGGAAATCGTCTCCTGCCCCTCGTGCGGACGAGCGCAGGTCGATGTTTACAAGTTGGCAGAAGAAGTCACTGCCGGCCTTGAAGGGATGGAAGTTCCCTTGCGCGTTGCCGTCATGGGTTGCGTTGTCAACGGCCCGGGTGAAGCCCGTGAGGCTGATCTTGGTGTGGCCTCTGGAAACGGTAAGGGTCAGATTTTTGTGAAGGGACAAGTCATCAAGACTGTTCCTGAAGACCAAATTGTTGAGACACTCATTGAAGAAGCCATGAGGCTTGCCGAGCAGATGGAGTCCGACGCGGATGACACGACTCTCCAGGGTGGCCCCGTGGTTAGCGTTTCCTAAGGANAACCGCCATACACCGGTGCGCGTCCTTGTCCACGCGGACACGGGCGCGCTCAGGGCTTTGATAGCCCGTGATCGCGTTGTCAACGTCTTCGTGGACTCGCTCATCAATCAGCACAACAGTGCCGTGCCGTCGGTCCCTGGCAACGTCATATTGGGTTATTTTATGGACGACGGCGTGAGCTTGACTGCTGCTTGCTGGGTAGGTTCCAATGTGGTCCCGATCGAGGCAAATGCTGAGCAGGCGGCGGAATTTGGCCGGTGGATTGTGGCCCATTGGCAACCGCATGCCTCCATNTTTGGCCCCGCCGAGCCTACGTTGGCGATCATGGGAGTGCTGGCCAAGACAGGCATCCCAGCCCAGGAAATTCGTGCCAATCAACCCTTGCTCAGTATTTCGGGTCCGCCGAAGCTTGCGCCAAGCTCCGTGCTTGCGGTCAGTCAGAGCCGGCAATTTGAGCAAATCCTTGAGTCCGCAGCCGCCATGTTTGAAGAGGAAGTGGGCTACTCGCCGTTCTTGGGCGGGGANGGAAACTACCGCCGTCGTGTTGCATGGCTGATCAGTCACGGATATTCCTTTAGCCACCAGAATTCTTTGGGTGAGGTGGTGTTCAAGGCCGATCTGGGTGCCGTGACACCATTCGCTACCCAGGTACAGGGNGTCTGGATGAACCCTATATACCGGGGTCAGGGTCTGAGCTGCGCGTATATGGCAGCAGTAGTGCTACTGGCTCAAGCGCACGCACCTATCACTAGCTTGTATGTCAACGACTACAACACTCGCGCCAGGGCCCTGTATGAACGCGTTGGCTTCGAACAAGTAGGCACTTTCGCCACCATCTTGTTCTAATCCCCAGGGCAACAAGCTGGTATACCTGCTAGCCCGGCAAATGCTCTGCTTGACGGTACTACCATGTCTTCTTATAGTTACTTAGGGTAAGTAAGTAGATGGATGCCAGCTCCAGTTGAGAAGAAGGGAGCACCTGTGATCGATCATAACGACGCCAGCGAGATCCTCTCCGAAATGGTGCAGATTAGCCGCACATTCCGGGTGGCAGGTCAGCGCAGCAAGGACCAGGCTTTGACTGGGACCAAGCTGGGATTCCTGCAGCAGCTGCGCAGCGCTGATGCTCGCTTGGGTGAACTGGCTCATCGGCTATCCGTCTCCGCCCCTGTTGCAACTCGGACCGTCGAGGCCCTTGAAGCCGAGGGCATGGTGGAGCGCCGTACGGACCCGGGCGATGCCCGGGCNCTTTTGATCTCTATCACCGAACCCGGTCGCAGGCAGCTAGAAGAAAGCGAAAGCCGCGCTGTGCATCAATTCGCACAGTCACTGGATGACTGGACACCTGCGGAGGCGGACCAAGCGATTCGCATCCTCCAACGATTGAACGGGCACCTCATCGAGGTACTTCAAACACCTGACTCGACTCGGCGAATGCCAGCTGGTACCTGCGCCACAACTGACAGCGGAAACGAGCACAACGGATGACAAACGCCACGTCCACGCCAACAATGGCCCTTCAGGAAGAGCCCAGGGCATATTCCCACCGGGAAATTCTGCAGGTAATGACAGGCCTTCTAGCCGCCCTGTTCACCGCGATGATCTCAACGACCATCGTCTCCACAGCACTGCCCACCATCATGGCCGATCTCCATGGCACGCAGCGAGAATATACCTGGGTCATCACTGCAAGCTTGTTGGCGATGACCATCGCTACNCCCATCTGNGGGAAACTCTCGGATCTGTTCAACAANAAGCTCTTGACGCAGATAGCCATCGTCATGTTCGTGGCAGGGTCAATAGCCGCCGGATTCTCCATGTCAATCGGTGTCATGATGGCGGCCCGTGCTGTTCAGGGCATAGCCATGGGTGGGCTTATGGCTTTGGTGCAGTCAATCATGGGATCCATCATTTCNCCTCGCGAACGTGGCCGCTATGCGGGTTACATGGGCGCCGTCATGGCGGTGGCCACAGTTTCCGGNCCTCTTTTAGGTGGCGTCATTACGGACGCACTTGATTGGCGCTGGACTTTCTTCGTGAGCATTCCTTTGGCCATTGTGGCGCTGGTTCTGCTGCAACTGAAACTACACCTACCCACTATCAAGCGCGCCAACATCAAGATCGATTACCTCGGNGGAGTGCTGGTCGCCATCACAGCAGCCCTGCCCATGCTCTGGGTGACCTTTGCAGGCAGCGACTATGACTGGATCTCATGGGAGTCCGGCGCATTCCTTGTGGCCTTNTTGATCTTCGCCGCCTTGCTGGTGTTAGTTGAGCTCCGGGCAGTTGAGCCCATGATCCCCATCCGTGTGCTGCGCAACAAGACTGCTGTCTGGATGATCGTGGCCAGCATTGGTGCAGGCGTAGGGATGTTTGGATCGGGTGTCTTCTTGACCCAGTACTTCCAGCTCGGCGTCGGTGTGAGCCCCACACGGGCCGGACTGATGAGTATTCCGATGATCCTCGGTCAGCTGCTGTCGGCCATGATCGGTGGTCACCTCGTGAGCCGCATGGGCCGGTGGAAGCCGGTGATGATGGTTGGCAGCATCATCATGCTGATAGGCCTGGCGGGACTTGGAACCATCAACCATGAGACTTCCTACTTGTTCGTCGCCACTTTTATGGCACTCATGGGGCTGGGTATTGGCGCCCTGGTGCAAAACGTTGTCTTGGCTGTCCAGAACACGGTTGATGTTTCCGAAGTTGGAGCCGCGTCGGCAGCCATTGCCTTCTTCCGTTCTCTCGGTGGCGCCATCGGAGTTGCAGTATTGGGAGGTGTCCTGACGCATCGTGTCAGTGAGAATATCGCCGATGGGCTGAACAAACTGGGCATCGCACCGAATGCTGGCGCCGGGGAGACGCAGCTGGATATCAGCAATCTGCCGGTGCCGGTGCAGGAAGTCTTCCATAACGCCTATGCGGACGCATTTGGCCCCGTCTTCCTGATCGCGGCGATGATTGCGGCCGTCTCAGTGGTAGCCATCGCTATTGTGCGAGGCACNACCCTGCGCAATACGGTGGCCATGCGCCCCAGCAGCCAGGGCGAGGGTGGTGCTGGATCCGACCATCACAACGTTGCTGGTCCCGCTCGGGAAGCAGAGCAGGCGATGGCTTCGCCCCAACGAACAGAGCATCAGAGCCCTGGGTAAGCGAAGCTACCCGCAATAAGGGAAACTGCATGTAATGATTGGCGCCCGGGCTTCGCCACTGCGCCTAGCGTAGCCCGGGCCATCTTTCGTTAAAGGGATGCTGATGTAACCCAAGTCACGGAATTTGCGCTACGCTTATGCAACTTGTTGCGCAAAGGAGTGCATGAATGAATACTGGCCAGTTNCCCCACCTGTTCACCCCTCTGGATTTGGGTTTCACCACGCTTCCCAACCGAGTACTCATGGGTTCCATGCACGTGGGCTTGGAGGAGCTGCCCGGCGGTTTTGAGCGCATGGCGGCNTTTTATGCCGAACGTGCCCGCGGNGGAGTGGCCTTAATGGTCACAGGNGGCATTTCACCCAACGACGCCGGACGCCCCATGGCAGGCGGGGCCAAGCTCAGCACCATCGAGGAAGCCGAACAGCACAAGGCAGTGACAGCGGCAGTTCACGCAGAAGGCGGCAAGATCGCACTGCAACTGCTGCACTTTGGCCGCTACGCCTCACACCCAGCACTTGTTGCNCCCAGCGCGGTACAAGCCCCCATTAGNCCGGTTCGTCCCCACCCGCTCAGCGGGACTGAGGTGGAAGAAACCATTGAGGACTTTGCACGGGCTGCGCGGTTGGCCCAGGGCGCCGGATACGACGGCGTTGAAATCATGGGTTCAGAAGGTTACCTGATCAATGAATTCGTGGCCCGGCGCACCAATCATCGTGATGATCAATGGGGTGGCTCCTACGAAAACCGTATGCGCTTCCCGGTGGAAATTATCCGGCGCACCCGAGAACGTGTNGGGGAAAACTTCATCATAATTTACCGGCTGTCCATGCTTGACCTGGTTGAAGACGGTTCCACGCTGGAGGAAGTCATCGCACTGGCCCAAGCTGTGGAGAAGGCCGGAGCTACCATTATCAACACCGGAATCGGTTGGCATGAGGCCCGCATCCCCACCATTGCCACGTCCGTGCCGCGGGCCGGCTATGCATGGGTTACAAAGAAGCTCATGGGCAAGGTGGGCATCCCACTGATCGCTACCAACCGCATCAACACNCCCGATGTGGCCGAGCAGCTTTTGGCCGACGGCACCTCAGACATGGTCTCCATGGCCCGGCCCTTCTTGGCCGATGCCTTCTTCTTGGCCAAGGCTAGCGAGGGCCGCAGCGATGAAATCAACACGTGCATCGCCTGCAATCAAGCCTGTCTTGACCACACTTTCGCGGGCAAAACCTCCTCCTGCCTAGTGAATCCGCGTGCTTGCCACGAAACCAAGATCATCATTACAGCCACGGCACAGCCGAAAAGGCTCGCAGTGATTGGGGCAGGACCGGCTGGTTTGGCATTCGCCGTCACGGCGGCCGAACGCGGCCATGCCGTGACGTTGATTGAAGCGGCGGCAGAGATTGGTGGCCAGTTCAACATTGCCAAGCAAATCCCTGGCAAGGAAGAGTTCCACGAAACTATCCGCTATTTCAACCGCCAAATCCAGTTGCGTGGCATTGAATTGCGCCTGAACACCCTTGCTACCGCAGTATCCCTTGTTGCGGAAAACTTTGACGAGATCATCCTTGCCACCGGCGTCACCCCACGCATCCCGGACGTTGACGGGGTGAACCACCCCAGTGTGCTCAATTACGTTGACGTGCTGCGCGATAAGAAGCCGGTGGGTGCCAAAGTGGCCATCCTTGGCGCCGGCGGCATCGGTTTTGACGTGGCCGAATACATTACAGCCGAAGGTACCAGCGCCACCTTGGTCCCGGAAAAATTTTACCGCGAGTGGGGCATCGACGCTGATTATCTCCATGCCGGCGGCATCACTGAGCCGGAACCAGAACGTCCGGACCGCCGGGTCAGTCTCTTTCAACGCAAGGAAACCAAAGTTGGTGCGGGCCTGGGCAAGACCACCGGCTGGATCCACAGGACCGCACTGAAGTCCAAGGCAGTTGCAATGGTCCCCGGTGTGGAATACCACAAGATTGACGACGCCGGACTGCACCTGAGCGTCAACGGCACCACCACCGTACTCGCCGTGGATACGGTGATCTTATGCACCGGACAAGAGCCCCGTCGAGAATTGATGGCAGGGCTGGAAGCTGCCGGCGCCGTGGTGCATGTCATTGGNGGAGCGGATGTGGCGGCCGAGCTCGATGCCAAGCGCGCCATCGATCAGGGCACCCGGTTGGCCGCAGGAATCTAAATGTCCTTGACGCAGGCAATTCTGACTTCGTTGCTGGAAACACCGTGTACNGGGGCTGAACTGGCACGGCGATTCGATAAGTCGTTGGGGTANTTTTGGCAGGCCACACACCAACAGATTTACCGGGAGCTGGGAAAGATGGAGCAGGACGGGCTGATTGTGGCACGCGGTTTGCCCACCGCGCGGGGTCAGCAACGCCACTTCGAGGTGTTGGAGCGGGGCCGGGCCGCCCTAGAAGCGTGGTGTGCCGGGCCGGGTGAACTGCGCCCGATCCGTGATGAGCTGCTGGTGCGGTTGCGTGCGGCGGCCGTGCTGGGGACGGTGGATGTCAGCGCCGAGCTACGCCGCCACCACGGCTTGCACCGCGAGGTGCTAGCACGGTATGAGCACATTGAACGGCACGATTTTCCTCCGGAATGNCCGCGTTCCAAAGCCGATGAGTTACAGCTGGCCGTGCTCCGGGCAGGTATTGTGTATGAAGCTTCCTGGCTGACCTGGTGCGAAGAGGTACTGGCAGGGCCAAGCTTTCGCTAGGGCTGCCGCTAGGTTTACCGTCGCTGTTGTCATGCTGTGCGCCGCCGCAGGGTCAAGGACGCCAAGAGCAGACCCGCCAGCACAAACGCGCTCACCACCACCAAGTCCCCTACCAACGCTGCAGTAGGATCGCCATGGGCTGCCACTTCCTGGAGCCCGTCAACTGTGTAACTCAGTGGCAGCAGATTGGAGAGGACCTCCAATACCGCGTTCATCTGGTCCCTGGCCACAAACAGCCCACACAGCAAAATTTGTGGAATGACCACTACGGGCATAAATTGCACGGCTTGAAACTCCGTGGTGGCGAAGGCTGAGCAGAGCAGCCCCAGAGCCANCCCAAGGACTGCCGTGAGCACCGAAATCAGGACCACCCAGCCTGCATTTCCGGCAATCTTGAGGCCAANAATCCAATAGGCCGTGCCTGTGGCCACTAGTGCCTGCAAGGCGGCCATGAAGGAAAACGCGAGGGCGTAGCCAANAAGTAGATCGGCCTTGTGAATGGGCGTGGTCAGCAGCCGCTCCAGCGTGCCGGAGGTTCTCTCACGCAACATGGTGATGGAGGTGACAAGGAACATCACCACAAAGGGGAAAATGCCGAGCATCATCAGACCCACCCGGTCAAAGGTGCGTGGCATGCCCGGGGACAGCGTCTCGTTTTGGTACAACCAGTAAACCAGTGCCAGCAGCAGCGCCGGGACAACCAGGATCAAGGCAATACTGCGGGGTCCCCTNNTGAGTTGGCGTAGGACCCGAAGGCAGGTGGCGAACATCATGGCAGTATTCATGAGGCAGCCTTGGCCGCGTCCGTGCCAGCTTCGGCTGCCCGGATCAAGCGCAGGAACGCCAGCTCCAAGTCATTGGTGTCCGCCCGTTGGCGCAATTGTGCCGGAGTCAGTTGGGATAACAGCAGGCNCCCGCGCAGCAGCAGCAATGAGTCGCAGTGTCCGGCCTCCTCCATCACGTGGCTGGAAATGATCAAACTAGTACCGGCCGCCGCCATGGCAGCGAATTGGCCCCACAACTCCACCCGCAGCACCGGATCAAGACCCACGGTGGGCTCATCGAGCACCAGCAACTTCGGTTTGCCCACCAACGCACACGCCAGCGAAACCCGGCTGAACTGGCNCCCGGATAACTTTGAGGCCTTGCGCTTGGCCACATCGCCTAGGCCGACGGCGGCCAGCACAGCATGGGCGTCTTCTAGGCTGCCGCCGTGCACCGAGGCGAAATAACGCACGTTATCCAGGACGGACAAATCCCGGTAGACGCTGGCAGCTTGAGTGACGTACCCGACGTCGTGCCGGTTTCGCCGGTCGCCAGCAGGGCGGCCCAACACGGTAACGGTGCCAGCAGTAATTTTGCACCCCACCAGGGCGCGCATGAACGTGGTCTTGCCACTCCCGGAGGGCCNCAATAATCCCGTGATGCGTCCTTGGGNGATACTGCAAGAAATATTGGCTAATGCTGTGGTATCTCCGCGTTGCACCCGCAGACCTTCCACCCGCACGCTCACCGGCCCCGTTGATCCCGAAGGGTCTGCCGGAACTGGGGCAAAGGGGCCCCNGGGCGAGGGCAATGCTGCTCTGTGGGACATCCTGGCTCCAAGGTTGCCGGTGAATGAACGGGTGATAACAAACTAGACCCGGGACAAGGCGCTGTCTAGCCGCGCATCCACCCCAGGACCCGGCGCAGGGGTGGGTGTGCCAGAGCCGGTGCGAACCGGTAGATTGGTACTTGTTCGTCCAGATCCAGGGCGGCGCCCACCCTGCAAGAAATGGAAAATTCGCCCGTGGCACTTCGCCTTTCCACACTCTTNTTACGTACTCTGCGTGAAGACCCCGTCGACGCCGAAGTGGACAGCCACAAGCTGTTGCTGCGTGCTGGCTACATTCGCCGTGCGGCGCCGGGCATCTACAGCTGGCTCCCACTGGGCCTGCGTGTGCTGCGCAAGGTAGAAGCCATTGTGCGCGAAGAGATGGACGCGATTGGTGCCCAAGAAGTCCATTTCCCGGCTTTGCTGCCCAAGGAGCCCTTCGAGCAGACCAACCGTTGGTTGGAATACGGCGACGGTATCTTCCGCCTGCAGGACCGCAAAGGTGCTGACTACCTGCTGGCCCCCACGCATGAGGAAATGTTCACGCTGCTGGTCAAGGACCTGTACTCCTCCTACAAGGACCTGCCGCTGAGCCTGTATCAAATCCAGAACAAGTACCGCGACGAGGCTCGTCCCCGCGCCGGATTGCTGCGTGGGCGCGAGTTCATCATGAAGGATTCCTACTCCTTTGACATTGACGACGCCGGATTGGACACCAGCTACCTGGCTCACCGTGGCGCCTACTTGCGCATTTTCGAACGCCTCGGACTTGAAATCATTCCGGTGGCAGCAACTGCTGGTGCCATNGGGGGCTCNAAGAGTGAGGAGTTCTTGCACCCGATGGCCATTGGTGAGGACACTTTTGTGCGTTCAGCCGGTGGCTACGCGGCAAACGTTGAAGCGGTCACCACGGTTGTTCCTGCCGAGATTGATTTTTCCAATGCTCCCGCCGCGGTGGTCCGCAGCACGCCGGACACGCCCACCATCGATACTTTGGTGGCGGCAGCTAATGAGCTAGCGCCGCGAGCTGAAGGCCCCTGGACTGCAGCAGATACCCTGAANAACGTGGTCCTGGCTATTGACCTGCCCACGGGTGAACGCCAGATTGTTATTGTGGCACTGCCNGGGGATCGCGAGGTTGACCTCAAGCGTATTGAAGCCAATATTGGCGTGTACCTGGAAGTCGGCGGTGAAGTNGGGGTTGAACCCGCCAACGAAGGGGACCTGAANAAGCACCCGGGGCTCATCAAGGGCTACATTGGCGCAGGCCTGAGCCTGGCTGCGCCTGTGCTTGGTGCCGAAGCGTCCACCAAGATCTTGTACCTTGTTGATCCCCGCGTGGTCTCGGGCACCAGCTGGATCACTGGAGCCAATGAAGACGGCAAGCATGTCTTTGGCCTGGTTGCGGGCCGTGACTTCAGCTGGGACGGCACCATCGAAGCCGCCCAAGTCCGCGAAGGCGATCCGGCCCCTGACGGTTCCGGTCCNCTTGAGACTGCCCGAGGCATCGAGATGGGGCACATCTTTGCCCTGGGCACCAAGTATGCAGAGGCGCTGGGCTTGAAGGTCCTTGATAANAACGGCAAGCTTGCAGTGGTGACAATGGGTTCCTACGGTATTGGTGTCACCCGTGCCGTTGCGGCGCTGGCTGAGTCCAATCATGACGAGAAGGGTTTGGTTTGGCCTGCTAATGTGGCCCCTGCCGATGTTCACATCGTGGCTGTTGGCCGTGGCGAGGAAATCTTCGAAGCAGCAGCACAGCTCACGGCCGATTTGGAAACAGCGGGACTGGAGGTCATCTATGATGACCGCCCCAAAGTTTCNCCCGGCGTGAAGTTTGGCGACGCTGAACTCATCGGCGTTCCCACCATTCTGGCCGTGGGCCGCGGATTAGTTGACGGTGTGGTTGAAATCAAGAACCGTGCCACCGGTGTTGCCGAAAACGTACCCGTGGCCGAGGCCGTGCAGTACATCCTCAACCAGCAGTAGTCCCCACCCTCCGGCCCGGCATCGGGGCGCGGGCCCTCGCGAGCAGTAAGATTTTGCCGCTCGTTCCTTGCGAGCAAAATCAATCCTCGCTCCGGGTCCACGCCCCTGTGCCGGGCCTAGTCCTGAGCCCTGAAGGGTTGCAAGCAATGATCTCGGGCTTTGAAGACATCACTACTGCCACGATCTTGTTGATCGTCGTGGCCGGCTTTGCAGCAGGCTGGATCGATGCCGTTGTTGGCGGNGGCGGGCTCATCCAGCTCCCGGTGATGTTGATGATNCCGGGAATCACGCCTGTGCAGGCTCTGGCGACGAATAAAATGGGCTCTATTTTCGGCACGACCACCAGCTCGGTGACGTATTACAGACGGGTGACGCCCGATCTGCGCACGGCCCTGCCCATGGCCGGNGTGGCACTACTGGGCAGCCTCGGCGGGGCAGTGGTGGCCGCTAGCCTGCCTGGATCCGTATTCAAACCGATCATCGTGCTAGCACTTGTTGCTGTGCTGCTCTTCACGGCGTTCAAACCGGATATGGGCGAGCTGACCGCCCTGCGGCATTCGGGGCGCAAGCACTACATAGTGGCCGCCTGTATTGGTGGGGTGATCGGTTTCTATGACGGACTGATCGGACCCGGCACAGGCTCATTCTTGATCATCGCCATGGTCAGCCTGATGGGGTACGCCTTCCTGGAAGCCAGTGCCAAAGCNAAAATAGTGAATCTGGCAACCAATGCCGGCGCCTTGATGTTNTTCTTGCCCCATGGCTCACTGCTGTGGGGTGTGGGCCTCATCCTAGGAGCGGCGAACATGGCCGGCGGCTACCTCGGCGCCCGTACTGCCGTAAAACAAGGTAGCAAGTTCATCCGGATAGTGTTNTTGGTGGTGGTGAGCGTACTGATCATCAAGCTCGGCTTCGATGTGTGGAACGAGAACTTTCTCCACCCTTAGGTTCCGTGGCTTATGGCCTGTGGCTAGTACAACGGCTTCAGGTTGTGTGCGCTGGGCAGCCCGGGCAGGGTCTTGCCCGCCATGGTACTTGCCACCCACAGGGATCGTTGGGCGTCCTGGCTATGTCCTGGCTGCGCCAAATACCACAACGCATTTTCCACTTCACGCACCACAGACCATTGCGTAGCGAGATCTTCCTCGAGCCCGGCCGCCTGTGCCAGCAGTGCTGCACGACGGCGGAGGCCGGCTTCTGCGTTGCGCTGCGGCAAGTCTTGGAGCCGGTTCCATAGGCATGGAGCTACAGCGAATTCCGCGTCGCCAACCTGAACTTGTGGGTCGATCGCTAGATAAGTGGTGGTGCCGGTCTGGGCCAGGATATTAAGGTAGTGCAGGTCAGTATGGACCAGGACCTCATTGCTGGTGCGCAGGCCCACCACGCCGCGTGTTTGGCATACCTCCAAGGCGGCCTCGAGCAGCCAGCGGGNGAACGGTTCGCCTAGATCGGCCCAGTATTGCGGTAATTCATCGCAATACCTTTCGGCAGTGGCGGCGATGGTCGGGAGCTGCGCCCATGGCCCGCGGTTATCTGGACGGATACTAAGCTCCTTGACTAGCCCACCCCAGATGCTGATTGCTTCATCCATGGGCAGTTCCAGCAGCGAGCGTTGGTCATCGAGACGTTCAAGGAGCATCGCTCCCAGTGCTTCGTCGCNTTGCAAAATCTGTACCGTACCGTGGCCGTCCCAGAGGCGCAGTGCAACGGGTTCCAGAAAGGCCGCATCGAAAGGAAAAGCAACTTTCAAGGCTGCCCGGACCTCCGTTTTGGTCAACACCGGCACTACTACCGCTGTGTGCCCATGCCACGGTAGTGCGCCGTCCGGAAGGTCCACCGTTAGCTGCCATTGTTCCAAGGCCTGATTGATGAAACCCGGTAGGTGGCCCAGCCATGCGCGCCCTTCCGGGGTTTGGCGGTGGCGCAACCGCAAAGCTGCAGGAATCTCGACTCTCATGGACACATCCACGAGCTTAGCTGGTGGCACCAGACTGGGACTTCCACCACCGTGCTCTAGTGCCTAGTGCCTAGTGCCTAGCGCAGTAGCGGTGAGACCTCACCCAACCAGCCCGCTAGATCCCAGCAGAAGTCCTATGGCGAAGGTGGCGGCAAGGGCCAAGGCCCCGCCAACAACAACCCGGGCCGCGGCTTTGGTGCGTGAGCCACCGCCGATTATTGCCCCGATCCAACCAGTGACGCCCAGCGCGAGTAACACGGCCACGAAGGTGACCGGGACCCGGATGTTCTCCGGTGGCAACAGAATGGCCAGTAAGGGAAGGATGGCGCCCAGGGTGAAGGCGATGGCCGAGGCGAAGGCGGCGTGCCACGGGTTGACTACGTCGTCAATCTCGAGGTTGAGCTCAGCTGAGAGGTGGGCGCCGAGGGCGTCGTGCTCCGTGAGTTCGGCGGCGACTTGCGCAGCGGTGGCTGGTGAGAGGCCTTNTTTCTGATAAATGTTCGCCAGTTCTACCAGGTTTTCTTCGTGAGCTTGCTCGAGGTCTGCACGCTTTGCTCNGATCATGGACTNTTGACTGTCGCTCTGGCTGCTGACAGAAACATACTCACCCAAGGCCATGGAGATGGCCCCACCAACCAGTGCAGCCATGCCGGCGGTGAGGATGGGCCCGGTGCCAGTGGTGGCGCCTGCAACACCGACAGCCACTGCTGCCACGGAGACGATTCCGTCATTGGCCCNCAGTACCCCGGCCCGCAACCAGTTCAGCCGTTGGGCTATTTCGGCTGTTTTGGAGACCTCCCNGGGAGGTAATAACTGCTCTGATCGCTTCATGATTCAAGCAAAGCACCCGCGACTTTATGCCGCCAGCAAGGAAAGGATGTCCTCGCGCAGGTATGGCTATCCTCAGTTGCGCCCGCTACGGGTTCGTTGGGGTACTTACTGTTGCAGGCACTGGTGCCAGTGCAGGGGAGCAGACGGAGATGGCGCTGTCATACCTGCCAAGGCACCCACAGTTCCACCCCAGAAGGCTTGTGAGGCGCTGGAATCGAGCAGCCAAGTCACAGATATCTTGCGCAGGCTCGTGATGTTCGCTGGCTGTTGGGACGTGGCTGAGCCGGCGGGTGCCATGGCAGCGCCAGAGACNACTGGGGTATTTGTCGAATCCTGTGCTGGTGCGGTGCTTAGCGCAGCCAAGTCGGCATAAATAACGGCCAGCTCGGCTTCCACTTTAGTCAGCGCCTGTCCGGGGTTGCTNGTGAACGAGGCATCAAGGGCAAAACCGGCAACGGGAGTGGCTAGCGGAAGGCAACGGACTTGTAGTTCATTGTTGAGCACCTCCAGCTTTCTCTGGTGACGGGCCAATAACTGCGCCGACATAGAGAATTGCGGCTCAACGAGCCTTGTGGTGGCCACCTGGTAGGCGTACACGGCCTTTGTTCACCCAAGGCGGCAGCACGCAGGGCTGAATCTACGGTGACTCCCGGGCGAGGTTCCAAGTTTGAATTACACCGGGGCCAACAGGTGCTGGAAAATTGACCTGTGCGGGCAAAACCTCGACGCTGGGGCGGTACTTCCCACGGCCGTACTCAGGCTCCGTCCCTGTAGGAGCTGGCTGGTTCCTACTGCGGCAAANACCCGGCCCAGGGAGTGATCGGCGCTGAGGGCATTGCCCAGTAGTTCATCGCCATTGCTGGTGAGTCCAAGTATCAGTTCACGCACAGTGACGGGTTTAAGGGTGGCGCCCTCCGGCGTGGGTGCGGCGGTATTTGGTGGCAGTCCGTCATCTAGTGCTTCGGCCTGGGCCTGAAGTTCCTTGGTTGTTTGGTGCAGGATTTCCTGCACCTGCACATCACCGCTCGAGCGGGCCAACGCTGTGGTTTGAGCTACGAGTGTGATTGTNTTTTCCCACGCGATCTGCCGGTGCAGCTCAGTTTGCGAGGGCCCAACAGCCGCCTCCTCTTCCCAGAGAGCACCGTTCCGAGGCCAACCACCAGGGCTGAAATAACCAGCATGTACAACAGTCCCCGGGCAAAGGAGGTAAGACGGCTACGCTTCTTGGTGATGTTCGGCCTGCGGCTTGTCCGGGGTAGATTCTAGGGCGGTAGATTCCACGGCGATGAAGTCCGCAGCAGCCATTTCTGGTGCAGTGGGACCCAGTTCGAGGCCGGGTGTCAGATTTTGTTCCGCCAGCCGCCTTCGCGCCGTGACAGGAGGGTCATCTCCGCTGCTATCGATTCAGCATCGGTTGGTGCTGCTACCTCAGGCTCTGGTGCATCAGAGGTGGCGGCCGAACTTTCTCCTCCGGCAAGGGGTGGCGCCCCAGCCTCATCTACGGGTGGGACTGCTGCGCCCGCAACAGGCTCCGTGGCTGCGCCCGCAATAGGGCGCCGGCGTCGTGAGAAGCCGCAGTGGATGGGGACGAACCAGCAGAGATCATCATGCCATCGGCACCAATCACCAAGAGGGACGCTGGGGTGGTAAGCCCTTCGCTGGTGCCCCGGCAGGAGCAGTGGCTCGGCGGGGGCCTTACGGGGATTCTTCGCAGACTGAGCGGGGAGGCAGCGGCGTCGGCAGAGGGATAGCAGCCTCTGGCACAGCAGGGGAATGTGGATGTCTCACAACAGTTGATCATCTCACGGCCGCCCTACCAGGTGCACACTGAGAGTGAACTCCACGCCGAGCCCGGTCCAGGATGCGTTCATACTCACACCGGATCGGTTCAGCAGCAGGGTGGAAACTCGGTAGTCTATATAACTACAACATCATCAATAGGGAGGCGTGCGTTTTATGACGAAGCCAGACAGGCCACATGCCACCGCACGCTCAGGGAATGTTCACTCAGCTTTGGATGCCACGGCCGAGGCGCAAAGGCTCCACACATTCCTTGCACCCACAGTTACTGCGGCGGGTCTTTTCTTGGAAGAAGTGAAGGTTCACTTCGCCGGAGCCCACCGCACAGTCTCCGTCATTGTTGACCTGCCCGAAGGCGAATCCGGCGGTGTGGGCCTTGATGCCATTTCCGCCATTTCACGTGAACTCTCCGACGCTATGGATGCAGATCCNCGCGACGATGGAAGCGTCTATGACTTAGAAATTTCCTCACCAGGGGCCACCAGGCCGCTGACAGAGCCGCGCCACTGGCGCCGCGCTTTGGGCCGCATGGCCAAGGTGAACGCCTCTGACCGGGAAAACTTCATGGGCCGGATCTTGGCTGTGGATGATGACGGAGTGCTTTTCAAGCCCGAATTACCCGTNAANAAGGGCATGAAGCCCAAACAGGGTGAACCAGANAANATCTTATTCACGGCGATCCGCCGTGGTGTTGTTGAGTTGGAATTTGCTCGCCTCGATGAGGCCGAGCTTGATTTNGAATTTGAACCGACCAGCGGCAACGCGGTCGATGGAGAGGGAAGCTGACTATGGACATAGATATGAGCGCACTACGTGAGTTGGAGCGTCAAAGGGAGATCCCCTTGGACTTGCTCATCCCCACCATTGAGCAGGCCCTGTTGATGGCTTATGAGAAGTCTCCGGGTTGTCATGAGCTGGCCCGCGCCGAAATTGACCGCAAGAGCGGGCACGTCACCATTTGGGCTGCTGAGCTCGACGATGACGGTGCGCCTATTGGTGAATTCGATGACACGCCCAAGGGCTTTGGACGCATTGCTGCAAGCACTGCCCGCCAGGTCATCTTGCAGCGTCTGCGTGACGCGGAGGACGATAACGTCATTGGTGAATACCGTGGCAAGGAAGGCGAACTGGTTTCTGGTCAGATTCAACAGGGCAACAACCCCAACATGATCCAGATCAACCTCGGTGCCGTTGAAGGTGTACTGCCGCCCAACGAGCAGGTCCCCGGTGAGAACTACCGCCACGGAAATCGCATCCGTACGTTCGTTGTCGATGTGCACCGCGGCACGAAGGGCCCTTCCATCACCCTTTCGCGCTCACACCCGGGACTGGTGCGTAAGCTCTTTGAAATGGAAGTACCCGAGATTGCGGACAACACGGTTGAAATCGTGGCATTGGCCCGTGAAGCAGGCCACCGTACCAAGATGGCCGTTCAGGCGAACAAGGCAGGCGTCAATGCCAAGGGTTCGTGCATCGGTGAGATGGGTTCGCGTGTTCGTGCCGTCATGACCGAGCTCAACGATGAAAAGATCGACATTGTTGATTTCAACGAGGATCCGGCCATNTTTATCGCCAATTCGCTCTCACCATCGAAGGTGATTTCGGTCACCATCATTGATGAGGCTGCGCGTTCGGCACGGGTGGTAGTCCCTGATTATCAGCTGTCTTTGGCCATTGGTAAGGAAGGTCAGAACGCACGCCTGGCAGCTAAGCTCACGGGCTGGCGTATTGACATAGTCTCCGACGCCGCAGCGGTTTAGGTCTGTGGTGTAACCGCGCTGTAGAATAACAAGAACCGGGCCCGAAACTGCCCTGACACCTAAAAATACCTAAAGGCACAGCAGAATTGGCAAAGAAAGCAGTTACAGCCCAAAGCGAAGCTGTTCACTGCCATGAAGCCGTGCGGACATGTATTGGGTGCAGGAAAGTAGCGGGACGGGTTCAGCTAGTACGGCTTGTTAGAACAACCAGCGACTCTGGTGAAACAGGGGCGCTAGTTGATCTACGGGCTCGTATGCCTGGCAGGGGCATGGTTGCACCCCAGCGAGGAATGTTGGAAGCAGGCCATCAAGCGCCGGGCCATTGGCAGAGCCCTTCCGGGGTCACCAATGTCCGCGATGTTGAAGAGTTTGCACTAAGTGGTTTGCCGGACTTGGCGAACCACGTACTACGAACCTCATTGTCCCTTTGTGAAAGCGGGTCAGAAAACCGATGGAAACCCGATGAGTACCCAGCGATGAGTGCCAAAAATGAGCATCTTTGTGCTCTCTCATACCGCCCATTCCGACGTGGAATGGTGCAGTAAGAATTAAACGGCTCGTACCTGTCCGGTGCGGGCCGAGACAGGAGTAATGTGGCCAAGGCCCGCGTACACGAGCTTGCAAAAGAGCTCGGCATCACCTCAAAAGAAGCAGTAAGTAAACTGCAAGAGTTGGGCGAATTCGTTCGCTCAGCGTCCTCAACCATTGAGGCNCCCGTTGTGAAGAAACTTCGCGACGCTTTCCCGGCAGCAGCAAAACCTGCCGAGTCAACACCAGTTGCAGCTCCAGCCGCGCCGAAGGCAACGCAGTCCAAGGACGCAGAGCCCAAGGCAGCAACAACACCGAAGGCAGCCACACCGGCCACGCCCGGTGCGCCTACCCCGGCCCTANNAAGCTGCCACTGCCGGCGCAAAGCCCGGCGCCAAAGCGACTCCGGTAGCTCCGGCTCCAGCTGCTCCGGCTCCCGTTGCACCCGCAGCAGCTACACCGGCCCCTGCCGCCGCGACTGCGGTTGCTGCTACCCGGCACCGGCTGCGAAGGCGGCAACTCCGGGTGCTCCGCGTCCGGGAAACAATCCTTTCGCCACCTCGCAGGGCATGCCGCGTTCAGGCAGCCGCAGTGAGCGCACCGAAAACCGTCCCGAGCGTAGCGAACGTAACGAAAACCGTGGCACGGACAACCGTTCACCTCGTCCGGCAGCAGCTGGCGCAGGCGCACCGCGTCCGGGCAACAANCCCTTCGCCACATCGCAGGGAATGCCCCGTCCTGGTACTGCACGCAACGCTGAAGCTGGCACCGGTGGACCCCGTCCNGGCGCTCCGCGTCCGGCTGGTGCCGCCGGTGCTGGTGGCCCTCGCCCTGGTGCTCCGCGTCCGGCTGGTGCCGCCGGTGCTGGTGGCCCTCGCCCCGGCGCTCCGCGTCCCGGTGGAGCTGCACGCCCCACTCCGGGCATGATGCCCAACCGTACCGAGCGCCCTGCTGCGCCCGGTCGTGGAACTGATCGTCCTGGTGCTCCGGGCCGTGGCCGTCCAGGTGCTCCCGGCGCTACACCGGGTGCAGCTCCCGGTGGTGCTCCCGCCGGTGGTGGCTTCGGCAAGGGTGGCCGCGGTCGCGGCGGTACTCAAGGTGCCTTCGGTAAGGGTGGCGCAGGCCGCGGCAAGCAGCGCAAGTCCAAGCGGGCCAAGCGCCAAGAGCTAGAGCAGATGAGCGCACCCTCACTGGGTGGCGTATCTGTTCCCCGCGGTGACGGCAAGACTATTGTTCGTCTCCGTCGCGGCTCCTCCATCAGCGACTTCGCTGACAAGATCGAGGCAAACCCGGCAGCACTGGTGACAGTTCTGTTCCACTTGGGTGAAATGGCCACGGCAACGCAGTCCCTGGACGAAGACACCTTCGCCTTGTTGGGTGCCGAGCTGGGCTACAAAGTCCAGGTTGTTTCCCCTGAGGATGAAGAGCGCGAACTGCTCAGCAGCTTCGATATCGACTTTGAAGCCGAGCTCGAAGCAGAAGGCGACGACGACCTTGAGGTCCGTCCGCCGGTTGTTACCGTCATGGGTCACGTTGACCACGGTAAGACCCGTTTGCTGGACGCCATCCGCAAGTCGGACGTTGTTGCCGATGAGCACGGTGGCATCACCCAGCACATTGGTGCCTACCAGATCGTGCACGAGCACGAAGGTACCGAACGAAGCATCACCTTTATTGACACTCCCGGCCACGAGGCGTTCACCGCCATGCGTGCCCGTGGTGCCAAGGTCACTGATATCGCCATCTTGGTGGTTGCAGCTGATGACGGTGTCATGCCCCAGACGATTGAGGCGCTCAACCACGCTCAGGCAGCCAATGTGCCGATCGTTGTTGCAGTGAACAAGATCGATAAGGACTCGGCAAACCCGGAGAAGATCCGTGGCCAGCTAACTGAGTACGGTCTGGTTCCAGAAGAATATGGTGGCGACACCATGTTCGTGGACGTCTCTGCACGTAACGGCATCAACATCGAGGAACTCCTCGAAGCTGTGCTGTTGACTGCTGATGCTGCCTTGGACATGCGCGCCAACCCGAACAAGGACGCTCGCGGTATTGCCATTGAAGCGAACTTGGACAAGGGCCGCGGTTCCGTGGCAACAGTTCTGGTTCAATCCGGTACCTTGCATGTTGGTGACATCATTGTTGCCGGTACTGCACACGGCCGTGTCCGTGCCATGTTTGATGAAAATGGCGACATCATCTCTGAAGCTGGTCCGTCGCGGCCGGTCCAGGTACTGGGTCTGTCCAACGTTCCCCGTGCAGGTGACACGTTCTTCGTTACAGGCGACGAGCGTACAGCCCGCCAGATCGCTGAAAAGCGTGAAGCAGCTGACCGCAACGCGGCACTGGCCAAGCGTCGCAAGCGCATCAGCCTGGAAGACTTCGACCAGGCCGTTGCAGACGGCAAGGTTGACACCCTTAACCTCATCCTCAAGGGTGACGTCTCCGGTGCCGTTGAGGCCCTGGAAGACTCGTTGCTCAAGATTGATGTTGGCGAAGGTGTTGCGCTGCGCGTCATCCACCGTGGNGTGGGTGCCATCACGCAGAACGACGTCAACTTGGCAACCGTGGATAACGCGATCATCATTGGCTTCAACGTCAAGCCTGCTGAGCGTGTTGCAGAACTTGCCGATCGTGAAGGCGTTGACATGCGCTTCTACTCGGTCATCTATGGCGCCATCGATGACATTGAGCTGGCTCTTAAGGGCATGCTCAAGCCAGAGTACGAGGAATTCCAGCTGGGTAGCGCGGAAATCCGTGAAGTGTTCCGCTCCTCCAAGCATGGCAACATTGCTGGCTCGATCGTCCGTTCCGGCACCATCCGCCGTAACTCGAAGGCACGTGTGCTGCGTGCCGGGAAGGTCATTGGCGATAACCTCACCGTTGACTCACTCAAGCGCTTCAAGGATGACGCAACCGAAGTCCGTACGGACTTTGAGTGTGGTATTGGTTTGGGATCATTCAACGATCTCCAGGCCGAGGACATCATCCAGACGTTTGAAATGCGCGAAAAGCCGCGCGTCTAACAATGCATAGCCGGCTGGGCGTCCACAAGGACGCCCAGCCGGTTTTATATTCCCTAGGATGGTCCATGGACCATCCTGCCGCTTTCCACTTTAAGGAGTTCATCATGGCTGATTCAGCTCGCGCGTCCAAGCTGGCACAACGCATCAAGGTTGTGGTGGCCGAGGGCCTCCGCTCCAGGGTTAAGGATCCTCGTGTTGAGGGCATCACTGTCACCGATGCACGTGTCACTAATGACCTGCAGCACGCTACCATTTACTACACCGTTTTCGGCGATGAGACGGCAAAGAGTGACGCCAAGATCGGCCTCGAACGCGCCAAGGGTGTGCTTCGCGCTGAAGTTGGCAAGAACATCACGGTGCGTTTGACACCTACCCTGGAGTTCATTGCTGATGAAATCCCGGAGAACGCCTCCAACCTAGAGGCGCTCCTGCGCGTGGCCAAGGAACGCGACGCTAAACTAGCCGAGCTCTCCGCCAACGCAGAGTTCGCTGGCGAGGCAGANCCCTACAAGTCTGATGAAGACGGCCCCGACCAGGCCTGAGCTATCTGCTAGGCACCACGACGGAGAGTTGTGGATGGTTGCCTGCCGCCTGATTTGAAAAATGCCATAGTTTGACTGAAATGCCATAGTTTGTACTATGGCATTTCAGTCAAACTATGGCATTTTGTGCCCTGACCTTCCTGACCTTGATCTAGGACAGTGGTGATATTGCTCTCGTATCCGCCATCTGAGCGATTGATCTGCCGGTGCCTTCAGGTGCCATCCTTGCGGGGAGTCCGCGCTGGAGGTTGGCGAACACCTATTTGTTCGAAGTAGGTCAGGGTGTGGAAGGCGCGCAGGGGACTACGCACCACGGGAAGCATCCGGTTGCGGATATACTTCAAAGCGTGCTTTCTGGACTGGTAATCGTAGACAAACCGCAGGGATGGACTAGCCACGATGTGGTGGCCCGGATGCGAAGGCTGGCAGGGACCCGNAAAGTGGGCCATGCCGGCACCCTTGACCCCATGGCCACCGGAGTGCTGGTGGTGGGCATCAATAAAGCCACCCGGCTGCTGACCTACATTGTGGGTACCTCAAAGACTTATGCGGCAACCATCCGCCTAGGTGCCACCACCATCACCGACGACGCCGAAGGTGACACTACCGCCACTGCCAGCACCGACGGTGTCACGGATGCTGCTATTGAGGCAGGCGTGAGGAAATTACGTGGCCCCATCGAGCAAGTGCCCAGCTCCGTCAGCGCCATCAAGGTCAACGGNGAGAGGTCCTACGCCCGTGTTCGTGCAGGTGAGGACGTCAAGCTCGCCGCCCGCCCGGTAACCATCCATGCCTTCGAGATTCTAGAGATCAGGCACGGCGTCCCCGGGCANGGAATCGGAAACTGTTGCTGCACCAGCTGAGCCGAGTGCAGAAAGGGTGCGCACTACGGTCTCACCTATGTTGACGTAGATGTTATTGTCCGCTGTTCTTCAGGAACCTATATCCGGGCCCTAGCTCGTGACCTGGGTGCAGACCTCGGCGTTGGCGGGCACCTCACAGTCCTGCGCCGCACCGCCGTCGGCCCCTACAACTTGGATCAGGCACGCACCCTGGAGGAACTAGCCCAGGATCTGCAAATCCTTGACATTGCCGATGCTGCCCGGGCGTTGATGCCCGTCCGTGAGCTCAGTGCCGCCGAGGCAGTGGAGCTGTCCTTTGGCCGCCGCATCCCGGCAAGCGCCTGCGGTACCCACACAACGGCGGAACCTGCTGCGGCCTTCGCCCCAGAGGGTACGCTGGTGGCCCTGCTCTCCGACGCCGGGAAATACGCCAAACCAGTCTTGGTGTTCCCGCCAGACCCGGCGCCAGCTCCCACCAAGACCACCGGCATGGAGAATACCCCGTGACGATTGACGCCTGGTTCATCATTGGCACCATTGTGGGACTGGCATCAACGATCGTGTGTCTGGTAGCTGCGGTACTGAAGAAGAAACCCAACGATTTCACACTTTTGGCACTCGTCGCCGTCGAACTTTTCATTGTGGTCTACGCGATTGGCTCCGCGATCCGCCTCATTAACGGTCAAGGAATTGTTGGTGAGGCCTGGGAATTTTGGGGCTACATGTTCACGGCGGCGATGCTGCCGGTGGCCGGTTTCTACTGGGCCATGATGGAACGCACGTTCTGGTCCAACTATGTGATGAGCGCCGTAGGCGTCACAGTAGTTGTCATGCTGGCCCGCATGGCACAAATTTGGTACGGAACCACGATGGCCGCACAAGCCTTGACACCACTGCAAATACTGCAACCAGGAATTGGATTATGAGTACCCCTGACACCACCGCACAAGATGCCCCGCACGGCGCACCACAGGCGCCGGACGCCTGCTGATCACCGTTTACGCAATTTTGCTATCTCGGCCACTGCCCGAGCTGGTTACCAGATTGCCACTCATTTCAGCGATGCGCCGGTGGCGTACGTGCTCTCCGCCTTTGCCGCGGTGGTTTATATTGTGGCCACCATTTCACTGGCTAAGCCGGATGCCAGGTGGGCGTTGATCGCTACCGTGGCCATTTGTATTGAGCTTGTGGGAGTGCTGGTGATTGGTGCCCTGAGCATCTTTATCCGGAAGGGTTCCAGCACGCCTCCGTGTGGAGCATGTTTGGACAAGGCTATGGTTACATCCCGCTGTTGCTCCCCATCCTCGGCCTGATCTGGCTCTACCGCCACCGGGAGGTCAAGTGAACACACTGGAACGTTCTGCGCTGCATCCAGCACTTAGTGATGGGCTCATCTCCCTACGCCGGTTCACCAGCAAGGATGCGCAGGCCTTCGTTGCCATCCACCAGGATCCGCTGAACGTCAAGTGGGCCGGGTCCGTTCCGGATATGGATATCTCCCAAGCCGCTGACCTCATCGAGGGCTCTATCGCGGCAGGTTGGGACGCTGGCACTAGCTTACGCTTTGCCATTGTTGACCACCCTGAGGGTGCCGAATATCCCGACAGGGTTGTTGGCACGTTGAGTTTGCAGGATGTCTTCTCTACCGTCAAGGGTGGCTCGGCCAGTGTTGGCATCAAGATGTTGCCAGCCGGACGTGGCACAGGCTCTGCCCAGCGTGCCATGGAACTGCTGTGCGGCTACGCTTATGGCAACCTAGGGCTTGAAATCCTGCATTGGCGCTGCACAGCTGGGAACAGTGCCAGCGTGTCACTGGCACAACGTTGCGGCTTTATCCGCTCTGCTGAAATACCGGGTTTCGGTATTGTTGACGCTGAAGTTTCCAATGGTTTGATCTACACCCAAACGCAAGGGCAATGGGCAGACCGGGACCACCGGATAACGGTGGCCCCGGTGGTGCCCGTACTGGGCGATGATCTAGTGATCCTGCGTGCGTTGACCATGGCTGATGCACCGCAATTGGTGGAGAACTGCCGCAACCTAGAATCCGTGCGTTGGACTACCGTGCCGCTGGATTACACAAAGGAACATGCGCAGTACTTCATCAATACTTTGACCCCGGAGGGCTGGCGCACGGGTGAGACACTGACCTTTGCGGTGGCTGACCCGGAAACGGACCAACTTCTTGGCACCGTTGACCTGCAGTGCAAGAACCCGGCGGTGGCGTCGGTGGGCATAAACTTTGGTGCCCACGCCCGCGGAACTGGCGTTGCGCAGGCCGCCACCCATCTGCTCCTTGACTATGCGTTCAGCCAGCTGAACCTACGCTATGTGCACTGGAGCGCGTTAGTGCCCAACTGNGGGAGCCGGAAATTGGCATGGAAGTTGGGCTTNCACTTTGACGGCCGGATACGCGGTGAATTTAATGATCGTGGCACNCCTGGTGACCGTTGGGTTCTGTCCTTGGCAGCAGGGGAGCAACGATCGCCGCAGGAGCCATGGACAGGTCCGGCACCGCTGAGCAGGTAACCTTGGAACGAACCATAGAACGGGCATTGAAACACGCTTTGAAACACGCTTTGAAACACGCTTTGAAACACGCTTTGAAACACACAACGCAATAAGCACAGAACACCGGGCGCAAGCCACTTAATGGATGAGGAACATGTAGTGCAGATTTGGAACTCCTTGGAAGAAGTTCCCCAGGACTTTGGCCCTTGCGTGGTCACCCTGGGCAACTTTGACGGGCTGCACTTAGGGCACCAGGAAGTTCTGGGTCAGGTCCGGGCAGAGGCCAAGGCCCGCGGAGCACAATCGGTGGCGCTGACCTTTGACCCGCACCCGGCACTGGTGCACCGGCCAGAATCCGCCCCTGCCCAGATCATGGGCCTGTCCGACAAACTGGCAGCCATGGAAACTCTCGGCTTGGATGGCGTACTTGTCCTGCCTTACACNCTTGAATTTGCTCAGCAAACNCCCGAAGGATTTGTTCGCAGTGTCTTCGTTGACGCCCTGAGGGCCTGCGCCGTTGTGGTGGGTCACGATGTCAGGTTTGGTAAGGCCAACTCAGGGGATCTGGAGACCATGGTGGAACTCGGGGCAGAACTGGGGTTCGACGTGGTGGTGGTCAATGACGAAGGTCATGACCGCCGTTGGTCCTCAACGTGGGTGCGCGAAGCCCTGCACCAGGGCGATGTTGGCACTGCTTTGCAGGTCATGGGACGCCCGCACACCATGAGCGGGGAAGTAGTGCACGGCGCCGCCCGCGGACGTCAGCTCGGCTTNCCCACGGCGAACCTCTCACCTGATGCGTGCGGGATCATCCCAGCGGATGGCGTGTATGCAGGATGGCTGACGGATGATTTCGGTCACCGCTGGCCGGCGGCGATCTCTGTCGGATCCAACCCCACCTTTGTNGGGGTGAGCCGGCAAGTAGAGGCATTCGTGATCAATAGGCCCCAAGAACCGGTGGAGGCCTTCGATCTGTACGGCCAGCATGTGGTGGTTGAATTTGTGCAGCGGCTCCGTGGCATGGTTGCTTACACCGGCCCGGAAGCCCTCATCGAGCAGATGCATCACGACGTCAGCGATACCCGTACGATCCTGGGGTAGCCAGCGAATGAGGCCAATCTCACCCGCCCGCTTCGACAGATCCGGGCTTTCTGGACTAAACTGAAAGGTGGAATCTGGCTGCAGTCCGTGGTGGCTGGATTCATCTGTGCTCGGCCGAGTAATTGTGCTGATGTTCAGGAATTAGTTCACGGCACATTCATAGGAGTTACTTGTGGCATTAGACGCCGCTGTAAAGCAAGAAATCATGCAGGCTTTCGCAACCGTTGAGGGCGATACCGGCTCACCTGAGGTTCAGGTTGCGATGCTCTCGCGTCGTATCACCGACCTGACAGAGCACCTGAAGATGCACAAGCACGATCACCACACCCGCCGCGGCCTCATGGGCCTAGTTGGTCGCCGTCGTCGCTTGCTCGGGTACCTCAAGGACACCGACATCGCTCGCTACCGTACGCTCATCGAGCGCCTCGGCCTGCGTCGCTAGTCTGTGCACAAAGGCGGCCTTCCTCCTACCTATGACCTTCTGTCATGGGTGCTGGAAGGCCGCCTTTCACAGTGTAAGAAACTTACAGTGTAAGAAACTTAAAGTCTGAAAAATTGTGCCGGCTGCCTAGGTAAGCCGGTACGTACCTGGAAAGCAAGGGCGCAACCGACGTATTCACGCATTCGCGGTCCTCGGTAGTGGCCTCCGGGAAGAAGTATAGAGACGCTTCTCGCCCGTGGGCCTCGATCGAAGACCGGATGTTGTACAGAGAGCCACAGCATGATCCGGTGGTGATCCTGGGAGGAATGCGCGGTACCGCACCTTGGCCGGGGTTCAATCAAGAACATCAACCAAGAAATGGAGGTGACTCTCTCATGGAGGGTCCCGAGATTCAGTATTCAGAGGCTGTCATTGACAACGGTCGCTACGGCCAGCGCGTCATTCGCTTCGAGACCGGACGCCTTGCCCAGCAAGCCGCCGGCGCTGCCATGGTTTACATTGACGAAGACACCGTTCTGCTCTCAGCCACCACGGCTGGTAAGCACCCGCGTGAAGGCTTTGACTTCTTCCCGCTGACAGTTGATGTGGAAGAGCGTATGTACGCCGCGGGCCGTATCCCGGGCAGCTTCTTCCGCCGCGAAGGACGCCCGTCAACGGAAGCCATCTTGGCTTGCCGTTTGATGGATCGCCCGTTGCGCCCGGCCTTCGTCAAGGGCCTGCGCAACGAAGTTCAGGTTGTTGTCACGGTTCTGGCCATCAACCCGGATGTTTTGTACGACGTGGTGGCCATCAACGCTTCCTCCATGTCAACCCAGCTCTCCGGCCTCCCGTTCTCCGGTCCGATCGGTGGCGTTCGCGTTGCCTTGATCGATGACGGCAACGGTGCCCAGTGGGTTGCCTTCCCGAAGCACTCCGAGCTGGAAAACGCCGTGTTCAACATGGTGGTTGCTGGCAAGGTTAGCGGTGACGACGTTGCCATCATGATGGTGGAGGCAGAAGCCACCGAGAACTCTTGGAAGCTCATCAAGGAACAGGGCCACACTGCNCCCACCGAAGAGGTTGTTTCCCAGGGCCTTGAAGCTGCCAAGCCGTTCATCAAGGCACTGTGCCAGGCTCAGGCTGACTTGGCTGCCCGTGCTGCCAAGCCCACCGTTGAATTCCCCGTCTTCCTTGACTTCGAAGATGACGTGTACAACGCCGTCGAGAAGGCTTGCGCCACGAAGCTGGCAGCCGTGTTCACCATCGCTGACAAGCAGGAGCGCGAGAACGCCTCTGACGCTTTGAAGGACCAGACCATCGCTGCCCTGGCCGGGTCCTTTGAAGGCCGCGAGAAGGAGCTTTCAGCTGCTTTCCGGGCCGTGACCAAGCATGTCATCCGCCAGCGTATCCTCACCGAACAGGTTCGCATCGACGGCCGTGGCCTGACGGACATCCGCCAGCTCACCGCCGAAGTTGAGGTTCTGCCTCGCGTCCACGGTTCAGCAATCTTTGAGCGCGGCGAGACCCAGATCTTGGGTGTCACCACCTTGAACATGCTCAAGATGGAACAGCAGATTGACTCGTTGTCCCCGGTGACGCGCAAGCGTTACATGCACAACTACAACTTCCCGCCGTACTCAACTGGTGAAACGGGCCGTGTGGGCTCGCCCAAGCGCCGCGAAATCGGTCACGGCGCCTTGGCTGAGCGCGCCATCATGCCGGTGCTGCCCTCGCGTGAAGAGTTCCCTTACGCCATCCGCCAGGTCTCGGAAGCATTGAGCTCCAACGGTTCAACCTCCATGGGTTCTGTCTGTGCCTCGACCTTGTCGCTGCTGAACGCAGGCGTGCCGTTGAAGGCTGCTGTTGCAGGTATTGCCATGGGCTTGGTCTCCGATCAGGTTAATGGTCAGACCCGCTACGCCGCACTGACTGACATCCTTGGTGCCGAAGATGCCTTCGGCGACATGGACTTCAAGGTTGCAGGTACCGCCGAGTTCGTCACAGCCATCCAGCTGGACACCAAGCTTGACGGTATCCCGGCCTCAGTTCTGGCTGCAGCCCTGAAGCAGGCACGCGAAGCACGCCTGCACATCCTCAGCGTCTTGACCAGTGCCATTGACGTGCCCGATGAGCTCTCCGAGTTCGCNCCCCGGGTCATCGCGGTCAAGATCCCCGTTGATAAGATCGGCGAGGTCATTGGGCCGAAGGGCAAGATGATCAACCAGATCCAGGAAGACACCGGCGCGGACATCTCCATTGAAGATGACGGCACGGTTTACATCGGTGCAACGAACGGACCGTCAGCTGACGCCGCTCGTTCAGCGATCAACGCCATCGCCAACCCTCAGATTCCTGAAATTGGCGAGCGTTACCTGGGCACAGTTGTCAAGACCACCACGTTCGGTGCGTTCATTTCGCTGACACCGGGCAAGGATGGTCTGTTGCACATCTCCGAACTGCGCAAGCTGGCCAATGGCAAGCGCGTAGATAACGTTGATGACATTGTCTCCGTTGGCCAGAAGATCCAGGTGGAAATCACCAAGATCGATGACCGTGGCAAGCTTTCACTTTCCCCGGTTGTTGCCGAGGACCAGAACGCATCCGAAGAAGCTGTTACTGAAGGCGCTGCTGAATAATTCATGGCGATCACCCTNTTGCCGCTAATAAGCGCTGCTGACGGCTTCAACGGTAGCGACTGCACCATAATCTCCGGCCAAGTCGGCGGCGCCGTTGTGCGCCGATCGGTCTTGCCCGGNGGTGTGCGGGTCCTGACGGAGTCCATGCCCGGACAGCGCAGTGCGACAATTGGGTTCTGGGTTGGTGTTGGCTCTCGGGATGAAACCGAGGGCCAACACGGCTCAACCCATTTCCTGGAGCACTTGTTGTTCAAGGGAACCAAACGCCGCACAGCGTTAGAGATCGCTTCCGCCTTTGATGAGGTGGGAGGGGAATCNAATGCTGCAACGGCTAAGGAAAGCACCTGCTATTACGCACGTGTGCTGGACACAGACCTGCCCATGGCCATCGACGTCATTGCCGACATGGTCACCTCAGCGGTGATTGACCCCGCTGAAATGGAGCAAGAACGCGACGTCATTTTAGAAGAAATCGCCATGGATGGCGACGACCCTACTGATGTTGCCCATGAGCATTTTGTGGCCGCCGTCCTCGGCGAGCATGCACTGGGACGCCCCATTGGCGGCACNCCCGAAGCCATCAAGGCTGTGCCGCGGGAATCGGTGTGGGCACATTACCAAAAGCACTACCGTCCCGAAACACTTGTGATCACAGCAGCTGGCGGACTCGACCATGACAGCGTGTGCACGTTGGTATTGGCGGCCCTGCGCACGGCTGGCTGGTCACTTGATGAAGGNGTTGCTCCTGCGCCGCGGCGTTCAAGTGTGGCAGCTGATGTCACTGGTACCGCCGGCCTGCACGTGGTGAAGCGGCAAGTTGAACAAGCCAACATCATCCTTGGCTGCCCATCTCTAAGGGCCACAGATTCGCGGCGCTACGTGATGAGCGTGCTCAATTCCATTCTTGGANNGGGCATGTCCTCACGCCTGTTCCAAGAAATTCGTGAAAAGCGCGGCTTGGTGTACTCCACTTATTCCTTTGCTTCTTCTTACGCGGACACAGGCTACTTCGGGATGTATGCCGGTTGCGCTCCAGCGAAGGTAAGTCAAGTCATCGGTTTGTTAAGTGCGGAACTTGAAAAGCTTGCTGAGCACGGTGTGAGCGAGGCCGAACTAGCAAAAGCCTTGGGCCAATTATCTGGCGGCATCGTCTTGGGCCTTGAAGACAGCGGATCCCGCATGTCTCGGTTGGGCCGGGCTGAACTTGTGACGGGTCAGTTCTTGGACCTGGACGAGTCCTTGNNGAGAATTCGCAAAGTTACCGCAGCCGAGGTTCAAGACCTTGCCCGCGAACTGGCGAAGGCACCGCGCACCATTACGGTTGTGGGACCGTTTGAGGAAAACGAAACGTTCGGCCTCTAACCATTGCCGTAGTTTTGTAGCCTAGCGAACGCTTTTGCGTGCGTGCAGGCCTGCGCACCGTTAGTACTAGATGTGGCGCCACCGTAACGGTGGCGCCACATTTTCGTTAATGGTGCGCAGACGTCGTCGGGCGTTGCGTACTAGCCTCCGGCGAACGGCGGCAAAACGTCCACCACGTCCCCTGGTTTAAGCGTCATTGCCAAGTCCCGGGTGGAGACCTCGTTCAGCAAGAAGCTGCAGCGGCTCAGGAGGTCAGAGAGCGNGGGTGTATGGCTTGAGGCAGACACCGGGAAACTAGTTTCTAGCAGTGCGGACAAATCAGCCAGCCGGAACGGCTCCGTGCCAGGGCCTGCAGGAAGATTGATGCGCTGTTCCTCAAGCCCGGTTGCGGCTGCGGCTGCGGCGAAAAACGAACTAGCATACTCATCCTCCAATGGCACTCATGCTGCGGTCAGGCTGGATGAAGTCTGCATCGCCTAATCCGGGATGACCCATTCCATGGGCGCGTGGTTTGGCCCACATGGCGTCCTGCCACCGGGAGGCCACAGCGTCGTCGTCGGCCGTTGAGATTCCAGCGCGCAACAAGGCAAGCAAATCCACTTCTGTGCGGGAGAACAGGCAACTCATGACCTTGCCTTCGGCCGTGATGCGGGTGCGGCGGCAGTCAGTGCAAAATGGTTCGGTCACGGAGGCGATGATACCAACGGTCCCCAGGAGCTTCTCTGAGCCATGATGTCTCACCTGGAAACGTTCGGCCGGGGCGCCGTCACGTGCGCGGGGATCGCCAGAGAGCACAAAATTGCCTTCTAGCAGAGCCCGAATTTCCGCTGCTGTGATCATCCCTTCCCGGGTCCAGCCATGGTCGGCATCGAGGGGCATCTGTTCAATAAAGCGCAACTCGTAACCACGGTCAAGGGACCATTGCAGCAATTCTGCCGCGTGGCCGTCATTGATACCGCGCAACAGTACAGCGTTGATCTTGATGGGCATCAGCCCTGCTGCAGAGGCAGCCTCAATCCCGGCCAGCACCTGATCCAGGAACGGTCTGCGCGTGAGCTGCAAGAAAGCATCGTGGTGCAAGGTATCCATGGAAACGTTGAGCCGGGTTAAACCAGCGTCCGCCAAGGCTTGAGCCTTGGCAGCTAAACCCACACNGTTGGTTGTCAGCGAAATAGGCAGATCCGNGTGATTATCCCGCACGGCGGCGATGATCTGAACAAGGTCGGCACGGACTANGGGCTCCCCGCCGGTCAACCGCAGTTCGCGTACACCGAGACGGTTCANCCCTAAGCCCACAAGCCTGACAATCTCAGCAGCCGTGAGCAGTTTGTCCTTCTTCAGCCATTGCAGGCCAGCTTCGGGCATGCAGTACGTACAGCGCAGATTGCACTTGTCAGTGAGTGAGAGCCGCATGTCGGTGGCCACCCGGCCAAATTGATCCAATAGGCCCATTTCGGCTCCGCCGGTGCGCGGCACGGCCGTTGCAGCGGACGTGGGGCGCACCTCCGGTATGCCCAAGGCAACGCGTTCGGTATCCATGTCTCAACGCTACGCCATTATCTGCTTTCCGGCTCCCATACCGGGAGGGAGCTGCACTTTGTAGGTACAACTCGCTCCACGTTGTGACAAGGGTGGCCGTTCTAGCGCTGGCCTGCACCGTCCAAGGACGCCAGAAGCCGCTCCCACAAGCCATTACAAGTATCACGGTGAGTCCTTCTTCGGGTCTCCTGCGCAAGGCGTGTTCGCATTGTTGGAGGCACCGGTGGTGGACCTGTCACGGGTTTTGATGATCCCTGTGGCCAGGTAATGCCCAGTGATCCCCAGACGGTGCCTGGGCCTCACCTAGGATTGGTGGAAAGGCGGTGCCGGACGGTGCTTGCCGGTGAGGACGTCATGCGTAGAACTGTCTCTGAACATCAGCGGGCCGTGGAAGAGATTTTGCGTCAGAGTTGGGCTGCTTCGGCTTCCTCGGTGATGGCCGACGGCGGGACGGCGCTACCGCTGATGGAGGCGCGTGGACGGGTGCTTGCTGAGGACCTCAGAGCCGCTATTGACCTGCCACCCTTTGCTAACTCCCAGATGGATGGATATGCCATCCATGTGGATCCCACGTCCCAAGACGAACATAATCAATTTCAAAGCGTTGATTTAGTGCAATCAACCACTTTCAGGGTGGTTGCGACAATTCCGGCTGGTGCTGTTCCTGCACCCTTGGAAGCCGGAACGGCGGCACCNATCATGACAGGTGCCATGATGCCAGCTGGTGCCAACGCCGTGGTGCCGGTTGAGGCGGCGCTGCCGGCGTCGTTCGTTGACGCTGGCGGAAACGTTCAATTACCGGCCACTACCGCCGGTCGCTTTGTTCGGAAACAGGGCAGTGATGTCATGCGCTCAGAGGTGGTCATTGCTTCAGGCACGCTCTTGAACGCGGCACATTTGGGGTTGGCTGCAGCACTGGGAGTCACCACGTTGACCGTCAAGCGTAGAGCCAGGGTTTTGCTACTGACAACCGGCGATGAAGTCTTGGCCCCAGGGGATCCGGGGCAGCTCATGGACTTCCCCGGTATGATCTTCGACGCCAATGAGGCACTGTTACGGGCGCGCCTTGAAGAGGCCGGCTTGGAGGTTCTCCGTTCCGCTGTGGTGCGCGATGATCCACAAGCGCTACTGCGCATTTTGGAAACACAGGTGGGCGCAGTCATGACCGGTGGTGGCCACCAGGAGCCGCTGTGTGACCTGGTGATTTCAGTGGGCGGCATTAGTGCCGGTGCCTTTGAAGTGGTGAAACAAGCACTGAGCAGCGCCGGGCCCCATGCCGCCGTGGAGTTCGTCTCGGTGGCGTTGCAGCCGGGCGGCCCGCAAGCGCTGGGAACTTACAGGGGCGTGCCGTTNTTGGGCTTTCCNGGCAACCCTGTCAGCGCCTTTGTGTCTTTNGAAGTCTTCTTGCGCCCCGCTGTGTCCACATTGTTAGGTACGCCGGCGCCGCGGCAAACTCTCGTGGCAACACTGGAACATGATCTAAGCTCACCGTTGGGCAAGCACCAGATCCGCCGCGGCATTTATTCCGGCCCAGAATTTGAATCGGCGCCATCGGTTCGTGAAGTAGGTGGGGAATCCTCGCATTTACTTGGTGCCTTGGCCCAAGCTAATGCGCTGATCAACGTCCCGGCGGGCGTCACCGAATTACAGGCAGGGGCAAAGGTGGAAGTATGGCTGGTGTGACTACCTCAGAAACGCCCGCCCTTACCCATTTGCGCCACGATGGAACAGCCGCCATGGTGGATGTTTCAGCCAAGGCCGAAACCACCAGGGAGGCCACTGCAACAGGGACAGTGTCCACCACCGCCGAAGTCATGAAGCTACTNCGGTGCCGGGGACTTCCNAAGGGCGACGCCCTGGCGGTGGCCCGTGTGGCTGGCATCATGGGCGCTAAAAGNACAGCGGAGCTCATTCCGTTGTGCCANCCCCTGCCCATCTCGAAGGTCACAGTTGACTTTGAACTGTCCACCACGGCCGTCACCGTAGTGGCCTGCGTGAAAACCCGGGGTGTGACAGGCGTGGAGATGGAAGCATTGACGGCCGTGTCGGTTGCTGCGCTGAGCGTGTACGACATGATCAAGGCAGTGGATAAACACGCAGTTATTTCCGGCATCAAGGTGCTGGCCAAAAGTGGCGGCAAGAGTGGGGACTGGGTCCTAGCTGATGTGCGTCATGACCAAGGCCATGACGGCTCTGGCCANGCGCACCACAGCAGAAGGAGAACAGCCATGAGCGCGTGCGAACCCGGAGTATCCCTAGGAACGGCTGCCGTCATCATCGCCTCAACCCGTGCCGCTCTTGGCGTTTACCCGGATAAGACCGGACCCATCATTACCGATTGGCTCAGTGAGCACGGGTTTGATGTCATGGCCCCGCTGGTGGTCCCCGACGGCGCACCCGTGGGGGCAGCGCTGAGGGCGGTGCTGAGCCAGCATCCCACCGTTATCATCACCAGCGGTGGCACGGGCTTGAGCCCGGATGATCAGACTCCCGAGATGACACTGCCACTGCTTGAACGGGAGGTACCTGGGATCATGGAGGCCATGCGTGCTGCTGGTCTNGGCAAAACTCCCATGGCCGTGTTGAGCCGGGGCCATGCCGGTCTTGCCGGGTCCACGTTCATTGTGAACCTACCTGGGTCCCCTTCCGGGGTCATGGATGGGCTGGCCGTGCTGGATCCGATCATCAAACATCTCTGCGAACAGGTAACCGGACACCATGGCCACTAATATCGACGTTGTTGCGGCCTTGCTCAGTGCCGAACCGATCAGTGTTGAAACGGCCATGGCCGCCGTTGAATCCGAGACCGCAGGGGCCGTTGTGACTTTCAGCGGCGTGGTGCGCAACCACGACGGCGGAGCGCAAGTAGCGCGGTTGAGTTACAGTGCGCACCCGCTTGCCTTGGGCGTGCTCAACACCGTGGTGGCCTCGCTCATCGATGGCACCAGCATGGCCGATCCTTCCGGGCATCCGGTGCGGATCTGGGTGGCTCACAGGGTGGGGCCGCTGGAGATCGGCGAACCGGCGCTTGTCTGCGCTGTGGCATCCTCCCACCGCGCCCAGGCCTTTGAGCTGTGTGCGGCACTGGTGGAGCGGATCAAGGCTGAGGTGCCCATCTGGAAGGAGCAGTTCTTCACTGACGGCAGCGTTGAATGGGTGGGGGCCGGGAACGTGCCGGAAAAGCGCCTCCCTCGAAACCCAGTAGGCTTAAACCCATGAGTGAAATGCTGAAGGTTGCCGTGCTCGGCGCCAAAGGACGAATGGGAACGGCCGCAGTGGCGGCCATTGACGCGGCACCAGATATGGAACTGGTGGCGGCACTGGGCCGCCATGACTCCCTGGAGGTGCTCGTTGAGCGTGGCACGCAGGTTGTGGTTGACCTGACGGTACCTGATTCCACCGAAGCGAATGTGCACTTTGCCATCAGCCACGGTATTCATGCGGTGGTAGGCACTACCGGCTGGGATAGCGCACGGCTCGGTGCTCTTGCGGAGCTGCTGGCTCAGCACCCGCANACAGGGGTGCTCATTGCNCCCAACTTTGCCCTCGGTTCCGTACTTGCTACCCGGTTTGCCACCCAGGCTGCACGGTACTTTGATTCGGTGGAAATCATTGAATTACACCATCCGCGCAAGGTGGATGCGCCGTCCGGAACAGCCTTGCGCACAGCCCACCTCGTGGCGGCAGCGCGCAAGGCCGCAGGNGTACCTGGTGCNCCCGACGCCACCGAAACTGAACTTGCCGGCGCCCGCGGTGCCTCGATTGAGGGCATACCCGTGCACAGTGTGCGCCTTGCTGGTCTTGTTGCCCACCAGGAAGTGCTCTTTGGCAGCCACGGCGAGGCATTGACCATTCGCCATGACTCCTTCAACCACGAATCGTTCATGCCCGGGGTTCTGCTGGGAGTGCGTACCGTGGGAACCCGNCCCGGACTCACGGTAGGCCTGGATGGTTACTTGGATTTGGAAGGCTAAGACGGTGGCGAATGCTGCGGTGGCGAAAATGAAAATCTCGAAAACGAAAATTTGGGTGGGCTTGATTAGTCTGCTGCTGGTGTTTTATCTGGTCATCATGATGCAGCGGGCCGTCCTGCTGTTGGTTGATCCAGACTGGATTGCCAAGCTTCTNGGGGTCTCCTATTTTGTGATCCCCTTTGTTGCGGCGTGGGCGCTGATCAGTGAGATCCTNTTTGGTGCCCGCACCGAACGGATGGCCAAGATCCTTGAAGGCGAAGGAGGCCTGCCCGAAGACAATCTGCCACGCACNCCCGGCGGGCGCATCATCCGTGCAGCTGCTGATGCAGAATTCGANAAATACAAAGTGGAAGCAGAAGCTGCCCCGGAAGACTGGCGCTCGTGGTTCCGGCTGTCGTGTGCCTACGACGCCGCAGGGGATCGCAAACGAGCCCGGCAGACCATGCGTGATGCGATCGCCCTGTTCAAGGCGGCCTAAGCGATGGCGGTGGCACACAACCCGCACGACGGCGTCGAACTCGCCTGGGATGAGGTNGGGGAGGGCGTTGCGCTGCTGCTGGTGCACGGCAGCGCCTTGAGCAGGGCCATCTGGCGCGGATTCGGCTACACCAAGGCCTTCCGCGAGCACTACCGGGTCATCACCATGGACCTGCGCGGGCACGGTCGCAGCGCCAAGCCCGCACACCCTGGCGACTACTCCATGGATACGCTGGTGGCAGACGCCCTTGCCGTCCTGGATGCCGCCGGCGCTCAGCAGGCCCACTATGGCGGCTACTCAGTGGGCGCGCGCGTAGGCTTCTCACTAGCGGTGGCCGCNCCGGAACGGCTGCTGTCGCTGACCTCGCTGGGCGGCACCTACCGGATTCGCCCTGGCAGCATTGGNCGAACNTTTTTCCCCACGTACGACGACGCCCTCGGCTCCGGCGGTATGTCCGCCTTTGTCCAGGGTTGGGAAGCGTGGATAGGCAGCAGCCTTGACGCGCAGACCAAGGCGGCTTTTGCCAATGATGCGCCCGCCCTGCGCGCCTACTTTGCCCAAACTGAGGCCGAGCCCGCCATCGCCGACGCCGAGATCGCTGCGATCACCACGCCGGCGCTGCTCATGGCGGGCACAGCAGATCCTGCCCGGCTGGAGGATTCCACGCGTGCGGCCGCGCTCATGCCCAATGCTGCACTCGTGGAACTACCTGGCCGCAATCACGGCACAACACTCATTCCGGCAGGCCCGGTGCTGGCAGAATGGTTGCCGTTCCTGGGCTCTCTCTACCACCCGTCTAAGCCGCCGTTAACGCCCATCTAAGCCGCTGTCACTACCTGCCGCACGGCCCGGCCCAGTAACACCGGGTGGGCGCCGGAACTGCCCCAGCACCATGGAACTGCCCCAGTGGCGCAACCTGGCCATGTCCAGGACCAATTCAGTGATGGATTCCGGCAGTGGAAAACGCCACGTCAGATCGTTCCCGCCCACGGTGCTGGCGACGCTAACAATAGCGCTGGCTATCGATGCCCTGCGGGGACGGGAAGCCTCCAGTCGGGAAGCCTCCAGGGGAAGTATATTCGCGGACCTGGACGTAGTCTGTAGCCGAAGCGTGCGCCGCGTTGTAGGAAAACACCAACTAACAGGTAACGTTTTAGATATGTCTGTCACTGAAATTTCCCCGCACCTTCGGCACACTCATGCCCGCCATGGTCACNCCCTTCACCGTCGATGGGGAAGTGGACTACCAGGCCGCCGGAGAACTGGCCAACACACTTGTCGACGGCGGCTGCGATGGCATTCTTGTCACGGGCACCACCGGCGAAACCTCCACCTTGACCGATGAGGAAAACTTGGGCATGTTCCAAGCCGTCATCGACGCCGTAGGCGGCCGTGCCAGNGTTATTGCCGGCACCGGAACCAACGACACCCGCCATTCCATCTCCTTGTCCCAACGCGCCGCCAAGCTCGCCATCGACGGTTTGCTGATCGTCACCCCGTACTACAACAAGCCCAGTCAGGGCGGCATTCAGGCCCACTTTGAGGCCATCGCCAACTCCACTGAGCTCCCCGTGATGGTCTATGACATCCCGGGCCGCGCCGGTGTACCTATCCACACCGAGACCATCATCAAGCTGGCACAGCACCCGCGCATCACGGCGCTCAAGGACGCCAAAGCTGACTTCACCGAGACCAGCCGCGTGCTGGCGAACACGGACCTGGACGTGTACTCGGGCGACGACGGACTGACGCTGCCGCTGATNACCGCGGGCGCCGTCGGACTGGTCAGCGTCAGCGCCCACATTGCCCCTGCGAAGTTCCGTGCACTGATTGACGCCGCTGCAGCGGGAGACTTCCGCACAGCGCGGCGCATCCATTTTGAGCTGGACCCTGTCATCCGGGCCGCCATGAGCCATGTCCAAGGTGCCGTGGCGATCAAGCAGATTCTTAAGTGGCAGGGTATCCTGTCCAACTCGGTGGTGCGGCTACCACTGGTGGAGCCGGACGAAGCCGAGATCACCATGATCAAGGCTGACCTTGCGGAAGCTGGAATGGACGTCTAAATGACCCAAATGACTGAGCCTGGGCTGCGAATTCCGCCAAAACTGGCCAAGGGCACGCTGCGGGTTGTCCCGTTGGGCGGCATCGGTGAAATAGGCCGAAACATGACAGTCTTTGAAATGGACCACAAGCTGCTCATCGTTGACTGCGGGGTCCTGTTCCCTGAGGAGAATCAACCCGGCGTTGATGTGATCTTGCCTGATTTTTCCTACATTAAGGACCGGCTAGATGACGTTGTAGGCATAGTTCTCACCCATGGTCACGAAGACCATATTGGTGCTGTCCCGTACCTGTTGCGCCTGCGCAATGACATNCCCCTGATCGGTTCGACACTGACCTTGGCTTTCATTGAAGCCAAGCTCATGGAGCACCGCATCAAGCCGTACACGCTCACCGTCAAAGAAGAGCAGGTGGAACAGCTCGGCCCGTTCCAGTGCGAGTTCATTGCCGTGAACCATTCCATCCCGGACGCACTGGCCGTGTTTATCCGTACCGACGGTGGCACCGTGCTGCACACGGGTGACTTCAAAATGGACCAGCTGCCNCTGGATGGGCGCATCACTGACCTGCGCCACTTCGCCCGTCTGGGCGTTGAAGGNGTTGATCTGTTCCTTGTCGATTCCACCAATGCAGATGTTCCTGGCTTCACCACTAGCGAAGCCGAGATCGGCCCCACTCTAGAAGCATTGTTTGGCAAGGCTGATAAGCGCATCATTGTGGCGAGCTTCTCCTCCCATGTGCACCGCGTCCAGCAGGTCCTCAACGCCGCCGTCGCCCACGATCGCAAGGTTGCTTTTGTGGGACGTTCCATGGTTCGCAACATGGCCATTGCCGCGAAGCTGGGATACTTGCACGTCCCTGCGGATGTTTTAGTTGATATGAAGAACGTGGATAACCTGCCAGATAACCAGGTGGTCTTGATGTCTACTGGTTCTCAGGGCGAGCCCATGGCTGCACTGTCCCGCATGGCCAACGGCGACCACAAAATCACTGTGGGCAAGGGCGACACCGTCATCCTGGCATCCTCACTGATCCCCGGCAATGAAAATGCTGTTTTCAGGATCATTAATGGGTTGCTCAAACTCGGTGCTGATGTGATCCACAAGGGCACCGCCAAGGTGCACGTGTCCGGTCACGCAGCCGCCGGCGAACTGTTGTACTGCTACAACATATTGACTCCTAAGAACGTCATGCCCGTGCACGGNGAGACCCGCCACCTGATCGCCAACGCCAAGATCGCCATCTCTTCCGGCGTGCCAGCAGAGAACGTGCTTTTGTGCGATGACGGCTCCGTCATCGATTTGGTGGGCGGTGTAGCCAAGATCGTGGGCCAGGTTGAGTGCGGTTTTGTCTACGTTGACGGCCAGAGCGTTGGCGAGATCACCGACGATGACTTGAAGGACCGCCGCACCCTCGGTGATGAGGGTTTCATCTCCATCATCACCGTGGTGAACCGGGCTACTGGAAAGATTGTCTCCGGACCTGACATCCACGCCCGGGGTGTGGCCGAAGACGATTCTGTCTTTGATGAAATTAAACCCAAGATTGCTGCGGCCCTTGAAGAAGCTGTCATGGCCAGCACTGATCATACAAACCACCAGCTTCAGCAGGTGGTGCGCCGGGTCATCGGCACGTGGGTGAACCGCAAGTTGCGCCGCCGGCCCATGATCATCCCGGTGGTCCTGGAGGCATAAGAGCGCGGGCCGTGATGTTGGTGGTAGTGCCAGCGTTGCGGTGCGTTCTCTGGTTGCGCTGTGCCCGTCACCACGTGTTCTTCAGCAGCTAAATCCGCAAGATTACGCATGCGCGGCGGTACCGTTGGACTATGGCGACTCGTTCTTCNCCCACCAGTTCGTCTTCTAGTGTGAAGGGAGGCGCTTCACCGCGCGTCCCTAAGACTACGAAGACTGCGGTGCCCCGGCGTAAACCTTCCGCTCCCGAGCCGGAGGTTCATTTGGTGTGGCCACTGCGCATGATGGTCTTATTGTGGCAAGGTTTGGGCCATTTGATAGGTGGTGCTATCCGCCGTATGGGCTCGGACAAGTCTGCGATGCCAGCCCATGAACGCCGCGACGGTGCCGGGTTGCTCTTTATCTTGTTAGCCTTCGTCATTGCCATNTTTGAATGGTGGGGCTTGAGCGGATCCTTTGCAGATGCGGTGCGCGGNGTGTTTCAGGGCAGCTTCGGCTGGTTCGCTGTGATGTTGCCACCTATGTTGCTTATNTTTTCTGTACTGGTNTTTCGCCAGCCAACGAACATGGCAACTAACAATAGGGTGGCGCTTGGCTTCGCCATCATGACCCTTGCTGGTTGTTCCATTGCCCACGTGGCCGCGGGCAACCCCAATATTTCTGACGGCTTTGAGGGTATCAGCGCCGCCGGCGGCATGGTGGGTGCGCTGAGCGGATCCCTCGTAGCCAAATTAGGCTCCGTCACAGCCTTCGTCTTNTTNTCACTTGTGGCCTTCGCCAGTGTCTTGGTCCTGACAAACACCCCGGTACGGCACATTCCAGGACGCCTGCGCGGCATTTATGAGAAGTTGATGGGTGCCCGNCCCGGGTTCACTGAGGACCCCGGTGCAGATGGTCATGACCAGAGCTACCTCTATAACACTGAGGGCCAGCTAAAGAAGCCCAAGGGCCTGCGGGCTCGGCANAAAGCCGCCCGAGACACTGAGTATGAAGAAGTGGTGGGCACTGAGGCGTTCGCCACCGCGCTTATTGACGTGGACGACGACGGTAGCCAGGCTCCGGCGTCGGGCGCATCATCTGTTCGNCCCGGNGTCCGCCGGCCTACCCGGGATGAGTTGGCGGCGGATAAGATCAAAGCCCGTCAAGGGCTGCCCACTACCTCTGAAGTTTTCGATGCCGAACAGGAGCTCTCCGCTGTCACCGAGGCCATCTCTATTGTNGGGGCCACCCAGGCCATCCCCGCACCACCATTAGCGCCACCGGCNCCCATCCCCGCCCGTTCCGAACAACTTCTGCTCTCTGGCGATGTCACCTACACGCTGCCAGATTCTGAATTCTTGCCAGCAGGGCCTCCCGGAAAGGAAGCCACGGCTGCCAATGATTCGGTGGTAGCGGCATTGACGGACACCTTGCAGCAGTTCAATGTTGATGCGGCTGTGACAGGCTTCAGCCGTGGGCCCACCGTGACCCGCTACGAAATTGAGCTCTCNCCGGGGACCAAGGTGGAGCGTGTTACGGCCTTGAGTAAGAACATTTCCTACGCTGTGGCGTCCTCCGATGTGCGAATTTTGAGCCCCATCCCGGGTAAGAGTGCCATTGGTATTGAGATTCCCAACGCCGACAAGGAAATTGTGGTGCTGGGCGATGTGTTGCGCTCGGCCAATGCGCGGCGCACCGAACACCCCATGGTCATGGGTGTGGGTAAGGATGTTGAAGGCGGTTTCGTCCTGGCCAACTTGGCCAAGATGCCCCACCTGCTCGTAGCTGGTGCCACCGGCGCGGGTAAGTCCTCGTTTGTGAACTCGATGATTGTTTCCATCTTGATGCGGGCCACNCCTGATGAAGTACGCATGGTGATGGTGGACCCCAAACGCGTTGAGCTGACAGCCTATGAGGGTGTACCGCACCTGATCACNCCCATCATCACGAACCCGAAGAAGGCAGCTGAGGCGTTGCAATGGGTGGTCCGTGAAATGGACCAGCGCTACGACGATCTAGCCAACTACGGTTTCAAGCACATCGATGAGTTCAACAAGGCCGTCAAGGCCGGCAAGGTGCACCCTCCGGTTGACTCCAAACGGGTGGTCAAGCCCTACCCGTACCTTTTGGTCATTGTTGATGAGCTTGCTGATTTGATGATGGTGGCTCCGCGTGACGTGGAGGATTCCATTGTGCGCATCACCCAGCTGGCCCGTGCCGCTGGCATCCACTTGGTCCTTGCCACCCAGCGCCCCTCAGTGGATGTTGTGACGGGCCTGATCAAGGCCAACGTTCCCTCCCGCATGGCGTTTGCCACTTCCTCGGTGACTGACTCACGCGTGGTGCTGGATCAGCCTGGTGCTGAAAAGCTGCTCGGTCAAGGTGACGCCCTGTTCTTGCCGATGGGCCAGTCGAAACCCATTCGTGTCCAGGGTGCTTGGGTCACCGAAGCTGAAATCAAGGCCGTGGTTGACCACGTCAAGGGCCAGCTCAAGGCCACCTACCGTGACGACGTAGCCGTCGAGGCACCCAAGAAGGTCATTGAAGATGACATTGGCGACGACATGGACGTCCTGCTTCAAGCCACCGAGCTGGTGGTGACAACACAATTTGGCTCAACCTCGATGCTCCAGCGCAAACTACGCGTCGGTTTCGCCAAAGCAGGCCGGCTGATGGATCTGCTCGAATCCCGTGGCGTGGTGGGACCCTCAGAGGGCTCCAAGGCGCGCGACGTGCTGGTCAAACCTGACGACCTCGCTGAAACCCTCGCCGCCATCCGGGGCGACGGCCCAGCGCTGGGAGGCTCCGGCGTCGCAACTGCACAAGATGGACGTGCACCCCAGGTGGATCCGATGATCGCGGCACTGGCCGAGAACGCTAATGCCAATCACGGTTGNGGGACTGATCTTGTGGCCGAGGACTTGGCGAACCGGCCCCAAGCCGTTGACTACAATGACGTTTCTGATGACGATGAGGAAGGTGGCGAAGACGCATGGTCGTTGACAGGACACTGATCTGCTTCTGTGCAGTTGTAAATGCCACCGCCACGCCAATTCCCGATAGCCTTAGCCTGTGAGTGAAACGGTGGCGCCACGCCCTTCGAACTGGAACCTGCCCAACGCCTTGACGCTTTTGCGCATCGTGTTGGTGCCCTTCTTTATCTGGGCCTTCGTAGCTGACGGTGGAGCCTACGGGCCGCTGCGCTGGTTGGCGGTGGTTTTGTTTGTGGTGGCTATTTACACTGACAAGCTCGACGGCGACATCGCCCGGGCGCGTGGACTCATCACCAGCTTCGGCAAGATCGCCGATCCCATAGCTGACAAGCTGCTGATTGGTTCGGCGCTGGTGATGCTTTCCGTGGTGGGAGAGCTGTGGTGGTGGGTGACCATCGTGATGCTTGCGCGCGAGATCGGCATTACAATTTTGCGTTTTGTGGTGATCCGCTACGGCGTCATGGCCGCGTCCAAGGGCGGCAAACTCAAGACGGTCATGCAGACGGTTGCTATCTTTGTGTACCTGCTGCCGGTCACTCCAGCNCAACCCTGGCTTTCCCTGGTGGCGTTGGTGATCATGCTTGCAGCGCTGGCTGTGACAGTTGTAACAGGGGCCGATTACGTTATGAAGGCATGGCAGCTGCGCAGTGCTGGGCGTAACTCTGCTGGCAAGAATAGTTCTGGCAGTAACGGCCCAGGAGCCATAGATGCTAACTGAGGCGGGTTGTCCGCGCTGGTCGCGGCGGCTGTGGCAGCGAACATCACTGTGGCCACTGCAGAATCCTTGACGGCCGGCATGGTGGCAGCCACTCTGGCCCAGGTGCCGGGTGCGTCAGGGATGCTCCAAGGCGGGGTCATCGCCTACCAAAATGANCTTAAAGAACGGCTATTGGGTGTTCTACCGTCGCTGTTAGAAAGCCGGGGAGCCGTGGACCCGGAGGTTGCCTGCGCTATGGCGTTGGGCGTGTGCACGGCTGCCGGCTCCCGGGTGGGCATTTCAACCACNGGGGTTGCTGGGCCGGAGCCGCACCAGGGTAAAGCTGTTGGTCACGTGTACATTGGTGTGGCGTTAGACGGTGAGGCCCAATCCTATGAATACCACTTTGGCGGAGACCGCGAATTGATCCGGGTCCAGGCCACCCAAGAGGCTATTTCCTTGCTGGAACAAGTTGTTAAAGCTGCCGGGGAACAAAAGTTGTAACCAGATAGTTAGTCATATTGAACGCAAAGTGCTTCCAGTCCCTCTAGGATAAGAACACCAAGCGGGCAACGCGCTCTTCTGGGAATCTCCAGAACGCGCACCCAAGGAACTGTAGTGATTGATCTAGGAGTAAGGCGATACCGATGGTGAAACAACCCGTATCCGTAAACGGCGTAGTGCGCTGGCGGGATGTGGGTTTGGCAGACGAGAAACCACATCAGCCGAAGGAGCGCAAAATGGTGGTATTACGCCACGAGATTGGTGATGTACTTCGAGATGTTCGTCAACGTCAAGGCCGTACACTCCGTGAAGTCTCTCACAATGCACGTGTCTCACTGGGCTACTTGAGTGAAGTGGAGCGCGGACAAAAGGAAGCATCCTCAGAACTGCTGTCCTCAATTTGTTCCGCCCTTGAAGTACCACTATCACTCATGCTCCGTGAAGTGAGCGATCGTTTGGCCATTGCCGAAGGCGTGGCTGTCCCGGACACTGTTCCCCAGGAATTCTCGGCCCGTTATGGCAGGGACCTGAATCAGGAACTCTCCGATGAACTGAGCAAAGGCTTAATCTCCAGCGCTTTCTAGCACAGGCTGTCCTGTTGCAACAGGGCCACCCCAACGTCAAGCTGGACTCCATCTTTAGGTGGGGTCCAGCTTTTGGCTTCCTTACGGTGTTCTGCGCGGGTCAGTCTTTGTCCGGGGTAAGTCTTTGTGCGCGAGGCATGATCCTCCTGCGGTGTCTACGGAATTTTTCAAGTCGGGCGCCACCAGAAGCACCCTGGTCTTAGCGGACGTAGTCGGCGTTGAGCTTGGCAATCAATGTTGCCAGGGAGCTCAGGTCTGCCTCGTCCCAATTCTTCAACTGCACATGCAAGGCTTCCTGTCGGCCGGCGTGGATTAGCCGCATTTTCTCCAGGCCAGCAGGTGTGAGCTCAATGAGCTGAGCACGGCCGTCCTTGGGATCAGTTTCCTTGCCCACCAAGCCCAAGCTGACAAGGAGGGTGATCTGCCGACTGACCGAGGGCTTGCCCACACCAATGCACTTGGCAAGCTCAGTCAGGCGCANTGCCCCTTGGTTGAGCAGGACTGATAACAGACCGTAAGCAGCTGGCTCAAGGTCAGGATGGACGCTGCGTGTGAGCTGGTGGTTGATGGCACGGGCCCGGCGCCAGAGCAGGTTCAGCTGCACCTCTAAGAGTTCCATGGCTGCCACCTTTCGGGGCTTGCAGGAGACGGCTGCGCGACGGGAGTGCTCATGATTGAAGTCTAGGCGGCTTTGCTGGCGAACGGGCGTCCGGCCTCGCCTGCAATCATGCGAGAATAGGGAGTGCGAGTAAGCGAATTTTGGCGATTGATGGATGACGAATTCAGCCCATCCTATTCCCGGGTCCTAGCCCGGGATCTTGTCCTTGGCGGTGTAGGTGGCAACACGGCAAGCGAGGCACTGCGTGCTGGTTTTGAGCCAAAGGAAATCTGGCTTGAAGTCTGCAAGGTTCAGGACGTCCCGCCGTCGAGGTGGCTTGGTAGGGACATTGCACCTAAAAATTAGCCCAGGTCAGAGAGCCTCTGCACTAGGGGCAACAGCATATTTAGCAACGACACGTTGAACCACACGCACACAATGTTCGAATATCTATTCGATCAAAAGTATAATAAGTAGTATGCTGCGCTGTGGGGTAAAAGTTTTCCACATTTTCCGGGCTGGGGCGCGGTATCCGCAGACAATGTCAGACCCTTGAACTAGCGTTTTAGGTAACAAGATCAAACCTGCCGGTGCGTTTCTCCAGCAGGAAGCCGGGAAACCGGTCAGGATCAAAATTGCATGAGCATTGCATCAGACCACTCATCGTGCGCTGCGCCAACCGGGCAGCTGCATGGGGCCGGAAACGGCACAAAGGAAAGACCGAGGTGAATCATGGCCGCTCCCGCAGACCGTGANAAAGCGCTGGCAGCAGCATTGGCCCAAATTGACAAGCAATTTGGCAAGGGTTCAGTCATGCGTTTGGGTGATGACGTACGCGCCCCGATTGAAGTGATCCCCACTGGTTCCATTGCTTTAGATATTGCTCTGGGCATAGGTGGACTGCCGCGCGGTCGCGTCGTTGAGATCTACGGACCTGAGTCCTCCGGTAAGACGACTGTGGCTCTGCACGCAGTTGCCAGTGCACAAAAGAACGGTGGCATCGCGGCGTTTATTGATGCTGAGCATGCCCTTGACCCGGATTATGCAGCCAAGCTGGGTGTCGATGTTGATGCCCTCCTGGTATCTCAGCCGGACACTGGCGAGCAGGCTCTTGAGATCATGGACATGCTGATTGGCTCTGGCTCACTTGATGTGATTGTCATCGACTCTGTTGCCGCCCTGGTGCCTCGTGCCGAAATTGAAGGCGACATGGGAGACAGCCACGTCGGCCTCCAAGCGCGTCTGATGAGCCAGGCGTTGCGGAAGATCACAGGTCGCTTGAGCCAGACCAAGACAACTGCCATCTTCATCAACCAGCTGCGTGAGAAAATCGGTGTGTTCTTCGGTAGCCCAGAAACCACTACGGGTGGAAAGGCGTTGAAGTTCTATGCCTCCATCCGCATTGATGTGCGCCGAATCCAGACGCTGAAGGAAGGCGCAGATGCGGTGGGTAACCGCACCAAAGCCAAGATCGTCAAGAACAAGATGGCACCGCCGTTCAAGATTGCCGAATTTGATATCATCTATGGCCTCGGAATTTCGCGTGAAGGCGGAATCATCGATATGGGTGTTGAGCATGGCATCATCCGTAAGTCCGGTTCCTGGTACACCTATGACGGTGACCAGTTGGGACAGGGCATGGAGAACTCACGGCGTTTCTTGAAGGACAACCCAGAACTGACGGATGAGCTGGAACGTATCATCAAGGCAAAACTGGGCGTNGGGGTCATTGCTGAGAGTGCAGAAGAGACAGCGCCTAAGCTCAAGGCAGTTGACGGGTTCTAGGGAGAACCATGAATACCGCACGTCAGGGGCCAAAACTGGCCGCCGATGCCAACCCGGCGTCAGCGGCCAGGGCTATCGTGCTGCGCCAGCTCACACATTCTCCCAAGAGCAGGTTTCAGCTGAGCCAAAAGCTCGCTGAACGCGAGATTCCTGCCGATGTTGCCGAGGCGGTCCTTGATCGCTTTGAGGCGGTGAAACTCATTGACGACGCCGAATTCGCCCATATGTGGGTCCGCAGCAGATCGTTGCATAAGTCACTGGCTCGGGGTGCGCTCCAGCGTGAGTTGGCGGAGAAAGGCATCGCTGCTGAGGTGGCGCAGGAAGCGCTTGAACAAATCGATGAGCACACCGAGCGCAGGCAAGCCAGGGAGCTTGTTCAACGTAAACTGCGGATCTCCCTTGATCTCACAGATCGAACTGAACGCGAGAAATACACTCGCCGTTGGGTAGCCATGCTTGCGCGGAAAGGGTTCAACCCTTCCCTGGCCTTCCAGATTGTCGGTGAGGTTATCCAAGAAAGCCTTCTGAGGAGTGAGGGTTTCGGTGCCAGACGCCCTTGAACGGCTATGCTTGCGGCATATGACTAAGCACCTGCCTCAACTTCGTCGATTCCTGGCCGTATCCGTCGCGGCCGGTNNTTTGCTTGCCTCTGGGGTGACGGCCGTGCCGGCTCAAGCCGAAGACGCACCGCCGGCAGGCTTCCCGAGTTGGGCGGACGTGGAGCAAGCTAAGGGCAATGCCGCGGCCACTGCTGCTGAAGTCACCAAGATTTCACACTTGCTGGACTCCTTGGAAGCGGACGCCGGTGTGCTAGGAACTGCCGCAGTGAAAGCTGGGGCCAATTATGCCCTCACTCAACAAAAGCTGGATGTGGCAACGGCCGAAGTGGATGTCCTCAAGGCCCAAGCACAACGCGCGGCTGAACAAGCCGGGAAGTACAAAAGANNTGTCGTGGCCGTCGCCGTGCAAAGCTACAAAACTGGTGGTACCGGGCTTGGTATNTTTACCACGATCTCAGCGTTGGAATCTCCAGAAAGCCTCAATGGCATTGACATGCTGCACCAAGTGGGCGAACAAGCAGCCATCAAATACGCAAGGGCCAACCAATCCCAAGCGAGTGCAAACGCGTTGGAAAAGACCAGAGCGGGTGCACAAACAGCACAGCAACAATTAGCAACAGCGGCTTCAGATAGCAGGGACGTTGCCGTCGCCGCACAAACCGCCGTGACCGATCAACTCTCCGCTCANAAGACGCACAGCACCACCCTTGTCTCCCAGCTCGCCGCACTGAACAACACCACTGTGGCCACGGAGCAAGAGTTCAGACANGGGCAAGTGGCACTTGCCGCCTACGAGCAAGCTCAGACGGCTAAGCGCCAAGCAGCTCAGGCCGAGGCTGCCAAGCGCCAAGCCGCCCAGGACGAGGCTGCCCGGCGTGCTGCGGCGGAAATCGAAAATGCCGCTGCNGCTGAAGCCAGTAACCACACCAGGTATCCCCAATCCTGTTCCCGCGCCTGTACGTCCCAACCCAGCGCCCAACCCCGAGTTGCTCATCCTGTTCCCGAGCCTGTGCTCCCGCCGGCTCCTGTGGATCCAAACCCGGATGATGGCTATATTCCCGTTGACGTTCTCCTGCCAAACATCCCTGGTGGNGCGGTCAATGACCCTGCAGGTGCCCAGGCTTACGCATCCTTACGGCTTGGCTCCTTTGGATGGGCGCAGGATCAGTTCCAGTGCTTGAACCAGTTGTGGGAGCGCGAATCCAACTGGCGCACCAATGCCACCAACCCCTATAGCGGCGCGTACGGGATCGCACAGGCGCTACCACCTGGCAAATATTCCACCGCAGGTCCTGACTGGCTTACCAATTACCGTACCCAGATCGATTGGGGCCTGGGATACATGAANAACCGTTACGGTTCACCCTGCGGTGCATGGAGCCACTCACAAACTGTTGGATGGTACTGAAAACTATTAGATGGTACTGACCCCGTCCACGTCTGAGCCTTCATGCTTATTTAAAGATCCAACGCGCCTCGGCTAAGGGTAGACTCCAGCACTGGAAACAGAGCGGGCACCGCCGAGCGGAGCCGCTTGGCGGTGGTGTCCTGGTAGGTGGTTTAGTGAATACTTGGCGGCAGGTCTTAAGCTTGTGGGTGAGCCTGATCCAAGACAGCGTAGATACGTCCGCCAGCCCAGCCAGCCAACCTCGCACCTACCAGGTGCGTACTTATGGTTGCCAAATGAACGTCCATGACTCCGAACGCATGGCCGGACTTCTGGAGACGGCAGGGCTTGTTGCCGTCGAAGAGGCAGGNCCCGGGCGAATTCTTGATGCCAACGGTGAAGCCATACCGGACGTCGTGGTGTTCAACACCTGCGCCGTGCGTGAGAACGCCGATAATAAGCTGTACGGCAACCTCGGCATGCTCGCACACATTAAAGAGTCCAACCCCGGTATGCAGATTGCAGTGGGTGGCTGCCTCGCGCAGAAAGACCGCGACACCATTCAGAGGCGGGCGCCCTGGGTTGATGTGGTCTTTGGTACGCATAATGTTGGCGCCCTGCCGGTGCTGCTAGAACGCGCCCGCCACAACGCAGATGCACAGATGGAGATTCTGGAGTCGCTGGAGGTNTTTCCNTTGACGCTTCCCACCAGGCGCGATGCGGTGTACTCGGGCTGGGTTAGCATCTCCGTTGGCTGCAATAATACGTGCACATTTTGTATTGTGCCGTCGCTACGTGGCAAAGAGCGAGACCGTCGCCCCGGAGAAATTCTTGCGGAAATCCAAGCCCTGGTTGACGACGGCGCCATTGAAATTACGCTGCTGGGCCAAAACGTCAACTCCTACGGCGTGGAGTTTGGCGACAATTTNGCCTTTGGCAAGCTGCTGCGTGCCTGTGGAGCTATTGAAGGACTGGAACGGCTCCGGTTTACAAGCCCACACCCGGCAGCCTTCAGCGATGATGTCATCGCCGCCATGGCGGCGACCCCTAATGTCATGCCACAATTGCACATGCCCTTGCAGTCAGGATCAGATAAGGTCCTCAAGGACATGCGCCGTTCCTACCGTTCGGCCAAGTTCTTAGGCATCCTGGAGAAGGTACGTGAACAAATCCCGTATGCCTCGATCTCAACAGACATCATTGTCGGGTTTCCTGGAGAGACTGAAGAGGACTTCCAAGACACCCTTAAGGTTGTGGAAAAGTCCCGCTTTGCTACCGCATTCACGTACCAGTACTCCAAACGCCCCGGCACACCCGCCGCTGACCTGCCCGATCAGTTATCCAAGGAAGTAGTTCAGGAACGCTTCTTGCGCCTGACCGCCTTGCAAGACAAGATTTCAGCACAGGAAAATGCCCAGCAGATCGGCCGTGAAGTTGAAGTCATGGTCACAGCAAATTCAGGACGCAAGGCTGCCCAAACGAACAGGCTCTCCGGACGCGCCCAAGATCAGCGTCTGGTGCACTTTAGTGTTCCAGAAGGCGCNCCCACACCGCGCCCCGGCGATCTCGTCACAGTCACCATCACCGATGCCGCAGCATTCCATTTGGTAGCCGACCCCGCCAGTGCGGCCGATTACAAACTGCGCCGCTCCCGTGCNGGGGACGCTTGGGACTTGGCCCAGGCTGAGTCCTGCGGCACNCCCGTTGCCGGCACAGCCGAAGGCGCTAGGCCAAAAGTCAGTCTCGGCATGCCCTCGCTGCCTGTCCGCACGGCGTGAGCGCGCACGCCGCAGGCCCGCTCACTGACGGCGCGCCTCGGGCAGGCTCAGTGACAGCAACGCAGGCATCAGTGACAGCAACGCAGGCAGAGGCGGTGGCCACACCACTTTTAGATGAAACCCTGCCCGTGGTCGCCGTTGTTGGCCCCACCGGTTCTGGCAAGTCAGAGCTGGCCCTGGCGCTGGCGGAGCATTTCAACGGCGAAGCCATCAACGCCGATTCCATGCAGTTTTACCGCGGGATGGACATTGGCACGGCCAAGCTTCCATTGGCTCAACGTCGTGGTATTGCACATCACCTCATGGACTTTCTGAGCGTACGTGAGGACACTACGGTGGCGGCCTACCAGCACCTGGCCCGGACGGCCATTGCTGAGGTTCGTTCACGCGGTAAGTTGCCCATCCTTGTGGGCGGCTCCGGCCTCTACATCAGAGCGGCGCTTGATGTCCTTGAGTTNCCCGGCACCGACCCGGTTATACGGGCTGCGCTTGAAAGCGAACTAGAAACTGCCGGGCTGCCGGTGATGATGGCGCGGCTGCAAGATGTAGACCCAGTGTCGGCAGCCCGTATCAGCGACGGCAAGCGTNNGGTGCGTGCCCTTGAAGTCCACGCACTAACAGGGCGTGCCTTCAGTTCTTTCATGCCTGAACGGGATTATCTGTGCCCCACTGTGCAGATTGGGCTCAACGGTGACCGGGCCGGACTGCATCAGCGGTTAGCTCGCCGGGTCCACACCATGGTGGAGCATGGCCTGCAGGATGAGGTGGAATCGCTGGTTAGCCAAGGCCTGCGCGAGGGGCGCACAGCACATAAGGCCTTGGGATATCAGCAATTTCTACGTGTCATTGACGGTGAGTCCACCGCACCTGTCGCCGCTGAGGAAACCATCGTGGCTACCCGGCAATTTGCCCGCCGCCAACTCACCTGGTTCCGTGCAGATCCCCGGGTGCAATGGCTTGACTGGGCTCAGCCGGATCTAACCCGGGCAGCTGTGGCTCTAGTGCTCCAGGCACAGGGTGGGTCGAATCAATAGGTGCAAGGACCACGCTGGTGGCCCTTGTGCTCTAGTCTTAATCCATGACTGAGGACACATCACCACTGACAGGCATGCGATTTTCAAAGGGTCACGGAACGGGCAACGACTTTGTGTTGGTAGCCGATCCTGACGGCGTGCGTGCATTGACTTCCGAACAGATCGCTACGCTGTGCGATCGCCACCGGGGTATTGGCGCCGACGGGTTGATTCGAGCCATACGTTCGCACCATCTGCCGGAGGGCCTGGCCCTGTTGGCTGATCATCCCAGCGCCGAGTGGTTCATGGACTACAGCAACGCCGACGGCTCCAGCTCTGAAATGTGTGGCAACGGTGTGCGAGTTTTCGTGCACTTCCTCCTGATGCAGGGACTTATCTCGCTNGGGACCGGGGAGGAAGTGGCCATCGGCACCCGTGCGGGCGTCAAACGTATCTCACGCACTGCCGAGGGCTACCGTGTGGACATGGGTCCCTGGGATTTCATTTATCCACAGATGGCTGCCCAGGGCGGGCGCGATTCGTTAGTCGAGGCCGCCGGGCTGCCGGTGGGACGTGAGGCGTTGTCCATCAACATGGGCAATCCCCATACAGTTGTGGTGCTAGCGGACCTCGCGGAGCTGGTTGGAATAAAGCTGACAGAGGCTCCGGCAGTCACCCCGGCACCACCACACGGAACCAACGTGGAATTTGCTGTGCCCGCTGAGCCCCTGGTGATTGACCGCGTCGGACACATTAGTTTACGCGTGCACGAACGCGGCGTNGGGGAGACTTTGTCCTGCGGGACAGGGGCCTGCGCCGCCGCTGCGGCCATCCGCTTTGGGCCGGCTCGGCGCCCCAATGAGTGGTTAGTGGCTGTCCCCGGNGGCGTGCTCGGGGTACGGTTCTTNCCCGGCCCGGACGGGCGCGAGCATGTTGAACTCAGCGGCCCGGCCGTCATCGTAGCCGACGGTGTTATCGCCTAGTCGCGGACACGGGGATCTTCGGCTGGGGCCCTCACCTACGGTTCGCGAGTGGCTCTGATGACACCATTGCCCTAGTGAGCCGCGCTCAGTGGTGGGCCCCGGCGTTCCGTAGCAGGGTGCGCCGTTCTCCTGCGGCGAAGGATTCTTGCCTAAGGGTTGCGCCGGGTCACGCGCAGAATCCGAAATGCTTTGTTGGTGGAGTCACGGACTACTGTGAATCCTGCCTCCGNGAACTGCTCGGTCAGCTCGCCAAGGAGCCAGCGCTGCAGGGAATCGGAGCCGAGGTTCTNTTGGACCACTAGGTAGGCGGTGCCGTTGTGGGCAAGGCGTGGTAGCCACATGAGCAGGATGGAATGCAGTTCGGACTTGCCCACCCGGATCGGGGNGTTGGACCAAATGGTAGTGAAACGCAGTTCCGGGTCAACGGCCTCAGGCGTTGATGCACGAACATTCTTCAGACCCAGCGCTTTGGCATTGTCCTGGGTCAACTCGATGGAGCGCTCGTTGACGTCAACGGCGTAAACGGTTGNCTGCGGGGAGCGAAGAGCCAAGCTCAGGGCAATGGGCCNCCAGCCGCAGCCAATGTCCAACAAATTGCCCTCGGNGGAGGGCGGTGGTGCTTCTGAGAGCAAAATAGTTGTGCCCTTGTCCACACCATCCGGGCTGAAGATGCCTCCCGCGGTCTGAAGCTGGCGTGCCTCGCCAGCTAAAACCACGCTGAGGGGACGGCGTTTCATCGGCGTCGACGGTTGTGAACTGAAATAGTGCTCTGCACCCTGAGTACCCATAGTTATGCCAGATTAGTGGGATTTTTCAACATTGTGTATCTAGGCACGCCTAAGCCTGTTGTGAACGGTGAGATTGCGCCGGGGAGTATATCCACAAGGAAGAGCTCCCCAAAGGTGTGCGCATGTCCTGGCCCGACTAAGATTGAGGGTAAGCCCCTTAAGGAGAACATGTCCAACGCATCTGCAAATAATGGTTCCGACGACAACGTGCTGCCCAAGCACGGCGCGAACGAAACAACATCTGACAGCACTGGCCAATCCGAGCAGGAGTTGTCCGTAGCTGAGATTGAAGCCGTCATCGATCGGATCTTGGCCAAGGACGCGGCCGCTGGCCGCGCCGTGCGTGAGGACGAGCAGGTCCAGGCACAGGACCCCTACCAGGGGACACCCTCAAAACGTCCGCTGTCCGGGCAGGCGCAGGCTGTCTCATCCCTTGATTTCCAGCACAGCCGTTTTGATGGGGACCAAAGCGAATTAGCTGACCGCAAGGCGCTGCGACGTCAAGCAAGCTTGTCTACCGAACTGGAGGACGTCTCCGAAGTTGAGTACCGCCAGCTCCGGCTGGAACGGGTAGTCCTCGCCGGACTATGGTCCCAAGGGACCATGGCTGATGCTGAAAACTCACTGCGGGAATTGGCGGCACTGGCTGAGACAGCTGGTTCTGAAGTGCTGGACGGTCTTGTCCAGCGCCGCGCAAAGCCAGACCCTGCCACGTACTTGGGAACAGGCAAGGCGCAAGAACTCAAAGAGATTGTGCACGCCACTGGCGCTGACACGGTCATTATTGACGGCGATCTTGCTCCTTCCCAACGGCGTACCTTGGAAGAAGTGGTCAAGGTCAAAGTCATTGACAGGACAGCTTTGATCTTNGATATTTTCGCCCAGCACGCCCAGTCCCGTGAAGGCCGCGCCCAGGTTGAGCTGGCACAGATGGAATACCTCCTGCCACGACTGCGAGGTTGGGGTGAATCCATGTCTCGCCAGGCAGGTGGGCGTGTGGGTGCCGCTGGTGGCGGAATCGGTTCCCGCGGTCCCGGCGAAACGAAGATGGAACTGGATAGGCGCAAGATCCGTACCCGGATGGCCAAACTACGCCGCGAAATTGCTGGTATGCGCCCAGCCAGGGAGACCAAGCGGGCTAACCGAAAACGCAACAATGTGCCCTCGGTGGCTATTGCTGGATACACAAACGCCGGCAAATCTTCTTTGCTGAACCGGTTGACTGATGCTGGTGTGCTCGTGGAGAACGCGTTGTTCGCCACCCTTGACCCCACCGTGCGGAAAACCGAAACCGCCGATGGCTTGGGCTACACATTGGTAGATACTGTCGGCTTTGTGCGCGCGTTGCCCACTCAGTTGGTCGAGGCGTTCAGATCAACGCTAGAAGAAGTCGCCGACGCGGACCTGATATTGCATATTGTGGATGCCTCACATCCGGATCCAGAAGGTCAGATCTCGGCAGTGCGCACAGTATTTGCCGAAGTTGGCGCATTGCAAATTCCTGAAATCATCATCTTGAACAAGGCTGATATTGCCGATCCNTTTGTTGTTGAACGGTTGCGACAGCACGAATCCCGCACAGTGGTTATTTCTGCACGCACCGGCCAAGGCATTGAAGAACTTCTTGAAGCCATCAGTGCAGCAATTCCACACCCCAGCGTCACCTTGACCCTGCTGATTCCCTATGACCGCGGCGACGTGTTGAACAAATTGCACCGCAGTGACGCTGAGATCATCAGTGTGGAACACGGTGAGCACGGCACGTTGGCTCACGTTCGGGTGCGCGAAGATCTAGCTGCCGAGGTTGAACCGTTTGTCCAACATGCCTGACACTGAATTTTCCCAACAAGCACTGGACCTATTGGACAGGGCAGTTGAGGCTATGGGCGGCCAGCGTCGCGACGGCCAGCACGAAATGGTGGCCCGGGTGGTTGCTGCCATCGAAAGCGGTGACCACCTGCTCGTGCAGGCAGGCACCGGCACAGGTAAGTCTCTTGCCTACCTGATCCCCTTGATTGTCAATGCCCTCACAAGCGAGAAACCGGCAGTGGTTGCCACTGCTACGTTGGCGCTACAAGCCCAGATTGTGGGCCGCGACGTNCCCCGGCTTTTAGCAGCCCTTGCGCCAGTGCTGCCGCGCACCATTGATGTGGCCCTGGTCAAAGGCCGCAGCAACTATGTGTGCAAACANAAACTCGGTGGAGGGTTCCCCACCGAAGACACGGCCGAAGGTGCCTTGTTCAACTTGGGTGAAGATACCAGCGTGGCCCATCTGCCAGGCGCCAGTGCAGGCCCTACCTCACAGTTGGGTAAGGAAGTGGTACGTCTGCGCGAATGGGCGCAAGAGAGCGACACNGGGGACAGGGACGAGCTAGTTCCCGGTGTCACGGATAAGGCCTGGCGGCAGGTCTCTGTGACATCCATGGAATGCTTGGGTGCNACAAAATGCCCACTCGCCACCGAGTGCTTTTCTGAACTCGCCCGCGCCCGTGGTGCCGAGGCTGACATTGTTGTGACAAACCACGCCATGCTCGCCATCAGCGCCTTTGAAGGCATCGCTGTTCTGCCCGATTACGATGTGGTAGTTGTTGATGAGGCCCACGAGCTTCAAGACAGGGTCACTGGTGCCGTCACCGGACAGCTATCAGTACAGATGGTCCAAGCAGCCGCATCCAGTACCCGTAAACACACAGGTGTCCCCGTAGACGCCCTCCATGCAAGTGCGACAGCTCTTGACATGGTTTTCGCCGGAACCGCTGAAGGACTGCTCCCCAATGGGCTCAACGATGGCCAAAGTCAAGCAATAGAACAAGTCCGTGACGCCGTCCGGGCGGCGCTGTCGGATTCAAAGCCAGACGGAAACGCAGCAGCAGACGGTGGACGCTCCATCGCCAGGTCCCGGCTGAATTTGATCTTCGATCTGTGCGAACGTTTACTCGCAGCTAATGACTCCCGNGAAGTTGTGTGGGCTTCACGCCCGGGCACCTTTGCNCCCGGGAAGGGCTATCAGAAAGCCGACCCCAACGAACCTGCCGTCATCAACATTGCTCCACTGAGCGTAGCCATGAAGCTGCGAGAGGGACTATTTGCTGACCGTACAGTGGTGCTGACCTCGGCAACGCTGGCTATCGGGGAGTCATTTCAGGCCACCGCAGGGCTGGGGCTGTTGGGTCCCAGCGCGCCGGCTTGGACAGGTGTCGATGTAGGTTCCCCTNNTGACTACCCAAAACAGGGCATGCTGTATGTGGCGGCCCATCTGCAAAAGCCTGGTTTCGGCATGTCACCGGAGCAATTGGATGAACTGGGTGCACTCATTACAGCTGCCGGTGGCGGGACATTGGCGTTGTTCTCATCACGACGGGCGGCAGAAGATGCCGCAGAGAAACTGCGTAAGAAACTCAAAGTCAAAATCTTATGTCAGGGTGATTCATCAATGTCTGGGCTCATCAAGGAATTTGCTGAAGAATCAGACACCTGTCTGTTCGGCACCATGTCACTGTGGCAGGGTGTGGACGTTCAAGGAGCCTCGTGCAGACTTGTTGTCATCGACAGGATTCCCTTTCCTCGCCCGGACGATCCGTTGGTTACCGCCAGGGCACGGGCCGTGGCACAAAGCGGTGGTGACGGCTTTATCGCTATCTCAGCCACACATGCCGCTGTGCGTCTGGCACAGGGTGGGGCGTTTGATCCGCCAAGTGAGGATCGGGGTGTGGTGGCCGTTCTTGACTCCCGGCTAGCCAACGCCAGTTACGGTGGCTTCCTTAGGGCTGCGCTGCCGCCGTTTTGGGCCACCAAAGACAGGACCGTGGCACTCTCGGCACTGACCAGGCTTTCCGGTCACTAAGCGGCAGGTACCACACAGTGGCCCTAAGGCAGAAGGCGCCTAGCAGAGACCAAAGCCTGGCAGAGACAAAAGCACCCCGGCCGTGTGGTCGGGGTGCTTTACCTTAGAAACCATGGTCCGGGCGAACCCGTTACAGGCTGCGCAGTACTGAGACGACTTTACCCATGATAGTTGCGTGGTCGCCAAGGATGGGCTCATAACGCGTGTTTTGAGGCAGCAGCCACGTGTGACCGTCACGCTGCCGGAAGGTCTTCACTGTCGCTTCATCTTCTAATAGTGCAGCCACGATTTCGCCATTGTTAGCGGTATTCTGCTGGCGGATAACCACCCAGTCACCGTCGCAGATGGCGGCGTCGATCATGGAATCACCGTGGACCTTGAGCATAAACAGCTCGCCGCTACCCACTATCTGCCGCGGTAGCGGCATGATGTCATCCACGGACTGATCAGCCAGGATGGGTCCACCAGCTGCAATGCGTCCCACTAGTGGAACAAACGCTGTGTCCGAGGAACTGCTGAGTTCGGCAAAGTTTAGGCCATNTGAGCTGCGCAGTTTAGAAGGTGAGCTGANCCCTTCAATCTCAACTTCGCCGTTGTCCAGCACAAGCGGGATGAGAACTTCCATGGCACGGGGACGCTTGGGGTCACGCCGCAAGTAACCGTGGCGTTCGAGTTGCGTCAATTGGTGCGTGACGCTGGACAAGCTGGCCAGCCCCACTGAGTCGCCAATTTCCCGCATGGAGGGAGGGTAGCCCTTATCCGCAATCGAGCGCTGGATGCACTCAAGGATCTTCTNTTGCCGGACTGTCAATCCCTTCATTCCGGCGCGACTGGGCGCCTGAGGGATGCGGTGCGGAGGGTCTGGAAGCGCCATGGTTCCGGGGTCCTTTCGTGGCTGCCCTGAACAATGTCAGTGCCTGCTGGTGGACTGCATCTAGCGGCCAATCCTTGTTCAACAAGTTTAAACCACAAACACTGTAATTTCAAACATTTGTTCTATCAGCCCTTGGCAAGTGTCGTCTATAGATGCTAAAACTGTACTAGTAGCAAATTAGAACATACGTTCTATCGAAGATGTAGAGCATGGAAATTTGATCCAATGGATGTTCGTGGCCAAGGATCTAGATCCACGGCGAAAGGACCAGAAAACATGAATGCAATGGTTATCTCCGCAGCAACCCTCAGTGGCACTAGCGGAAAATACTCAATGCGAAAGTTCTCCATGTCTGGGGCAGCAGCGTCCCGGCACTGCGAGCGGCCGTAACAGCATGCAGCGCCACAGCGCAACCTCGTGCCGTGTCATCAAGCGCCGTGTCATCAAACACCATGTCATCAAGTGCCGCGTCACTGGGCGCAGCGTCACTGGGCGCCCCGACACGTGATGCGGTGAAGCCTGCGGAGGCTATTGCGGTCCCAGGCATCAGGTCCGGCCGGCTGCAGTTGACACGCCGTGGACGTTTAGTGTTTGTCGGTATTCCTGCCATGACGTCCGCTGCCATCGTGCTGTTTGCGTCCCTGGCTATTGTGTTCGGGTCTTTGGCTTCTCCTGCTCATGCTTCCGTTGAGTATGCACCGGTGGAAATGGCCGACTACGCCATGTCCGTGACGGTTCTGCAAGGCGACAGTCTCTGGAGCATTGCCAGCGCCGCCCATCCGAACGGAAATATTCGAGAAGTAGTCCGCGAAATCGTGGCCTTGAACCAGCTGGGCACCGGGGTGCTGCAGGCCGGACAGCGCCTGTACGTGCCCATCCGCAGATAAAGACCTCAAGATAAACACCTTAGTCGGTGGTGTTCTTCGCTGAGGAAGGATCCACACGTTCTCTAGCTCAGACCCAGTAGTTCCCGTAAGTCAGCCGGGGTAGCCACTTTGGCAGCAAACTCTTAGTCGGGCAACATGTCCGCATGGTGTCACTGTTTCGTTCTTTGCTCGAGTCAGCAATTAAGCTGGGATCATGGATCAGTTTGAACGCTTAGCCCAGTTGCCACTCCGTGACGATCTGCGCGGACANGCACCCTATGGTGCGCCCCAGATTGATGTGCCGGTGCTTTTGAACGTCAATGAAAACACTTTCGGTGTCCCACTCGATGCCAAGGAAGCTATTCTCAGCGCAGTCGCGGCTGAACTGGACGGTCTCAACCGCTACCCGGATAGGGAGTTCACCGTCTTGCGCCAGGAACTGGCAGCTTATTTAGGCCATGGCCTCAGCGAAGCAAACTTATGGGCGGCCAACGGCTCCAATGAAGTACTCCAACAGCTCCTGCAGGCATTCGGTGGCCCCGGCCGCACGGCCATAGGATTCCCGCCTACTTACTCCATGTATCCCTTGTTAGCCAGCGGCACCGGTACTGGCTACATTGCNCGGGTGCGGGCCGCAGACTATAGCTTGTCAGCGCAGTCTGCGGCCGATCAGGTCCGCCTACATGCGCCGAATGTCGTTTTCCTGTGCTCACCGAACAACCCCACAGGCACAGCACTTGGTCTCGACGTGGTGAAGGCAGTTTACGAAGCCGGTGAAGCGTCCCAGGCCATCGTCATTGTTGACGAAGCCTATGCAGAATTTTCCCAGTCAGGCACGGCTAGTGCCCTAAGCCTGCTTGAGGGGCGTCCCCGTTTAGTGGTTTCCAGAACCATGAGTAAGGCCTTCGCTTTGGCCGGGGCACGGCTGGGATACTTGGCTAGTGCTCCGGAGGTCACTGATGCCCTGCGTTTAGTCAGGCTGCCATACCATTTATCAGCCATCACGCAGGCCACAGCTGTTGCCGCGTTACGCAATTCGACCTCACTATTGGCCAATATTGAGGCCATCAAGGTTCAGCGGGACAGAATTGTCAACGAACTTACGGCGCTGGGGCTCACCCTNGCGCCCTCTGATTCAAACTTTGTCTTCTTTGGCGGATTGGAAAACCCACATGCTGTGTGGGAAGCCCTGTTAGCGGCCGGAGTTCTGATCCGAGATGTGGGAATCGCCGGTCACCTGCGCGTCACCGCTGGTACGGAGGCCGAAACCACTGCGTTCCTAACAGGGCTACGCGCCTGCCTTGAGCATAGGGCCGTGCGGCCCTTGGGTATCGAACGTTGAATGAGAGGCCCCGCACTGGACTGTTTGGGCTTTATCAAGCGTTCTCTTCTAAACTGGTATTAATCACTATGGATCGTTTGCGCGCCTAGCCCTGCCCTGCACACAGCATGGCCNGGGGCTCGCACAAGTCAAAGGACAGCTGCAATGACTGAGACCACGCCCAGCCAGGGACGTACTGCCCGTTTGGAGCGGGCCACGAGCGAGTCAAGCGTCATGGTTGAGATCAACCTTGACGGGACNGGGGTGTCAAACATTGACACGTCGGTGCCCTTCTATGACCACATGCTGACGGCGCTGTCCAAGCACTCGTTGATCGACATGAACATCAAAGCCACTGGCGACACCCACATCGATGCCCACCACACGGTTGAAGATGTTGCTATCTCCCTGGGCGAGGTGTTGAAGGTAGCACTTGGCAACAAAGCCGGCATTCGCCGTTTTGGTGAGGCAACCATCCCGTTGGATGAGGCGCTGGCTAACGCTGTAGTTGACGTCTCAGGCCGCCCCTACCTTGTGCACGGCGGCGAACCAGCCGGGCAGGAATACCACCTGATTGGTGGTCACTTCACTGGCTCACTGACACGCCATGTTTTCGAGGCCATCACCTTGCACGCCCAGATCTGCCTCCACATGAGAGTGATCGCTGGCCGGGACCCGCACCACATTGTTGAAGCACAGTTCAAGGCCTTTGCCCGTGCCCTGCGTTCAGCAGTTGAGCCGGANCCCCGCGTTACCGGAATTCCATCAACGAAGGGTCTNTTGTGAGCTCTGGCACTACGGAGAAAACAGCAGTAAAACAGCCTACAGTTACCGTTCTGGACTATGGTTCCGGCAACGTGCGCTCAGCAGTAAGGGCCTTAGAGCGTGCCGGTGCCACCGTGACCCTCAGTGCTAAGCCGGAGGATGTGCTCACCGCAGATGGCCTGGTTGTCCCCGGTGTTGGAGCCTTCGGTTCGGTCATGTCTGAGCTAAAGAACGTTGATGCGCTGCGAATGATCGGGCGCCGCGTGGCCGGNGGCCGTGCTGTGCTGGGCATTTGTGTGGGTATGCAGGTGCTCTTTGAGGCCGGCGTTGAGCATGGCATTCATGAAGACGGNCTTGGGGAGTGGCCCGGAACTGTTGAGCTACTTCCAGCAGACGTGGTCCCACACATGGGCTGGAACACAGTCACTGCCCCGGAAGGCTCCATGCTGTTTGAAGGCGTGGAATCAGAACGCTTTTACTTCGTGCATTCCTATGGTGTGCAGAGCTGGGACTTTGAGGTTCTCCAACCAAAGATGCGCCCTCCCATGGTGACCTGGTCTGAGCACGGTGCCCCGTTTATTGCCGCTGTTGAAAACGGACCCTTGTGTGCCACCCAATTTCATCCGGANAAATCCGGCGACGCNGGGGCACGTCTCTTGCGCAATTGGGTGCGCTCTCTTCCAAGGCGGCCAACTAGTGTACTCACTGCTACTCATGGGCCTCGCTGGCATACTCATCGGCGGCGCCTATACCTTTATCAGCAAAAGTGCACGCTGGATTCCCATCAGTTTTATTTTCCTCGCTGTCATGTCCTTGGTGGCAGCGTATTTGTTCACGCAATAAATTCAACAAGCCGGTGCGCCCACCAGCTTCTATACCCACAGACCAACCACGTTGAGGAACCCATGACCACCCCATTTTGAATTGTTACCCGCCGTAGACGTAGCGGACGGACAAGCAGTGCGCCTCGTGCANGGAGAGGCGGGCTCAGAAACCGGTTACGGATCACCGCTTGAGGCTGCGATGAACTGGGCCAATGACGGCGCCGAGTGGGTTCACCTTGTTGACCTCGATGCTGCTTTCGGCCGCGGTTCTAACGCGCACTTGCTGCGCGAGATGGTTGGCGCACTCACCATCAACGTTGAGCTCTCCGGAGGTATCCGCGATGATGCATCCCTTGAAGGGGCCTTGGAACTGGGTGTGGCCCGCGTGAATCTGGGCACTGCAGCACTGGAGAACCCGGAGTGGACCGCTAAAGTCATTGAGCGCTTTGGTGAGAAGATCGCCGTTGGTCTTGACGTGCGCGGTACCACCTTGGCAGGCCGTGGGTGGACGAAGGAAGGTGGGGACATTTGGGAAGTTCTGGCCAGGTTGGAGGATGCCGGTTGTGCTCGTTACGTTCTCACCGATGTCACCAAGGACGGCACTTTGCGCGGCCCCAACGTAGAACTGCTGCGTGAAATGTGTAGCCGTACATCTAAACCAGTTGTTGCATCAGGTGGCATCTCAAGCTTGGATGACCTGCGTGTCCTGCGCGAACTAGTCGGAGAGGGAGTGGAAGGTGCCATCATCGGTAAGGCTCTGTACTCCGGNCAGTTCACCTTGCCGCAGGCCCTTGACGTTGCAGGCCGCCGCTAGTCATGAGCCAGAGGCACAGAGCCGCGCCGCCCAAGAAACAGCTGCCCGGACACATTGCCGCGGCCCTGGCAGGCGCCGGTGGAAGCACCGATTCCGCCGGGCAGTCCTGNGCTGGACGTGACCTGCCTGCGCAGGAAAAATACCATAACTTTGACACCGACGACGGCGCCATGGACGCGGGTTATGCCGCGGCCTTGGCGCAGCTAGCATCCGGTAACGGCACCGAAGCGCAAGTTGTTGCCGCACTGGCTACAGCCCGGGTNTTTATCCCTATCGTGGCCCAGCTGGCCGAGCAAACCGTNGGGGAGAACGGCCTTGTCTCCGATAAGGAATCGGATATGGCGTTGGTGACCTTGCAAGGACCAGACGGTCGCAAGACACTGCCGGTCTTTACTCATGCGGAAGCTTTNGAAAGGTGGCATCCGCAGGCACGGCCCGTGGCAGTCTACGCTGCCCGGGCTGCCTTGTCTGCAGTGGCCGAGGAAGCACAATTGATGGTACTGGACCCCGGTTCGCAGCGTCCATTTGTGGTGCGCCGACCGGCCATGTGGGCACTGGCCCAACAAAAGCACTGGTTGCCCAGTTACTCTGATCCGGAAGTTGAAAAGATACTTCAAGACTCCATTGCGGCCCTGGGCCACTTAGCAGTGGTGGGTGTTTCCGCCAGCGCGGGTCAGGGCATAGAATCCCAGTGGGACACCTCNACNCAACCGCCCGGACGGTTGGTGCAAGGCGGCGGAACCGGACCGGAACTGTGTGTCACCCTCACCCTNTTGCCCGGGCTCGATCAGTCCGGCGTGAATGATGTGCTTGCATACTTGCAAGAATTCTGGGCAGGCCATGAAGACTTTGCCCAAGCAGTTGACTCTGTTCAGCTCTGACTGCGCCATCCGGATCCACAACACTAGTTCATCGCACGGCAGCACTGCTGCTCTCTTGTGATGGCTCACAAGAGAGTAGTTCCCACCGTGAATTTTGCCGCCTACCGGGAGATCCTTGCGGTTGGACCCGTGCGCAGATTGCTGATCATTGCAATGTTTGCCCGCATNCCCCACGCAGCCGCCGGAGTGTTGCTGACGTTGCATGTGGTGGAGACCATGAAACTCAGCTATGCCTCGGCTGGACTCGTGGCAGCAGCCATCACCATCGGTATGGCGTTTGGAGCACCTTGGCGTGGGCGTCTGGTTGATATTTACGGACTGCGCCGAGCGTTGGTGCCTTCGGTCGTTGCTGAAATAACTATCTGGAGTGTTGCCCCGTTCTTGAACTTCCAGCTGCTGGTTGTGGCGGCTGTCATTGGCGGTATTTTCGCGGTACCCATCTTCTCCGTGGTGCGACAAGCACTGAGCGTCATGGTCCCGCAGGAGCAACGGCGAACAGCCTATGCCCTTGATTCCATGGGTGCTGAAATCACGTTTATGATCGGTCCGGCTGGTGGCGTCATGCTGGCTACCACAACACACACTGTTGTAGGCCTTGTCATCATAGGTGTGACAGCCTCCATGGCTGGGGTGTTCTTGATGGTGTTCAATCCGCCGACCCGGACCGGTCANAAAGGCTCCTTCGTAGCCGTCGATGCTGGGCAAGTACAACCCTTGGACTCCGTTGAAGACCGCCCGGCCCCTAATTTGAGCGGCAANAACATATTCGCCCGGCTCTGGGGTTCCTCCCGGCACAATCTTCGCTGGGTGAACATCGCCGTGCTGGCCATTCTTGGAACCTCTTTAGGTGCCGGTCTGGTCTTAGCCGGTACCAATGTCAGCATGGTTGCGCTCATGCGCCACAATGAATTGGTGGGAGAGCTGGGCATCGTGTTCTTGTTCTGGTGCGGGGCCTCGATCGCCGGCGGCATCGTCTACGGAGCCCTNAAAAATTCCATCAACCCCTTATGGCTCTTGATGGCCATGGCAATTCTGATCATCCCTATGGGCTTTGCCACTAACGCGTGGACGCTGGGTCTGCTCTCTATCCTGCCAGGATTGTTATGCGCCCCGGTGCTGACCTCCAGTGCTGAACGTATTGCTGACCTGGTCTCTGAAAAGCGACGTGGAGAGGCAATGGGCTGGTACGGCTCATCCATGACCATGGGAAGTGCCATNGGGGCACCCTTTGCCGGAGCCATGATCGACGGGATAGGCCCGTGGGCCGGATTTGCCGTTGTTGGCCTCATCTGTGGGGCGCTGTCCGTCGTCGGATTGTTTGCCATGGCATTCTGGCGCCGTCGCGGAGCCGGTTCATCGCGAACGTCGGTTGAGCTGATGAACGTGTTGCCAGTTGACCCGGAACTGGTGTGAGCTGACCCTGAGCGCTCCAGTGATCATCTGCTCTGTGTCCGCGAATGAATGCCACCGTTTGACTCAAATGCCATAGAACAAACCATGGCATTTGAGTCAAACGGTGGCATTTTTCACGGCAGCGACTGACACCGGTAAGAAACAGCGGCTGACAGCGGTGAGAAAGGGGAGAGGACTAGTTGACAGCTCCGGTGAACTTCTCGCCCGGGCCTTTACCTGGAGCATCGGGGAATTCCGAGGCTTCGCGGAAGGCCAGCTGCAGCGAACGCAAGCCGTCGCGCAACGGTCCGGCGTGCTGGCTGCCAATCTCAGNGGCAGCAGCAGTGACGAAGCCAGCCAGGGCGGTGATGAGCTTGCGAGCTTCGTCCAGGTCCTTGAGCTCCTCGGCGTCGGGTCCTGCTGCCAGTCCGCATTTAACGGCTGCCGCACTCATGAGGTGTACGGCGGCGGTGGTAATGACTTCGATGGCCGGAACTTCAGCGATGTCACGCACCACTGAAGCTGCCTGGGTGTCGGTCAGGGCATCCTCCGGGGNTGTCTGAAACGTGTTACGGGTGTCCGAATTTTTATCTGAGCTACTCATACTGCTAAGCTTGTCATAGACCGACTCGATGCTGTTATTTATCAGTTGTCCAAAAGACGAAAGTCACAGGGCAAAGTTCATGACCGCAGAGAGTTTGCAAGTGGAGTCCTCTCCCACCTTTCGACCCAGTAATGGCGTTGTCTGGTTCAGGTCGGCGTCCTTCTCTTAGGGGAGACCAGGTTAAGCCCTCTTTATGGGCGCCGTGCCGATCATTCGAGGCCTCCCTTGCATCAGCAAAGTGGAGGCCTTCTTCGTTGCTGGTGGTACTCACCTTTTCTTATGCAACAGGAGCTACACATTAGCGAGCCACGAATCAATGATCGAATCCGCGTCCCCGAGGTGCGGTTGGTTGGTCCAGCAGGCGAACAAGTTGGTGTCGTCCGCATTGAGGATGCCCTTCGTTTAGCAGCTGAGTCGGACTTGGATCTGGTTGAGGTAGCGCCGACGGCCAAACCGCCGGTGTGCAAACTGATGGACTTCGGCAAGTACAAGTACGAAGCCGCCGTCAAGGCTCGCGAAGCCCGCAAGAACCAGACCAACACCGTCTTGAAGGAAATCCGTTTCCGTCTCAAGATCGACAAGCATGACTACGAGACCAAGCGCGGGCATGCACTGCGTTTCCTCGGTGCCGGTGACAAGGTCAAGGCCATGATCCAGTTCCGTGGCCGTGAGCAGCAGCGCCCGAGATGNGGTATCCGCCTTCTGCANAAGTTTGCTGAAGACGTTGCCGAGGTTGGCATCATCGAGTCAAGCCCGCGCATTGACGGCCGCAACATGGTCATGGTCATCGGCCCCTTGAAGAACAAGGCTGAAGCTAAGGCTGAAGCACGCCGCAACCAGCAGCGTGCCGATGCAAAGGCTCACAATGAGGCTGTTGCCAACGGAACGGCCCGCGTTGATGTAGACCGCGATAACAAGGCGCCGATGACTCAGTCACTGGCCGATCTGCTCCCCGATGGTTTGCACCTGAACGAAGACATCGATGCTTCGACCAGCGATACCGCTCAGGAAACTGCTGCTCCGGTAGTTGCACAGACGCCAGCCGTTGAGGCTGCTCCCGCTTCAGAAGCTCCGGCAACTGTTGGGGCACCAACGGCAAGTGCTCCTGTTGAAGAGCCAGCCCCGCCGTCGTACCTGAAAAGGCTCCGGCTAAGGTAGCTGCACCGAAGACGGCAGCGCCGAAGGTAGCTGTACCGAAGGTAGCCGCAGCCAAAGCGGCCGCTCCGGCTAAGGCCCCGTGGCCAAGGCTGCTCCGGTTGCCAAGGTCGCAACCAAGCCAGCCGCCGCTCCGAAGCCGGTAGCTGCGCCCAAGCCCATCCCCATGCCCAAGCCCATGGCAAAGCCCGTAGTTGCGAAGCCCGTAGTTGCGAAGCCCGCAGCTAAGCCGGCCGCCAAGGCTGGCGCAAAACCGGCCACCAAGCCTGTCTCTGCAAAGAGCGAGCCTGCGGCCGAAACCCCAGCTCAGCTGAATAAGGTTCCTCCTTTCAGCGGTGAATACACCCACACAGTGACCCAACCGGTCGCTGCAAGAGAACCACAGGCAGCGCCGGTGGATACGTAAGGAGACAGGTCCTCATGCCTAAAATGAAGACACATAGTGGTGCGAAGAAGCGATTCAAGCTGACCGGTTCCGGTAAGCTGCGTCGCCAGCAGGCCAACCGCCGCCACTACCTGGAGCACAAGCCTTCCAGCTTGAAGCGCCGCCTCAAGGGTGACCTCTTGGTCGCCAAGGCTGATGTGCGCAACATCAAGAAGATGCTCGGCATCTAATTTCGCAAGTCAATCGGTGTGATTCCCACTTTCGGGGCTGACACCATTTCATCAAAGCCTTCCCTGGCATGATTGGCTTGGGATCTTTAAACTTGAAGGAGTACGCACGTGGCACGTGTGAAGAGGGCTGTAAACGCCCACAAGAAGCGTCGGGTTGTTCTTGAGCGAGCAAAGGGTTACCGCGGACAGCGTTCACGCCTTTACCGTAAGGCCAAAGAGCAGCTGCTGCACTCGTTTGTGTACAGCTACGGCGACCGCCGCAAGCGCAAGGGTGACTTCCGTCGCCTCTGGATCCAGCGTATTAACGCTGCATCACGCGCCAACGGCCTGACCTACAACCGCTTGATCCAGGGCCTGAAGGCTGCGCAGATTGAAGTTGACCGTCGTATGCTGGCCGACCTGGCCGTGAACGACGCCGGTGCTTTCGCCGCTCTGGTGAACATCGCTAAGGCTGCACTGCCTGCTGATACTTCAGCTCCGGTAGCGAAGTAATTCTCGTTATACCCGCAAGGAACTTGTGAGTTCCTAGTTCCTGCTCTGTGACTGATAAAGTCCTAAGCATGACTGAATCCGGGCGCCCACCAGTAGAAGCAATGACCAACCCTCGAGCAGATCGAGTGAGGGACGTTGCCAAACTGGTTGGGCGCTCGGGCCGTNNTCGCCGCCAGTTTATAGCCGAGGGTCCGCAAGCTGTACGTGAGGCGTTGCGTGCCCACCGAGAATGCCTAGACGCCGGTGGTACCCCCGTTGTTGAGGCGATATATGCCACAGTTGAGTCCCTGAAGAGGTTCCCGGAGCTGCTGGACGCCGCTTCGGCACCCGGCTCACGCCTGCAGATGCGCATTGCTAGTGAACTTGTCCTAGCCGCCATGACTGACACCGTGACACCACAAGGCGTGGTGGCAGTGTGCAANTTTGTGGACGTCCCCTTGAGCGAAGTTTTCGCGGCCAAGCCAAAATTGATCGCCATGCTCTGCCGTGTCCAAGATCCGGGGAATGCCGGGACCGTGTTGCGAGCAGCAGATGCCGCCGGAGCTGACGCCGTGATCTTCTCGCATTCAAGCGTTGACATTTACAATCCCAAGGCTGTCCGGGCAACGGCCGGGTCCTTGTTTCATCTGCCGGTTGTGCTNGGGGCAGACCTCGCAGAGGTGGTTGCTGGCGCCAAAGCAGCCGGAGTAGGTATCCTCGCCTCAGACGGCTACGGACAATTGAACCTTGACTTGCTCCAGGATGAAAGCGCCGCACGCTCTTTCGACCAGCAAATCCCAGATTCCACCTATGACTTAGAAAATCCCACGCTGTGGCTCTTTGGCAACGAAGCCCAGGGGTTGGCAGGANNGGAGAAAGCTCTGGCAGACCACCGGGTGGCAGTGCCTGTCTATGGTACTGCAGAGTCCTTGAACCTGGGCACTGCCGCCACTGTCTGCCTCTACGCCAGTGCCCGCGCGCAGCGCAGGGCCAGTTAGTTCGGCGCGGAGGCTAAAGTGACAGAGCGCCGGTGAGAGAAGCATCGGTGTCAGCCGCTGAGGTGTCACGGACAGGTTGGCTGAGAACCGGGTAACTCTTTTCCTGTCAGCGAACCAGATGGCGGTAAGCTTTTTCTGAGGGCAATGCGCCCATGCAGGCGTTTATTGCATGCCCACACTTGATCGAAGGGAACCCACTGTGGCTCACGAAGGTGGCAGCAAGGCCATTGTTGCAGCGCTGATTGCCAACCTGTCCATTGCTGTGATGAAGTTCTTGGCGTTNTTTCTGACGTTGTCGTCATCAATGCTGGCAGAGGGCATTCACTCCCTTGCGGATTCTGGAAACCAGCTGTTGCTGTTGGTGGGTGGAAAGAAAGCCAAACGCCAGGCGAGTCCCGAGCATCCCTTTGGCTACGGCCGTGAACGCTATGTTTACGCCTTCATTGTCTCCATCATCCTCTTCAGTGTTGGTGGATTGTTTGCTCTTTATGAGGCTGTTCAGAAATGGCAACACCCTCACGGGATGGAACCGCAGTGGGCGTGGGTTCCTCTGGTGGTGTTGATCGGTGCTTTAGCGCTGGAATCACGGTCTTTGTTCGTGGCAGTCAAAGAGTCAAATGGTGACCGTGGCAACCGCAGTTGGGGTGAGTTCATCAAAACCTCCAAGGCNCCTGAGCTGCCGGTGATTTTGTTGGAAGACGCTGCAGCTCTTTTGGGCCTAGTCTTCGCCCTNTTTGGTGTGAGCATGACCATCGTGACCGGCAACGGAATGTGGGATGCCATTGGCACGGCTATGATCGGTATTCTCTTGGTGGCTGTTGCCATCGTCCTTGCCGTGGAGACGAAATCGCTGCTCGTNGGGGAGTCCGCCACCGTTGAGGATGTCCGTGCAGTTGAGGCAGCTCTGGTTGGTCCCGGAGTTAGCAGGATCATCCATTTGAAGACTCTGCACCTGGGCCCGGAGGAGTTGCTGGTGGCTGCGAAGATCGCGGTGGAGGAATGCGAATCAGGTGCCCAAATTGCCCATGCCATCAACGAAGCCGAGAAGCGGGTTCGTGCTGCAGTACCCATTGCCACGGTCATCTATCTGGAGCCGGATATCTATTCTGCCCAGCTGGCGCAAACGTCGGTGGCAGATGCCAAGGCGACACAGGGTGTTTCTACCGGCCAGGGATTGCGCCCTAAGTACTGCTCAACGCCAGATCCGGGCCGGTCCGGCGAACACTGGTGCGCTGGGCCAGCGCAATCGCTGGGAAAAGCAGGACCGAAAGCATGCCAGCGCCTATAAGTGCAGTAGCAATCCCTGCGGGCAGGATGCTGCTGGCAAAGGCACCCAGCAGCATGTCCAGCCCAAAACTGAGGTAAGTGCAACGGCACCGGCAATGATCAGCAGCACCAGAGACACCCCGAACTGGCCGCTGCTGTGCAGGGTTTTGCGCTCAACCGGTGAAAGTACTGGTGGTTACCTTTGGTGGTCAACCAGATGGCCAGTAGTGGGCCAAATTCAGCTACCGTTCCGACCGCGGCAACAGCCCTGCCAAAGACGGTATTGGATTCGCCGCATCTCGAAGAATCGGTAGTAATGTCGCTAGCGAGGTTGTGGCCAAGGCTATCTCGATGAGGATGGCGGCTTCGATCGTGGGGCCGATGAGGAAGCCAGCAACAATGCCCGCCACGATTGACAGCAGCCACGCCAGAGTTGACCTGCGCAGGGCCTGCCTTTGATGGCTCTGAAGTTCAGTTCCATGCCGCCATGAAGAACAGCACGGCCCACAGCTGCAGAAAGTAGGGGATGCTGCTGCGCTCAAGGCAACAAGGGCAATGTGATCGGCAGGTCAATGATAGTCATTCTGCGCCGCTGTCCGCGAGGATTAGCTCGCTCCGTGCTTGCTGCCGATCTTATCCAGCAGGCCGCTCAGCAGGGCGATGGCCAACCCCAGAACTGCAAGGGCGGCACCTACCATGGCGGGTGCCGTAAACCNCCACCNCCACGTGATCACAAGGCCGCCAACGAAGGCTCCTAGAGCATTGGCCATGTTCAGGGCAGAGTGGTTCAAGGAGGAGGCAAGAGTGGGAGCACCTGGAGAGACATCCAACAGACGAGTCTGCAGCGAGGGCACGAGCATGGACCCTGACGCGCCGATGATGAAGATCATCAATAGTGCCATCCATTGGATGTGCACTGTTGCTGCATAGATGACAAGCACTGCGGCGATGAAACCCATCATGACGTAGATGCTGCCCATGACCGACCAATCGGCCATCCGTCCGCCGATGTAGCTCCCGGCGACCATGCCCAAACCGTACAAGCCAACGATGACTGGCAAGAAGTCAGAGGCAAAACCTGCCACATCAGTCATGGTGTTTGCCACATAGGTATAGACGGCGAAGAAACCACCAAAGCCAACAATGCCTACCAACAGTGTCAGCCATACCTGGCCTCGCCGTAGCGCGCTAAGTTCCTTACGTAGGCTGGCATCAGGGTGTGCTTNTTGGGCCGGAACGAAAANCCATATGCACACCATGGTGATGACACCGATGATCCCAACCAGTACGAACAGCCAGCGCCAGCCGTATTGTTGGCCCACGAAGGTTGCCAGCGGCACACCGAGTACGTTGGCAACAGACAGGCCCATCATGACCATGGAGATAGCCCTGCCACGTTTGGTGGNGGCCACCAGCGAGGCTGCCAGCACAGCGGCCACACCAAAGAAAGCGCCATGGGGCAGGCCCGCGATGAAACGGGTGACCAGCAGTGTTGTGTAGTCTTGGGCGAAAATTGAGAGCAGGTTGCCCACAGTAAAGAGCGCCATCAAGCCCAGCGCCAGGGCGTTACGCGGCATTTTGGCGCCGATGGCAACCAGTAGGTGCGCCGATGACCACCCCAGCGCGTAGGCGGAAATCACATGGCCGGCAGTTGGCACACTGACTCCCACACCCGCGGCCACATTGGGCAGAAGTCCCATCATGGCAAATTCGGTGGTGCCGATGCCAAACCCACCAATGGCTAGCGCCAAGATGGCCCACCCCACCGCCTTGGGTGAAATTGCCGTGGTGTCGCGCACGTTGTTAAGGTCGCGCGCGTTGTTAAGCAGGGGCATGAAATAACTTTCGCAGGGTTCTTCCGCTGCCGCACTGTGCTGGCGGGCGGTGCCGGCGGCTTAGTGCGCGGCGTCAGGGATCTAGATGCTCAATTCCAGTCTAGTTCGTTACTAGAGTAGAGGGTGATGACGAAACAGATAGTGGGCGCAGCCTTGGTGGACTCCCTCGAGCAACCCGCGAAGCTCCTAGTAGCTAGGCGGAGTGCGCCGCCGGAATTTGCCGGCATGTGGGAGTTTCCCGGTGGCAAATTGAGCAGGGGAAACCCCAAGGAAGCCCTGCACCGGGAATTGGCTGAGGAGTTGGGCATCAAAGTGGGCTTGGGTTCAGAACTTCAATGCCCCACCTCACAGGGTTGGCCACTGAACGCCAGTGCCACCATGCGCGTGTGGTTAGCCCAGGTGAGCGACGGCACACCAGAACCGCTGGAAGATCATGATCTGCTGCAATGGATAGAGCTGGCAGGCCCGGGGATCCTTGAGTTGGAGTGGATTCCGGCGGACCTTCCCATCGTCCATGCGCTGAGGGCTTTCGCCAACAATCAATAAATTGGCTCACGGGTGTTGAAAATGCAGCACCCTGTGCCAGACTGGGTTCAGAAAACCCTAGGAGGTTGTGCCATGACGAGTGAAAATCACGACGAACAAACCCCAGCGGTGCCAGCGAGGAAACTAAAGAAAAGTTTCGCCAGGCCCTGGAAAACAAGAAGAACAAACAGCACGGCAGCGTAGAAGCCGCCAACGGTTCAAAGATCAGCGCATCACACGGTGCAGCCGGCCATAAGCGTGAATTCCGCCGCAAGAGCGGATAAACCTAGCGGGTTCCCCGCATGGGGTGCCGTGAGATCTGCAGCAAGAAGAAGTGGCAAGGGACGAAAGTGCCCCTTGTCACTTTTATGCTCATGTAGAAAACCAGCGAATCGCCTTAGAAAGGGTAGGAACACGTTCGCCAACAGCGGGAAGTCCCGAGCCTGTCTGAGCTGTGATCGGCAAACTTCCTTGAGGATATTGGGCTTCTTCATGCCGGGGATCGTGAACGAAGCCCCGCGCCACGAAACCATGACGTACTTTGGCCTCGTTGACCCGCACAGCAAGCCACTGCCTGTACTCCGTGGCCGCGTAAGCACCTGTTCCATACAGGTGCTGATAGCGCCCCACCAGCGAGGGGTGTTCTCGGGCCAGCCACGCCATGAACCATTCCCGGGTGCCAGGACGCAAATACAACGCACCAGCGCTGACTCCCGTTGCCCCAGCCCGGGATAATGCCGCACACAGGGAATCAAGGGATTCTTCAGAGTCTGTGAGCCAGGGCAAGATGGGCATAGCCATAACCCCGCAGGGCAGCCCGGCGTCGCGCAACTTGCTCATCAGGGCCAACCGCGCCTTAGNGGAGGGCGTTCCCGGCTCCAGTGTCTGCGCCAGATCTTCATTGAGCAACGCCAGCGAAATGCCCATCCCCACACTGACCTGCTCTCCGGCAGAACGCAGCAGCGGGATATCCCTCGCCAGTAGTGTCCCTTTGGTAAGGATGGAAAACGGTGTGCCCGAATCTGCCAACGCGGCAATGATTCCAGGCATCAGCGCGTAGCGTCCCTCAGCGCGCTGGTAGGGATCGGTGTTAGTTCCCAGTGCCACGTGTTCGTGCTGCCACGAAGACTTGAATAACTCTTTACGCAGCACTTGGGCGATATTAACCTTCACCACAACTTGGGAATCAAAATCAACACCAGGGTCAAAGTCCAGATAGGTGTGGCTCTTGCGGGCAAAACAATATACGCAGGCGTGGGAGCAGCCGCGGTATGGGTTGACTGTCCATTGAAAGGGCATAGTGGAGCTCGGTGGCACCTTGTTCAGCGCAGACTTGGAGAGCACCTCATGAAAAGTGATGCCAGCGAATTCGGGCGTTTGAACACTTTTGACCAATCCAGCCAGGGGTAGCAATGGCGCCGTTGTTGAGAGAGCGCCCTCCGATCCAGAGAAAAGTGGCTGATTCAGTTGTTGATTTGTCCACCGCATGTCTTGATTAGAACATATGTTCTATTTGATGGCAACGGTTGGTGCAGACCCTTTCGCTACTCGCCGGTAGCAAAGTGGCGTGGATCACCCTTCTGGCATTATGGTGGAGTCATGAGGCGATGAAGCCCCAACTATCCGGTCAACTCCCGCAGCCAGGGGCGGTTTTCGCTCAGGGCCGGGCAGCATCAGTACACAGGAGCAGACATGACGAACCTAGCCACCATTGTTGGCGCATCTGCGCAGAAGAACCCCGGTGGGGTTGCCATCAAGTTAGATGACATTGAAATTTCNTTTGGCGCATTAGAAGTTCTCAGCGCCAAGGTTGCTGCACTGCTGGCTGTCCGCGGCATCAANAGCGGGGACCGGGTGGCATTGATTTCACCGAACCTGCCGCAGATGCCAGCAATTTACTACGGAATCCTGCGTTACGGGGCCATTGTGGTGCCGCTGAATCCGCTGTTGAAAGCACGGGAAGTGGCTTACCACCTGCAGGACTCCGGTGCTGTGCTGGCCTTCGCTTGGGAAGGGGTTATGGCTGAGGTTCAGGCAGGNGCAGCCGAAACCGGCACAGCCATCATCCCCATTGACGCCGAATTTATGGCCCTGCTGGCACCTCTGGAGCCGCTCTCCGCGGTGGCCTCAGCAGGGAAAGATGACACGGCCGTCATCTTGTACACCTCCGGAACCACGGGCAAACCCAANGGGGCAGAGCTAACGCACGAGAACTTACGCAGCAACGCCGAAGTGTCCGTGCATCTNTTCGGCAGCCAAGATGGGGACGTAATCTTTGGCGGGCTCCCGTTCTTCCATATCTTTGGCCAGACCTGCGCGCTCAACTCCGCCGTCATGGCCGGTGCCACCGTAACGCTTCTGCCCCGCTTTGACCCGGTCAAAGCATTGGAGATTATCCAGCGCGATCAGGTCACCATCTTTGAAGGCGTTCCAAGCATGTACATTGCGCTACTGCGGGCCCCGGGCCGGGAGAACTACGATCTCAGCAGCCTCCGGCTAGCGGCATCGGGCGGGTCCGCCCTGCCCGTGGAGATCCTGCACGAGTTTGAATCCACCTTCAAGGCCACGCTGCTTGAAGGCTATGGGCTCTCAGAAACGTCTCCGGTGGTTTCTTTCAACCAGATGGACGGCATCCGTAAGCCAGGGTCCATTGGGACGGCGGTGGCCGGAGCGCAGCTGAGGGTCCTCGACGACCAAGGTGCCGACGTGGAAGCCGGCGCGGTGGGTGAGATCGCAGTGGCCGGACCNTTTGTCATGAAGGGTTACTGGAACAATCCTGAGGCCACAGCGGCCGCTATCCCGGACGGTTGGTTCCGCACAGGTGACCTGGGGCGTCAGGATGAGGACGGCGTATTCTTCATCGTTGACCGCAAGAAAGACATGATCCTGCGCGGNGGATACAACATCTACCCGCGTGAGATCGAGGAAATTCTGTACGAACACCCAGCCGTGGCTGAAGCTGCTGTCCTTGGCAGGCCCGACGCCGTCCACGGCGAGGAGGTCTGTGCTGCGGTGGCGCTCAAGGACGGAGCCGTGGGCGCCGATGATCCCGAGGCGCTCGCAGCCGATATCCAGGAGTTCGTCAAGGCCCGGGTTGCGGCCTACAAGTACCCCCGCACGGTCATTATCATGGATGCCCTGCCCAAGGGGCCCACCGGCAAAATCCTCAAGCGTGAGATTGTTTTGCACTAAGAGTTTTGCGCTCAACACTGCTGGTGTGGCCTCTGTGATGGTTGCCACACCAGCGGTGTTTAATGCACCGGTATTACGTCACCAAGTCCGTAGTCCTACGCGAGGAGCCAGGTAACTTGTACGGCCACGGAGACGCTGTTTAGTCCGGGCTCAATGGACATGGCGCTATCTGCGCTCATTGCTGCCCGAACCATCATGGGGCGCGNGGTGTTGTCATGGGCGGGGCCTTCCTGCACGGAGCTGAGCGCACCCAGGGTTCTCCCGGCCAGGGAAGCGTAAAGTTCGCCAGCTCGCAAGGCATCGGCCCAGGCGAGGGTACGGGCGGCATCGTGTGCCGCGGAAGGATCGGAAATGACAGGTGTCAGGCCGTTGAGCCGGACATTGTTGTTGCCGGTGTCCACCACTGCGGCAATGACGTCTTGTGCGCCCTGGTCATAGCGCAACGCCACGGTCAGGGTACTGGAGACGGTGTAACCTGTGACCACCGTACCTGTTCCCTCTTGCCAACGGGTATCGGCCCTGACGTCCAGGGACGAGGAGCTGATGACGTCCTGTGCCACGCTCTGAGACAGCAAGGTGGCGTTGACACTGTTCAGGGCTTGGCTGGCTTTCGCATACGCATCACGCACGGTGGGCTGTGACGCCTCGATGCCTATGTTGATATTGAAAANATCGGGTGCTGCGTGGGCTGTGCCGTAGCCGGTCACCGTGATGCTGTTGCTTGGATCGCTCATGAGTGGTTCCTTTCCGGAGGTGATGCAGGGCTAGATGATGTAGCGCTAGCTAGGTGATGCGGGCGTGAGGATGTGAACAAGGCGGCGCACGGCTCTCCCGAGCTGGGGCAGCCGGGTAAGGGTGGGTAGTTCCTGGTATCNCCCGAGCGCCAGGCCGGCGTTGCGTTCGAAGAAGTTTCTACTGCCGGGATCGCCCGTGCGCCACAAGGAATATGCCGCACAGGCTGCGTACAAGGNGTAAAATGGTAGGCCAAGGCACCACGCATATTGGGTGGCGTGAGCCGATTCGTGCGCCAGCAGGTCCTCTCGGGAATCGATGAAGTCCCGGTTTGCCCGATAGAAAACAACGTTACCCACCGTGAAAGCACCGGNCCAGGGTAGCTTCGGCGTGTAGTTGGTACCAAGGAGCAGCCCGTGCGGGCCGGGCTCTACCGGGGTCCGGCTCAGCTTCGCCAGCAGCAGCCCAGTTGCCGTGGACAGGTTCAGCGTATTGGCCATGGCGCGTATGCGTTCGGCGCCGGTCAGCGGGCTAACAGCAGTCAGCGGGTCGACCGTGTTCACGGTGCGGCTTCTGGGGAGGGCACGCTTCGTGAGTGGGAAACGGTCAGCGCCTGCAGCGCCTTGGCCGTGTCGGGCAAGGTGTGTTCGCACGAGTCAAGGGGCCACTGGATGTTGACGGCCTGGCCAGCGGCGTTGAGAAGCCAGATGGCAGGCGGAAGCTCTGCGTAGTCCAGGCAGCTGACCGGCCCGCCGCGCTCGCTCGGCTGCGCCAGTGCCGCCAGCAGAGGCTCAAAGTCGCCGCTGAGTTGATCCTGCGCCACAACACGGCTGCCGGGGTCGGACGTACAGCGGACCACGCCAACCGCGATGAAGCCCTCCGGGATGCTGCCTTTGTGCAGCGACGATGCTGCCTCCTGTTCCCACCAACCGGCCGTGGAGCAGTCGACGGCGGACTGGATCTTGGCAGGCTCCGGGGTGTACTNTGATGGGGAGGCACCCACGGCGGAGCACCCGCCCAACACCAGAGCAAAGAACCCCAGCGCAAGGCAGGCCAACAGGGCCAGGCGGGAGGCCGGCGTCGTACTTCTGGGCAGGAGAGTGACCATGCCGCCAGCGTAGCAAGCGGGGATGGCGAAAGGGTGGGAAGGCGGTAAGGAATTGATTCAAAATTGGCCCGTCCAGTCAACTAGACTGGAACCGGTGGGAAGAGCTACCCCACCGCTTAGTCGCACACGAGCTTAGGTAAAACTGTAGATGTCACAGATGCCACACACGACGGCAGAGATGCCAGAACCAACCACCGAACCCACAGCAGTCCCGGATCCGCTTGATGAAGGCGCCATTGGTGCAGCTGTTGAGCATGCGCTCGCAGCCATTGACGCAGCAGCCACGCTGGATGAACTCAAGACCGCGCGGCTGGCGCACACCGGTGAAAAATCGCCGCTGAGTCTTGCTAACCGTGAGATCGGTGGACTCGCCAAAGAATTCAAGGCAGCAGCTGGCAAGATCATGGGTGCCTCGCGCGGCCGTGTTGCCAAGGCCCTCGCCGCCCGGACGGTGGTGCTGGAAGCGCAGGATGCCGCGCGGATCCTTCTTGAGGAGACCGTTGACGTCACAGCCGCACCGCGCCGCCGCCGTGCAGGGGCCCGCCACCCGCTCTCGACCTTGCAAGATCGCGTCTGCGACATCTTTGTGGGCATGGGCTGGGAAATCGCCGAAGGCCCCGAAGTGGAGTCCGAGTGGTTTAACTTCGATGCCTTGAACTTCGCACCGGACCACCCGGCACGTGAAATGCAGGACACGTTCTTCGTGGAGCCTCCGGAGGCGCATCTGTTGCTGCGCACCCACACCTCACCGGTTCAGGTCCGCTCCATGCTTGAACGCGAGGTGCCCATCTACGTGCTGTGCCCCGGCAAGGTGTTCCGCACCGATGAGCTGGACGCCACGCACACNCCCGTGTTCCACCAGTTCGAGGGCTTGGCCATCGACAAGGACCTCTCCATGGCGGACCTGGTGGGTACGCTGGAGCATTTCACCCGCCAGATGTTCGGCGAAGAAGCTAAGGTTCGGATTCGTCCAAACTTNTTCCCGTTCACTGAACCCTCGGCGGAGCTGGATATCTGGCACCCGGGCGCTAAGGGTGGCCCGCGCTGGATCGAGTGNGGTGGCTGCGGCATGGTCAACCCGAACGTGCTCCGCGCAGCCGGCATTGACCCGGATATTTACTCAGGATTCGCCTTCGGCATGGGGATTGAGCGGGCGTTGATGTTCCGCAACGAAGTGGCCGACATGCACGACATGATCGAAGGCGATGTACGTTTCAGCGAACACTTTGGAATGGAGATTTAGTCCGTGCGTATTCCACTGACTTGGCTGCGCGAGTATGCGCAGGTACCGGCAGGAGCAACTGCCGAAGACGTCATGACCGAACTTGTTAAGGTTGGTTTTGAAGAAGAGGATGTTCACCGCCCCTTAGATGAGATCAGTGGCCCCATTGTGGTGGGCCAGGTCTTGTCCAAGGAGCCAGAAGCACAGTCCAACGGAAAGACCATCAACTGGTGCTCCGTCCGCGTGGTACCCGAAGGTGCCACCCAGACCCTGGACATTGAGGGCATTGACCCCTCCGGTGTGCAAGGCATTGTGTGTGGTGCGCACAACTTTGAGGTGGGAGACAAGGTTGTTGTCACCTTGCCCGGTTCCGTGCTGCCAGGGGATTTCCGTATCACCCCGCGCAAAACATATGGCCACGTATCTGCTGGCATGATCGCCTCGGTGCGTGAGCTGGGCATCGGCGAAGACCACGATGGCATTTTGGTGCTCTCCACCTTGGGTCTTGACCCGGAGCTGGGTACGGACGCGCTGGTCCTGCTGGGGCTGGATGACGAAGCTGCTGAAATCAACGTGACCCCGGACCGTGGTTATGCCTTCAGTATCCGTGGTGTTGCCCGCGAATACGCGCACGCCACAGACAGTGTGTTCACAGATCCGGCGTCGCTAGTCTCAGTGACGGAAACCACCGGAGCTGGCTATGGCGTCCGTCTTGCTGACGAAGCACCCATCTACAACAAGCCCGGCTGCGACCGCTTCGTGGCACGCACCGTGAGTGGAATTAACGCAACTGCGCCAACTCCCACGTGGATGTCCGCGCGCCTGCGCCTAGCGGGTATCCGTTCTATTTCCCTCGCCGTAGACATTTCCAACTACGTCATGTTGGAATTGGGCCAGCCGCTGCACTTCTACGACGCTGCCAAGCTCACTGGTGAGATCGTGGTGCGCCGTGCCGCTGCCGGGGAGACACTTAAAACTCTTGATGGCAAGGTTCGCAAGCTCGATGCCGAAGACCTGCTGATCACCGACGATTCCGGTGCCATCGGCATTGCTGGCGTCATGGGTGGGGCCTCCACGGAGGTCACCGCTGAAACTGTCACCGTGCTGGTTGAAGCCGCGCACTTTGAAGAAGTGAGCATTTCCCGCTCACGCCGCCGTCACAAGCTGCCCTCGGAGGCATCGAAGCGTTTTGAGCGCGGTGTGGACGTGGCTGTTGCCGATATTGCCGCCCAGCGCGCTGTTGACCTCTTGGTTGATTTGGCCGGAGGTTGTGAAGAGACCACCGGTACTGACGTTGGTACNCCTACGGTTCCGGCTCCGGTGTTCTTGCCCTCGGGCTTCACCTCGGCCCGCATTGGCCTGGAGTTCACGCAGGCTCAAGTCATGGGTTCATTGACGGATCTAGGCGCCGTCGTGGAAAAGGTCGACGGCGGATACTCCGTCACAGCCCCGAGCTGGCGTTATGACCTGGTCACCAAGGAAGACCTGACGGAGGAAGTGGCCCGGTTGGTGGGCTATGAGTTGATCCCCTCAACCCTTCCCACGGCACCTCCTGGCCGGGGTTACTCCCGCGTCCAGCAACAGCGCCGCCGCGTGGTCCAGGCTCTGGCCGATTCTGGCCTGACTGAAATCTTGGCGTACCCGTTCGCGTCAAAGGTTTCCAATGACACCTTTGGTGTTGCCACGGCCGGTGCCNNCCGCACAGCGGTGAAGTTGGCCAACCCGTTGAGTGAGGAGTTTGGCTTCTTACGGACCTCGATCCTGCCGGGCCTGATGGAGATTGCCAAGCGTAACCATTCACGCGGCTTCCATGACTTGGCGCTGTTCGAATCTGGTCTGGTGTTCTTGCCTTCGCAGACCCTGGGAACGGAGTCCATTCCGCCGTTGGGGCTCAAACCCTCCGACGACGTCCTGGACGCCTTGTACGACGGCATTCCCTACCAACCATTGACCATGGCCGCCGTGTTCACAGGTAAAGACACNCCTGCTGCTCCAGCCCACACGCCCCGTGCATGGGACTGGGCAGATGCTATTGATGCCGCCCGACTGGTGGCTGATGTGGTGGGTGTTGAACTAGTTATCTCACAGGGTGCCCACCAGGCATTCCACCCGGGCAGGGCAGCTGAGTTGACGCTGCGTAACGGAGACATTGTTGGCTACGCCGGAGAGCTTCACCCGAAGCTGTTGGCAGAGCTGAACATGCCAGCACGCACCGTGGCCATGGAGATCAACGCCGATATGGTGTTTGCTGCTTCCGCTGACGTCATTGTGGCCAAACCNCTCTCCACCTTCCCGGTTGCTACCCAGGATGTTGCCTTGGTGGTTCCGGTGGAGATTGCGGCCGCCACCGTGCTGGAAACTTTGCGCGAAGGTGCCGGTGAGTTGCTCGAAGACGTGGCCTTGTTCGATGAGTACCAGGGCAAGGGGATTCCCGAGGGCAGTAAGTCGTTGGCCTTTGGTCTGCGCTTCCGTGCCGCTGACCGGACGCTGACCGCTGATGAGGCTTCGGCCGCCCGCGCGTCGGCTGTGGAGCTAGCCGCAGAACGGTTCGGCGCCACCCAGCGCTAGCACCAGCGCCACCTGTGGTGGCTAGGACCGAAACAGTAGAGAACGTGTGAATCAGTAAAGAAGGCGGCTTCCCCTGCGAGGGAGGCCGCCTTTCTCTGTCCTACACGCACGTGCACCATATGCCCGCACTCCGCTTAACCGCTATCCGCGCAGAATGAGACCTATTTGTAGTCGTGGCATGCGCCCACCTCTCTGCGATGCAGGCAAGGAAGCAGCCTCTAGGCGCGGATTAAAAGGCCAGAAAAGTAGGGGCGGCAGAGGTGCCGTCCCATGGGAGAAACGTGGAACGGGGTCTACAGTCTGTGTCTCGCCGTTATAGGTAACCTCCCGGACCCCATAGTGGAGGAGCCCAGACTATTCGTGGGGGCGTGATTGAGGGAATGTTGTGTCAGGTTTAGCCCGTGTGCGGGTTAGCGAGAAGACCAAGAGAGCAACAGCGATCAACCAGCAAGAGGCCATGATCAACGAGCTGAAGTCTTCGCCGTAGTCGGCGAAGCTGAGACCATTGAAGAGCGCTGCCACTGTAANAAATGCAGCGATGCCGCTGGACCAACGCCCTAGGTACTCCCCGGATGGGAGACTATGCAGGAAGTGCAGCGCGGTGCCGATGACCAAAAGCACAGCCAGCCACGCGTGCACCAGCAGCGTCAATCCTGCACCACCACCCAGAGACCAAACCAGGCTTGCCCAGGAGCTGGTGAAATACTCGCCGCCGGCACCTGGATGGGTTTTCGGTAGGTCGATGAACAGGTTAAGGACCATTCCGGCAAGGAACTGCAGCCCGAATAACCACAACAATAATACCGTCTCCACCCTTAAGCTCGTCCTGACCATACTGTGGGTTTAGCATCCTGATCCAATGACCGTCAAGAGCCAGACACTCGCCGGCAGCACAGGCCTCACACGGTTGAAGTGGCGGTTTGAGGCTTCGGATCGATGACATCCTGCACAGGAAATGTTCAGCTTGATGATTTGGGGTTGCCTGTTCCAGGTCTCGGGATGGGCGTAGTTTTGCCAACAATAGAGGAAGGATAAGTGCCCCGGCTAGGTGGTTGAGACTGCTGTCCAGCTAGCGCCCCAGTAGAGGGCGTCTGCATTATCTAGAATTGCTTGTCACAACGGTGAGACGGGTTCCGCGGGGAAATAATCTGCGTATCGGGGAACGGCATGGTCAGCAGTATTCACTTAGCTAGTAGGGTGTCCCTGTTCTTCGTCAAGGGGTTTGGGCGCTTTTCTTCCAATGTCATTGATGAGGTTTTGGGGCAGGACTGCGCGGCTGCCAGCGCGTGTCCGGTCGCTGATTACTATTGACTGGTTATGTGGTTTTGGAAGTTGGGGCGTCGTAGAGGGCGCCGTCGGGCGANNGCATGGCGAAGAGCTCGTCGCAGCGGCGTCGGGCGAGCGCGATCAAGGCTTGGTTGTGTCGTTTCCTTTGGGCTCGTTTCTCGTCGTAATAGGCCAGTGAGAGCGGGTCTTTCAAGGCTTCGAACTCGGAGAGGAAGAACGCCCGCTTCAAGGACTTATTGCCTTTNNTGGAGGGATGATCGCCGCGGATCGAGGTCCCGGAGCGCCAGGTCACTGGTGCCAGCCCGGCGTAGGAGGCGAGGTGGCTGGCGCTCTGTCATTGCTTCCCGATCACCTCGGTGATGATGCGTGCTTCGGTCCTCACACCGACTGCCGGCATGGATGACTGGACNNGTTGGTGTTGAGCGTGGGCCTCCACGAGTGCTTGAACTTGCGTGAGGAGCTCATCTCGGGCGGTGCGTAGTTGCTTGAGCATGCCCGCGAGCTGGGGCAGGACGATGCTGGCAGCCCCGGTCCCTGAGACCGCGACCGTTTGCTCATCTAAAGCGGCGAAGAGATCTGTGATCCAGCGGTTCCCAGCCCGTGGAGCGTACTTCGAAAGCAGTGTCGTGACACGGGTTTGGCCTGCTTTGCGCAGCTTGTCCGGGGTCGGGTATTTGATCAGCAACTCGACCATGGCTGGATGGTCCAGGTGCGGCCCGATGACTCGTTCCAGTGCNGGGTGGATCTGGGTGAGTAGGCCGCGGATCCGGTTCGGGGTCGCGGTGGCCTGCTTCGCCAGATCATCGTCAAATCCACACGACATCGAGAGCTCGGCAGCTTTTTCATCGGCGAGGACGACCGAACGCAACGTGTGCGGCAGAGATCGGGCGGCTTCAGCAATGATTGCTGCGTCTCTGGCACGNTCCGTCTTGGCTTCGCCGGGGTGCAGATCGGCAATGCGACGCATCGCCAAACCCGGAATATAACCAACCAAGATGCCTTCAGCCTGGGCCACAGCGACCGGCAGGGCTCCGATGGTCGAAGGCTGATCCACGACCAGTAACACCGCGCCCTTACCTGCTACGGCGTTGATGATGGCACGTAGCTTCGCCTCGTCCTGGGGCAGGGCCCGTNNCTCGAGGAGTTTCTTGCCGTCTCGGTCGATAGCGACCGCGTGATGATTGCTNTTGCCAACGTCAGCACCAATAAAGATATCGACCTGGTCATGGTTCTTGATCAACGCAAACCTCCCAGAAATAGTGTCCTGTGAACTTCTCGTTGGCTTGTCCTGCGGCGGCAAGGCTCGGCATCTTTCGTTACGGCTGACCTACACGGTGGTTCGTTGTGCTGGTCCGGTCCCCATTAGCGATCCTCAGGCGCCTATCGAATCCTGGTGACAACACCCCACTGATCATCAATGACTGGGGACTTAATCATGCCGGGACCTACAGTCCAACAACCCCAATTCTTAGTCATTTAGGGGCTACTAAAAGGTAACGGGAACCGCCTCTATGCCAGCTATGAAGATGTTGGCCTGATCTTCGCTGGTCCACGTACCGGTAAAACCTCTAGCTATAGCATTCCGTTGGTCTTGAATGCTCCCGGTGCTGTCGTGGCCACCGAAAATAAGCGGGCCTGCACGATCACACGCGCGGTGTGCGCGAAAACGTGGGTCGGGTCTTTGTCTTTGATCCGCAAAGATTGTGGGTGAGCACAGCTCGTGGTGGTGGAATCCGCTTTCCACGATCACCAACGGCCCGGAAGCTAACTCCTTGGCCGAACACTTCGCTTCCGGTTCCCGCTCTCCGCAAGCTGGACCCCGGACGCTTTTTCATCCCCGCGCCATCACCTTACTTAAATCTCTGCTGCTGGCGGCGGCATTGGGTGGGTATTGCCTGCGCGATGTTCAGCGCTGGCTAGCGAACCCTGACACCGAAGAGTCCGAACCTTATGTGGCACTGAAAACTCTCTGTTCCCGGAAGTCCTCAATGAATTCTCCGGTATCCTCGCCGCTGACTCGGGAGAAAACCGGTGTGTTCAGCACCGCCCAAACCATGACGGCCTGCCTCGCTGACCAAGAAATGGCCAGTTGGTTAACCCGTACCCGATGCCAGTGGACACGATAACCGCGTTCACTTTGACCCGGATCTTTTCATTACCGGATCAAACACCCTGTATTCTCTCTCCCGCGATACCGCAGGTTCAGCGGCGCCACTGGTGACCGCTTTGACGGTGCAAGGATCTGCCCCAGCTGTACTCCTATTTCGGCTCACAAGGGATCTTACTGGTCACCATTTTGCAGTCCTACCCTCAAGGGGCCGGGGTGTGGGGAACTGGGTATGGATGCCTTGATGAGTGCCGCGAACTGGAAAATCTATGCTGGGGCAACGTCCCCGGAAAACTGCTGACTTCCCTTGTCGATAGCATCGGCAGCTACTACTACACCACCCCGGATCTCCGCCCACTCAGGGCAGCCCACGTGGTGCAGCCCAGGAACACGAAGCAAAATCTTCGACGCCGCTGAACTTCAAGCACTCCCCAAGGGCCGGGCCATTCTGACCTCTACCGGTCAACGAGCGGCCTTGCTTTGCACGGTTCCGTGGATGGCAGGAGCCCACAAAGACAGCGTGCAAGCATCAGTGAAAAATTCGACCCCAAGGAGAAGAGACGTTGAAAAAGGCCCAAGAAGAACTAGCTGCTCAACGTAAAGATCCTGACAGGGTAGGGTGCCGGTATGAGACTCGATCCCATGACCGGGGAACTCGTGGCGGACAACACCACGGAACCAGGCGAGCAATCATCCCTGGCCTCCAAGGCTGCGGAAGTGAGCGAATCCGCTCCTGCTGCTATGCAGCAGCAGAGGAGGATGAACCACAAAACATGTATGAGGACATGTACACGTTTTCTCCGCTGAACTACACCCGTTCTACATTCGGGAAAGTCCGTTCCTGCAAGAGAAAGACCCCGAAAACGGGCTTTGGCGTGGTGCCCGTTGTGGTGGCACCATATTGAGGCGGTCACCCGGATCAGTGCACTGTGGCACGGTTGGGAAAAACTCGTCTTGAATCCGGGGCAGCGCTCTCCACATGGATACTAGACCACGCAGACCGCCATATGGACCGGCTGTTTAACCCCAAGGCCCTTTCCGGTATTGCAGCCCCAAAGACGGTCACACCCGCAAAGCCATACCCTTCATCGTGGCCGAATACCCCGATTACCTCACAACCACCGACGCGCCACTCTATAACGCCGAAGGCGAACTGAAAGCCTCCAACGGCTACTAAGGATCTTTCGTCCCAGACCACTGGGGAGAACAATGAGCTGTGTCAAGGATGCGGGACGTTCACTTTTTGTGGGGTAATCAGCGGCGGGTAGCCGCTGGTTTTGGGCGGTGAAGTTGGCCATTATTGTTACCGGCGGACGCCCATAGTTGTGGGTATGTGCTCGCCAGCGATTGTAGAAAGCCTCGATATAGAGCATGGTTGCCCGCTTAGCCTCTGGGACTATCCCACATCAGTAGTAAACCTCATACCTTCTTGGGCGCCCTTCGGTTATTGGCTAGCCCGCTGACACATCGATCAGTACCTTGCCGACGATGCTTTCTTCCACCGCCGCGTGGGCCGCAGCCGTATCAGCCAGATCAAAGCGATGCAACGGCAGCCCTGCGGCCTCTCNCACAGGAAGGGCGCCGTCAGCGATGGCCGCGTTGATGTCCTCGGCGGCGGCGTGCACCGCCGCCATACCAACGGTGTAAAGCAGCACGAACTGGTAGCGGACGTTGAGGCTGAAATGCCTGCGCACGTCCAGGTTCACCTGATCGCCGCCGTTGTTGGCGTAAACCGCGATGGAACCGCGGTTGCGGATCACTGCTAGGTCGAGTTCCGCGTTCTGCGCGGGAGCCACCTCAACGATCTGGTCGACGCCCTCGGGAGCGATCCGGCGGATCTCCGCGGCCGCGTGGGTGGCCCGATAATTGATGACGTGATCGGCACCGGCGGCCGTGACCAGTGCAGCCTTCGCCGGTCCGCTCACGGTCGTGATCACAACGGCGCCGGCCCATTTGGCGAGCTGGATAGCCGCATGGCCGACAGCGCCAGCCCCTCCAGCGACGAGAACTATTTTGCCGTCCAAAGTTCCCGGGCGCAGCCTCCGCGGGCCGTCCTCGGCGATGGTCAGGGCCCGGTGGGCGGTGATCGCAGGAACGCCAANGCTTGCGCCGAGGTCGAACCCGGCGTTTTCCGGCAGAGGAAAGACCCGCTCGGCTGGCAGAATGGCAAACTCCTGCGCTGTCCCACCATCGGCGCGCTGGTAGGCTGCCAAGGCCAACCAGACCCTGTCGCCGACGTGGAGGTGCTCGACGCCAGGTCCGAGGGCGTCCACCACTCCGGCGCCGTCCTGGTTCGGCACGACCTCCGCGAAGGGCAAGGTCTCTCCCGGTTTGGCGCCGCGGCGCGATTTCCAATCGGTGGGATTCACCGCAGAGACCACGATCCTCACACGCACCTNCCCGCACCCCGGGTCGCGGGTCTCACGGTTGACGAGCTCGAGTACAGACGGATCACCGGTGGCACGATACACAATTGCTTTCATACTCAGACCTAACGCTAGCCACGACCTAAAATTCCTGCCCGGCGCCGTTCCAGATGCTGGCAACGGAACATCCTGGCTGTAGAACCCACCATACCCGGCGCCTGCCCGGCCCTTCACGAACAATGGAACAGCATCCGGTGCTGACCGCTATGGCACGTTGCTCGAGAAGGACCGGGACCACACCCAAAGGAATATCTCTTAAGGATCGGTCTGCGGACATTCGTGCAGTTGTCGGCCTAGGCATCTGAAAGATCGACCCCTTCCGCCTCCCATGCCTCGTGATTGCTTTCCTGAGGGTTGCAATGGAGTCAGTTGTGACCACTCTTAACAGCAACAAAGACCTTGAACAACTTCGCGGGTTCGTGGCGCACAACTACAACCGCCACCCGTTGAACAGGTCTCGGTATGATGGTGGTCCCGCAGTCCAATACGAGGAGCTAACTGGCAATGCCACCAAATCTCTCAAGACGGCGACCGACAGTGTGGACGACCGTCGTGTTTGCCCTCGCACTTCTCATGTTGGGGCTCAGCCTAATAGCCGTAGCGTTCTGGACACCGATCGATGAAACCTTCGTCAATCGAGCGGACGCGGCAGGAACATGAGCTTGCTACTTCCGCATCAGACTGGCCTCTGGCTCGTCCTCCATGCACAGGTCTTCGCTACCTTCCTCATATCCGTTTTCGCGTTCCTCTCGATGTGGAAATCCCGGACGGAGCGTTCAAACACCCAGAGTGGCCCCAGCCATCAGATCAACTACACACCCTTCGGCAACCTAAGTCCGACCAGTAGCCGAACCTCCTGCGGGACAGCTGGAGGCGGGTGAAGGTGCCAAACGTCGCTGAGACGGCCCGTGTGTTGGCTGTCATTTATCTGGCTGAGGTCTCCGGGCAGTGCTGACAGGGGTGTGTGAAGGCAAGACGGGCAGGTTAGCCGGGGAGGGAGCGGGTTGGTCGGTGGAGGATCAGCGCGATCACGGCTAAGAGGATGACAAGTGCTTGGGATAGCGCGGTCAGTGTTTTCTCCAAGAACCAGATGGGTTCGTACATGGCCGGGAAGGGCCCGAAAGCGGGGATATCAACGTAGCGGTAAAGGAGTAACACTGCCAGGCNCCCTGCAGCGGTGAGAAGAGCCAAGAGCCAGGCCAGGCGGCTGCCCCGGATGAGGACGTAGAGTCCAGCTGCGGCGGCGACTGCGGCTTCTGCCAAGAAGAGGTTACCTTNCCCGAAACNCCCGGGAGAGGCGGACTGATAGCCGGCGGCGAGTCGGGCGTGAACGATGGCGTCCACGCCCAAAGCTGCCGCTGCCAGTACCCGAAGTACCATGGCCAAGGCTGTGGGACGGTCAGGACGGATCGATTCCGAGGGTTCCCTGTACGGGCCTTGACTGGAGCTTTTATCCGAGATCATTTCACGACCAGGGTTCCGTGCATGCTGGAGTGATAGGTGCAGTGGTAGGTGTATGAGCCGGGTTTTGGNNGTGCGGTAAACGTGACACTGGTACCGGGTTTGACGACGACGTCGAAGGAGCCGTCATCTGCGGTAACGGTGTGTGCTTGGGCGTCCATGTTCATCACGGTTATTCTCGCCCCAGCTGGAACGCTGTCCGGGCCCGTATAGGCAAAGGATTCGATGCGAATCGTCAGTTCGGCTGTGGTCTCTTGGGAAGCCGTGGTGGGCCCGGTNGGGGGTCCGCTCATACTTGGCTCCATCGATGCAGCTGCTGAGGCTGTCATCGATGGTGCTACTACTGAGGGGCCGGACCCTGTCCCGGTGGTCCCGCAGGCGCTGATACCGATGATGGTGGCTGCGGAGATTACAGCGAAGCCGAGACGTTGGTGCGTTTTTCGTTGTCATGGGTTTCCCATTTCTTGGAGCGAACAAAAGATGCTGAACACTTTCGGGTGGCTTGGTCAGAGTGAGGTCTACGCCGGGTGGCTGGAGGTCAGGGTGGCGTACACGACCGTGTTCTCGAGGTATTCCCCAGTGGCCCGGTCGTAGCCTCCACAGGTGATGAGCCGGAGTTCTGGACGGGTAGCGTTCTGGTAGACCTCCACGGTCGGGAAAGTCGCTTTGGGGTACTTGTCTATTTTCTCAACAGTGAATACTGCCGCAGTGTGGTCAGCGCGTATGACGGTGATGGTCTTACCCGGTGTGAGTTCGTGGAGGCGGTAAAACAGGCCTTGGGAGGAATTGTTGGTGTTGACGTGGCCGAGGATGACGGCGGAACCGGTTTGTCCAGGGGTGGGTGAGTGTTTATACCAACNCCCGGGTGAGCCGGCCTCTCCAGGCGGGGTCGCAATTTCACCATTGGCCTGCTTGCCTAATTCCAGCAAGGCTGCGTCGACACCGATAGATGGGATCTCCATCCTGACCGGAACGGACGCAGGTAGCGCCGCCTCCGGAGCAACAGGAACGGGTAGCGCAGGGATGGAAGTGTGCGCGGGCGGGATCGGAGCCGGGTCAGGCGTTGGTGTTACGGCCAATGCAGTCCCAGTAACTAAAGGTGCAGCGGCGATCAGTTTGCCGCCTCCCTCCTGTGCCAGAGGTGGAACATGGAGTCCAAAGCCGATGGTGGTGACGCCACCGGCTANGAGCAGGGCAGCCGTCGTGGACGCGGCAAGGCGTCCGCGACGGCTGCTAGTCTCAAATCGCACGATTTTCCTGCGCCTCTATCAGACCTTGGTGCTCATCCGGCGACGGATCGCGTAAGCTCCGCCAGCTGCCAGAACGAGACCGCCGCCGGCCGCAACGAGACCCAAATTGGGTCCCTCCGAGGAGGCCGGGGTAGTAATACCGGTTCCGGNGGCTCCGGCAGGCATGGCGGTCAATGTACCGCACAGAGCCGGTGAGGTAGCCGCCAGTGGCAGTGTGGGGACCAGGTCGCTAGGCTCCTTCTGGGCCGCAGCGGGCAAGGTGGCCGGATCCAAACCGTGAACGACGACGACGGCTGTTCCGGCCTTGAGAGAATCAGCGGTTTTCGCATCCAAGGCGAAGGTCCGCTCGTAGGTGTATGAGGCACCCATGCCTGCCANCCTCAAATTGGTGGCGGCAGCCGGGCTAGTATCACCGCTAGTGGACAACGTCACCCCGANTCNCCCATAGAACGGGGCACCTTCGGTGGTACTGATGACGCCATCTTTGCTGGTGTCCGCTGACATGTCCGGGCACGTGCCCTTCGCACCGATGTGGATGTGCTGGACGTGCGGATATGGCTTGCCGTCGAAGGTCGCGGCTAGGCCTGAGACATTTTCGGTGACTGTGGCCTGGTCTCCGTTGACCGTGACCATGACTGTTCCGGAAGCATTGCTCCCATTGATCGCAGCCAGATTGGCCTGGTAAGTGCTGCTGTCAGCCGCCAGGGCCGGACCAGCGGACAAAGCGAGTGCGCCCAAGGCAAGAGCCGGGACGATCAGAAACGTGGACTTCTTCACGAGATTTCCTCCGATGAGAATGGACATTCCCCAATGGGCACGTCCATAGCCTTGACCATAACTGATAAATGTGTTCCATGTCACAAGAATGTGGATATTGAAGAAACTCTCACCAAAAGGCCGATATCCGGGAAGAGGGGAACATGTGCCCGTCGTTGTTGTCCAGATCATTAGCCCAGTGCATACTGGGGCAGACCCGCTGTGACATGGTGTGGCCACTTTCTGGCAAACACGAAAACGCCGATTAATCATTGCCTCAATCGGATCGGGCAAAGCCGTGATGTTCTGCAGGACCTCACGCAGGGCACTTGCCTTGTCATCGTTCGGCTTCTTATCTACCCACAGCACAGGGGTCCACGAGCAAGAACGGCGGTATAACGCTTCTTGGTCCGCCAGCGTTTGCGCCACCCAAACCATAAAGCTCTGTTTTGTCATCGGCCATCGGTGGTCCGCAGAATGCGGTGTTGAAGGAGTTCCCGGGCTGGCCGACAAAGACCCGAAGTACGAGCTGAATAGAAAGCAGGGCCGCACTGAAAACCAACAAGACGTGCCAGCCAATAGGTGCTCTTCTGATGGGAACGGTAGGAGGGCGTCGTCGCTAGCGCGGTGCCTGGTGCGATTCGGCGAGGGTTTCGCGTATGGTCTTCACCGGTATCCGGGACAGCGATTCTTGGATCAATGAAGACTCACTGGCCATGTCGGAGGTGCACATCAAGATGGCTGCACGGAGAATCCGGCCCCACCCTGGCGCGAGTGGTGGCTGAAAATGCCATGGCCCGTAGAACCGGAAGGGGACATGGACCACGCGACCGGAGCCATGGCGGGCGACGAGCAAGGAGGCCAAATCATTGAATGAGAGGTTCTCAGGTCCGGCCAACTCCAAGACTGCTCCGTGCAGGTCACTGCTACGAGCAGCGGCGAGTGCCCTCTGGGCTACATAAGCCGCGCCAATGAAGTTCACTGGCCNTATCGCCCCGCCCAAAACCACGGCCACCCCGTGCCGGTCCAAAGATTCCTGCATGATTGCCGTAAATGTTTCCAGAATGATGGTCGGGTGCAGGATGGTCCAACCCATGTCAGACTCGCGTAAGGCCTGCTCGGCGCTAAATTTCATGCGGTTCAGTTCCATGGGGTGTCCGGGGCCGGCGTCCCTGACCGAGAAGAGGACAAACCGTTCCGCACCGGCGTCCTGTGCGGCCCTGATCAAGTTCAGGTTTCCATCCCGGTCGACGGCGGNCCGGAGAACTGCCGAGGACGGTCCAAAGCCCGTCATGGCGGAAATGACGGTGTCGCAGCCGGCGACGACGGCGACAAGATCTGCGGGATTCTCCGCGTTCCCCACCATCGCTTGCGAGCCGGCCGCTTCCAGCATGCGCGCCCGCTCGGAACTCCGAGTCAATACACGATGCAGCTGACCTGTGTCCTGAAGGAGGCGGAGCAGTTCCCGGCCCACGGTCCCGGTGCCGCCGGTCACTAAAATCATGCCGTCCGACCCCTGGGGTGCAGTCTCGCCGGAAAGCGCCGGAGCACCAACAGCACGGCCAACAGCCTCAGCCACCGTTCCGGCGTCGTCTTCGACAGGCTCAAGGTAGAACGCTGCTTCCGCGATGAGTCCTTCGCTGATGATAAAGACAATGACGCCGGCCATCCGGTGAGGACGCCCGTCCAGACGCGTGCCAATCATTTCCCACTCGCTCCAGAGGGTCATGCCAGCGTCGGCGGAGCGGATGATGTGGGCGGCAATGTCCGGAACAGCGGAGAAGATGTGACTCCAGTTTTCCCGGACCTGTTCGCGGCCACTGAAGCCACGGGAAGGGTGGGCGGGAGTTTTGTTGACATANNGATGGGGAAAAAGGGCCACGAGGGCATCGAGATCGTGGGCGTTAGTAGCAGCGCGCAACTCTTCAATTACGGTCATCGCGTCGTGGCCAATATCGCCTGAGATGCTCATGGGAACCTCCCGAAATATTAGATACACTAAACTGTATCTAATTAGGAGCGTACGCCCCATGGCATTACCGGTCAAGACACCCCGCCCTATAATTCAGCCGGGCGCAGAGAGCGTGCCGAGCTAAACCAGCAAGCCGTCCTGGAATCAGCTCGCGCGCTGTTTCTGGAATACGGGTACGCCCGGACCACCATCGCGGCGGTTGCGGCCGCCGCTGCCGTTTCCACCGAAACGATCTACAAATCGGTGGGTTCCAAGGCGGGGCTGGTCCGGGCCATCTACAACAACGGATTGCTGGGAACCGGAACGGTCCCAGCCGAGCAGCGTTCCGATCTACTACAGTCCCGGGCCACAGATGGCAGAGAACTGCTACTCGCTCTGGGCATGTTCACGGCAGAGATCGGCCCGCTGGCCGCCCCAATCCGCATGCTTATCAGGGACGCGGCAGCCAGCGACGACGAAATGGTGCGCCTGNNCTGGTGGAAATTGACCACGATCGGCATGAGCGCATGCTGCATAATNGCCCGTTTCATGGTGGACCGCAAGATGCTAGCCGATGGCATCACGCCCGAATTTGCTGCGGATGTCATGTGGTTCTATACGGCCCCGGATGTTTACGAGAACCTCATGCTGAGCCGTAACTGGAGCGCGCACGAGTTCGGTGTGTTTGTCGGCCAGGCGATCGCTGCCGCGCTGGTGGACTAACGGCCCCAGAGTCAGGGTGCCCTGCTTTTGGGTAGCATTCCGGTTATAGGAGAGTTCAACTTGCGGGGCGGGGAACGGCAATTAGCCATCTTGGCAAAGGTTCCATTATGGATTGGTTGCAAAGTGAACTCATCTATTGGGCTGCGATAGTCGGCTATTTTCTACATATTGCGGGGTTGGCCACTCGTTAGACTCTCATAATGGTTGAATTAGTCTCGGAGCCAGTTGTTGAGGTGGCACAGGAAAATGTGGGTCGATCACTATTGGCATTTNNTGGCGAGCATGGAGACGTGAATGCGGGCCTTGTGGTCCTGAACGCGGGCAAGAAGCGGCATCGGAGCGAACGTTAGGGCTTCCCGTACCCCGGCATTTTCGAACAGACCATCGCCGATTCCAAGATCAGCACTTACACCTTCGGTACCGACCTGAACCAGGACATGCTTGAAGCGATCAATGAGGCACAGTCGAGCATTTTGATCGAAACCTTCATCTGGAAGAATGATGAAACAGGGCAAGCCTTCAGGGACGTGGTCAACAAGGCAGCAGAACGCGGAGTTAAAGTCTTGGTCATCTACGACGGGTTCGCGAACCTAGTCGTGTCATCTTCATTNTTCCAGTTCCACCCCGACGTCCAAGTTTACCGTTTTCCCGTGATTCGCATCTCCATGTTGACCAAGACTGTGCGCGGCACAGGTCTGGATCACAGCAGGCTCCTGGCTGTAAATCACAGGGTCGGGTTCGTGGGTGGNCGACACATAGGATCCTTATACGCTGCCTTGTGGCCGGACACTCATATGCAACTGGTTCGGCCTTCTGTCTGGGATCTACGGCAGGCCTTCGTGACAGTGTGGAATGAGAAAGCCTCGAGTTCACGGCAGGAAATAAGGCACACCAATCCGGAGGTTTGGGAACCCAGGGTCCGCGCCGTTAACAACATCCCTGCCAATCTTCTTTACCCTGTCCGTGGTGTCTACCGTGACGCGATTGCCCGTGCCCAGGACCACATTTATGTGATGATGAAATACTTCATACCTGACCTGCAGATCCTTAGGGCTCTTCTGGCGGCGAGCCGGCGGGGTGTTGATGTTCGGATCATCCTGGCCCAGGATTCAAACCATGTCCGCTCTGACTGGCTTTCTCGGGGCTTNTACAGCTCTTTACTGAAGGACGGTGTGACAATCCTGCTCTACCGCAATGCAAGGCTTCACACCAAGACGGCGAGAATAGACCGCAGTTGGTCCACTGTGGGCAGCGCCAATATTGACAGATTNGAGCCTGACAGCACCAACTCCACTGCATTGACCATAGAGGAATGGGACCACCGATCCCCTCTGGCCCTCTTCAGCGAAACGGCCCTTGTTTCTCTGCGGCCGTTGCTCTGACTCCTGCCGCTTTGGAGGGCGTAGGGGCCGGGCCATTCCACTGGCGTGATTACTTCGAACATCTTTGGCTCGTTCTGGATTTGGCACATTTCTGGGATGATCGCCTAAGCGGTCGCGGCAGGGCTGTGGCGATCGTCCTCGCCATGACATATAAGTTAGTGGAGCAAGGGAATGATTGCGGCCACGCAATGATTGCTCCAAGTTAGCTAGTTGATCTTTCTTACTGTGCAGTGTCGTGGAGCGATCGAGCTGGAACAGGCCCTCTTATCTCAGGTGCCCGAAGGGCTTCTTTCGTTCGTCGGGTATCGAGCCTAAGTTCCATCTCGTGCATCACCAATCCCGCAAGATCCGCCAAAATGGCTTCCTCGGCCGGTGATACGGCTCTGGGGTTTCACATCAAGGATGCTTCTCGGGCGGTGGGGAGATTCTTTGGGTTGAGCGAAGTCATATCCCTTAGAAGTGTTGTCCAATGATCATTGAGGTCCTCCGGTATGGGGATCCTTAATGAGCCGAGCGAGCGCGCTTTGCGCTGGTTCACTTGGGAATGAGACGCTTCCGCTCAGACATTCCAAGAGGATCGGTTGCACCGTGAAGAGAAGGATCAGGGTGAAGTCCTCATGTGAATCAGTAAATTGGGACAGATCCATATCACTGGGGCAGTACGGCTGTGGTGTCCTCGGCTAGAGTATGGGCGCATGTCCTCCTTTGGCGTTGAACGCAGTCTCCTTATCCCGGCATCGGCGGAGATCATTTACTCGCTGATTGAAAATTTCCGTGAATGGACCAAGTGGTCGCCGTGGGAAAGCATGGACCCGACGATNGGAACGGTGGAGATCATGGAAGCCACGGCCACTTCGATAACGATCCGGCTGGAATTTTACAAGCCGATGAAGTCCGTCAACTTGAGGACTTTCATCTTGACCACAGAACGACTTGGAACCCGTGTCACTTGGTCCATGGCNGGGGAAAGCACAGGCTTCCACCGGTTATTCATGTTCTTCGTCAGTATGGACAAGCTGGTGGGAAAAGACTTTGAAAAGGGACTAGCACAACTCGCGGCAACGGTTTCCGGTATGGCATCTCCTCAGTGACGATCCGCTAATTCCAACAGTTTCAAGAAAATCCGGTCTCGCCCTCTTCGGGTCCAGATGGGTGGGACTGAATTGCCATCCCTGCTCGAGCGCGGGTGAAGAGCCGTCACGAAGTGGTTTGTGTGTGCTGGGGCCCCGTGCGCCAGAAGGTCGACAGGTCAATGATTGTCTTGTCTAACTGGTGCGTAGATGCGACCCCGCAACACGCTGCAGAGTTAGCGAGGGGGCAATTGTCGGTGCTGCTCTACGAATCTTGGTCCCAGCGCACAGCATGGAGGTAACCGTCATAACCGAACCAGAAAATTGCTAGGCAGTTATTCTCCTCGGTGATGAACGAAGGCTCCTGTTCACCCGGGCCGAGGGGATCACCGCTGCACGCTGACCACAGTGCCTCGTCGCTGACAATGCTGGCTTCATGTATCCACACTGCGGCGCGTGGCCTGAGACATTTGCGCGCGGTGTCGGGTTAATTGCTTCTTGGTTCAAAGGTTGCTGCGCAATCGAGGCCCCAGCACGGCGCCTGACGTTCAGGGCCGTGTCTTAGAAAATGCTGGTCTAAATCCGTGGATTTGTCAGAACACGAGGGAATCCCACCCTGTCATGCCCAGGGTGGGATTCTGGTGATGTCGAAGGGTAGTGGTCGGGGAACTACACCTTGTTGCGCACTTGGCGCATAACTGCCATGACGGCCCCGATCACCAAGAGGACAATCCCGATCCAGAGCAAGAACGCTGCAGCTTTCACGGCAATGCCGAACACGAGCAGTACGATTCCGACGATGATAAGTGCTAGTACGATTCCCATGGGGCTAATGTACAGCCCGGTCCCGTTTCGGGCAACATGTATTAGGGAATTAGCTACATGGACTGACTTCACGGATCGGGAAACAGGATTTAGCGCACAAAGTCGGTTACGCGGAGACCCTGGTTGGGCCCACCTCATGGAATCTGGCTGCGGGGTCTTCAAGCGGTCGATGTTCACAGCCGGGCGAGGCGGGCGCGGGCGAAGCTGTAGAGCCCGTAGGCAATGAGTCCGATCCCGATCACGAGGAGGATGGCTTCGCCGAAGGGCAGGGCGGCCAGGGACTTCAGGGCTCCGTCGAGCCCGGAGGCTTCTTGGGNGTCGACCTTGACTGCCGCGATGACGAAGAGAACACCGAGTGTGAAGATGGCGATGCCCTTGGCGATGTATCCGGTCATGGCCAGCACCGTGATGGCTCTTTGGGAGTGGTCAGAGGGCACAGTGATGTCCTCGCGGAACTNTTGCCGGGCTCCTTTGTAGATAAAGTAACCACCGATCCCGGCTGTGATGATTCCAAGGAGGATGAGTAGAACCTGTCCTCCGGGAAGGGAGAGTAGGGTGCTGGTGGCGTGGCGGGTGGAGGTTGTGGAACTTGTTGGGTGCCGGAGCGCGATCGAAAGGGCTGTGAACGCTATGGCTAGGTAGGCGACGCCCTTACCCAAGGACACTAGGCTCCGGGCCCAGCGTTTCTTGGACGAGGACCCGATGCCGAGAGCGGCTTGAAGCAAGAGAAAGAGTCCCAGGGCCGCTAGGCCAGCAACGGTGACCCAAATGACGATCGTTCCGCCTGGCAGTTTTAACATTTGAGCGAAGGCGCCGGACTGATCTGATTCCCCGCCGTGGTGGAAGGCTATACGGATGGCGATGTATCCCATTAGTAGGTGCATGAGTCCGCTAGCGGCGAAGCCGATTCTTGCAATCAGAGTCAGTGCCCGGCTGTTTCCGGCGCGGCTAGCCACCCGGCGGGCTTNTTGTCCGGGTTTCATGTGCCGTCGACCTGGGGCTGTGAATGGTTACCGTGGACGTGTTCGCCGTGGATGCGAACCGTTCTGGCAGTGTCTACAGCCATGACGGCACCGAGAATGAGAAGTGCCAGAGCCATGGACGCTGTCGTGTCCGTGATCCAGTGGTAGCCGAGGTAGAGCCGGCTGGCCACTTGGGCCAGAATCACCAGGGTGGCGATGCTGAATAAGAGCACCGTCAGGGACGTCTTNTGGCGTCGGCTGGCAATGAGGAAAGCCAGGATCAGCAGGAAATCCGAGGTCCCCAGAACATGACCGGAAGGAAANGAGAAGGTGCTGTCTGCCCCGAGCAGCATCAGATCGACGGGAGGCCGGGGATGCTGGACCATCGGAGCGAGGACTTGGGCCAGGATGACGCCGGTGACCATCCCGGCGGCAAGCAGGAGCGGACGCCATGCATGTTTGGCCAGAATGGTCCAGACCACGACGACGACTAAGACAATGATCGGGAGCGCTACCGGACCGAAAATGATGGCCAGCGCCTCCATGAAGCCAGTCAATACNGGGGAGCGCAGGGCCATGAACCAGGTGTTGACAGGCTGGTCTAGGCGTTGAAAGCCCGTGTGGGTCACGACGGCGTTAAGGAGNAGCAAAAACATGACCAGTCCCAGAACGACGAGCAGCAGCGAGGTGGCATAGAGCCGCTTACGGGTGGCAGCCGGAACGAACCGCTCTTCGACGATGAACTTTGATGCCAACCCGAGGGGTGGATGCCCTTTCGGGAGAGCGGGACTTGGGCGGGTCTTTTCTCGGTGCTCACTTTGCTCCCTTCCCGTTCCTGCCGGCCGGCTGTGCTGGTGCTGTCATCTTGATGGTCAAAGCCAGTGGAGCCACACTGATTTGCAGATGTGTTGCGGGGCCCAGATGGTCGCCGTCGAGCTGGAATTCCTGCGGGTGCTCCACAGTAATTTCGGCTTTCTTTCCCGAAAAGCTCTGCACCGACTGATTCCTCTTGCTGTTTTNTCCAAAGACACCAAGGGTGACGGCCAGCCAGCCAAATTTTCCTTTCGGTGCCAAGGTGAGTATGTCCATGAGGCCATCGGTGACGGACGCGTTGGGGAAAATTTCCACGCCACCCATCAATTTTCCACAATTGCCTACCATGACACCGCGGACCTTGCGGTGGGCCTCCTTCCTGCCATCGACGCTGATTCTGGCAGCGACAGGTTNTCCAGGCAGGTTTCGGATGCCAGATTCGACATAAGCGAGCCAGCCCACCCGGTCCTTGAGCCCTTCGACGGTATCAGCCATGATGGATGCGTCGTATCCGAGCCCGGCGGCGACTAAGAAAATCTGTTCATCTTCACAGTGGTCGATCGTGGCCTTCATGACGTCGATTTTAGTTTCGTTTCCCAGCAGTACGTCCTTGGCTGCGGCCACCGGGTCTGAGACGTTCATGCCGAGGTTGCGAGCCAATAGGTTCCCCGTTCCCAGCGGTACCAAACCTATGGCGGTCCCCGTGGCGGTGAGGACCTCAGCGACACAGCGGACGGTACCGTCCCCGCCTGCGGCGATGACGACATCGACTCCGGCAGCTAGGGCCTCCTTGGCTTGGCNCATGCCCGGGTCATCCTCCGAGGTTTCCAGCCAGAGCGGCTCGGCCCAGCCAGCATCCGTGCAGAGTTGGAAGAACGTGGCCTTGAAGTGCTCGTCCGGGGACTTCATTGGATTGATCACCACTGCAGCACGCCTAGCCTGCGGGGAGGGTTCTTTGCCATGGCGTCCTTTTATTATGTTCTCTGAATGTAGAGCTGTATTGAATATAACCCGGGTTGACGTGCAACATAAGTGGGTGAGCGCTGGTCCGGAAGATCCATTTAGCGGTCCTACGTGAGCACTTTGGGTGGGATGGGTCATAGCCACAGAAACTGCAGGGGCCACGAGATGCGGGGTAGGGGAGCATTCCGTTGGTGCATGGGGTGGGTATTTCTATGAAAATCTGACCAGCTGTGGCTAAACTTGATGGGGTAACTGTCGGATTGATTGACGAAGGAGGGCCGCATGGGTCTCGGAGACAAGATCGGCAACAAAGCACAAGAAGCCACCGGCAACGCCAAAGAGGCTGTAGGTAATGCCACAGACAACGACAAGCTCAAAGCCGAAGGTGCCGCAGATCAGGGAGCGGCGAAGACCAAGCAGGCTGGCGAGCATCTCAAAGATGCCGCGAAGGACGTCTTCGACAAATAAGTTCCTGAAGAAGCTGAGCCGGCTTCCTTCCAGTGGCGCCGCACCTTGAGTGCGGCGCCACCTTTGTCTTTGCACACCCGCAGCCATTCAGGGCCAGCACGTGAGAGCCACTGAACGAGTCGATACATCAGCAGTAGCTCAGGGTCCTACCCGAGGCTAATGAACTCCGCCGAGGCCGGTGGGTGGAGGCCCGGATGCCAAGGATAAATGACTGCACCGGGAACGAACGAGTAAGTTCCGATCGGCGTTGAAGCGGGCCCCAGGCTGTTGCCACGCCGGAATTCCGTGTTCCTGTCCCGGCAGCTAGGTTTGGTAGCTACCGATACCGTGGCGCACTGTGGAAACACGACCAAGGGCCAATACGCGTTCATGCTCACAGTCACCGAGCCAGTCACCGGCTAGACAGAGGATCAGGCCATCGTTTTTCCAAGTCAGTCACTAGAGTTGACCCATGGAAGCACACAACATCGGGCCCGCGGCTAAGCTCTACACCCGAATCGTCTGGATTGGGGGCACGGCGTCCATTTTATAGGTGGGCTAATAGCGATACCTCTACGCATCAGCCCATTCATCACAATGGGGGCCGGTACTCATTCTGTTGCTGGTGACCATACCCCTAGGTAGTGCGGCCGTGCGGGAACGCAATCGACGGTCAGACGGAGACTAAAGCACTGTCAAGCAAGTGTTTGAGACGTTGGCCGTCTCGCAGCCGGAACCCTGCGGGACACCATGGAACTCTCTTATCTGTAATTGTCAGTGGGAGTTGTTGTATGTCACCAGATCGAGTCCTTGATGGCTTGTTTTCGAGAGAGCGATTCGTTGGCGTATGCGTGTGGTGGCAATGGATTCTAAGTAGATGCCCGCGGTGCGTTCCGGGGTGTGGGAGGCCACTTCGTGCACCGTGTGCGTGACGGGGCGGCGGAGCTGGCAAATGGAAGGTGTACCGTGCACGAATTCCGGCCAGCGTGTTATGCAATAATATGCATATGGATGCAGATAACAATACATGTGGACGTGGGCCCGACAGCGAGTATGTCGAGCTGGCGGTGGAGGTCTTCTCCATGTTGGCGGATGCCACCCGTGTGCGGATCATCATGGCTCTGCGCGATGATGAGCTGCCCGTCAACCGGTTAGCTGAGATTCTGGACAAGTCCCCGGCGTCGGTTTCGCAGCATTTGGCCAAGTTGCGCCTGGCCCGCATGGTTTCCACCCGCAATGANGGGACCCGGGTTTTCTACCGGCTGGAAAACGAGCACGCTCGCCAGCTGGTTACGGACGCGATCTTCCAGGCCGAGCACAGCCTGAGCAATAGCCCGCGACACCACCACGAAATCGCGAGGGACAGCGCGTGAAAACTTCCAGGGCCGGGACTGCGCATCTTGATGCTGATGGACACGATCACGCGCACGACGAGCACCGCCACAACCATGGGCATGGCCACAGCCATGGTCCCGACGGGCACACGCATCCGGGCGGGCTGAAGGGCTTCCTGTACGGACTNTTTGTGCCACACAGCCATGATGCAGCCGATTCCATCGACGATGCCTTGGAGGCGAGTACCCANGGAGTCCGTGCCCTGAAGATCAGCTTGTTCCTGCTGCTGGGCACCACCGTGTTGCAGCTCGCCGTGGTCCTGATCAGCGGGTCCGTGGCGCTGCTGGCGGATACCATCCACAACTTCTCCGACGCCCTCACCGCCGTCCCGCTGTGGGTGGCATTCGTTCTGGGCCGGCGCGCCGCCACCCGGCGCTACACCTACGGGTACGGCAGAGCCGAAGACCTCGCCGGGTTGTTCATCATCGCCGTCGTGGCCGCTTCGGCCGTGGTTGCCGCTTGGCAGTCGATCGAGCGGTTCTTCCACCCGCAACCGCTGCACAACCTCTGGTGGGTCGTCGCAGCAGGGCTGATCGGGTTTGCGGGCAATGAGATCGTGGCGATCTACCGGATCCGGGTGGGCCANAAGATCGGCTCGGCCGCCCTCGTCGCGGACGGCGTGCATGCCCGCATGGACGGATTCACCTCCCTCGCTGTGGTCCTGGGCGCTGGCGGGGTCATGCTCGGGTTNCCCCTCGCGGACCCGCTGGTGGGCTTGGTGATCTCGGCGGCGATCCTGGTCCTGTTATGGGGTACCGTACGCAGCATTGGCCGCCGACTCATGGACGGCATTGAGCCCTCACTTCTGGACCGGGCCGAGCACGCACTGGAGCATACNCCCGGCGTTCTTGGCGTCGGGAAATTGCAGCTGCGCTGGGTGGGCCACCGCCTCCATGGAGCGGCCACTTTGGTCGTCGCTGATGGGATGCTCTCGGCCGCAGAAGCTGTTGCCCATGAAGCCGAACACCGCCTCACCGAAGCACTGCCGAACCTCGACGACATCACCATCGGCACTACCAGCGGCACTGCCGCCGGAGCTGCCGGTGATCTCCTTGTCCGTGTCGGCATCTGCAACCGCTGATAGTTGGCTTTTGGCGGCGCAGAATGGCAGGGTGCCCGTTGCCCAGTAAAAGCAGCTGAAGTGCTGCCGTGAACAGCCCGATGCGGGGACTGCGTGCTCCTGGAACTGCGCAACAATCCGCCAGCCCAGGGAAGGGCCAGTGGAAGGGCAAGCCGGAGGCGTGACGGAAACCGGTCCCGCCCATCCCTGTGGCCGCGGACTCTCTCAGGGGTGGTCTGCTGGCGAAGGAGGACGGCACACAGCGCGGCCATGCCAGCCAGCGCAATGGCGAGGGTACCCAGTCCCGCGGCCAGGCTGGCAACTGAGGCGATCCCGCCCACCAGAAGCGGGCCGCCCGCGTCCCCGATCTCACGTCCCATTTCTGCGGCCCNCATGGTCCGTCCCATGCGTTCCGGTGGCGTGGTGGCGGCCAGGTGTCCGAAACCCAGCACGGTGGTGATGCCGATCCCGGCACCAAGAACGACAGCAGACACGTAGAGGGTGGCGACGCCTGGTATCACCGCGAGTATCCCGACAGCCACCGCGATCAGGGCCAGGCCGACGGCCATTCNCCGCCCCATGGAAACGTGCCCGTCATCCCTGAGTCGACCCACCCAGGGCTGGATAAGTGCGGAGGAGAGGGCAAGAAGCGCCACGACGGCCATGCTTCCAACCAGCGACAGGTGCAGGGAAGTGCCGAGCAGTGGCAGGAAGCCGACGGCGACTCCCAAGGCTCCGGTGGCCCCGGCCAGCGCCATGGTCGGGATGATAAACCCTCGCTGCCCGGTCTGCCGGGCGAGGTCGAGCACGGTGTAACGGGGGCGGGGCAGCACCGGTAGCTCCGGCATTGCACATTGTGTCCACAGTGCCGCAGCACAGGAGATCGCGGCCAGGGCCAGGAACAGGACCGGGAGCCCACCTGCCAGGATCAGTCCCGCCCCGATCAGCGGACCCAGCACGTAGCCGAGTCCCTTCCACGACCCGTATTTGCCGAAGTAGCGTCCGGCACCAGCGGGGCCAGCCAAGCGGGCGACTGCGGCAGAAGACGCCGGGGAGAACGCGGACGCCGCGGCACCCTGGCCCAGACGGACCAGGCCCAGCATCGCAGGGGTGGCGGCGAATATCCCGAGCAGGGAGAAGATCGCGAAGGCAAGCAGGCCACCTATGATGACCGGCTTGGCCCCGATCCGGTCGCTGAGGGAACCAANAACGGGTTTGAGAATAACCTCGGCCAGATCATAGGCGGCCAACAGTACCCCAAAAGTCAACAAGGCGATGTCCAGGTTCTGGGACTCCGCGCCGATGCCGGCGGCGATGCTGTGTGCCCCGAAAGCCGTGGTGAAACCCGCCGCGTACAACGGGGCCACGCCCGTACCAAGGGCCGGTGGTTTTGATGGGCGCGATGCCGGCTTGAGGGGCGGCACGGGCATGTTCGTCATCCCCGGGGATTGGGTCGGTGTCCGCCGCCGTGCCGTGGACAGCCTGATACACCAGCTCCGCGTACCCATCCAAAGCGGTGTTACACACGCGCAGGTGCCGGTCGGNCGTCCGGGCCTCGGGCAGGTCCAAAACATCGCGCTTCTTTAGGTCCCGGTACCAGCGCCGCAGCCGCTCCATGCTTTGCTCTTCTTCTTCCAGCTCGGCGAAGGTGAACTTTTCCTTGGCAATCTNCCTGGCGATCTCGGCCTCAAACTTGCCGCAATCGGCGGTAAATTCAGCCCATTCATCCACGCGGGCAGCCTTGAAGGCGTCGTGAAGCAAATCCCTTGCGGCGGCATCACGCGGGGCCGCATCGATCACGGCGAACGTCCCCTCCGTTACGGCNNTCAATTCTGCTGCACGCTCCAGTTCCGCCTGGAACACCGGCCCGGCCGGGAGCGTCCAAACACCGGAAGACACCGGGACGGCTCCGGTCTTGCGCAACTGGCGCCACACGGCAACCCGGTGCCGCGAGGGCTCGGACGGTATCTGGACAATAATCAGGACCCACTCAATTTTTGTGCCACAATAGGAATTGTAACAGTCGTTACTTTAGGAAGAGGAGTGATGCGAGAAATCAGAAAGGCAACGGAAGGGACAACCGAGGACCGGTCCCTGCTCGATAGGACCTTCCAGGTCAGCCTCATCCTCAAAGGCCTGGACGGGGTCCTTGAGCTCATCGGCGGCGTCCTGCTGCTGCTGGTCTCACCGGCCCAGCTCGGCTCCGTGGCCCGGTTCCTGACCCAGCATGAGCTCTCCGAAGANCCCCACGACCTCATTGCCAATATGCTGGTGCACTACGCCGGGACCCTGACCGTTTCCGCCTCCCTGTTCGGGGCCGTATACCTGCTCCTCCACGGGCTCGTGAAAATCGTGCTCGTCTGGGCCGTGCTGAAGGACAAACTCTGGGCCTACCCATGGATGGTCGCCTTCCTGCTGGTCTTTATCGCCTACCAGGGCTACCAGCTGGTCGTCGGCTTCACCATTGGCATGGCGCTCCTGACCGCCTTTGACATCTTCATCGTCTTCCTCACCATCCACGAATACCGCGCACACAAAACCGAAACACCCCAACCCAACCCGACCAGCCGTGAACCCGGAGAGCTTGTCGTTTTCCGACGACGACGGCACTGGATGTCCAAAGTCGTCTGCACTGCGATTGCGAGCCCGTAAGCCGAGAGCCAGTGCGAGTTTGTTGCACGATCTGCAGATTCGGCGTCCTTGAAGCATGTCCCATATAGACCTGGTGGAGTGTCCCGCAAGCCGGTCCACTTACGGCACATTACTCCGACAGCCGCAGGTCGGGGAGTCCTCGAATCTAAGGGGTAAACGATCTGCCATATTGCGCCATCGTCGGATATTTTACTTTTCACAAACTACCCCTGGTAGGGCCAGAATCGAGGATGCGGATAGGCTGTGCCACCCAATAGCAATCCGTACAGAAGCAGTGGTTTGCACCAGCGACTTGTTACTGGGGTAGCCCAGCGTCAGTGCGAGAATCACAAGCGCTGCCGCCGGTAGGACCAGTAGTGGCATCAGCAAGGCAAGTACTGCCAATACTGGAAATACTGCCGACAACCATGCTGCTGCACGCCAGATAGAGGCGCGTGCTGTTGTGATGCGTGGCGGATCAGACATTAAGAAGCCCCAGAATTCTCCAGGATAACTATTGAACTGCGCTGTTCAAAAATAGTCGTGCTGTTTATCAGTCAATCACAAGGTCCATAGAATCTCTCGGAGCAGCATGCTCTAGCACCCCAATCGAGAAACCCGTTTGCCGAAACTGCAACAGGACGAGGCACAAAGAGAGTGCTCCGGGCAACCAATCGTCCGGTCACTGTGCTTCCCACATGGAACCCTAGACCAATGCAGACCAATGCTGATGCTGGCGCTGGGGTAAGTCGCTGCCGGGTAGTGCGTGATATGAGGTGCATGATGTTGCACCACGCGGCTTGCCCGCCTGGCCGAGAGTTGGGGTTAACCTCAGCTCCTCGAACTGGACGCCACCAGTGAGCAGCACATGGGCGAAATGGCCGGGCTGCTCTGCATCGGCACCTCCACTGTCTACCGGGCCATTGAGCGCGGACGCCAAAGGGCAGCCGAATCAATTCATACCTGAGAAGATTTGTGCCGAGGAGCATTGGGCGGCGATGATGAAATTTTTAGAGAAGTAGAGTAAAAATTCAAGGCTCGATACTGGGCTGCACAAAACTGGAAACACGCGGTGCGCCGTGCAGATGAGAAGTGATAATAACAGTGCATACAGCGGCGGTAAGCCCACGTGCTGTGATGGTATTGTTCTATTATCATTGCGAACATGTTATTTCGTGTTGATGGATCTTCGGAACTCTCCCTGGCTGACCAGATTGCGGTTCAAGTCCGTGCCGGTGTGGTGGATGGGAGCTTGGCTCCNGGGGAGCGTCTGCCACCTGCCAGAGAACTTGCCAAAGCCCTCCAAGTGAATATGCACACCGTACTGAGGGCTTACGCTGCACTGCGCGAGGAGGGTCTCATCCAGATGCGGCAGGGGCGAGGTGCTTTCGTTCATCAAGACGCAGGTCCTGGCCTCATTCGAATTGTGGAATTAGCAGAACAACTAATGGCTGAGGCGCGCAAACTGGGCATGTCCCAGCAAGAAATTGTGCGATTGATTGGGGAAACGAAGTACGCATGACACAAACAAACACAACAGCTCAGGTGGCCCAACGGATTTTGGCCGGGTTCGGGCCCCGCTGGCGAGTCCATGACGGCAGGGGCNCTTTTGGCGCTGTCACTGGCCTTGACGGGAGTACCGGCCGCTGCCGACCTTGTTGTTTCCCTCGGGTGGGGAATGGAGACGGTTGTGGTACGGGGTCTGCTAGGTGCTTGTGGTGCAATTGCAGGCATGGGGGCAGTAATTTGGTTACGGTCCGCAGGCCTGACCATCCAAGCAGGAAGTGCTGAAGCTGCAGTGCTTGGCGGGTGGGCGATTGCCTTGATCTTGTCGCTAGGGTTCGGTGCGGTACCTTATTTCATCACACCAAGCCAGCCCCATGAAACCCGCGAATATGCGGCAACCACGGTGCTGTCNTCCGGGGAAACTGGTGCATGGTCCAAGACCATCACCTCAAAGTTCTGCTGCTGGCTNCCGCTAGGGATACTACTCTTGGGTGCGTTCATTTATGTGCCCAAGGTAATGCGTGGTGACGGCGCNAGCGTCCGCCTTCGGGATTGGAGTGGCTGGGGCTACCGCGTTATGCCGGGGCGATCAGCTGTCATCATNGGGGCAGGTTCGGGTCTGATCATCAGCACAGTCCAAGGCAAGCTGTTTGCCATGACAGTGCCAGAACCTGAGATAGGCGCCGGTTTGCTTCTTGCCCTGCGGGACCGGAGCCGGTGTGGAGAGAACAGTGCCGGAGCAACGGAAGATACGCGCTAGCAGGGGTGCTGCTACCTCCGCAGCCCGATGGCTGCGGATCGGCTGGTTGATCGATGTGCCGGCCGCGCCAAGAGTCTCATCATAGAGTTGGACGATGAGCGATCAGCGAACAGATTTTAAGAGCGGCTGGGTGGATGTTCCGCATGCAAAGATCTATTGGGAAGCCAGTGGAAATGCTGACGGAGTCCCAGTGCTTTACCTTCATGGCGGCCCGGGCAGCTCACTGGGACGGGGTGGTTACCGTCAGCGACACGACCCCGCCCGGTTGTGGACCATCGGCCTTGACCAGCGTGGTTGCGGCAAAAGCACACCCACGGTCCAAGACGATCTAGAACACCTGGCAGGGAACACCACCGCGGCCCTGATTGCTGACATTGAGGCTGTCCGCAGGCATCTTGGTATTGAGCAATGGATTATCACAGGTGTTTCCTGGGGTGCACACTAGGCCTGGCATGATTTTGCGGCGGCCTCAGGACAAATGCCGGGCGAACGCATTGTGGACGCCTACGCACGGCGTGTGGCCGGGACCGATCGCGATGATGCCCGTGTTGCTGCAGAAGCCTGGGACCGTTGGGAAGCGTGGCATATATCGTTCAGCTCCGCTTGGAAGCCGGGGCCATTAATCGCTGATGAGCGGACGCGCATGACCTTCACTGTACTTGTCACGCACTATTGGTCCAACGGCGGATTTCTCACCGGCGAGCAGTCTATTATGGCCCGCATTCATGAACTAGACGGCATTCCCGGACACCTCATCCACGGCCGGCGCGATGTCAGCGGCCCGGCCATCATCCCGTGGCAGCTCCATCAGCGCTGGAACTCCAGCACGCTGAGAATTATCGAGGACGAAGCCCATGGCGGCCCTGCTTCGATGGCAGCCTTTGAGGCTGCAGTCGAAGCGATCAGGGCTGGTCTCTGAACAGGTGACCCATCTGATGCCGTGGACGCAGCTTTGCTGGTCTATGCCAACCACCTTGCTGAACGCCAGCTCGCTGGCATTGACTGGAGCTGCGAGATCTACGCAACGGGCGGTGCACCCGCTGGCGCATTTGAGATACAGCAGGCGGCCTTAGGATGTTATGTGGTCTTATGCATCGCAACCCTTACGGTGAGTATGCGGTCCTGCTTGCCGCATCGCTGGCCAATAATTTCCCCGTGGACGGTGAGGGCATTCTGGAACGGAGCCGCGAGTTCGGCATGACCACGGACTTTACCCGGCTCCTAGATGATCACGCCAAGGTCCGCCGTGTGATTGATGACTGGCTCACCGTGGTCAACGCACCAGATCACCCGTCNCGGGCGGCACTGCTCAACGCTCAGATGACCGCAGCAAGCACCTANCCCCGCCTGACTGACCATGACCAGGAGGGCTGGCATCTGTATTACAGGGATGAGCACCAGACTCTGCCCCANCGTTTGGCGCGCTGTGCCGCAGGGCAGGTGCCTGAGGATCCCTGCGTGGCCGTGGTGGTTGATGTCACGCGCAATGGCCGCCAGCAATACTGCTCGGTCCGCTGCAATAATCGCGCGGCACTTTGCAGGCACCGTACCCGTGCCGCAAGTGGTGGCTAGAACTCTTTGCCGGCACTCACCACCGCCGAAGCCGAGCCAACGATGAGCGGAACTTAAACGCAAAGCAACAAGTTAAGTGGCTGCAGGACTTTGTGTGCCCCAAGGAAGCTGTCCGTTGATGGAGAGTGAGGAATTCTTGAAGGTGGTGGGGCAGTGGTGGTTGGGTGTGGCTATTGCTCCGGATCTGCAGGCTCTAGCGTTGGGTGACCTTGCCGTGGCCGGGGCAGACCCAGACAAAGTCAAGGGCGTCCAGGACCGCAGCGGAGGCCAGGGCTTGGTCCGTGTTCGTAATCAGCGGGCGAAAGAACTGCTTCAAGGTTCCATCCGAACGCACCCGGACTGCGTCTCNCGCAAAGAGGACCTGGTTCCATAGAAAGGCAAAATGTCCCGGCGTGTGCCCAGGTGTGGCGACGGCTGTTATTTCCTCTGGGAAGCCTGGGGAATCACCCAACAGCAGGTAAGTCGCGGGCAGCTTGGGCAGCATGATCGAGGAAAGGAGCCGTCGGAAAAGTGTTCCCGGGGCCCGTTTTCCCGTCAGGATTTCCGCGTCGGCACACCCAATCCACAGAACTGCCCCGGTGGCTGCAGCCACCTTGAGGGCGGCACCTGCATGATCCATGTCTGCGTGGGTTAACAGCACATGGCTGACCTCACCCAGGATTCCGGCGGTCTCCAATTCTGTGATGACCGCCTTGGCTCCTGACTCCATTCCCGGATCGATGACGGCGTAGGAATTGCCAAGGGNGATGACGTAACCGTTGGCGCCCTTAGAATTTTGGAGCTGCAGGGAGCCGTTTTGTGCATGATCATGATTGAAGCATTGCATGGCCGGATCTCTTTTGAAGGATGGCCGCCAACTGCACCAAGACGCGCGGTCAGTTGGTGGCCATCGTGCCGGGTTACTGGAAGCGGCAACGCGAAAGCAAGAGAGTTTGGGTTGCCTAAGGTTCCAGGATCACCTTGCCTGTTGTGAGACGGCCTTGCAGTGCCGTATGGGCGGCACTGGCTTCAGCTAGCGGGAATCGGGCGCCGATCCTGGCCGATAAGTGGCCTGACGCTACTGCATTGAACACTTCAGTTGAACGCCATAGGCGCTCCGTAGTGTTCAGGAGGTAGTCGTTGAGCTTGGGCCGAACTACTGTCAGCGACCCTCCTGCATTGAGCAGCTGCAAATCAAGAGGCGGCACCTGCCCGGATGAGCCACCAAAGAGGACCATGGTGCCCCTGGTGCGCAGCGAGGCAAGCGAGCCGTCGAAGGTATCCTTGCCAACGCCGTCGAACACCACATCCACGCCCACGCCGTCAGTGAGTTCACGGACCTTCTCAGCAAAGTTCTCATAACCAAGCACCTCGTCGGCACCGGCCACGCGGGAAAGTTCTTCCTTTTCTTCAGTGGAAACGGTGGTGATGACACGTGNCCCGCGTTCCTTGAGCATTTGGGTGAGCAGCAGGCCTANCCCGCCGGCACCGGCATGGAGCAGGACCGTCTGGCCCGGCTCAACATGGTAGGTGGAATTCATGAGGTAGTGGGCCGTCATGCCTTGAAGCGGTAGTGCCGCGGCAACATCCAGCGGCACACTGGAAGGGACAGGCAGTGCTTTCTCGACAGGAAAAATAGCGTACTGCGCGTAACATTCCTCGGCTTCAGCCGTGGCAACACGGTCGCCCACGGCGAAGGCAGTCACACCCGGACCTACCTCAACTACTTTTCCGGCCGCCTCAGTTCCCGGGGTGAAAGGGAACGGCACGGTGTAAATACCTTCGCGCTGGTAGCTTTCAACGAAGTTCACGCCCACTGCGGCGATTTTGACCAGCAATTCACCCGGGCCCGGAACAGGCATGTCAATCTGTGCCAGTTTCAAAACCTCAGGACCGCCCTTGGCAGCGGCGACAATGGCGTTGCATTGTTCTGTCATGGTGAACTCCAAATCTGTGGTTAATCTGATCGGCAGGAGCAAGCCCCCACACTCATCATAGGGTGGGCACTGCCGCGGAGGCGGTAAATCAAACCCGCAATTCTGAATAAATATCGGCGGTTATGAATAATTCTGCTGTATGGTTGGCTTATGACAATTTCAGTAGCCGTCTCAGGAGCCAGCGGATATGCCGGNGGAGAGGTGCTGCGCCTTCTGGTCAGCCATCCCGAGGTCACCATCGGTGCCATCACCGCCCACAGTAACGCAGGGGCCCGGCTAGGCTCCCTGGCGCCGCATTTGCACGCCCTGGCCGACCGCATCTTGGTCGAGACCACAGTGGAGAACCTTTCCGGATACGACGTGGTGTTCCTGGCACTTCCGCACGGCGCTTCAGCAGCCATCGCCGCCCAGCTGCCAGCTGGCACNNCAGTGATCGACGCCGGAGCTGACCACCGCCTGGAAGACTCCGCCGCGTGGGAGAAGTTCTACGGCTCGGAACACGCAGGAACCTGGCCCTACGGACTGCCCGAACTGCCCGGTCACCGTGAAAACCTCCGAGGCGCCAAGCGCATTGCCGTCCCCGGGTGCTACCCCACCAGTTCGCTACTGGCGCTCATGCCGGGCTTTGCCGCCAATGCGTTACTGCCCGACGACGTCGTCATTGTTGCAGCCTCGGGCACCTCCGGTGCTGGCAAGGCAGCCAAAATCAACCTGATCGGCTCCGAAGTTATGGGCTCCATGAGCCCCTATGGTGTAGGTGGCGGTCACAGGCACACGCCAGAAATTGAGCANGGGCTCTCCAACGCCTCAGGTCTGGAGGTGAAGGTCTCCTTCACCCCTACACTTGCCCCTATGAGCCGGGGTATTCTCACCACAGCTACCGCAAAAGTGTGCGCAGAAATCGCTGCCATGGAGGATCCGGCTACAGCATTGCGGGAGATTTGGGAGGCAGCGTACGCGGAGGAACCCTTTGTGCATGTCCTTCCCGAAGGGCAATGGCCCTCCACTAAGTCTGTGCAAGGCTCCAACTACGCAGCCCTGCAAATCGCCTATGACGCCAACGTCAACCGCGTCATTGTTTGCTGTGCCATCGACAATCTCACTAAGGGAACGGCCGGTGGAGCGGTACAGTCAATGAACATCGCCCTCGGCCTGCCCGAGACAACAGGCCTGACCTTCCAAGGAGTAGCACCATGAGCGTGACCACACCACTTGGCTTCCGGGCCGCCGGGGTAACCGCCGGATTGAAAGCCTCCGGAAAACCTGACCTAGCCCTAGTTGTCAACGAAGGCCCGCAGCGCACGGCCGCCGCCGTNTTTACCACCAACCGTGTGGCAGCGGCGCCTATCCACTGGTCACGGCAGGTACTGCGCGATGGACGCGTTGACGCTGTGGTGCTTAACTCCGGCGGAGCAAATGCCTGCACGGGCCCCGAAGGCTTNCAAAACACCCATGCCACCGCTGAGAAAGTGGCGGAAGTTCTGGGTCTCTCAGCCACGGACATCGCCGTATGCTCCACTGGACTGATCGGTGAGCAGCTGCCTATGGAAAAGCTCCTGCCGGGCGTTGGAGCAGCTGCAGCTGCCTTGTCGGAAGACGGCGGAGCTGCCGCGGCAACCGCGATCATGACCACCGACACCGTCGCGAAGGAAGCGCTCTGGAAATCACCGACCAACGCCGATGGCCTCAGTTACACCATTGGTGGAATGGCCAAGGGTGCTGGCATGCTCGCNCCGGGACTGGCCACCATGCTGGTTGTCATCACCACCGATGCTGGCGTGGAAGCTGAAGCGCTGGATGCTGCCCTGCGTGATGCCGTACGTGTCACCTTCAACCGAGCAGACTCGGATGGCTGTATGTCCACCAATGACACGGTTTTGCTCATGGCATCCGGAGCGTCTGCGACCTTCCCACTCATGGAAGAATTCACCGCTGGTCTGACACACGTCTGCGCCACCCTTGCTCGAGCCCTAATCGCCGACGCCGAAGGTGCCAGCCATGACATCGCCATCATCACCAAGCATGCGGAGAGCGAACGGGACGCCGAAATTGTTTCGCGCTCAGTGGCCCGGTCCAACCTGTTCAAAGCCGCCATCTTTGGTAATGACCCCAACTGGGGCCGTGTTCTGTCCGCTGTTGGTACCACCGACGCCGTCTTTGATCCGGATCAGATCAACGTCAGCATCAACGGGGTCCAGATCTGCCGCAACGGTTGCATCGGCGATTCNCGGGACCTGGTTGATCTGACTCCCCGCGAAGTTACCGTCGAGATCGACCTCAACGCGGGCTTGGCCACAGCCACCATCTGGACCAACGATCTCACGCACGCCTACGTCGANGAAAACAGCGCCTACTCCTCGTAACGCCGACTGATGGTGAGCCGGACGGTGGAGCCAACATTTTTGTAGGCGACGTAAAGGAGACCCGCAGGCCGTCCGCGGCCGAGGAGTCGGATAGTCGCCGGAAAAATGTCGGCTCCTCCGGCAGGTGTGGCCACCACTTGATGTACACGAACACAGATGAAGGAAGACATGATGACTTCGGTGGAAACCGCTCAGGACAAGGCCGGAACGCTGATTGAGTCACTGCCGTGGATCCAGCAATTTGCCAATACCGTAGTGGTGGTAAAATACGGCGGCAACGCCATGATCAACGACGAGTTGCGCCGTGCTTTCGCCGAGGACATCGTGTTCATGCACCATGTGGGCATCAAGCCCGTGGTGGTGCACGGTGGTGGCCCGCAGATCAACTCCATGCTCAAGCGCCTGGACATCAAGAGCGAGTTCAAGGGCGGGCTGCGCGTGACCACNCCCGAAGCCATGGACGTGGTCAGGATGGTGCTGACCGGTCAGGTGGGGCGAGAGCTGGTGGGCTTGATCAACGAACACGGACCCTATGCCGTCGGCCTTTCCGGTGAGGACGGGGCACTGCTGCAGGCCGAGCGCACAGGAACTATTGTTGATGGGCTACCCGTTGACTTGGGCTTGGTCGGGGAGGTGGTNGGGGTGAACCCTGGCGCCATCTTGGACCTCCTTGAAGCCGGACGAATCCCGGTGATTTCCACCGTCGCACCGGAAGTNGGGGACGCCTCCACGGTGCTGAACGTCAATGCCGACACCGCAGCGGCGGCACTGGCCGTCGCGCTGGCGGCCTCCCGGCTGGTGATCTTGACGGACGTCGAAGGACTCTACGCCAACTGGCCTGACAAGTCCTCGCTGCTGAGTGAGATCAGCGCCGAATCCCTGCGCGCCATGCTGCCTCAGCTGGAGTCGGGCATGATCCCCAAGATGGGCGCCTGCCTGGCAGCGGTCGACGGCGGTGTGGCCCGTGCCGCCGTCGTGGACGGGCGAAGCGCCCACTCTGTGCTGCTTGAACTGATGACTTTTGAAGGCAACGGAACGCAAATTTTCCCGGATGAGGACAACAACTGATGAGTGAACAAACACCGGGCTCACGTGAGCTCAACCCCACCGGCACCGGCGCGGAGCTGGGCACCGCCACCGTGGCGGCCGTGGCNAGCACCGGCACCAGCGCCCAGTGGCTGGCCCGCTACAGCCACTCCCTGATGGGCGTCTTTGGCAGCCCGCAGCGTGTCCTGGTCCGTGGCGCCGGCTCCTTGGTCTGGGACGCCGACGGGAAACAATACCTGGACCTGCTCGGCGGCATAGCCGTCAATGCACTGGGCCATGCCCACCCGTTTGTCACTTCGGTGATCGCCAGCCAGCTGTCCACCCTGGGCCATGTCTCGAACTTCTTCACCAGCCCCACACAAATCGCGCTGGCCGAGAAACTACTGGCACTGAGCGAAGCCCCGGAGGGTCAGAAGGTCTTCTTCGCCAACTCCGGCACGGAGGCCAATGAGGCCGCGTTCAAGCTGGCCCGGGCGCACGGCGGTGCCGAACGCCCCACCATCCTTGCCCTCGACGGCGCTTTCCACGGACGCACCATGGGCGCCCTGGCCATGACGGCCAAGCAGGCCTACCGGGAACCGTTCGAGCCCATGCCGGCCGGTGTGCGCCACATCGCGTTCAACGACATCGACGCACTGCGCGCCGCCATGGACAACACCGTCGCTGCGCTGGTGATCGAACCCATCCAAGGCGAGGCCGGCGTGCGCCCCTTATCCGCAGAATATCTGCAGGTGGCCCGGGAGCTCACGCGTGAACACGGCGCACTCCTTATTTTCGACGAGGTCCAAACCGGTGTGGGCCGCACCGGCAGCTGGTTTGTTGGCACCGCGGCAGGAATTACACCCGACGCCATGACCCTAGCTAAGGGACTGGGCGGAGGATTCCCTATTGGCGCCATCATCACCTACGGCGAAGGGCCCTCGCAGCTGCTCAGTGCGGGCCAGCACGGGACCACNTTTGGTGGAAATCCGGTGGCCACTGCCGCAGCCTTGGCCACCTTGCACGTGCTGGAATCTGGCAAAATGCTAGCCAACGTCCGTGCCGTCAGCGACGTCTTCGCGCAGGGACTGGCCTCGGTGGACGGCGTCACGGACGTGCGGGCTTTTGGCCTGCTGATCGGATTCGATCTTGCGGAACCGGTCGCTGCCGGCGTCGTCAGTGCGGGGCTGGATGCAGGCTTCATCATCAACGCACCCCGGCCCAACACCATCCGCCTGGCCCCGCCGCTGAACCTGAGCACCGAACAGGCACAATCGTTCCTGGCAGCACTGCCTGCTTTGATCGCCACAGCAGTGGCCGCACAACCTTCGAAAGAGACTTCCTGATGACACGCCATTTTCTTGTAGACACCGATCTGAGCCCCGCAGAACAGGGCGAAGTCCTGGAACTGGCTGCGGCGTTGAAGAAGCAGCCGTACTCCAANAATACCTTTGTTGGTGAGGGCTCCGGTGCCCAAACAGTTGCCGTGATCTTTGATAAGACCTCCACCCGGACCCGCGTGTCCTTCGCCGTCGGCATCGCGGCGTTGGGCGGAAATCCGCTGATCATCAACGCCGGCGAGGCCCAGATAGGCCACAAGGAATCCATCACCGACACAGCGAAGGTCTTGGAGCGCATGGTCTCCACCATCGTCTGGCGCACCTACGCCCAGGCTGGCCTGGAGGAAATGGCCGCCAACTCCAAGGTGCCCGTCATCAACGCCCTTTCCGATGACTACCACCCCTGCCAGCTACTCGCGGACCTGCTCACCATCAAGGAACACAAGGGCGAGCTGACCGGACTGACCATGACGTACATGGGCGATTCCGCTAACAACATGGCCAACTCTTATCTGCTTGCCGGTGTCACGGCGGGCATGCACGTTCGCATCACGGGCCCTGCAGGGTACCTGCCCGCGGATCACGTCGTGGCTGCCGCCCACCAGCGTGCTGCCCTGACCGGCGGCTCAGTACTGGTCACCACTGATGTGGCGGTGGCCGTTGCCGGTGCCGACGTGCTGGTCACCGACACGTGGGTGTCGATGGGTCAGGAGGATGANAAAGCCGAGCGCATGGAGCTTTTAAAGGACTACGCGCTTGACGAGGCCGCGCTCGCCCAAGCCAGCCCGTCCGCCGTCGTACTGCATTGCCTGCCCGCCTACCGCGGCTACGAAATTGCTGCCTCCGTCATTGATGGTCCGCAGTCCGTGGTGTGGGACGAGGCCGAAAACCGCCTGCACGCGCAAAAGGCGCTGATGGTGTGGCTGGTTGAAAAGACGGCGGCACAGAACGCTGCGAACGCTGCGGCGGACGTTCGCGGGACCGGCAGCTGAGGGTGTCAAAGCCAATGGGAGCGGTGGCAGGCATGCCTGCCACCAAAATTGCCCGCCAGGCCAGGGTTCAGGCGTTGTTGAACAGCCGCGCCGTCCGCTCCCAAGCTGAACTGGCCAGCTTGCTGTCCGACGACGGGTTGGTGGTGGGGCAGGCGACGCTGTCCCGNGATTTGGTGGAATTGCGGGCCGTGCGGGTCCGCGGCAAAGACGGCGGCCTGATCTATGCGCTGCCTCGCGAAGGCGGGGATCGCAGCGTTCACGCGGCCTCCTCGCAGGAACTCCTTGACACGCGCCTGATCCGGTTATGTGGGGAACTGCTGGTGACGGCGGAGGCCTCGGCGAACATCGCCGTCTTGCGTACNCCGCCTGGAGCGGCCAACTTCCTGGCTCTGGCCATAGACCATTCGGTGATGCCCTCTATCCTTGGCACCATTGCTGGGGATGACACTGTCATGGTCATCACGCGTGAACCGCTGGGAGGGGCTGACGTTGCTGAACGGTTCCTGCAATTCGCCGCTGAATCAAGTGCCGGGGCGTAACTTGGGGTACCCGGTACGTACAGCACACCAGACACTGTGAATATCTTTTAGTAAGAATGCATAATCATGCATTATGATGTGAAGTAATGGGTAAAGCACTCCAGTGGGGTGCTCAATTTTAGGGAGACAAGAACGTGACTGAACGCATTGTATTGGCCTACTCCGGTGGCCTTGACACCTCCGTTGCCATTGGCTGGATCGGTGAAGCCACCGGTGCCGAGGTTATCGCCGTGGCCGTTGACGTTGGACAGGGTGGGGAGTCCCTGGAGGACATCCGTCAGCGCGCCCTTGGTTGCGGCGCTGTTGAGGCCTACGTTGCCGATGCTCGCGACGAGTTCGCCAACGAGTACGCCATGCCCACGCTGAAGGCCAACGCCCTCTACCAGGGACATTACCCGCTGGTTTCAGCCATTTCTCGCCCCGTCATTGTCAAGCACTTGGTCAAGGCCGCCCGTGAATTCGGTGCCACCACGGTAGCTCACGGCTGCACCGGCAAGGGCAATGACCAGGTTCGCTTTGAAGTCGGCATTCAGACCCTGGGCCCGGACCTGAAATGCATTGCACCAGTCCGTGACCTGGCCCTGACCCGCGACAAGGCCATCGTGTACGCCGAGTCCCACAACTTGCCCATCGAGACCACGAAGAAGAACCCGTACTCGATTGACCAGAACGTCTGGGGCCGCGCCGTTGAAACCGGTTACCTCGAAGACATTTGGAACGCNCCCACCAAGGACATCTACGACTACACGGCCACNCCGGAATTCCCGCCGGCACCGGATGAAGTAGTCATCTCTTTCCAACGCGGCATNCCCGTTGCCATTGACGGCATCAAGGTTTCGCCACTGCAGGCCATCCAGGAACTGAACCGCCGTGCAGGCGCNCAGGGTGTTGGCCGGATCGACGTCGTCGAGGACCGCCTCGTGGGGATCAAGAGCCGCGAGATCTACGAAGCACCCGGGGCCATGGCCCTCATGACGGCACACAAGCACCTCGAAGACATCACCATCGAGCGCGAGCAGGCACGCTTCAAGGCAACTGTCAGCCAGCGCTGGGCCGAGCTGGTCTACGACGGCCAGTGGTTCTCCCCGCTGAAGCGCTCACTGGATGCGTTCATCGACGACACCCAGCAGCACGTCAACGGTGACATCCGCATGACCTTGCATGGTGGCCAAGCCATCGTCAACGGGCGCCGCTCCGAGACGTCCCTGTACGATTTTGACCTGGCGACCTATGACACCGGCGACACGTTCGATCAGTCACAGGCCAAGGGCTTCATCGAGCTGTGGGGCATGTCCTCCAAGGTTGCCTCGACCCGCGACCAGCGCGCACTGGGGCTGTAACAGTGGCTGTTGAACACGGGACAAACGAAGGCGCCCTGTGGGGTGGCCGCTTTCAGGGAGGNCCCGCAGATGCCCTCGCGGCACTGAGTAAGTCAACACACTTTGACTGGCGGCTGGCGCTTTATGACATTGCCGGCTCCAAGGCCCACGCCCGCGTGCTGAACACGGCCGGTTTGTTGGATGCGGCCGAGCTCGAGGGCATGCTGACGGCGCTGCAGGAGTTGGAAGCTGACGTGAAGTCNGGGGCCTATACGCCTTCTGAAGCTGATGAGGACGTACACGGCTCGTTGGAGCGCGGATTAATTGAGCGTGCCGGCACGGCTTTGGGCGGAAAGCTCCGTGCCGGGCGTTCGCGCAACGATCAGGTTGCCACCTTGGGGCGCATGTACCTGCGTGAGCATGCCAAGATCATTGCCGCTGGTGTCCTGTCCGTGGTTGACGCGCTAGTGGATCAGGCCAAGGCCCACCACGGCGTGGCCATGCCTGGACGCACGCACCTCCAACACGCCCAGCCGATCCTGCTCAGTCATCATTTGCTAGCGCATGCCTGGGCGCTGTTACGCGATGTCCAGCGCCTGGTTGATTGGGACAAACGGGCCGCGGTGTCGCCGTACGGCTCAGGCGCACTGGCCGGCTCCTCGTTGGGGCTGGATCCGAACGCCGTCGCCGCCGAACTCGGCTTTGACTCGGCCGTGTGGAACTCCATTGACGGGACGGCTTCCCGCGACGTCTTCGCTGAGTTCGCCTGGGTGGCGGCCATGATCGGTGTGGACCTCTCACGGGTGTCGGAGGAAGTCATTTTGTGGGCCACGAAGGAATTCTCCTTCATTACCTTGCATGATTCATACTCCACCGGATCCTCAATCATGCCGCAGAAGAAGAACCCCGATGTGGCGGAGTTGGCTCGCGGCAAGGCGGGACGTCTGATTGGCGACTTGACTGGGCTGCTGGCAACGCTCAAGGGCCTGCCCTTGGCTTACAACAGGGACTTGCAAGAGGACAAGGAGCCCGTCTTTGACGCCGCTGACACCCTTGAACTGCTGCTGCCCGCCGTCTCTGGCATGATCGCCACTTTGGTGTTCAACACCGAACGCATGCAGTCCCTGGCCCCGCAAGGCTTCGCGCTTGCTACGGACATTGCCGAGTGGCTCGTGCGCCAAGGTGTACCCTTCCGGGACGCCCACGAGCTTTCAGGNGCAGCTGTCAAGCTGGCTGAGTCCCGNGGTGTGGAGCTGTGGGATCTCACGGATGCCGAGTACGCGGGAATCTCCGCCCACCTCACCCCTGAGGTGCGCACGGTCCTGAGCACGCAGGGATCGTTGAACAGTCGCAACGCCCAGGGCGGGACGGCNCCCTCGGCGGTACTGGAACAGCTGACGGCTCTTGAGGGGCAACTGGGCCAGGTGCGTACCTTCTTGGTATGACCGGCGTCGCCCTTTGCCTCTGCATCCTGCACTAGAGCACTCAAATGCCCGCTTCCGTAGTGGAAGCGGGCATTTGAGTGCTCTATCTGACGGCCTCCCACCACTGGCAGGCTCGCGGTGAGCCCCTCGGCCGTCTAGGCTGGAGTCATGACTGATATTTCAAATGCGCAGCTCCTGGTGCGACTCCAGGCTGCTGCGGACACTGTGAGCTTGAAGTTGGTGGGCCTTAGCGACGAGGACGTCCTGGCTGCCACCGAACTACCTGGCTGGACGCGCGGCCACGTTTTGGCGCATATTTCCCATGTTTCCAACGCCGTGGCGCGGCAGGTTGAGTATGCTCTGAACGGTGAGTTGATTGACTTNTACGACGGCGGCCAGGGTGGGCGGACACAGGCAATCGAGATGAGCGCTGGTCAGAGTGCGAAGGAGCACTCTGCGAAAATATCTGCAGGTTTCACCCGCGCCCTGAGTGCTCTTGAAGGGCTGAATGATGCCCAGTGGGGATTGCCCATCAGCTACCGCAACGGCGTGGTGCGCGATGGTGCGCTGGCGTATTGGCGTGAGCTTGTCATTCACCTGGCTGACCTGCAGGTGGGGCGCGGGCCCGAAACATGGTCCAAGGAGTTCTGCCTGTACCTGCTGGAATTTCTCGCACCGCGCGTACCAACAGAGACGCACCTGAAGCTGTTGCCGCTGGGCTTGGCTCCCATGACCGTGGGCACAGGGGAGAACGCGGTCTCGGTTTCGGGCATGCTGACCGACATCGTTGCATGGTTGGCCGGGCGCACACCCACCATGGGTAGCCTGCGCGCAGAGGCTGCTGCGGACTCCGTGGAATTGCCGGTGCTGCTGGGGTGGCCCGCGCCAACGCCCGTTAAATAACGCACTCCCCGACCGGCGCCGGTCCGCTCCGGCGCCGGTCCGCTCCGGCCGCCGGTCCGCTCCGGCCGCCGGTCAGATTCGAAAGCGGAGCAGTCTGCAATGTTTTGCTAAAACATTGCCGACTGCTCCGCTTTCGAATTGAAGCGCGAAAATAGGCTGTGGATAACCGAAATTTGGCCTATTTTCTAGGAAATAATGAGGTATGCGCCGTTCGCCTCTGCCGGATCATCTGCTCCGGAGGTCCTTCACCACGAAGACCTCCGATGCTGCGGGTGTCAATGGCCGCACACGCGCCAAGGACCTGATCCGTCTCTCACGCGGGATCGTGGTGCCGGCCGGTGTGCCGATCCACGGCGCGGCGGCGCTTGCGGCGTATACCGAGGCGAACCCCGTGAGCGTGTTGAGCCACCTGTCTGCCGCGCGACTATGGGGTATGCCGTTGCCGCCGCGCCACGACGATGACTGGCGGATTCACTTGGCCAATCCAGCAATGACTGCGGCCCCGCGACGTGTCAACGTGGTGGGGCACAAGCTGGCTTTNGCGGCNGGGGAAATTTGGAAGCTCGACGGCGTCCGGCTCACCAGTGCTGCTCGTACGTGGCTGGACCTTGCGGCTATCTTGTCATTGGAAGAATTGGTGGCCGTAGGCGACTTTCTGGTGTGTAGCCATGGACCCGAGTTCCCTGTGCCGCGCCAAGGCGTCTGCAGCATTGCCGACTTGGTCCACGTTGTTGCCCACCATCCCGGGTACCGGGGTCTGCGCAAAGCCCGGACCGCCTTGGAAGTCATTCGTGTGGGAGCAGATTCACCACCGGAAACCGCCATGCGCTTGGCCTTGGGGCGNGCTGGACTGCCCGAGCCCGAACTCAACGTGGTGATCTGGAGCGAGGATGGCCATCCCGTGCTGTGGCCTGATGCGGCCTACCGGGAGTACCGGATCAGCCTGCAATATGACGGCATCCACCACAGTGGTGCGGATCAGTACCAGCGGGATATCCGCAGGCTAGAGACCACCAGGTCGCTGGGCTGGGAAGAAGTCCGCATTGGCCGCGACGACCTCTGGGGCGATGGCGCCGCCGTCGTGCGTAAAGTGTCCAATGCATTGCGGGCACGGGGCTGGAAACCGCGATGACCCCTTATAAGGTGCAGTAGTTGGCAATGTTGACCAAAACATGGCCAACTACTGCACCTTCGGCGCCGGGGACCGGGGACGGCGATGGAAACGGGGACCGGGACGTGGGGTCGGCGCCGTGTCCACGCTCCGCTGCCTCTATGCAGTGCGCCGCCAGATCCGTAATGCTGGGCTTGTGGGGCAGCCGCGGCTAGGGCCTGCGGGGCGGGGTGCTGCGCCGGTTGCAGTCAGACATCATCGGTCCCAGTCAGGAGCCAAAGACGCTCATTTTCCCCAGCCAGGCGCCACAGGTGCAAGGTGGCGTAGGAGCGCCACGGCCGCAGCGGATCGGCCATGGCGTTGAGCTCGGCCGCCTTGATGGTGCGCGCCTGGGCCAGGGTGTCACCGCGCAGCAGGCCATAGCCGTTGCGGACAGCCGCATCTGTGGGGAGGAAAACGTCGTCGCTTCCCAGCACCCGCATGGCTACATACCCCACCGTCCAGGGGCCAATGCCGGGGATCGGAAGCAATTNTTCGGCCAGAGAATCTTCGGTGTCCTGGGCGCTGATGGCCAGCTCTCCACGGGCCAGCCGGGCTGCCACGGCCAGGATCGAATCGATGCGCTGGGCCGGCCCACGCAGGATGTCCGCGCCGCCGGCGGCAATTTGCGCGGNGGTGGGGAAGAGCCGGTGCATCGAGCCATTCGGTAGCTTGCTGGGTGTGCCCAGCACAGCCAGCCGGCTCAGGGCTGTGCGTGCCGCTGCCACGGTGATTTGCTGGCCAATCATGGCACGGATCAAAATCTCCGCCGGATCAACGCAGCCCGGTAGTCGGATGCCCGGCAGTGCAGCAACCCTTGGAGCCAATAGGGGATTCGCGGACAAGGCGTCATCGGCGGCGCCCGGGCGGTGATCGAGGTTGAATAAATGCCGAACCGTGGCAAGAAGCGCGGTGGCATCGGCAGGGTTCGCCAGAGCATAGTCAAGCCACAGGGCTTTACCATCCCAGTCAACACGGAACCAACCATGGCCACCGGGAAGGGNCAGGGTGCGTGCGTAGCTGGTGGCATCGGCCACCTCCACCCCAGTCACGGAGCGGACAGCCANAAATTCAAAGATGCCGGGTTCAAACGGGGAGTNAAAGTCCAGTGCAACAGCCATAACAGCATTCTTCCATCCCAGGGCTGCCCGCTGTTGCTGCTCAGGGTGATTCGGGCACCAGCACGATCTTGCCGTGGACGGTGCCTGCTTCCAGGGCGGCATGTGCCGCTGCAGCCCCGGAAAGTGGCAGCACGGTGACGTTGCGCGCCCGCAAGCTGCCGTCTTCCAGTAGCGTATTGACGGTTTTGGCGGCCGCGGCCAGATCGGCAACCGTGGCGTTGCTGATGGCAAAGCCACGGATGCTGCCGTCGCGGGTGTACAGCCGCCCCAGCGGCACCGAGTCTGTTGCCGCAAGACCAGAGAGCACCATGATCCGCCCGCGCAAGGCCANAAGGTCGACGGCGAGCTCCAGTTGGTGACGCCCGGACGTTTCGAGGTGGACGTCAATACCCTTGCCGCCGGACACCGCGCCAACAGCGGCCCGCAGCTCTTGCTCGAACCTAGCCGAACGGTAGTCCAGCGCAACGCAGGCACCGAGCGCCAGGCAATGGCCGACGTCGGACGCGCTGGAGGAGGTCACTGCACGGGCCCCGGCGCGCACCGCCTGCATGAGCGCGGCAGATCCCACCCCACCGCCAGCCCCGCCGATAAACACGGTCTCACCGGCGTGCAACTGCGCATGCCGGTGCAGGGCCAGATGGGCGGTGGCGCCGGAATGCAGCACGGGTGCAGCGTCCACGGGAGCAACGCCAGCCGGGAGTCGGTACAGCCGTTCCACCGGTACAACCGTGAACTGCGCTGCCGTCCCAGCCCGGCCACCAAAGCCCATGGAGTTGGCCCACACGGGCTCGCCCAGCTGGAATCGGCGCCCAGACACGCCCGGTCCGAGCCGCTCCACGGTGCCCGCCACATCCCGTCCAAGTACCTGTGGAAACACCAGCTCCGTCGCGTAGCTGCCAGCCCGGACAAAGGTGTCTACATGGTCCACGGCAGCGGCCGCCACCTTCACCAGAACGGTACCGTGAGCCAGTAGGGGCAGCGGCAACTCACCGAACGTGATGACGCCCGGTCCGCCCGTGGCCGTGAAGTACGCGGCCTGCATTAGTTCAGGGTCCATGGGCAGAGTCTAAACCGAGGAGTCTAAACTGTGGCGGCCAAACTGTGGCGTCCAAACCATGGCGCACCGCTGCTAAGTTGGGATCATGGGCGCACCACTGGAGATCTTGGAGCTATTGCAACACCCCGCCACGGAAGTGGCGCCCTANCTGCTAGGTGCCTTATTGCGCCACGAGAGTCCGGAAGGGACGGTCGTTGTGCGTCTGACGGAAATCGAGGCGTACCTAGGCCCGCGGGATTCTGCGCACCCGGACCCCGGCGCGCACAGTTACCGCGGCAAAACGAACCGTAATTCTGTCATGTTTGGTCCGCCAGGGCACCTGTACGTGTACTTCACCTATGGCATGCACTTTTGCGCCAATCTGGTCTGCAGACCAGAAGGAGTGTCCTCGGGCTGCCTGATGCGCGCNGGGGAGATCGTGGANGGGCTGGCTGTGGCACGGCTGCGCCGCCCCACAGCCAAACATGACTACGAACTGGCCAAGGGCCCGGCCAGGCTGGCCAAGGCGATGGGGCTAAACTTGACACACAACGGGATCCCGGCATTGGGCGGGGAGGTCACCGTGACGTTGCCAGCCACACCGGTTGAGAACGTCAGGACCGGGCCGCGAGTGGGCCTCAGCGGTCCTGGCGGTACGGCAGAGTACCCGTGGCGATTTTGGATTGATGGGGATAAAACCGTGTCTCAGTTCAAGCCAGCAGTGGTACGGGCTCCGCGTCGGCCCGCACCAGCTGCTCCGAAAACTCACTAAGCGCGGTCACCGCTGGGAGCAGATCCTTGCCCCAATAGTTGCGGCCACGGTGCCGGTCTCATCATCAATGGCGACGCGAGCCGGACGCCGTGCCCAGGGAGTGAGCTGTTGTGTTGCACGAGAATATGGCAGCACGTTTTGGTGTATTCGATAAACCGTTTTGGCCACGCTGTACCGTTGAAGGGTGAATACGACCTTGATTGCCCAGCCAACCACCTCTCGAGACTCCCACCAGGACATCCCAACTCCGCCTGTTTCGGCGGTTATTGAGCGTTTGTGCGCTACGGTTCTTAACTACCCCTCGGACGGTATTGTCTTCAAAGATTTAACNCCCGTNTTTGCCGATGGGCCCGCGTTCAAGCAGGTGGTTGATTCCATTGTGGAATCCTTCGCTGGAAAGTTCGACGCCGTTGCCGGGGTGGAGGCGCGCGGCTTCCTGTTGGCTGCGGCTGCTGCATACGCCACGGGAACCGGTGTGATCACCATCCGTAAGGCCGGGAAGTTGCCTCGGGAAGTGTATTCCCAGAGCTACTCTCTGGAGTATGGGGAGGCTGTCCTGGAACTGCACCAAGAAGACGTCCCTGTTGGTACGCGTGTGTTAATTCTTGACGATGTGCTTGCCACAGGTGGAACGCTCGGTGCAGCCGCGGCGCTGCTTGAGCGCACTGGGGCAGTGGTGGCGGGCATCGGCGTCGTTCTTGAAATTGATGACCTGCAAGGACGCACCAATCTTGCCGGCCATGACATCCTCTCCTTGCTGCACGTATGAGCCCATACCGTTAGGGAGGCGCCTTTGTGAGGGTGGGGGCGGGCTTTGTGTCGCCATGCTCACATGTGCCCACGCCGGTGTGTATGGCGGGATAGAATAGACGGTCCGCCTTTGGCGGTATGCCTTACGTATCAGGAGCCTTGCATGTATGACGACGAGTTGGCCCAAGAACGCAGCTATGTTCACGGCCTCTATTCACGCCTGGATGAACTTCGAGCTGANAAAGTTGCCCAACTTAGCGAGGTGCGCCGTGCCAAGTCCATGGGAACGCATCAAAACCGTTCCGAACGCGACGCCTTTGCCACGCTGTATGAGAACCGTCTGGCACAGTTAAATGCGGTGGATGACAAGCTTGTATTTGGCAGGTTGGACCTTGATGATGGCCAAGCTCGCTATATTGGCCGTATTGGGCTTTCTGCTGAGGATTTGCGCCAGTTGATGGTTGACTGGCGCGCCCCTGAGGCAGGCACNTTTTATCAGGCCACCGCCTTTGAGCGCATGGGTGTGCGCCGCCGTCGGCATTTGCTGCTGCAGAGCCGCAATGTCAAGGGCATCGAGGACGACGTCCTGGACCACACCATGATCGTTGCCGGTGAGCACCTCCAAGGGGAGGGAGCGTTGCTGGCAGCACTGAACTCNAAGCGCACTGGGCGCATGAATGACATCGTGGGCACCATTCAAGCCGAGCAGGACCGCATCATCCGCGCGCCTTTGAGTGGAGCGCTTGTGGTGCAAGGTGGCCCCGGAACCGGCAAAACGGCAGTGGCGCTGCACCGTGCCGCATATCTGCTGTACACCCACCGAGANGGGCTGCAATCCGCTGGCGTTTTGTTAGTTGGCCCGTCCAACGCGTTCATGAAATATATTGAGCGGGTGCTGCCCTCGTTGGGCGAAACCGGCGTGGTCATGTCCAGCGTGGGTAATCTGTTTCCCGGCATCCAGGCAAGTGCGCATGAATCGGCCGAGACGGCGGAGCTCAAAGGCCGTGTCGCCATGGCTCAGGTGGTGGCAAACGCTGTAGCAAACCGCCAGCGCCTGCCGCGCGAAGATGTCAGGCTCGACGTCGAAGGCACCCGTTTGGTGCTGACCGTCCGCCAAGTCCGCCGCGCCCGAGACAAGGCGCGAGCCACGAATCTGCCGCACAACGAAGCGCGCGTCACCTTTGTGACAACACTTCTGCGCGAGCTCACCGAACAATTGCGTGAGCACATCGAATCCGCAGGTGCTGGTAACAATGCCGACAGATCCTACCTAGCCGAGGACGTCCGTTCCGCCCGTGATGTGCGCGTCATGCTGAATTTGTGCTGGATGCCCATGAATGCCCAACAGCTTGTTGATGACATGTTCAGCAAACCGGAAATCCTCACCGCTGTGACCCCGGGCTTCACCGATGCCGAGCGTGATTTGCTGCGCCGGCACCCCGGCTCGCGGTGGAGCGAATCGGATGTGCCGTTGCTGGATGAGGCCGCCGAGCTCCTGGGCGAGATGGACGCTACTGGTGGCCGGGCCCAAGCGAGTGCGCAGTCTCAGCGTAAGCGGGACTTGGCCAACGCCGAGAAGGCCATCTCCAACATGAATCAGCAGCTGGAGGATTCCGGTGTTGACGGTATGCTCACGGCTGAGCAGCTCGCTGACTACAACATTGTTGAGCAGGAATCTCAGACCAGCGCAGAACGTGCCTTGACTGACAGGTCCTGGGCCTATGGCCACGTGGTGGTTGATGAAGCACAGGAACTTTCACCCATGCAGTGGCGGCTCCTAGTGCGCCGGTGCCCGGTGAAGTCATTCACCATTGTTGGGGACATTGCCCAAACCAGTTCTGCTGCGGGCGCCATGTCATGGCAGCTGGCGCTCACTCCTATTCTGGGCGAGCGCTGGAACGTGGAGGAGTTGACGGTCAATTACCGCACGCCAACGCAGATCGCCGAGGCAGCAGTGCGCATGGCCAATGCGGCTGGCCAAGTGGTCTCCGCGCCTAAGGCAGTGCGCGACGGCGAATGGGAACCNCTGGTTGATTTCGTCGCCGAGGCGGAGGTCATCAATCAGGTGGTTGCTGTCATGGATGAGGAAACTGCAGCTGTGGGTGGNGGACTGGTGGCAGTGATTGCCCCGGCGTCCATGGTGCCGGCCACTACGGCTGCTCTACGGAGCGTTTACGGAGCCCGAATTGGCCANGGGGCTGGCTCACTGGAGCAGAACATTGTGGTGATTGACCCGCATGAGGCCAAGGGGCTGGAGTTTGACGGTGTGATCATTGTCCAGCCTGCAGCCCTGCTGGCTGGAGCCAACGGCCGGGTTGGCGATTTGTATGTGTCCATGACCAGGCCCACTCAACGGTTGCGCCTGATCACCTCGGAGCCGCTGCCTGCTGGAATCGAAAATAGTAGCGCTCCCACGCCCTCTACACACTTTTGGGGGTGTGGGAGGGTATGGGAACACAGCGGGCACTTTGCTGGGCCCGGATGGCGATGAAACGCCGTGGTGCTGGTAATTTTGGGGTGTGTCTTTGCAAACTGAACTCCGCGCNCCCGAAAACGATTCCAGCTTCGCCAATGTTTGGCAGGAGCTCAAGTGGCGAGGCCTGGTCCAGGTCTCCACCGACGAGGCAGCTCTTGAGGAGCTACTCGCCGGCGAGCCGATCACGTACTATTGCGGCTTTGACCCGACAGCACCGAGCCTGCACCTAGGTAACTTGGTCCAGCTGCTGACCATGCGCCGCATGCAGCTTGCCGGCCATAAACCACTGGGACTGGTGGGCGGGTCCACNGGGTTGGTNGGGGATCCGCGGCCGACGGCGGAGCGCACCATGAACTCTAAGGAAACGGTTGAGCAGTGGGTTGGCTTCTTGCAGGGCCAAGTGCAACGCTTCTTGTCCTTTGAGGGCGTGAACGCCGCACGCATGGTCAATAACCTTGACTGGACAGAACCCATGTCGGTGCTGGACTTCCTGCGCGAGGTTGGCAAGTACTTCCGGGTTGGCACCATGATCAAGAAGGAAATTGTGGCTTCGCGGCTGAACTCGGATGAGGGCATCAGCTACGCCGAATTCAGCTACCAGATCCTCCAGGGCATGGACTACTTGGAGCTCTTCCGCCAATACGGCTGTGTGTTGCAGCAAGGCGGCTCCGATCAGTGNGGGAACCTGACCAGCGGCACCGATTTGATCCGCAAGGTTGAGGGCGCCTCTGTCCACGCCTTGGGTACCCCTTTGATCACCAACTCCGACGGCACCAAGTTCGGTAAGAGTGAAGGTAATGCCATCTGGCTCGACGCCGCCATGTGCAGCCCGTATGACATGTACCAGTTCTGGCTCAACACCGCCGATGCCGATGTAGTTGACCGCTTGAAGGTGTTCACCTTCCTCTCACGTGAAGAAATCGATGCGATCGGTGTGGCTGTGACGGAAAAGCCGCAGGCTCGTCAGGGTCAGCGCACATTGGCATTCCAAGTTACCTCGTTGGTTCATGGAGTGGATACCGCGTTGAAGGTGATCGCCGCCTCTGCTGCGTTGTTCGGCCAGGGCGACCTTGCCGAATTGGATCTGGCCACTTTGGAATCGGCAACCCGCCAACTACCGCGTTCTGTTGCACCTGTTGGCGGACTCACGATTGTTGAACTGCTAGTTGTCTCGGGATTGTCCAAGAGCAATTCAGATGCTCGGCGCACGGTNGGGGAGGGCGGAGCCTATGTGAACAACGCCAAGGTCACCGATCTGGATGCTGTCCTTGGTGCTGCCGATGCGCTCCATGGCAAGTTCTTGTTGGTGCGCCGCGGAAAGCGAACACTGTCAATGGTGGAGCTGGCTGGCTAATCCCCACTTGCCGGCCCACACAGAGGTGATGCCCGTCCCCGATTTGCGTTGGGGCGGGTATCTGTGTATTGTTCTATCTGTTGCTTGCGCAACGCTGAGCCACTCCGCTTGCGGGGAAGAGTTCACCACATCGCAAGAAACCAAAACCTAACAAAATCTGGATGAATACAATAGACTCTACGATTCGAATGAATTCACTTGAACTACGGGTTTAGGGAAAACATAAAGTGACCAGCCGCACATGCTGCGGATTGGACAAAATGGCTTCCAATGAAATAAAGTTTGATCATTGCAGCGACGAAAACTAATAAAGAATTAGTAATTACTCGAATGTGGTTGTTGTTTGAGAACTCAATAGTGTGCCAAGTTTTATTGATACCAATTTATTTATATTGAATTGGTTATTTGGTTTTGTTGTTGCCGCCCCTGTGGTGATGGCAGAATCGTTTAGCTGGTTTCGAATTTAGTGCATGCATTCATTACCTTTTCCGGTGTGTTTGTGTGTGTCTGTTTGAGTTTTATTAACGGAGAGTTTGATCCTGGCTCAGGATGAACGCTGGCGGCGTGCTTAACACATGCAAGTCGAACGATGAACCTCACTTGTGGGGATTAGTGGCGAACGGGTGAGTAACACGTGAGTAACCTGCCCTTAACTCTGGGATAAGCCTTGGAAACAGGGTCTAATACTGGATATTGACTTTTCACCGCATGGTGGTTAGTTGAAAGATTTATCGGTTTTGGATGGACTCGCGGCCTATCAGCTTGTTGGTGAGGTAATGGCTCACCAAGGCGACGACGGGTAGCCGGCCTGAGAGGGTGACCGGCCACACTGGGACTGAGACACGGCCCAGACTCCTACGGGAGGCAGCAGTGGGGAATATTGCACAATGGGCGAAAGCCTGATGCAGCGACGCCGCGTGAGGGATGACGGCCTTCGGGTTGTAAACCTCTTTCAGTAGGGAACAAGGCCAGTGTTTAGCTGGTTGAGGGTACTTGCAGAAGAAGCGCCGGCTAACTACGTGCCAGCAGCCGCGGTAATACGTAGGGCGCAAGCGTTATCCGGAATTATTGGGCGTAAAGAGCTCGTAGGCGGTTTGTCGCGTCTGCCGTGAAAGTCCGGGGCTCAACCCCGGATCTGCGGTGGGTACGGGCAGACTAGAGTGATGTAGGGGAGACTGGAATTCCTGGTGTAGCGGTGAAATGCGCAGATATCAGGAGGAACACCGATGGCGAAGGCAGGTCTCTGGGCATTAACTGACGCTGAGGAGCGAAAGCATGGGGAGCGAACAGGATTAGATACCCTGGTAGTCCATGCCGTAAACGTTGGGCACTAGGTGTGGGGACATTCCACGTTTTCCGCGCCGTAGCTAACGCATTAAGTGCCCCGCCTGGGGTACGGCCGCAAGGCTAAAACTCAAAGGAATTGACGGGGGCCCGCACAAGCGGCGGAGCATGCGGATTAATTCGATGCAACGCGAAGAACCTTACCAAGGCTTGACATGAACTGGAAACGCTTGGAAACAAGTGCCCCGCTTGCGGTCGGTTTACAGGTGGTGCATGGTTGTCGTCAGCTCGTGTCGTGAGATGTTGGGTTAAGTCCCGCAACGAGCGCAACCCTCGTTCTATGTTGCCAGCACGTTATGGTGGGGACTCATAGGAGACTGCCGGGGTCAACTCGGAGGAAGGTGAGGACGACGTCAAATCATCATGCCCCTTATGTCTTGGGCTTCACGCATGCTACAATGGCCGGTACAATGGGTTGCGATACTGTGAGGTGGAGCTAATCCCANAAAGCCGGTCTCAGTTCGGATTGGGGTCTGCAACTCGACCCCATGAAGTCGGAGTCGCTAGTAATCGCAGATCAGNNCAACGCTGCGGTGAATACGTTCCCGGGCCTNTGTACACACCGCCCGTCAAGTCACGAAAGTTGNGTAACACCCGAAGCCGGTGGCCTAACCCCTTGTGGGGAGGGAGCTGTCGAAGGTGGGACCGGCGATTGGGACTAAGTCGTAACAAGGTAGCCGTACCGGAAGGTGCGGCTGGATCACCTCCTTTCTAAGGAGCACCAAACACCTGAACACTGTTCGCATGAATGGTTGTTGTGGGTGTGAGGAGTAAAGACCTATAGCGAGAACGAAAGTTTCTCGGTAGGTTGCTCAAGGGTGGAATATCAATAAAATAGCCGATGATCGGCATCTGGCGACCTGGTGTTAGTACCGCATCCTTGATGGGGTGTGAGGAAGATACTGTGTGGGTTGTGTGGGTGTTGGTTGTTATGTGTTTGGCACACTGTTGGGTCCTGAAACAACAACGAGAGTTGTTGATTTCTGGTTTCCTGCACATAACCGACTGAATGGCTTGGGTGGATGCTCTGTGAGTGTTTGCTGTTGTTCAGGGAGTGTGTGGTGGGGTTGTTGTTTGAGAACTACATAGTGAACGCGAGCATCTTTATAAAGAAGCAATTTCTTTGAGATAATTGAACCTGGATCTGATGCTGATGACTTTGGTTGTTGGTGTTGGTTTTCATGGTTCTCTCGATATAGTTTTGTTGACTGCATGTGTGTGGTCAAGTTTTAAGGGCACACGGTGGATGCCTTGGCATTAGGAGCCGAAGAAGGACGTAGGAATCTGCGATAAGCCTCGGGGAGTTGATAACCAAACTTTGATCCGAGGGTGTCCGAATGGGGAACCCGCTACCCGGTGCAAGCCGAGGTGGTGACCCGCATCTGAATATATAGGATGTGTGGAGGAACGTGGGAAGTGAAACATCTCAGTACCCACAGGAAGAGAAAACAAAAGTGATTCCGTTAGTAGTGGCGAGCGAACGCGGAACAGGCTAAACCGTGTCATGTGTGATAGCCGGCGGGCGTTGCATGGTGCGGGGTTGTGGGACTTACCGATCTGAATCTGCCGGTTCAGGAAGGGGAATAGTGCATGTATAGGTGAACGGCTTTGAATGGCCGACCGTAGAGGGTGAGAGTCCCGTAACCGAAATGCAGTGCACTCCCTTGGGTGAGTATCCCAAGTAGCACGGGGCCCGAGAAATCCCGTGTGAATCTGTCAGGACCACCTGATAAGCCTAAATACTACCTAATGACCGATAGCGGACAAGTACCGTGAGGGAAAGGTGAAAAGTACCCGGGAGGGGTGAAATAGTACCTGAAACCGTGTGCTTACAATCCGTCAGAGCAAGCGTGCACCCTTGGGTGTAGTTGTTCTTGTGATGGCGTGCCTTTTGAAGAATGAGCCTGCGAGTTAGTGTTACGTCGCGAGGTTAACCCGTGTGGGAAGCCGTAGCGAAAGCGAGTCTGAATAGGGCGAGTATAGTGGCGTGATCTAGACCCGAAGCGAAGTGATCTACCCATGGCCAGGTTGAAGCGCGTGTAAGAGCGCGTGGAGGACCGAACCCACTTCAGTTGAAAATGGAGGGATGAGCTGTGGGTAGGGGTGAAAGGCCAATCAAACTTCGTGATAGCTGGTTCTCCCGAAATGCATTTAGGTGCAGCGTTGCGTGTTTCTTACTGGAGGTAGAGCTACTGGATGGCTAATGGGCCCTACAAGGTTACTGACGTCAGCCAAACTCCGAATGCCGGTAAGTCAGAGCGTAGCAGTGAGACTGTGGGGATAAGCTTCATAGTCGAGAGGAAACAGCCCAGACCACCAACTAAGGCCCCTAAGCGTGTGCTAAGTGGGAAAGGATGTGGGATTGCTTAGACAACCAGGAGGTTGGCTTAGAAGCAGCCATCCTTAAAAGAGTGCGTAATAGCTCACTGGTCAAGTGATTCCGCGCCGACAATGTAGCGGGGCTCAAGTACACCGCCGAAGTTGTGGATTTCAAACATTACCCTAGCCAGGTTTTCCTGGTTCAGGGTTTGGAGTGGTAGGGGAGCGTCGTGTAGGCATTGAAGCCGCAGTGTGAACTAGCGGTGGAGCCTACACGAGTGAGAATGCAGGCATGAGTAGCGAAAGACGGGTGAGAAACCCGTCCGCCGAATGATCAAGGGTTCCAGGGTCAAGCTAATCTGCCCTGGGTAAGTCGGGACCTAAGGCGAGGCCGACAGGCGTAGTCGATGGACAACGGGTTGATATTCCCGTACCGGTGAAGAACCGCCCCTATTGAACTGGTGATACTAACCATCCCTTTCCACCACTGCGTGTCCTTCGGGACCAGGGTGTGTGGGGAGCGTGGGACCTGAACCAGGGAGGTAAACGTATTAACAGGTGTGACGCAGGAAGGTAGCCGAGCCGGGCGATGGTAGTCCCGGTCTAAGGACGTAGGAAACACGATAGGCAAATCCGTTGTGTTGTCTTCAATGACAATTCTGAGATCTGATGGGACCCCGTAGGGAATTCAGTGATCCTATGCTGCCTAGAAAAGCATCGACGTGAGGTTCCAACCGCCCGTACCCCAAACCGACACAGGTGATCAGGTAGAGAATACTAAGGCGATCGAGAGAATTATGGTTAAGGAACTCGGCAAAATGCCCCGTAACTTCGGGAGAAGGGGCCTGCCTCGTAAAGGAACCTAGCGTTCCGTGAGCGAGTGTGGGCCGCAGAGACCAGGGGAAGCGACTGTTTACTAAAACACAGGTCCGTGCGAAGTCGCAAGACGATGTATACGGACTGACTCCTGCCCGTGCTGGAAGGTTAAGAGGACCGGTTAGCTAACTTGTTGGCGAAGCTGAGAATTTAAACCCCAGTAAACGGCGGTGGTAACTATAACCATCCTAAGGTAGCGAAATTCCTTGTCGGGTAAGTTCCGACCTGCACGAATGGAGTAACGACTTCCCCGCTGTCTCAACCATAAACTCGGCGAAATTGCAGTACGAGTAAAGATGCTCGTTACGCGCAGCAGGACGGAAAGACCCCGAGACCTTTACTATAGTTTGGTATTGGTGTTCGGAGTGGCTTGTGTAGGATAGGTGGGAGACTGTGAAGCTACAACGCTAGTTGTAGTGGAGTCATCGTTGAAATACCACTCTGGTCACTTTGGACATCTAACTTCGGCCCGTAATCCGGGTCAGGGACAGTGCCTGATGGGTAGTTTAACTGGGGCGGTTGCCTCCTAAAAGTAACGGAGGCGCCCAAAGGTTCCCTCAGCCTGGTTGGCAATCAGGTTTCGAGTGTAAGTGCACAAGGGAGCTTGACTGTGAGAGGGACACCTCGAGCAGGGACGAAAGTCGGGACTAGTGATCCGGCGGCACATTGTGGAATGGCCGTCGCTCAACGGATAAAAGGTACCTCGGGGATAACAGGCTGATCTTGCCCAAGAGTCCATATCGACGGCATGGTTTGGCACCTCGATGTCGGCTCGTCGCATCCTGGGGCTGGAGTAGGTCCCAAGGGTTGGGCTGTTCGCCCATTAAAGCGGTACGCGAGCTGGGTTTAGAACGTCGTGAGACAGTTCGGTCCCTATCCGCTGCGCGCGCAGGAAATTTGAGAAGGGCTGTCCTTAGTACGAGAGGACCGGGACGGACGAACCTCTGGTGTGTCAGTTGTACTGCCAAGTGCATCGCTGATTAGCTACGTTCGGATGGGATAACCGCTGAAAGCATCTAAGCGGGAAGCCCGCTTCAAGATGAGATTTCCATACACCTAAACGTGTGAGAGGCCCCAGCTAGACCACTGGGTTGATAGGCCGGATGTGGAAGCGAGGACTAAAGACTCGTGAAGCTGACCGGTACTAATAGGCCGATAACTTACACCACACACACCTTATAAAATAATGCTCGCGTTCACTATGTGGTTCCCAACCAACAAACCCACCCGTTTGTTCGGCCCAGGGAAACAAAAACAAGACACCACCACACCCTGTACACCCCGGTCTACAGGGACCGTGAATGTCATGTATAATAAAATAGAAGTTGTTCATCACAAGAACACCCAACAAACCACCCACACCACACACTTCGTGTTGGTACTGGGGAATGAGTTACGGTGGTCATAGCGTGGGGAAACGCCCGGTCCCATTCCGAACCCGGAAGCTAAGACCCACAGCGCCGATGGTACTGCATTCGAGAGGATGTGGGAGAGTAGGACACCGCCGGACAACACATAACAGGTCGAGGCCCCACACCACACGGTGCGGGGCCTCCTGCATTTACCACCAACAACCCAACACCCCACCACCACCAGGGCCCCAGGCCCGTACCGTAGCTGGTGTTCGCAGGAATTTGCTAGCCACAGTGCCGGCTACGAGAGAACGCATTTTGATCGGCTGTGAGTGTTCAGGCTCATCTCGAAACTGTCATCTGGGGCTGGAGACGTAAGGTAGGTCAATGTCTAATCTTTTTCTCACGCTCATGAGCCCGATTATGTGTGGCCGTCCACATCCAAGGCTGCTGAAGATACGTTCGTCCTGGATATTCCAGTGGAGCAGGCGTTCGACGGATTCACGGATGCTGTGCACCTTTGGTGGCCTGTAGAAGATCAAAGTGTCTTTGGTGCGGGCTCCCATGTGGCAGTCCTGCGCGACCACCTTGTGGAAGAGTCCGAAGATGGCGAGGACATCATCTGGGCGGATGTTCAGGAGTGGGAGTCTCCTAGGTTTATCAAATTTCACTGGACCTTGGGCCAGGAGCAACACGGTACATCCGATGTCGAGATTCATTTCGATCCTGTTGAAGATGGCATGACCCGTGTCAGAATCAGCTATGAGCAAGTTTCTGCAGATGCAGACGGTTCAGACGGGTCATTTATTTGTGATTGGTCACTCATCTTGGCCAGATACGCCAGATTCATGGGTGGGGCGCTCAAGCTCGACTAGACTGGTAGATGGACCAATGGGTCCAGAGATTTTTCGGAGATCATCAATAGTGAAGAGCGGCTGTTACTGTGCCAGTTAGTGCGCTCGAAGGTTTAGGAGTCGGCATGGCTGAGCATTACGAAGGAAAGCGCGAGGAGAATTCTCGCGGACGCGAGAACAATGGTGATAAGGGCCGGCCCTACGCCGATCGTCCCCAACCAACGATCGCCAACCGGCACGCCCGTACAGCGATCGTCCGGCACGTAGCAACGAGCGTCCTTCATATGGTGATCGCGATAACCGTGGTGGCCAGGGTGGACGCCCTTCAGGCGACCGCGATAATCGTGGTGCAGACCGTCCCATAGTGAACGGCCGTCGTGAAGACCGCAAGCCTTTTGGCGACCGCGATAACCGTGGTGGCCAGGGTGGACGTCCCTCAGGTGATCGTCCCTCATATGGTGATCGTCCGGCACGTAGTAACGACCGTCCCTCATACGGCGACCGGGATAACCGTGGTGGCCAGGGTGGACGTCCCTCAGGTGATCGTCCCTCATATGGTGATCGTCCGGCACGTAGTAACGACCGTCCCTCATACGGCGACCGGGATAACCGTGGTGGCCAGGGTGGACGCCCTTCAGGTGACCGCCCCTCATACGGTGATCGTCCGGCACGTAGTAACGACCGTCCCTCATACGGCGACCGGGATAACCGTGGTGGCCAGGGTGGACGTCCCTCAGGTGACCGCCCCTCATACGGTGATCGTCCGGCACGTAGTAACGACCGTCCCTCATACGGCGACCGGGATAACCGTGGTGGCCAGGGTGGACGTCCCTCAGGTGACCGCCCCTCATACGGTGATCGTCCGGCACGTAGTAACGACCGTCCCTCATACGGCGACCGGGATAACCGTGGTGGCCAGGGTGGACGTCCCTCAGGTGACCGNCCCTCATACGGTGATCGTCCGGCACGTAGCAACGACCGTCCCTCATACGGCGACCGGGATAACCGTGGTGGCCAGGGTGGACGCCCCTCAGGTGACCGCCCCTCATACGGTGATCGTCCGGCACGTAGCAACGACCGCCCCTCAGGTGACCGTCCCTCATACGGTGACCGCGATAACCGTGGTGGCCAGGGCGGACGCCCCTCAGGTGACCGCCCCTCATACGGTGATCGTCCGGCACGTAGCAACGACCGTCCCTCATACGGTGACCGCGATAACCGTGGTGGCCAGGGTGGACGCCCCTCAGGTGACCGCCCCTCATACGGTGATCGTCCGGCACGTAGCAACGACCGCCCCTCATACGGTGACCGCGACTCACGCCCCAGCCAGGGTGCTCGTGAAGACCGCGGCCNNCGCGTACGGCCCCGGCGCAACGCAGCTGACCTGCGTAGTTCCAACCGTCCTGACCGGGAGCGTTCACCGGAAATTGATCCTGATGTAACTGGCGAGGAACTGGACAAGGTAACGCGTGCCCAGCTGCGCATCTTGGATGCTAAGAACAACGAATGGGTTTCCAAGCACCTCGTCATGGCTGGTCGCCTGATCGATTTCGTCCCTGAGCTTGCTTTTGAGCATGCCTTGGCAGCAAGCCGTCGCGGTGGCCGTCTGGCCTGTGTCCGTGAGGCTGTGGCCATGACGGCGTACGCCGCCGGCAAGTATGGTGAGGCGTTGCGTGAATTGCGCACCTTCCGCCGTATCAGCGGATCCAACGCTCACCTGCCTCTGATGGCGGACTGTGAGCGTGGTTTGGGCCGCCCTGACCGCGCCCTTGACTTGATCAAGTCCGAAGACGCTGAGACGTTGGATTTGGCCGGCAAAGTTGAGCTGGCCATAGTTGAATCCGGTGCCCGTGGCGATCTTGGTGAGATGGAGGCCGCTTTGTCGGCCCTTGAGATCCCGCAGCTGGACATCAACCGTGCGTTTTCCTTCAGCCCGCGCCTGTTCCGTGCCTACGGGATGGTGTTGCGAGCTGCTGGCCGCAAGGACGAAGCCAAGACCTGGGAGCGCCAAGCATTGGTGGCTGAGGAAGCCCTTGGAATCGACGAAGGCACCGACCAGATCATCATTGACTTGGGCGACGACGAGGACATNCCNCTTGATTCCCCGCGCGTGCGGGTTGCAGATGTGATGGCCGCCCCTATTGCGCCTGTGATGAACGACGCCGACACCCTGGCAGCAGCCGAACTGACCTCCGAAGATGCTGATGTGCAGGCGCAGGGCGAGAAGAATGTGGATGACGCTGAGTCTTCCTACTTTGAGTCCGATGACGCCGAATCAGATGCAGACAGCGTTGATGCAGACGCCGCTGACCTGGAAAACGGTGCCGAGCAGGACAGCTCAGAGGAATCCAGCACCGCCGAAGGCGGGATTTCGACGAGCTCAATCACCGTGAGCTAATATCTTGCTGAGTGATTTTGACGCGGTTTTGGCGGATCTGGACGGCGTGGTTTATGCCGGTCCAGCCGCCATTCCCGGCGCCATAGAAGCGTTGATAGGCCTGGGTGCCAGCAACGTGAAGCTGGCGTACGTGACGAACAATGCTTCACGTACGCCGGCGCAGGTCGCTGCACACCTGCGTGAACTCGGTGCNCCCGCTGACGACGATCAAGTGGTCAGCTCCGCCCAGGCAGGCGCCGCCCTGCTGGCACAAAAGTTCCCCAAAGGCACCAAGGTGCTTGTCACAGGCAGTGCTGCGCTGGCGCAAGAGGTGACTGCTCTGGGCATGACGGTGGTGGCAAATGCCACCGACGCTCCAGAGGTAGTCATCCAGGGTTTCGANTCAATGCTTGGGTGGGCTGACTTGGCTGAGGCTGCGTTTGCCATCAATGCTGGCGCACTCTGGATCGCCACCAACACTGACATGACCATTCCGCGCGATCGTGGGATCGCNCCCGGCAACGGGACCCTTGTCGCAGCGGTGCGCGCCGCCGTCGGACATGATCCCTTGGTGGCTGGAAAGCCCCAGGCTCCACTGTTTCATACGGCTGCCAACCGTTTGGGCGCTCAGGCTCCATTGGTGGTGGGCGACAGGCTCGACACAGACATCTTGGGCGGGAACAATGCCGGGATGGCTACAGCTTTGGTGCTCACTGGCGTGGATTCTTGCGCAACGGCTTTGCGAGCGTGCACTGCGCAACGGCCAACGTTCATCCTTGACACTATGGCTGCACTGTATGAGCCCTANCCCGAAGTGACCTCCGACGGCGCCAAGCACACCTGTGGTGCCGCTGCCGCGACGGTCGTCACTGATGANAGTGGGGAGCGGACTGTGCGCATCACCGGCAGCGCACAGGACACGAATGCTTGGCGTGCAGCCTGTGCTGCATGGTGGGCTGAGATCCCCGAGACCGCGCATGGAACTAGCCCGCGGCTCCTGTGGCACTCAGAGCTGCCATGAGAATCGATGAGCACTCCCATCCCACCGGCGACCGCGCTGTTGACGCCCTCGTGGCACGTGCAGCAGATACCGTCAATCTCCCGGTAGAGGCGCACAAAGCACGGTACCAGCAAGTACTCGAAGGCCTTGAGCGCGAGCTGAATGGCGATCCGGCGGCGGCCATGGACGGGGCATCGTCATGACACGGCTTGATCAAGAATTAGTCAACCGTGGCTTGGCGCGATCACGGACCATTGCGGCCACTCTCATCAAAGCCGGCCGGGTCACCGTAGCTGGTGTCCCGGCAGTCAAGGCGGCTCATGCAGTAGATACTGAGTCTGCTCTAGAGATCCTCCCGGGTAACGAAGAGGACTACGTGTCCCGGGCAGGCCACAAGCTTGCCGGTGCCTTGGCACATTTCCCACAGGTCAGCGTTGCCGGTAAACGTTGCTTTGACGCGGGTGCTTCCACCGGCGGCTTCACCGACGTGTTGTTGCGCCGGGGTGCGGCCACAGTGGCTGCCGTGGATGTGGGGCACGGCCAGCTTGTGGATTCNCTGCGCGCAGATGCCCGGGTGGAGGTCTACGAAGGGCTGAATATCCGTTATATGTCCGCGGATGACATTGGTGGCCCGGCTGATCTGACCGTCTGTGACCTGTCCTTCATATCCCTGACGCTGGTTATGGCGCCCTTGACCCTTGCCACGAAGGTTGGCGGGGAACTGCTGCTCATGGTGAAACCTCAATTTGAGGTGGGCAAGGATCGCCTGGCCCGCACCGGTGTTGTCAGTAGTGAAAATGAACGACGCCGGGCAGTTGCCTTAGTCGCCTCTGCTGCGGTTGCCAACGGGCTNGCTTTACAGGGCATTGGCACCAGTTTATTGCCTGGTCAGGACGGAAATGTAGAGTATTTTCTGCTCGCTACACGTGTTGTGTCAGGGCCTGCGCATAAGATCGAAGAACAAGATAGTGCTGTGGCGAAATTGTTGGCTCAGCTCTGGCCTTAGGCTTGCAAGAGGCTGCGCTGTCAACGGCAGTTCAGTTAACGGCATCTTAGTTTCAGGCAGTCTTGCCCCGATCTTCTGCTAGCCAGTGATCTCCTGCTACAAAGTGATGAGGAAACAGCACATGACACGGCGCGTCTTGATTCTGGCCCACACCGGCCGTGAAGAGTCGATGCTTGCCGCCCTTGAGGCGTGCGTTGAACTTCATGCAAACAACATTGTCCCTGTCATGTATGCCGACGAATTAGCGGACATGACAGGGTATCTAGGNGTCTCCGGTGTAAACATGGAGATTCTAGACAGAGATGTCTCCCTGGAAGAGATTGAACTTGTCATGGTTCTTGGCGGTGACGGCACCATCTTGCGGGCAGCCGAGATCGTCCGCGACTACGATGTTCCCTTGCTTGGTGTGAATCTGGGCCACGTCGGCTTCCTGGCCGAAAGCGAACGTGAAGAACTCATCCAAAGCGTGGCAGCGGTGGTGCAACGCAAATACTCGGTCGAGGAACGCATGTGCCTTGACGTCATCGTCAGAGTGGCAGGGAAAGTGGTGGCACACACCTGGGCCCTGAATGAAGTCGCCCTTGANAAAGGCAACCGTGAACGCATGATTGAGGTGGTCACCGAAGTTGATGGACGCCCTCTGACCTCCTTCGGCTGCGACGGAGTGGTGATGGCAACNCCCACAGGTTCCACCGCCTACGCNTTTTCTGCTGGTGGCCCGGTGGTGTGGCCCGGAGTTGAGGCCCTTCTCATGGTTCCCATCAGTGCTCACGCGCTCTTCGCCAAACCTTTGGTGGTCTCCCCGTCATCCACGCTGGCCGTGGAAGTACTCAGCCGCAACGGTGCCTATGGAGTCATCTGGTGCGATGGTAGGCGCACGGTTGAGCTATTGCCTGGAGCCCGGATTGAGGTCACTCGGTCTTCCAAGCCGGTCAAACTGGCCAGAACCCAACAATCAACGTTTTCCGAACGGCTCGTGCGCAAATTCGAGCTGCCCGTGCAAGGCTGGCGTGGCCCCTCGGTGGAAGAATCACCGCCACCCACCACCCAGCTGCCCATCATCAAGACGCCCAGACCCAAAACCTCTCTTGAGGGTCCNCCNGCTGGCCTGAACTTGCAAGTTCCGGATCTGACCATCCCGCAGCACAAGAGCTCTTATTCTGGGACCACAAACTTTTACGGAGAGGAGCGTCCATGATTGAAGAAATCCGTATTAGGGACTTGGGCGTCATTTCCGAGTCAACGCTCCCGCTGGGTCCAGGACTGAGTGTTGTCAGTGGCGAAACCGGTGCCGGCAAGACCATGGTGGTGACCGCCGTCGGACTCTTATTGGGAAATAGGGCTGACGCCGGGGCTGTACGCAACGGGGCCAAAACAGCCTCGGCCGAGGCAACTTTAACCCTTCCTGCAGGACATCCGGCACTGGTGCGCGCCTTAGAAGCCGGGGCTGACATTGACGAATTTGACGGTGGCGCACAGTTAATCCTGGCCCGCACGGTCAGCGCTGATGGGCGTAGCCGCGCTCACGTGGGAGGTCGCAGCGCTCCGATCGGTGTGCTCAATGAGCTNGGGGAGGCCCTTGTTGCTGTGCACGGGCAGTCGGACCAAATCCGGTTGAAGAACCCAACCGCGCAACGTGTGGCGCTGGATAAGTTCGCGGCTGAGGCGCACAAGGGCTTTGCCGCCAAAGTGCGCAGTTACAGGAGCGTCTTTGAACGGTGGCGGGCCATCCAAACCGAACTGATGGAACTGCGCTCAGCCAGCCGGGAACGCCTGCGCGAGGCTGAATCGCTGACAACAGCTCTGGCGGAGATCGACGCCGTCGAACCCATGCCTGGAGAAGATGAACTTCTCAAAGCCCAAGCAGTAAAGCTGGGTAATGTGGAAGAGCTGCGGAAAGCAACATTAGGTGCTCACGAGGCCCTCAGTGCGGCTGATTATGGCGACGGCATCGATGCAGCAGCTCTGGTTGACACGGCCAAGAGGCTAGTGGAAACCGTCGCCGAGGCAGACGAAGAACTGGCACAAACCACTAAGCGGCTCTCCGAGGTTGGCTACTTGCTGGCAGATATTGCCCGGGACCTCGCCAGCTACGCCACCTCCCTCGACTCAGAAGGTCCAGGACGGTTGGCCGAAGTTGAAGACCGTCGAGGTGAGCTCTCCGTTCTAGTGCGTAAATATGCGCCGAGCATTGACGGGGTCATCGAATGGGCTGAGGCAGCCCGGTTGCGCCTAAGCGAACTAAGCGATGACTCCGGGCGGATCGACGCTCTTGAGACTGAGGAAGCCACCTCACTGGCCGAGCTAAGTGCCTTAGCAACAGAGGTGACGGGGTTGCGGCGAAAGGCTGCAGAGAAACTCTCAAAGGCTGTCAGTGCCGAGTTGAAAGCGTTGGCCATGCCCGATGCAAGGCTCGTCATTGAGATCGCACCGGCAGAACGCAGCATCCACGGTGAAGATGATATTTCCTTCTTGCTGGCACCGCACGCCGGAGCCCTCCCACGGCCCTTGGGCAGNGGCGCCTCCGGCGGTGAACTCTCCCGGGTGATGCTGGCACTGGAAGTGGTACTGGCCGCTGTGGACCCGGTCCCAACATTTGTCTTTGACGAAGTTGACTCCGGGGTGGGCGGAAAAGCGGCCGTAGAAATTGGGCGCAGGCTTGCCATGCTGGCTGAGCATGTCCAAGTATTGGTGGTGACACACCTGCCTCAGGTGGCCGCCTTCGCCGATCAGCACATTCTTGTCACAAAGAGTTCTGTGAGTAANAACTCAACAGGTATCACCACCAGCAATGTGCGGCTCTTGACGTATGAGGAAAGAGTTGTAGAACTGGCCCGAATGCTGGCAGGGCAGGAGGATTCAGTGACTGCACAGGCCCACGCTAAGGAACTATTGGCACAGGCTGCGCGTCCCACTCCTTAAGATTCGAGGCGGCCGAACCTCAAGGGGTGCCGTTCCCGAATGTTTATTGGCTCATTAGATGATAGGCTCGAATCCCGTGGTGCAACGATCAAATTCCCGGTTCAGTGGTCAGTCCAAGACGACCAAACACATCTTCGTCACCGGCGGAGTCGCTTCCTCGCTCGGTAAGGGACTGACGGCTTCTAGCCTCGGTCACCTACTGCGGGCACGCGGCCTGTCGGTCACAATGCANAAGCTCGATCCCTATCTCAACGTGGATCCGGGCACAATGAATCCCTTCCAACACGGTGAAGTCTTCGTTACAGACGATGGCGCCGAAACCGACCTGGATATTGGCCATTACGAGCGTTTCCTAGATGAAAATCTGGAAGGTTCAGCCAACGTCACAACAGGTCAGGTGTACTCCACTGTCATCGCCAAGGAACGCCGCGGCGAATACTTGGGCGACACAGTGCAAGTCATCCCGCACATCACCGATGAGATCAAGCGCCGTATGCGCCTACCGGCTGAGGGCAAGAACGCNCCCGACGTGATCATCACCGAAATTGGTGGCACTGTTGGTGACATCGAGTCGCAGCCGTTCTTGGAATCCGCACGCCAAGTGCGCCAGGATGTTGGCCGGAACAACGTGTTCTTCGCTCATGTTTCGCTGGTTCCCTACATTGGCCCTTCCCAAGAGTTGAAGACCAAGCCAACGCAGCACTCAGTTGCTGCGTTGCGTTCNCTGGGCATCCAGCCTGATGCCATCATTCTGCGCTCCGATCGGGTTCTGCCTGACGCTATGCACGCCAAAATCGGCCGTGCCTGCGATGTTGATGTAGAAGCTGTTATTGGTTGCCCGGATGCCTCCAGCATTTACGACATNCCCAAGACACTGCACGCCCAGGGTCTTGATTCCTACATAGTGCGCGCCCTGGACTTGCCGTTCAAAGACGTTGACTGGACCAAGTGGGACAAGCTCCTTGAAGTGGTGCACAANCCCGCCCACCACATCGAAATTGCCCTGGTGGGCAAGTACATCGACTTACCTGACGCTTACCTTTCGGTCACGGAGGCCTTGCGGGCTGGCGGTTTCGCCAACGCCACCAAAGTCAAAATCCGTTGGGTTCCTTCCGATGACTGTGCCACAGAGGCAGGTGCCCAGAAGGCACTGGGAGATGTGGACGCCATCTGTGTACCGGGAGGCTTTGGTATCCGCGGTCTTGAAGGCAAACTGGGCGCCCTGAAATTCGCCCGCGAAAATATGATCCCCACACTGGGGCTGTGCCTAGGGCTGCAGTCCATGGTGATTGAATATGCGCGCAACGTGGTGGGGCTTGAGGGTGCCTCCTCCTCAGAGTTCGACGAGAACCCCACATACCCCGTCATTGCCACCATGGAAGAGCAGCAGGACATTGTTGCTGGCAAGGGTGACCTTGGCGGGACCATGCGTCTGGGCCTGTATCCGGCAGTGCTCACNCCTGGCTCAGTGGTTGCTGAAACGTATGGCACCACCGATGTTTCAGAGCGCCACCGCCACCGCTACGAGGTGAACAACAAGTACCGCGAGCAGATTGCTGAGGCAGGGCTGGTCTTCTCCGGCACCTCACCTGATGGCAAACTCGTTGAGTATGTGGAACTTCCNCGCGAAGTGCACCCGTACTATGTCTCCACCCAGGCGCACCCGGAACTGAGCTCGCGGCCCACCCGGCCACATCCGCTCTTTGCTGGTCTTGTGGCTGCAGCACTGGCCCGCCAAAACGCTACACGGTTGATGGAGGTCTAAGTGTCAGATCTTGGTACCCCAGAAATTGGTGAGCAGCATGCTGTCGCAGAGTCATCAGGTGTTCTTGCTGACGAGGAAAGCTACAGGACGCTGCATTCACGCTCAACGGTGTACCAAGGGCGCATCTGGGACGTTGTCTCGGATACGTTTTCGCTGACNCCCAACGCTGCGCCACTGACCCGGGACTATATTGACCATCCCGGNGCAGTGGCGGTGGTTGTGCTGAACGAGGCGAACCAAGTGCTGTTGCTTCGCCAGTACAGGCACCCTGTTCAAATGAACCTGTGGGAAGTTCCCGCTGGCTTGTTGGATATCCAGGGCGAGGACTTTGTGGTGGGTGCGGCACGGGAGTTGGCTGAAGAGGCCGATCTTGTGGCTGAGCAGTGGCACGTGCTCACAGACTTNTTCAATTCNCCTGGTTCTTCCAGTGAAGCCATCAGAATTTACTTGGCCCGAGGGATCTCGGAGGTCCCGGTCGGTGGNAGGCATGTGCGAACCGAGGAAGAAGCCGAGATCGAATTTGCCTGGCTTGATCTCGACGAAGCTGCCGCGGCAATCCTTGAGGGGCGCATACACAACCCGTCCGCCGTCGTTGGTATTTTAGCTGCGGCCCAGGCGGCACGCACAGGGTTCGCCACGCTGCGCCCGGGCAACACNCCCTGGCCCGAACACCCGGCCCACCGCCACCAGTGACGCCGGCAGTAGGCAAACCGGCAGTCGGGAAATCGTCAGTAGGGAAACCGTCAGTAGCCGCTGGCGTCATTTCCACACTGTTGGCCCGCAGTGTCCAGGACTATTTGCTCCATGTAGGTGTGGAGCGNGGGCTGGCTGCCAATACGGTGCAGGCCTATAAACGCGATCTACGCCGATATGAGGATTTCCTCGCGGCGGGCCTTGTCACGGAGCCAGGACAGATTACCCGCCGGCATGTCAGTGAATTCGCGCAAGGGCTGTCCGACGGCGCCGATGGCGGTTCGGTGCTAGGGCTTCGCTCTGCGGCTCGCACCATTGTGGCTGTGCGGGGACTGCATAAATTTTGGGCCCTTGAAGGTGTCTGTGACGCGGACCCTGCTGCAGATGTCCATCCGCCCCAAGCCGGGCAGCGGCTGCCGAAAGCCATTAGCGTCCACGATGTCACTGCCATTCTTGAAGCAGCCGGCTCGGATACCCCTGCCGGGCTGCGCGATGGCGCCATGCTTGAATTTTTATACTCCACAGGTGCCCGCATCAGCGAAGCTGTGGGACTTGACGTAGATGATTTAGTTTTGCCCGANAGTAGCAGAGGAGGGCCCTCACTGGTGCGGCTCTTCGGCAAGGGGTCCAAGGAGCGCATTGTGCCGATTGGCTCCTATGCGCTGCGTGCCTTAGACGCTTATTTAGTGCGTGGACGTCCGGCGCTGGTGGCCAAGGGGACCGGAACCCCTGCGTTGTTCTTGAATGCCAGNGGGGGGCGGATCAGCCGCCAAAGCGTGTGGACCATTTTGAAGACCGTGGCCGAGCACGCCAAGGTAGAGGCGGTGGTCTCTCCGCACACTCTGCGCCACTCCTTTGCCACACATCTGCTCGAAGGCGGTGCGGATGTCCGCGTTGTCCAAGAACTTCTGGGTCATGCCTCCGTGACCACCACCCAGGTGTACACGCTGGTCACGGCCGATACACTGCGCGAAGTGTATGCAGCAGCCCACCCTAGAGCGTTGGGTTAGAACCTATCTGAGGCTCAACACCGCCCCGAAATTGTGCCCGCCCAAAGTCGAGGGTGCAGTAGTTGGCCATGTTGCTGCGCAACATGGCCAACTACTGCACCCTCGACTCACTGCGCCCTTCGCAGCCGTGGTTAATGCGCGGCTAAAGCGCGGTTATGCGGTGACGGCCAGGGCGTCGATCTCTACCGGCATGACCTCGTGCGGGAGGTCCACGAACACGGTGGTGCGTGAGGAGTGCGCCGCTGGGGACTTTTCCTTGATGAAGTCACCGTAGACCTCGTTCATGGCGGGGAAGTCATCACGTGTGGTGAGGTAAACGCGGAACATGATGACGTCCTCAACACTGGATCTACCAGCTTCTAGGATGGCATTGACGTTTTCTAGCGTGCGCCGGGTCTGAGCGCGGACGTTGCCAGCGCCAATGTACTCGTTGACCGTAGGATCCATGAGGCCCTGACCCTCTGAAAACCAGCTAGTGGGAATTCGGGATTTTGCAGGTGCGCAGTTAGGGAGGTGACCTGCTGGTATCCGCCGTTGAGGGGTGACCTGCTGGATCAGCGAATCTGGATGAGAAATGTGGGGAGACGGGTTTCTGAATGCTGACAGGGTGGCCGCTAACGCCGATTGTTGGCATCTTGATAACGCTGGAGATCATAAAGTTGTGATTGCCGAGCCGGCCCTGTTGGTTGGGGCTAGGAATGGCGCCCGCAACGCTGAACATCAGCAATGTGCGCCGTAGCTACCCGTCATGATTTGCCGTGTTTTTGAGGTGTTTGATGATGTAGTGCTCGGCAGGGCTGAACGGGACGGTGTCTGGGTGGGTGGTATTTGGGCGGGTGGGGTTCAGGGCTTTATCCATCCGTTTCTTGAGCCATTTTGGATACGCCGGGGCTTGTGGTTCTTGTTGCTGAGAGTGATGGTATTTCCCAGAGGGTGAAATCCAGTCCGTGCCCCCACCTTTGGGGTGTCTAATTAACTGTGTATTGGGGTTCCTGATTTGAGATGAGGAATTGTGATGACAACGCTGAAAGGACACGAGCAGAACGGGACTTCGTTTGGGGAACCGGAGCCGGAACCGGAGTCTGCCCGGTCGGTGATCAACGAGATGGTTGATGCCGGTTTGTTTGATGATTTGATGTCCAGGATTGACAACGGCACTTTGCAGCTCACGGGCGAGGGTGGGTTCCTGCCCGAGATGGTCAAAGCCGTGCTGGAACGCGGCTTGAAGGCGGAAATGGCCGGCCATCTGGGGTACGAGAAGGGCGAGCGGTCACCGGTTACAACAATGAATTCCCGGAATGGAAGCACTCCGAAAATAGTGGCTTCGGAAATCGGTGACATCGCCTTGGCGACGCCGCGGGACCGTGACGGGTCGTTCCAGCCGGCCCTAGTACCCAGGGCTCACGCCGGATTGGCGGGCTTNGATGAGATGATCATTTCGCTCTACGCCGGTGGTATGACGGTGCGTGACATCCAGCACCACCTTGCTAGGACGCTGGGCACCGATCTCTCCCACGAGACGATCGCGAATGTTACCGACGCCGTGCTGGAGGAAGTCCAGGAATGGCAGCACCGGCCGTTGGAGGAGATCTACCCGATCATGTACTTGGACGCCCTGGTGGTGAAGGTCCTTGACGGGCACCACGTGATGAATCGTTCTGCCTATATTGCCGTGGGCATCGATTTGGAAGGCATCAAGCATGTGCTGGGTATCTGGGTTCAGGCCAGTGAAGGGGCGAAATTCTGGGCTGGGGTTTGCGCCGAGCTCGCCAACCGCGGTGTGAAGGACGTGCTGATCGTGTGCTGTGACGGGCTCACCGGCTTCCCCGAGGCCATTGAGGCTACCTGGCCCCATGCCACGGTGCAGACCTGCGTGGTTCACCTGATCCGTGCCGCCATGCGGTTCGTGGCCTATGGGGACAGGAAGAAGGTCGCCGCCGCGATGCGCCCGATCTATACCGCTCCGAGTGCCGACGCAGCCAGGATGGAATTGAATGCATTTTCTGACTCCGTGCTCGGCCATAAGTACCCGGCCGCTGTGGGTGTGTGGGAACGCTCCTGGGAACGGTTCATCCCGTTCCTGGCTTTCCCGGAAGCCGTCCGACGGATCATTTACACGACGAACGCGATCGAGTCACTGAACTACCAGCTGCGTAAGATCATCAAGAACCGGGGCCATTTTCCCAACGATGCCGCGGTCGTGAAGCTGCTCTGGCTGGCCATCCGTGACATCGAGGACAAGCGTGCCCGCGAGCACAAGAAGGTACGCAAAANCGACCGTGACAGCAACGGCAGACACCTCCTTGAAGGGGCCACCAGCCTTGGCTGGAAGGCCGCGCTCGGGGCCTTGGCACTGGCCTACCCGGACCGGATTAACGGCTACCTGTAACCGCGCAAGTGGTGCCCCGGAAGGAGATGCAGACATGGATGAGCGCAACGACCCTGACAGCTACGAGGGCGCCGGCAGTGGCCTGCACAAGGCCCCGGAACCAGTCAGTGACGATGACAGCTACACCGTCATCGACGACGCCCTGGCCGCCCTCGCCACCCGCCGGCATAGCAATCTTGGTGACGACATCGAGGCCATCGCCTTGCTCGCCTCCCTGATCGACCAGGCAGAACGCTGCCTCCCCGAGCTCGTCAACAACGCCCGCGCAAACGGCGCATCCTGGCGCCGCATCGCCCAGACACTCGGTACCAGCCCGGACGAAGCACACCTGCGCTTCTCNCCGGAGTCACCCATCGCCGATACCCGATGGCCCTACAACTTCTAAAACCAACAAAGAAAAGAACTACTTACACAGATATCTTGACAAGCCCCACCTTTTGCGGTAGGGCCCGCCAACCCGTAAACGCAGGTCATTGCGTGAGGGTCTTTCTCCGCCGATAATGACCGTGTTTGTCTTTATCGTCCTTGAAGTGCTTGAGCAGGTGGTGGCGTTTACACCCCGGTCGCTGATTCTCCAGCGTCGAGGCCCCACCGTTCTCCCACGCGATCACATGGTCTATCTCGGTATCCATCACCGGATGAGTGCAATTGGGGAAGTAGCAACTCCCCGATAAAGCCCGCAGGACCGCGCGTTCGCTCTCACGCATCCTGTACCGTTGCGGGGCTAACGGCAATACTTCTCCCGTGAGCGGATCAGTCAGTACCCGCAAGAACGTCCCGGCCCGGCCCAGAAGCTTCCGCGCAATATCTTCTGGCACAGGCCCACCCAAAGCACCCGTAAAGTCGCTGGCTGATCCACAATATTCAACAACCCCAACAAAGGCACCATGAGAAGAATCGTCGCTTCAGGCAGTGGCGGATCAGTCACCACCACATGCCCCGGACAGCGTCCAACTGCTCCAAATACTCCTTGAGGTGATCTTCCACAATCCCGTCAACCACCTCGTCCACAAAACCAGAACCATCACCGACCACCTCCCCACCAACACCTCCGCACCCAGTCCCACCGGGAGCCCTGACCCAGATCAGACCCCAAACCCGGGGCAGAAGCCAAACCTGAGACAGGAGCCAAACCTGAGGCAGGAGCCAGTCCTGTGGCAGGAGCTAGTCCTGGGGCGGGATTCGGGGTGGGTAGTGGATTCATAGGCCGCCCTACCGATTCGGTGGGGGCCGTGTGAGCAGACAGGCTCCACATCAACTAGAGAAACACCAAACGCTGACCGACGACCAAAGACACACCAACACCGACATCAGGACCTGGGCCAGCAGGGGCATCAGTGGAAGTATTCTCATTGGCGCCAGTGCTGGTGGCAGTATCAGTAGGGCTGGTGCTGGTGCTGTTTGAGGTGCCGTGCGAGTCGGTTGTGAAACCATGACCAGCGTCGCCCTTGGTGGTGTTGTTTGTCTTGCGGACCTCAGCGGTGAGTGGGTGTTGATTGAGCAAGAGCGCGGCGGCGACGTCGATACGTAGCTGCGTCAAGGTCCGGTACTCACCACCGCCACTGCCATCACGTCCGCCACTGCCATCATGTCCGCCACCAGCAGCACCGGGACGGGCGCCAGTAGTGCTGTTTTGTGGTGGGTGGTTTAAACGGGCTTGGTTCTTGATTGCCCGGGCGGTACGGGTGCAGTTCACCCAGATCCCTTCTGCTGCCAGAGANGGAAGATGCAGTGTCAGCCAGGACATGCCGTCCTTACCGGATTCTAGGGTCATGGCCCGCTTAGAGTAGGCCTGCTTAGTGCGGGTGGTAATGGTTTCTGGATGCGTCGATTCACGCACCCGCCGAGCTTTCCCGGCGAAACTCGCTGCCGTGGTTCCCGGGGCGATTTCTAATAACCGGGCCTCAAACGCAGCCGCATCCGCTGCGGTAATCAACGGATTTTCTTCCAGCGTGGCAATCTCATCGACAATGATGCACGCGTGCCGGAAGGAGAGCAACCCCGCATGAACCCCATCAAGGATCAGTGGATGATCGTTCACTAACACGGTGCTGTGGTGAGCTAAGGAAGCAGCCGTAACTTCCGGGATACACAACGTCAGGGCAAGGTCGGTACACGCACTAGAGTGAGCAACCCCGTGCTGCCAGGGATTCAAACGCACCGCGGCCGCTTCAACCTGTGCAGCACCCATCAACCGGGCCACTAAAGCCGCTTTACACGCAGCTAGGGAATCTTCCAGCCGCTTCAACGCCACTAACGAGGCAATCGTCCCGTCGTACACTTCCCGAGCCACCCCAACCCTGGAAGGCAATTGCTCACCCGTGGCCAGCACCGGAGCGTACCCCGGCAAATTAGCCAGGGCAGGATTGTCAGAGCCAAAGGGTTCAATCAAAGGAAGAGTCATCCCAGCCAGTACTCCGGCCACATCCTGTGTGGCCTCACTGCCAGTCTCCGGGGACAATCACCGGACTACTCATACAACAAGCATAAACCCACCGTTATAACAACGCAATACTTACCCATAAGAATATTCGAGATACTTTTGATGGGCAAGGATGGAGAAGGATGGGCTGCCTGTAGATGCGCTGCCTACCTCACCGATAGAAACACCAGTGCCAACTGGCAGCAAAGGACGCTGCCGATCCATGGCCACGTCCCCAACCCCTCACCACTTCAGGAATCAGCACAGATCAAATAATGCACGTTGGCGATCGCTGTAGGTTAAGGGCATACTCTGGAACTATGAGCGCTCCTGTAACCCTGTGTTTTCTTCTCCGCACCCACGATGGCGAAGAGCAAGTGCTGTTGGGCCTGAANAAGACCGGCATGGGAACGGGGAAGGTGGTAGGAATTGGCGGACATGTAGAGCATGGAGAGAGTGTTGTTCAAGCCATCTGCCGCGAAGTCAGTGAAGAAACCAGTATCACCATTGACGCACAGGACCTGATACCGGCTGGAACGGTGGAATTTGTGTTTCCCGCCAAGCCTGCGTGGGACATGTTCAGCACTATTTTTCTGTGCAGAAAATTCTCGGGCAGCGCTAGAGAATGTGAAGAGATCACTCCTCAGTGGTACCCCGTGACACAGCTTCCNCATGCTCAGATGTGGGCAGATGCAAGCCACTGGGTGCCTGCATTCCTCTCCGGAGAACAGGGGCACTGGCGCATTGTGCTCGAAGACGACAACGAGACCGTGGCCTCCAGTAGCCACACGGCACCGCATGGAAAGTCACCTGGTGAGAACTTCGGAAGTTAGCACCCTGGTGCAGCTACGGCTTGGCGACCGTCAACAGGAATGTTGAATCTTCGAGGGCGTTCACGGNGTGACGGGTCAAGGGAACCACAAGATGATCGCCAGGNNGGCCCTCCCAGCTGACCTCACCAGCAATCAAGGCGATGCGCCCAGTGATGACTTGGACGGTAGCTTCGCCTGGGTTGTCATGTTCATCGAGCTTGGATCCGGCCGTCAGTGCAACAACTGTTTGGCGCAGAATCCTCTCGTGCCCGCCATAAACAGTCCTGGCGCTACGGCCGCTGCTTTTGGACTTGGCAGAAACCATGAGTTCCCGAGCCAGTGCTGTCAGAGATGATTTTTCCACGGTGCTCCTTAGTGAATGGCTTCCGGCGGAGTATTCTCCGGGGATTGCGCACAAGGCCCTACATATAGTCCCTTCACAGTACCCCCATCAACGTGAGTCACAACACATTCAGTGTTTGTGGCGACCCGGCAGGAAGGCCAGACACGCACCAGCCTGCCTCACGGCCCAACTGTCCCGCTCACGGAGGAAATAAAACGCCGCCTCCCACCTCCGTCGCGGGAGGTGGGTGGCGGCGCCGTCGTACGTGAAAAAGATGTCAGGCAGAGCTAGAGCACGTGGCGTTCATCCACACCGTTGTACGCACTCAAGGGGCGGATCAAAGCGTTAGAAGCACGCTGCTCCATGATGTGCGCCGTCCAGCCAGTGATGCGCGAGGCAATGAACAGGGGCGTGAACATATCCGTGTCAAAGCCCATCAGGTGGTACGTGGGCCCGGCGGGATAATCAAGGTTCGGCTTAATGTCCTTAGCCTCGGCCATTGCCTGCTCAAGGCCGTCATAGAGCCCCATCATTTCCGGGCGGTGGTAATGGGTAATCATTTTCTCCAGCGCAGCCTTCATAGTGGGTACCCNGGAGTCACCGTTCTTGTAGACACGGTGGCCAAAGCCCATGACCTTCTTCTTAGCGGCCAGAGCATCCTCCATCCACGCCTTGGCTCGGGTGGCGGCCTGCTNCCGTGACTCGTCGGCACGGATGCCGATCTCGTCAAAAGTATGCATGACAGCCTCGTTGGCGCCACCGTGCAGCGGTCCCTTCAATGCACCAATGGCACCTGTCACGGCCGAGTGTAGATCAGAGAGGGTGGAGGTGATGACCCGCGCTGTGAATGTTGAAGCATTGAAGGAGTGCTCCGCGTATAGCACCATGGAGATGCGGAACGCATCGATAACCTCCGNGGCGGCTTCCTCGCCGAAGGCCATCCACAAGAAGTTTGCCGAGTAGTTCAAGTCAACGCGCGGTTCTACAACACCCAGACCGCGTCGGCGGCGCTGGTCGTAAGCAACAACGGCAGGGAACTGTGCAAAGAGTGATTTTGCTTTGTCCAGCTCCGCCTCAGGTGAGGAGTCCTCGGCAAGGGCGTGCCCAGCGCCAATGACCGAGACCGCAGTACGGGCCACATCCATGGGGTGGCAGTCAACGGGCAGCAGATCAACGGCAGCCTTGACATGCTCATCCAAGGAACGGTTGGCTCGCTCAAACGCCTCGAAGAGCGTCAGCTCTTCCTCAGTGGGCAATTCCCCGGTCCACAGCAGCAACGCCACTTCTTCAAATGACTTACTTGCCGCAAGCTCCTGCACCGGGTAGCCACGGTACAGCAGTGAATTGGACTCGGGATTGACCTTGGAGACGGCAGTGTAGTCCGCAACCACTCCGGCAAGCCCCTTGCGTACTTCTTCTTCACTCACAGTGTGCACTCCTTTGTAAACTTAGAGATTTGCGTTGTTGGTGGTGATGTCTAGACCAGGTACTGAGAAATTAAANATACCTGTATCAAATTGGTTATATGCCTCATAGTCAACCAATTCATAGAGCCGGGCCCGTGTCAACATGTCAGGAACAGCAGCTTCCTGGGTCCCGCTGGCCGCAATCGCATCCAAAACGCGCTCGGCAGCACCCATCGCACTGCGCAAGAGTGTCACAGGGTAGATGATCATGGCAACNCCTGCCGCAGCTAACGCGTCACGAGTGAACAGCTCACTCTTGCCGAACTCGGTCATGTTCGCCAGCACCGGAACATCCACTGCTTTACAAACAGCCTCAAACTCGGCCACGCTCTTCATGGCTTCTGGGAAAATTGCGTCTGCACCGGCATCAACAAGGGCTTTAGCGCGGTCAATGGCAACTTGCAGGCCTTCAACCGCTCTGATGTCCGTGCGGGCCATGATCAANAAGTTCGCATCCCGGCGGGCATCGGCAGCGGCAGCAATACGCTTGACCGCCGTGTCCAAATCAACCATGTTCTTACCGTCAAGGTGGCCACAGCGCTTGGGGTTGAACTGGTCCTCGATGTGAGCGCCAGCCAGGCCCGCATTTTCTAATTCTTGGATGGTCCGGGCCACGTTCATGGGCTCACCAAAGCCGGTATCGGCATCGATCAGACACGGCAGGTCCGTCATCCTAGCGATCTGCCCGCCGCGCGCGGCAACCTCGGTCAGCGTGGTCATGCCAATGTCAGGTAGGCCCAAATCATTGGCAAGGACAGCGCCTGAGATGTATACGCCGTCGAACTTCTTCTCCCCGATGAGACGGGCCGAGAGCGGATTGAATGCTCCNGGAAATTGGCGGGCAGCGCCCGGGACCAGCATGGCCCGCAGGTCCCGGCGCTTCTGTTCAGCGGTCTTCTTGGAGTACAACATGTTAGAACAGGCCCTTGGNGGCTGCGGCCAGATCTACGACGCCGGGAGCTGCCAGGATGTTTAGCTGCCCCAGCTCCCCTGCCGCCAGGTTGGGCAGGTTCTCTGCTGCCGCGATGAAGCGGGTGATCTCAGCTTCCTCCACCAGGCCGGCAGCTAGGGTGCGGAACTTGTTGATGTACTGCGCACGGGCAAGGGNGCGGGCGCCGAGCGGGTGGGCGTCGGCGACGGCGATGGATTCCTCGATGACGCTTCCGTCCGTGAGGGTGATGACCACGGTGCCGCCAAACGCCTTCTCTGCAATGTCAAGGGAGTGGTAGCGGCGCGTCCACTCTGCATCCTCTTCAGTGGTGATCTTGTGCCACAGCTCCACGGTGTCTGGGCGGGCCGCACGCTCGGGAGAGTAGGAGTCCACGTGGTGCCACGCACCGTCCTGCAACGCCACGGCAAAGATGTACGGGATGGAGTGATCAAGGGTCTCACGTGATGCGGTGGGATCGTACTTCTGCGGATCGTTGGCGCCGGAGCCGATGACGTAGTGAGTGTGATGGCTTGTCTTGATCAGCACGCTGGCCACGTTGGCCGGGTCGGTGGCCTCCGGGTGCTCCTTGTGTAGCTTGCGGGCCAGATCGATCCACGCCTGCGCCTGGTACTCGGCAGAGTGTTCCTTGGTGTAAGTGTCCATGATGGCGCGCTTGGCTTCGCCCGGGGCGGGCAGTGGGACCGTGTATGAAGCGTCGGGGCCATCGAGCATCCACGCAATGACACCGTCTTCGCCTTCATAGATGGGCACGGNGGAGGTCTGGCCACGCATGGCACGGTCAGCAGCTTCAATGGCCANTTTGCCAGCGAACGCGGNGGCATGTGCCTTCCACGTGGAGATTTCGCCCTTGCGTGACTGGCGTGTGGCAGTGGTGGTGTGCAGGCCCTGGCCAACAGCTTGGAAGATGGTCTCAACTTCCAAATTCAACAAGGTGCCGATGCCAGCTGCGGCGGACGGGCCCAGGTGGGCAACATGGTCAATCTTGTGCTCGTGCAAGCAGATGGACTTCACCAGGTCTACCTGGATCTCGTAGCCTGTGGCCAGGCCGCGGAGCAGGTCCGCACCGGAGGCACCCGTGTGCTGGGCAACAGCGAGAATCGGGGNGATATTATCGGCCGGGTGGGAGTATTCAGCTGATAAGAAGGTGTCGTGGTAATCCAGCTCGCGGACGGCAACGCCGTTGGCCCAAGCAGCCCACTCGGNGGAAACCTTATCGGTGATGCCAAAGACGTTGGCTCCGGAGCCGCCGGAGGAAGGCGCATGGGCCAGGGCCTGTGCGCGTGCTGCAACAATAGGTGCGCGGTTCAAGGAAGCGATGGCCACGGAGGCGTTGTCGATGACGCGGTTGATGATCATGTCTGAGACCTCAGCGGTGACAGCCACAGGATCGGCGGCGACCTTGGCGATCTTGTGCGCCAGCTGGTCCTCGCGGGCCAGGTTTTCTTCGCTCTTGTAAACGCGGACGTTGTGCTCAATTGTCATGATGTTCCTTTGGCAGGGTGCTTCGAATGAGTGAAAAGTATTTCCGGCGCCGTGCCGTGGAGGTGGCGCAGGCTGTTGTCTAGATGGACTGTAGTTGCAGCACTCGCAACAGTAGAATTGCGGTTGGCAATGGCCAAAGCGATTGCGGCATGTTCTCTGGCGGCATCACGGAGCCGGGACGGGTTGTCTTTGCCCAGCCGGCGAACGCGGACCAGGTGAACCCGCAAATTCTTCAGCGCCAGGTTGAGGTAGTGATTTCCGACGGCGGCATCAATGGCGGCGTCCAAGTCCCCTACCAGCTGGTAGTAGTCATACCGGGTGGGGTCGTTACTGGTGATGAGCTCCCCGGCATTGGTGAGCTGCCTGTGCAACGTCTTGAAAATTTCCGGATCCCCACGTTGGGCTGCCAGTTCAGCGGCCCTGCATTCCAGTGCTGACCGGAGTTCAAAGAGTTCATCCAGATGATCAAGGGAGATTTCGCTGACCACCATGCCGCGTCCGCTTTGCGGTTCGGTCAGGCCCTCTGCGGTCAGCTTGGCCAGCGCTTCCCGGATGGNGGTGCGTGAGACGCCCAGGCGCTCAGAGAGTTCTACCTCACCCAGGACGGTGCCGGNGGTGAGATGCCAATTGATGATCTCACTATGCAACGTTGCATAAGCACGTTCACTAGCCCGCATGGACCCTCCCTCACTGAAATCTGCGGATCCGTTGAAATCTGTGGATCCGCTGAACACATTACTGTCCCAGTGTATACAGAGAGTGGCATTTTTAGCGAGAAGTACGGAAAAATGGCATTAAATTCATTTCTTTGTATACAAAGAGGCTTGTCGCGGTCTTTGTAGTGGCGGTAGTATGGCATACGTCACAGCAATGCGGATGGAGAAACACGATGCCACTTCAGGACCCGAGCTACCGGGATGAATACCAACGCAGCTTCAGCGACCCTGAAGGATTCTGGCTTCAGGCAGCGAAGTCAGTTCACTGGGTGGTGCCACCNGCAAAAGCCCATAGCAACGCGGAGGCGCCCATTAGCCGGTGGTTCCCGGACGGGGTCTTGAACACTTCCTATAACGCACTAGATAGGCATGTTGCTGCGGGCCGAGGCGAGCAGCCAGCGCTGATTCACGACTCCGCCATGCTGGGGAAGATCACCACCTATAGCTACCGTGAACTGACGGACGCGGTGGCACGCTTTGCCGGTGTCCTCCGCGCCCAAGGCGTGGGAAGNGGNGACCGGGTTGTTATCTATCTGCCCATGATTGCCGAAGCCGCCATCGCCATGCTGGCCACAGCCCGCCTCGGCGCTATCCATTCGGTGGTGTTTGGCGGTTTTGCAGCCAGTGAGCTTGCCATCCGCATTAAAGACGCAGCGCCTAAAGTCATTGTCACTACCTCGGGCGGGCTCGAGCCCAGCCGCAAGGTTGAGTACCTACCCACTGTCCACGAGGCACTGTCCAAGGCCGGGGTACCGCAGTTGCCGGTGGTGATCAAGCACCGTGACGGTTTTGCCACTGAACCAGCAGATCTGGATTTGAACGCCGTGGATTGGGATACTGCGATTCTCAGTGCCCAGCCTGCCGCNCCCGTGCCGGTGAAGGCGACCGATCCGCTCTATATCCTCTACACCTCCGGTACTACGGGCACGCCCAANGGGGTGGTTCGCGATAACGGNGGACACGCCGTCGCGCTGCTGTGGACCATGGCGAACCTCTATGACATCCACGCCGGGGACGTGTGGTGGACGGCGTCGGATGTGGGCTGGGTGGTGGGCCACTCCTACATTGTGTACGGCCCGCTACTGGCCGGCGCCACCACGCTGATGTATGAGGGGAAGCCTGTGGGTACCCCGGATGCTGGCGCGTTTTGGCGGGTCATTGAACAACACGGTGTGAAGGCGCTGTTCACCGCCCCCACCGCCCTGCGCGCTATCCGCAAGATGGATCCGGAGGCGCAACTGCTGAAGAAGTACGACGTCGGCACCCTGGAATCGCTGTTCACCGCCGGTGAGCGGTTGGATACCGATACCTTTCATTGGGCCACCCGGGTGCTGGGTGTACCCGTGGTGGATCATTGGTGGCAGACCGAAACTGGGTGNGGGATTGTGGGCAATCCACGTGGCCTTGACCCGCTACCCATCAAGGCCGGCTCTCCCACTTTACCGATGCCCGGCTATCGGCTGGACATTGTTGATGGCATGGGCGAAGCGGTCGGCGTCGGAGAGGAAGGGAACATTGTGTTGGGCCTGCCGCTGCCGCCAGGAACTCTGACAACGCTGTGGGGAGATGATCAACGCTTCATTGACTCCTACCTCTTAGCCTTTGACGGCTACTACGCCACCGGCGATTCGGGCTACGTGGACGAGGACGGCTACGTCTTTGTCATGGGCCGCACCGACGACGTCATCAACGTAGCAGGGCACCGGCTCTCCACCGGTGCCATTGAACAGGTGGTGGGCAAGCACCCGGCCGTCGCCGAATGTGCCGTCATCGGTGTGGCCGATGCGCTCAAGGGACANAAAGCTGTGGGCTTTGTGGTGCTCAAGTCCGGGGTGTCCATCTCCGCTGCGGAGCTGGAACAGGAACTGGTGGCGCTGGTTCGCAAGGAGATCGGCCCCGTGGCTGACTTCAANAACGCCACCATTGTGGACGCGCTACCCAAAACCCGGTCTGGGAAGATCCTCCGCAAAACCATGCGCCAGATGGCCGACGGCGACGACTATGTGGTGCCCTCAACCATCGAGGACAGCTCCGTCATTGAGTATTTGCGTCCCCTCCTGCGCCCGCACGAAGAGCTGCGCCCGCACTAAGAGCTGCGCCCGCACTAAGTCACGGGTCAAGCTAGGGCGTGCACTTCAGTTGCGCTGCCCTCTGCCGAATCCACGTTTTCCTCGAGTGGATCCTGTTCCTGCATTCCGAGGTGGCCGCGGGTGAGCTTGTTCATGATCAAAGCGATGGCACCATCGCCTGTCACGTTCGTGGCCGTGCCGAAGCTGTCGAGAGCGATGTACGCCGCGAACATGAGCCCAACCTCGGCCTCGCCGAATCCAAGCATCTGCACGAGCAGGCCAGCGGCGGCCGCGATGGCGCCGCCGGGAACGCCGGGAGCGGCGATCATCATGACCCCAAGCATCAGGATGAACGGCAGATATGCCGCGAAGGACACGTCACCGCCGGTGAGCAGCAGTACTGCGATGGAAAAGCAGGTGATCTTCACCATGGAACCGGATAAGTGGATGGTGGCGCACANGGGCACCACGAAACCTGCGACCGAGCCGGAGACGCCGTTCTTCTTGGTGGATGCCAGTGTGACAGGAATCGTCGCCGCCGACGATGACGTGCCGAGGGCCGTGAAGTAGGCATCGCGCATGTTCCACAGCGCCTTCAACGGGTTGATGCCGGATAGGGTGCCCGCCACCGTGTACTGCGCCAGCAGCACCACGAACGTCAAGACAAGGGAAATAACAGCCACGAGTAGGAACTTCGTCACTACCGTCATGGCTGAGCCGCTGGCTGATAAGTCCATGAAGATGCCGAAGATGAACAGCGGCAGTGCGGGCACGATGAGTCTGCGAATCACGGCTTCGATGATGGTGCGGAATTCGATGGCCCCACGGAAGAGCACCTTGCTGTGGAACGCGGTGAGGCCGATCCCGATCACGAACGCGAGCACAAGTGCACTCATGACGCCGATCACTGGAGGAAGCACGATCTCAGTGGCGGATTCTCCTGCGCTGCTGACGACCGTTAGGTATGGGGTGAAGCCGGATCCGGATTCTGCTCCGAAGGCATCGAGGCCGCCGCCGGCCAGGGTGGAGGTGAACAGCCACCGGCTCACGAAGTATGCAAGCAAGCCCGCGAGGATCGTGGAGCCGTAGGCGATCGCGGCAGTGATCCCGAGCCATTTGCCGGCGCCTTTGCCGAGTTCAGCTACGGCGGGCATGATGAGCCCTAGGATGATCAGCGGCACAATAAAGCCCAGGAACCCCGAGAAGATCGAGTTGTAGGTCAGAAACACGCTGCCAAGCCACACGGGCATGATGGGGCCGGTCAGAATGCCTAGGATGATGGCTAGGATGATCCAACCGAGTAGGGNGATAGATTTCAGCTTCTTCAAGGGGTGTCCTCGGGTCTACAAGTCTGGGACGCGCGGATATGCACGATGTGAGTGTGGCGCAAGGCACGCCTCAGCCATAGTAAACGGTGTGCGCTGTGCCACATAATCCATAGCTGTGGCTGGTGGCTATTTCTTCACTGGGACGGGTGCCATGCCGAACAGGCCGCCGTCCTTGGCGGACTTGGGCTTACGAATATGGGTGCCCCACAAGAATGCCAACCAAGTTAGCGTCAGTTGAGCTGGGAAAGCAATGAGTGGAACCCCGCCTGCGATCAGACAGATCAGTACCGGCAGCAACACTATCAGCGTCAGATCCGGGCCAATCAAGAAGGACCTGATGGCGCCCGTGGGGATGGGGCCGGTAGGGGAGGCAACGGCTGGCATATTCCAATCTGGGGCGGGCCGGAAGCCTGCCCGCAAAGTTGCCGCGCCAAGTCCTGGCCCGGCAAAGATGGCCAGGATGAGCAGGGCAGNGGAGCCAACACCCAGGGCCAGAAGCAACCCAAAGCAAATAGCCCNCCACATGGTCATGGCGGCGGCGGGAACAACGTAGTGCACTCGGCGAACAATTTTTGCCGGCAGGGGCATGAGTGTGTCCACGGCCGGGTTGCCTGCCGAGAAGCGTGCAGTGGCACCAAGGGCTGTTGCCGAGAAATGCGCACACAGATACAGCGCCACCGCTATCAGCACCGCATTGCCCAAGAACTCAACCGATGCCAGTGATGCTGGAATGGCTGCCAAAACAAGCACCCGCAGCAAGGTAGCGGNGGAGCGCAGCGCCATGGTGGCGTGCGTGCTGATCAGCGTCTTGACGCTCCGTGCCAGGACTGTGCCGGTTGTGAAGACGAGCTTGAGCCGGACCTTGCTTGTACCGGTTGAGGGACCGGCACTGAGGGAGCGAGAGAGCTCAGTGGCATCCATCGCCAGCAGTGAACTCGCTGCGTAGGCCCCTGCTGCGGCACTGGATTTCAGCTTCGCCGTAGTGATGCGCTCCAGGTTCANAAACACCAGCACAAGCAACCCCAGCGCAAGTGCCACCGTCAGTAGGGGCCATATTGCGCCGTCGGCCACCAATAACGGCCAACTGGTGGGAAGGTATTCCATCCAGGCAGTCTGTGTGCCAGTAATAGCCCCGTNTCCAGCCACATTGTTGTACAGGGCCGTGGCAACTAACGTCAGTGGAGCGAGCAAGGTAATGGCTCCCATAACTTTCTCCAGCCATGCACCTGAATCAGTGATCTGGCACCAACAAGCAATGCCATAGAGGAGCCACGCCAGGGACGCACCGCACAGAACGGCCAATGCTAACCGCCCCGGTGCAGGATTCGCGGCCATGCCCAAAGACAACGGAAGAACCACAATGACAGCTGCAATGGTGGGCCAGAGCATCGATTTCAGGAAACCCGGCTGAATGAAGCCGCGCCGTCGTACCGGTAGACCGAGCCACCACGCAGTTTGCGGCATCGTCATGGCAATGGGGCCCATGGTCATTTCAACAGATANAAGTCCAGCTGCCAGCGTGAGCAACACCGTGGCGCTGGCCTGCAGCAGCGTGACGGAGTGGAAACCGGGTGCAACCGCAGAGGCTAAGAGCGCGGATTCGTCTCCCACCCNCAGGCTGTGGCGCAGGGCAACAATGAGGGCTCCCGCCATGGTCAGCAGAGTCAGGCCTCCCAATATGGAGGTGTACACCTCTGAGATGAGCTCCATGAGCCCACCCTGAGTGCGGCTCAGTCCCGCCCGGAACGTGTACTGGCGGATTTCCTTGGCGCTGAAGCGCTCGGATGTCTTCATAGTGGTCATGGGCAATCAGACCTAGTCCGCGTGCGGATTCTCGGAGGCGATGGCCACCGCAGCTTGCTGGGGCGTCATGACGTGGATGGTGTCAGCAATGAACAACGCCTTCGTGGCAACAGTGGATAGAAAGTCAGGGTCGTGAGTGACCACCAGCAGAGCCAAGCCAGCATCTACCTCAGCACGTAACCGGGTAGCCAACTTGTGCCGCATGGCAGTATCTAGGCGCTGTTCGGGCTCATCGAGCACCAGTAGGGAACGGGGTCGGACAAAGGCGGAGGCCAACAGCATCCGGCGCCGCTGACCCGATGAAAGGTTATAGGGCCGGGACTTGGCTAATGCGGAGAGACCGAAGTACTCCAGCTCAGAAGCAATCACGTCTTCCACATCCTCCACGCCGTGCCCTGCTGAAACAATGGCAAGGTGTTCCTCAACTGTCAACGCTGGGAAAAACGCATCGTCATCAAAGACCACGGCCACTTCGCGGCGGAAGTCAAGGGTTCGGTCATCAACTTCAGCACCATTGATCAAGGTGATGCCAGAGACTGCTTCGAGCTGGCCCACAAGAGTTTNTACCACGGTTGATTTTCCGGCGCCATTGGGGCCCACTAGGGCAAGGGCCTGGGCGGAGTGCAGACTGAAGCTGACCACGCCGCACACAGACTTGCCGCTGTAGCCGGCCTCCAGCTTCTCTGCACGCACCACATCCTTGCGCCGCGNGGGCTTATTCTGGGAAGGGCTGGTTGCTTTGCTCATCACTTCGAAGTATAGGCTCGTGGTCCCAATGAACCTGCTTAAGTAACATTCAGCTTCAACTTGAGGGTCAAGGCTCAAAACCCATCACGGCCAAATGGACAAAACATGCCCCGGCACCCGGTAACCTAGTAGGTGGCAGTGGTGAAGGACTAGAGCGGCGAAAGAGTGGACTGACAGGTGAGCAACGAGCAGGGTGCAACGGCACTTGCGAGCGAGGATGTACTGGGCCCGACCGGACGTCCCCTGACGGAATTCCCCGAACCNCCGGTCCTTTCCTCCCATGGCCCGGCCCGCATTATTGCCATGGTCAACCANAAGGGCGGGGTTGGCAAGACCACCTCCACCATCAACTTAGGCGCCGCGCTTGCAGAAGCAGGCCGCAAGGTGCTCCTGGTGGATTTTGACCCGCAGGCCCTGTCCGCTGGTTTGGGAACCAACCCTCACGAGCTTGATATCACCGTCTATAACGTGCTGATGGACCGCAAAGTAGATATTCGCGATGCCATCATCCACACGGACGTTGAGAATATTGACATTCTTCCGGCCAACATTGACCTCTCGGCCGCAGAAGTACAGCTCGTTAACGAAGTGGCACGTGAGCAAGTCCTGGCCAGTGCGTTGCGCAAGGTTGAGGACGACTACGACGTGGTCCTCATTGATTGCCAGCCGTCCCTTGGATTGCTGACCGTTAACGCTTTGACTGCTGCGCACGGAGTCATCATCCCGCTGATCTGCGAATTCTTTGCCCTGCGCGCAGTTGCTTTATTGGTAGAGACCATTGATAAGGTCCAAGACCGGTTGAACCCCGGACTGCAGGTGGACGGCGTGCTGGCCACCATGTATGACGCCCGAACCCTCCACGGTCGTGAGGTCCTGGCCCGCTTGGTTGAAGCCTTTGGCGACAAAGTTTTCGAGACCGTCATTAAACGCACCATCAAGTTCGCCGACGCCTCGGTGGCCGCGGAACCCATCACTTCCTATGCGGCAAATCATCAGGGTGCTGATTCTTACCGCCGTTTGGCCAAAGAACTGATCGCCCGAGGCGGCTCGCCCTAATTTGAGTTCACCAACACTGGTCGCGGGGATCGCGGCAGAAACACCAACGGCAGTCACCGAACCATCTGGTACGCAAGAAACCGTCACAACGCCGAACTCCCTTTCCGGTGACCAGAAATCTGGAGCCTCAAATTCTGGAGCCTCGAAGCGTTTTGAGGTACGGCTGGAGAACTTTACCGGGCCCTTTGATCTGCTCCTGGGACTTATTTCCAAGCACAAAATGGACATCACCGACGTTGCTATTGCCACCGTCACCGATGAGTTCATTAGCTACCTCAAGGCCCTCCAAGACGTGGGCCAGGAATGGGCGCTGGATGAAGCCAGCGAATTCCTGGTCCTAGCCGCAACACTTTTGGACCTCAAAGCTGCCCGCCTCCTGCCTGAAGGGGACGTGGAAAACGAAGACGATCTGGCCCTNTTGGAAGCCCGTGACCTACTCTTTGCCCGGCTNTTGCAGTACAAGGCGTTCAAGGAAGTAGCCACCCTTATGGGTGGGGAGTTGGAGCGAGAAGCCAGACGCTTTCCCCGCCAAGTGGGACTTGAGCCGCACTTTGCAGCGCTCCTGCCAGAGCTGGTGTGGCGCCACAGCCCTCTACAGTTCGCAGAGCTGGCCGCCAAAGCCATGGAACCCAAAGAAACACCCGCTACCGAAGTGGGTATGGCTCATTTGCATGTCCAGGCCGTTAGCGTCAGNGAACAAGCCGCCATCATCACGGCCATGCTGACAGCGGGAATGCCCAAGCCCGGGGAGCTAGCTGCTCGGTGGACCGGCGTGCCGGTGTCCTTTGCCACCTTGAGTGCTGATGCCGAATCTGCCATGGTGGTCATTGCTCGGTTCCTTGCCCTGTTGGAGTTGTTTAGGGATCAGCTGGTTGGCTTTGAGCAAGAAAACCCGTTGGGTGAACTGCTGGTGCACTGGAGTGCAGGGGCCCTGACTCTAGTAGGGGCCGGAAGTGATTTTGACGACGGCGCCGAAAGCGAAGCGTCCACCACGGTCCTTGAAAGCGAGGCAGCACGATGACTGAAAACCCGGCTCATGCTCAGCCCGCACAGCAATCCGTGTCGGATGAACAAGCCGTGCCACGAGGAAAAATTGAGGCCTCGAAGCTGGCCGAATCACGCGACATCCTCCGAGCAGCACTAGAAGCTGTCCTGATGGTGGTGGATGAACCTGTCTCTGCCGAACAGCTGGCCGTTGTGGTGGGCTTGCCCACAACTGCGGTCAGTGAGCTATTACACGAACTCGCAAGGGAGTACGACGGTTATACTAGGGAGGGTGGCACTGTACCGGTTCGAGGCTTTGAACTCCGGCAATTAGCGGGAGGATGGCGTGTTTATTCACGTGCAGCCTATGCCGATATCGTGTCAGCGTTTGTTGTGGACGGCCAAACGGCCCGGCTCACGCAGGCGGCCTTGGAGACCTTGGCGGTGATTGCTTACCGTCAGCCGGTTTCACGGGCCCGCGTTTCCGCCATCCGAGGTGTAAACGTGGACTCGGTGGTAAGGACGCTGGCGCAGCGCGGGCTGATTGAGGAAGTGGGCACCGATCCGGTGTCCGGGGCTTTGTACCGCACCACGGCGTACTTNTTAGAACGGCTGGGAATGGGCAGCGTGGACGAGTTGCCGCAAATTGCACCGCACCTGCCCGGTCTGGAAAACCTCCAAGATTTTGATGATTCACACTTTTAGCATGACCACAACATTTAGTACTTTAAGGACAAACTCATGACACCGTCGCCCCGCTCCGGAAGCTCTTCCGGGCAGAACCAGCCGCGTGGCGGCAAACCCGCCCGGCGCCCCCAAGTCCGGTGGCTTCAAATCCGGCGCCCCAAGTCCGGTGGCTTCAAATCCGGCGCCCCCAAATCTGGTGGTTTTAANATCCGGTGCCCCCGTTCCGGTGCCCCTAGGCCCGGCGGATCCGGTTCCGGGTCCAACGATGACTACATGAAGCCGGGCGCTCTCCGCGCCGCCGGTTATAAGACCGGTGGCCCCAAGGACACGTCCACCAAATCCCGTGGACCTCAGCCCGCCCGCAAGAAGCCCTCACAGTCGGGTGCCCGGCCGTTCAAGAACGAGCAGTATGGCAGCACGGTCGGTTCCTCCAAGGCCCGTCCCACCGAGCAGAACCGCCGCCCCAGNCGCACCACGGATGACATTGATATCCACAATGCCGAGGGCATCCGCCTGCAGAAGGTCATGGCCATGGCAGGNGTTGCTTCCCGCCGTCTGTGCGAAGACATGATCCTTGAGGGCCGCGTCATGGTTGACGGTGTCACCGTGAACCAGCTGGGCCTGCGCGTTGATCCGGAAACCGCGGACATCACAGTGGACGGTATGACCATCCAGACCAACGATTCCATGGTCTACATGGTGTTCAACAAGCCCAGNGGTGTTGTTTCCACCATGGATGACCCTGAGGGGCGCCCGTGCATCAGCGATTACTTGAAGAAGCGCCAGAGTAATGAGCGCCTATTCCACGTTGGTCGTTTGGACACCGGTACTGAGGGATTGCTGATCCTGACGAACGACGGCGAACTTGCCAACCGTTTGAGCCACCCCAAATACGAGATCCCCAAGACCTACTTGGTTCAGGTCCGCGGCCCTATGGCCCACGGTGTGGGCGCCCAGCTCAAGGACGGCGTGGAGCTTGAAGACGGTTGGCAGAAGGTTGACTCCTTCCGTCTGGTTGATTCAACCCCGGGCCACGTCCTGGCTGAAGTAGTTCTACACTCAGGCAAGAACCGTATTGTCCGGCGCATGTTCGATGCTGTGGGCTACCCGGTAGAGCGCTTGGTCCGTGTGAAATTTGGCCCTCTCGCGTTGGGCGATCAACGCCAGGGCAGCATTCGCATGCTGGGCCGCCATGAGGTCGGTTACCTGCTCGCAGACGTGGGGATGTAGGAAACGGATGAATCCTTCGCATTTGGAGGGGCCAGTGCTGGTTCTTGGCAGCGGGCTGCTNGGGGCCAGTATTGGTTTGGGGCTACGGGCCCGCGGCATCGACGTTCTCCTCTCCGATCCCTCACCCTCAGCCCAGGCTGTGGCAGTGGACATTGGTGCCGGGCGTGCCCTTGACCCTGCCCAGGGACTGAACCCTGCCGAGGGACTGAACCCTGCCCAGGGACTGAACCCTGAACTGGTAGTTGTTGCTGCGCCACCGGATGTCACCGCGCAGGTAGTGGCAGGTGCGCTCACAACGTANCCCTCCGCCGTCGTGGTTGACATTGCCAGTGTCAAAGGCGCCATATTGGCACAGCTCCAAGCCATGGAAGGCCTTCCGGCGGCGTCGCTTGAGCGGTACGTGGGCACGCACCCCATGGCAGGGCGGGAACGTTCGGGCCCGGTTGCAGCTCGCGGTGAACTGTTCAACTCGATGCCGTGGGTGCTGTGNCCCTCCGAGGCAAGCTCTGCTCACGCGGTGAAGGTGGCACATTCGTTGGCGATCGACCTTGATGCTGTGGTCTTCCGCTTCACTCCTGAGGAGCACGACGGCGCCGTGGCCCTGGTCTCGCATCTGCCGCAAGTTATGGCGTCCCTGGTGGCGAGCAGACTGGCTCAAACGCCGTCGCATGCGCTATCTCTGGCGGGCAACGGTTTGCGTGACGTGACCCGGATTGCTGCCAGTGACCCGGCGTTGTGGGTGCAAATTCTTGGAGCCAACGCCCCGAAACTGTTGGAGATCATGCGCGGTGTGCGTACGGACCTTGACCGGCTGATCAACACCCTCAGTGCCCCTACAGCCCCTGGTGCCCGCCTTGATTTGGCCCAGCTCATGGCTGAAGGTAACGATGGCCAGAGCCGGATTCCCGGCAAGCATGGCGGCCCGGCGCAGCAGTACTCGTGGCTCACGGTGCTTGTTGATGACAAACCGGGGCAGATTGCCAAATTGTTGACGGAGATCGGTGAGATCGGCGTCAACGTTGAGGACCTTCGCCTTGATCACTCCGCGGGTCTGCAGGTTGGCATGGTTGAACTTTCAGTGCTGCCCGCTCGGCGGGTGCTGCTGATGGATGAATTGACGGCACGCGGTTGGAAGGTAATTCAATGAGCAACACTGAAATAATCAGCACACAAGTGCAGCAGCTGCGCCAGGGCAAGCCCCTCGTTGTTGCCGTTGACGGACCCTCAGGTTCGGGCAAGTCAAGTGTCTCTAAGGCTGTGGCACAACGCCTTGGCCTAGCCTTTTGGATACCGGCGCCATGTACCGCAGTGTGGCCTGGCACTGCCTGAACGGACGTATCAACTTAGCGAACGCCGCGGCCGTCGAAGCCGCAGCGCGGACCATTGCTGGAGCAAAGCATGGTCCCAGACTCTGATTTGGTGAAGGTGAACGGTATCAATGTCACCGATGCCATCCGAGATCCTAAAATTTCTGCGGCCGTTAGTTCTGTGGCCACCAACCTTGGCGCCCGTGCCGAACTGGTACGCCGCCAGCAGGCCCTCATTACTGAGCACGGGCACCGCATTGTGGTTGAAGGCAGAGACATCACCACCGTTGTAGCCCCTGGAGCCGAGGCCCGCTTGATCCTGACCGCCAGTGAGGAAGCCCGCCTGCGCCGCAGGGTTTGCAACTGGGCGGTACCCAGAGCGCTGAGCAGCTGGCCGAGCAAGTGCTGGCCCGGGATGCTAAAGACGCAACAGTGGTTGACTTCCAGCGGGCAGCTGACGGCGTCTACACGGTTGACTCATCGGATTTGGATTTCGAAGAAACCGTCTACGCAGTGCTGGCCGTGGTGCGCCAAGCAGTTAATGGTGGCCCGGCTGCATGAGCACCACAGTAAAACCGCTGCGCGTGCTCACTGCAGCCCCGCCGCGGTGGAAAACCCGCTGGAGCAGGCCACTGGGCCGTGTGCTGGATCATGTGGTGTACAAAACCACCCTCGTGGGACGTGAACACATCCCACAGGAGGGCCCGGTAATATTTGCCGCAAACCACCTCAGCTACCTTGACGGACCCGTCATGGTGGGTGCCTGCACTAGATACATGCACGTCATGGTCCGCCACGACATCTTCAAAGGCGTCCTTGGCGCGGTGCTGCACACCTCGGGTCAGATTCCTGTGAACCGTGACGGGGACCGGGCTGCCCTCCAATTTGCCAAGACGGTCCTAGAGCGCGGCGATTGCGTGGGGATCCTGCCAGAAGGTACCCGNGGTAGCGGGGACGCCTCCGCCGTTAATAGCGGAGTGGCATGGCTGGCGCTGAACTCAGGTGCCAGCGTAGTCCCTGTTGCCATCTTGGGCACCAGGCGTAGCGGGGAACATCGCGATAAAATTCCAGCACCGCGGCGCAGGCTGCACGTGGTGTTTGGGGAACCATTGACAATCACGCGTGAGCCGGGCGTTTCCGGGCGTGTTTCAATGGACAGAGCAACCGAACAAATCCGCCTGCGGCTGGCGGCACACATTGCCGCAGCTCAGACCGCAACAGGGCAGGATTTGCCTGCGGATGATCACCTATCTTCAAAGCANAAAGGACAGCAACCATGAGCGACTCCAAGTCAGCCACATCCTCCGGCGACGGTGAGTTTGGTCACCAGGACTACGTACCTACCGGTACTGACCAGATAGCCGAGAGGCTAGCTGCCATCTCCGACGAGGACGCCGATGCCCGCGCGGCNGGGCTNCTTGCCGGCCTCGCCAGTTATGAACTCAGCGATGAGGACGCAGCGTTACTGTCCGGCGAGTTCCAGGACGGCACAAATTTTGACCCGTTGCGCCAAGATCCCATTTTGGCCATTGTGGGACGGCCCAACGTAGGCAAATCAACTTTGGTGAACCGTATCCTGGGCCGCCGCGAGGCTGTTGTGGAGGATACTCCCGGAGTCACCCGCGACCGTGTCCAGTACACCGCTGATTGGCTGGGCCGTTCCTTTACGCTCGTTGACACCGGTGGCTGGGAGCGCGATGCCCGTGGGCTGAACCTGCGTGTTGCAGAGCAAGCTGAGGTCGCCGTGGAAATGGCTGACGCCGTGCTGCTGGTAGTTGACGCCATTGTGGGTATCACCGCCTCCGATGAAGCCATTGTGCGCATGCTGCGCAAGGCCAAGAAGCCGGTGATCCTTGTTGGTAATAAAATTGATGACCTGGTTCAAGAAGCCGATATTGCCACTTTGTGGGGCCTTGGTTTGGGCGAACCACACCCGGTGTCAGCTGTCCACGGCCGCGGTGTGGCAGACATGCTTGACCGTGTCATGGAAGTTCTGCCCGAATTTTCTGCCGTCGAGGGTATTGAACGCACTGGNGGACCGCGCCGGATCGCACTGCTAGGACGCCCCAACGTGGGCAAGTCCTCGCTGCTGAACAAGTTGGCCGGAACAGAGCGTGTTGTAGTTGATAACGTGGCTGGCACCACTCGCGACCCGGTGGATGAGCTGATCGAACTTGGTGATCGCACCTGGCGATTCGTGGACACCGCAGGTATTCGCCGTCGCGTCCACATGGCCCAGGGTGCAGANTTTTACGCGTCACTACGGACACAGACGGCCTTGGAAAAGGCCGAGGTTGCCGTTGTTCTGATTGCGGTTGACGAGGTTTTGAGCGAGCAGGATGTTCGCATCTTGCAACTGGCCATCGAATCGGGCCGCGCCTTGGTGCTTGCGTTCAACAAGTGGGACTTGATGGACGACGAGCGTCGCAAGTACTTAGAACGTGAAATTGATCAGGACTTAGCCCATGTTGCCTGGGCTCCCCGAGTGAACATTTCAGCCAAGACCGGCTGGCACAAGGACAAGTTGGTTCCTGCACTGGATCTGGCCCTTGAAAACTGGGACCGCCGCATCCCCACGGGCCGCCTGAACGCGTTCTTGGGTGAATTGGTGTCCGAGCANCCCCACCCCGTGCGTGGTGGAAAGCAGCCNCGTATCTTGTTCGGCACCCAGGTTTCCAACCGTCCGCCGAAGTTTGTCTTGTTCACCACCGGGTTCTTGGATCCAGGGTACCGCCGCTTTATCACCCGCCGTCTGCGCGAAACGTTCGGCTTTGAAGGCACTCCCATCGAAGTCAACATGCGCGTACGCGAAAAGCGCAGCAAGAAGAAGTAACGTACATCACAGTAGGTCCTGATTGGTCACACTCCAGGGAAATCTGGGGTAAGCTTCTTCAGGTGGTTCAGCCACGGGAGATACCTTCCGAACGTTGAACTTTCGGGCTGTAGCGCAGCTTGGTAGCGCACTTGACTGGGGTCAAGGGGTCGCAAGTTCAAATCTTGTCAGCCCGACCGAACAAAACCGCTCAAACACTGGGAAATATACAGAGTTTGGGCGGTTTTTGCTGCCTTGACGCACTGGCTATTAACCCACTGGCTCTTATCGCTAGTTCTTGTGTGATTGCTCGGAGTCTTCGGCACTACCCGTGGGCCGAGAACCACAAGAGTGAGATGCGTTAGACCGGGAAATCGTCATTGAGCCAGTGGCAAGCCAGAATGTCTTACCCGGATCGTCGATGTTCTTCATCCTTGTTCTAGCCGACGCCCGTGTATGAGCGCACAACGGACTCTGGTTTCAGCGCATGTAGCTGCGCTGTTACTGCTGCGTGGCTCATTGATAGCTACTTCTCGGTTTGATGTTCTAGTTACTGGCAAGTAGTGTTGTGGGGTGCATTGTGGTTTGATGCTGGAACTAATACCTTCATCCGAACGGAGAAAAGACATGGGTTTCATTGGTTGGATCATTTTGGGTCTGATTGCCGGCGCGATTGCGAAAGCGATTAAGCCTGGGGAGCAAGGTGGCGGCTGGCTCGCTACGTTGCTGCTTGGAGTAGTCGGTGCCATCTTGGGTGGCTGGATTGGGAGTGCAGTGTTCGGTGTTGGTATCAACTCGTTCTGGTCGCTTTCAACTTGGCTGCTCGCGATTGTTGGTTCGTTGATCGTCCTGGTTCTTTGGGGATTGTTGACGCGCAAGAGGGCTTAATATCTGCATAGGGGAGGTTCTGACGCGAACGGGTCGGAGCCTTCCCTTTGCTTTGCCCTCGTGCCCGGATCACATGTTGTCAGCGCGACCGATACGGCCAAGAACTCCACAGAAACGCGGGTTCTGGCCTTTGTCATATCCGGGCTAGGGGCTCCTCGGGGTCATTTTGGTGAGGCTCCATCAGATTGCCGCAAAGGACTCACTAGAGGCCCAAAATTCTCGGGGTATGGTGGAGTGATAAGCCAACTCGAACGCAGGAGGACTCGTGGATCTGTTGACAAGCGCCGATATCGCAGCACTGGCGGACCCGGGGCAAGGGGANATAAATATCTCCCTCTTTATGCCCACGCATAGGTATGGCAAGGGAGTGGAAGCTGACCGGCTGCGCTTTAANAACCTTCTCAGCGGCGTGGAAGTGGCGCTGGCGAAAAGGATGCGACCAGCTGACATCGATGCCTTGCTTGCCCCTGCGCGTGAGTTGCGTGAGGATGCCAGGCAGTGGCAGTACATGAGCGATGGGCTGGCCATGTTTCTGCGCAAAGATCGTAACCGCACCTTCAAGGTCGCTGCNCCCATGCCCACTCTTGCCACTGTCGGTGACAAGCCTGTGCTCGGTCCAATGCTCCGACTTCTCTCTGGCGACGGGAACTTTCTAGTCCTGGCACTGAGCCAGCGTGAGATCNNTCGTTTAATGGAAGGCACCCGCAACACGGTGGGCGACTTGCAGCTCACTGATGTCCCGACAACCTTGAAGGACGTCTTCGAGCCAAGGGACTCCCGATCGGATACTATGGCGCGCCCTGCGGCTTCTGGTGGCCGAGGCAGCTCCGCAGTCTTCTACGGGCACGGGGCTGGTGACCGGCATCTGAAGGCGATTGAAGTGGAGCAGTTTCTGCGCAGTGTTTCCACCGGGTTGAAAGACATCTTGGCCGGTCAGAGCGTCCCGATGGTACTGGTTGGTCTGGATCACCTCGTCGCTGCCTACCGAGAGGTTAACAGCTACCAGCACGTCATCGAAGAGGCGATTGCGCACAATCCCGATCAGCTCTCCACGGAGGAGCTGCACACGTTGGCCTGGCCGCTGATCGAGCGCCGGTTGCGCGCGGACCGTACACGGGTGATCGCCCGATTCCAGGAGCTCAATGGAACCGGTCTGGTCTCCAGTGATCTGAGCACGATTCTCGAAGCGGCAACCACTGGCCGCGTGGAGACCCTCTTCGTCAAAACCGATCCATGGTGCTGGGAGCGGGTCACTGACCAGGACGCGCCGGTGGTNAGAGCTGGGGCTGAGGGACGGTTTGCTGACTGCGAGTTGGTTGATGCGGCAGCCGTGGCGACCCTGCACACGAACGGCCGCATCTTTGCCACCTCTGAGGTTCTTGCCCCGGATAGTGAAGTGGCGGCAATTCTACGGTACTAATATTCGTAGCGGCGGGCGTTGCTGACTAAGTGTCCTGGACGCCGTCGTTGGTGGTTGGCCGGTAGAGGGTGCTGATCACTTCTTGGTGCATCGTGGAGAAACGTTCCCGTTCGACGTCGTCAAAATCTTGCGCAGTGACGGAGATTTGAAGCCGTTCAAGCTGGTCTGCGATCACTGGGCGGTGTTGTGATGGGGCGCTCCACGCGAGATCCAGAAGCAGCCGGTAGAGGCTGGCGGCAACCATCGGATCCGCTGCTCCATACTTACGGGGCTGGGTAATTGCGCGCTCAAGGTACTGCTCGAACGTAGGCCGAGCAAGGATAACCANGGGAACTGCGCCGTCGTCCATGAGTGTCGTGGGGCCCAGCTCATACGCCAGCAATTCCACGAGCACGCTCGCGATGTGACCGAGGGCATGCACTGCTGTAGTGGGGTCGTTGATGCCCGGGGATAGCGCCTTGTTGGCGACGTCGGTGAGCTGGCGCAAGCCGTAACCAACGTCCTGTGCGGCTGTACGCTCCGGTCCGGTACTTACAGCGTGCCCCACCCGATCCCGTAACTTTTCAATAGCGTCCGGATCGCTGAAACTCCCATCTCCTCGCCGCCAGAACGAGGCCAGCGGAGNCCCTGGCACGAGGAATTCACCCGGTACGCGCTCCAGTGAGATGATCGCATCGAATTCGTGAGCGAGCTCAAGGAGCTTTCCTAGATCCGCCCGTACCAGAAACCCGGAAGTGCGAACAAGTATCAGAGTGGGCTGCGCTGGGCGCAACGGCGTGTGGGTTGTCCGTGCCCCGTGGGGNNTGAGATTCGCAGCTGCTGTTTGGGTCGCATCTACATGCACGTTATTTAGCATCGTCTCGACCCTGATCTGACGGGTCAGGTGCGCAAGGAAGAGCACAAGCCCAACCACGCTTGCTAACGCCAGAAGGAAGGAGGAGGTCACTGCAAGCCGTGGCACGAACGCTAGGCTGATGCTCTCGTCCTTGGAGCGGACAACCCGAAGGACAGTGAGCGAGTAGGTAAACGTGGCTAGGAACAGTGCCAGCGTGACTTGGACGAAGAGGTCTTGGGTAAAGTTGCGCAGAAGGCNGGNGGAGAACTGGCTACTTGCCAGCTGCAACGTCACAACTGTGAGGGAGAAGGTCAGTGCTGTGACGGTGATCAGTGAACTTGCAACAGCATCCAGCACGGTGCGTGCTGCCCCAGGATCTCCAGAGAATACCAGCGCATCAAGCCAGCCGGGTAGATGGCCGTCGACGCTAGCGTCGAGGTAGGGCAGGAGGATGCCAGCCAGTAGCGCCAAGACAACACCCATGAGCGGGATCGGCCACAACTGGGCGCGGAAAGCGTCGCGTGCGGCGTGGACTGCTGCGCGGATGGAACCTTTCATGACAGCGGATTCACTGGTCGTGCTGAGGTTCTGGCGATGGTGACGCTTGTACGTTCGAAGTATGGTGTGAGGCCGTGAGAAAAACGATCGGTACGCTCAATAAGGTCATGGATCGCTCCGTTCGTTGGTGCTGTTTAGCATTGCGGTTCTCCTAGTTTTCGTCAAGGCTCGTCCATCCCCACCGCAAGGGCAGCAGCTGCAGCGGCAAGTGTCCCTAAGATAACGTAACGAGGGCAAGTGCGTGTGCGTCCGGCCAGAAGCAGCCTCTGCTCCCGGTGGTTGGGCCACAATCCACGAGCTCTTCGAATATATGTACTAACGAGGGTGTTTGGCTGACGTACGCTGATCCACGTGATGATCTGACGTGCCCGGTCCCATCCCGCAGCACGGATCCACGGGCTCAGCTTTCCCTGCCGCGCCGCACCGGTGAGCGTACCGCATCAGTGAGCGTAATCCCGGCCAGGTTCGCAAGGGCGGTTCACCCGTATACCGCTTCGTTTCCTTCATGGGAGAAGGCTGTACAAAACCTTGGCTAACGAGATCGTGTGCGCAGGGTGATCAGTGCCCCGGCAATGATCAGACCCTGTCCCAAGGTGTACGTCAGCATGACCAGCGGACTGGTCCAAGCGGGCATGAGTTCAAGAGCAAAGATACGGAAAGCCAAGATGGTGTCAGAAGCCAAGAAGAGCACGCTGCCACAGATAATGACCCGATGGCAGCGGGTAGCCAGAACTGCGGTTCCGCCCAGGACTAAACCGTAGGCTGCCACCGCCAAGGCCAGCCCACCTGCCCTAGGCCACAAGTAGACAAGTAGCACTACCCACCACAGTGCGTAGGCAAGCGCCCACCGCGGCAGTCCTCTGAAGGATAAATACTGCCAAAATGCCCGCATATAGCAAAGATGCCCCACAGCAAAGAACAGAAGCATCAGTGGGAGGGTAGGGGCGAAGGGGAAGAAGCTGCCCGCGCCGTCGCCCAGCCACGAGGACAAGATGGCCACTAAGAGAAGAACGGAACCGGCACGGTAGCCAGAGTGAGTGCCACCCCAGAGAAGTGCCAGGGCCAGTGCTGGCATGAGCAGAAGCTTGCTCGGCTCAGCAACAGCTACAACATCAATTGCCAAGCTCGCAACGTGGACTAAGGAGAGAACCATATACGGCACGAACCNCCACCACAGCGGACGGGTTCCTGTCATGGACGTACTGGGTACAGCTGTCATGGCAATCCTTTGTGAGCACATGGCTAGCTTCATCCTCAACAGGGGCCGGAGGAAAACGTCGCTGCCCAAGAGCACTAGAGCGCGCACGCCTCATCCGAGCTGCTCCGGCTGCGCTCGCAGGCAGCAACGTTGTGGTGGCTGGAGAACAAGTCCACCGGGGCACCGCCGTCGCAACACACCGGTGCTAGCCACTGATTCTGTTCGGAGTCCTAGGACCGTGCATCAACTCCTGACCCGGTGCGATCCTCCGGCGAGTTGGTGAGAGTCCAAAGCGAACAAGTCATTGGAACCTGCCGTGGCCGCACCAAGCAGGCCAGCTGTCTGTGGAAGCAGTTGTTCGGCATAGAACCTGGCAAGTACCAGCTGGGTTTGCGCCAGTTCAGCATCCTGCGTCTTGGCAGCTGCCACGGCTGCGCGGGCAAGCATCCAGCCGCCGGAGCACAGCCNCCACATGCGCAAGTACGGTGTTGAGCCGGAGAGCACGGCGTTCGGGTCGCTCTTGCCTGTGCGCAGCATCCACTGAGTAGCTTCTTCAAGGGCGCCGAACTGGCGGGTCAGTTCCAGCCGGATGGTCTCGAACTCGACACCGGCACTTGCGAGCTCCGATTCGACCTCGCGCATGGTGGCAATGAATTCAAGAATGGATGCGCCGTCGCGCATGCCGAGCTTGCGGCCCACCAGATCGGCCGCTTGGATGCCATTGGTGCCCTCATAGATGGCCGCGATGCGCACATCACGCATATGCTGGGCCGCACCTGTTTCTTCGACGAAGCCCATACCGCCATGGATTTGCAGGGCCAACGAGGTGAGCTCATTGCCCAGATCCGTGCCAAATGACTTGCAAATGGGTGTCAGGATTCCAACAATTTCATNTGACCGGGCCCGTACCTGCGGGTCCGGGTCGTTGGTACTGCGATCTACATGGGTGGCATCGAGCATCATGAGGTACCGCAATGCCGATATGTAGGCTCGTTGGGTCATGAGCATCCGCCGAACATCGGGGAAGTCAATGATGGCTGAACTTCCACTGGTGATGCCGGTGGCCCGTCCCTGCTGCCTGTCTTGGGCATAAGCGAGCGATTGCTGGTAGGCGCGTTCGGCGAGGGCAAGTCCCTGAACACCAACGCCAAGACGTGCACTGTTCATCATGACAAACATGATGCGCATTCCGAGGTTCTCCTCGCCAATGAGGTAACCGGTGGCATTCTCAAAGGACAGTACACAAGTGGNGGAGGCGTGGATGCCCATTTTATGCTCCAACGAGACGGTGTGGACTCCATTGCGTTCACCCANGGAGCCGTCGTCATTGATAAGGAACTTAGGAACAATGAAGCAGGAGATCCCGCGGGTACCTTCCGGAGCGCCGGNGGTGCGGGCCAGCACCAGGTGAACAATCTGTTCTGCCATGTCATGGTCACCATAGGTGATGAAGATCTNTTGCCCGCTAATGGCGTAACTGCCGTCGTCGTTGCGCACTGCCCGTGTGGTGAGTGCTCCCACATCCGAGCCGGCCTGGGGCTCGGTGAGGTTCATGGTCCCTGTCCACTGTCCACTGACCATTTNTGGCAGGTAACGTTGCTTCATCTCGTCATCGCCGTAGTGCAGCAGAGCTTCGATGGCGCCTTGGGTCAGCAGGGNGCATAACGAGAAGGCCATGTTGGCGCTGGTCATAAGTTCTTGGATCACCAGGCCTACTGTGCGAGGAAAACCGCCGCCACCGTACTCTTCCGGCAAAGGCACCGAGCCCCAGCCTGCCTCTACGTACTGTTGATAGACCTCCTTGAAACCGTCCGGTGTCACCACTGTGCCATCTGGTTGCAGTGTTGAGCCCTGAATGTCGCCTTGGCGGTTTGTGGNGGCCACGGCCTGAGCCATGAACTCTCCGCATTGTTCAAGAAGTTCTACGACTGTAATTAGATCAGCGTGCTCGAAACCTGGCAACGTGGCGATGTCCGGGTATCTAAGAACATGCTCAAGGGCGAAGGCGATGTCTGCAATTGGCGGCTGGTATTGGCTCATAATCGCCAGCGTACCTTGATGTAAGGCGTTTGTAGAGGTTTTGTTACTAGTGAGTAATGTTGTTTAAGTCACAGGCTTTAGCGCAGGCGATGAGAACATTTTCACTCGCCAAAAAGGTGTTGGCGGTATTGACGTGGTGGTGGAAAGTCCTTCGACAAGGCCATCAGAGCCAGGACGGTCCAATGGCGCCCCGGCTGGTTCAGTGTGCAACAATCGGGCCGGGACAACGAGGGGAACAGTAGGCATGAAAGTAATTGCAGGCAACAGCAGTGCAGCGGCAGTGGCCTCGGCGCTGGTGCTGTTCCGGGTGGTTAGGTGCATTGCCGGGGCCGTCAGTGGCATCATGAACACAACGGCAGGGGTAGGTGGGCCTGCCATGAGTGTTTACGCCGTCGCCTCCAAGTGGGACCAACGCTCATTTGCGGCAACCATGCAGCCATATTTTCTGACTATTGGGCTTGCCGCCATTCTGGCCAAGTATGTGGCCACCCCAGAGTCCATGCCAGCTCTGGAACCGAGTGCTTGGGCTGTGGTGGTACTGGCTTACAGTGGCGCCTGCGCAGCAACAGGCCGGGGAATCGCCGAACTTGCGGGATAGACCAACGTAGGCAGGCGCCCTTGCCGCTGGCCCTTTGCGGTCAAGCCTTTCATATCTGCAGAGCAGAAGCTTAAAATGAGATTTGTTCCACGTTTCAACACTCGCTGAGGAGAATCATGGAAAACAGCAGGTTATCGCCACGGGGATTGGTATNGGGGAGTCGGCGCGCTGGCACGGAGGGCGCTTTTGGTTCGCCGACTGGAAGCAGCACACCCTCCATGCTCTTGACCCTGACGGAACCGAGCATCAGCGCTTCGAGGTGCCGTCCTACCCCATTACCTTTGACTGGCTTCCCGACGGGGAGTTATTAGTTGTTTCAGGCACCGCTGGTGAGTTACTGACGCTGACNCCTGCCGGCGATTTTGCCCACGTAGCCACGCTCGCTGAACTCTCTGCCACTCCCTGGAACGAAATTGTCACCCGTGGTGACCACGTTTATGTCAATTGCATTGGCTATGCCTACCCTGGCCCGGCCCAGGATCTGGGGTTGATTGCCTTGCTGGTGCCAGGNGGCGAGGCAACGCTCGTAGCAGAAGGCCTCGCCTTCCCAAACGGGATGGTGGTGACTGACGACGGCGGCACCTTAGTTGTTGCCGAATCTAACGCCGGGTGTTTGACGGCCTTCGATATTGGAGGCGACGGAGCTCTGAGCAACCGGCGGGTGTGGGCTGCTGTCCCTGGTAGTGCNCCCGATGGGATTTGCGTAGGTGCCGGTGGTATCTGGTACGCCGATGTACCTAACCAGTGCTGTGTACTGGTGGCCCGCGGCGGTGAAGTGCTGCGGATCATTGAACTCGAACAAGGCTGTTTTTCCTGTGCAGTGGGTGGAGAGGACGCCAGCACATTGCTGGTTATGGCCGCTGACTGGCCTGGGTTGATGGAACCGGGTGCTGCTACTACTGGGCGGGCGGTAGCAATCCACCTGGATAATATTGAGCGTTGATTAGGGGTAACTGGTGAATTCGCTTACGCGGCGCCAAGGTGTGATATGAGGCTCAATGCTCCGATTCGATGCGGGTATTCAGGGCGTTGGCAGGTAATGTTCTTGGTAGCCAATGCGCTCTTCTCAGAGTTAGCTGCGGTTAGGCCCGTACGAGTATCTCGCCGATGCTCTGCGGGTCGACTTATTTAACTTGAGCCACCCCGAAGGCCCCGCCAGGGAGCAGCTCATACGTGGTCCTATTTTGGCTGGAAAATGGTGGGTTTCTAAGCGAACAACATTTCCAAGAGCTCACCAACGTATGGCGAGATTCTATCGAGGCTACCCACCATTTTCTGTCCTTGGCGGCCATCGACAGGCTTGAGCCGTTGATCAGGGGACACTACCTGCCCAACCTGAGGATCCAGGTAGCCGAACGCAACGGCTGCACTCTGGGCTTCATCGGAATGGACAAGCAGAATGGACAAGCGGAATGGACAAGNCGCCAAGTAGTCATGCTNTTTGTTGCTAACGAGGCCCGGTCCCGGGGTCTAGGCAGCAAACTCTTAGAGTGGGCAAAACAGCAGTACTCACGTCTTTCCCTTGATGTGAACGAACAAAATTCTCGAACAGCCGAGTTCTACATCAGATGAGGGTTTACTGCGGTGGGGCGTTCTGAAACTTTCGTCACCGCCTTNCCCCACCCGTTGCTGCACATGAGCTGGCAGCGTTGCCACCGGCCCAGAAAAGAGAACTGGGTGAAGAAACTAGAAGAGTGAACCAGCCCAATAACCCAACCCGGCAGCACCCACCGCCGCGGCAAGTGTTCCTAGCGTGTTCGCTAGTGATGTCCCATAGCGACGCTCACCCAGTAGACGCACGGTTTCATAGCTGGTGGTACTGAAAGTGGTATAACCACCCAGGAAACCGGTGCCCAAGATCAGTGNCCAATTCCTGGGGAGTAGGTGCCCTGCAGCTAAGGCCGTCACGAGCCCAAGCACTAATGAACCTGAGGTGTTGATCATGAAGGTGGCCCACGGAANAACGGTGTGCAAACGGCTGCCAATGGTGCCATCGAGGGCAAACCGTGCAGCGGCACCCAGGCCACCGGCCAGAGCTACGGCGGCGAATACCAGCGGGGTCACAGCTCCTGCCCTCCCTGACCGCCATCCTGTAGCCGTCCCATCTGAGACTCTTCAGCCTGTAGGCCCTGCGGCTGCGCCCGTGGATCCTGAGATTGTTGCTCCCTAACCGGGATGCTGGAGGGCCGTTGTTCGCCGATGCCTAGTGCACCGGAGCCTATGGCGATGCCGGTCCACGTGGCGAGAGCGCCAGCAANAACTGTGCCCAAGGCATAGGCGCCAGCCCAAACCATGCCTGAGGAGTCCGACAGCAGCACAACGCCCACGGCAAGTGTGCTGTAGGTTGTGAAGCCTCCACAAANACCTGTTCCCAGCAATAAACGTAGCCGTCGGCTACGCCGCAGGCTCACAGGTGCACTGTTGCCGGGGATGCGAGGTGCACGGATGCCTTGGGCGTCATGGCGGTTGAGGGCGGAATAAAGCAGTCCCAGCAAGAACGCACCAGCAACGTTCGCCACCATGATCGCCCACGGCAGGTGGCCGGCGTCGGGCACGGTGAGGACAAGTGCTTCACGAGTAGCGGCACCTAGGGTACCGCCCAGAGCCACAAGTGCCAGGGCCCGTGGGCGCAGGAACGGTTGGCTCACAGGCGAACCTGCGTTGCTGACCCATGATGCGTAGGTATCACCAAAACCGGACATGACTGTTTACGGGCCAGTTGGAATGCCACCGAGTGGTGCATGATCTCACGTAAGGCGGTGTGAGTGTCGCCGTGGGTGCCGACCACAATCATGGCTGCTTNGAGTGTTTCGGCGCAGTGGCCCAGCGCTTGGGCGGGGTCACCGGCGAGCAATANGGGATGCCACGGCAAATGTTTCCCTGGGACCTCCAGGGAAGCGAACAGGCTCTCCAGCGAGGTGGCGAGCCGGGAAGGGAAGGAGGGTTCGGCGTCGTCAATAAAATCAGGGTCCACAGGAGCTGAGGTGACCGTCCCATCAGGGGACTCGGTAACAGGATAGCGGGACGGATCTGCGTAGGCGCAGATTAGCGTAGCGCNCAATGTAGCCGCTAGCGCGGCAGCCTGCGCCACTACAGTAGTGGACTGCCCCGGTATGACGCCGGCTAGGATGTATGGCTGTTGCATTTAGACCTCGGTGGAATCTGTTGGCGCGGTGCCAGGCTTGCGGGACTGGGTACGAGCAGCTTCCTTGGCAGCCTTTTGTGCTGCGCGGGCGTGAATCTTGTTCGCTCGTTGCTGGGCGGCTTCGTCCTGACGCACCAGCTNTTGTGCAGCCTTGAGCTCACGTAATTNTTTGCCGCGGCGTAGCCACATGCGCCCAAAGACGATCACTGCCACGGCGCACACCACACCCACCACCATGAAAACTTGGCTCCACGTGCCGAACCAATTAGCGGTATTGGCCCAGATGGAGCGGGCATCGGCCGCCGTCTGTGTGTTTCCAAACAATAAGCCCAGAGTGAGCAGGTTGGGGATGGTCAGAAGCACCCNCACCGCAACGAGTGAAACCCTCAACCAGGTAGGCAGTTTGCTTCTGTGAGCCTGCCACGCAATGAGGATGGGGATGAACGTGAACGTGAATCCGTAGAACATGCCCAACGGAATGCTGTTGCCCAGCTGGCCGCCTACCTGGTCCTTGATGGAATTAGCCCACATGAGCGGAACAGTCACCGACGCGATCAGGTACACAATAACCAGTACAACTGCTGCCACCACGCCCACAATGGTGCGAANAAGCCAGGGTGGCATCTTCGACTTGGCGGCCTTAACACCCTTCGCGCTGCCCCGTGTACCAACGGTCTGCGGCCCGCCGGTAGGAGTGGGTGTTAGTGAATCAGTCATAGTTTTATCATCTCAGAGTTAGTACAGAGATAGGGCGTCATTTCGGCTAAAATGCTAGAAAGTACCGTCGACTTGTCAAGAACGGCTACACAATAAAGACTGGTTATGGTTTGTGGAAGAAAACAGCCGCAAACCGTGTTTTAGTTTCACATTAGACTTCACGTTTTCTGCGTGCGGCAGCGATGAACCTCGAAAGGTGCCCATTATGAGCAACATTCCCGCAGACCTGTCCTACACTGCAGAGCACGAGTGGGTTTTGACACCCACAGCTGAGGGAGTTGTGCGTGTAGGCATCACTGATTTTGCCCAAGACGCGTTGGGCGACGTGGTGTATGTGCAGATGCCTGAGGCAGGCACCGATGTCACGGCCGAGACTGTGGTGGGCGAGGTTGAATCGACCAAAAGTGTCAGCGACATTTATGCGCCACTAACTGGTAAGGTCACCGCGCGCAATGAGGCCTTGGATACGGATCCGGCACTGATAAATTCAGATCCCTACGGCGCAGGCTGGCTGATTGAAATCACCCTTGCCGATGTGGCCAGCTACAGTTCACTACTTAGCGCGGAGGACTACCANGAAAAGGTAGGCTAGTAGCCAAGAAATGTTTGACTGGGGCTGGCTTGTTGCATCTGGATGACAGCATCCACTGCAAAATCCTAAGCTGGCCCGTCCAGACCTTTCACAGTGAAGGCTCGTACGTTGTTTACATCTGAGGGTTCAACAGAGCTCTCTACAATTCTTTTCAGCAAGGAGGAGTATCAATGGTTGACAGGGGTAACGACGCCGGGGTGAATGATCAGGCGAGCTCCCAAGATCAGCCCGGTGTATCAGATACAACCTCGATTCAGCTCCCACCGGTCCAATCTGGGCCCTCAACGGTGCCAGTTTTGGCGCACGACGAGCAAAACGCTGTGAATTCGCTTCCCGCGGGTTCAGCGCTTCTCATCGCGCACGTGGGGCCGAACGCGGGTGCACGGTTCTTGCTCGACAGTGAGGTCACAACGGCTGGGCGCCACCCTGACGCGGACATCTTCTTAGATGACGTCACGGTGTCTCGCAGGCACGTGAATTTCATGAAGTACGCTGGCGGATTTGAAGTGATCGATGCTGGCAGCCTTAACGGTACTTATGTTAATGGGGACCGNGTAGATGCTGTGCGCTTGCGCACAGGCAACGAAGTTCAGATCGGCAAGTTCCGCCTGACCTACTACTACAGCCCCAATGAGGGTGCAAGCTCCGACGACTCCGCAGCGGATTCCTAAGGGCAACGTGGCTAGTTTCAGTACGGGTGCCGGACGCCGGCTGGTGGATGTACAAGCCACCAGCCGGCGCCCTGGTGCCCAGGCCGTCCTGAATATTGGTGAAGTTTTGGCGCAGTTGTGCGCTGATTTCCCATCAGTGACGGCGTCTAAAATTCGCTTNTATGAAGAAAAGGGCTTGATCGCTCCGCAACGCACCCCTGCTGGCTACCGGCAGTTCCGGGAGTCAGACGTGGAACGCCTGCGGTTTGTTTTGGGCCTGCAACGTGACCATTACCTGCCACTGAAGGTCATTGGCGAGTACCTCGGTGCTATTGACCAGGGCCTTACCCCGGAAAACCTGCCNCCGGGCGTCAGTATTGCCCCGCGGATGGTCTCCGTCGAACGTGCCCTGGAACTTAAAGGCAGAGCGCGAAGGTTGACACCGGAGCAACTCCTTGTTGAATCTGGTTCGGGACCGGAGCTGTACCAGAGCATGCTCAGCTACGGCTTGATCGAAGTTCACGACGGCACCTTTGACGAACACGCCTTGAAAGTGGCGCAAGCCTGTACCTCATTGGCTGCGCATGGTCTTGAGCCGCGGCACCTGCGCCCATTCCAGGCAGCGGCAGAACGAGAATTTGGCTTAGTCGAACGCGCAGTGGGGCCCGTTTCATCACGCAAGGACGGCACCTCGGCACTGCGAGCGGCCGAGACGGCGCGCGAAATTGCTGAGCTCTGCCTGAGCTTGCACAGTGCCTTGGTACATGCCCGTATCGCCGGCATGGAAACATCATGATTGAAGTCAAGATCATTGGCGTGCGTATAGAGATGCCATCCAACCAGCCCCTGGTGTTACTGCGCGAACTTTTAGGNGAGCGTCATATTCCTATCTGGATAGGTGCTGCCGAAGCCACGGCAATAGCCCTAGCGGAACAAGGTGTTGTGCCGCCGCGCCCACTCACCCACGACTTGCTCTGTGGTGTAGTGCTGGCCCTTGGACACACTATTGTCCGGGTGAACTTGACGAAAGTTGAAGAAGGCGTGTTTTATGCGGAACTTGTNTTTGACAACGGAACAACTATCGGTTCACGCGCCTCTGACGCCATCGCCATTGCCCAACGGGCACAATGCCCGATCTGGGCGGCTGAGACTCTCGTGGATGAAGCCGGAGTTATTATAGGTGGCCACGACGAGGACGGTAATGAGCGCGCCGTTGCCGACGACGAAGCCAAAGAACGTGAGGTTCGTCAATTTCGGGAATTCCTCAATGATGTCGAACCAGAGGATTTTGAGAAATAACCCGCGTATTGCCGGTATTTTTCCATAATCTCTAACGTTGAAGCTGAAGCTGAAACTTTCGACACGGTTAAATTGTTGTGCGCACGTCTTTGACCTTGGCTCAGCGCGGCTCTAACGTCGAAGTAATGAGTTTCCCATTGCAAGCGTCAGCTGGTGCGGGCACACTTGAGGAAAGAGCTCCAAACTGCTCGCCCTCGACGTGCTGGACCTTAACTGTTTGCGAGCAAGACAACCGTTCGGGGAACTGTGAAACAGGAGGATCCACGTGAGTGCCAACAGTGACACCGGCGGATTGACGGGCGCCGTTGTCCCCAGCGCTGGTTTGAGCGCAGGTTCGCAGGGATTACTATTCACGGAGGATCTGCCCGTCCTTGATGAGTACGCAGGCTACCGAGGCCCTACAGCGTGTAAGGCTGCCGGAATCACCTACCGCCAACTCGATTACTGGGCCCGTACAGGCTTGGTAGAGCCCGCCGTTCGCGGAGCAGCAGGTTCAGGTTCACAGCGTCTCTATGGATTCCGTGACATTTTGGTCCTGAAAGTTGTCAAACGGCTTTTAGACACTGGCGTATCCTTGCAGCAAATCCGCACCGCTGTTGAGCACCTGCGCGAGCGTGGCGTTGAAGACCTGGCGCAAATCACGCTGATGAGTGACGGCGCCTCAGTCTATGAGTGCACATCCGCTGATGAAGTCATCGATCTTGTCCAAGGCGGCCAAGGCGTCTTTGGAATTGCTGTAGGCCGTGTCTGGCGCGAAGTTGAAGGCAGCCTTGCTGCATTGCCCAGCGAACACGCTGCCGTGACAACCTTTAGCGACGACGAACTGAGCAAACGCCGTCACTCCCGCAAAATTTCCTAACACCTTCAAATACACCGCATACACCACAGCCTCCGCCGATGGCGGGACTATGCGGCTTAGGTGAGAGTCAGCGGTGACTGAGAGTCAGCGGTGATGGGAAAATGCCACCGTTTGACGAAAATGCCACAGTTTGTACTATGGCATTTACGTCAAACGGTGGCATTTTGTGTTGCTTGCTGGAGAGCGGAAACCTTAGCCTCGGTAGAGCCGGCTCCGGGTGGCGCTTTGGTTCAGCACCGAGTCGAGCAGCCGGTCAAAGAGCGCTGAGGCGTTCTTGGCCGAATNCCCGGGCCACTGGTGGACAGGATGAGCCGCGCCTTGTATCTGCTGCCAGTTGGCCTGCTCTGGAATAGTGGGCGAGAGGAGCAGCTCGCCAAACATGGTCTTCATTTCGGCCAAGCGGTAGGCGTGCTCATTGGAACCCGTGCGGACCCGGTTAGCCACAATGCCCGCTGGGACAAGTGCTGGCGCAAATTCGGTGCGGAACAGTTCAATGGCCCGCAGTGTTCGCTGCGTACCCGCCACGGAGAATAGCCCCGGCTCAGCCACCATCAGCACGCGGCTACTTGCTGTCCACGCCATACGTGTCAGACCGTTCAGGGACGGCGGGCAGTCGATGAGCACCAGCTGATATGGCGCTGTTTTGTCGCGGTCGGCGTTGGTGAGGATGGTGGCGAGGCGGCGAAGATCACGCTTGCCAAGATCTGGGCGGTCGTATATCCCGCTGAAGGCAGAACCCATGGCAACATCAAGGGTTGGGATACTTACGCCGTCGCCCTGGTGCGCAGAAAGCCATCCGCTGGGGACAACATTGGCTGCCAGATCTGCCTTGCGGGCATNTTTGATCAACTGTCCAATGTCTAGTTGATCGCGCGCACTAACACCGAGACCGGTGGTGGCATCGGCGTGTGGATCCAAATCGATCACCAAGGTGGGGATGCCGGCAGCCAATGCTGCCGAGGCCAAGCCAAGTGTGACTGAGGTCTTGCCCACGCCGCCCTTGAGGCTGCTGATACTCACTACTTGCACTGATGAACCATTACCCTTTGCGTTGCTTACGTAAATCATGTGCTGGTGCGATTAGCCCTGACACATACAATAGCTGTGGAACGTTCGCGACTTGGAGAACCCATTGACAAACATTGCTGATAATTTGCCCGGATACCAGAACACAAACACTCTGGTATCGGCCGCCTTTAGTGACCGACACATTGGGGTTGTTGCCCAGCCCCACATTCATCATATGTTGAGCACCCTAGGATTCGCTTCTTTAGAGGAACTTTCAACAGCCGCGCTGCCACAATCTATCTATACGGCCGAGCCGATGAACTTGCAGGGCGCCGTCTCTGAAGAAGCCATGTTGGCTGAACTCAGGACGCTGGCAGCTAAAAACACGGTCAATAAGTCCTTCATCGGTCAAGGATATTACGGCACACACACNCCCGCGGTCATCCAACGCAACGTGCTGGAAAGCCCTGCCTGGTACACCGCCTACACCCCATACCAGCCTGAAATTTCCCAAGGCCGCCTTGAAGCGCTGTTGAATTTCCAGACAGTCGTGGCAGATCTCACAGGCATGGTCACCGCCAACGCGTCAATGTTGGATGAAGGTACTGCAGCAGCTGAAGCGGTGGCGCTGATGCGCCGAAGCAACCGCAGTGCATCCAATGATGCGGTGTTGATCATTGACGCTGACGTCTTCCCGCAGACACTAGAAGTAGTGATGACTCGCGCCAAAGCGATGGGCATCCCCGTGCTGTCTCACAATTTTGATGAGGAACTCCCCGCCGTTGAGTTCTTCGGTGTGCTGCTGCAGTACCCAGGGGACTCTGGGTTGATCCGTGAGATTGCACCCATCATTGCTAGCGCCCATGAGAAGAAGGCAGTGGTAGCTGTTGCCGCGGATCTNTTGGCACTGACCCTACTGGAATCCCCTGGTCAGTTCGGGGCGGACCTAGCGGTGGGGTCCTCGCAACGCTTTGGCGTCCCCATGGGCTTTGGNGGACCTCACGCAGGCTACATGGCTGTCCGCCAGGGCCTTGAGCGTGCCCTGCCCGGCCGTCTGGTGGGTGTGTCTAAGGATGCTGCCGGAAACCAGGCTTACCGTCTTGCCCTGCAAACACGCGAGCAACACATTCGTCGCGAAAAGGCCACCTCTAACATCTGCACGGCACAGGTGCTGCTGGCGGTCATGGCGGGTATGTACGCCGTCTACCACGGCCCCGACGGCCTTCGCCGGATCGCCACCCGAGTGAACTCACGTGCCCAGGCTGTGGCGCAGGCAGCAACAGCAGCTGGCCACAACGTGGTCCACGCAAACTACTTCGACACGGTGAAGATCAAGATCGCCTCCGCCAGCGGACACTGCGCAGCGGAATTGGTGGCGGCGGCTCATGGCGCCGGATACTTGTTGCGCCAGGTTGACCACGACCACGTGCAAATAGCTGTTGATGAAACCACCACTGACGCCGACATTGCTGTCTTGGCCAAGCTACTGGGTGTAGCGGTGCCTGAACTAGCCAATGATGCTCCCGCCGTGGCACGTCCGGCACCGGCACGTCCGGCACCGGCACTTCCGGCACCTGCACGAGCCACGGACTACATGAGTAACCCGGTGTTCCATGCGCACAACTCCGAAACCCAGATGCTGCGTTACCTGCGTAAACTATCGGATGCCGACTACGCCCTTGACCGCGGCATGATTCCGCTGGGTTCATGCACCATGAAGCTCAATGCCACGGCTGAAATGGCGGCCGTGAGCTGGCCGGAGTTCTCCAATCTGCACCCGTTTGCCCCTGCCTCAGACACGGTGGGGATCGTGGAATTAGCCACGCAGCTTGAAGCATGGCTGGCTGAAATCACCGGCTATGACGCGGTATCCGTCCAGCCTAACGCTGGCTCACAAGGCGAATTTGCTGGGCTCATGGCCATCCGCGCCTATCACGTGGAAAACGGTAATCCGGACCGCGACATTGTGCTCATACCTACCTCCGCGCACGGCACCAACGCTGCCTCGGCGGTCATGGCCGGNATGAAGGTGGTCCCTGTCGGTACCGATGGATTCGGCAATGTTGATATTGACGACCTCAAACGCCAAGTGAGCGTCCACGAGAACAACCTCGCAGCCATCATGCTCACCTACCCCTCAACCCATGGCGTGTTTGAGACGGGCATCAGTAACATTTGTGCCATGATTCACGACGCCGGAGGTCAGGTTTACGTTGACGGTGCCAATCTCAATGCGTTGGTTGGGTTAGCGCAGCCGGGTAAGTTTGGTGCCGATGTTTCGCACCTGAACTTGCACAAAACCTTCTGCATCCCGCACGGTGGCGGCGGGCCCGGTGTGGGGCCGGTGGCTGTGGGTGCCCACCTGGCTAAGTACTTGCCAGCTCGCGAACTCGGTGTTGAATCTTCCGTGGGTCTGGTCTCCAGCGCACCCTACGGTTCAGCCTCGATCCTGCCCATCTCTTGGGCCTACATCCGTTTGATGGGCCCAGAAGGCCTGCGCCAGGCAACCCAGACGGCCATTTTGTCCGCTAACTACATCGCCCGGCGTCTTGGGGAGCACTACCCGGTGCTGTACACAGGCCCTAATGACCTTGTGGCGCATGAGTGCATCCTTGACCTGCGCGCGATCACAGTAGATTCTGGCGTCAGCGTAGATGACGTGGCCAAACGCCTGATCGACTACGGCTTCCACGCGCCTACCATGTCTTTCCCTGTGGCAGGGACGTTGATGGTGGAACCCACCGAGTCTGAGGATCTGGCTGAGATCGATAGGTTCATCAACGCGATGATTTGCATTCGCCAAGAAATTTCGGCAGTCCAAGACGGCTTGTGGCCAGCAGGGGACAATCCGCTGGCCAACGCTCCGCACACGGCCCAGAGCCTGACTCAGGAATGGACACACCCGTACACCCGCGAGGAGGCGGTCTTCCCCTCAGGTGTGGACCCGCGCGCTAAGTACTGGCCTGTTGTCCGGCGCATTGACCAAGCGTATGGAGACCGGAATCTTATCTGCTCCTGCCCATCCATCGAGGAACTGGCAGAAGTATTCTGACAATCGCTAGTTGTGAGCCCGCACCTCTCATGTGAGCGGGCTCACAGCTGTAGTGCCGATGGAATTTGCTACGCTGGCAACGGTGAGCTGCGGCACAGTTAGTCGTGCACACTGGCTTAACTACACCATCATCACGGGGACCTGCCTGGATTCACACGGGGCAGGTTCTCCCAGGTTTGCGGCCGCACTGGCACCTCGGTGCGCCCGCCTCGACATTATCGTCAACACAGGAGTGAGATGTTTTCGAAGATTCTGGTAGCCAACCGTGGCGAAATTGCCATCCGTGCCTTCCGGGCCAGCTACGAGCTAGGCGCCAAGACGGTAGCAGTTTTTCCCCATGAGGACCGCACCTCCACCCACCGTCAGAAGGCGGATGAAGCGTACCTGATCGGGGAAGAAGGGCACCCGGTTCGTGCCTACCTGGACGTGGCGGAGATCATTCGTGTGGCCAAGGAATCCGGAGCCGATGCGATTTACCCGGGCTACGGTTTCCTCTCGGAGAACCCTGAGTTGGCGGCAGCAGCCAGGGATGCTGGCATCACCTTTGTGGGCCCACCCGCTGAAGTCCTGGAATTGACGGGCAACAAGGTCCACGCCATTGACGCTGCCCGCAAGGCTGGCATCCCCGTCTTGAAATCCAGCGAACCAAGCGATGATCTTCACGTACTGCTAGCAGCGGCTGCAGACATTGGCTTCCCGATCTTTGCCAAGGCCGTGGCAGGCGGCGGCGGGCGTGGCATGCGCCGGGTGGAAAAAGCTGCGGATCTCGAAGACGCACTGCGGGCCGCCATGCGAGAAGCCGATGCAGCGTTTGGTGACGCCACCATGTTCTTGGAGCAAGCAGTGTTGCGCCCTCGCCACATTGAGGTGCAGATCCTCGCCGACGGCGAAGGTAACGTCATCCATCTCTTTGAACGGGACTGTTCGCTGCAGCGACGGCACCANAAAGTCATTGAAATTGCTCCGGCGCCCAACCTTGATGAGAACATCCGCAAGGCGCTGCACAGCGATGCGGTCAAGTTTGCCAAGGCCATGGGGTACGTCAATGCTGGAACCGTTGAGTTCTTGGTGGATACCGTCGGTGAACGCGCCGGTCAGCACGTATTCATTGAAATGAACCCGCGCATCCAGGTTGAACACACGGTCACGGAGGAAATCACCGACGTCGATCTGGTCCAAGCGCAGCTACGCATCGCTGCCGGAGAAACGCTGGCTGATCTTGGCTTGAGCCAGGACAGCGTCCACGTCAAGGGTGCCGCACTGCAGTGCCGCATCACCACCGAAGACCCTGCCAACGGGTTCCGTCCCGACGTGGGGACCATCACCACCTACCGTTCCGCCGGTGGTGCAGGCATCCGGCTTGACGGCGGCACCATCTACACAGGTGCTGAAATCAGNCCCCACTTTGACTCCATGTTGGTCAAGCTCACCTGCCGCGGCCGCGACTACAAAACTGCTGTGAGCCGTGCCCGCCGCGCACTTGCGGAGTTCCGCATCCGTGGCGTCTCCACCAACATTGCGTTTCTACAGGCAGTGCTGGAGGACCCGGCCTTCAACGCCGGCGATGTGGCAACGTCCTTTATCGACGAACGCCCCGAACTGCTTGACTACCGTGGATCCTCGGACCGCGGCACCAAACTGCTGACCTGGCTTGCTGATGTCACAGTCAACAAGCCGTACGGTGAACTGGCTGTCCTGGTGGACCCGGCCAGCAAACTGCCTGAGGTTGATCTGGCGGGCGCCCCGGCCGGCACACGCCAGCAATTGGCGCAGCTTGGCCCGGAAGGATTTGCCGCAGCACTGCGCCAACAAACCGCCGTGGCCGTCACGGACACCACCTTCCGGGACGCCCACCAGTCCCTGCTGGCTACCCGGGTGCGTACTAAGGACCTGGCCGCGGCGGGCCCGGCAGTATCCGTGCTGACCCCGGAATTGTTCTCCGTGGAGGCGTGGGGTGGGGCCACCTATGACGTCTCGCTGCGCTTCCTGGGCGAGGACCCGTGGCAGCGTTTGGCCACGCTGCGTGAAGCCCTGCCCAACATCTGCCTGCAAATGCTGTTGCGAGGGCGCAACACGGTCGGCTACACGCCCTACCCGGCCGAGGTGACCGATGCGTTTGTGCAGGAGGCTGCTGCCAGTGGCATTGACATCTTCCGGATCTTTGACGCGCTCAACGATGTAGACCAGATGGTGCCTGCCATCAAGGCAGTCCGGGCCACCGGCACCGCCGTATCCGAGGTGGCGCTGTGCTACACCGGTGACCTCTTGGACCCGGCCGAGAAGATCTACACCCTCGAGTACTACATGGCATTGGCCCAGCGCATTGTCGATGCTGGCGCGCACATCTTGGCCATCAAGGACATGGCCGGTGTGCTCCGCCCGGCCGCTGCTGCCACGCTGGTCACGGCGTTGCGTGAACGCTTTGAGCTACCCGTGCACCTGCATACCCATGACACAGCTGGCGGCCAGCTCGCCACACTGATGGCTGCCATCAATGCAGGGGTCGACGCCGTGGATGTCGCTTCCGCAGCCTTGGCCGGAACCACTAGCCAGCCCTCGGCTTCGGCTTTGGTTGCCGCCTTGGCGCACACTGAGCGGGACACCGGTATTGACCTTGCGGCTATTAGNCCCCTTGAACCTTATTGGGAAGCCGTGCGCCGCCTGTACGCCCCGTTTGAGTCGGGGCTGGCAGCTCCCACCGGCCGTGTCTACTTGCACGAAATCCCCGGCGGTCAGCTCTCCAACCTGCGCCAACAGGCCATTGCCTTGGGCCTNGGGGAGCGCTTCGAGGAAATCGAGGACATGTACACGGCCGCGGATAGGATCCTGGGGCACCTGGTGAAGGTCACGCCGTCGTCCAAGGTGGTNGGGGACTTGGCCCTGCATCTGGTGGGCATCAAGGCTGATCCGGCCGATTTTGAGGCGAACCCGCAAAACTATGACATCCCCGATTCCGTGGTGGGCTTCCTCGGCGGAGAACTGGGCACCCCGCCCGGTGGCTGGCCCGAGCCGTTCCGTACCAAGGCGCTGCAGGGCCGCACCGTAGTGGACCGTATGGGTACGCTTAGCTCAGAGGACAGCGCGGAACTAGCCGGGGACAGCGAAACCCGCCGTGCCGCGCTGAACCGTTTGCTGTTTGCTGGGCCCACGAAGGATTTCCACACTGTTCGCAACACCTACGGCGATGTCTCCGTCCTTGACAGCCGCGACTACCTGTTCGGTTTGCGCCGCGGCGTAGAACACGTGATCGCACTGGATAAGGGTGTGCGCCTGATTGCGGTGTTGGAGACCATCTCTGAGGCCGACGANAAGGGCATGCGCACCGTTACCTGCAAGCTCAACGGTCAAAGCCGGCCGGTCACGGTGCGCGATCGCAGCATTGAAAGCACCGTCAAGTCCGCCGAACAAGCAGATGAGGCCGTGCCCGGGCAGGTGGCTGCACCGTTTGCCGGAGCCGTCAGTGTCAAGGTCGAGGTGGGAGATGTCATCGAAGCTGGTGCCACGATCGCCACTATAGAGGCGATGAAGATGGAAGCATCCATCACCACTCCGGTGGGCGGCACCGTATCACGTCTGGCTATTGCAGGGATCGCTCAGGTGCAGGGCGGGGACTTGCTGGTGGTCATCTCTTAACGCGAGAAGGCAGCGCTGGTAACGCGAGAAGGCAGCGCTGGTAACGCGAAGGCAGCGCCGGCTCCCTCGCGGGCAGTAAGATTTCCTCGGTCGCTGGGCGACCTTGAAAATCCATCCCGCTCCGGGAGCCGGCGCTGCCTTATTAGCTGCGCACTGGCTTTAGGCGGGCTTCTTACTCAGATAAATCTCTTCTACCACAGCGTCAAAATCCTTCATGACCTGGGCTCGCTTGACCTTCAAGGATGGGGTCAGGTGGCCGGATGTCTCGGTGAAGTCGGTGTCAACGATCCTGAACTGTTTGATCGCTTCGGCAGAGGACACCCTGGAGTTGGCTTTGGACACGGCTGCCTGAACCGCAGCGAGGACGTTCGGGTGTTTGGCTGCCTCGGCGACGGTGATGCCTGCGGGCAGTCCGTGCGCCTTACCCCACTGCGGAAGAGCTTCTTCATCGATGGTGATGATGGCTGCGATGAACGGACGCTGATCGCCAATGACAACACATTGCGAGACGATGGCATCCGCGCGGATCTGGTCTTCCATCAGGGCTGGCACCACATTCTTGCCACCTGAGGTGACAATGATTTCCTTCTTGCGTCCGGTGATCGTCAGGAAGCCTTGATCATCCAGCTCGCCAATGTCTCCTGTACGGAACCAGCCGTCAACGAAGCTCTCGGCTGTGAGGTCATCGCGGCCAAAGTAGCCCTTCATGACACACACACCCTTGGCGAGGATTTCGCCGTCGTCCGCTATCTTCACCGCATTACCTGGCAGGGGAGCACCCACCGAACCGATCTTGATCCGCTCGGGGCGGTTGACGGTGATCGGTGCTGTGGTCTCTGTCAGGCCGTAGCCTTCAAGGATCTGCAAGCCGATGCCCTGGAAGAAGTGTCCCAACCGCTCGCCCAGCGGGCCACCGCCGGAGACCGCGTGACGGACATCGCCGCCCATTGCGTTGCGAAGCTTGACGTAGACCAGCTTGTCAAAGACAAAATGCTTGGCTTTCAAGACCACGCCAACCTTGCCGGCTTGGATTGCGCGGGAGTACTCGATGGCTGTCTGCGTGGCGGCGGCAANAATCTTGCCTTTACCTTCGCCCTCAGCTTTAAGGGCCGCTGAGTTGTAGACCTTCTCAAAGACGCGCGGCACGGCAAGGATAAACGTTGGCTTGAAGCTCTGCAGGTCCTCGAGCAGGTGTTTGATATCCGNGGTGTGACCCACCTTGGCGCCGGCAGCCACGGCCAAGACGGAAATGTACCGGGCGAAGACGTGGGCCAGCGGCAAGAACATGATGGTTGAAGATCNCGNGGGAACCACCGTTGTACCAAGAACAGAAAGCGCGTTTTCGCTGAGTTCGACGAAGTTCTGATGCGTGAGCATGCAGCCCTTGGGACGACCTGTGGTACCGGAGGTGTAAATAATGGTCGCCACATCGTCCAGGCCGTTGGCGGCTCGGGCAGCTTCTAAGGTTTCCGCACTGACATCCGTTCCGGCTTCACGCAGGGCGTCNNCGCCGTCGCCTGCAAGCTGCCACACGTTGGTGAGTAAGTTCAAGCCCTCATTGTGGGCGGCCTGGCGAATGATGTTCTCATGGGTGCCTGTCTCAGCAANAACGGCGACGGCGGCTGAGTCGCCTAAGTTCCAGGCCACCTGCGTCGGTGAGGAGGTTTCATAGATCGGCACAGAGACGGCGCCGGCAAACCATATAGCAAAGTCAACCAGCGACCATTCGTAACATGTACGGGCCATAATGCCGACCCTGTCACCGACGTTGATACCTGAGGCGATCAGCCCCTTGGCAAGGGCACTGACATCAGCGTGAAACTCCTTGGCTGAGACATCGACCCACACATTGTCTGCGTTGCGCCGGGAGAAAAGTGCTGGATTGGCAGCCAATTTTGCCTGACGGAGCACAAAATCCGTGGTGTTCATGGTTCTGGGACTGACTACCTTGGCCGGAACGGAAATCTCTTGCACAATAGCTCCTTTGATATGTGGGCCTGCGATCGTGTTGCTTCACTCTATCCGCCAAGCAGCTGATCTGCCGGGAAGCTATGTTACCCATGAGTAACTTTATGTTGTTCAGCTCACACTTTCAATTTGACCGTGTACGTGGGCTTCCGATGTGAGCACAATATCCGCAGGCCTTGATTAGAATCGAAGGATGATCCCACCGCCTTTAGCTCCGAGAATGCCCTTGCCTCACAGCCGTGCGACGGCGCTGCCTCACAGCCGTGCGACGGCGCTGCCTCACAGCCGTGCGACGGCGCTGCGCCGCTGGCATTGGGGATCGATGTNGGNGGAACTAAAGTGGCAGCCGGGGTTGTGGATGGCAATGGGGTGATTCTTGAAGAAGTCAGACGAGCCACNCCTGGCCGGGATGCCCGTGCCGTAGAAGAGGTTATCGTGGCGTTAGTTGATGAACTCGGGGCGAAACACCACATTACCTCCGTGGGCATCGGTGCCGCCGGCTGGATGGATCTGGCCGGAACTAAAGTGGTGTTTAGTCCACATCTTGCATGGCGAGATGAACCATTGAAGGAGACCCTAGAAGCGCTGTTGCAGCGCCCTGTTCTTGTAACGAACGACGCCGACGCGGCAGCCTGGGCGGAATCGCGCTTTGGTGCTGGCCGTGGCCACGACCGGTTGATCATGCTGACGCTGGGAACAGGCATTGGCGGAGCCCTGGTGATCAATGGCCGCATTGAACGGGGAAGTTTTGGTATGGCAGGGGAGTTTGGGCANCAAATCATCATGCCCGGAGGGCATCGTTGCGAATGCGGTAACCGCGGCTGCTGGGAGCAATACGCTTCGGGGAATGCGCTGGGCCGTGAGGGTCGGGAATTGGCCAAGAAGCATTCGCCCATGGCAGCTGGCCTGTTGGCGGCAGTCAACGGCAAGCCCAAGGACATCACCGGTGGTGTTGTCACCGAACTCGCCCTGGACGGCGAAGCAACGGCCATGGAGCTTGTGGCCGAAGTGGGCGACTGGCTTGGACTAGGGATCGCGAACCTATCAGCGGCACTTGACCCGGCTCTGTTTATCATTGGTGGCGGGCTCAGCCTCGCNGGGGAGCTCCTCCTGGAGCCCGCGCGTCGTGCATATTCACGGAACCTGACCGGACGCGGCTACCGCCAAGAAGCTCTCATTACCGTTGCAGAGCTTGGCCCGTCGGCAGGACTGATCGGTGCCGGTGACCTAGCACGTGTGAGCCAGTTGCGGACAGCGACAGCGCACTAAACTTTGCTCTGGACAGCGTGCTACACCACAGCACCGTCGCCGCTGTCATGATCGCGGTGGTTGGGCAACCGGAACAGCAAATAGCCGGTACCTGCTATAAATGCCACGATGACACCGATAACAAATGTCATGGGGATTTGGCGCCAGAAGATCGCTGAAAAGACAAGGAATAAGGGCCCGCCCGCCGCGCCAATCCAGGACAGCATGATGGCAGGTTCGGTATTGCGCAGACTGGGTAGTTCTTCCGGGACAAAGTGATCCTCGGCGTCGTCCATGGCGTAGTCGCGGGNGCCGAATGAGTCGCCTTCACCGGCAACAGGCACATCGTTGGGGTGACTGCCATGCGCCGGTTCCCTGGGCGCTGGCGCTGACTGGCGCTGCCACACACCTAATGGGTCGAAGTCGATAACGCCCCTAGTTTCAGGAGCGTCGGTAGCATCCGGAGTGTCCAAAGTGCCCTGCGCATCCGTCATACTCGTTCCGTCGTCGGCGTGGGGCTCCTGCTCGGCTAGGAAGGCATCGTCGGTCTCTTCCAGCCGCGCCACCAGGTCACGCCATACTTCGTCGTCGTTGCCGCCGGTGTGCGGCGTTCCTGCCCGGGTTAGATTGCATGAAGGTTCCTCCNGANAAAGTCCGCAGACTGGGAAAAGATCATGGCCGCGTCATGGTCCATGGTGGCTACATGGTAACTGTTTTCCAACGAAACTATCTGAACATCAGTGCTGGCGATGTTATCTTTGAGCACCTCAAGGCTGGAATCATCAACCACATGGTCAACTGTGGAGCGGAATACCAGGGTGGGAGCTGTAACCCGGGNGAGTAGGGCGATGGTATCTGTGAAAAGTTTGGATAATTGGTGCACGGCTGCAACGGGTGTGCGGGTGTAAGCACCTTCGCTGACACCTTNGAGTTTCATGTCATCGCCGATGGCGGGCACACTCTTGAGCGCATATTTGAGCAGGCCCGAATATTTCGCCCGCTTGTCACTAAAGGTCAGACCCGGATTCACCACGGCTACACCGGCTACTGGATGCAAGGCAGCAACTCGCAATGCCAGTGCCCCTCCCATGGATAGTCCCGCCACAANAACCGTGTCACACCGTCTGGCCAGTTCTAGGTAGGCTCCTTCAAAGTCGCGGTACCAGTGCTCCCACGGAGTTGTGCTCAGATCTTGCCATGTGGTCCCGTGACCAGCCAATAACGGCATGTTCACGGCAAATCCGGCGGCGGCCAAATACTCACTCCAGCCCTGCATGCTGACGGNGGATCCGGTGAAGCCATGGCACACCGCCACGCCAACTTGGCCCAGTTCCCCATGGCCCTGAGAACGGAATGCTTGTGCCATGGTGGTGGCCCCTTTCCTGCCCCGCAGCCGTGGCCGGAGAGCGAGTGTGTCGTGGTGGATCTGTTCTGCCGCGAAGTTGTCCTGCTGTCACTAGACTACTGTTGATACGTTCGTAGCGGGGTACCGTCATGAACTCGGTTCGCTTGCAACCGGCAGCGCCAGAGGAGGGACACCACCGTGATCTATTGGGTACTAAAGAAGATTTTTCTGGGCCCTGTATTGAAGGTGCTNTTTCGGCCTTGGACCAAAGGCTTAGATAACCTGCCCATTGATGGCCCTGCTGTCCTTGCCAGCAACCACCTCTCCTTCTCGGACTCGATTTTTATGCCCCTGATGGTCCCGCGGCCGGTAGTGTTCTTGGCCAAGAGCGACTATTTCACAGGGCGCGGCATTAANGGGCGTCTAACAGCTGCCTTCTTCAAGCTCACCAACCAGCTGCCCATGGATCGCTCCGGCGGGGCCGCCTCGGCGAACTCCTTGGACACTGGCGTTCAGGTGCTCAAAGATGGCGGCCTGCTGGGCATCTACCCAGAAGGAACCCGGAGCCCGGATGGGCGGCTTTACCGCGGCAAGGTGGGCGTGGCCAAGCTGATCCTCACTGCCAATGTCCCCGTCATTCCTGTGGCGATGATCGGCACGGACAAGGTTCAACCGATCGGACGGCGTATTCCCACCATTCGCCGACTGGGCGTGATCTTTGGCGAACCCATGGACTTCAGCCGCTACCAGGGCATGGCCGATGACCGCTTTGTCCAACGATCGGTCACGGATGAAATCATGTACGAACTCATGCGCCTGTCCGGGCAAGAGTATGTTGACTCCTATGCCACAACTGTCAAGGACAAACTAGCGGCGGAGAAAGCGGCCAAGACCCTCCCCGCCAAGAGTGCTCCTACAACCAAAAATACTGGCGAGGCCGTCAGGTTGGAACCCAGCCCCACGATCGCNCCCGGGACGGTGACGGTGGTTGGGGCCAAGAAGGATATGCCGAAGGCACCAGCGGCGCAAACTGCCGCGGAGCCGGATGACGGGTCAACGAAAAGCTGACTCGTTCCCCATGCTTGCGACCAATGTCCATCTCAGGAAACGGACTGGTTAGTGGAGGGAGGCCTTGGGGATAGGTTTAACGGGTGACTGATCTTACTTTNAACGCTTCGCTTGCACCCGCTGCCGGAATTTCCGTCCCCGGTGCTGCCGTTTATCCAGGCCTTGACGATTGGCGCGAACTGCCCATCGCACAGCAGCCCACATGGTCCCAGTCCCCGGCCTTCGCCCCCACCGTGAAGGAACTCTCTTCACTGCCTCCTTTGGTGTTTGCCGGAGAAGTGGATGTTTTGCGGTCGCGATTGGCCCAGGCTGCTCAGGGCAACGCGTTCTTGCTCCAAGGTGGCGACTGCGCTGAAACTTTTGAGGCGGCAACCGCTGACAAGATCAGCGCNCTGGTCAAAACCATCTTGCAGATGGCGGTGGTGTTGACTTACGGCGCCCAGCTTCCGGTGATCAAGATGGGGCGGATGGCAGGCCAGTTCGCCAAGCCGCGTTCCTCCAATGATGAAACGCGCGACGGCGTGACGCTGCCCGCCTACCGTGGCGATATTGTCAACGGTTTTGAGTTCACNCCGGAGTCCCGGGCACACGACCCTGCCCGGATGCTCAAGGCGTACCACACCTCCGCTTCCACCTTGAACCTGATCCGTGCGTTCACGCAGGGCGGCTTTGCTGACCTGCGCAGCGTGCACGAGTGGAACCGTGGTTTCACCTCCAACCCGGCGCACAGCCGCTATGAGCGTCTGGCTCAGGAAATCGACAGTGCCATCAAGTTCATGGCTTCCTGTGGTGCCGACTTCGAGGCGCTAAAGACCGTTGAATTCTTTGCCAGTCACGAAGCGCTGCTCCTTGACTATGAGCGTGCCCTGACACGGATCGATTCCCGCACCGGCCTGCCGTACGATACCTCAGCTCACTTCCTGTGGATCGGNGAGCGCACCCGTGACCTGGACCAGGCGCACGTTGAATTCCTCTCCCGGGTCCGTAACCCGATCGGTGTCAAGCTGGGCCCGAACACCTCTGGCGATGATGCGTTGGCCCTGATCGANAAACTTGACCCCAACCGCGAACCCGGCCGTTTGACGTTCATCACCCGCATGGGTGCTGCGAACATTCGGGAGAAGCTCCCAAACCTGGTAGAGAAGGTCACTGCCTCCGGTGCCCAAGTTCTGTGGGTCACCGATCCCATGCACGGGAACACCGTCACCTCGCCCAATGGCTACAAGACCCGCAACTTTGACGATGTCATCGATGAAGTACGCGGCTTCTTTGAAGTTCACCAGGCACAGGGCACGTTCCCGGGTGGCCTGCACGTGGAGATGACAGGCGATGACGTGGCAGAGTGCCTCGGCGGAGCTGACCCCGTTGAACAAGAAGCGTTCGTCAACGGCTATGAATCCGTCTGTGACCCGCGGCTGAACCACAAGCAATCCTTGGAAATGGCGTTCCTGGTCTCTGAGGCGTTGCGCAAGTCCAATAGCTCCTGCACCAACAACCGTGGCCTCCACCCCTTGGAAGAAGGGTGGAGGCCACTTTGTTGCCGCCAAGAAGTTGGTACTTCGAGGTGAAGTTTAGACAACCTTCAATACGATGGTAGAACCTTCCGGGGCTTGGCCGCCGTCGGGCGTCTGGATGCGCACCGTGCCGAAGAAGCCGCCCAGGAAGTTCTCCACTTTCACCGTGAATCCGAGGTCCTGGAGTTCCTTGGTGGCAGGGCCAACCTGCTTGCCCACTAAGTTGGGAACCTCAATCATGCGAGGACCCTTGGACAGGGTTAAGGTAACGGTGTCACCGGCCTTGAGCGTGCCGGAGTCCGGCGCCTGGCTAAGAACAGAACCGGGCGCGACTGTGGTGCTGTTGACCTTTTCCGGTGCCAGCGCCGCTACTAGTCCCACGGCCTTCAAGGCGGCGGTGGCCTCTGCCTCAGTTTGCCCAGCCACTGCGGGAACCGGGATGGGAGTGGGGCCCTTGGAAGCAGCGAGATTGACTTTGGTGTTGGCGCGGAAGTCTTTACCAGTAACGGGATCCTGGCTGATGACGACGCCGGAGGGTACCTTCTCATTGAATTCTTCGGTGACGGCTCCCACAGCAAGGTGGGCGTCAGTGAGTGCCTTCTTGGCTGCGTCGATCGGCTGCCCTGTCACCGTAGGCACGGGGTAGAGAACGGGCCNCCGGGAGACCTGCAACGTGATGTCATGGAACTTGCGGATAGAAGACCCAGCTTTGGGGTCCGTGGCCACAATGAAGCCGGACGCTACCTNTTCATCAAAGATATCGGAGGTGGGAACCTGTTCGAACCCTGCGGTGCGCAGGATTTCCTGGGCCTGTGGCACGCTCTTATTGTGCACGTCTGGCACCGTGGCCAGCGCCCCGGGGCCAAGGGCTAGGAACCATCCAGCAGCGGCTGCTAGAACCATCAGAACAACAACCAGCAGGGTCCACAAGAGTGTCCGACGCCGAGGGTTTTGGGACCNCAGTGTTTTACGTGGTGTGGCAGCCATCTTGGCTCGAGCCTTGGCCGCCACCGCAGCCTGACGTTTGGAAAGCGTCGGGGCCAGCTGGACCTCGCCTGAGCCAGCGCTGTTACCTGAGCCAGTGCTGTTACCTGAGCCAGCGCTGTTACCAGGGCCAGGGGACGCCTGGGTGGCGATAGCTGTGGTCGCTGCCTGACCGGCGTCGTACTCATCAGTGGAGGAAACGGTTGTGCCGTAGCGGTCCTCATGCGGATCATCGGCGTATAGCCGAGGGGAAGCTGGCAACACGGAGGTTGGGAAATTGGGCGCACTAACAACGCTGGTGGCGTCGCGGGAAGAGCCACTAACGGCAGAAATGACGTCGGTACGGTTCTGCGACCCGGTGAGGGGTTGCCGGACAGNCGGCATGCCGGCCCCTGGCACGGCACCAAAGTCCAGCTCGGCAGGACTGAGGGATTGACGGATGTGGCGAAGGTCCTCCAATAGCGCGGCACCATTGGCGGGCCGGTGATCGGGATCCTTTTCACTCATATAACGCACAAGTTCGTCCATGACCGNGGNGAGGCCCGGCACTACCAAGGAGGGCGCCGGCACGTCGTCTTGGATATGGGCCATGACTACCGCAACGGGAATGCTGGCGAGGAAAGGCTGCACACCCGTGAGGAGTTCGTACAGCATGATCCCGGCAGAGTAAATATCGCTGCGCGCGTCCCCGCCCTGTCCCTGGGCAAGTTCGGGTGCAATATAGCCCACGGTTCCTAGCAAGGTACCAGTGTTGGTGGAGGTGGTGACGGCCCGGGACAAGCCAAAGTCACCAATTTTCACCCAGCCCTGCTGTGAGATCAAAACATTTTCCGGCTTCACATCGCGGTGCACCAGCCCGGCGTTGTGGGCGGCGGCGAGGCCTTCCACCACCGGGTCAAGTAAATCCAGTGCCTGCCGGGNGCTCAGCGCCCCGTTGCGGTTGATGACATCACGCAGGGTGTAACCGTCGATGAATTCAANAACTAGGTAGGCGTGCTCCGGACCCACTCCGTGATCATGGATCTGCACCACATGGGNGTGCGAGAGACTGGCGGCGCTTTGGGCTTCCCGGCCCAGCCGAGCAATGAAAGCGTTGTCGGTGGCAAGGTGCCGGTGCAGGATCTTCAGGGCGATGTTCCTGCCCAGCCGCAGATCCGTGGCCAAATACACGGTGGACATCCCACCGTGCGCCACTTTAGAGAGCACAAAGTAGCGTCCGTCGACGGTGGACCCAATCAGTGGGTCAGCAGAGGCATCTTGCACTCTCTTAGTTTAGAGTTGAACGAAAAGGGCTGCCAGCAACACTGTGCCGGAGCCCCTTTCGTTGAGAGCGTACTTTCGATCTCGTTGCGATGCCCGCAGTTAGCGGAACAGCTCGCGGTTAGCCTTGATTCCGGCCACGTAGATCTCGGTATCGCTAAATAGGCCGTGGACGCTCACGGAATACTGGCCTTGGTAGTATCCGGCAATGGCTTGGTCCTCATTCTCCGCGCCCTGGTGCAGCGCCCGGATGATAGCAACACCGGCGGTGACATTGTCCTGCGGGTCCAGCAGGTTCAGTTCACGGCCCACGAGTCCAGAGGCCCACTCTCCAGCGTCGGGAATAACTTGCATGGTGCCGATGGCATTCGCCGGGGACACTGATTGGTGGTTAAAGCCTGATTCTTGCTGGGCAAATGCCATGGCAAGCGCCGGGTCAACGCCCATACTGGCCGCGGTATTGGCCACCAGGTCCTTCATCTGCGCCCTAGACGGTGACGGGGCAGCGAGGAGGGCTGCCTTGTTCTGATTGGCGTCGCTGACTACAGCATCCGGGTAGGTGTAGTGCAAGAAAGTACTGGGAACCTGCTGGTCGGGTGTCAGTTCAGGTGGTGCCTGCGCAGGGGTGACAATGGGTGTGATGGAGCTGGATGCTGCATTCAACCCGGNGATGACAAGGGTCTTCCNCGCATAAATGGGGCATTNTAGTTCAGTGTCGTTCGCTGCCGCCAGGGCGGACAAGGCAACATTGTGCTGCGCCGCGATCGAGGAAAGCGTGTCCCNCGCCTTGATGATGTAACTGCTGGGAGCTGGCGCATCGGCCTGCTGGATTGTCTCCGACGGCGCAGCGGCCTCTGCCGCAGAGCCCACCTTCAGTTCTTGGCCAGGATGGATGACGGAATTGCCATCTAGGCCATTGAGTGAGAAGACTGTTGCCAGGCTGAGGCCGTGCTCAGCGGCTATGCCGCTGAGTGTCTCGCCAGCGCGGACCGTGTAGTTTGCAGCGGTTGTGCCTACGCTCGCCTGATCGGAGGAATCGGTCATATCAGGACCTGAAATACTCAGCACTTTGCCGGGGTGGATGAGTTCTGAAGCTGAGATGTTGTTGCGTGAAAGTAAAGATTCAGTGGAGACGCCATAACTGGCGGCGATCCCTGAGATGGTGTCCCCGGACACTACTGTGTGCGACGTGAGCGCGGACAGCTGTGTGCGCACAGAAGAGATGTTGGCGCCAGGGCTCATGGCAGTGACTGCTCGTGGTACTGAACTAGCCACAACCGAAGCCGGGATACTGCTGGCGCCAGTGTGGGCCTTAACTGCAGCAAGAACCTTTTGGCCGTCAAGGGCGCCATGGTTACCGTGGGGCATCATCTCTGCTTTGGCAGAGGCGGCGGTGGCGGACTGGCNCAGTGCCAAGGATGAGAGCATGACCACGGGAATGGCAGCTGTGGCCACGGCCACCAGTTGTCTTCCGCTGGGGTCGTAGGGCGTGGGGAGTCATAGATGCTACCTCAGGTTTTCGTTACCAATGATGCCATTGATGATCATGTTACTAATGTGGCTAATGGTGAATTTACACTAAAGAACCACGAAGTAGCATTTGGGCATTGAATTGAGCAGAATTTTTATACGCTCTGCCACAATCTGTGGGAACCTTTGTGTGTGAGTAATGTTGAAACACTGGTCAGCAATTGGCTGCCCCTGCCCGATGTTGCCGAGATGCTTGATATTTCGGTAACCAAAGTCCACGCCCTTGTCAAGGATGGTTCCTTGCTAGCAGCACGAGTGGGTGAGCGCTCCATCAGGGCGGTTCCTGCCGAGTTCATTGCAGGGGACCACATCTTAGAGAGCCTGCGTGGGACCATCACGGTGCTCCACGATGCAGGCTTCGAGGACGTCGAAGCTATTGAGTGGCTGTACACCACGGATGAGTCACTGCCAGGACGGCCCGTTGATGCCCTGATTGAGGGCCGTAANACTGAAATTCGCCGCCGCGCGGCAGCACTGGGCTGGTAAAACACGTCCGGACTGGATTGGCCCACACGCCAGCGGGTCAATCCAGTAACAGTTTTTAGAACTATGCCCGGTCTTTGGTGTGAAAGTCTTTGGTGTGAAAGTCTTTGTATGAAAGTCCGGTTTGTAGGGTAGAGACTTGGCGACTAAAAATTGTTTCCGCGCACGAATGGGCGTGAACGCAAAGCAAAACACCACAGGTGCCTGGCCCCTGCTAACCCGCTAGTTTTATTTGAACCTGCCGATCTCATCGCCAGTTAGGACGTTCGGAAACGGCGCCCCGGCCCAATGTTGACAGTGCCGCGGCGACAGATTCCTCAATAGGCAGCAGGTCCAGGGCTGCAAACGCAGTCTCGCTCAGTTCCGCAATCATGGCCTCGGTGCGCGCCAGTGCGCCGGAGGTCACCATGATTGAGCACAACCGGGCCACTTCAGCAGCAGTCAGATCTTGTCGGCCCAAATTTTGGTCAACAAATTCCCGGTCGATCGTATCGGCAGCCTCGATGGTCAGCCCCACCAGCACAGTGCGCTTGCCTTCGCGCAGATCATCGCCTGCGGGCTTGCCTGTCTGGGCAGGATCGCCGAACACGCCCAAGACGTCGTCGCGCAGTTGGAAGGCCTCGCCCAGAGGCAANNGGAAAGCACTGTAGCCTGCCAGCAGGCTTTCCTTTGCGCCAGCCAACGCCCCGCCGAGAACCAGAGGGTGTTCGGAAGAGTACTTTGCACTTTTGTAGCGAATAATCGCGCCGGCCCGGGCCACTGCTGTCTCATGAGGTTTGGACGGGCCTGCCACTTCCTCCAAAATATCCAAATACTGCCCGGCCATGACCTCTGTGCGCATGATATTAAACACCGCCCTTGCGCGGCTGGTGGCACCGGAACCGATGCGGGCAAACATTTCCTCACTGAGAGATAAACACAGATCGCCGGTCAAAATGGCGGCTGCGTGCCCAAAGCGTTCATCATCCAAAGCCCAGCCGTTGGCAGAGTGCAGGGCACTGAACTGGCGGTGCACACTGGGCCCACCGCGGCGGGTATCGGAACGGTCAATAATGTCATCGTGAATTAGCGCTGCGGCCTGGAAAAGTTCAAGGGCGGCACCGGCCATGATGATGTCCTCGGACCCTGGCGCCCCTCCAGCGCCGCGCCAGCCCCAATAACAAAGTAGCGCCCGCATGCGTTTGCCGCCTGTGGCGAGGGTCTTGATTGAATCAATCAAGACAAGTGTTGCCGGGGAAATCTGTGCGAGCAGTTGGTGCTTTTCGGTCAGAAAACATCNTAACTGGGCCGCAACGGCCGCGATGAAAGCATCGTGTTCTTCAGCGATGGTTGCGCCAATCTGGACAGGCATTGAGTTCATGCGCTCAAGGTTCCTTGCTGTGAGCTCACATGTGGTGAGGTCACGGGTGGGGCAACGGTGCCGGGATGAGTTACTTAAACGAGGTGGGCAACAGTGTGGCGCCCAGAGTGAACGTCGCGGTTGATCCCGTCTGGACGATTAACACAGTCGCGATCTCCTGGCCCTGAGCCCGCACAAATGTTTTGGTGGGCACACCGTCAACCGCATCTCCGGGCTGGGCTGAGAATCCTTGGTCGGTGAAGGCCTTGGAATAGTAGGCCAAAACATCAGCGGAGGGTGCGTTCACGCTGGCGGTCAACGAAGCCACTGAAACAGGTGTTGAGTGCTCAATGCTGGAGGCTTGCAGTGTGGCACCGCTCATCAGCGGCAGAACCGTGGTGGGGAACCCTGCAACAAGCGTCTTCACCGCTGACTGAGCGGACGGGGTTGGTGCCACGGCTGAGGCAGTGGCTGGGGCCGGCGTCGAGCTAGCGCGTGGTGCGGGCGTTGCCGAGGCGGTGGGTGCGTTCGGGTTGCTCGGGCTGGAGCAAGCAGCAAGGAGCACCACGGCAGAACTTGCCGCAGCGGCCATAAGGTGTCTGCGGGTTAACTGCAGTGTGCGCTCAGGGCGGGAGGTTGAGTTTCTCATGTGTGTTTCCTTAGCTGCCGGTGTGATGACATCGTCTCCAGTTTACTCATGCACAACTACCCGTATCCTGCAGGTGTTGTTCACATTACTTTGCGCGGGCTCCAGCGTTCAGTGGGCTCACTAGACTTGGAGAGTGAATCAGGAACAACAATCGCTCCAAGAGCGCACGCCCGAGCAAAAGGGCTGCACGATCATGCATGTTGACATGGATGCGTTNTTTGTCACCGTTGAACTGCGCGACCGCCCTGAACTAGTGGGGAAAATGGTGATTGTGGGACAACCAGAGGGGCGCTCTGTAGTGCTTTCAGCATCCTATGAAGCACGCGCTGTTGGAGTCCGTTCCGCGATGCCCATGGTGACGGCGCTGCGGATGTGTCCAACCGCCGTTGTTATTCCGCCGCGACACCAGCTCTACCAGCAGGTCTCTGCCGAGATCATGGCAGTGTTCCANCCCATTACCGACACCGTGGAACAACTCAGCGTGGACGAGGCTTTTCTTGACATCAGTGGGTCACTGAGGCGGCTGGGAACGCCTCTGGAAATTGGGGCGTTAATCCGTTCGCGTATTGCTGGTGAGCTCGGGATTACTGCCTCCGTGGGCATAGCCGCCAGTAAATTTGTCGCTAAGGTCGCCTCCACCCGTTGTAAACCCGATGGGATGCTCTTGATTGAAAAGCAGCAGACGGTGCAATACCTGCACACGCTTCCAGTGGAGGCTTTATGGGGAGTAGGCGCCAAGACCCGAGAAGTTCTTGCCCGGCTGGGGATCTTCACGGTGGCGGATGTGGCTGCCACGCCGCTAACTTCCTTGCAAAAGGCTCTAGGTAGTACTGGAACTGCATTACACTCCCTGTCGTGGGGAATTGATCCGCGGCCCGTGACGCCAGAGCATCAAGANAAAAGCATTGGCGCTGAAGAGACCTTCGCCGTGGACACCTTCAACAATGATGTCCTCACCAGGGAACTGTTGAGGCTATCGCACAAAGTGGCAGGACGTCTCCGTGAGGCGGGGCTCAGTGGACGCACACTAGCCATCAAAATAAAGTACACAGACTTCTCCACCATCACTCGCTCCAAGGCGCTCAGCGCAAGCACTGACAGCGCCACGCAAATATACGCAGGCGCGGTTGCTCTGCTCCAGGCGTTGGGCACAAGGCCCCAGAGTGTGCGGTTGATTGGAGTCCGCGTGGAACGATTAGAATCTGTGGATCTTGCACCGTTGCAGTTCACGCTTGATCCGCGTGATGACAATTCCCGCAATGCTGAAGTGGTGGGTGACGCCATTGCGGCACGGTTTGGCAACGCGAAAATTATTCCTGCCCGTCTCCTTAAACCACGCGAACGGCAGTAGTACAGGACACCGCCACGTAGCACAGGGTGTTCCTGAGATTGGAAATAATGCTGGTTCACCGGATCTGTCGTTGTTCTTCATGACGGGCTTGTCAAGACCGTATCGGTGGTGGGTTTCAGTTCGGCAAAATCAAGCCTATTGTTAGTAGTAGGAGTTAGCTGATTGATGGCTTCACAGCTTGTTAGGACTCAAGGTGGCATGGAGGTACTGCGATGAAGGTAGTGCCGAACTGTTCCACTGGGAACCAATGAGCGAGCAAAGACGTTAACGAGCAAAGACGCCCACGGCCCTGACCTGAAGGAGGTCGTCATGCCCCTCTCTGAGCACGAGCAGAGGCTGCTGGATCAATTGGAACAGCAGCTGCATGCAGAAGATCCCAAATTTGCCAATGCCCTGTCATCTGCACCCGCACGGTCGATGTCAACACGAAACATTGTTGTTGGTGTATTGGTCTTGATTACGGGACTACTGGTTTTATTGGGTGGTGTTGCACTGCACGTGATCCCGCTTGGAATTCTGGGATTCCTTGTCATGGGCGGTGGTGTTTACCTCGCCCTGACCAAGCCCAAATATGGTGCTGAGCCAGCAGTGGACCGCAAGTCAGGAACTAGGCCAGGAACCAAACANAAAAGCGGTTTCATGAACGGTCTGGAAGAAAAGTGGGAAGAACGCCGCCGCGACCAGTAACGTAAATGCTGCACACCATCATCAGTGAGCGCGTGCCAAGCTAGCGTGCATCTGCATCTGGTCATGGCTGGATCTGGTCATGGCTTGCCACCGCTGATAAGCGCCATCATAGTTTCGCACCACTCATAAGGGCCCTTCCAAGGGGCCTTTATTTGTGTTTAAGCAAGATCTAGCTCAACGGGTACGGGGCAGCAATCAAAATGGGGGCTAGCGCAGAAACAGTCCATTACCCCACAGTGGCGAGGAACCTGTGCCCTAATCCCTCCACTTGCCGCCATGAGGCACGCTAGAGCGGCAGAAAATCGCTCTGGAGAGCCAAACTGACCGCCAGCTTGCTCCGCAGAGGGAGTTCTACGAATTTTTCCTCCACTAAGAATTGAAGTTAAAATCCCACGGAATTGCAGGAAAATTTACGTCAACACGATCGAACAAGACCTCAAATTGGGTTGACGGTGGAGGATTGTGGAGTAATGTGGAGCACGTAAGAGGAGAGTGGGGTTAGATTGGTGTTCAGGTCTAGACAAATAGAGGTGGTGGGGATTGTTTCTCGGAACACATTCACCACGCCTTGATGAGAAAGGCCGGATCATTTTGCCTGCAAAGTTCCGGGAGGAACTTGCTAGCGGGCTTGTCCTGACCAANGGGCAGGAGAACTGTATTTACGTCTTCAGTGCAAGAGAATTTGANAAAGTATTGACGCAAATGCAGGAAGCGCCGCTGTCCAACATGGCAGCACGGGACTACATTCGAATCTTTCTCTCGGGTGCCTCTGATGAAGTTCCAGACAAGCAAGGGCGGGTGACCATCCCGGCCGCATTGCGTTCCTATGCAGGCTTGGAGAAGGAACTGGTTGTCATTGGGGCAGGTACCCGGGCGGAGATCTGGGATGCCACTGCTTGGCACGAATACTTAGCAGCAAAGGAGGCAGCATTCTCAGCCACCGATGAACTTGGTATTCCAGGAATTAGTTGAAAAGTATCACCAATAGTTGTAAACACCAGTGGTCTTGGATGAGATCTCCAGCCGCCCCGCAGGCCTTTCCTGACTCACCTTCCCGGAGTCAGGCATGGCACAGCGTGGCGCGGAGGGGATCTGGTTTAAGACCACGCGTTGTACTGATGCAGTTGTACTGATGCAACGGGGTGGGCTGGGCCAACGCAGCAATGCAGATTACCGCAACAAAAGCTTCACAGCATCACAGTATTTATCGCCAGACTTGCCTTGCCACAGGGGACTGAACTGCCCCTTCCCGGTTTTGACCGAAAAGAAACGGAGACGTAATGACGTCGGAAAACCCCACGCCACCTACGTCCGAACGTCACACTCCTGTTTTGAAAGACCGTTGCATCAATCTCCTGGCCCCGGCCTTTGAAGTTGCCCGTGCAGCTGGTCGTACTCCTATAGTTATTGACGCCACCTTAGGCATGGGTGGCCACAGCGAAGCCATGCTGCAGCGCTACCCCGATCTGCACTTGATCGGCATTGACAGAGACACTGAAGCCTTGGGATTGGCAGGNGAGCGCTTGGCGCCCTTCCGTGACCGCACCGACCTCGTGCACGCCGTCTATGACGAGATCGCCGAGGTATTGGAAGACCTTGGTGTCTGCGGTATCGATGGAATTCTCATGGACCTAGGTGTTTCCTCCCTTCAGCTCGATGAACGCGACCGAGGGTTTGCCTACTCCTTTGATGCACCTCTTGACATGCGTATGGACACCAGCCGGGGACAGACGGCAGCTGATGTACTAAATACGTACTCAGAAGAGGACCTGGTACGGATCATCCGTAAGTGGGGCGAGGAGAAATTTGCTGGCCGAATAGCCAACCATATTGTCGCTGCCCGGGACAAAGTGCCACTGACCCGGACAGGGGAACTGGTGGATATTATTCGCAACGTTGTTCCGTCAGGNGCAGCTAAAACAGGCGGCCACCCGGCTAAGCGTACGTTCCAGGCACTGCGCATTGAAGTTAACGAAGAATTGAGCGTCCTGGAAAGGGCCATTCCAGCTGCTGTTGACGCTTTGCATCTGCAGGGCCGTGCTGTTGTTATGTCCTACCACTCACTTGAAGACAAAATCGTCAAGGCCGTGTTTGCGGCGGGTTCACAGTCTTCAGCTCCTGCCGGGTTCCCGGTGGAGCTGGAAGAACATAAGGCCACGTTGAAGCGCCTCACCAAGGGCACAGAAATCCCTACGGATGAAGAAATTGCAGAGAACCCCAGGGCCGCATCAGCGCGGCTGAGGGCCGTTGAAAAGATCAGGATCAGGAGTGCCAAATGAGTCAGCCTGTAGCACGCACGTTTCCGGTAACCGTAGGAAACAATGCCCGCGCGCTGGCTGTTCCGCTGACTGATCCAGAGCTTGTCCTACCGGTACGTACAGTACCGGAGCCTAAACCGCGTAGGGCGCGCACACCGTTGTCCTTGGTGGTCTCCAGTCCCAAGCGCAGTAGTTCCTCGCTTGTGGTGATCCTCTTTATGGTTGTTGTTGCTGCGCTGAGTGTTGTTCTGGTGATGAGTATCTCTGTATCCAAAGGCCAGTACGAGCTCGTTGGTTTGAAGAATCAGCAATCGGATTTGATCAAGGCAAACCAGACGTTGGAGCAGGGTATTGCGGCAAAGCAGGCGCCGCAGGAACTTGTTGCCCATGCAGCAGCTTTGGGCATGGTCCCGGCTGCTTCTACCGGACAGATTGATGTCAGGACCAAGACTGTCAGTGGGTCCCCANNACCAGCATCAGCTGACACCAAAGGTCTGGTGAGCATTCCGCCAGCCCTGGTGGATAAACCAGTGCCTGTGGTGCCTGTGGTGCCTGAAGCTGAAGCACCCGCCGCGGAGCCCAGCCCGGCTGCCGGGATCCTCAAGGCTGAAACCACGCCTAAGGCGGCTCCTAACACTGAGGTCTCAGTGCCACCTGCACTGGTTGTGCCTGATCTTAACGGTGGCACCATCCCGGCACCGGAACAAAGGGATAACTAAAGTAATACACCGGTCATGACTCAAGGCAGCGCGCATTGTCTGCCGCAAAGCCAAAAGCAAGGAATAGCAGCAGTGGCACAAGAATCCACCCAGTCAGCACGCGGTGCAACTGCACAACAGCTCAACAAGGTCGGCCGTGGCCGAATGCGGCTGGGCTTTGTGTTCATGATGGTGTTCTTGCTGGTCATTGCTGGCCGGCTTGTCATGATCCAAGGCCTTGATGTGGGCAACATGGCACAAGCGGCTGAAAACCAACGCACCGTGGTGCAAAANCTACCTGCAGTCCGTGGCAAGATCATTGACTCCAAGGGCAAGGTACTGGCCGAGAGTATCATCCGCTATGACATCACGGTTTCCCAGCTCAATATGGCAGAGTATGAGACGTTTAAACGTTGGAATCCTGAAACCGAAAAATTTGATGAGTACACCAAGGACCAAGGACTCTCGCAGATAGCAGATGTCTTAGGACTGCCATTTCAAGATGTCAAAACCAATTCCACTGGAACAAAGAATCACAACTATCTCGCCATGGATGTCAGTCCTGTGGTGGAGAAGAAAATCGTTGAATTGGGTGTCCCCGGCATCTATTCCGAAGCAATCACCAACGGTGTATCCGATGGCGCCGTCGGCGGGCCCATCGTAGGGTTCATCAATGCTGACGGGACAGCGTTAGCTGGCATAGAGCAGACCATGAATGACAAGCTGACAGGGATCGACGGCAAACGCACCTACCAGGCTGGCAAGAATGGGATCATCATTCCCACCGCCCCGGTGCGCACCGAGCCGGCGATTGATGGGCAGACTGTCAAACTAACCATCGATCAGGACATCCAGTACTACGCTCAACAAGCTGCCCAGCAACANAAAGAACAGTACAGCGCCCAATGGGCAAGTATTACAGTCATAGAAGCCAAGACCGGTAAGGTCGTTGCCCTTGCTGATAGTGATTCCTATGACCCCAACAACGTGGGTGCCTCGGATCCAGCGAACATTGGCTCGCGCACCGTGAGTTCGGTGGTGGAGCCGGGATCTACCAGCAAGATCATGACAGCCTCAGCTTTGGTAGAAGAGGGCCTGGCTACTCCCATGAGTGAATACCTTGTCCCGCCTACCTTCACTATTGATGGGCAGAACTTCTCGGACTCCTTTGTTCATGGCACCGAACAACGTACTTTGGCGGGCATCATTGCCGATTCCATGAATACCGGCACGGTCATGGCCGGGTCCAAACTCAGCCTTGAGCAGCGTTATAACTACATGCGCAAGTTTGGTGTTGGGGAAAAGACCGGCATTGCCTTACCTGGTGAAAGCCCTGGGATTCTAGCTGATTGGCGCACATGGGATGGACGCCAGCAATATACTGTGCTGTTCGGTCANGGNGTGGCCCAAACGCCCCTGCAAACCACCATGATCTTCCAGACGATAGCCAATGGTGGGGTGCGGCTCAAACCCCAGATCGTGGATTCGTTGACGGACGCTGCGGGCAAAGTGGAAACCGTTCCGCAGGCACCTGGTGTTAAAGTCATCAGCCCTAAGACAGCTCAAGACGCCCGTGACATGCTCGAAGGNGTCGTCACCATGACTGACTATAAAGTGGTGAACATTCCCGGTTACCGTACCGGTGGCAAGACGGGAACATCCGAAGCNCCCGCGGATAACGGTGTTGGCTTTGATGGCTACACCTCATCCTTTATCGGTATGGCGCCTATGGATGACCCGAAGTATGTGGTGGGCATTACTGTCCAGCGCCCCAANGGAAGCATCTTTGGTGTCACTCANGGGTATACGTTTAATCAGGTGATGGGGCAGGTGTTGCGCAGTTACGATGTGCCGCCATCAACCACACCTTCAATCAAGCTCCCCAAGTTCTACAAGTAGCCTAGGGCCAAGGAAGCAACCATTGTGAATAAAAGGATACTGAGGAACTGCCTGTGAACAACCCGTCTGCGCCGCTGCGCCCACTCCACCACAGTGGAGCCACGCTGGCGCAGCTGGCCGTCCTTCTTCAGGCCACCACGAGCGTCTGTGACCCCAGCGATCTGTCCATCCGTGTCAGCGGGGTGAGCCTGGACTCCCGAGATATTTGTGCAGGTGATTTGTACCTTGCCTTGCCCGGTGCAAAAGTCCATGGTGCCCAGTTCGCNGGGGCTGCCATGGCCGCCGGTGCTGTTGCGATTTTGACGGACGACGCCGGAACGCGCCTTGTGGGTGCCACCTCAAGTATTCCTGTGCTCACCGTCACCGATGCCCGTGCTGCCGTCGGCACTGTATCGGCGGCCATCTACGGTACGGGCGCAGTGGGCCTGGCGNNGGGCCTGGACTTGTTTGCTGTGACAGGGACTAACGGTAAAACCACCACAACGTATTTCCTGAACTCGTTGTTGCAAGCCCTGGGGAAAACAACGGGGCTTATTGGGACCATTGAAATTTTGGCCGGTAGTGAGTCAATCCCGAGCAAGCTCACCACCCCGGAATCCACCGATGTCCATGCTTTGCTGGCCGTCATGGCGGAACGGGGTTTGGATGCGGCATCAATGGAGGTCTCCTCGCATGCTCTGGCCTTCGGGCGTGTTGATTCGGTGCTGTTCAACGTTGCTGGCTTCACGAACCTCACCCAAGACCATTTGGACCTCCACGGTGGCATGCGCGAATACTTTGGCACCAAAGCCGCACTGTTCACTCCTGAGCACGCAACGCAGGCTGTCATAACAGTGGATGAGCGGTGGGGACAGCGCATGGCCGCCGCCTGCACCGTGCCGTACGTGAGTCTTTCCACTACCGGGGCNTTGCAGAGTCCCGGCAGTGAGCAAACCACGGCAGATGCTCCAGAACCTGCACAAAAGCAGGCTGATTGGTTTGTCCGGGACGTTCGCCGTGACGGGATTGGGTCGCGTTTCAGTCTTTGTGGCCCGGCTGATGCGGTGTTGGAGGTCCATACCGGCTTGCCCGGGGACTTCAATGTTTCTAACGCGGCATTGGCGCTGGTCATGGTGGTCAGACACTTGCTGGCAGGGCCGGCACACGTCCACGAGGTGGTGGGGCTACTACAGCAGGTCCTNGACACTGCGGACCCGTTCACCGTTGAAGTGCCGGGCCGGATGCAACTCATTGGTACTGCGCCGGTTGCCGTAGTCGATTTCGCCCACAATCCCGATGCCCTGGAACGGGCGCTTGATGCGCTGCGCCCGGCAACACCCGGTGCCCGAGTGATAGCCGTNTTTGGTGCCACNGGGGAGCGCGACGCCACAAAACGCCCCATCATGGGGGCGGTGGTTGCTCGGGGTGCAGACGTGGTCATTATCACCGACGACGACCCGCACGACGAGGACCCCGCAGCCATCCGTGCGCACGTACTGGCAGGTGCCTTGGCAGCTAATGATCAGGACGGGTTGGGACGGATTATTGAAGAGCTTGATCAGCGCTCCGACGCCATTAGGCGTGCCGTGGAACTGGCCACACCCCAGGACGTAATCCTTGTTGCAGGGCGCGGACATGAAATTTACCAAGAAGTGAAAGGCATCAACATTTCCCTCGACGACAGGGTTGAATTACGGGCGGCGTTGGCTTCTCGTGGATTCCCGCTCACTGATGTAAGCACGATAGAGTCCTCAACTGATGATTGAATTTTCTGCGGCCCAGATCGCCGACCTGACACATGGCACACTTTCCNCCGGCACCGAGCCCACCTTGGTCATTGACGTGGCGAAAATTGCCACGGACTCCCGCGACGTGGTGCCCGGCAGCTTGTATGTGGCCAAAGCAGGGGAGCAGGCGGACGGCCACGATTACATTGGCGCCGCGTTTAGCGCCGGCGCCGTGCTGACCTTAGCTGAGCGTGCGGTTGCCGCGGACGACGCCGAAACACCCTTTCCTGCGGTCATCGTCGCCGACGCTGTCCTTGCCATGGGGACGCTGGCTGCCGAAGTTGTGCGCCGCATCCGGGCACACTCGCCGCTGAGCGTCATCGGCATCACCGGATCCGCCGGCAAGACCACAACAAAGGACCTACTAGAAGGCATTTTGTCTCCANATGGGGAGACGGTTGCGCCCGTGGGTTCTTATAACGGGGAAGTGGGTGTCCCGCTGACAGTCTTCAGAGCTGTTCCCAGCACCCGTTATTTGATCATTGAAATGGGCGCCACGAAAATGGGCCAGATCAGCTACCTCAGTAACATGGTGCGCCCGGACTTGGGTGTTGTTCTGTGCGTGGGTAGCGCCCATGCCGGCGAATTTGGATCCATCGATAATATTGCTCTTGCCAAGGGTGAACTGGTTGCAGCGTTGGCCCCGGACGGGCGGGCGCTGCTGAACTACGACGACGCCAGGGTCCGTGCCATGGCTCAGCGATCCAGCGCACCCATCACCTTCTTCAGCAGTGCCGACGCGCCAGATACCGGCGGGCCAGTGAGCAATGGGCCAGTGAGCAACACAGACGGTAGCGAAAATTTCTTGCAGGCCCGGAACGTACACACCAATGCAGAGGGCGAACCAGAATTTACTCTGGTGTTCCCCGGACACGGTGAACCCTTGGCGGTGCGCAGCAAGTTGTTGGGACTGCACCACGTGACGAACTTGCTGGCTGCGGCGTCGGCGGCGCATGCACTGGGTATCGATCCAGCACACATTGTGAAGTCTTTGAATGAACAGCGTGCCGTCAGCCGGTACAGGATGGAACGAACAGACCGCAGTGACGGGGTGAGCGTGATCAATGACGCCTACAACGCGAACCCGGAGTCCATGCGTGCTGCACTGCGTACCCTGGCCGAACTCGGTGGCAGCGGTAAGAGGCGGACCTGGGCGGTACTAGGAGAGATGCTGGAATTGGGTGAGGATTCTGTGCTCGCTCATGACGCCGTGGGCCGGGTTGCCGTACGCCTGAACATCTCCCGCCTGGTGGTTGTTGGTGCAGGTGCGCGTGCCATGCATGTGGGTGCCGTCATGGAAGGATCATGGGGNNATGAATCAATATTTGTCCCCGACGCTGAGGCGGCCTATGACCTCCTTGCTGCGCAATTAGCGCCAGGTGACATAGTTTTAGTGAAGTCATCCAATGGCTCCGGACTACGGTTCCTGGGTGATCGGATAGCATTACCCCGGGATTAACCCGCAACTACTAGCGACGCCTCCCTAGGTGAAAGGACTGCCCAGCCATGATTGCACTGCTCATCGGAACTGGCTTGGCCTTGGCCTTTGCCATGGTCGGCACCCCTTGTTCATACGTTTCCTTGTAAAAAGGCTATGGACAAATCATTCGAGAAGACGGCCCCACCACCCACCAGATCAAGCGCGGTACCCCTACCATGGGAGGCACCGTTGTTGTCGGTGCTGTGGTGGCGGCGTATTTCATCACGCACTTAATTGTGTGGCTGATCAACCCGAACTCCACCGGTCCTACCGCCTCGGGCCTACTGATGATTTACCTCATGGTGGGCATGGGCCTGGTCGGTTTCTTAGATGANTTTTTGAAAATCACTAAGCAGCACAACACCGGTCTTAACCCCAAGGGAAAGCTCCTGGGACAAGCAGTGGTCGGGATTTCCTTTGCCGTCATGGCGTTGGGCTTCCCANATGCCACCGGACTCACCCCGGCCAGCACGTTTATTTCCTTTGCCCGCGACATCCCCTCACTCAACCTGGCCTTTGCCGGAGCCGGACTTGGCGTGGTCCTATTTGTGATCTGGTCCAACCTGATCATTACGGCCGCCACGAACGGTGTGAACCTGACCGACGGTCTGGACGGACTGGCCACCGGAGCGGCCATCCTCGTCTTCGGCGCCTACACGCTGATGGGCCTGTGGCAGAGCAGCCAGGCCTGCGGCTCCCGCAAGTTCCCATCCGAGACTGCCTGCTATGAAGTACGTGACCCGTTGGACCTGTCCTTACTGGCTGTCATCATGTTTGCCGCCCTGATTGGCTTCCTCTGGTGGAATACCTCCCCGGCGAAAATTTTCATGGGCGATACCGGCTCGCTGGCCATTGGCGGCGCCATGGCAGGCTTCGCTATCCTCTCCCGCACGGAGATCTTGCTCGCCATCATCGGCGGCCTCTTTGTCTTGATCACCTGCTCGGTGATTATCCAGGTGGGCTTCTTCAAACTCACCAGGGGTAAGCGCGTCTTCCTCATGGCGCCGTTACAACACCACTTTGAACTCAAGGGTTGGAAAGAAGTGACTGTTGTTGTCAGGTTCTGGATCCTGGCTGGCCTCATGGTCGCCGTGGGGCTTGGAGCTTTCTACGCTGAATGGATTGTTCGATTTTGAGTAACCAGGAAAATCGGCTTGATGCGCTAACCAGCTGGGACGCGGACTGGTCCGGGCTGCGTGTGGTGGTGACGGGGATCGGTAAGACCGGTTTCTCCGTCGCGGACACACTCGCTGAATTGGGTGCAGATGTAGTGGTGGTTGCAGCCGCGGATAACGAGGACGCCCTGGCCCATGCCGACACGCTCAAGATCGTGGGTGTCAAGGACGTCATCCTTGGCACTGAAACGTCAACTGTGCTGCCGCAAGTTAATGGGGAGCCGGCTGAGCTTATTGTCACGAGCCCGGGCTTCTCGCCCACGCACCCGCTACTTGCCGCAGCCGCTGAAGCTGGCATCCCCATCTGGGGAGATGTGGAATTAGCGTGGCGTGTGCGCGTGAAATCTGGGCGAAAAACCGCCCAATGGATCACTATTACCGGCACCAACGGCAAGACGACAACCACCACCATGGTGGAATCCATGCTCCAGGGTGCCGGATTGCGTGCCATCGCGGCAGGAAACATTGGCACACCCATTCTCGATGCCGTCCGTGACCCTGAAGGTTACGACGTGTTGGCGGTGGAGCTATCTAGTTTCCAGTTGCACTGGTGCGAATCGTTGGAGCCTGTCTCCAGTGTTTGTCTGAACCTTGCCCAAGACCATGTTGACTGGCATGGAAGTTTTGCCGCGTATGCCCGCGATAAAGCCAAGATTTATGCGAACACACAAAAGGCTTGCGTGTACAACGCGGAACAAATTCACACCGAACGCATGGTTCAAGAGGCTGACGTCCAGGAGGGTTGTCGGGCGGTAGGGTTCACCACTGGCATCCCTGCTATTAGCATGGTTGGTGTTGTTGAGGGCCTACTGGTTGACCGTGCCTTCATCACAGAGCGCAAGGACACAGCTGCTGAGCTGGCCAAGGTCAGCGACATTGGTGAGCTGGTGCCCCGACACCTAGTAGCCAATGCCGCTGCCGCCGCTGCTCTTGTGCTCGCTTACGGGCTAACTCCTGCAGATGTGCGCCAGGGCCTGCTCAATTACCATAATGGTGAGCATAGGATCCAGCCGGTCGCTACGGCGCANGGAGTGCTCTGGGTCAACGATTCCAAAGCCACCAACCCGCACGCCGCAGCTGCGTCACTGGCTTCCTTCAACCCGGTCATCTGGATTGCAGGNGGCTTGTCCAAGGGTGTTGACTATGACGAGTTAGTGCGTGAACAAGCCGCACGCTTGAAGGCAGTGATCCTTATAGGAGTTGAGCATTCAGCTCTTGCGGGGTCATTGGAACGTTATGCACCAGGGGTGCCGGTCGTGGAAACCCGGGCCAAGGGTGGACGCCATAGCGATCTGCTGTCCCTGCGCGGTGATGCAGTGATGGCTGAAGCTGTTGCGGTGGCTGCGTCCTTGGCAACGCACGGGGACACCGTACTGATGGCACCGGCGTCGGCGTCCATGGATCAATTCACTTCCTACGCCCACCGCGGCCAAGCGTTCATTGACGCCGTCCGGGAGCTGTTGGAATCACGGGCAAGCGCCACCAAGGAGCCATAGTGGCCAAGACACCCACACAGCCAGGCACACCCGCCGCACGCGCAGCGCAGGCCAACACTGTTGTGGAGCCAGCCGCTGGAAAGCTCCACCCGGAAAACACAACCCAGCGTGGACCGTTCAAGAGCTTCCGCAACTGGTTCAATGCCAGGGTAGGACGCCCCACCGCATCGTACTACTGGATCATCGGAACCACCGTCGCCCTGACCATGATAGGGCGTATGACGGTCCTGTCAGCATCAACGGCAGAAACAATCTCCAAAGGTCAAGANCCCTACGATCTGTTCATCAAGGAATCCCAATTCGCCTTGGGCGGACTGGTCCTGATGTTTATTTTGTCGTGTGTTCCGCCCTCTGTGCTCAANAAGCTGGCATTGCCATTGCTCGCCCTAGCCTTGGTACTTTTGGGTTTGCTCTTCACACCCCTGGGCGAGGATATTAACGGCAACCTGAACTGGCTCAACTTAGGACCCATCACCTTCCAGCCCTCCGAGACAGCCAAATTGGCCCTTGCGATTTGGATGGGTGCCGTTCTGACCATGAAGGGACCCTTGGTGCGTCAATTGCTCCATGTGGTACTTCCTGTGGGTGTAGGTGGGGCTGCCATTCTTGGTTTGATACTTGCCGGCAAGGACTTGGGCACAGCCATCATTGTGGGCATGATGATCCTGGCTGGGCTGACGTTCGCGGGCGTCCGCAAGCGTCTNTTGCTGGTGGCCCTGGTGGGAGCAGGAATAGTTGCCAGCGTCTTTTCAATGATGAGCGAGAACCGTTCAAGTCGCTTTGTCAGTTGGCTAGGTGACTGTAGCGAACCCGGTGCCTGCGACCAATACCTCAACGGCATGTACGCGCTGGCATCAGGCGGCTGGTTTGGTGTGGGCCTGGGCCAAAGCCGGCANAAATGGAATTGGATTCCGGAAGCGCACAACGACTTTATNTTTGCCATCATCGGTGAAGAGTTTGGGCTGCTGGGCACCGTTCTCATTGTTGGTCTCTACGGGGTGTTGGCTTTTTCTATCTTCCGCGTAATCAACACGCGTAACGACCCGTTTTCTAGGATTGTGTGCGGCATGATCCTGACCTGGATTATTGGCCAGGCCGTGGTGAACATTGCTGTGGTGGTGGGTTTGCTGCCCGTCATTGGTGTTCCTCTGCCGCTGATCTCTTATGGCGGCACAGCCCTTGTCATGGTCTTGGCCGCGGTGGGCGTTGTTCTCTCCTTTTCCCGAACTGAGCCAGAAAGCACCTTGAAGACTTCATGAGGCAGAACCCAAAATCACCCTTGTCGGTCGTCTTGGCCGGAGGAGGCTCAGCAGGGCATGTAAGCCCACTCCTGGCCATGGCACACGCCATTCGCGAGCGTATCCCTGATTGTGCGATCGTGGCTGTGGGAACCAAGGACGGCCTGGAAACAACACTAGTTCCTGCCGCCGGGTATGAACTGGCCTTCATTGAACGCATCCCGCTACCGCGCAAACCTTCACTTGACCTGGTGAAACTGCCCTTGCGCATGAGCCGAGCCGTGGGGACNCGCCAAAAGATTTTGCAAGATGCCAAAGCTGATGTCCTGGTGGGCGTTGGCGGTTATGTGTGCACNCCCATGTACCTGGCCGCGAAGTCTTTGGGAGTGCCCATCGTGATTCATGAAGCCAATACCAAAGCCGGACTCGCCAACAAGGTCGGTGCCAGATATACCACCTATGTGGGGACGGCNTTTGCGGACACCAAGATCCGCCATGCGCATTTAGTGGGCATGCCTATGCATCAGGCTGTGGCAAGCCTTGATCGGGGAGCTGCCCAGAAAGCGGCACGGGGNCGGTTGGGTCTTGAACCTGGCCGGGTAACCCTGATTGTGACGGGCGGATCNGCTGGGGCCTTGCGTCTGAATAAGGCTGTCGCTGAATCAGTGCAGTCACTAGCTGGTGCCGGTATCCAGACCCTGCACATCACCGGCAAAGGCAAAGCCGTGCGTGCCAATGACGGCTCGCTCCTCACTGGCGAGCTGTACCACCAGGTTGAGTATGTAAGCGCTATGGAAGACGTTTATGCGGCGGCGGATCTGATGTTGTGCCGTTCAGGGGCTGGCACAGTTTCTGAGGTGGCAGCCGTGGGCATGCCAGCTGTNTTTGTGCCGCTGCCCATCGGCAACGGCGAACAGGCTCGCAACGCAGCGCAGCTGGTGGGTGCCGACGCGGCATTACTAATCCCCGATGAAGCACTGGATGCGCAGTGGATCAAGAGCCACCTGGTGCCGTTGTGCCTTGATGCGCCGCGACTTGCCCGAATGGGTACTGCGGCTGCGCAATGCGGTATTCGAGATGCCGCAGAACGCATGGCTGACATGGTTTTGCTGCAGGTCAGAAGTGAATAACGTGAGTAAGGAGACATCTGCCGTGAGATATATTCCACCAACATTGGCTGAACTTGGCCGCGTGCATTTCATTGGAATGGGTGGGGCTGGCATGTCAGCCATTGCCCGGATCATGCTGGGGCAGGGGCTAACTGTCAGTGGTTCGGACATGAAGGACTCGCCTGGGCTCGCAGAGTTGGGCGCACTCGGGGCCACCGTTCACCTTGGCCAGTCCGGGGAAAGTTTGACGGACGTTGACACGGTGGTGGTTTCAACCGCCATCCGCGAAAGCAACCCGGAGTTGGTGGCTGCACGTGCTGGCGGACTCTTGGTTCTCCATCGCTCCCAGGCATTGGCCGCCGCAATGGCCCATGACACCGTTGTTGCCGTCGCCGGAACGCACGGTAAAACCACCACAACATCCATGATCACCGTCATGCTCAGGGGTGCCGGGGTAGATGCTTCCTTTGCCGTAGGCGGCACCGTGCAGGGCTTAGGTGTCAATGCAGCCCACGGTCAGGCTGGGATCTTTGTTGCTGAAGCTGACGAGTCCGACGCATCCTTCTTGAACTACAGTCCCCAGATAGCGGTGGTGACAAACCTTGAAGCCGACCACCTTGATCACTATGGAACAGCTGAGGCGGTCTTTGCAGCCTTCGAGAAATTCATAGCTCTGCTGCCCTCTGATGGCACCTTGGTGGCATGCGCCGATGACCCCGGATCGGCCGCTTTGGCTACAAAAGCCATGGCCGCCGGGAAGCGCTGTCTCAGCTACGGGTTTGCCCCGGAGGCTGATATTCGGCTGCTGGCAGGGACCCAAGCTGGCCTGCACAGCACTGCCAGTATTGTGTTCAAGGCCGGGCTACTGCCTGAGCTTCAGGAAACAACGCTCACTCTGGCGCTACAAGTTCCGGGCAATCACAACCTCAGCAACGCTGGTGCAGCCNNGTTGCTGTGGGGTGGCGTTGGGGATTGAAGTCCAGGCGGCACTGGTGCGCTTGCCACCTTCAGCGGTGCTGCGAGGCGGTTTGAGGCTAAGGGTCAGGGGCGCGGNGTGGCTGTCTTCGACGACTATGCTCACCACCCCACCGAAGTGACGGCGGCGCTACAGGCAGCAAGGACCGTGGCTGGCAGTCACCACGTCCACGTGCTGTTCCAGCCGCACCTGTTTTCCCGCACAGCCGAGTTTGCAACCGAGTTCGCTGCGGCCCTCGACCTAGCAGATACGGTTGCCGTTCTTGATATCTATCCGGCACGTGAAGATCCCATCCCCGGTGTCACCAGCGAATTGATCACCGCTGCCATGCACAAACCCTTTGGATATGTCCGTGACAGTGCTGCCGCGGTGGCGCAGCTGGCACAGGCAGCTGTTTCAGGGGACATCATCTTAACCATTGGTGCTGGGGACGTCACAGACTTTGGGCCGGCCCTGGTAGCTGCCCTGAATGAGCCACGTGATGGCTGAGCCTCGCAAGCCAAAAGTTATTAGGACCCGCCCGGACAGTAGCCCAGGGACAGCTGGCGCACGGAGCGCGGAGCAGGCCACGGCCGTGCGTGGCACTAGTGCGAAGGTCTCTGTGGTGCCAGTTCCGGGTGATGCTGGAGAAACTCCCAGCGCAGCTGCAGCAACTGAAACGGCGAAGAAGCCACGAGCTGGGTATGACCGTGCGGAAAAAGCCCGCGAGCGGCCCCGCGACAAACTCCGACGCTTCTTCACAAGAGCCGCCTCCAAGATCCGGCCAAAAGAGCTGCCCAAGGGAAGTGCAGCTGCGCCGATCCGGCGGGAGCAGGCGGCCAGTGGCGATGCTACGGTGCTGGCATTTCCAGTCCCCGAGTACAAGAGGCGCCGACGTAATATTTTATACGCAGTGGCTGGCCTTGCTGCCGTCCTGGCCATTGTCATGGCAGTAGCCTTGTTCTCACCCGTATTAGCCGTCAAGACAGTAGTTTTGACGGCCAAAACTGGTCCCCGAGAAAACACTGGCGCAAGCGGTTGCCCCATTATCTCCACACCCCTGCCCCAAGTGACAGGGGATCAGGTGCAGGAGCTCCTGAGCTCCATAGTCCAGGTGAAGAGTTCGCAGATAGAGGCCAGGCCGCCATCGACACTGCTGATCCACATTGTGGAGCGGGTTCCCGTAGCGCTACTAAAGAACGATGACTTATATCTGCTGGTGGACCAAGACGGTGTTGAGCTGGGCTCAACCACTGATCCCAGCACGGTTGCCCTGCCCTTGATTGATGGCGGCAAGGCAGTCATCGGCCAGGACACCTTTCGGGCTATAACGGCAGTCTTGGCCAATCTGCCACAGACCATCTTGAGCCAGCTAGCAAATGCAACAGCTCAATCCCCAGATGCGGTGGAACTGAAGCTTGCAGATGGCCGCAGCGTCATATGGGGAAATGCCAGCGATATGGAATTGAAGGCCCAAGTGCTTGAAGCTTTACTGAGCGCACCCGCGCCCACAGCCGCCGCGGGAAAGCCCGATCCGGACCCTGCCAAAGTNTTTGACGTCAGCGCACCTCGGCACCCTGTGACACGATAGAGAAGTACCGCAGCATCAAGATTGCGCCGCACTGGTTCGTGGGTGAGCATTTTCTAGGTTTTATTGGATTAGGGCGACACGCGGCAGTGGTAATTGCATGCGGCGCAGATGCACCATAGCGTCACTGACAAGACATAGTTGACATAACTATAACCTTCAAGTTGAGGGTTAAACTAACAAAGTTTCAAGTACCACTTGAAGGTTGTTTCCGGATCGACGCCGGCAGCTTCAAAACAGGTAAAATTCTTTGACAGCAAGCACGCTTTTGAACTTTCAGCAACATACGAACAAGGGACACGTAACGTGGCAGCACCCCAGAACTACTTGGCCGTCATCAAAGTCGTCGGTATCGGCGGCGGCGGCGTAAATGCAGTGAACCGCATGATTGACGTGGGTCTGCGCGGCGTGGAGTTTATCGCCATCAATACCGATGCCCAGGCGTTGCTGATGAGCGATGCCGACGTCAAGCTCGACGTCGGCCGCGAGCTGACACGCGGCCTTGGGGCCGGCGCAAANCCGGATGTGGGCCGTCAAGCGGCTGAAGATCACCAGGAAGAGATTGAAGAGGTCCTGCGCGGGGCTGACATGGTCTTTGTGACAGCTGGCGAAGGCGGCGGTACTGGAACCGGTGGCGCNCCCGTGGTGGCTCGTATTGCCCGTACCCTGGGTGCCCTGACCATTGGTGTTGTCACCCGGCCCTTCACCTTCGAAGGCCGGCGCCGTGCAGCCAGCGCTGATAACGGTATTGAAGCGCTTCGCGACGAGGTTGACACACTCATCGTGATCCCTAACGATCGCTTGCTCTCCATCAGTGACCGCAACGTCTCGGTCATGGATGCGTTCCGCTCGGCTGACCAGGTGTTGCTCTCTGGTGTCCAGGGCATCACCGACCTCATCACCACACCCGGGTTGATCAACCTTGACTTTGCTGACGTGAAGTCGGTCATGCANGGAGCAGGCTCGGCCTTGATGGGTATCGGCTCCGCCCGCGGCGAGGATCGCGCTGTTAAGGCCGCCGAACTTGCCATTGCCTCCCCGCTCCTTGAAGCCTCCATTGATGGCGCCCACGGTGTGTTGCTGTCCGTCCAGGGTGGCTCGGACCTTGGCCTCTTTGAAATCAATGAAGCTGCCCGCCTTGTTCAGGAAGTGGCCCACCCCGAAGCCAACATCATCTTTGGTGCAGTCATTGATGATGCACTCGGTGATGAGGTTCGTGTCACGGTGATTGCTGCAGGCTTCGACGCNCCCGATGCTGCCACCGAGACCGCCGAGCCTGCGGCCGTTGTTGCACCGCCTGCACCGGCAGCTGTTCCTCTGAGTGCAACGGTGACGAACCTGAATCAGTGGGGTCAGCAATCTGGCTCGCACGTTCCAGCCGACGGGGGCTTTGATGTTGAACTGCCCGCCATCGTTGAGCCCGACCTCACCGGACACCGCGCCGATGACCTGGACGTCCCTGACTTCCTGAAGTAAATCTGAGGTCCTGAAGTAAATCTAAGGTCCTGAAGTAAATCTAAGTCCGCTGGCAGTAGTCTGTGCCGGCACCCTTGACTGGTCAGGTTGTTTGTATGTGGTCTTCTGAACAAGTGCGCCCCGGAATCTGGGTGGGCTTCACCGATGTCACTGCAGGGAACCTGGCCTTTCATGTTGGTGACAACCCTGCACTCGTTGGCAGCCGCCGCCAGGTTGTAGAGACCTCGATTGCCGCCGGTGCGGGGCCAGTNTTGGCCTATATGAATCAGGTGCACGGTGCCGACGTGGCAGTTATCGACGGCTCAGTTATCGACGGCTCAGTTATCAACGGCCGTGCCAGCGCTTTGGGCGGTGATGGCCCGGCGGTGATAGCCNNCGGGCGGTGATAGCCCGGGCGGTGATAGCCGGGCGGTGCACCAACGGCTGATGCCATGGTTACCGCTGGTGGGTTCGGTGCCAGCGGTTTGGCCGTGATGGTGGCCGATTGTGTCCCTGTGGTCCTGGTGGGTGAAACCTCCGCCGGTGCGCCGGTCCTTGCCGTGGCGCATGCAGGCCGTCCTGGCGTTGAAAAGNNGGTCATCAAGGCTGTTGTGGCTCAGATGCGCCGTGCTGGCGCCGTGCAGGTTCAGGCGTGGCTTGGACCGAGCGTTTGTGGTCGCTGCTATGAAGTGCCAGCGGCAATGCGCACAACCGTGGCACAGAAAGTACCTGAGTCTTATGCGAAGACCTCGTGNGGGACCCCAGCTCTGGACTTGCCAGCTGCCGTGCTGGCCCAGCTTGGACAAAGCGGTGTGCTGGGACATCCCAGCGAAATCTGTACCCTTGAAGATCCCCGGTACTTCTCGCATCGCCGAGCGCAGCGCGATGGCGAAAGCGAAGGACGCTTTATAGGTTTTGTGGCCGCAGTAGCACCGCGGTAGCGCCCGAGAGATTTTTCTTCCCGCCCGTTAGCTCTTGCAGAAGAAACTGGCGCTCTTGCATTAGAAACCGTCGTTCTTGCAGAAGCAATCTTGGTTCCTGCACGAAGCGACTTGATGAAAGTACCCCGGCCATGACTTTGTATGACTCCCGCTCCACCATTTTGGCTCAGCGTCTGGCCGCGGTCCGCCACCGGATCGAGGCCGCCGTGCGTCCTGCATCACCTGGCGGGCTGGCAGCTGCTGAGCCAACATTGATTGTTGTCACCAAATTCCATCCGAGCTCAGACGTACTGCGACTGCGCAGCTTAGGTGTTAGCGACGTGGGTGAAAACCGTGACCAGGAAGCCGCCGCCAAAGCACTTGAGGTTGCAGATATGGCCCTGCGCTGGCACTTTATTGGCCAATTGCAAACCAATAAAGCCAAATCAGTGGCTGCTTATGCACACTCTGTGCACTCCATTGACAGGGCCTCGCTCGTGAAGGCACTTGGCAGGGCCGTGGCCGCACAGCAGCAGGAAAACGGCAGGGCCAACCTTGAGTGTTTCATCCAGGTAGACCTGAGCGAGGCCTACACCCACCTAGCGGAGGCTGAACCGGCCGGTCACGGCGGCAGGGGAGGNGTTGCGCCGTCGAACATTGGTGCCTTGGCGGAACTCATTAGCGGCACTGAAGGACTGGACCTTGCAGGNGTCATGGCGGTGGCGCCGCTGGGCGTTACNCCGGAACCGGCCTTCAATTTGCTGGCCTCGCTGTCTGCGGCATTGCTGGCGGATTATCCGGGAGCTACGGGGATTTCTGCTGGAATGAGCCACGACCTCGAGGCGGCACTGGCTGTCGGGGCGACACACCTGCGTGTCGGTTCCGATATCCTCGGCCCCCGTCCTGCGGTGCTGTAGCGTTTTGACTGTTGGCAACAACAGGTTTTATCGCACAACTTACCGGATCAATGGTTGTGTGCTTTGCAGACTATCGAGGAGCAACCATGGCTAGCGCTATGCGCAAGACAATGATCTTTCTTGGACTCGCCGACGGTGACGAGTACTATGACCCCGAGCATGCTCCGTCAGTGTCCAAGGACGAAGACTATGCAGAGGTGCCTGAGCGTGAAACCGCCCCGGTACCGGCACCGGCTCCAGAGGCCGCCGCAGCCAAGGCTGGCGACGAAGAATACCGTGCTCCGGTAACCCCCATCAAGCGAGCCGCATCAAATCGGGAAGAGGCTGTAAGTTTGCGTCAGATCACCACCGTTCANCCCCGGTCCTACAATGATGCNAAAATCATTGGTGAGAGTTTCCGTGATGGCATTCCAGTGATCATGAACGTCACCGACATGGGCGAAGCCGACGCGAAGCGTCTGGTTGACTTCTCAGCCGGGCTCGTCTTTGGCTTGCGCGGATCCATTGAGCGTGTGACCAATAAAGTGTTCTTGCTCTCACCGTCCTACATTGAAGTTCTTGGCGATGACAAGAAGATTTCAGACACTCAGGCGAGCTTCTTCAACCAGAGCTAGCATCCGCCCTGGGTTGGGCCGCCACGCACGCTGCGCCTGGGTAGGCGATTAATGCCACACCAGCTTTGAACGTATGACGCGGGCACACTATGTCCGCGTCATACGTTCTTTGCAGATGTAGTACGTTCTTTGGAGAGTGGAATAGTCTTCGCAGAGACCGGACATCCGGGTTGGCGCTGGTCTACTCTTGGAATCAGGGTTTCAGTTTTACTCCACCTAAGGATTGTGTGCACACGCGTGACAATTGTTTTCGCTCTTCTTTATTTGCTGCTGCTACTGTATTTTCTGACACTGCTGCTGCGCATGGTGTTTGACTGGATACAGGTCTTNTCCCGAGACTGGCGCCCAAAAGGTGCTGCCCTGCTCGGGGCATCGTTGGTGTACCGTCTGACGGATCCGCCGCTGCGTAAGCTCCGTGCATTGATTCCGCCACTGCGCATCGGTGCTGTCGCCCTTGATATAGGCTTCATCTTGTTGCTCGTCGCCGTGGGTATTGGGATGAGTGTCACAAGAAGTTTTGTTAGTTAGCGCCGCGTCGTTAGTTTTCGCCGGCGAAAAGTTATATTGTAAAACTGATAGACCCCAGTGCAGATCGCTAGATTTGTATTCGGTACCGCAGTCGGTATGGCTTCGACAGGTACCAGACTCACTAAGACCAATGAGGTGACTAGATGGCGCTTACGCCAGAAGACGTTGTCAACAAGCGGTTCCAGCCGACAAAGTTCCGTGAAGGCTATGACCAGGACGAAGTCGACGATTTTCTTGACGAAATCGTCGTTGAACTTCGCCGATTGCATCAAGAGAATGACGAGCTGCGCAAGGAACTTGCTCAGGGTTCACCCGGCACAGCTGCAGTTCCCGCCCAGGCAGCNCCGCTGCTTGCCAAGGAGCCTGTTGCCAAGGAAGCCCCTGTNCAAGGAAACCCTGCCAAGGCCAAGGCCGAGGTTGTTGAGCCTGTCAAGGCNCAAGCCTGCCCCGTTGTAGCGCAAGCCCCGGTAGTTGCCGTTGCACCAGCCCCGGCGGCGGCAGCAGCAGCAGCTACAGCAGAATCAGCCACGGGTGTCATTGCCTTGGCCCAACGCCTCCATGACGAATACGTCAATGCCGGTGTTGAGCAGCGCGATAAGATCATTGCTGAAGCGCAGATCGAGGCCAGCACGCTGGTTAACGACGCCCAGGAAAAGAGCCGTAAGACACTCGGCGCCCTGGAGCAGCAGCGTTCAGTACTAGAACGTAAGGTAGAGCAGTTGCGCGGATTCGAGCGCGACTACCGAACACGTCTGAAGACCTACATTGAAGGTCAGCTGCGTGACTTGGATGCTCGAGGTTCGGTGGCAGCACCAGACTTCTCCGAGAGTAACTCCGAATCCTAGCCAAAACTAAAAGCCGGTGGTGTCAAGGAAACTTGCCCACCGGCTTTTGTCGATTAAATCTTGGAAATAGTCGCAGTCAATAGCAATCTATGATGGAGAAGAACCTTTACCCAAGAACTAATGAAAGCATCATGAGCGAGAACTCTTTGCCGGGCCCGCAGGCCGCACCCAAGCCCCGCCGCCGATCCCTTTGTTGTTGTGGCTAGGGATTGCCGCCTTCGCCTATGCCTGTGATCAACTCACGAAGTGGTGGGTTACTTCCACCATGGTTGAGGGTGAAACTACAGCCGTGATNCCCGGGGTCCTGCAGTGGTATTTCATCCGCAATTCAGGTGCAGCCTTCTCTATCGGTGAAGACTTCACCTGGTTCTTCACCCTGATCATGGCCGCCGTAGCCATTGCCATTATTTTCATCTTCCGTAAGATCGGCTCCCTCTGGTGGGCCATCGGCTTGGGGCTGGTCCTTGGTGGCGCTCTGGGAAACCTGACGGACCGGCTGTTCCGGCCGCCGTCGTTCGGCATGGGGCACGTGGTTGACTTCATCTCCTTCCCCAACTTTGCCATTTTCAACATGGCTGACATGGCCGTGGTGGGCGGTGTTATTGTCATNCTCCTATTGACACTCCTAGGTGTTGGATTCAACGGTGAAAGGCATGTGGGGACCCAGAAGGGAACCGATTCGGCACAAGACGATCAGCAGATAGGTGAAAACAACAATGACTGAAACATTCACAGTCCCGCAGGACGTGGCAGGNAATCGGGCCGACGCCGCACTGGCAGTCTTGCTCGGTATCTCCCGGTCCGCGGCAGCGTTGTTGTGCGCCGAAGGAAATGTGCGCCAGAACGGGGAGGTGCTGGGCAAGAGCGAGAAGTTCAAGGCCGGTGCCAGCGTTCAAGTGAGAATTCCCGAACGTCGTGACCCACTGGAAGTGGTGATCGAGCCCGTGGAGGGTCTTGAGATCCTTCTCGACGACGAGGACTTTGTGGTGGTCGATAAGCCGGTTGGTGTTGCAGCACACCCCTCACCTGGCTGGGTTGGCCCCACGGTGGTGGGCGGTCTTGCTGCGGCCGGCTACCGCATCTCCACCTCCGGTGCCCAAGAGCGTGTGGGTATTGTGCACCGTTTGGATGTGGGTACCTCTGGAGCCATGGTGGTAGCCAAGACCGAGCACGCTTACACGGTTCTCAAGCAGGCGTTTAGGGAGCGCACAGTGGANAAGATTTACCACGCAGTGGTGCAGGGCCTACCCGATCCGTTGCAGGGCACCATCGATGCACCTATTGGCCGGCACCCAGGTCATGACTGGCGTTTCGCTGTCATAGAGGATGGGCGCCCTTCCATTACCCACTATGAGGTCCTGGAAGCCTTCGGNAAAGCCTCGCTCGTTGAAGTGCACCTTGAGACTGGGCGTACACACCAAATTCGGGTTCACTTCTCCGCCTTGCGGCATTCTTGCGTAGGGGATCTGACCTATGGGGCTGACCCTACGCTGGCGGCCGAGCTGGGCCTGACCAGGCAGTGGTTGCATGCACATCAACTTGGCTTCACGCACCCGTCCTCNGGGGAGTGGGTGAGCGTGAGTAGTCCCTATCCGCAGGATCTTAGCTACGCGCTTGAACATCTTCGCGGCGAACACTGACGCGAGCTGAAACGCTCCCTGACATAGTCGGGGAGCGTTTTGTTGCAGGGCCCTCATTCTGGCGATGTGGGTGGGACGGGGCGATGTGGGTGGGCCGGGGCGTTGGTGGGCCGGGGCGGGGAATCAAAAATGCGCCGTAGAATGGTCGGGTGGCTAGCTCATCGACTGACAGTTTTGTTCATCTTCATACGCACACCGAATACTCTATGCTGGACGGTGCGGCACGCCTGACCGAGTTGTTCGACGAGGCCAAACGGCTTGAAATGCCGGCCTTGGCCACCACTGACCATGGTTATCTCTTTGGCGCCTTCGACTTCTGGCANAAAGCCACCAATGCCGGTATTAAGCCCATCATCGGTGTTGAGGCCTACGTCACNCCCGGCACCGCCCGGACCGATAAGACCAGGGTGAAATGGCGCACGGATGAAAGTCAGCGTAAAGATGACGTCTCCGGTGGCGGCTTCTACACCCACATGACCCTGCTCAGCTATAACAATCAGGGCATGCGGAACCTATTCAGGGCTTCCTCGCTCGGTTCCCTCGATTCACCCATGGGTAAATACCCGCGTCTTGACCGAGAACTGCTCAACCAGTACCACCCGGGTCTGATAGCCACAACAGGGTGNCCCTCCGGNGAAGTGCAAACACGGCTACGCCTGGGCCAGTACAGGGAGGCCAAGGCGGCTGCATCTGAGTTCCAGGACATCTTCGGTAAGGAAAACTATTTCTGCGAGCTCATGGATCATGGGCTGGACATTGAACGCAGGGTGAGTACGGATCTACTGCGCCTTGCTCGCGAACTAGAGATTCCGCTGGTTGCCACCAACGACTTGCACTACACGCACGAACATGATGCCAAAGCACACGAAGCCCTGTTGGCCCTGCAATCAGGCTCCACCTTGACCGAGCCCACCTACGATGAAGGTGGTAAGCGCTTTGCCTTCAGCGGTAGCGGCTACTACCTGAAATCGGCAGCAGAAATGCGCTCGTTGTTCGCCGAACTTCCTGAAGCGTGCGATAACACATTACTGATCGCCGAGCGTTGCGACGTCTCCTTCAATACTGAAGCCAATTACATGCCCAGGTTTCCCTGCCCTGACGGAGAGGATGAAACCTCCTGGATGGTCAAGGAAGTGGATGAAGGCCTACGCTACCGGTACCCGGGTGGGATCCCCGACGATGTCCGCAAACAAGCCGACTACGAACTTGATGTCATCATCCGCATGGGATTNCCCGGGTATTTCCTGGTGGTTGCAGACTTCATCAACTGGTCCAAGGGCCAAGGCATTCGTGTGGGCCCCGGCCGAGGCTCAGGAGCAGGCTCCATGGTGGCTTACGCCATGCGCATCACCGATCTTGANCCCCTGCGCCACGGTTTGATCTTTGAGCGCTTCCTCAACCCTGAACGCGTCTCCATGCCTGACTTTGACGTTGACTTTGATGATCGACGCCGTCATGAGGTCATCAAGTATGTGACGGAAAAATATGGTGATGAACGTGTCGCCATGATTGTTACCTACGGCAGCATTAAGACTAAACAGGCCCTTAAAGATGCTTCCCGCGTTCTAGGGCANCCCTTCAGCATGGGTGAAATGCTGACCAAGGCTCTGCCTCCAGCGGTCATGGCCAAGGATATTTTGCTCAACGACATTGAGAANCCCGAGGCCAAGCGGTATAGCGAGGCAGCGGACTTCCGCAACTTGATGAACACTGACCCGGAAGCTGCCAAGGTCTTTGAACTTTCCAAAGGACTTGAGGGGCTCAANAGGCAGTGGGGTGTGCATGCCGCCGGTGTGATCATGAGTTCTGATCCCATCATTGACGTCATCCCCATCATGCGCCGTATCCAAGACGGCCAGGTCATCACCCAGTTCGACTACCCCACCAGTGAAGGCCTTGGCCTGATCAAGATGGACTTTNNGGGGTTGCGCAACCTCACGATCATTACCGACGCGCTGGAGAACATCAAGGCTAATAAGGGCTTTGACCTTGATCTGGAGCGTCTGGAGCTCGACGACGGTCCGTCCTACGAGCTCATGGCACGNGGNGACACTCTCGGAGTCTTCCAGCTCGACGGCGGACCCATGCGTTCATTGCTCAAGCTCATGCGTCCGGATAACTTTGAAGATATTTCCGCTGTGCTTGCGCTGTACCGGCCAGGGCCCATGGGTGCTGACTCACACACGAACTATGCGCTGCGCAAGAACGGTTTGCAGCCGATCACNCCCATCCACCCAGAGCTGGAAGAACCTCTCGCTGATATTCTCGGCGGTACCTACGGGCTGATCGTGTATCAGGAGCAGGTGATGTCTATTGCACAGAAGCTGGCAGGCTACTCGCTAGGGCGCGCCGATATTCTGCGCCGGGCCATGGGCAAGAANAAGAAGTCAGAGCTGGACAAACAGTTTGCAGGCTTCCACCAAGGCATGCTGGACAACGGCTATTCAGATGCTGCAGTCACCACGCTCTGGGCGATCCTGCTACCTTTCTCCGACTATGCCTTCAACAAGGCCCACTCGGCTGCTTACGGTGTTATCAGTTACTGGACCGCATACTTGAAAGCGCACCACCCAGCTGAATATATGGCGGCGCTACTAACAAGCGTTGGTGATGATAAGGACAAGCTGGCGCTGTACCTCAACGAATGCCGGCATATGGGTATTACCGTCCTTGCCCCGGATGTGAACGAATCAGCGTTGAACTTCACTCCCATCGGGACAGACATCCGCTTCGGCATGGGTGCCATCCGTAACGTCGGCGCCAACGTGGTCAACGCCCTTGTGGGGTCCCGGAAGGAGCGNGGGAATTTTGAGAATTTCTCTGACTTTCTCATGAAAGTTCCTGTGGTTGTCTGCAATAAGCGCACCATCGAGTCCCTGATCAAGGCCGGGGCGTTTGACACACTGGGCCATCCGCGGCGGGCTCTGGCGATGATCCATGAAGAAGCCGTTGATTCGGTCATCACTATCAAACGTAATGAGGCAGTAGGGCAATTTGATCTCTTTGCCGGTCTTGGCGACACTGAGCCTGAAGCGGCACTGATCACAGAAATCCCGGACCTGCCCGAATGNGGGAAGAAGGATAAGCTCGCGTTTGAGCGGGACATGCTGGGGCTGTACGTCTCCGATCACCCGTTGCAGGGCCTTGAAGGGATTCTGAGCCAGAACGCGGACATGTCCATCACACAGGTGTTGGCAGATGATGGGCCCTCAGATGGACATATCATTACCATTTCGGGGATGATCACCAACCTCCAGCGCAGGATTGCCAAGAGCAGCGGAAATCCATATGCCCGCTGTGAGATTGAGGACTTGGGCGGGTCCGTTGAAGTGATGTTCTTTGGCCAGGTGTACGGGCCCATTGCCACCATTTTGGCTGAGGACCTGATTGTTGTCATCAAGGGGCGGCTGCANAAGCGCGACGACGGAGCCATCACCTTGAATGCCATGGAACTCTCAGTGCCTGACCTCAGCGAGGGCCTGTCCGGTCCACTGGTTATTTCNCTGCCGGAGCACAAAGCCAACGAACAGGTACTCATGGCCTTGAAAGCGGTCCTAGGGGACCACCGTGGCACCACGGAAGTGAAGATGCATCTGGCAGGGAGCCGATCGGTGAAGGTGATGAAGTTGCCTCTGCATCACAGGATCACGCCAACGCCGGCACTCTTTGGGGACCTGAAGGTACTGCTTGGGCCAACATGCTTGGAAGGCTGATGGTGGCGCAAACGGATGTGGTTCCTGCAGAACAGGCACGGACGAGGATAGTGTTAGCCCATGAGTGAGTCTCGTCCGCCAGAAGTGTCAGATAGCGCTGGGGCGCTCTGGCGCCGGATGTTGGTCGCCAGCACTGTCACAGGTCTAGGTGCTGGCATCCTCTGGTGGCTGCTGGCACCTGGTGGTGCCTTCTATGGTGATGGCAAGAACAGTGAGATATGGTTTCTCCGCGATGCAACATTGGGAATCCTGCTTATGTTTGCCGGGTTGCTCAGCGCAGTCATGGTGCTCCGAACCTGTGGTACAGCAGGACGCAGAGCAGAACGCACAGCAGGACGCAGAGCAGAAACCAAGAAATCCCTGGGCCTGCCACGGGCTCCACAAGAATTGCAGTGCCTTCCACTGCAGCCTTGTTCGCCTTAGTGGTTACCGGTTTTGTGGGTTCGGTTATTGCGTGGCGCATGGGTGTCTTTGCGGGGACTTGTTCCGTACCCCACCGACCAATATGGCCAACCCCAGCATAGTATTCTCGTTGCGCTCGGCGTCGGTGCTCCTGCTGTGGCCTTTGATAAGCGTCGTGGTGGTATTTTTACAACCCTCGTGACGTACTCGCTCTTCCCGCAGCAGCGGCCACTGTCCCTGTCTCTGATGAAAAGACAGTCTCTGACCAAAGACTGACTCTGACTAAAAGTCAGCCGCTGACTCAAATGTGCACTCTGGCTCTGGAGCTAACAGGTAAACTCNNAAGTGTTGTGAGCAATCTTGAATCTTCAGTGACCAGCCCAGCAAGCACCACCGCTGCACAGGCAGCCCCTGCGAACCAGCACGCNACTGGGGTAGTGAGTTTGCATCGGACCGATCTGCGCGGGCGCAGCTTGAGCCTGGCTGAACTNAAAAACGCCGTCCCGCGCACGGCGCAGTCCACGCTCACAACGGCTGAGACCGCTGTGAAGGACATCATCGCCGATGTCCGCGAGCGTGGCTATAGTGCCCTGTCCGATCTTGCGCTCAAGTTCGATGCGGTCACCCAAGAAGATCCAAGGGTCCCCGCCGCAGCCATTGCCCAGGCACTTGAATTTCTTGACCCGCAGGTGCGTGCCGCTTTGGAAGAGTCCATTGCTAGGGCGCGGGCCTTTGCTCAGGCACANAAACCGGCAGATATGCACTACCCGGTGGCCAGTGGCGCCGTTGTATCTCAGCGCTGGGTTCCGGTCTCGCGTGTGGGTATGTACGTCCCTGGNGGTTTGGCTCCCTTGGCATCTTCGGTGATCATGAACGCCGTTCCCGCCCAAGCTGCTGGCGTCGGGTCGGTGGCCTTGGCCTCGCCGCCGCAGAAGGACAACGGCGGACTTCCGGATAAGACGATCCTTGCCGCAGCGGCACTGCTTGGTCTTGACGAGGTCTACGCCATGGGTGGCGCGCAGGCAATCGCCGCATTCGCCTACGGTGTCCCCGCGGGCAGCAGCACTAACGGNGGTGGGGAAGCCCTCGAGCCTGTTGACGTTGTCACCGGACCTGGAAATATCTTTGTGGCCACCGCCAAACGCCTGGTCAAGGGTGTTGTTGGTATTGACTCAGAAGCGGGCTCCACCGAAATCGCCGTGTTGGCGGACCACAGCGCCAACCCGTCNTTTGTGGCTGCTGACTTGATCAGCCAGGCTGAGCACGATCCCAACGCAGCTTCAGTGCTGGTAACCACCTCCCCGGAACTGGCAGACGCCGTCGAAAGCGAATTGGTGCGACAGGTTGCACTAACCCACCACAGGGAGCGTGTGGAAACGGCACTTGCAGGACCACAATCGGGAATTCTCTTAGTAGATGACATCGATCAGGGTATTGCGGTGTGTAACGCGTACGCGGCGGAGCACCTTGAAGTTGTTACCGAAAATTCTGTGGGCGTTGCTGCCCGGATTACTAATGCCGGAGCCATNTTTGTAGGCGATTACAGTCCAGTGAGCCTGGGTGACTACTGTGCAGGCTCGAACCATGTGCTGCCCACCAGTGGAACTGCGGCATTCTCCTCAGGCTTGAACGTCACCACGTTCTTGCGTGCCGTGCAGGTCATCAACTACAACAAGGATGCTCTGGCACAGGTGGCTAGCCACGTCATCACCTTATCCAAAGCTGAAGGTCTTCCTGCGCACGGTGACGCAGTGGCGGTGCGGTTCCCCTGACGGCTGTGCAACTTGATGCCCAGGCAGTCTTGTTTGGGCGCCGTACCGTGTGGTAATTACGCGATTGTTATTTGCCCTTTTCTAGTCCTAGACTGGGGAGCACCATGACCCGAAGGGATCAGCATGTACTGCCCATTTTGCCGTAATCCCGATTCGCGGGTGGTTGACTCGCGTCTGTCAGACGACGGTTCATCCATCCGCCGCCGCCGGCAGTGCACGGAGTGCGGTCGCCGTTTCAGCACCATGGAAACAGCGAGCCTCTCAGTGAGCAAACGCTCTGGTGTGGCCGAGCCGTTCAGCCGCAGTAAAATCATCAGTGGTGTGCGCAAGGCCTGTCAGGGACGGCCCGTCTCCGACGACGACCTGGCCAAGTTGGCTCAGGAAGTTGAAGAGTCCATCAGGTCCAGTGGTGCCGCGGAGATTGAGGCCAATGATGTGGGTCTTGCTATTTTGGCGCCGCTGCGCCGCCTTGATCTAGTCGCGTACCTACGTTTTGCCAGCGTCTACCAAGCGTTTGAATCCTTGGAAGATTTTGAGGCGTCCATTGCCAAGTTGCGCAGCGAAAATGCGGCATTAGGTTTCAGCGCCGCAGGCGAGAACAACTAACGCCCGCCAGCCAGCCACTGTGACACAACCAGGGTCTGTGACACAACCAGTGCTCACAGTGGCAAAGGCAACTATTTGGTGAGCTTGAACTGCACGGCGGCCTGTAAAGCAGCACCCACAATGCCTGCATTGTTCGCCAGCTCTGCCGGGATGATCTTGGTGCGCAGCTTCAACTGCGGCAGGTAGTCTTCACTGCGCTTGGAAATCCCTCCACCAATGATGAACAGCTCGGGCGAGAATAAGAACTCCACGTGGGAGAAATAGCGTTGGAGACGCACAACATATTCCTCCCAGCTGAGGTCATCACGTTCGCGCGCGCTGGCTGAGGCTTTGGACTCGGCGTCAAAGCCGTCAATTTNCAAATGGCCAAGTTCAACGTTAGGGATGAGCTTGCCGTTGAAGATAAATGCCGAGCCGATGCCAGTTCCCAAGGTGATGACTAGAACGGTGCCCTTGACACCTTGGCCTGCACCGTACCGGGCCTCGGCCAAACCTGCGGCATCGGCGTCGTTGATCACTTGCACGTCACGGCCAAGTTCCTTGCCGAAAAGCGTGTCCACATCAGCATCAATCCAGGACTGGTCCACATTGGCTGCGGAGAGGGCCACACCGTGGGAAATGATGGCAGGGAAGGTGATGCCAACCGGGGCGTCCTTGCCGGNGGCACTAGGGCGCGTCATGAGTTCTTCCACGATCTGTTTAACGACCTTGGCTACGGCTTGCGGTGTGGAGGGCCGTGGAGTATCGATCCGGTAGCGATCGCCTACCAGCTCTCCCGTGGCGAGATCGACTATGCCGCCCTTAATGCCGGTGCCGCCAATGTCAACGCCGATGACTGTGGTGGTGGATGAGTGCTTCTTAGACATGCAGACTCCAAGTTGTAGAGAGTGGTCAAGCTCAAGACGAGTGGTTAGGGCTGTGCTAAAAACTGGGGAACTGAAAGTTACGGTAGTGTCAGGACTTCAGCGCCGGTGGCTGTCACCACCATGGTGTGTTCAAACTGAGCCGTACGTTTGCGGTCGCGGGTGAGAACAGTCCAGTCATCTGCCCACATATCCCACTCAATAGTGCCAAGTGTAAGCATGGGCTCGATGGTGAACACCATGCCTTCTTCCAACACAGTGTTGTATGCAGGAGCCGCGTCATAATGCGGAATAATCAATCCAGTATGGAAGGCTTCGCCTACGCCGTGGCCGGTGAAGTCACGGACCACGCCATAGCCGAAACGTTTTGCGTAAGAGGCTATGGTGCGCCCGATAACATTGATTTCACGTCCTGGCGCCACTGCTCGAATGGCACGGTTCAAGGACTCCTGAGTGCGTTCAACCAACAGCCGAGACTCTTCGTCCACATCACCCACCGTAAAAGTCCAGTTGGTGTCACCGTGCACGCCGTNTTTGAAGGCGGTGATGTCAATATTGATGATGTCCCCGTCCTCTATGACAGTAGTGTCAGGGATGCCGTGGCAGATGACTTCGTTGATGGAGGAGCACAGCGACTTGGGGAAGCCGCGGTAGCCCAGCGTTGAGGNGTAGGCCTTGTTATCAAGCAAGAACTCGTGGCCAATCCGATCCAAGGTGTCTGTGGTGACGCCGGGAGCGATGTTCTNTCCTACTTCCACAATGGCCTGCGCGGCAATCTTGGAGGAGATGCGGATTTTCTCCAGCGTCTCAGCATCCTTCACCTCTGAGCCTTTGAAAGGTGCAGGACCGGCCTTGCCCACATATTCGGGGCGCGCAATGGAGTGTGGCACAGGCAGTTCGGGGCTGATGGTGCCAGGGACAAGCTTGCCGATGGGAGCGGTAAGTGCTGAGGAAGACATGGAACCATTCTATAAGTTTTGTGCAGCGGCTGTGATGCCCAGAGAAAGTGCCTCTGCGCGGCCTAAGATGACAGTAGTTCAAGTAAGCGCCCGTAGTTCAAGTAAATGACAGTAGTTCAAGTAAGCGCCCGTAGTTCAAGTAAGCGCCCGTACAGAGTTGACCGCACAGAGTTGGAGAGCACCATGTCACAGTATTGGTTCAACGTTCGGACCCATGAAGTTGAGAAGGACGCCCAATCAGGGTGGCAGTCCCTCATCGGTCCCTATGAAAGCCGTGCCGAAGCAGAACAAGCACTGGCTAAGGTCCGTGAGCGCAATGACATGGCCGATGCCCTTGACGAGGATGAAAACGCCTAGGGCTGTTTAACGAATAACTGTTGTTCAACGAATAACTGTTGTTCAACTCCTTACCTGGTGGGCGCACAGGTGCAGGTTAAACCTATGCGCCCCGAGGTACTAGAACGTGTGCTCAGGTCCGGGGAAGACGCCGTTGCGAACCTCGTCGGCGTACTCCTTGGCTGCGTCGGCAAGGACGGTACGCATTTGGGCGTATTGCTTGACGAACTTGGCCATTTTGCCTGTCCGCAGCCCGGCCATGTCCTGCCACACTAAAACCTGGCCCGTGGTTGAATTGCCGGCTCCAATGCCGATGGTGGGCACACTTAGTGCCGCTTCAACTGCGGCTGCCGTGGTGGCCGGAACCATTTCCATCAGCACACAGAAAGCGCCAGCATCAGCTAGCGCAACGGCATCCTCAACCATGGCTTGGGCCATGTCGCCGCGTCCCTGCACCCGGTAGCNCCCTAGGGTGTGTTCACTTTGCGNGGTAAAACCGATGTGCGCCATCACGGGGATACCGGCCTGGGTGAGGGCACGCACCGTGGNGGCATAGTAGGCACCGCCTTCCATCTTGACGGCATGAACCAGACCTTCCTTCATTAGGCGCACAGAGGAAGCGATTGCTTGTTCCGGGGACTGCTCATAGCTTCCGAAAGGAAGGTCGGCCACAACAAGGGCCCGGCGGGAACCAGCTGTCACGGCGCGGGAAAAGATGATCATCTCATCCAAGGTGATTGGCAGGGACGTTTCATTGCCCAGCACATTGTTCGAAGCCGAGTCGCCAACAAGGAGTACCTCGATCCCCGCTTCGTCGAAGATCTGTGCCGTGTACTGATCGTAAGCGGTCAGCATGGCGAATTTTTCTCCGGCATGCTTGGCTGCTTGCAAATGATGGGTGCGGACCTTAGCCGCCGTGGCTGGGATGCCAACGGAAGTCCTCGGTGCGGCTGGGCCGGATCCGTAGGGTGCGCTCAGCTCGACGGAAACGGATGCTGACGTCGCCGGTGTCGTGGACACAGTGGGGTCAGNGGTGTTTGTGGGTGCCATGCCACCAGCTTATTACGAGTCGGCTCCTAAATTGCCCAATCACGACGCAGACCTTAGTAGAGTATTTAGTGAGAGAGCATACCTGCTCGAACACTTCTCCGTCGCTTGCGTGGATTCGGTGGTTGGCTACGGGCGTCCAAGGAAAGAGGCACATACGTGAACCGTCAGCAGGAATTTGTGTTGCGCACCATCGAAGAGCGTGACGTACGGTTTGTGCGGTTGTGGTTTACCGACGTGGTTGGCAGCTTGAAGTCAGTGGCTTTGGCGCCTGCCGAGGTGGAGGGCGCGTTCGAGGAGGGACTGGGATTTGATGGTTCCTCAATTGAGGGTTTGGCCAGAATNTTTGAGTCGGACATGCTGGCGCAACCTGACCCTTCCACGTTTCAAATTTTGCCGTGGCGCGGCAACGGCAAGACGGAGCAGACCTCGCGTATGTTCTGCGATGTTTTGACGCCCGACGGCGAACCCTCCGCAGCTGATCCGCGCAACGTCCTCAAGCGGACCTTGGCCAAGGCTGCTGACATGGGGTTCACGTGCTACACCCANCCCGAGATTGAGTTTTATCTGCTGAAGTCTGACAAACCAGGCCCTGACGGTATCCCCGTCCCAGTGGACCAGGCCGGTTACTTTGACCATGTTCCTGGNGGTGTGGCCCAAGATTTCCGGCGCACCGCTGTGACAATGCTAGAAGATGTGGGCATTTCGGTTGAATTCAGCCACCACGAGGCAGGGCCGGGGCAAAACGAGATAGACCTGCGTTATGCTGACGCGCTGGCCACGGCAGATAACATCATGACGTTCCGGACAGTGATTCGTGAAGTCGCCATTCAACAGGGCACCTACGCCACGTTCATGCCTAAACCATTCTCGGATCACCCCGGATCAGGGATGCACACGCANTTTTCTTTGTTCGAAGGGGACAGCAACGCGTTCCATGAGCCNGGTGCGGAATACCAGTTATCNAAAACGGCGAGGCAATTCATGGCCGGCATCCTCAAACACGCCCCAGAATTTACTGCTGTCACGAACCAGTTTGTGAATTCGTACAAGCGTCTGTGGGGTGGNGGAGAGGCTCCAAGCTACGTCTCATGGGGCCATAACAACCGCTCCGCATTGATGCGCGTTCCGTTGTATAAGCCGGGTAAGGGTCAGGCCTCTCGGCTTGAATACCGNGGGATTGATTCGGCGGCGAATCCATACTTAGCTTATGCGGTGCTGCTGGGTGCCGGTTTGAAAGGCATCGAGGAAGGCTACGAGCTGGCACCTGCAGCTGTTGAGGATATCAGTGCTTTGACCAGTGCCGAACGCCGTTTGCTGGGGCATGATCCGCTGCCTTCGAGTCTGCACGATGCTGTGCGTCAGATGGAAGAGTCTGAACTGATGCCCGAGATCTTGGGCGAACAAGTNTTTGAAAACTTCCTGCGTAACAAGCGGGCAGAATGGCAGGACTACCGGCTCCAGGTCACCCCGTATGAGATCAACCGCTATCTGGGAGTGCTCTAGGAACAACTATGAGTTCCCTGACTCGCACCCTCATCTCCCGCGGCTTTTCCGATCTAGAAAAATGTGAGAGGTTCCTAGGCTTTGCTGAACTGGCCAACCTTGACCAGACGGAGCTGTTGGACGCCCTCGCCGTGGCCGACAACCCCGACCTAGCACTGCAGTCACTTGTCAGGTTGCTCTCCGCCGTACCGCAAAGTTACGGCTTGCTTAAAGTCACTGATCCTGGCACTGGCCAACTTATCTCTAATGAGCCGTTGTTCAGGCTTCTGGGTGCATCGGAGGCGTTGGCTGATTTCCTCATGAGACACCCGGAACACCTCGATGTACTCGAGCCTGCAGCACAGTCCTTGGCAGCGCCGGTAAGCGCGGATGGCACGGTCCTGCGCGAGTCGGTGTTGAGGGCGTCTTTGCTGCAGGCCGTGGGAGCGGACCCGGCGGCGGATAAACCAACAGCGGCACTACGTGGAACGCCAGCACGTTTGGCCTTGCGGACCATGTACCGCAGGCACCTGTGCGAGCTGGCGCTACGAGACTTAGCGGCGCCATCGCCGCAGGCAGTGATGCCCATGATCGGCGCAGAACTGGCAGATCTGGCAGCCGCCGCCATCGAAGCGGCCTTGGCAGTGGCACGCACTGAAGTGGGAGCTACTGCGGGGATTGAGAAGGTGGCGGCGTTGGACTTTGCTGTCATCGCCATGGGTAAGTGCGGGGCCAGAGAACTAAACTACATTTCCGACGTCGACGTCATGTATGTTGTGGCTGTTTCCGGGACTGACGTGGTTTCTGGGACTGACGTGGTTTCTGGGACAGCGGCCGAAATAGATGAAGTGCAGGCTGTCAGGCTCGGTAATGCCTTGGCAGGGGCGTTATCACGGACCATTTACTCGCCGGAACGCGAGCCAGGGCTGTGGGAAGTGGATGCCAACCTGCGCCCTGAAGGCAAGGACGGGCCCTTGGTGCGAACCATGGATTCCTACCTTGCGTATTATCACCGTTGGGCGCAGAGTTGGGAATTTCAAGCCTTGTTGAAAGCCCGCGCCATATCAGGGGACCTTGCGCTGGGTGTGGCATTCGAGCAGGCGATTGCACCACTGATCTGGGCCTCTTCGGAGCGGGAGGGCTTTGTTGAATCAGTGCAGGCCATGCGCCGGAGGGTGGCAGCGAACATTCGTGATGCCGATGCCGACCGGCAGATCAAGCTGGGCAGGGGCGGATTGCGGGATATTGAATTCACCGTCCAACTGCTCCAACTTGTCCACGGCAAGAGCGATTCCACCATCCGGTTTCGTGCAACCACTACGGCCATCGATGCTTTGACCAAGGCCGGTTATATTGGCCGAACCGATGCTGCCTTACTCTTGAACCACTACACGTATCTGCGCGTTTTGGAGCACCGCATTCAACTTGTGCAAATGCGCCGGACGCACCTGATGCCCACGGCGCCGGAACAATTGCGGGCCTTGGCGCGGGCTGCGGCTGGCCCGCTGAGCATGAAACGGCCCAGTGCTGATTCTTTGCTGTCGGATTGGGCCAAGGTCAAACGCTCGGTGAGTTCCCTGCATGCAAGGATTTTCTACCGCCCCATCCTGGCCACCGCAGCACATCTGAGCGCCGAAGACGCGGCGTTGACCAGCGATACTGCTCGGGCCAGACTCGCCGCCCTGGGTTATCGGGATGCGCCCGGAGCTGTCAGACACATTGAGGCGCTCACGGCTGGAGTGAGCCGGCGAGCGGCTCTGCAACGCCAATTGCTACCGGTGCTGCTGGGCTGGTTGGCTGACGGTGTTGATCCCGACGTCGGGTTACTTGCCTTTCGCCGGGTGAGTGATGCGCTGGGCACGTCACACTGGTACTTGGGCATGCTGCGGGATCATCAAGCCGCGGCAGAACGCCTGTGCCACCTACTTTCAAGCTCACGGCTTGTCAGTGACCTCCTGGAAGTCTCACCTGAAGCCACGGCGTGGTTGGGGAATTCNAAAGAATTACTGCCTCAGAGCTTTGAGTCGCAATGGACAGAAATTCGTTCAACCATTTCTCGTCATGAGGAAACTAGTGACTCGATCCGGCTCATCCGGTTGATCCGCCAACGGGAGATTCTGCGGATTGCCATTGCCGACAGCTGTGGACTGTTGGGTCAGGATGAAGTTGCTGAGGCCTTGAGCGACGCGGATAGGGCGGCTGTTTTNGGGGCCCTGTTGGTTGCTGAAACTGAGGTATACGCCGGGAAAGAGCCGTTGACCCGTGTCTTGGTGGTAGCCATGGGACGGCAGGGCGGCCGCGAGATCGGTTACGGTTCAGACGCTGATGTCTTGTTCGTGCACAGGCCCGCCGAAGGCCTCTCCGAGGAGCTCATNGGGGCAGCTACACAACAAGCTACGTCAATCGTGCAGAAACTAACAGCCCTACTCACAGCCCCAGTGCGTCCGGCTATCCAAGCCGAGCGAGTACTTAGTATTGATGCCGATCTGCGGCCCGAAGGTCGNCAAGGGCCCTTGGTGCGTTCCTTGGAAGCGTACAAGGAGTATTACTCCCGCTGGTCATCGGCCTGGGAGGCGCAAGCTTTGCTGCGTGCTAGACCCATGGCAGGTTCAGATGATTTGGCGCGAGACTTTATTGCCATGGCAGATCTGATCCGCTACCCGCAGATACTCCCGGAGGCCGATCTGCGTGAAATCAAGCGCATCAAGGCCCGGATGGAATCGGAACGGCTGCCACGCGGTGCCGATCCTGCCCGGCATGTAAAACTTGGCCGCGGCGGACTTAGCGACGTTGAATGGCTGGTCCAGTTGTGGCAGCTCCAGCACGCCCATGCCCATCCGGAATTACGTACCACCCAAACCTTGCCTGCACTGCATGCTGCTACGGCACTGGGGTTGGTGGAGGAAACCGATGCGGCGCTGTTGGAAGCGGCATGGCGCTTAGCTGGCAAGATCCGCAATGCCAATGTCATGTGGACAGGAAAGACTTCCGATCTCTTGCCATCGGCGAGGCGTGATTTGGAAGCTGTTGCTAGATTATGTGGCTACGAACCGGATAACGCAACTACTTTCGAAGAGGACTACCTGGGGCTCACCCGGCGGGCGAGGGCGGTNTTTGAACGCCTATTTTACGGCTAGAGCAGGATTCCGGAAGTGAAGTGACAGTGAAGAGACTTGTCCACCAGCTTGCTAACATCTGCTCAGTAAATCCCTGAGTTTCAGTGCCCAGGGTCATGGCCAACTCTTCCCGTTGGGGAGATGCCGGAAGTGACCTCGTGATGGCTTCACGTGTGGCCACAACGGTAGCCAGGTATCGGGATTTCTTTATCGGAGCACGCAAATTTTTGGAACAGCGAGATCTATCCGCAGACCACCGCCCAGGCCAATAGTTCGATGAATCCACTGATGCTCCTAGAGTTCCAAAGCAACTATTTCTCACGGTTGTTCGTTGCGCATTCCAGCATCTCGGTACAGCAGGGCCCTGAGCCAAACAACCCACAGCACCGCGGATGTACCAATCACGCCATGTGAGCACGGGCGTGGGAGAGCATGGTGACCACCGTGGCTCCGGTGACCAATGCGCCGTCGTGCACAAATCCTTCCTCACGTCCGGTGAGGTCGGTGATCAGACGGCCCTTCCACAACGCCAGCAACTGCGCATGTTCGGGCAGAGGTGCCAGATTGTGCATCTCGTGGGGATCCGCGTCAAGGTCAAAGAGTTCCTCCGTACCCCATTCCGAGGCCCACAGATACTTGATGTGCCCATCTGTGACCCATTGCAATGACTGGCCGAAATACACGTGTTCCCCGTGCAGCCATTCACGCCACGGCGCTAGGTCTTGGGAAGCAGTACCGCCAGCGGGGCGGTGACGGACAAACCTGGCCAGCGACTTCCCGTCACATGACTCCGGAACGGCTACCCCAGCAAGGTCCAGCAGGGTCGGCATAATATCGCGCAGCTCCACTACTTCATCCACCACGGCGCCGCGGTTGGCGTCAGGATCGTTGGNGGCGGGGACAACAATGAACGGCACACGGGCGGAGCCTTCGTAGCCCACAGATTTGCGGTAGAAATCATGCTCGCCCAGCATTTCGCCGTGGTCCGAGGTGAACGCGATGATGGTCTCGTCCGCGAGATCAAACTCGTTCAGGGCTTCAANAACGCGCATGAGTTGCATATCGATTTGGGTCATCAGGCCGTAGTAGCCAGCCCTGGCTCTGTGAGTAACGGCTTCCGAGAGTGTCCCGAACGCCAGCTGGTGGTTGCCATTCGTTCGCACTGACTCGTAGTGGTGTTCCCAGTCCCCGAGCCGGCGCTTAAACGCTGGTAGGTCAAGGTACATATTCATGGCCCACGCAGGCGGATCATACGNGGGATGCGGGCGGTGAAAGGACAAGTAGAGAAAGAAGGGGACGGTGGGATCACGGCGGTACAGCCACTCCACGGCCTGGGAGCCTGTCCATGAGGTGGGGTGCAAGCGTTCTGCCTTATCCCAGGNGCGGGCCACCGTGGAATTGCAGCCAGCGCCGTGGTCAAAATACTCTTCGTCGGNGGTGACCCCGGGCTGGCGGCGCAACCACGGAACGTAGTCATCGAAGAATTTAAAGTCCCGGCGGTGTTCTTTTCGGGCGAAATGCAAGAATCCGTCATGCAAGATGACCTCGTCAAATCCCACCCTGCTGCGCTCCGGGTACACGTGCAACTTACCAATTGCTTGAGTTTGGTAGCCAGCTTTGCCGAACTCTCCCTGCAGAGTCACAGGATGGAGGTCATCGAACTTCACACCCTCTTGGTAGCCCACCCGGCCATGGCGTTCCTGGGACTGGCCGGTAAACAAGGCCACCCGTGCCGGAACGCAGGTGGNGGTGGCGGAATAGGCGTGCCGGAATCTTGCCCNCTTGGATGCCAGCTCATCAAGGTGGGGTGTTTGGACATACGGGTGGCCTTCGGCACCGAGACAATCTCCGCGCCACTCGTCGACGCAAATGAGGATCACATTGGGCTTGTTCATGTTCTTCTTTCACAGGGTGCGCCGCTCGGCGGAGGTAACCAGGGCCACACCAAGCCTACGCGAAAGATACGTCGTGGCAGGGGCTGTGGCTTGGCGTTGCAGGGGTTCAAATGATAGGCGGCATTGCTTCCGTCTCGCATGAAACCACCAAAGGCTGTAACGTCGAGGGTACTTCAATCGCCCTCAGGAGGGCGCGATACCGTTGTGAGGGAAAATATATGCTGAGACTTCCACCCAAACGGCGGCGCAGAAGCGGCAGATTTGCCGCTCTCGCCGCCTTTTACCGTCGTAATCATGTTCTTCGGGATCGGCGGTGCCTCAGCGTTGACGGTACCGACGGCTCCAACCGCCGTCGGATCGGGCGTCCACACGGACGTTAAGGGTAAGACCTTTGCGATAGCCACCGACACAACCTTCGCNCCCTTCGAGTTCCGTGACGGCAACGGTGACTTAGTGGGCATTGACATGGATTTGCTCCGCGCTATTGCCCAGGACCAGGGCTTTACCGTTGACATTAAATCATTGGGCTTTGATGCAGCGCTGCAAGCCTTGCAGTCAAACCAGGTGGCGGGCGTCATCGCAGGAATGTCCATCACCGATGATCGTAAGAAAATCTTTGACTTCTCCGACCCGTACTTTGACTCTGGCGTGCAGATGGCCGTTGCAAAGAACAACGAGGACATCAAGACGTACGCTGACTTGAAGGGCAAGACTGTCACGGCCAAACGAGGCAGCGAAGGTGAGACCTTCGCCAACTCCATCAAGGACGAGTACGGTTTCAAGGTCAAGGCCCTCGCTGACTCTGCCACCATGTACGACGACGTGAAGGCTGGTAACTCTGTTGCCGTCTTTGACGACTACCCCGTGCTTGCCTATGGTGTCAGCCAAAACAACGGACTAAAGATAGTCACTGAAAAGGAACAAGGAAGTTCCTACGGGTTCGCTGTCAACAAGGGCAAGAATGCCGATCTGCTGGCCGCGTTTGACGCCGGTCTGGCTAATTTGAAGGCCTACGGCCAATACGACAACATCCTTGACACTTACCTGGCGAAGTCCGAGGTTGCCGAACAGGGCGGCTTCTTCCAGCTGGTTAAGGACAGCTTCCCGGCACTGATGAAGGGCCTGGGGCTGACCATGCTCGCCACGGTCCTTTCGCTGGCCATCGCGCTAGTTTTGGGTATTCTCTTTGGGTTCTTCAAAGTTGCTGAAAGCAGGATTTTGCGNGGCGTTGCCACCACGTACGTGTCCATCTTCCGGGGCACGCCATTGCTGGTGCAGGCTTTCTTCTTCTACTTCGGTCTACCCCAGATGACCGGGCAGCCCATTGACGTTCTCACCGCAGGTGTGCTCACACTGAGCCTTAACGCTGGCGCATATATGACTGAAATTGTCCGTGGCGGCATCCAGTCTGTGGATACAGGACAGCTAGAAGCCAGCCGCAGCCTGGGCTTGGGATACGTCACCTCCATGCGCCGAGTAGTGGTGCCGCAAGCTGTGAAGATTATGACGCCGTCGTTCATCAACCAGTTCGTCATCACCTTGAAGGACACCTCCTTGCTGGCCGTCATCGGCTTCGCGGAACTGACCTATCAGGGCCAGCAGATTTATGCGGCCAACTTTCGCACGGGTGAAACTCTGCTGATTGTGGCAGCCCTATACTTCATCGTGATCTCGATCTTGACTCAGCTCTCCAACGTCCTGGACAGGAAGTTCAACAAATGAGTGCAAACACCACGAAAATGAGTGCAAACACAGCGAAAATTAGTGTTCGGCAGCTGAAAAATCGTTTGGTTCCAATGAAGTCCTCAAGGGCATGGATGTTGATATTGCCGAGGGCGAGGTGGTGTGCGTCATCGGCCCCTCAGGTTCTGGTAAATCTACTTTCCTGCGTTGCTTGAACAAGCTGGAGGACATCACAGCCGGCACTGTCACCGTCAACGGATTTGATCTCACAGATCCCAAAGTTGACCTGAACACTGTGCGCCAGAATATTGGCATGGTATTCCAGCACTTCAACCTGTTCCCACATATGTCCGTCATCGCGAACATTATGCTGGCGCCTGTGGAGCTAAAGATCCTAGATAAGGCTGCGGCTCGCGCCAAAGCCATGGAACTNTTGCGCCGTGTAGGGTTGGCTGAAAAGGCCGACGCCCGTCCAGCGTCACTCTCNGGTGGGCAGAAGCAGCGCGTAGCAATTGCACGCGCACTGGCCATGAACCCTGGCATTATGCTCTTCGATGAGGCCACCAGCGCACTCGACCCCGAAATGGTTGGTGAGGTGCTGCAGGTGATTCGTGACTTGGCCGCAGAGGGCATGACAATGGTGGTGGTGACCCACGAGATGGGCTTTGCCCGGGAAGTCGCCGACCGAGTGATCTTCATGGACCAAGGAGTCATTTGCGAAGAAGGCACACCTGATCAGATGTTCTCTAATGCTCAGCAGCCACGCTTGCAGGAATTCCTCGCCAAAGTCCTGTAACAGATTTGAAGGGTGGCTGGTCGTGGGACCAGCCACCCCTCGTTTCTCTAAACGATAATGGGGATCAGCGACGGTACAACAGTCTTGGAGGGCACGCGATGGACATGCAGGGGATCCTGGATGAAATAGTTGAGAATATTGGTTCACTGGGCCGACACGGGACTGTGGCTTCCTATATTCCCAGTCTGAGCGAAGTCTCCTCCGACAAGTTCGGTATCTGCGTTGCCATGGCAGATGGCTCAGTGTACGGGGCCGGNGATTGGCTGACGCCGTTTTCCATCCAGAGTATTTCCAAAGTGTTCTCCCTTGCCCTGGTGATGTCATACGACTACGACTCCATCTGGAAAAGGGTNTTTCGAGAACCATCTGGTACCCCGTTTAACTCGATGGTGCAGCTCGAGGCGGATGCGGGTATTCCCCGCAANCCCTTCATCAATGCTGGCGCCTTGGTTGTGACCGACAGGCTGCTGACCTTGACAGGGGACGCTGCAGCATCGGTGCGTGGACTATTGCGCAGTGAATCCGGAAACTCGGAGGTTGACGTGGATGAGGTGGTGGCCTCCTCTGAGGCTGATCACGGGCACCGCAATGCCTCCATGGCACATCTTCTGGCCAGCTACGGCAACCTCGAAAATCCGGTGGAAGATGTCCTGTCGAATTATTTCAAGCAATGTGCACTTGAAATGTCATGCGAGGACTTAGCTAAGGCATCGTTGTTCCTGGCCCGGCATGGTGTTTCATCCGGTGGCACACCCTTCCTGAGCCCGAACCAAAGTAAGCGTGTCAACGCGGTGATGCTCACCTGCGGCACCTACGATGCTGCCGGAGAGTTTGCTTATCGTGTGGGTGTTCCGTGCAAGAGCGGAGTGGGTGGTGGCATTGTGGCGATTGTTCCCGGACGTTGCTCGGTGACTGTGTGNGGGCCGGCGCTTGGCCCTAATGGGAACTCCATGGCCGGCATTGCTGCTCTGGATCAGTTCACCGCNAAAACAGAATGGTCAATCTTTTGAGCACCAGGCTTGTGGATTCCAGGCTTTTGGATACCAAGCTTTTGGAAGGCAAAGTTCGGGTGGTTCCTTTGAAATCCTCAGGTGCCGCTGTCCGTGAGCGTCTGACCAAAGGTGTGTCTGAGTTGTTGCTTGCCCCGGGCCAGAGCGCCTTCGTGGGCGAGCCAGCCATGATGCTTGCAGCAGCCATAGAGGATCCTGAACGGCACCCTTTTGCGATTCTTGCGCCTGCGGTCTGCGACTCTGAGCGTGCTCCCGACGACCTTGACGGTGCTACCCGCGGGCCCGTGATCGGAATGGGTGTGATCCACATGGGAGCTGCCATGGAGGCCGGTTGGCCAGATAACGGNGGAGCCGTGCTCCTGCGAGGATTCGTCATCGACCGCAGCCAGCAAGGCCTCGGATATGGTACNGGGGCGACCATGGTCGCCGTCGATCTGGCGCAGAACCTCGTGAGCCAACTCAAGTTGCCAGCTTCCGGTGTTGTGCTAGGCGTTAATGAGCGCAACCTAGCTGGATGGGCCGCGTACTTGAAGGCCGGGTTTGTGGATCACGGGCGGTATCTTGGTGGCCGATCGGGCCCACAGCGAACACTCTACCGTCCCTTCGCCAAACATTGACGCAACTGGGGCCGGCAACCGATGCTGATGCAGAAGATTAGGCGTTGCCCGTAAATTGCGGATCCGGGACAGCGGTGTCTTTGAGCACAACGGCCTGTGGTGCGATTGACGAGTGAGCCCTTTCGTTGGCTGCAGCCGCCGGCGCGATAAAGACCTCAGGAAAATTCAGTCGGGCCACGGGATATGCCGCAGAGGATTTCCAACCGCAACTGCCTGCTTGGTCCCACGAACCGGTGACATTCTCAGACTGTAGGTTTGCTCGTGCTGGCGCCAAACCCATGCTTACGCCAAGTTTAGGCTGGCGAGAGGCGAGGGTGGTGGGCTCTAAGGGCGGCTTCAGTTTCGCTGGTTTGTTTTGTGGTGTGGTTTGTTTTGNGTGGGTCCTGGTAGTGGTGGTGCGGTGGAGATGTAGTGGTGGCCGGTNGGGGTGTTTATTTCGGTGTGGGGCTGGCCGGTGTGTGGTTGGTTGTGGTGGTGTGAGGACCAGCCGGGGCTTCTTTGGCTTGGTTGCAGGCTGTGCAGAGGCTTTGGCCGTTCTCTAGGGTGGTGGGGCCCCTGCTGCGTAGGCCTTGATGTGGTCGTATTCCCTGATGGGGCGTCGCAGTACGGGGTTTGGCAGTGTTGGTCCCGTACTCGTAGGAATTCTTTCATTCCCTCGGGGAAGAGCCTTGCTCTGGAATCCATGGCCAGAAGCACGTTGCTTTCTGGATGGGTGAATAACCGTTTCAGCCATACCCGTGGCCTGAACCGGTCTCGAGCACCACCACTGCCGTCACCATCATTGGCATCATTGGCGGCATCGCGGTTGTTCTTGCTGCCTAGAATCATTTCGCGGGCCAGCGGTGCTGGAATGGGTTCGTAGCCTAGAAGAACTGCCGGATCGTTGGTGCTGGCGAACAGAGCACGGTCGGTCATGATCAGTTCAAGGGAAATCTCTGGCTCGTTCACCGTGGTGCACCATGGTTCCTGGGTGACTCTTCCATCCCCGTTTCGAACGGGTTGGTGCTGATCCTCACCCGTGCTTCTGGTGTGCTTGCTGGCTGCTGCGTGATCCGCTCCTGTCGGTGTCCCGCGGTGATCACTCAGTGTCCCGGCACCTGCGTCGCANGGGGCGTGGTGGATGAGGCGATGCATGAGTGCGTCGGCCATGATTTGGCCTTTGCCTCGTTCATCACCGGAGGCTTTGGCACTGGCAGCGACGCGGGTGAGCGTGGCGAGGATACGCACGCCTTGCTTGAGGGGAATCAACGCGGTCAAAAGNGTCATGCCGTCCGGGGCTGGCCGTAGTGAGACATAGCGGTCGCTGAGAGCNTTTTGATGGCGTTTGAGGAAGGCTTGGGGATCGAGGGCGTAAGCGGCTTTCTTGCTCGCGGCGCTGAGTTCCCGGGTGCCTAAGAGTGCCAGGGCATCCGGGTCGGAACTGATGAGTTGATCCACCCGGGCTCGGTCAGCCAGTGAGAGAAATGCTGTTTCTTTCACGATCAGACTGGCCCGGTATTCACTGATTTTCCCGGTCAGGAAAGCGTTCATGCTGTAGGGCATCTCGCGGACGAGAACTTCGCTAAGCCCGCAGAGGTACCGTCCGCGGTACGGGGACTCGTGCCGGGCCAGCCCTACTTGTTGCGCGATGCCCTGTCCTAGTTTTTCTTGGGGAACACCAGCTTTGGCTTGGCTGAGGCGTTGCTGGGCTAGAAATAATGCTTGGGCTTGTGCCTGGACCGCAGTAATAGTGTTCTTGACTTCTTCCAGGGACACGATGGCATCAATCAGTGATGCCCCGCAGAGCTGCTCAATGATCTCAGGGTCAAAGCCACGGTTCGTGGCCGTGCCACCAAGGGAATCAATGACGGCTGTGGCCAGGTCGGCCTGGGAAGTGGCTTTGCTGGCAACGGCTTTCGCTGATGCGCTTTGATGAGCTAAATGTGCCAGTGTTTGTGCACCGCTGCCCTCCCTGATGGCTTGATCCATTACCTGCCCAGCATCTTCTAGACGAGTGGCGGCTTGGTGCGCGAACTCGTGGGCGAGTGCGGCATCTAGCTGCGCTAAAACCACTGGATCAAAGAACGTGGCACAGCGCTCCACCACGGCCACACTCATAGCACGAAGAGCACCGCACGCGTGAGAACCACCCGCCACCAAACCACCAGCACCAGCACCAGTACAAGGAGTTCCGGGGCTGGGTGTTGGTGGGTCATTATGTGGCAGAACTGGTGGGGTTGCCGGTGCCTGCACAGCGGGCGGGTACGTGCGGCAGTGGTGTTGCTGTTGAACCATTCCGGTGCCACCATGCTGCTCACCTGCTGACCACATCAGCTTCAACCTGCGGGAGAAAACGAACCCTGCTGGGCTGAAGTCCGGTAAGACCAAATGAGGATATGTATTCTCATATCCATTGATCTTCTAATACTTCTATTCTAGTTCTAGGTACTGACATTCTAGAAGACCACAGCGTCCCTAGAACCACATCTGTGGACAGCACCCCACCCAGCCCTACCTGTGCAGGAACAAAACCCACCAAAACACAGCAACCACTGTGATTTTCTTCCGTCATGAGGTGTGAAACAGCAGTCAGGCGCAGGCGCTAGGCGGATATCATTCCCCGACTCCTGGATGTGTTCAAATTACTCCCCGCTGTCCTCAAAGTCCGGACTGCTGTCCGGACAGCTTTACGGACTGCTGGTGGATACCTAGCTCACCGCCCGGCCATTCGTCGAGGCAACTTGTTTTGGGAAAATACCAGGAACCTCTAACCAGATCTATGGCAACACAAGATACTTGCCTGTGCTGCAAACCGGCCCCAGTCATAACTCCCGGAACGAGGCTTATGAAGCGCACACCGGGCAGCTGATCTGTCCAACCCGCCCTTAGCGGATCCATGCCCTGCAGTAGATCATTCTGCAATGAAAAGTGATGTTCCTTGACCTGGCGTTCACACGGTACACAGGAAATTCCCAGCTAGGCTCCGTAGCTTCGAAAGGGTAAACCAGTTGGATTCATATTGGAGGAGGGCCCATGGGTCTCGGAGATAAGATCAGCAACAAGGCACAGGAAATGACTGGCAAAGCCAAGGAAGCCGTTGGCGACGCAACTGATAATTCAAAGCTTCAAGCAGAGGGTGCGGCAGACCAGGCAGCGGCGAAAGCCAAGCAGGCCGGAGAACACGTCAAGGATGCTACTAAGGACGTTTTCGGGAAATAGCCGCCCCTAATCTGCGGTGAAGACAACAAATCTGCAGGCAAGAAATGAGGGCCGGAACAAAATGTTCCGGCCCCTCAATGTATTCGTTAGATTTCTGCTGGCTGGGACTGCGGAACAGCCCCAGCCAGCAGCCCCATCAGGGTGTTCTAGCTAGCAGCCGTAGTAGAGCTCGAACTCGTACGGGTTCGGGCGCAGCTGGAGCGGCTTGATCTCGTATTCGCGCTTGTAATCGATCCACGTGTCAATCAAGTCTTGCGTGAATACGCCACCGGCCTGCAAGAACTCGTTGTCGTTCTCCAAGGCGATAAGCGCCTCATCGAGCGACTCAGGGGCCTTCGGGATATCTTTGGCTTCCTCCGGAGGGAGCTCGTAGAGGTCCTTGTCGATGGGAGCCGNGGGTTCGATCCGATTCTTGATACCGTCAAGGCCGGCCATCAGCTGGGCGGCAAACGCCAAGTACGGGTTGGAGGAGGGATCCGGTGCACGGAACTCCAAGCGCTTGGCCTTCGGGTTGGAACCGGTGATCGGGATACGAATACCCGCTGAGCGGTTGCCTTGCGAGTACACCATGTTCACCGGTGCCTCGAAACCCTTAACCAAGCGGCGGTAGGAGTTCACCGTCGGGTTAGTGAACGCCAGTACAGCGTCGGCGTGCTTAANGCCGCCGATGTACCAGCGCGCCATGTCAGACAGGCCCGCGTAGCCTTTCTCGTCGTAGAACAGCGGCACGCCGCTGGTCCACAGCGATTGGTGGCAGTGCATACCTGAGCCGTTGTCACCAAACACAGGCTTGGGCATGAACGTCACTGACTTACCCCATGCCCAGGCCGTGTTCTTGATGACGTACTTGAACTTCTGCATGTCATCGGCTGCATGGGTGAGCGTGTTGAACTTGTAGTTAATTTCAGCCTGTCCAGCGGCACCTACCTCGTGGTGTGAGCGCTCGACTTCTAGGCCGGCAGCATCCATCTCAAGGCACATGGCATCACGGAGATCTGCCTGGTGATCGATGGGGGCGACGGGGAAGTAGCCACCCTNTTCCGGTGTCTTGTAACCGAGGTTGCCGCCCTCTTCCTTGCGGCCGGTGTTCCAGTAGGCTTCCTCGGAATCGATCTTGTAGAAAGATCCCTGTGGAGAAGACTGGTACTGGATGTTGTCGAAGACAAAGAACTCCGCTTCGGCACCAAAGAATGCGGTGTCGGCAATACCAGTAGAGGACAAGTAGGCCTCAGCTTNTTCGGCAANCCCTCGCGGGTCGCGATGGTACGGATCGCCCGTGCGGGNGTTCACGATCGAGAAGTTCAGCGCAAGCGTCTTTTCCTTGCGGAATGTGTCAACAAAAGCGGTCTTGGGATCCGGGATCAGCTGCATGTCTGATTCAGCGATGCCCTGGAAACCTCTGATGGAGGAGCCGTCAAACAGCTGGCCGTTGACAAAGAAGTCAAGGTCAACAGTCTTGGCAGGCACATTGAAGTGCTGCTGGACGCCGGGCAGGTCTGTGAATCGAATATCGACGAACTTAACATCTTCGTCTTTGATGAACTGGAGGACTTCTTCCGCGTTCTTGAACATTTACGCTCCTTGGCGCTGGGGAATTTGGCCCGCTGGGTGGGGCCGTGGTGCCTGTACAACTGACTTAAGCCTAGAACATGGCCATTTCTCCACCGTATCGGAAATGTTTCCAGCAGGTTACGCGCACTCAATGAACTCCCGGTACCCGGGGTTGGGCCGGCACCGGTAGGCTGGAGGCGTGGTAGAACGTAAAGACATAGGTTCCTGGCTCAGTGGGCCGGACACTTCTAATATATCCAAATTCCCCGGCGAGCGTTTGGGCCTGCCCGAATCTGGTGGCGGCTCCATGGCCCGGGCCGGACGGCGTATCCTTGCTATCTGCATCGACTGGGGCTTGTCATACTTGATTGCCATAGCCTTTTGGNNCTCAAACGCCAACGCGATCCTGGCCATTTTCGCCGTCGAACAGATGGTTCTGGTAGGTACTCTTGGCTACAGTATTGGCCACAGGATCATGGGTATCCANCGGCTCGACGGCGGACCGCCAGGCCTGCTGGCAGGCGTGGTTCGCGCCGTGCTTGTGTGCCTAGTCATTCCGGTCATCATTGTTGACGCCGACCATCGCGGCTTACACGACAAAGCCATGAAGACCATTCTGGTACGCCGCTAGTTTTGCCAACGGAAGGGCTCGCCGTACCAAACCGGCAAGCTAGCGCCCGCGCCAGGAAATTTACGCGTGAAGCGTTATTGTTGCGGCCATGTGCGTAATGCAGGAAGGAGCTTTGCTGCGAACCTGAACTCGACGTCCATGCTCTACGGATGACTCATTTGGTTCTTCCCGAAGATTCCTGAACACAAAACTGTTCACCAAGCGTAGTCTTCCGGTGCCGNTTTGGGGCCCGGAANAATTTGGTTCAGCCGGGCCATGGCGTCGGTATCCAAAGTGACATCCAAGGACTTCAAAGCCTGTGCAAGCTGCTCTGAGGTCCTTGGGCCGATGATGGGTGCCGTCACCGCCGGCTGGTGCAGAAGCAAAGCAAGGGCAATCTCGGCGGGTGTCTCGCCGCGCTTTGCGGNCAAACTCTTCAAGGCGGCGATGTTGCCTTGGAATCCTTCCAATGCCTTGGCGGTGCGGCCCTCCAACCTGCGGACGCCGCAGTGTGTGTCCTTCAGTACTCNCTGCGCGGCAGCAATATGCCAACCAGCGAAATTAGAGCTGCCGGAATAGATGATCTTGCCTTGCTGCACAGCAACATCTACCGCTTGCCAGATCTCATCCCAGGGCGTGCCGCGGTCCACGTGGTGGAACTGGTAGAGATCGATGTGATCCGTCTGCAGGCGCTGCAGGCTCGAGTCTAGGGCACGGCGGATGTTCAGCGCCGAGAGACCAGATTGGTTGGGCGTGTGTGCCATCCAGCCGTAGATGATCTCCTCTGTCCAGCCACGGTGGTCGTCCCCGCCGTAGGCATTTGCTGTATCAAAGAAATTGACGCCCGCCGTGCGGGCCTGGTCCATGATGCGATGGGCGTCAGCCTCGACGGTTCGTGGGCCAAAATTCATGGNTGCAAGGCACAACCGGGAAACTTNTAATCCGCTGCGGCCAAGATGTGTGTATTTCATTATCAAGTGCCTCCTGCAGGTGGGCTGGAAACGTTGGTGCGGGTATGCGCCGATTACAGCTAGGTTCAGTGGAGCCGGGATCCCCGCCACGGCATAAGCCCGTCATCCCATTCTGCCCCGACAGCTGTGCAAAGCACCCCGTTGGGTGGTGGGGGAACACAAATTGATATGGCTAGCGGCAAATGGTTAGAAAGCCCAGTTTTAGCGGTGCTGGCTGTCTAGACACTATTTGATTTATGGTGAAGTAGGTCACTCTCAGGCGCGGTGGCCACGTTTCTCTCGGGGCGACAGCCAAGTCAGGTACAGGAGAATAGGCATGTGTCCAGCAGATTCGGTTAATGACCATGTTTCACCCATCACTCTCGCCGAGATTGAGCGGGCCAGAGAGTTGCTCAGGAGTGTCACGGCCTGCACACCCATAGAGACTAGCTCCACACTTAGTACCATTGCCGGGGTGCCAGTGTTGCTCAAGTGCGAGAATCTGCAACGGACTGGTTCGTTCAAACTACGTGGCGCCTTCACTCGGCTCTCGGCTCTCAGTGAGGCGGAGCGCAGGCGAGGAGTGATAGCGGCAAGTGCGGGCAATCATGCCCAGGGTGTGGCTGTGGCCGCCCGCGATCTGGGGATTGATTGCGTTGTCTTCATGCCGACCGGCGCTGCACTTCCGAAAGTGACGGCTACCCGAGGCTATGGCGCGGAGGTGCGTTTGGCTGGGGAAGACCTAGCCGAGTCCATCGAGTTGGCACAAGCGGAGGCCGCGGCCACCGGCCGTGTGTTTATTCCACCGTTTGATCACGTTGATATTGTCACCGGACAGGCCACACTGGGGCTTGAAATCCTGGAACAAGTTCCCGATGTAGGAACAATAATGGTCCCAACAGGTGGTGGNGGCCTCCTTGCCGGNGTGGCCACCGCCGTGTANTCTCTCGGTTCCCAGGCTCGAGTAGTCGGGGTGCAAGCCGANGGGGCGGCAGCGTTCCCAGCATCGTTGGCNGCAGGGGTGCCGGTACGTCTGGTTCGGATGGCCACCATTGCTGACGGGATCGCTGTGCCTGAGCCTAGTGAGCTGACGCTGGGTATTGTGCGCGATCACGTAGCTGCGATTCGCACGGTGACGGAGGAGCAGATTGGCGAGGCGATGCTGTTTCTGAGTGAGCGAGCCAAGCTGGTTGTTGAGCCTGCCGGAGCGGTAGGTGTTGCTGCGCTACTTGCCGGTGCNACAGGGCTTCAGGGGCCCATTGTGGTGGTCCTATCCGGAGGGAATGTGGATACCTTGTTACTTGATCGAGTGCTGCTACATGGGCTGGTGGTGGCCGGGCGTTTCATGGAGATGATTGTCTGCGTGCCCGACCGGCCCGGGTCACTTGTCAAGTTCCTCACTGCACTGGCCAGAACACAATGCAACGTGGTCAGTGTGGAGCATGACCGAACGACCAGTGGGCTCGCGGCAACCGATGTGCAGATTGGCGTCAAGGTGGAAACCAAAGGGCGGGATCACAAAGTGGAGATCATTTCAGAGCTGAGGAGACTCGGGTACAACGTGGGGTTCCCCTCAGTTGANAAAGCCTGAAGGCTATACCGCCGAGCATTCTCAGAGAGCAGGGGCACAAAGAGCCCGGCAGGTCATCCTGCCGGGCTCTTTGCCTGTCCATTTAGCGTCCGCGTGCTGCTTTGCGGTCAGGTCGGGCCTTGTAAGGGTCAATACCCTTGGGGATGGGCAGTTTGTTGCCCATCGAGGTGATGCGTTTGTTGACAGCGCTGACCTCACCCTTGGTCAGCTCGTTCTTGAGCTTGCCCAACTTCTTCGTGACCTTCGCGATCGGCACCTGACCTTCGTCCTTGCCCGTCTCAATGATCGTGACGGTGACGTTGGGCAGAATCCTGTTCAAACGGCGTCGTTCTGCATCAACTAGACCCTTGACCCGGTTTGACGGACCCTCGGTCACCAGGACGATGCCTGGCCTGCCAATGGCCCGGAACACCACATCCTGCGTGCGCGGGTTCACCGAGGCGGGCTGTTCATCGAAGATCCAGCCCTTCTTCAGCGAACTCAGTGCAGCACCAGCGGCGCCGGCCTTGCCCTCAATCTGTGAATAGGCGGCACGCTCAGCGCGGCGCGACATGATCAACAGTGCGGCCAACAGACCCAGGGNGACGCCAAGAAGAAGCCCCGTAATCCAGTTGTCCAGCAAGAATCCAATGCCGAACGACACTGCAATGATGCCTAAGAAAGAACCGAGCATCAGCCATGTGACCATGGGGTCATGGCGGCGGGTCATCTTGAAGATGTCCACCATTTGTTTGAGGCGGCCGGGCTTCTTGTCCTTCTTCGGCTTCTCAACCTTGGGCTTGCGGGAAAAGAGGGAACGCTTGGGTTCGTCAGCGTTGCTGTTTGCGGAGTCAGTGGTTTTGGCCATAGTAAGTCAATTCTAGCGGGTGTTGGACAGGAATGCTGCGCGCGGACAGCGTTACCTGGGTGGGGCTTGCCACGGAGGTTGGAAAACCCGGATTTACCGGGGTTGAGCCTTACTGTGCGGCTATGAGCGATGCTGCTTCTTGGCGGGTGAAACCTGAATCTTCAATGCCCTCCGCGATGTGGGCAAGGTGTTCGGGAATATCTAGACCCTTCTTGCGCATGGCTGTGGCCCACAAGCGTCCGGCACGGTAGGAGGAGCGCACCAACGGCCCGCTCATGACGCCCAAGAACCCAATTTCTTCAGCCTCTTGCGAGAGTTCCACGAACTCCTGCGGCTTGACCCAACGATCCACTGGCAGGTGACGTTCTGATGGGCGAAGGTACTGGGTGATCGTGATCAAATCGGTCCCGGCGTCGTGCAGGTCCTGCAAAGCTTGGGAGATTTCCTCACGGGTTTCGCCCATGCCCAGAATCAGGTTGGACTTGGTGACCATGCCTTGGTCCCGGCCCTGCGTGATGACATCAAGTGAGCGGTCGTAGCGGAACGCCGGGCGGATGCGCTTGAAAATGCGTGGGACAGTCTCCACATTGTGGGCGAACACCTCGGGCTTGGACTCACAGATAGCCGTAATGTGTTCTGGCCGGCCGGAGAAGTCGGGGATGAGAAGTTCCACGCCGGTATTCGGGTTGAGCTCGTGAATCTTACGGACCGTCTCAGCGTAGAGCCACACGCCCTCATCTTCGAGGTCGTCGCGGGCCACCCCAGTGACGGTTGCGTAGCGCAAGTTCATTTTGACTACTGAACGGGCCACTTTGGTGGGCTCGAACATGTCGATGGGCGAGGGCTTGCCGGTGTCGATTTGGCAGAAATCACAGCGGCGGGTGCNATCGGAACCGCCAATGAGGAAGGTGGCCTCACGATCTTCCCAACATTCAAAGATGTTGGGACAGCCTGCTTCTTCGCAGACAGTGTGCAAGCCCTGACCCTTGACCAGGTTCTTCATGGCAATGTACTCAGGCCCCATGGAGACCTTGGCCTTCATCCATTCGGGCTTGCGCTCCACGGGGACGGCCGCATTGCGCGCCTCGATGCGCAGCAACTTGCGTCCTTCAGGTGCCAACGTCACAGCAGTGCTCCTTCTGACTGGGCCGCTTCCGCGGGACCAGTGGTTGATGCCTGATGAGGCAAAATGTCAGTAATTTGAGGTGCCAGGATACGGCTCGTAGCGTCTCTGACCAGAGGTGCCAGGTCCTGGGGNNAAATATCTTGGCCGGTTTCGGCAGCCAACGTGGTGGTACCTGCGTCTTGGATGCCGCAGGCGATAATTTGGCTGTACGGGGCCAAGCTGTTGTTGGCATTGATTGCAATGCCATGCATGGTCANCCCTTCGTGGACCCTGATGCCGATGGCAGCAATTTNTCGATCGGGACCGGTTTCATCAGCAAGGAGCCAAATTCCGGCCCGGCCAGCTACACGCACGCCAGCAACACCGAAGTGAGACAAAACCTCAATGATGATCTCCTCCAAGGCGTGAACGTAAGCTCTGATGCTATGCGCGTCAGTGAGCCTAACAATCGGGTACATGACCAGCTGGCCAGGACCGTGCCAGGTAAGTTTTCCGCCGCGGTCTACGTTGACAACAGNGGTTCCATCAANAGGTCGTTCATGATCTTCGGTGCGTTTGCCTGCCGTATAGACGGCGGCATGTTCGAGCAACAACGCAGTGTTGGGTGACACACCGGCAACAACAGCGGCATGAATTGCACGTTGCTGTTCCCAGGCGCCTTGATAGTCGATGAAATTCGGGGCAAATCCGACTTCGGTGAACTGAACACTCATAAGAGCCAGTTTAGAGGACGTTGCTTCTTCGCCTAAATCAGAAAACACTCGCAACCCTTGGCCTGTGGATAACTTCAAGCAGAAACCCGAAAGCGGACTATTACTGATATATGGACAATCATCACCGAGAATCAATGTCGGAGCTACCTCCGGCCCTTGCCGGCCTTGACCCGGTGCGGTGTTTGGGCCGTGGTGCGCACGGGCAGGTCTGGCTCATGTCCGCCCACGACGGTTCAGTGAACGTGGTGGCAAAATTCCTTGAAACAGTGTCAGAGCTGCCGGAGAGTGACGCGGACAGAAATAGCGGCCGTCACAATGAGAGCCAAATCACTCAGGAGTGGCGNGTTTTGACGCAATTTCGCCACGAGCATCTTATGAGAGTGTATCCGCCTATGCAGGATTCCGACGGCGCGTTTGTCTTGCTGATGGATTATGCGGCGGGTGGTTCGCTGGCTCAGATAGTGGGTACCAAAGGGCCTCTGAGTGTGGGTGAGACGGTTACGGTGCTGACTCCTTTGGGTCAAGTGTTGGCGTTCTTGCACGGAAGGGGTGCGGTGCATGGAGATGTATCCCCAGGGAATGTAGTGCTTAGTGTCGAAGGGAAACCCTTGTTGGCGGATTTTGGGTTTGGCAGACTCCTGGGGCAAGCGGCAGGCTCCCTTGCTGGGACAGCGGGATTCTACTGTCCCACTGACACCGTGCGCGACGCAGCCTCTGATGTGTACTCCCTCGCTGCCGTTGGCTGGTTTGCGCTTACGGGCCGCACGGCACCACCCACGCGTGAGAGATTACCGTTGGGCACTTTCGTTAAAGAGATCCCTCCAGAGCTGATTGCTGCACTGGAGGCTGGACTGGATGAAAATCCAGTCAACAGGCCCACAGCCGCTGCCTTCGCCCAAGCAGTCTTCCGAAGTGCCCGTGCAGAACCAGTGGCACTTGGCAATGCTGTGCATCCAAGTGTGTTGCCGGACTTGCTGACTAGAAAGGACGTGTCGGTGAGGCGTGGGAACGCAGGACCCGGACGAATCCTGCGCCGGTTCTCTCTGCCACATAAGCCCTACGCCACCGCCCGTCCCGGCAGCAGAGGCTCACATGCACCCGTGCAGCGGCAGCCTAGCGGCATCCGAGTGCCGTCACTGCGATGGCTCAGAGAGCGGTATGAGCAACGCCGGGCAAGGAAACTGGGCCGGATGTGGGGAGCCCGGCTGGAGGTTCCCCGCCTTTCTGGACCCGGGGCACACAAAGGCGGTTGCAGTGGCACTGACGGTTCTTGTTATGGCCTGTGGGGAATTGTAGCTGTGCAGGGAGGCTGGATTGCCGGGGCGGGTGGCATAGTTTTAAAGTGGCGGACTCCAAGCCAGTGAACACGGTGAACACCACTGGGGAGTTCTCCAACAGAGCTGGAGCGCTCTCTTGCGTGGGCGACGGCGCTGCCTGCACAGATCAGAGAAGGATTAGCCGCACAGGATCCCATGACAGCCTTACATGCCTTGGCGTGGGTTCGCTCCTATGCACTCTCAAACGCTGATGTGGCCCTTGTGGAGAGTATCAATGTAGCGGGTTCACCATCCCTTGAGCAGGATTTNGGCCATAGTGCAATCGTTGAAAATCATGGGCACACGTTCACTGGCTTGGAAACGGGAATTTCCAACACCAGCACCGACTATGGCCAAGAAGCCCGTCCTGCCAGTGACAGCGGAAGCGCTACGGACCCGCCACGAGCAACCGTGCGGGCAACGGTCACCACAAGTACCTTTGCCGAGCAAGACAAGGCTGGAACACTTGTTCACACAGAAGCAGGTGAACAGGTCCAAGATTTAGAGATAGTTCTGGTTAAAGTGGCTTCCCGATGGCAAATCCAAGAAATCTTGACAGCGCCTTCACCTTAGATAAGGAAACCTCAGAAGGCAGCGTGAAAGTGAGGTGAAAGTTCAAGGGCACTGGGCACTGGTGCGCGAGGGGCACTGGGGACTGGTGCGCGAGGGGCTCAGCGCTAGGGGAGTATGAATGGACAAAGTGGGCGGCAGCCACCGAAGTAACTACCACCCACTTTTGAGCGTTCAAGGGACTGTTCGTCCGGTGTCGCTATGCCTCCAGTGTTGCCTCGAGTGTAATCTCCACGCCCGCAAGGGCTGCAGAAACGGGGCAACCGGCCTTTGCAGCATTGGAAATGGTGTCGAAGTCTTCCTGGCTGATGCCGGGAATCTTGGCGGCCAAAGTCAGGTGGCTGCCGGTGATGCCTGTGCCGGGCACGAACGTGACGGCGGCGCTGGTGTTCACGTACTCGGCGGCGTGGCCAGCAGTGCTGAGCTCATTTGAGAACGCCATGGCAAAGCAGGATGCGTGTGCGGCAGCGATCAGCTCTTCAGGGCTGGTCTTGCCTTCGGCAGCTTCGGCGCGTGCCTTCCACGTGATGTCAANAGTGCCAAGCTCCGAGCTGTCCAGGGTGACCTGTCCGGCGCCGGTGGGAAGGTCTCCGACCCAGCCTGCGTGGGCGTTACGAGTTGTAGCCATGTTCACTCCTATGAATCGTGATGAGGTCTGAATCCTGTTGCGCTGTGAAACTGCCCAGCACAACCTCAATAAGCCTATGCCCTAAACGCAGAAAGACACTTTCGGTCTCCGATGTGCGGAAATAATCCACATGACGGAAAGCGAAAGTGCCTTTCATAGGCTCAAGCTTGCGGGTTGGCAGGCAGGCCCGCAGCAGCGTCTTAGACGCTCCAGATCGTGGCGACGGCGATGTTGATCAACGCCATACCGCCGACGGCGTGGGCCAATCCGGTGGGGACCTTTTCACCCTTAGAGGCCTTGCGGTAGCCAATGATGGCCGGCACCAAGACCGCGATGGCGATGATGATTTTCACACCCATTTTGATGTGGAACTGGGTGCCCGGGCTGCCGTTGGCCTCAGCCATGCCCACCAGCGCCAGGCCGGTCACCAGCTGGGCAATGGCACCCCACAGCTGAATGGGCAAGACGGTGGGCTTCTTGAAGGTAGCGAACCAGCCGCCGACGATGGCTGCCGCGCCTAGGACGTGCAGGAAAACCAGAATGTTCGTAAGTACTGTCATGCGGCTAGCATATGTAACTTGGTGACACAGTGTCTATCAAGGGCTGCCTAATGTGCCGAAGCCAACATCCGCTAATAAAGACGACGGCGGTGCGGTGACTTGAAAACTCAAGTCACCGCACCGCCGTGGACCATTCACTGCATCAGTGAACCGGGCTGGTTACAGGCCCAGGTCAGCCTCAAACGCGCCCTCTTCCAAGCGGACCTTCAAGGTCTGCAGGAAGCGGCCGGCGTCCGCGCCGTCCACCAGGCGGTGGTCGTACGTCAGACACAGGTACATCATGTGACGGATGGCGATGGTGTCATCGCCATCGGCGTCAGCAACCACCACGGCGCGCTTGACGATTGCGCCGGTGCCCAGGATGGCAACGTTGGGCTGGTTGATGATCGGGGTATCAAACAGGGCCCNCACCGAACCGATGTTGGTGATGGAGAACGTGCCGCCGGAAAGCTCATCCGGACCGATCTTGCCGCTGCGGGTGCGGGCAGCAACATCGGCGATCTTGGTGGCCAAGCCGGCCAGGTTCAGATCTCCTGCGTTGGCAATGACAGGAACCAGCAGTCCCTTGTCAGTGTCCACGGCAAACGCCAGGTGCTCGGCGTTGTGGTACGTGATCTGCTGAGTTTCCTCGTTGTACTCACCATTGACGGACGGGTGCGCCTTGAGCGCCTCCGCCACGGCCTTGGCGATGAACGGCAGGTACGTCAGCTTTGCGCCATTAGTTGCCGCGAAGGCGTCCTTGGCACGGCCACGCAGCTTCACGATGCGCGTCATGTCAATCTCGTGCACCTGTGTGAGCTGCGTGGAGGCTTCCAACGACTCGCGCATACGCCGAGCGATGACCTGGCGGATCCGCGGTGCCTTGACCGTGGTGCCGCGCAATGAAGACGGTACGACGGCGGGAGCCGACTTGGCGCCCGAGGCTGAAGCTGCCGGGGCTGCCGGAGCGGCAGCTGCCTTGGCGGCCTCCGCAGCGGCAACAACATCCTGTTTGCGGACGCGTCCACCAACGCCGCTACCGGTGACGGTGGAGATGTCAACGCCGTGCTGGTTAGCGAGCTTGCGCACCAACGGGGTGACGTAGTTGGACTCGGCACCTGCAGGGCGGCCGGAGCTGCTGCCGGTGCGGCAACGGGTGCGGCGGGTGCTGCTGCTGCTGCCGGAGCGGCAACGGTGCGGCGGGAGCTGCTGCTGCCGGTGCAGCAACGGNNGTGCGGCGGGTGCTGCCTGAGCAGGCGCAGCGGCGGGTGCTACAGCAGGTGCAGGTGCAGCAGCCGGGGCGGCTGCAGCGGCTGAACCGATCAAGGCCAGGACGCCACCAACTTCTGCGGTCTCGTCTTCGGGAACGCGGATTTCCAGCAGGACGCCAGCCACGGNGGAGGNGATCTCGGTGTCAACCTTGTCGGTGGAGACCTCCAGCAGCGGCTCGTCAACTTCAACGGTGTCTCCCACAGCCTTGAGCCAACGGGTAACGGTGCCTTCGGTGACCGATTCGCCCAGAGCAGGCAGGACCAGTTCGTGGGCATCGCCAGCCGGAGCAGCAGCTGGTGCAGCGGGAGCAGGGGCCGCAGCAGCAGGTGCCGCAGGGGCGGCCGGAGCTTCCGGTGCTTCCTGAGCTACTGGTGCGTCCTGGGCGGCCGGAGCTGCTGCCGGGGCACTCGCGCCGGTGCCGATACGGCACAGGGGAGCACCCACTTCAGCGGTCTCGTCCTCAGGGACAAGGATTTCTTCTAGGATGCCAGCGAAGGGTGACGGGATTTCGGTGTCAACCTTATCGGTGGAAACTTCCAGCAGGGGCTCGTCAACTTCGACGCGATCCCCAACCTGCTTCAGCCATCGCGTGACGGTACCTTCGGTGACGCTTTCACCCAAGGCGGGCAAGTTCACGGATTCAGACATTTCGTCCCCGTTCTCCTTCTTGTGCGGTGCACAGTGGTACATCGCTACGAAATTCTATGAATTATGTAATGTTTTGTAGCTTAGTGCACCCGACGCGGACACCGGGTGCACTAAGAAAATCTCTTATTAGCCGTGGAGCGGGCGTCCGGCCAAGGCCATAGCTGCTTCACCGAGTGCTTCATTCTGCGTGGNGTGAGCGTGAATGAGGCCAGCAATGTCCTCAGGGTAAGCTTCCCAGTTCACAATGAGCTGTGCTTCACCGATCTGCTCGCCAATATGGCTGCCGATCATGTGAACACCCACAACGGGGCCGTCCTNTTCGCGGACGAACTTGATGATGCCGCCGGTGCCAAGGATGGCGCTCTTTCCGTTGCCAGCCAAGTTGTACTCAGTGGTTTCAACGTTTGCATCGCCAAACTTTTCCTTGGCCTGCTTTTCGTTCAAGCCCACCGAGGCGATCTCCGGGTCACAGTAGGTGACCTTGGGGATGTTGATGTCTTCAACGATCACCGGGTTCATGCCGGCAATTTCCTCAGCTACGAAGATGCCCTGCTGGAAGCCGCGGTGTGCGAGCTGGATGCCGGGGACAATATCGCCCACTGCGTAGATGTTGCCAACACCGGTGTGCAGGCGCTCGTTGGTGATGACGAAGCCGCGGTCAACAGTGACGCCAGCTTCCTCAAAACCCAAGCCAGCCGTTGACGGGCCACGGCCCACAGCAACCAGCATGAGGTCTGCTTCGAACGTCTTGCCGTCCACCAAGGTGGCCTTGACGCCGTCGTTATTCTGCTCGACGCCCTGGAAGAAGGTGCCGGTGTTGAACGCGATGCCGCGCTTGCGGAACGTGCGCTCAAGGACCTTGATGATGGAGGCATCTTCGTTGGGGACCAGCGAAGCCATGCCTTCAATGATGGTGACATCTACGCCGAAGGACTTCCACACTGAAGCAAATTCGACGCCGATAACACCGCCACCGAGGACGATGGCGCTCTTGGGTAGTTCGGTCATGGTCAGGGCCTCGTCGGAGGTGATGACCTTGCCGCCGATTTCCAGACCCGGCAAGCTGCGTGAGTAGGAACCGGTGGCTAGAACAATGTTCTTGCCCGTGTAGTTCACGCCGTTCACGGTGACGGTGTTGGCTGCGGTGAGGCGGCCTTCGCCGTCGATGACGGTGATGCCCTTACCCTTAATAAGCCCCTGCAAACCCTTGTACTTTCCGGCGACGATGCCGTCCTTGTACTTGTTCACGGCGACCAGGTCGATGCTCTCGAGCGTGCTGTTGACACCAATGCTGGAGCCTGCACGCGCGTGGTCGGCAACTTCTGCTGCGTGCAGAAGCGCTTTGGTCGGGATGCAGCCGTTGTGCAGGCATGTGCCGCCCAACTTGCCCTTCTCGACGAGACCAACGGTCATGCCCAATTNGACTGCCCGCAGTGCTGTGGCGTAACCGCCACTGCCACCGCCGAGAACCAAAATATCGAATTCTTGCCCAGCTGCCTGTTCGGCCACTTAGACGCTCCCTCGCGTTAGATTGACGCGCACTGTGTTGGCGCGTCAGCTCATCAATTATTGAGAGAAGGTGACCATTCATTGCAGAACGGGCAGCTTCTTCCGGTCAAAGACAAATACTTTCAGCATTTACCTTACGTCAGTTGACCCTGCAGCACTGTCACAGCTGTCACAGTAAAGCTGAATGTGTTCATATTCACTAGATCCAGCACGAAGGCGCAATCCGGCATTAAAGATAATGTGCAAGATTGCGCCTTCGTGTTTAGTGACTTCTTACTTCATCTAGGTAGCGCCCTAATTTTTGTTAGCTGTTTGCAGCGAATTAGGCACTGCGGGCCACTACGTCTTGAACATAAGCCACGAGTGTGCGCACAGCCATACCCGTGCCCTGTTTGGGTGTGTAGCCATAAGGGGCTGCTTCATTGAAGGCGGGGCCGGCAATATCCAGGTGTGCCCACGGGATGGTTTGCCCGCTCTTGTCCTTACCGATGAACTCCTGCAAGAACACTGCAGCTGTCATCATGCCGCCCATGCGTTCACCAATGTTGGCCATATCGGCCACGGNGGACTCCAACGACGGGCGCAGTTCTTCCGGAAGCGGCATGGGCCAAATCAGTTCACCTGCCCTATCAGCGGCAGCCTTCAAAGCCGCGGTGACCCCTTCATCGCCCATGACACCGGCGGTGCGGTTCCCCAAAGCAACTACTTGGGCGCCAGTGAGTGTGGCGACGTCAATGATGACGTCGGGGAACTCCTGCGATGCAGCAACAAGTCCGTCGGCCATGACCAAGCGGCCCTCGGCGTCGGTGTTGAGCACTTCAACGGTTTTACCACCAAAGATTGTCAGCACGTCGGAGGGTCGGATGGCTGTTCCGGAGGGCATGTTCTCTGCGATACACAGCCATCCTGTGACATTGACCGGCAGGCCCAACTCGGCCACTGCCAGCACGGAGTTCAGAACAGCGGCTGCACCGGCCATATCGCACTTCATGGTGACCATGCCAGCACCGGGCTTGATGGAAATGCCACCGCTGTCAAAGGTGATGCCCTTACCGACAAGGGCAAGGTCAGCAACAGCGCGCTCGGACTTGTACTCCAGCTTCACCATGCGCGGGGNGCGCGAGGAGCCCTGGCCGACGCCCATGATGCCGCCGTAGCCATCCTTGAGCAGGCGCTTCTCATCAAATACGGTGACCTTTACGGGTAGGCCCTTGGCCAGATCCTTGGCAGCTTCGGCGAACGTTGCCGGATACAGCTTGCTCGNGGGCTCATTGACCAGTGTGCGGGTAGCGTTGACGGCCTTAGCAACAATTGAGGCATGCTCCAGGGCGGCAGCTAGCTGCGGATCCTTAGCCAGAGTGGAGTGGATAGTGACCTTCGCCACGGGATCTTGCTTACCTTTGGTGCTGGTATGCAGGCTCGCATATTGGTACGCGCCCAGAGCAGCGCCCTGTGCGATCGCTGAAACTTGGCTGACCGCCGTCGTGGGTATCGCAANAAGTACATGCTTAAGTCCGGCGAGCTGGCGGATAGCAGCTCCTGCGGTGCGGCGCAGTGACTCATCGCTGACACCACCGTCTTTGACCGGCCCAAGACCAGCGAGCACCAGGATCTGCGCGCCCGTCTCAGGCAATCCAGGCAGGCGCACAATCTGATCCGCCGCACCGGTGACTCCCAACGCAGGCATGGAGGTTTTAAGGGATGCAAGGGCTGCGCCGGAGAGTGGAGAACCCAGAATCTCTGGCCCGTCTGTGCCCTTGCTGACGGCGATGACGATGGCATCGGCGGCAACCTTGGCCAACTCGGTGCTCACTACGCGGAAGGTGATGTTTTCTTTGACACTCACTGAAATACTGTCCTCACTATGGAATGTTGATGAACGGGCATCGTTGCTTTCGATCGTAGCCCCAACGCTGTGCGATTGCTCGCCGGCGGTATTGGTAGGTGAGCTACGGTCCCTGTCTGCGGTACCGTATGAGCCATGAGCGAAATTAGTGAAGATCTCCTGCAGGGCCCTCTGCACCAGTGGCACGTGGACCACGGCGCNAAAATGGCTGAATTTGGCGGCTGGCTGATGCCACTGCAGTACGACGGCGGCGGCGTGGTTGCCGAGCACACGGCAGTTCGCACCTGTGTTGGCCTNTTTGACGTCTCGCATCTCGGCAAGGCAGAAATCCGCGGCACCGGAGCCCTGGACTTTGTTAATCGCTGCCTGTCAAATGATCTGCTGCGCATCAAGGCCGGCAGCGCCCAATACACCTTGGCTCTGACGGACCAAGGGACAGTGACAGATGACCTGATCGCGTACCTGCGTGCTGACGATGACGTGTTCTTGATTCCCAATGCAGCCAACACCTCAGCTGTGGTTGCGGCATTGGAGGCCGCCCGCGTTGGTGAAGGGGCCGAGCTTGAAATTTTGAACCGGCACCGCGACTTTGGGGTCTTTGCTGTGCAAGGACCCGCGGCCACCACCGTCATGGCGGCTGTAGGGCTACCGCAGCCTAGTGAGTACATGTCNTTTGTCGATGCCACCGTTGTCATTGCTGGTGCCGAGATTGCGCTGACGGTATGTCGCACCGGCTACACNGGGGAGATCGGCTACGAAGTTGTGCCGGCGTGGAAGGATGCCGCTACCGTATGGGAGGCCCTTGTTGCGGCTGTGGACCATGCGGGCGGGCGGGCGGCCGGGCTGGGCGCCCGNGATACCCTGCGCACGGAGATGGGATATGCCCTGCATGGACATGAGCTCTCCACCGACATCACAGCCCTGGAAGCTGGTGTGGGCTGGGCCGTAGGGTGGAAGAAAGAGACTTTCTGGGGCAAGGATGTGCTTACAGCGCAGAAGGCCGTGGGCGTCCCGCGCAAGTCAGTGGGGCTCTTGGCGACCGAGCGCGGTGTGCCACGTGCAGGTGTTGGGGTGCTCGACGCCCAAGGCAACACCGTGGGACATACAACCTCGGGAACTTTCTCGCCAACCTTGGGCAATGGCGTGGCACTTGCCTTGGTGGATCCGGCCATTGAACTAGGGCAGGCGCTCTCGCTAGATATTCGTGGTCGCCGCTTGGGCGTCACAGTGGTGAAACCGCCGTTTGTGAAGGTCAACGTCAAAGCATAAAGGAGCTCGCGCCAGAGCCACGGGAGGATTCCAGAGAACTCACACAACACCGTCAGGCGCCCAGCACAACACGCAGCATCACCGGCGTGGAATGATCAGGGCGCTTGCGGTGTTGTGCTGTTCAGAGACGCACGCTGCCGAGGAAGACTATGAATATCACCGAGTACACGCCATTTCAAGACCCTGAGTCCCTCTATGCCCTCAATGAAGAACTGCTCGCCGGTGAAGACCTCAGCGGCGTAAACCTGCTCATGTCCTTTACCGGATCCTCCGATGCAGGCCATGTTGTTGCGCAAATATCCAGTGAGCTAAAGGACCAGCTGGCCGGTGAGCCGGTTGCTGTTTTCGATATTGATCAGCTCATCGACTACCGCTCGCGCCGGCCGCGCATCACGTTCATGGAGGATCACCTCAGCGACTACAAGGCACCCGTCCTTGCGCTGTACCGCATGGTTGACGCTTTGGGTACNCCCTTCTTGTACCTGTGCGGCAACGAGCCTGACCTGCAGTGGGAGCGATTTTCCCTTGCTGTGTTGGAGCTGGTGGAACGGTTTGATGTGAATCTTGTGGCCTGGGTGCATTCGGTGCCCATGCCTGTTCCGCACACCCGCCCCATCGGAGCCACTGTGCACGGCAATCGCCCCGATTTGATCGAAGGTATCTCGGCGTGGAAGACCACCTTGGAGATTCCCGCAGCCATTGGTCACGTGCTGGAATTCAAATTGGCCGCCGTCGGACGAAATGTGGTGGGCTATGCCATCCACGTNCCCCACTACCTTTCCGACGCCGAGTATCCACCTGCTGCTGTTGCAGGCTTGGAGTACTTAGGTGCCGCCGTCTCGCTGATGCTCCCCAGCGAACGCCTGCGTGAAGCCGGGCGTGCTGTGGAGCGCCAAATCACGGAGCAGGTTGAAGCCTCCAGCGAGGTTGCCGCCGTTGTTGGCAATCTTGAAAAGCAATACGACGAACACTCCGAAGGCACGGAGCGCCGCTCGCTGCTGGCAGGTGAGAATGATGAACTGCCCGACGCCGATGAGCTTGGTGCCGCTGTTGAGGCGTACTTAGCCAGCCGCGATGCCGGGTCTCAAGGCGGGCCCGAAGGTGGTACTCATTAGACGAGACAATAATCGGCGTGCGTGGTTGGTGTGGGGTGTTGGTGTATTTGCCTACTTAATTGCGATCACCCAGAGAACATCCTTTGGTGTTGCCGGACTTGTGGCCACCGAACGCTTTGGGGCAACGGCCGCAGCGCTCTCCGCCTTTACCGTCATCCAGCTACTCGTTTATGCGGGTCTACAAATCCCCGTGGGCGTGCTCGTTGACAGATTTGGNCCCCGGGTCATGATCGCCACCGGTGCCGCCCTCATGGCGGTGGGGCAACTGCAATTGGCGGCAGCAACCTCCATCCCCGCCGGTGTGGTGGGCCGGATCTTTGTTGGCGCCGGCGACGCTATGACGTTTATTGCTGTCATACGTCTGATCCCTTTGTGGTTCCCCTCGCGCAGGGTGCCTGTGCTGACCCAGTTAACAGGGCAAATTGGCCAATTTGGCCAGCTCATCAGCATCGCTCCTTTCGCGCTTGTACTCCATACTGCGGGCTGGAGCCAAGCATTTGTGGGGCTTGCCGCGTTGGGTGTGCTGGCCTGCGTGCTGGCCGCTTCGCTGGTGCGTAATGCCCCGGCTGGTACAGCTNNACCCCAATGCCAGACAGGGTTGAAAGGCACTGGTGCCGAGCTAGCGACAGCGTGGCGGCAACCTGGGACAAGACTGGGCATGTGGAGTCACTTCGCCACCCAATTCTCAGGCACCGTGTTCGTCCTGACATGNGGGTACCCGTTCCTAGTATCTGGCCAGGGTCTAGATACTGCCACGGCCAGTGTGCTGCTGAGCTTGTTCGTGGTGGTGGGGATCATCTGCGGACCCTTCCTGGGCAGTTGGGTGGGCAGACACCCGCTGCGCCGCTCAACCATGGTGTTGGCAGTGACCTTGGCCATTGTTGCTGTATGGGCTGCAGTGCTGGTGCAGTCCGGGCCCTCGCCNCTGTGGTTGTTGGTGGTCTTGGTGCTGGTCCTTGCTGTTGGCGGGCCAGCTTCGATGATTGCCTTTGACTTTGCTAGAACCTTCAATCCCTCCCACCGGATTGGTACGGCCACCGGAATTGTCAACGTNGGGGGTTTCTTCGCCGCTTTAGCAACCATGTACATGATTGGTCTGATCCTTGACCTGCTCAACAGTGTGGGCTTTTCNCCTGATGGTTTGTATTCCCTGGACGCGTTCCGGGTGGCGTTCTCNTTCCAGTTCCTGGTCCTGGGCATAGGTATAGCAGCGGTTATCGCCACACGTCGTAAGGTGCGCCGGACCATGGCCCAGCTCGGGGAACGTGTTCCGCCGCTGCGTGAGGTCATGAGCGATAACCGTCGCCGGCGCCAGCAATACAAGCAAGANGCAAAAGACGAACGGATTGAACGTAAAGGCTCTTCAACGTGAAGGCTCTTAGGCATGAAAGCTCTTAGGCATGAAAGCCAGGAGATCCACAGCGCCGTGGCTATGACCGGTCCCCGTTCTTGAGAGTGGATTCAAAAATGTTTCCGAAACGATCTTGACGAAGCAGGGCTGGGTTATCCACAGATTCTGACTTTTGAGCTTACTGCCCTGTTATCCGTGTCCGGTGGGCAGCAGTCTTGAGTCATGAGAAAACCACTAGAAAAGATCAAAGTCAGTGCCGGTGAGGACCTCCTGGCATTCATNCCCCACATGATGGGGTACTGGCCGGAAAACAGCATCGTGTGCATTGGCATGAACGGTAAACGTCTCAGGGCCACCATGCGTCTGGACCTGCCTGAAGATAACTCACCTGACACTGCAAGGTTTGCTGCCATTGCTGCGGCACAGTTATCCAGCGACGACGAAGCTAACGGCTGCCTGATAGCCATCTTTGGCAGGGAAGACTGGGCGGATTCAGACTACTTTCCACAAAGCGGTGTGTACAAGGACTTGTGCGCGGCTTTTGCAGGATTTGAGTTGCCCGTTCGTGACGCTTGGTACGTAGGCCCGAACTATTGGCGAAGCCTGCACTGCACTAACGCCCACTGCTGTCCATGGCCTGGAACGAGCAACGTGTCCATCAAGGAGAGTTTTGTCAACGCTGAATTCATCTTTCGCGGGAGCATGGTCAGNAAAAATCCGAAGGAGCAGATTCAGGAGCTGATTACAGTGCAGGACGCTGGGTTTGCTGAGTCAGTAGTAGTTGCAGGGGAGGAGCTAAGGGATCACCTGGCTACCAACGGTTCAGGTGCACGCCAACTGGCTGCCTCTCTCGGTGCGTGGGAATTTAGTTTGAAATGCTGGCCGAAAACGCCGGACCCCGTCATGGCAGCNTTNTTGCTGGCGAGCTTGGCTGAGGTAGCGGTGCGTGATGTGGTTATTGTGGCGTTGGCTACCTCGGCTGGAGGNGCTCTGGCCGGTGCCGCCGGAGTTGGCCTAGTCCTCCCTGACACCGACGAGATCGTGGTACCGCGAAACTGGTATGGCGGAAACCAAGCCGCCGGTTGCCCCGTGATTATGGGCGATGTCAGTGACAAGATCATGATGAAGGCCAGCGGAGATTTCTCCAACATTTTGATCGGTGACATTCCGGTGGATGAGTACGATCAGGAGGCTGCAGGTCCTGACTGGGTCCGGCTTGGCCGCGCTGAGGCACTCCTGCACTTCTTGGCCACGTGTACCGACCATGCCGACAAGGCACCTGTGCTGTGCCTCTTGGGCTGGATCCAGTGGTGTAAAGGCCGTGGAACGTGGGCGGGACACTACTTCCAGACGTGCCAGCAATATCAACCTGGCTACCGTCTGGCAAGCATGCTCGATGAGTTGCTGTCCGTGGGGTACATTGCCGAATGTGCAAAGAANCCCCGAACCGCGTGGCATGAAAACCAGGATGAGATCAGCGGTGACCGTGATGAAGCCAACCGGCAAGACAGGTCAGCTTGATCGCTACAAGCTTGACCGCTACAAGCTTGACCGCAATAAGGACGTAGCCATAGTGCCGCGCAATGCCGTAGTGGTGGTGGGTCAGGGTTGCCCGCTGTCATTGTTGCGGTCCGCCGTGGATTTCGGCGCAGGCTCGGAAGGCGTGTGAGATTTATTGCAAGAAGACACCCGCCACAAGAGGTGCAGAGCAACGAGCGCGGGGTAAATCGTGAGACACTAGTAGATAAGACCCGGTGGGGTTCGTGTTGATGTATTAACAAAGTTTGGGCAAAAGGAACTGGAAGATTTTTCTTTCAGGACTGCGGGAACAACGCAGCCGCACGGGGAGTTATACCCTGTGACCCTCAAGCGGATGTGATGCGCCAAGCAACGCGGACTTGACAGGGTCATAGTGGTGTTGCCCGACGGTAACTCCACAGACCGCCGTTAGAAAGGTTTTCTGTGTCTGCTACTGCCAAGAGCAATGTCTCCGCTACCAAGGAGATCGAGGACCCCGCATCTTCAGCCACTGTGCCGCTGACACCAGCACAGAAGCGTGCTGCCACCATCGCTNNGCCAAGAAGGCTGCCGCAGCCACTGGTGAAGATGCTCCCGCAGCAACAGCTGCCCCGAAGAAAGCCGCTGCACCTGCACGCCGCGGCAAATCAAAGATTAAAGAAGATGACGAGCCGGCCGCAGAGACGNGTTGTTGAAGACGACGAGGACGATGCCACTCCGGAGCGCCCTGTTGCTACAGGAACAGGTTTTGTCTACTCCGACTCCGACGACGACGACGCCCCTGTTCAGCAGGTCATGTCCGCTGGCGCAACGGCCGACCCCGTCAAGGACTACCTAAAGCAGATCGGCAAGGTTGCCTTGCTCAATGCTGAGCAGGAGGTGGACTTGGCTTTGCGCATTGAAGCAGGGCTCTTCGCCACTGAGAAGCTTGAAACCGGCGGAGACGCCATGGATGAGCAGCTCAAACGCGATCTAGTGCGCATTGTCCATGACGGCAAGCGTGCCAANAACCACCTGCTTGAAGCCAACTTGCGCCTCGTGGTTTCACTAGCGAAGCGTTATACCGGCCGCGGCATGCTCTTCTTGGACTTGATCCAGGAAGGCAACCTTGGCTTGATTCGTGCCGTTGAGAAGTTCGATTACACCAAGGGCTTCAAGTTCTCAACCTACGCCACATGGTGGATCCGTCAGGCCATCACGAGGGCCATGGCTGACCAGGCGCGCACCATCCGCATCCCCGTGCACATGGTTGAAGTCATCAACAAGTTGGCACGTGTCCAGCGCCAGATGCTCCAGGACCTCGGCCGGGAACCAACACCGGAAGAACTTGCCAAGGAATTGGACATGACACCTGAGAAGGTTGTCGAAGTTCAGAAGTATGGCCGCGAGCCCATCTCCTTGCACACNCCGTTGGGTGAAGATGGTGACTCCGAGTTCGGTGACTTGATTGAAGATTCCGAAGCTGTTGTGCCAGCTGATGCTGTGTCTTTCACCTTGTTGCAGGAACAGCTTCATTCAGTCTTGGACACCTTGTCCGAGCGTGAAGCTGGTGTGGTGGCCATGCGCTTTGGGTTGACCGACGGGCAGCCGAAGACTCTAGATGAAATCGGCAAGGTCTACGGCGTTACACGTGAGCGTATCCGTCAGATCGAATCCAAGACTATGTCCAAGCTGCGTCATCCCTCGCGTTCACAGGTTCTGCGCGACTACCTGGACTAGTGACGCACGTGCCGTCTAACCCGCTGTCGGGGTTGTAGAGTCAACTTAGCTGATGATTGTGCAACCTCTGACTGCGGGTTAGATTTCTATCTTTGCCCAACACGATCTTTGCCCAACAAGAATTGCTCCGCGTACTAACGCACAAAAGAGGGTCCTGGCGATCCAGGACCCTCTTAGTCAATAGCGTTGTTCTGCGCCAGCGTCAGGCTAGTTCTCAGCGACGCTAGTCGACGGCGACGGGAGCTTTTCGTGCAGTCGGTTTGTCTCGTCGTGCCATTGTGCGGCCAATGGCTTCAAGGTGGCCTCAACTGCACGGGCATGGTGACCGCAGAAAAGCAGTTCCCCGCCTGAGGATTCCAAAACTACCCGCACATACGCTTGTGCGCCGCAACGGTCGCAACGATCAAGGGTGGTCAGCTGGGGTTGGTGACGGTCGTGGTGGTCATGATGGCCTCCTTCATAAGTTCTTGTACTTTATACAACCACTAATTGCTGTGCTTGCTTCCATAGCGAGGGCTACTTTCGCTAACCGCGTAGCTGTGGATGGTGGTGATGGGGGCTAGAGGTACGGATTTTGTCCGAGCAACCGTTAACCTAGGTATGGACCGGCAATCAAAACGGTCATTTATTTTTGAAGGAGCATGTCCACCGTGGTACGCCAGAGTTCCAATTACAGTGCACGCCATNNCTCTGTACTGGAGGGGCTGGAAGCTGTTCGGAAACGTCCGGGCATGTACATCGGCTCCACGGACTCGCGCGGGCTGATGCATTGCCTCTGGGAGATTATTGATAACTCCGTGGATGAGGCGCTGGCAGGGTACGGACAAAACATATCCGTCATCTTGCACAAGGATAATTCCGTGGAGGTGCACGACGACGGCCGCGGCATCCCTGTGGATGTGGAGCCCAAAACCGGACTCAGTGGAGTTGAGGTGGTCCTGACTAAACTCCATGCCGGTGGAAAATTTGGNGGCAGTTCCTACGCGGCCTCTGGTGGCCTGCACGGTGTTGGTGCCAGCGTGGTCAACGCGTTATCTGCCCGCATGGATGCCCAGGTGGACCGTGGCGGCAAAACGTATCAAATGAGTTTCCGCCGCGGAGAACCGGGACACTTCAAGGACGTGGGCAAGTCCTTGAGTCCTGACGTACCTTTTGAACCGTTCGTGGAAAAGTCGAACCTGGACATTGTGGGGACTACCAAACGAGGCGTGACAGGTACGCGCATCAGGTACTGGGCTGACTGGCAGATNTTTACNCCCGATGCAAAGTTTTCCTATGAGGAGTTGGTGGCTCGTGCCCGTCAAACTTCATTCCTTGTGCCCGGTCTGAAAATCAGGGTTGTTGACGAACGCCGTCAGGCAGGATCGCCAGGAGAGTTCGCCACCCATGAAGAAGTGTTCCACCACGACGGTGGTCTGAGTGAGTTTGTTGACTTCTTATCCGTAGGTGGGCCGGTCACCGATATTTGGCGCCTNCAAGGCCATGGAACCTTTACTGAGACAGTGCCAGTGCTGAACGCAGCAGGCCATCTGGAGAGCACAGCCGTTGACCGCGATTGTGAAGTGGACATCGCACTGCGTTGNGGGATCGGCTATGACACCACCATGCGTAGCTTCGTGAACATTATTGCCACGCCCAAGGGTGGGCGTCACCAGGAGGGCTTCGAGCAAGCCTTACTGAAGACCTTCCGTAAGGTCATCGAAGCCAATGCGCGCAAGCTTAAGGCAGGCAACGATAAAATCGAGAAGGATGATGTCATGGCTGGCATGACAGCTGTCCTTACCGTGCGGTTAGCTGAGCCACAGTTTGAGGGCCAGACCAAGGAAATTCTCGGCACGCCTGCTGTGAAGAACATTGTGGCCAAAGTGGTGGAAAAGGAACTCAAGGCCAAGCTAGAATCCAGTGCCCGTGGTGAGAAGATCCAAGCCGCCACCTTGTTGGANAAAGTTGTTTCCGAGATGAAGTCGCGTATTTCCGCCCGCGTCCACAAAGAAACTCAACGACGCAANAATGCCCTTGAAACCTCCTCACTGCCCACCAAACTGGCAGATTGCCGCAGCACCGACGTGCAGAAAAGCGAATTGTTCATAGTTGAAGGTGACAGTGCCTTGGGAACGGCAAAACTTGCCAGGTCCTCTGACTTTCAGGCGCTGCTGCCCATCCGCGGAAAGATTCTCAACGTCCANAAAGCGTCAGTNGGGGACATGTTGGCCAACGCCGAATGTGCCGCACTGATTCAAGTGGTGGGTGCAGGGTCCGGACGTAGTTTCGATCTCGAATCTGCACGCTACGGCAAGGTCATCTTGATGACTGATGCCGACGTAGATGGTGCTCATATCCGCACACTGCTGCTGACGCTCTTCTTCCGCTATATGCGTCCCATGATCGATGCTGGCAACGTCTATGCGGCTGTTCCACCGTTGCATCGGGTGGAAGTCTTCAATGCCGGCTCCAAAGCCAATGAGATGGTCTATACGTATTCTGAGAAGGAACTGCACACCTTGCTAGCCAAGTTGNNGAAGACCGGCAAGCGGTACAAGGAGCCCATTCAGCGGTACAAGGGCCTTGGTGAAATGGACGCCGATCAGCTAGCCGAAACCACCATGGACCCGCGCCACAGGATGCTGCGCCGTGTCACCAGTGCCGATGCTGACCGGGCCGAGCACACCTTCGAGTTGCTGATGGGCTCAGATGTGGCCCCGCGCAAGGAATTCATTGTCGCTGGCAGTGAATTCCTGGACCAAGGCCGCATCGACGTTTAGAGTATCCGGAACGACGCCGGTGCTTGGGGCGATGGTGCCGGGACGCCGGTGCTTGGGACGATGGTGCTGGGGGCGATGGTGCCGGGTTAGGCTAGGGCGCCAGGTTAGGCCAGGATGCCCGGCACGAGCAACAGCGCGGTGGGGATTGCCAGTAGCAGAAGAGCACCCACCATGATCAGAGCCTGAAGGCGCGCCTCTAGCGCAGGGCTGGTGTNCAGAAGCCGGCTCAGCCTGGCGGATGTGGTGGCCGGAGTGTCGATTTGTTGCGCATTTTCTGCAACAATCGCGTCGGCCGGAAGCTGCGCGGCACCACTGGCAACAAGGGCGATGGCTGTCACCAAGGTGGACTTACTCACAGAACGCAAGGCGACGTCGTCGGCCATGATCTCAATCAGTGAGGAAACAGCCTGCTGGGCCAGCTTAGAGGTAGGCAGCCACGGCAGTGCCGAGCGCCAGGCAGCAAACGCCCACAGTAGCAAATGATGGTGTTGGGCCAGGTGGGTTTGCTCGTGCACCAAGACAGCGTTCAGCTCCTCGGCTGAGAGCAGCTCGAGCAGGCCGTCAGAAAGCACTGTGACGGAGCGAGAACCTCCGGNGAGGCAATATGCCACGGGTGCCTGGTGGGTGATCACCAAGGTATCGGGGCGGTTATCGGAAGGGGAGCTCAGTAAGTGCAGCAGGTCCCTGTGGCGGCGGCGTTGACGTTGAATGCGGAAGTACGTCAGCCACAGCGTGAAGACCAGATGGGCCGACAGGAGTGCTGCTGCGCTCAGGGCAAAGGCGTGTATCAGGCCCAGCTCGTCAAGGGACTGCTGGCCCGCAATAATCCGCACCAGAGCGTGCAAGCCGCTGGCAAGGTTGTTTCCGAGAGGGACCAGGCCATAGCAAAGCATTGCCCCAATCATGGAGAGCCCACCGGCCAAGGCGATGGATTGCCACAGCACCATGGCAGCAANAGGTGCCCGTGCAGGCCACGCTGCACGGGCTAGGAAAACGGGTACCGGCCACGCTAGTACCAGAGCCAAAGCGGCGAGGAACCAAGAAGTCCAAAACATGTATTACAACTTACCGTGTCCGGTGGTTTCCATGCGTTGATGGCGAGAGCACGGGCTGTTAGTGCCCCAGCAACTTCCGCAGTGTTTCAGCTTCGCCGGCGCTGACGGTTCCGATAAACCTTGCCAAGACGGCTTCGCGATCAGGTGCTGAACCTAATACCTCAAGCATGAGTTCTGCCGTATGGTCCTCCCTGGTTGTTACCGCGCAGTAACGGTGGGGCCGTGACGAGCGTTCGCGCTCAACCAGGCCCTTCTNTTCCAGCCGTGAAAGCACGGTCAAAACGGTTGTGACCGCCAGCGGGCGGGACTCGAGGGCGCCGTCCTGCTCCGACGGGCGCTGTGCGAGCAGATCACGCAGGGTGTTGGCCGTAATGGCTTCCTGGTGTTCCCATAGCAGGTCCATAACTGCTCTCTCGAGATNCTCAAGCGTTGCCATATACATCCTTAATTTCACGACCGAGCATCAAAGTGTGGCGCATGAAACATACGCACAGTACTAAATGTACAGGTTTTGACAGCAATGTTCTACACAGGGTAGAAATAGTACTTCTACGGTTTGTAGAAGTGCTTGAACAGCCAGCATATATTTCATCGACGAGGGAATTAAGTGGAAGCTCTGGACATTGCCAGGTGGCAGTTCGGAATAGTGACCGTGTACCACTTCTTGATGGTGCCACTCACGATCGGACTTGGCGCCTTGGTGGCCATCTTGCAGACCCGCTGGCATAAAACAGGTCAAGAAGAATACCTGCGTATGACCAAATTCTGGGGCAAACTGTTCCTGATCAACTTCATCATGGGCGTGGCCACAGGGATCGTTCAAGAATTCCAATTCGGTATGGCGTGGAGCCAGTACAGCCGCTTTGTGGGCGATGTCTTTGGTGCACCNCTTGCCATGGAAGCACTGCTGGCTTTCTTCGTTGAGTCAACCTTCTTGGGCCTGTGGATTTTCGGCTGGAANAAGCTACCNCCGAGGATTCACCTTGCCTGCCTGTGGATCGCTGTTGCAGGCTCCATTGTCTCGGCCTACTTCATCCTGGTCGCCAACTCATGGATGCAGCACCCTGTTGGTGTTGAAATGCTTGATGGGCGCCCCGTCATGGTCGATGCCTGGGCGGTCTTCAGCAACAACACCGCCATTGTTGCGTTCTTCCACACCATCACTGGCGCCCTAGCGGTGGCTGGCGGATTCTTGCTGGGCATTTCTTGGTACCAGCTATGGCGCCGCCGCAAGGACGGAATCGATACCGTTGACGCCCAAGGGCGCGTTGTTGTNGGGGAGTCCGCCACCATTGCTGGCCGTGACAAGAAGGACCATGCTGTCTGGATCACGTCACTGCGCATCGGGGCTGTGGTGGCCATGATCGCTTTTGCCGGGTCAGCCGTATCCGGAGACTTGTCAGGAAAGCTGATGTTTGAGCAGCAGCCCATGAAGATGGCTGCCGCTGAGGCGGCCTGCCACGATGGAACGAGTTTCTCGGTCTTGTCCCTCGGGGACGTGGGTAGCCGCGACTGCTCCGACGTGGTGGCTGTCATGGAAGTGCCTGGACTGCTGTCCTTCCTGGCCCACAATGACTTCAACACCGAGATCAAGGGTGTCAACACGCTTGTGCCGGAGTATCAGGCCAAGTACGGCAAGTACCTCCCGGATGATCCGATGTACGGTGACCGTGCTGGCCAGGAGATCAACTACGTCCCGGTCATGCCCGTCACTTACTGGGGATTTCGCATGATGATCGGTTTTGGTGGGCTCGCCGCCATGGCGGCCGCAGTGGCTCTGTGGGTGACCCGCAAGGGCACCGTGCCACGTTCAAAGGGCCTGATGCGCCTAGCCCTGATCGGCATTCTGGCGCCCTTCGGTGCCAATGCGGCAGGGTGGATCTTTACCGAAATGGGCCGACAGCCATTCGTGGTGGCGCCAAATCCTTCCATGAGCGGGATTGATCAGGTGTTCATGTTCACGGCCTCGGCTGTCTCGCCTGGGGTGTCGGCNGGGGAGATGATCTTCTCTTTGGTGGCGCTGACAAGTGTGTACGCAGTGCTCCTTGTGGTGGAAGTTGTGCTACTGACCAAGTACATCCGAGGNGGCGTGGTCTCGGCTATGCCTGAGCTCGACCAGACCAAGCATGGCGACAACGGCAGCGGCGGCGGAAACGGCAGCGGCGGAACCCGACCAGGCGGGGAGGATGCTGAGGATGTGCTTGCATTCGCCTATTGACCCCTGCCGCACCAGCGACTGCGCACGTGCCTGGTGTGCAGGGCGCGCGTTTCTTCGGCCATACACCGGCCTCGCCCCGTTCGAACAGCTTGAGCTAAGGAAAAATGATGGATTTTCTGCCTACTTTATGGTTCATTCTCATCGCCGTACTGTGGATCGGCTACCTTTTGGAAGGTTTCGATCTGGGTGTGGGCATGCTCATGAAGACCTTTGCCCGTGACGAGAAGGAACGTCGGGTACTGCTAAATACCGTGGGACCTGTCTGGGACGGCAATGAGGTGTGGTTACTCACCGCCGGTGGCGCCACCTTCGCTGCGTTCCCTTTCTGGTACGCATCGCTGTTCTCCGCCCTGTACATNCCCCTGGTGTTTGTGCTGCTTGCCTTGATCTTCCGTGCCGTCGCTTTTGAGTACCGTGGCAAGATCCATTCCGATACGTGGCGGAAAGTCTGGGACTGGGCCATCGCACTGGGCTCCTTCGTGGCTGCCTTGGGCATTGGGGCCATGCTGGCGCTGACCACCACCGGTTTGCCCTTGAACGCCAACGGAGACCGTGTAGGTGGGCCGTTCGCCTGGTTTAGTTGGTACGCCGTGCTGGGCGGGCTCGCAGTGGTCGGGTTTGCCTTGATCCACGCCGCTGCTTTCATTGCCCTGAAGACCGACGGCGATGTTCGCCACCGTACCCGCCACCTCGTGGGCCGCTGGCTGCCTGTTGGACTGGCACCCTTGGCTGTATGGGCCATTGTGGTTGCTTGGCAGCACGGAAAATGGTTCAGCTGGCTCCTCATTGCAGCAGCGGTAGCCGCTGCCGTGGTCGCATGGATAGCCAACCGGGCCGGCCGGGAAGGGTTCAGCTTCCTGGCCATGGGAGTGTTTCTACTCGCCGGAAGCGCCGCCATCTTCAGCGCCGTCTACCCCGTAGTACTGCCCTCTACACTGGATCCACTTTGGAACCTGACTGTGGAAAACGCCTCATCCTCCGCCTACACCCTGCGGTTGATGTCGATCGTGGCAGCGGTGGGTGTACCTCTGGTCCTGGCATACCAAGCCTGGACGTACTGGATCTTCCGGAAGCGCATCAGCGTGGCACACCTGCCCGAGCCCATCGATTTTGCACCAGCCATCGGTATCAGCGACGGGACCGCCAAGAACGGAACCGGCGGAACTGGCGAGAAAGTCTCAGCTATGGACGGTAGCGCCTAACATGAGCCCACGCCCCACACTGCCCACCGGTAAATCAACCCGGCGAGCCCTAGCGGCCCTGGCGGGTTTGGCCGCGCTGAAAGCCGTTGCACTTGTCCTGCTGATGAGCGCCTTAGCCCACGCGCTGGGACAGTGGTCAGCTGGCGCCGCCCTGGACCCGGTGAAATTGCTGGTGCAAGGAAGTGTNGGGGCCGGGCTCCTGGGCGGGACAGTGTGNGGGCAATCGATCTTGGCCCGCCGCGCAGCACTGGGCACTAAAGAGGAGCTCCGTGCCAGGCTCGTGGCGCACAGGCTCCAACGGCGCCCCGGCCAGAACGGCCGAAGCGCTCAAGGGAGCAGCACTCATGGGAGCAGCACTCAAGGGAGCAGCACTCAAGGGAGCACAGGNGTGGGCGCAGAAGGAATGCTTGCCAGCCGCGGTCTCGACGGGCTGGATAACTACTTCAGCGCCTACCTGCCGGCGCTAGTGACGTGCGCGGTACTGCCGTTGATGATCGGTGTGCAAATCTTGATCGCTGATTGGGTCAGCGCCTTGATAGTTGTTCTCACGGTTCCCCTGGTACCGGTGTTCATGATCCTGATCGGTTTCCACACCCAAGAACGGGTGGAACTGGCTGCACGCGGATTGGATAGGCTTTCGAACCATCTGCTGGAACTCGCCCGCGGACTGCCGGTCCTGGTGGGGCTTCGCCGAGCATCTGCGCAACGGAAAGCCCTTGCTGATGTGTGCGAGGCCTACCGAAAATCAACTATGGCAACCCTGCGCACGGCTTTTCTCTCCTCCATGGCTCTGGAACTGATCAGCACCATTTCCGTGGCAGTGGTGGCCGTGTTCATTGGTGTCAGGCTAGTAGCCGGGGATATGGGGCTGGAAGCCGGATTGCTGGCGCTGATGCTGGCGCCTGAATGCTTCAGGCCCCTGCGCGACGTTGGAGCGGCCCACCATGGTAGCGAAGACGGTGTTCAGGCCCTCCGTCGAGTCAATGAAATTCTCGACGGCGGAGTTGAGCATACCGGCGACGGCGCTGACACTGGCCTCACCTCCAGTTCTACGGACACTTCCCCTCGTGGGTATGCAGCACCGGGGAAAACCCCAGCNGCCTACGTGCTGGAGCTGCGCAACGTGACTGTGTCCTATCCAGGTCGCCGTGAGGCTGCTGTTGACGGGTTCACGGCTACGCTTACNCCCGGAGCGGCACTGGTGCTGGCAACTCCCAGCGGGTCGGGAAAATCGAGCATTCTTGCCGCCGTGGCAGGTATCTTGCCTGCACGCGGNGAGGAAGCTGCCGCAGTCAGCGGAGTACTGAACGTGCGGGCCCCGGATTCTCTTGTCTATGTGTCACAGCATCCGGTGTTCACCGAAGATACCGTGTTGGAAGAAGTGGCGCTCTACGCGGCAGGGCCAGCTGGCCTCGACGTTGATACTGAAACGCTGCTGGGTGTCCTGGCAAGTGTCAACGCCAAACACTTGGCGCAGCGCACAGTGGTTGACTGCAGCCCCGGCGAACTTCGCCGAGTGGCGGTTGCCCGAGCTCTAGCCCGCATTGTTATTGACCCTGCCGTGGAATTGGCACTNTTTGATGAACCCACCGCCCACCTTGACCCGGTCTCGGCCCAGGCTGTGCGTGCTGAACTGTCCATGCTGNNAAAGGGCGTGGCAGTGGTTGTGGCAACTCACGATGTCCTGCTAGCCTCCATGCTGGGAGGTGCTGGGGTAGCTGAGGGAATAGCTGGACTGAGCACTGTTCCTGCCAGGGACGCTGCCCTGGGGGCGGAAAATACTCTCATCACAGGCCCTCTCATCACGGGCCGTCTCATTACAGGCCCTCTCATCACGGGCCGTGGGAACACAACGGCCGCCCCTGAGGTGGATGCAACAGGTGACTTGATTGAAAGGGTGGCACCGCGGCTGCGCTGGCGCCAGCTACGGCTGCTGCCGCTGCGTTCCCCGCGCTTTGCTGCGGGAGTGCTTGTCTCAGCCCTGGCAACGCTGAGTGCTGCAGCTCTGAGCGGAATTTCCGGTTGGCTCATTGTGTGGGCTGCTGACCAGCCGCCCATCATGTATTTGATGACTTTGATTGTGGGTGTGCGTGCCTTTGGCATCGGCCGCTCAGTGCTGCGGTATTGCGAACGACTTCTGACTCACGACGCCGTTTTTAGGTGGGCAGCCGAGCTCCGCCTGAAGCTCTGGGATTCACTGGGGTCCTCAGTGTTGCATTGNGGGAAACTGTCCCGCTCAGGNGGCGCCTTGGGTACCCTTGTAGCGGACGTGGACGAACTGCGCGACGCCGTCCCGCGTGCCGTAGTGCCGATCCCTGCGGCTGTTATTTCCTATGGCGCGGTGGTGGCCACCGTGTACCTGCTGGTCCCTGAGGTCATGGCAATAGTTGTGGTCTTGGGTGTGCTTGCCCTGGTGCTGTTGCCCGTGGCTGTTCTGGCTGCGCAGCGCCGGGCATCGGCCGCTACTGCCGTCCATCGAGTCTGGCTTGCAAGCCGTGTCACTACATTGTTTGGAGCAGCAGATCAGCTCGGTGCCAACGGTGTAGGCGCCGTACAAGCTGCACGGTTTAGTGCACAGGACGTTAAGGTAGCCACGCCGCTACGCCGACTGGCGTGGGCCGATGGCTTGGGCCAAGGTGCTCTCACCCTCTTCACAGCTTTGGCTGCTGTGGCTGTGACCATCACAGCTACTGGCGCCGGCGTAGATCCTCGGGCGGCGGCCGTTGCGGCGCTTCTCATGCTTGCCTTGTCCGAACCGCTGGGGCAGTATATTGAGGCCGTCTGCGCATTGCCGGCCCTAATAGCCATGATGGATAAGACCCTGCCGCTGCTTGAGGCACCGGGCACTGTTGTAGAAAGCGAAATATCTGGGGCAGCCGCACCGGCCGGGAGGGATGGGAAGTCCAGAACCAGTAGCCTCATGCCGGTGACTGAAATCGCTGTTGAGGACATCACCGTCCGGTACCCGGAAGCCGCTGAGCCTGTCTTTAGCTCCGTCAGTGGCGGCTCCCGGCGNGGGAGCTGGTGGACGGTCAGCGGACCCTCCGGCGCCGGAAAATCGACCCTGCTTGCTGTTTTGTTGGGATTTTTAAAACCTGAAACTGGTCAGTACCTGATCAATGGCCAGCCACCCACCGGGGCAACGCTGGGCGCCATCGCGTGGTGTCCACAAGATGCCTACTTGTTCAATTCCACCCTCCGGGCGAATCTGTCCCTTGCCAAGCCGGCCAGCACACCGCCCACCGAAGCTGACCTGGAGCAGGCTTTGGTGACGGTGGGGCTGGGGCCATGGCTGGCNGGGCTGCCTTTGGGTCTTGACACTCGCGTGGGACCTGGCGGGCATTACCTCTCCGGCGGGCAACGGACTCGGGTGTCGGTGGCACGCACGCTCGTGGCAGGAGCAGACGTGGTCCTTCTTGATGAACCAACGGCGCACCTTGGTAGCGATGAATCAACCCAACTCATCGCGGACCTGCGGCAGGCTTTAGTCGAAGCAGCAGTGGTTATGGTGACCCACGAGAATAAACTGGCAGAGGACGCAAACACCCACCTCAAGCTCGGCGAGGACAGCCTGTCAACCTCAGGTGCCCGGCTGTAGAAGGGAGGGCGGAGGAGTGAGAGTGGCGCCATCGCCCTGTCCTGCTCGTTAGCAAGGCAAGACTAAGCGTCAATATCTTTGAGGTGGTGGAAGATATCGTGCATGAAATAGCCTGTGAGTCTCACCACAGTAAACGCTGACCCGTTACTGCGCAGACCACGGCGTTCCCACTGATCCTGAGTGACAGCGCCAAAGGAGGCCGCTGCATCCAAGCCGTTCTGAACCAGGTTCCGGGCCACCTCCTCCGGATCAAGTCCGGCATAATTGCCGTCAATGGCGGCTTGATCCTGGTCCCAATTGGCAANGGTGGGGTTATCTTCGCGGAGCATGAGCTCGAGCCGGGCCGTGAATACTTCAANAACATCCCTGACATGGGCTGCATACTCCAGAACAGACCATGTGCCAGGGGCAACCCGGTCCTCAACATTTGCCCGTTGCAAGGCCGACTGCCAGCGAGGCAGAACCGCAGGAATCATTGTTGCTGCTGTGGCAGGGGTTTCCTTAGCAGCGTTAAAACCACACTCGGGGCAGGTCCGTTCCAGAACCCAGGTCCAGTCTTTGTCGTCGGGAATGATCGCCATAGGGCCAGTCTATGCCGGGCTCTGGAACCGGGTGGAGTAAATCCTAGTCCAGAGGCAGCTCGAACGCTTCTTGGGTTGCGCTGGGGATAGGGGCCGGATNCGTTAACGGGTGCCTGCCGAGGTGCCGGGGCACGGCCCGGCGCCTGCACTGCGGCCGGGGCTCAGCGGTAGCACCGGAAGAACCCGCACCCGCGTCAGCGGCAGTGGCTTCAGCGGCACCGGTGGGGCTCACCAGGCTGGGCCCGAGCAGGTCAATTCCCGCACTGAGCGCAACTCCTGATCCGTCGCGGTGCCCGTGCTCAATGGGCAGGGTTCGTACAACGCCAGCCATAGTGGAGGCCTTGGCCGGCCCATGGCCCGCCCAGGCCACTAACAGTCTGTCTTCACCCTTAAGGAAACGGTGGGCACGCACCCCGCCCGTGGCCCTGCCCTTGGCCGGGTATTGCGATAAGGCAGTGACCTTGGCTGAGCCCGACGGTGTGCCCGGCAGTGCCTCTTGCCCGCCTGAAATGCTCACTACCACGGCATCGGGATCCGAGGNGGAAATCACCCCAAAGGACAAGACGACATCGCCTGTGGCCAGCTTGATGCCAGCCATACCCCCAGCCGTGCGGCCTTGCGGGCGCACAACGCTGGCACTGTAACGCAGCAACTGGGCGCCTTGGGTGATGAAGACTAGATCCTGATCGTCCGTACAAACGCCGGCCCCTACAACAAAGTCCTTAGGTTTGAGCGAAATGTATTCCCAATCGTCACGGTTCAGCGGGTAGTCGGNGGTGACCCGTTTAACCACGCCGTCGGCAGTTCCCACGGCAAAGACGCTATTCAACGGCACAAACCNCACCAGGGTTTCGCCCTTGGTCAGCGTGATGAAGTCCTTGGCACCGACACCACCGCTTAAGTTAGGTAGAGCAGCCGTGGGTGGCAGAACTGGCATGTCAACAACCTGCAGTCGCAGCATCCGGCCCAAGGATGTCAGAGCGCCGATCTCGGAGCGGGCACTGGTTTTCAGTACCGAAGAGAACACGTCGTGCTTGCTCCGGCCGCCGGATTCAACCAGTGGATCGGCCGTGCTGGTTCGGGCGATCTGGCCTGTGGCGCTTAGCAGCACCCAGCAGGGATCGTCGGCAATTTCAAGGGCCAGCGGGGCAGCCTTTCCGACCTTGCCGCCGGGGCCTGCAGCGAGGGCTTTAGCTACTGAGGNGGCCATGGCCTCAGATTCCAGCAGCACTGTGCGGCGTGCGGTGGCGTACTTGGTGGCAACTTCACCTAGTTCGTTAGAGACAAGTTGGTGTAGCAGCTCCTGGGAGGCCAAAATTGCCTCGAGCGCGGCGATTTCACGGCGCAGATCATCCCGCTCGGATTCCAGCTCCACCATGGAAAAACGCGTCACGCGGCGCAGTTGCAGGTCAAGAATGTAGTTGGCCTGGATCTCGGAGAGGTCATAGACGGCCATGAGCCGTTCGCGGGCGTTAGCCACTTCATCCGAGGTGCGGATGATCTGGATGACCTCATCAATGTCCACGATCGCAATGAGCATGCCCTCCACAATGTGCAGACGGTCCTGCTNTTTGCCCAACCGGAAGGCTGTCCTGCGCCGGACTACGTCAATACGGTGTGTAACGAAAACCTGCAACAGCGGTAGCAAGCCCAACGTTTGCGGCTGCCCATTCACGAGACACACGTTGTTAATACCGAAGGATTCCTCCAGCGGCGTGTACCGGTAGAGCTGTTCCATGACCGCAGCGGGGTTGAAGCCATTCTTGATCTCAATGACAAGACGCAGGCCATGCTTACGGTCAGAAAGGTCAATGAAGTCAGCAACACCCACTAGTTTCTTGGCGTTGATAGCGTCCTTAACTTNTTCCCTGACTTNTTCCGGCCCCACCAAATAAGGCAACTCAGTCACCACCAAGCCAACTCGTCGCGNGGAGAGTTGTTCGATGACGATCTTGGCACGGGTCTTGAAAGAACCGCGGCCCGTAGCGTAAGCGTCACGGACCTGCAAACCGATGATCCGCCCGCCTGAGGGCAGATCAGGACCCGGAACATAGGCCATGATGTCCTCAAGGGTGGCCTCGGGGTTAGCAATCAAGTGTTGGGCTGCGGCAATGACCTCACCCAAGTTGTGCGGGGCCATATTGGTTGCCATGCCCACAGCAATGCCACTGGCACCGTTGACAAGAAGGTTCGGGTAGGCCGCTGGCAAGACAGAAGGTTGCATCATCTGGTTGTCATAGTTGGGGACAAAGTCCACAACATTTTCATCCAGGTTCCCTGTTAGTTCTAGGGCTGGGGCGGCGAGGCGGGCCTCGGTGTAGCGCGGTGCTGCCGGGCCGTCGTCGAGCGAACCAAAGTTGCCATGGCCATCAATGAGGGGCAGACGCAAGGAAAAGTCCTGAGCCATGCGCACCATGGTGTCGTAAATGGCGGTGTCCCCGTGCGGATGCAACTTGCCCATGACCTCGCCCACCACACGGGCGCTCTTGACGTGGCCTTTATCCGGGCGCAGACCCATCTCGGACATCATGTACAGGATTCGCCGCTGCACGGGTTTGAGTCCGTCGCGGGCGTCAGGGAGCGCACGGGAGTAAATCACCGAGTAGGCGTACTCCAGGAAGGAGCCTTCCATTTCACTTGAAACATCAATATCAACAATGTTCTCAACGAAGTTCTCAGCTGCGGGAGGTTGGCGCTTGGCCATGGTGGCGGTGGTTCCTTTCTACATAAGTGTGTTGCGGGCAGACATGGAGGCTTAAAGCGTTTCATGTCGGTACAGTGATTCTATGGTGAAGCCAGAGCCCGTGCCCGATTATCCGGCCCATTGGGAAGCCGATGTTGTCCTGCGGGACGGTGGAACAGGGCATTTGCGCCCCATGAGGGCCGCGGATGCGGACGCTGTGCAGATNTTTCACATGGCGCAGTCACAAAATTCCATCTATATGCGCTTCTTTACGTACAAATCCAAGCTCACGGCCAAGGAATTACGCCGTTTCACCGAACTTGACTACGTGGACCGTGTGGCATTTGTCATAACCCGTGGGGCTGAAATTATTGGCATTGGCCGCTATGACAGGCTCGATGATCCAGGAGAAGCTGAGGTCGCCTTCAACGTCTCTGACGCCCACCAGGGCCGGGGCTTGGGTTCGATCCTNTTGGAGCACCTGGCGGCGGCAGCCAGGGAGAACGGGATCGATAAATTCTCGGCCGAAGTTTTGCCGGAGAACCGTAAAATGATCCAGGTNTTTTCCGAGGCTGGGTATGAGGTGCACAGGCACTTTGACGAGGGCGTCATCTCCTTATATTTTGACATTGACCCTACCGANAAATCTCGGGCCGTGATGGAGTCCCGGNNGCACCGGGCCGAGGCTCGCAGTGTTTCTAAACTGGTGGCGCCAACATCCGTAGCGGTCATCGGCGCCAGCCGAGCATGNGGGAGCATAGGCCAGCAGCTGCTAGAACACGTCATCGAGGGCAAGTTCGCTGGCCCTGTGTACGCCGTCAATCAGGACGCCCTGGAAGTCTCCGGCATGATGCCGTACTCCAGTATTGCCGCGGTGCCGGGGCCGGTTGACCTCGCTATCATCGCCGTCCCCTATGAACAGGTCACCGCCGTTGTGGATCAGTGTGGGAAAGCCGGGGTGAAGGGCTTGGTGATTGCTACGGCAGGATTTGCCGACGACGGCGCACCCGGCTTAGCGCGGCAGCGCGCCTTGCGCCAAGCCAGGGCGAACGGGATGCGTCTGGTGGGCCCGGCCTCGTTAGGCCTTGCCAATACTGACCCCTTGGTGTCTTTGAATGCTTCGATGGCGCCTTCCTTGCCGCCGCAGGGTGGTTTGGGCATTTTCACCCAGTCTGCCGCCTTGGGTGTGGCACTGTTTGCCTCCCTGAGCCGGCGCGAGGTTGGTATGTCAACGATCCTCTCAGCGGGGAACAGAGCCGATGTTTCAGGCAATGACATGATGCAGTTTTGGGAAGATGACCCGCACACCACGGCCTGTGGCTTGTACCTTGAATCGATAGGAAATCCGCGCAAATTTTCCCGTATCTCCCGGCGCCTTTCCCGCAGCAAACCAGTGATTGTTGCCAAATCCGATTCCATTGGCCTGCGGCTGCCACCAGGGCACGCAGTGCGCACAACCCAGGCACCTGCCGGTGCCCTGGACGCCATGCTGCGCCAGTCCGGCGTGGTGCGCGTGAACACCATAGAAGAACTCTCCGACGTGGCCCAAATACTAGTGGGCCAACCGCTACCCCACGGGCCAGGACTGGCGATCATTGGCAATTCNCCCGCACTGGGCACAGTAGTTGCCGATGCAGCGGCCCAGCATGGGCTCACCGTGACCGCCGTGAACACGAATCTGATCCTTGACATGGGGCAATCCAAGGCGCTGCCGTTGCTCAAACGCACTGTGCTGGCCGCACTCGCCCAAGACGGGGTGGACTCTGCTGTCCTCATGCTGCTGCCTGTCATCGGGTTGAGCATTGAGAGCATCGCCACAGCGCTGCAGGCTTGTTCAGAGGAGGCACAGAAGCCTGTCATTGCTATNTTTAGTGGGATTATTGACCCGCGCATTCACATCAACCGGCAAATGTCTAAAACTTTGCCCGCGTTTTCAAACCCCGGCGCAGCTATTGCGGCACTGGCAGCTGCCAGCCGGTATGCGCACTGGTTGACACTGGATGCCCCTGTCTTTTCTCCGCCAGCAGGNGTCAACCCACAAGCAGCAGAAACTCTGCTTGACTCGTGGCTGGAGAAGGTTCAAGGTGACGGGCTTGTCACGCTTTCNCCGTCCCAAGCTAAGGAACTGTTGAGCCATTACGGCATAGATGTTCTGGAGTCAGTACCNTTTGGAAGTGAGGATGAGGCCGTGGCCGGAGCCGAGCGGTTGGGCTGGCCCGTTGCCATTAAAACCCTTGACCCGTCCCTGCGGCACCGGCTGGATTTNGGNGGTGTGCGCATCAACATTGAAAATGCGCAGTCCTTGCGACGGAACATTGTCCAGATGCGCAAGTTCCTCAAGCCCTACGGTGAGAAAAACTTAGAAGTCCAGTCCATGGCCGAGGTAGGACAGTCTTGCACTTTGCGAGCCATTGAAGANCCCCTGCTGGGACCGGTGGTCTCCTTTGGCCTGTCAGGGGATGCTGTGAACCTCTTAGACGACTGGGCGCATAGGGTTCCNCCACTTTCGGTGGCCGATACAGCTGAACTGGTTCGTGCGCCGCGAGCTGCCGTGAAACTCTTTGGCTACGAAGGCCTACCTGCAGGCAATGTCAGCGCACTGGAGGATTTCGTTGCGAGGGTTGCCATGCTCAAGGATGAGCACCCCGAAGTTGCCTTCATCGAATGCAATCCAATTTTGGTAGGCCCCACAACTGTGACGGTGCTTGCCGTTGATGTGCGCATTGGTAATCCGGCCCAGCGCACAGATAGTGCACGCCGGGCCATGATGTCCTGAAAATAACCCACCGAGTGGAAGAGGCAGTGCCAACCATATTCCGGGGTAGGAATCAGCCATTTTGGTGCGCGGGAACCTGCGGTGTCAGGACACGGCACACGCCGGTTCGCAACCCCGCCGCCAAAGTGCGAAAATGGGGATATGAACAGCTTTGTAGCCGGTGCCCCGGCCAATACCAAACGCCGCGATTTGGATGCCGCTCTCCAACGCTCAGGTTTTATCCCCGGCTTGTTGCTGACGTTGTCAACGATGCACTGGACGGTCAAGAAAGCCTTTCGCACCTGGTTCACCTTGAAACACACTTTGACCGCACAGAGGTGCACCGTCACATTACGGTGCTGGTGCTCACCTCGGAGATGCTGGTGATCACCCATGTTGACGATCACCAATTGGATGAGTCAGGGGAGCAAATGGTGGCCCAAGTCTCCACCGAATCTGTCCCTGTCAGCCAGATCAAGTCAGTGGTACTTAGCTACATCTATGCCCAGCCACAGGACTACAAACCCTCTGACCCGGCACGTGAACTCACCTTATCCATCGCTTGGTCCGGTGGTCAGCGGGTGGAGATGGGTCCGGCGTCGTGCGGGGATCCCAACTGTGATTCCGATCATGGCTACTCCGGCACCATCGCCCAAGAAGACATTGCGCTGCGCATCAGTGCTGAAGCTGAAGGGTTGCAAGCAGTTGCTGATGCCAAGGCCTTCGCGCGTGCTTTGCGCGCCGTCAACACAGGTGCCAGCACCCCAGCCCACACAGAGTTGGGCGCTTCAAAGTTCCCCGCCTTCGGGGCACGCTTGGGCCGCTCACATTACCGCCGATAACGCCGTGGCTGCCCAGATCTCCATCTCGTCAGAGCACAGCGCTACTTCAGAGCAGGGCACGCCTTCACCAACAACGGCTGCGCCAACCGCCGGTTCTGTGCCGGCACCGCTNGCTTGCCAGCCCGCCTTGCCGGTGGCCCCGGCCTATGGCAGGGCAAGCATTGGTGACGTGCTCAGCAGTGCAGCAGCTGTGCTNGGGGAACCCACCAGTGAAAATGTTCTCAAGCTCCCCGCTGCAGATCGGATCTGCGTAGTACTTGTGGACGGTTTNGGGAAGGCGTTGTTAAAGCAACGCTCCGCACATGCACCGTTCTTGCGCACAGTGATGGCCGAAGATTCCCAAGGTGAGCATCCACGCACCCTTCATGCCGCTTTCCCCAGTACCACGGCAACCTCCCTCAGCGCCTTGGGTACAGGAACAGTGCCGGGTCAGCACGGAATGGTGGGCTATGACGTTCTGGACCCGCGCCAGGACAAGGTGGTAAACCTGCTGGGAAATTGGGACAGGGGCGTTGATCCATTGACGTGGCAGCCCTTTCCCACCATNTTTGANAAACTTATGCCAGCTGTTCCCTCCACCACTGTCAGTTTGCCGCAGTTCGCTAACTCAGCCATGACCCGGGCAGCCCTGCGCGGGAGCGAATTCCGTGCGGCTAGTTCCACCCATGCGCGGGTGGAACAGGCCGTGGCCGCCTTGGCCGCCACGCCCCAAGCGCTGGTATACCTCTACTGGAGCGAGCTGGATAAAGCAGGCCATGCCCACGGTGCCAACTCAGCGCAATGGGAGTACCAATTGGAGGAGCTCGACGCCGGCATGAAGCGTCTTGCCGCCACCGCACCTGCGAACACGCTGATCCTGCTGACTGCCGATCACGGCATGGTCGATGTTCCCCGTGCGGGGCGGATCGATTATTCGGTGTTCCCGGAGCTGGTTGCCGGGGTCAGGCATACGGCCGGGGAGCCCCGTATGGTGCACCTCTACCTGGAACCAGAGGCCACCGTTGAAACCCGCCAGAAGCTAGTGGAGGCATGGCTTGAGCGTTTCGGCAACCAGGCCTGGGTCCTGACCCGTGAGCAGGCCGTGGAGGCAGGATATTTTGGTGACGTGCGTGAAAGCGTTAGCCCGCGCATCGGTGATGTGTTGATCTTGGCGCGGGAGACCATAGCGTTTTATGACTTACGCCGTGTCCGCCCGCAAGCCATGGACGTGGTGGGACAGCACGGCTCCATCACCAAAGCCGAGCGTGAAGTTCCGTTGCTGCGCATCCCCGTGACAGGCAANAAGCCCAAGGGCAAGCGCCGCTAATGCTCACCTGACACCGGAAATTCCTAACACCGTGCCGTGAAGTTCGGGAACGTCAGGTGTGTTCGCTCAACGCTACAGCGTTAGTCACGTCCAGCGTCAGTCGCCTTTGGTGCCAAAGACTATTTCGTCCCAACTGGGGACACTTGAGCGCTTGGGCTTGGCCGCCGCCTTACGTTCAAGGCGTGCAGCAACCTCGCTGTCGCTGGGGCCACTGTCCTCGTGGTTGTTCTGGTGGCTCTCTGGCGTGTTATCTGTGGACGGTGCAGCAAGAGGGTCAGAAGCAGGCTCAGCGGCAGGGGCTAACTGGCGCAGTGACGTGACAGGTTCTCCTGAGAGTACAACTTCGCGGGTCTTCGTGCTCACTTCGCCAACACTGTCGATGCTCTCCAGCGCGTGATCGTTGTTCTCGGTCAGGCTGGNGGCCAGTTGCAGGAAGGGGCTGGTGCGGGCAGTGTCCTTTGCGCTGGACGCTGCAGTAGAAGTGTCCTCTTCCGCGAACTCGGCAGGGGTTTCCGNGGCGCCATACAGTGTCTCATCACGTGGATGAGCGCCGGGGACGTGAGTGCCCAGCATGGCAGCGAGTTCGTCGTCGCCGTCTTCGTTTAGTCCCAAACGTACGCCGCGACGAGAGCGCAGCATCTCAAGAAGACCGCGCCCGGGGTGATCGGCTTCCACCGTGTCATCTGAGGAGTCGGAGCCATCAGTGGTGCTTGCGGGATCAGTATCAGCTGGCGCCAGCTCGGCGTCGGCCTCAACATCGAAGGGCTGGTCAATGACCGCGCTCAACCGACGTTCAGGAACAGGGCTGTCCAAGGGTTCTAATTCGCTGAGCTGTTGAGCCCATCGATTAGCATTGTGTAAGGTCTTGCGACTGGCTTGGAAACGCCACACCGCGGNGGCAGGCTCACCAATGCTGCTGGCCGCCCACTCTGTTCCCGGATCAAAATCTGCACTGACAGACCAGGTGCCGGCATGGTCACGCCAAGCATCCCAGCGCAGTGACTTCGGGTCGATGCCGAAGGCGGCCAGACGGTGAGTGACCATTTCATCAAGGGTTACCGAGCTATCGCCAAAGGCCGATTTGTAATCGTCATTGTGCGGGGTGGGAGTGGCGACCTGGACATTGCGTGCCTGAGTAGCGATGTACTCGCGCTCGGCAAGCACAGGTCCCTCATAACGGCGCACTTGCTCCAACGAGAGCCCAGATTGTGCAGAAACATCGCCAGCATTGGAACCTGAACGAATCAGTGTCTGAATTTNCCGGGGCGTCATCCGGGCGCCCGATGCTTGAGGCGCCCTAGAAGAGTGGTGTCCGGTTCTACCCACCGCTGTGCGCAGCGCCTCATCCAGGGNGAGTAGGTAGATGTCTCCATCGGGACCACTCAGTAGCAGATGTCCGCCGTCGTCGTGGACACCCACCAGCCGCAGATCAGCCATGCCGTCCTCCCATAAAGTCTTTGCGTTCACTTCGAAACTTTGCCACTGATGCCCCTGATTTCCTACTACCGTGCCAGCGTGGCGTGAGATGGCTTGAAAATTCGGCTTTTCTCTTATTTCACGCAGCGGCCACGCTAGGGCAGCTCCGTGACTACGGCACTTCATCGGCACTTCATAGTATTCTACGAATCCCGTGAGCTAGATAGTTAGCCGTCCATCCATTCAGCGCGGCCGTCCAACACAGCCGTGGGTAGTGGCGATTCTTAAGCCCGCTGCGAACGTGGCCACCACGTGTTTATAGGCCGCTGTTTTCACCTTAGGGTGTTGGCAGTAATTATTGCGCTACACCCAGGGCAATCTATGGCGCTACACCCAGGGCACGGCACAATGTAATGCGCAAGCAACATCTGCAGTAGCACCATTTACTCCAGCACCATCTAAGGAAGTTACGATGACCACCGGCTACCATCGGCCACGCACNAGCCCCAGACCTGCAGGGACCGCCAAGCAAGCGCACCCCAACGCAGCTCTCAACAACACCGTCATCGACTTATCTGAGACTGATGCGGCTGACATGTTTGAACTCCCTGGCGGCGAATTACCGCCGGACGAGTTGGCCATGGAGATCCTGGCTGAGCAAGCCGACGAGTTCACCTGCGGATCATGCTTCCTTGTCCGGCACCGTTCACAGCTGGCCCGCGANAAGGGCGCCATAAAATATTGCCGGGACTGCGAATAGCTAATCCGTTGGCTTGAAGGAAGACGTTGGCTTGAAGGAAGACGTTGACCAAGAAGACACGGGCTCCGTGCTATGACTCTTGGTGGCCGGTGTTCGTGAGCCCTGCCCCACCCAGCGCTGCCGCTAGGTGCTCGGGGTTACGTGTTGAGGTCAGCCAGTAGGGTGTCCTGTCAGAAGGGTCCGTGATTTCAATCTTCACCACAGGCTTGATCCAGCCGCGAATGCACAGGTACGCCAGTCCATTGAGCTTGGTTCCGCGCTGTTGAGTTGCCTCATCGCCATGGTAGATAGTTANCCGCCCCACATATTGGCGTTCAATCTGTGCCCGGCCCACCTGGAGTGTTTCGCTGGTCACCGAAATGGTGGGAGTTGAGGTAATGAGGAAGGCTGCTTGGGCGATCAGCAAAATGGAGAAGGCCACATATCCGGCGGTGGGACTGATGGGGATGAAAATCAAGATTCCGGCGGCGGAGAGCCCCAGCACAATCACCCAACCCCAGAAATTGGGCCAGAGCTTCTCGGTGTAGCTGGCCGTTGCGGNGGACATGGCGCTCTGCGGCGATGGTGATGACATGTCACTAGCTTTTCATCTTTCCGCCCGTAATACACCTTGAGGCCAGCCGGTGCCACATCAGGCGCCGCNNGCGCCCGTTCACGATAGAGTGTCCTGTTGTGACCCATCAGACTTCTTCTTCAAACCATGGTTCGTTCCAAGAGCACCCACCACTGAGCGTGCAGTTGTGCATGCTCGACGCCGGGATCGAACCTCCCAGCTACGCGCACCCAGGCGACGCCGGGGCAGATCTGCGTAGCCGGATAGATATTGTGCTTGCNCCCGGGGAGCGCGCCCTTGTTCCTACAGGNGTCAGCATTGCACTGCCCTTTGGGTTTGTGGCGCTGATCCACCCACGATCTGGTTTGGCCACCAAATACGGCCTTACTATTGTGAACAGCCCAGGTACCGTGGACGCCGGGTATCGTGGCGAGCTTTTAGTGACACTCCTGAACACCGACTCCAAGCATTCCATCTCCTTGTCAAGGGGCGATAGAATTGCACAAATGGTGATTCAGCGCGTGGAAACGGCGCACTTCATTGTGGTGGATGAACTGCCTGATTCGGTGCGCGGCACCGGCGGATTCGGATCTACCGGCGGTTTTTCGCCATCGGCGCACGGCGGCGCAGGCTCCAGCAACAGCTGACAGGCGCCCACACCTATTGCTTCATCAATTACCGTTGCAACATCTACAAGGAGTACTTAATCCCATGGCTTTTGGGTTCGGTAAGAAAAGAAAACAGCTCGGATCAGCCGACGGCTTTGACGCTGGCGCAGATGATTCCACCGGTGCNCCCGGCTCAGCCGCCGACCTGCTAAATCTCCCGCCGGATCCTTCCGATACGGCCTATGACCGGGCCGTCCACGGGCCGTTGGATGATTCCGAAATTGACGTCACAGACGGCTATGTTGATCTTGGCGCTTTGCTCATCACCCCGCGTGAAGGTCTCTCTTTGCGTCTTGAAGTGGAAGAAAGCACCTCCCGCGTTATTGCCGTGACCCTTGACCTGAACGGTTCAAGCTTGCAATTGCAGGCCTTTGCGGCGTCGCGCTCAGAGAAGCTGTGGCGTGACATCCGCGAGCAGATCGGCCTGTCAGTGGGATCACAGGGCGGNGAGATTGAAATCCTTGACGGCACCTTCGGTAAGGAAGTCCTCGCCAAGGTACCGACCCAGAGCGACGACGGCAACAAGGGTTTCCGCGTTGCCCGGTTCATTGGTATTGACGGTCCGCGCTGGTTCCTGCGCGGAGTCTTGGGCGGAAACGCAGCAATTGATGCCGAAGCTGCGCAGGAGCTTGAAGACTTGTTCCGCGGCGTTGTGGTGGTGCGCGGAGAAACACCNCTGCCNCCACGGGACTTGCTGCTGCTGCGTCTGCCCAAGGATGCCGTTGCAGGTCCCGAAGGCGCCTTATCAGCTGATCCGGGAACGCCTGCCCAAGGTGGGCAACCGTTCCGTCGAGGGCCCGAAATCACTGCGATCGGCTGAGGTTGGCCCCTATGTTGCAAGGTGACTGGCCGGAGGCTATAGCTATCTCTGAGCTCCCTACCCGGGGACGTGCCGTGTGCGCAGGTGTCATTGATTCCGTCACCATCTTGCCGGAGTCCATGGCGCCTTCCTACGCGGCCATCGTCACTGACAAGGAATTCCACCGGGTGGCCCACGATGGTGGCAGCCACCGGTTGCGCTTGGTGTGGATTGGACGACGCCGGGTGGCAGGTATTGAGGCAGGCACCCGTGTGCGGGTGGAAGGCATGGTGTCTCTGCGCGATGGACTACCCACCATGTACAANCCCCGCTACGAGATCATCGGAACCCAGGAGAGCTAGTTGAGTCAGCAAAGCCCCGAAGAGAAGCCACCGACGGATAAATCAGCCGCCGGTTTCGCCGAGATCGCCCAGGAGATGGCGGCTAAGAANCCCCTGGTCCGCAAGGAGAACGGCCACATTGACTTGCTGGCTGCGGCCGGAGGAATCAGAGGCATCGCCGAAAGCGTGCTGCCCGGACTCGTGTTCTTAGTGGCGTTCACCCTGACCCGTAACTTGAGCACTGCTCTGGTGGGCTCGGTGATCATGGCAGCGGTGTTCCTGGTGGCCCGGCTCATTCAGCGCACACCNCTGACCCAGGCGCTAGCNGGAATTGCCGGCGTCGCCCTGTCAGCGTTTCTGGCCATGCAGACGGGCAAAGCCGAGAATTTTTACCTCATAGGATTTTTGACAAACGCCGGCTATATTCTTGCCATGGTGATCTCCATTGCTGTGCGCTGGCCTGTTTTGGGACTGCTGTTTGGTTACGCCCGCAATGAGGGAGTGCGTTGGCGCCAGGTGCCCGAACGTCTGCGCGCCTACCGTGTTGCCACCTGGATCATTGTGGCGGTCATGGCTGCACGCCTTGCCGTGCAGCTGCCGCTGTACCTCACGGAGCAAGTTGACGCGCTAGGTGCCATGCGATTGATCATGGGTGTCCCGTTGTACGCCTTTGGGCTGTGGATCGCCTGGCTCCTCAGCCGCCCCGTCAGCGACGCCTGACACCGGACAATTTGTCCAAACACACTAATGACCCGCACAGTAGTGCGGGTCATTAGTGTGTGCTAATTAGTTGCTGGCGTGACCTGAGAGGAGCCCGCGAAGCTCGTTTTCGGCGGCAATGGTGGTGATAAAGAAGAGCTCGTCCCCTGCCTCCACCACATCGTCGGCGCTGGGAGTGATCGGAGCCTCATCACGCAAGATAGCCACCAGTGTTGAATCGTGCGGCCAGTGAATGATGCCCACTGTTTGGCCGATCACATGCGAGTCCGTGGGCACGGTGAACTCAACCAGGGACGCCACCCCGGTTTGCAGTGTCAGCAACCGGACAAGGTCCCCAATTTCAACAGCTTCCTCCACTAGCGCCGTCATCAGCTGCGNGGTGTTCACCGCCACGTCCACGCCCCAGGAGTCATCAAACATCCAGTCATNTTTAGGATTGTTGACCCGGCCTACCGTGCGCCCCACCCCGAACTCGGACTTGGCCAGCAAGGACACCACTAAGTTGACCTTGTCATCGCCGGTAGCTGAGACCACCACGTCGGCCTCTTCCAACTTGGCCTCGCGCAGCGTACTGATTTCGCAGGCGTCACCCACCAGCCAGCGGGCCCCGCGCAAACCACTTTTGCCAATGACCTCCGGTTTAGGGTCGATCAACAGCACCTCATGGCCATTGGAGAGCAGTTCCTTGGCGATCGAACAGCCCACGCTGCCAGCACCAACTATGACAACTAGCATGTTAGGACTCCTTCTCAGGGGCTGCAGAGGATTCGGGCAACCTCGCTCAATTGCGCACCAACAAGCATGCCGTGCACAGTATCGCCTTGCTGGTAGCTGGTGTCCGGTCNCGNGAGCATTCCTTCACCGAAACGGGTCAGGTAAGCCACCCGGATCCCGGCAGCACTTTCGATGTCCATGATATGGCGCCCGATCCAGGCAGGGTGCAAGAACAGTTCGCTGAGCAGCAGCCGGCCCGAGGGTTCACGGAAGTCACCCTTGATGGCCGTTTCAGNGAGAATGCGCCGCAGTACTTGGTCCGCGCTCCACCGCACCGCTGCCACGGTGGGGATGCCCAGGCGTTGGTAGATCTCGGCACGGCCGGGGTCATAGATCCGTGCCACCACATGCTCCACATGGAACGTCTCACGGGCTACACGGGTGGCCAGAATATTTGAGTTGTCCCCGCTGGAAACGGCAGCAAAAGCATAGGCGTTCTCAATGTCAGCCTGCTTCAAGGTGTCCTGGTCAAAGCCCACACCGGTGATTTTGCGTCCGGTGAACCCTGTGCGCAAACGGCGGAAGGCCCGCTCGTCCTGGTCGATGATGGCCACCGAGTGGCCAGAATCCTCAAGGGTGTGGGCCAGTGTTGCGCCCACGCGACCGCAACCCATGATCACAAAATGTGCCATTGATGCTCCTGGTGATGGCGGTCCGGCGAACACAGTCGCCGATCCGTAGCTGGTGCCGCATGCTTTGGCATACGGTGCGGGTACTCATTTGACGTTGTTGGGGCCCTGCTGGTCAAGTTGTGACCGCTTTTGGCGCCTCTGACGGCCCTGATCCAGTGTGTCATGGCGCAGGTGCCAAAGTCATTGCAGACATTTCCGGTCCTGGTGGTGCTAGCGTTACCCGCGTGCTGAANTTTTTCAACGCGTTTAAGCGGGTCCTTGTGGGGCGCCCGTTCCGCAGTGACACGCTGTCCCACACGCTGCTGCCCAAACGCATCGCCCTGCCCGTTTTCGCCTCCGATGCGCTGTCTTCAGTGGCCTATGCCCCGGATGAAATCCTGCTTACTCTGGCGTTGGCCGGTGTAGCGGCCGTATCGCTTTCGCCTTGGGTGGGCCTAGCCGTCATGGTGGTGCTGCTCACTGTTGTGGCTTCCTACCGTCAAAACGTGCATGCCTANCCCTCCGGCGGTGGCGACTATGAGATCGCTTCCGTGAACTTGGGCAAGCGCGCAGGGCTCACAGTAGCCTCGGCTCTTATGGTGGATTATGTCCTGACCGTGGCAGTGTCCATGTCCTCGGCTGCCAACTACCTAGCCACAGCGATTCCCGGCTGGCACGGCACCCAGGCGTTGATCGCCGTCGTGGGTGTCATTCTTCTGGCCCTGGTCAACCTTCGCGGCATCAGGGAAGCCGGGACGGTATTTGCCGTGCCAACCTACATTTTCATGTTCTGCATCTTCGCCATGACAGCCGCCGGCATTTTCCAAGCTGCCACGGGGAGCTTGGGGAGGGCGCCGTCAGCGGACTTTGAGATTGTCCCGGACGCGGCCTTCAACCAAGGGCTCGTGGGCTTGGCTGGGGCGTTCTTGCTGCTGCGTGCCTTCTCCTCCGGCGCAGCAGCGCTAACCGGTGTGGAAGCCATCAGCAACGGGGTGCCGAACTTCCGCAAGCCCAAGAGCAANAATGCTGCCACAACACTGCTGTTGTTNGGGGCTATCGCGGCCGGGATGATGGCAAGTATCCTCTTCCTTGCCAATGCCACCGGCGTGCATNNTGTGGCGGACCCGCACACCGAATTCCTTGTCAATGGTGTGGCACCGCCCGCAGACTACGTGCAAAACCCGTCCATCAGCCAGATCGCCGCCACGATTTTTGGTGCCGGGTCCATCCCGTTCTTCATCATCGTGGCCGCAACCGGCGTCATTCTTGTCTTCGCCTCCAACACCGCGTTCAATGGCTTCCCCGTCCTGGCGTCAATTCTCGCCAAGGACGGCTACTTGCCCCGCCAGCTGCGCACCCGTGGGGACAGGCTAGCNTTTAGCAACGGCGTACTGCTACTGGCCGTAGGAGCCCTGGTGCTGATCATCGCCTTCAACGCCGATGTCACCCGCCTGATTCAGCTGTACATTGTGGGTGTTTTCATCTCCTTCACCGCAAGCCAGCTGGGCATGATCCGGCACTGGAGCCGGGAACTACTGAAGGTCAAAGACAGGGCCCTGCGGTTCCATATGATGCGTTCACGGGTCATCAACACCCTGGGCTTTTGCATGACGCTGACAGTGCTGTTGATAGTGCTGGTCACGAAATTTGAGCANGGGGCATGGATTGCGTTGCTGGCCATGGCTGTGCTGTTTGTCATCATGTGGAGCATCCGTTCGCACTACGACAACGTGGCCAAAGAGCTGGCAGTGGAGACGGACTCGGCCGTCAAAGCCCTACCCGCACGCATCCATGCGGTGATCTTGGTCTCACACGTGCGCAAACCTGTCATGCGCGCCATCGCCTTTGCCCGGGCATCACGGCCCTCCTCCCTTGAAGCAATCACCGTCGATTTGGACGCTGCAGAGACCGAACAGACCATTGCGGATTGGGCCAGGCTCAGCATCCCGGTACCGTTGACTGTGTTGGCGAGTCCCTACCGGGAAACGTTGACGCCGTTGATCAACCACATCAAGGCCATGCGCAGGGACTCCCCACGCGATTTGATTGTGGTGTACATCCCGGAATACGTGGTGGGCAAGTGGTGGGAACAGTTGGTGCACAACCAGACTGCCCTGCGCATTAAGACGCGGCTACATTTTGAACCCGGCGTCGTGGTGGCCAGTGTGCCTTGGCAGCTGAAATCATCCACTGACGCGAAGAAATATCAGGAATAGAGCATATGAGCGAGTCCATCAACACCCTCCACCTCACCGTCACCGTGGGGCCGGTGGCCCACGGCGGCCATTGCGTTGCCCGGCACGATGGCCGCGTCATCTTTGTCCGCCACGGCATTCCCGGTGAAACCGTAGAAATTGCTCTGACAGAACACGAGGACGACGCCAAGTTTTGGCGCGCAGATGTCACCCGCGTGGTGGAAGCCTCACCCCACCGCGTGGGACANTTTTGGCCAGCAGCGGACGCGCTGCGCGCCGCCACNCGGCAACGTTGCCCCATCGGTGGAGCAGAATTTGGTCACATCACACGCACGGGCCAGCTTGAGCTGAAGACCGCCGTTGTCCGCGAACAGCTCGAACGTCTGGGCGGCCTGTCCACCGAGACCCTCGATGAGCTCTTTAGCGCCGGTGTAGAAGACGTGGACGCCACGGGCAGCGCCGAGCAGCAGGCCGGGTTCGGATGGCGCACCCGGGTGGGTTTCGCGGTCACGCCTTCGGGTAAATTGGGTATGCACGCGCACCGTTCGCACACCATCGTGCCCATCCAGGAAATGCCGTTGGCGGTCCCGGCCGTGAATGAACTGCGCCTCTGGGAATTGGACTTCACAGGGATCGAGCGCGTTGAGATTGCCGCTCCTGCCAACGGCTCAGGTGTGCTGGTGTTGCTAGCACCTGTGCACGGCTTGAGCGANAAAGCTGCTGGTGGAGCAGTCAAGCGCATTGCTCGTGCATTGGGAGCACTTCCCACGCCCCCGTCTGTGGCACGGTGGAACCCCGAAAACAGTGCCATTGAAGTGGTGAACGGCCGCGGCTGGGTCAAGGAAACTACCGACGACCACGAGTTCAGGGTGACCGGCGACGGCTTCTGGCAGATCCACCGCAAGGCNCCCAAGGTTTTGACGGATGCGGCTCTTGGCTACCTGTTGCAAGGCGGCTACCTGAACGACGGCGCGGATGCAGCTGATTTGTATGCCGGTGCTGGTTTGTTCACCGCACCGCTGGCCGATGCCGTGGGCTCCGACGGCAGCGTCTTATCCGTTGAAGGCTCACCGGGCACCAGCCGGGACGCGCGCAAGAACCTGCACGCCAGCGAACAGGTGGAGATCCTCCAGGGCCGGGTGGAGAAAATCCTCGGCACCCAGTCACGTGCCTCACACACCGCAGCCGGACAGCGGCGCCGTTTTGACGCCGTCGTCCTAGATCCNCCTCGCGCNGGGGCCGGAAAAGCTGTTGTGCGTGCCTTGGTGGCTACCTCGCCCCAGGCCATCGCCTATGTTTCCTGCGATCCTGCAGCGTTCGCCCGGGATGTGAAGTATTTCGCCAATGCCGGCTGGACAGTGGATAAGCTGCGCGCTTTCGATCTCTACCCGCACACGCACCATGTGGAGACCGTGGCGCTTTTGGTGCCTGCTAAATCGATTGCGCCCACCACGGACTAGGAACAGCCTTGAAGCAAACGGCACCACAGGTGCGGCCTCCCCGGCGAGATCTCACACGCAATAAACCCAAGGGAACCATCCTGGCGGAACGGCGCGATGCGCACCGCCGTGCCGCCATGGAACATGCCCGGGGCAAGCTGGCGCCTGTGGATGCCACGGCACTTGAACAGGCCGGGCTCACTGCNGGGCAGGTTCGCGAACGCCACGCGGCCGAGCTGACCAATGCTGTGGCGCACGAAAGTAGCCGCAGCATTTGGGCCATTGTGCGGGCGAACGTCTTCACGTTGTTCAATACGGTGCTGGGCAGCTGTCTGGCACTGGTGCTCTTGGTGGGCGACCCGCGTGATGGATTATTTGGTTTTATTGTGGTGGCCAATGCGGCGATCGGCGTGGTCCAGGAATACCGGGCCAAACGAACCCTTGACAGGCTCGCGGTGCTCCATGCCCCGCGGGCCAGGGTGCTTCGGGCAGGTGTGGAGCAAGAACTTGCCGTTGCGGAGGTTGTCCAAGACGATGTGTTGTTGTTGCGTACAGGAGACCAAATCCCAGCTGATGCGATCATCTTGGTTGCGCAATCGTTGGAGATCGACGAATCGCTGTTGACNGGGGAGTCTGACCCGGTCATCAAGGCACCNGGGGACACCGCGCTATCAGGTTCAGCGGTGGTGGCCGGGTATGGCACGGCGCGGGTACACAGGGTCGGATCGGAGTCCTACGCATCAGCGCTCACCGCTGAGGCGAGGCGGTTCTCGCTGGTGAATTCCGAGATCCGCAATTCCATCAACCGCATCATCTTGTACATCGCCTGGGCATTGATTCCCATCATTTTGCTCGTCATCAACGGGCAGATGAGCGCCCACGGCGGTTGGGCTGTGGCCGTGGCCTCGGGCGAGTGGCGGATCGCCGTCATTAGTGCCGTGGCGAGCATTGTGGCCATGATTCCAGAAGGTTTGGTGCTGCTGACCAGTATTTCCTTTGGCATGGCGGCAGTGTCACTTGCCAGGCGCCAAGTGCTAGTTCAGGAACTACCGGCGGTAGAAGGCCTTGCCCGCGTGGACATGGTCTGCCTGGACAAGACGGGCACGCTGACCGAAGGCCGCATGGAATGGGCCGGCACCACAGTTCTAGGACAAGCTACGGAGCAGGTTCCTGGGTGGGAACAGGTCCTGGCGTGGCAAGCGGCCCANCCCAATGCCAACGCCACCGCTGCCGCACTAGCCCCGAGCTACAGCCATGTCCCTGCTGATAAGCCCACGGCGGAAGTGAACTTCAATAGTGCTCGCAAATATAGTGCTGTCAGCTTCGGCCCCGGCCCCATTGCCGGTGACTGGGTACTAGGGGCCCCGGAGATGGTCTTGGCATCCGGAAACCACGCGGAGGCCCTCACTGCCTCTTTCGAGGTCTCAGGACGGGGCCTGCGGGCTCTTGTGCTGGCACATCGTCCGCTACATACGCCAGCATTGCGCCAGTCCGCAGTGCTGGCGCAGAGTGCGCCAAAGATGGCCGCTGAACTGGGTGCCTCTGCCGCTGGCGCTGCAGAAGATGATTTTTCACTGGCGGGTCTGACACCGGTGGCCCTGCTGGTGTTCCGCGAAAAGGTCCGCCCCGACGCGGCAGAGACGCTGGCGTACTTCCGTGATCAAGGTGTGGAGCTGAAGATTATCTCCGGAGATAATCCACGCACTGTGGCGGCGGTGGCACGAGAGGTGGGCTTTGAGTTCGACGGCGACGGGTATGACGCCCGTGAGCTGCCCGAGGACCTGGCGGCCATTGCCGACGTGCTAGAGAACGAGAACGTGCTGGGCCGGGTCACTCCCGAGCANAANAAGTCTATTGTGCTTGCCTTGCAAAGCCGCGATCATGTGGTGGCGATGACCGGCGATGGCGTCAATGACGCCCTGGCTCTCAAGCACGCAGACATTGGCATTGCGATGGGCAGCGGAGCAGCGGCCACTAAGGCAGTCTCACGTCTGGTGCTGCTGGACGGTCAGTTCTCGCACCTGCCCTCGGTGGTAGCAGAAGGCCGGCGAGTCATTGCCAACGTTGAACGGGTAGCCAACTTGTTCCTGACCAAAACCACCTACGCCATCATCATCTCCATCACCATTGGCATTGTGATGTGGCGCTACCCGTTCCTGCCCCGCCAGCTGTCCATTGTTAGCTCCATGACGATTGGCATACCGGCCTTCTTCCTGGCTCTCCTGCCCAATGCCAGGCGTTACAGGCCTGGGTTCTTACGTAGAACGCTGATGTTTGCGATCCCTGCGGGAACCATTGTTGCCGCGTGCATCATGGCGGTGTATACCTTCGCCAGAATCTTCCCGGGTACATCCACGGATCCGGAGCAAATGATCCGCGAGGCACAGACTGCAGCGACCATGACTGTTCTTGTGGTGGCGTTGTGGGTGTTGGGCACACTGGCCCGTCCGTTCGATAAATGGCGGGCTCTGTTGGTTGCCGCCATGGTGCTCGGATTGGTGCTGGTGATGGCGGTGCCGTACGCCCGAACTTTCTTTGCACTGGATATCCCCAGTGGTGGGCTGTTAGCGGCTACTATTGCCGTGACTGCAACAGGATGTACAGCGATCGAACTACTCTACCGTTTCTTAAAGAGGCGCGGAGCAGTCTCCGAGCGTGAGTAAGGCATGCCTAACTGGCATCCTGTCCCGTGCGTGACAAAGATAAAAGTAGTGGCGAGAGGAGTCCATCGATGACTAATGTGGACAGTTTTGGTTCCAAGGGCGTACTTAATGTTGCCGGAACCGATTACGAGATTTTCCGACTGAACTCGGTAGAAGGCGCAAAGAGCCTTCCGTTCAGCCTCAAGGTGTTGCTAGAGAACCTTCTTCGCACCGAAGACGGTGCAAATATTACGGCCGAGCACGTGCGTGCGTTGGCCCAATGGGATCCGAGCTCGGAACCCAACACAGAGATCCAGTTCACCCCGGCCCGTGTCATCATGCAGGACTTCACAGGAGTTCCTTGCATCGTTGATTTGGCCACTATGCGTGAAGCTGTGAAGGAACTCGGTGGTGATCCCACCCGAGTAAACCCCTTGGCACCTGCTGAGATGGTCATTGACCACTCCGTGCAGATCGACGTCTTCGGTACCTCAGATGCCGTTGAGCGCAACATGGAGATTGAATACCAGCGTAACGGTGAGCGTTACCAGTTCCTGCGCTGGGGACAGAGTGCCTTTGAAGACTTCAAGGTAGTTCCNCCGGGCATGGGCATTGTGCACCAGGTCAACATTGAGTACCTGGCCCGCACGGTCATGACACGCGAGGTCGACGGCGTCTTGCGCGCCTACCCCGACACGCTTGTTGGCACCGACTCACACACCACCATGGTCAACGGCCTGGGTGTGTTGGGCTGGGGCGTTGGTGGCATCGAGGCCGAGGCCGCCATGCTGGGCCAGCCCGTCTCCATGTTGATCCCGCGTGTTGTTGGCTTCAAGCTGACCGGTGCAATCCCGGCCGGCGCTACGGCCACTGACGTTGTCTTGACCATCACCGAGCAGTTGCGTAAGCACGGCGTTGTGGGCAAGTTCGTTGAATTCTACGGAGAAGGCGTTGCTGGGGTGCCGTTGGCAAACCGCGCCACCATCGGCAACATGAGCCCGGAGTTCGGCTCCACGGCTGCCATGTTCCCGATCGATGACGTGACCATCGATTACCTGCGCCTGACGGGCCGCAGCGAAGAGCAGCTTGCTCTCGTTGAGGCCTACGCCAAGGAGCAGGGCCTGTGGCACGATCCNTCCGTTGAAATCAAGTTCTCCGAGTACCTCGAACTTGATNNCTCTACGGTGGTCCCTTCCATCTCAGGTCCCAAGCGTCCCCAGGACCGGATCGAACTGAGCAACTCAAAGGAACAGTTCCGCTCGGATCTGAACCACTACGTTGCCGCCGATGTAAACGCCGAAGGCAACACTGTTGACGAGTCCTTGGAAGAGTCCTTCCCGGCTTCAGATGCACCGTCCTTCACACACCCCGGCAGTCACCAGCATGACACCGAGCGTGCAGTGGTTTCTGCTGCTGCCGGTGCCAATGGCCGCCAATCCGCACCGATCCACGTGAAGAACGAATCCGGTGTCGAGTTTGAACTCGATCACGGTGCCGTCACTATCGCCTCGATCACCTCGTGCACCAACACCTCCAACCCCTCAGTGATGCTTGCCGCCGCCGTGCTGGCACGTAACGCAGTGAATAAAGGCCTGTTGTCCAAGCCCTGGGTCAAGACCAGTGTTGCACCGGGCTCAAAGGTAGTCACCGACTACTACGAGAAGTCAGGCTTGGTTCCGTTCCTGGAGAAGCTGGGTTTCTACACGGTCGGTTACGGTTGTGCCACGTGCATCGGTAACTCCGGTCCCCTGGACACTGAGGTTTCAGCAGCCATTGCGGAAAACGATCTGTCCGTTTCGGCCGTTCTTTCCGGTAACCGCAACTTCGAAGGCCGCATCAACCCGGACGTGAAGATGAACTACTTGGCTTCCCCGCCATTGGTCATCGCCTACGCCCTGGCCGGTTCCATGGACTTTGACTTTGAAGCAGATGCCTTGGGTCAGGATGCCGACGGCAACGACGTCTTCCTTGCCGACATCTGGCCCAACCCGGTTGAGGTTCAAGAAGTTATGGACGCCTCCATTGACCGCGAGATGTTCACCAACTCCTACGCCACCATCTTCGACGGCGATGACCGATGGAAGGCNCTTGAAACCCCAGAAGGCAACACCTTCGAGTGGGATCCCAAGTCCACCTACGTCCGTAAGCCNCCATACTTTGAGGGCATGAAGGCTGAGGCTGACCCGGTTCAAAACATCACCGGTGCCCGCGTGCTGTTGAAGTTGGGCGATTCGGTCACCACGGATCACATCAGCCCAGCAGGTTCCTTTAAATCCGAGACACCGGCCGGGCAGTACCTGCTGGCTAATGGTGTTCAGCGCAAGGACTTCAACTCCTACGGTTCACGCCGTGGAAACCATGAGGTCATGATTCGCGGCACCTTCGCGAACATCCGTATCCGCAACCAGATCCTGGACAACGTTGAAGGTGGCTTCACCCGCGACTTCAGCCAGGCCGGTGGCCCGCAGGCGTACATCTACGACGCCTCGGTCAACTACCAGGTTGCTGGCACCCCGCTGGTTGTCTTGGCTGGCAAGGAATACGGTTCTGGCTCATCCCGTGACTGGGCTGCCAAGGGCACCGCACTGCTGGGTGTGAAGGCAGTTGTTGCTGAGAGCTACGAGCGAATCCACCGCTCCAACCTGATCGGCATGGGCGTCCTTCCGCTGCAGTACCCGGCAGGGCAGAACGCAGAGTCCTTGGGCCTAAACGGCACAGAGACGTTCTCCGTTGAAGGAGTCACGGAGCTGAACAATGGCACCACGCCCAAGACCCTTAAGGTCACGGCAGTTGCGCACGACGGAACCACAGTGAGCTTCGATGCCGATCTGCGCATTGATACNCCCGGTGAAGCCGATTACTACCGCAACGGTGGCATCTTGCAGTTCGTACTGCGCCAGATCTCCGCAGCAAGCTAAAAGTATAGATTTGCCACAGGGCGGGTATCCGGGAAACCGGGTACCCGCCCCGTTCCTTTAATGTTCATGAATTAGCTCACTGACCTTATGCTGTCGATATGCTCATCTGCACCTGATATTTCGGGCGCGCATGAGCAGAGTGAAGACATATTCTCGTGGGGAAACGAGTCTTTCTCTGTTTTGTGCCGGATCGTGGCCACTTTGTGCGCACTGTACGCAGGGGAGGAGATATTGTTAGATGTTGACTGTGGACCCAAGGAGGTACCAATGGGACTTTAGAAACCATCACGCATCCGCGTGACCTGAGTAAACTCAGCGAGAGCCAAATGGAAACCTTGGCTCAGGAAATCAGGGACTTCCTTATCACCAACGTCTCCCAAACAGGCGGCCACCTTGGACCCAACCTTGGTGTGGTTGAGCTGACGCTGGCCATCCACAGGGTCTTTAGATCACCCCGTGACAGTATTATNTTTGACACGGGCCACCAGTCCTATGTGCACAAACTTGTGACAGGCCGGCAAGACTTTTCCACCTTGCGCCAACAAGGNGGACTTTCCGGGTACCCGGATCGCGGCGAATCTGAGCACGACATTGTGGAGAGCTCACACGCATCCTCATCACTTTCCTGGGCTGACGGAATCGCCCGGGCGCATCAGCTCAAGGGTGAAAATGACCGTTTCGTGGTGGCCGTCATTGGCGACGGCGCACTTACCGGCGGCATGACCTGGGAAGCCATCAATAACATCGCTGCCGACAAGGACCGGCGTGTGGTGATTGTTGTTAATGACAACGGCCGCTCCTACGCGCCCACTGTTGGGGGCGTGGCCGACTACCTCGCGTCCTTGCGTCCGGCCATCGACCATGTGCGCACGCANCAAAAGTATGAAGCTTCCATGTCGTGNGGGAANAAACGTTTGCAAGACGGCAATGTTGCCGGCCAATTTGTGTACAAGAGCCTGCACGCGGCCAANAAGGGTGTGAAGGACTGGTGGGCTCCNCAAGGCCTNTTTGATGATCTGGGCATGAAGTACGTGGGCCCGGTTGACGGTCACGACGANAAAGCCATGGAGGCTGCCCTGACGGCGGCGAAGAACTATGGTGGGCCCGTCATCGTCCACGCATTCACCCANAAAGGCCGGGGTTATGCACCCGCCCGTGCTGACGTCAATGACCAATTCCATGCGGTGGGCGTGATCAACCCGGAAACGGGTGCCTCAGTTGAGGAGCCAAGCGGGAAATCCTGGACAGGTGTCTTCGGTGAGGAAATCGCCAAGATCGCCGAGGAACGCAAGGATATTGTGGCCATCACAGGAGCCATGCTTCTGCCCGTTGGCCTCGCGAAGTTCGCTCAAAAGTTCCCCGACCGTGTCATTGATGTTGGTATTGCTGAACAGCATGCCGTGACCATGGCTGCCGGGATGGCCTTCGGTGGGCTTCACCCTGTCATCGCTATCTATGCCACGTTCCTCAACCGCGCCTTTGACCAACTTCTCATGGATGTGGCCCTGCACAAGGCAGGGGTCACGATTGTTTTAGACCGGGCCGGAGTGACAGGTCCAGACGGCGCCAGCCACCACGGCATGTGGGATCTGTCCATGCTCCAAATTGTTCCAGGACTGCACCTTGCAGCGCCACGGGATGCTGTGCGCCTGCGCGAAGAGTTACGCGAAGCAGTGGCCATTTCCGATGCCCCCAGCGTAGTGCGTTANCCCAAGGGCACGGTGGGAGCTGAAATTGTGGCGATCGAACGTTTGTATGACGGCGTTGATGTCCTCTCTCGTGCACACCATGACATGCCCGGCGTTGGGGTGGATCCACAAACTGATGTGCTCATTGTCAGCGTCGGAGCTATGAGTGAGTTGTCACTTGAAGTGGCTCAACGCATTGGCGATCAAGGCATCACCTCAACAGTGGTGGACCCGCGCTGGGTACTTCCTGTGCCGCGCTCCGTGGTGCAACTAGCCTCACAGCACCGCATTGTCATTGTGGTAGAAGATGGGGTCCGTGCTGGCGGTGTGGGTTCACGCATTCGCCAGGAACTCCGGGCGGCAGGCATTGACACGGCCTTGAATGAGGTTGGTCTGCCCGTTGAATTCCTCGCCCACGGCTCCCGAGGCCAGGTACTTGAACGGGTTGGTTTGACGGCTCAACGCGTAGCCCAAGATGTTGTTGAGCAGGTTCTTGGCACTAAGGTGCCTTTTGCCCGACCGCTGCCAGGTCAGCCCGCCCCGCGCACAGGGCAGATGCCGATCCTGTGAGCGGTGGGGAAAAATTGGTTGCCCCGCAGATCGAACCCTCACACGCCCCGGCCCGGTGATCTTGTGGTTTCCCGCAATCGCAAGTACGACGGCGGTGCTCACTGGGTTGTTCCCGGACGTCACTTAGGATCCGATGAGCACGGTCACTGGGTCTTTCAGGGTACCCACGAGTTCATTTCCAGGCCCGGTGCCGGCCTCTACACAGAATCGGATGCAATTNNTTTGATTCCGCACACCGGGGACTGGGTGGCCACGTTCTTCGATGACTCCCACCCATCCGGTGTGGAGCTGTACATTGATCTAGCCATTGAGCTGGCATGGCAACGGATCACACCCACCGTGGTTGAGTTCCACATGATTGACATGGACCTTGACGTGATCCGTACTAAGTCCCGCGGCCTNTTCGTCGATGACGAAGACGAATTCGCCCAACACCGCATTGAGTTGGCCTACCCGGATGAGCTATGCACACGCATGGAAGCCGCCTGCGCGGCACTCACCGAGGCTGTAGCCAGCGGCGATGCCCCATTCGACGGCCGCGATGCGGCCTGGTTCACCCTAGGAAGGACCCTCTCATGAGCACAACAGAGCATGGCGCAACAGACCCCAGCGGCACCGAGGCGAACAACCAGACAATTTTGGCGGGTTTAGACCCGAACATTGTGCGCATGTACAAGAGGGATAAAGACGGTGCCCTGATTTTCCGTGAAGCATGGGTTGATGCCGGNGGAGCCGGAGATCCGGATCAAGGCGATCCCGATCACGACGAGGCGCCAATGCAAGCCCCTGAGGTGTACTTTGTCCTGAACCACGGCACGGTGGGACACATCAGCACGTCCAAGGATGCTGTGGTGAATAAGCTCGAAGACGCTGAGGCCATGCTTGCTGCCTTCGCAGAACAGTCTCTGCAGGACGGCTACGCAGAACTCACCCGTGCAGAACAGTTTCTGGTAGTGGCTCAGTTTGCGCTTAAAAGCGACCGGGTCTCAGACCGCGACAAGCATCTTGCGCATCGTGTTAAGGACACACTCACAGCACATCTTGCGTGGCGCGGTAGCGGCGTGCTGGAGAAAATGGAGTTCACCGCAGCCGGACATGGCCTAGGTAAACTCAACGTTTACATCGTGGCCCCTGATGCAGCACGCGCTGTGGCGAACATCAAGGTGTGCATCCGCGAAGAGAAGCTTGACTTTACCAAGCTGAGCGTTGCCACCGGACCCATTGACGATCCCAGTGCACTGCGTGCCAAATATAGCCCCACAGGCGGAACCGCCTTCTCTCTCTAACCTCACCGCAGGTGGTGTTCTGAACCAGTATTGAGGCATTGGGGTTTGTTGTGACTATGGTTGTTCTATGACTGAGAATCACCTTGAGTACCGTCAGGTTGGCCGTTCCGGATTGACTGTTTCCACTGTGGGGCTCGGGTGTAACAACCTGGGCCGCACAGGGTCGGTGACCGAAACACAGGAGGGCTCCAACGCCGTGGTCCATGCAGCCCTTGATGCTGGCATCACCTTGTTCGACATGGCTGATATGTATGGATCCTACGCGGGCCAGAGTGAAAGCATGTTGGCTGCGGCGCTNGGGAAAGAACGCGAAAAGATTGTTCTGGCCACTAAATTTGGCCTTGATGCACAGGGTGCAAACGGTGTTGACTGGGGCCGGCGTGGCTCGCGGAAGTACATCATGCAATCGGTGGAGGCCTCNCTGCGGCGGTTAAACACCGAATACATCGACCTGTACTACTATCATTCACCAGATCCGCACACGCCCATCCAGGAGACGCTCAGTACCCTTGATGACTTAGTCAAGCAGGGCAAAGTGTTGTACTTGGGGCATTCAAACATGGCTGGATGGCAGATTGCGGAGGCAGAGTTCACGGCCAGAATCTCCGGCGGAAACCGTTTCATCGCCAGCCAGAACCACTACAACCTCCTGGATCGCCGCGCAGAACTTGAAGTTACCCCAGCCGCTGAGGCCTATGGGCTTGGTGTTATCCCTTACTATCCGCTGGCGAACGGACTGCTGACCGGCAAGTACAGTGCTGGCAAAGCCCCAGAGGGGAGCCGGTTGAGTTACACCCGCCAACACATGGTTCAGGGTGCAGATCATGACCAGCTCAAGGCCTTTGGCGAGTTCGCCGCCGCCCGCGAATTAAGTGAAGTGCAAGTGGCTTTTTCATGGCTGGCCGCACAATCCTCGGTGGCCAGCGTCATTGCTGGTGCCACCCGCCCGGAGCAAGTGCATGAAAACGCGCGTTCCGCCGCCTGGAAGCCCACGGCTGAGGACTTGGCCGCTCTGGATGAAATNTTTCCCAAGCAACCGCGCACCGCATTGTTCTAACAGGTTCTCTTGCCAGCCACACCACTATGGACAGGATTCACAGAAGCTATGATTCCTCCACAGACCTTTGACAAGCCCTTGATTGCCCCGCTGCCACCCATGGGCTGGAACAGTTGGAACTGTTTCCGTTGCCATGACATCAGCGAACAAAAGCTGCTCGAGGTTGCTGATGCGTTGGTGGCCACGGGCATGCAACGGGCCGGGTTTAACACGTTTGTCATAGATGACTGCTGGCAAGCTCACAGCCGCGGCGCCGACGGGCGCCTGCGGTCCCACCCGAGACGCTTCCCCTCTGGCATGGCCGCCTTGGGGCGGGAGCTGAAAGCGCGCGGTTTCCGGTTCGGGCTGTATGCATCCCCGGGCCGAAAGACGTGCGCCATGATCTATGACCGTTACCCCGGCCATGATCTTGGATCGTTTGGCCGCGAAGAGCTGGACGCCCAAACGTTCGCTGACTGGGGCGTGGACTTCCTTAAATATGACTGGTGCGAAGCCGACGAGGACGGCACCGGGCTGACTTATCCCGAAGCCTTTGAACGGATGGCGCTGGCTCTAGAAGGTACAGGGCGCCCCATGATCTACTCCATCTCCGAGTATGGGCGCACCGAGCCGTGGACCTGGGCTGGAGACTACGGGCACATGTGGCGAACCACCGTTGACATCGAACGGAACTGGGAATCGGTCATGGCCATCGCAGATGCCCAGGCGAAGATCTCACAGTTCACCGGTCCACACCGTTGGAACGATCCAGACATGCTCCAAGCAGGCAACCCGGGCTTGAACCAGGCGGAGGAGGAAAGCCACTTTGCCCTCTGGTGCTTCCTGGCCGCACCACTGATGGCCGGCCATGANCCCCGCACCATGAACGATTCGGTACGGGCATTACTGACCAACGTGCATCTGCTAGGAATTGACCAGGACAGCCTCGGTATTGCCGCTACCCGCAGGCAGCCCAACNNCCCAGTGGACGTGTGGCACCGGCCCTTGAGCAATGGCCAGGCCTGGCTCGTCGTGAATAGGGCCCCAGAGGTACTCCGCCTCACCTATCAAGCAGGAGCACTGCGCCTGGAAGCAACCTCCCTTGCCGTGATTCGCACTGGGGCGCACGTGCTTCCTCTGCGCACGGGAGAACCCACTCTTTGGCGGAAGGCACAGTATGGGAGATCCCCGCCCACGGCTGCTTGCCCCTGATCCACCAGGGCGCTCTGCCTGAACTGCACCAGGGCGCTCTGCCTGAACTGCACCAGGGCTAGGCTCAGATGCTGACTGTGATCCACTCACCGTCGATGGCGGCGGCATAGCGCGGCAAGGGCAGTTTGGCTGGGCCCGCTTCCACGGTTCCGTCATTGCCCTTGAAGACGCTGCCATGGCAGGNGCATTTGAAGTCTGCGCCGTTGGNGGCAACCTTGCAGCCGGCGTGGGTGCAGATGTCCGTGTATGCCAAAATAGTTGTTTCATCCGGGCGGAACAGCACTACCTCCACACCGTTAGCCGTGGCTGCGGCCGTGGTGCCCACAGCCAGCTCGGAGACCTTCCCTACCTGGTACGGCGTGCCACCTGTGGGGATCTCAGCGGGAGTCTGGCCCTTACTAGGAATCTGATTACCTGATGGGGCGCACCCCACCAAGGCCAAGGCACAGGCCGCGCCGGTGGCTGCCGTCGTGGCGCGCAGGGTGGATCGGCGGGTCAGGGAAGGCTCAACAGTCATGGCCTCATTCTTTCAGGTGCCGGCGGTAGAAAGCGAGACGGGAGACTCTCACGCGTTGTGCCGCGAGCGGGAATCGGATCAGCAGCTAGAGGTGCTTGAAGGACTCCCGCTCGCCAGCAAAGGCTAGGCGGCCGGGTGGAACAGCTTCTTGTTGATCCGCTCGGAGGCCCNCACGCGGTCAAGGTAGGNGGTGATGCCGCCTAAGTGCAGCGGCCATCCGGCGCCAAGGATCATGCACAAATCGATGTCCTCGGGCCCGGCCACCACGCCCTCGGCGAGCATGAGCCCGATCTCCTGCGCCAAGGCATCTTGGGTCTTGGCCAGCAGTTCCTCCGCCGTGGAGGNGGAATTGCCAAAGCTCATGAGTTCCATCGTCTGAGCGGGGATGGCCATTGTTCCATCCTCGGCTGTGGCCCACAAACCCTTGACGCCGGCATCGATCAACGCCTGCTGGTTGGCGGAGACATGGAACCGGTCACCGAAGGCAGTATGCAGTGATTCGGTCACGTGCTGAGCCACAGGTATGCCTACCATGGCCAGTAGCGTAAACGGGCTCATGGGCAGGCCCATGGGCCGTAACGCGGTGTCGGCGACGTGCGCGTCCGTACCTTCGTCAAAAGCCTTGGAAACCTCGGCCATCAAACGCAAGAGCACCCGGTTCGCTACGAATGCCGCGGCATCCTTCACCAGCACAGCAGTCTTGCGTAGAGCCTTGGCGGTGGCGAAGGCTGTGGCCAGGACGGCGTCGTCGGTTTTGGGAGCACGCACAATTTCCAGCAGCGGCATGACTGCCACAGGGTTGAAGAAATGGAAACCAACCAGGCGTTCCGGGTGCACCAGGTCCTCGGCCATGGCCGTCACAGACAGTGAAGAGGTGTTGGTGGCGAGGATGCACTCGGNGGAGACAATCGCCTCCACTTCCGCAANAACGGCTTTCTTGACGTTGAGCTCTTCAAACACTGCCTCGATGACAAAGTCGGCGTCAGCGAATGCTTCCTTAGAGACGGAACCGGTGACTAGAGCCTTGGTGCGGTTGGCGGCGTCCTGGCTGATCCGGCCCTTGGCCAGCAGCTTATCCACCTCGGAGTGCACGTAGCGCACGCCCTTGTCCAGACGGTCCGCATCGATGTCGGTCATCACCACGGGAACTTTGAGTTGGCGGGCAAAGAGCAGCGCAAACTGCCCTGCCATGAGCCCGGCACCTACTACGCCCACCTTCGTTACGGGCCGGGCCAGCTTCGGATCCGGGGCACCGGCTGGGCGCTTGGCACGCTTTTGCACCAGATCTANAAACGCATAGACGGTGTCCTTGAACTGCGNGGTTCCCATGAGCTCGGCCAGCGCTTCATCCTCGGCGGCAAAGGACTGCGCCTTGGTGAAGTGTTTGCCCTNTTCTAACAACTCGATCACCTTCGCAGGTGCCGGCGCCGCATTGGAGGTCTTCGCCTCAACAAAGGCCTTGGCGTGGACCACGGCGGCATCCCACGCCGCGCTGTTTTCTTCGCTGAGCGGTTCTGATACGGCGTTAGGGCGGCTAACCTGCTCGGCGCCGGAGAGGACGCGGGCAGCCCAGCTGAGGGACTGCTCAATGAAGTCAGCCGGCTCGAACAACGCGTCGGCAATGCCCAACGTGAAGGCAGCGGGGCCGCTGAGAGTGCGGTTGTTACTGAGCGCGTTTTCGAGCATGACCTTCACGGCGTTGGCCGGGCCAATGAGACGTGGCAGCAGGTACANCCCGCCCCAGCCGGGGACCAGGCCAAGGAACGCCTCGGGCAGTGCCAAGGCGCCTGCCCCGGTGGAGACCGTCCGGTAGTTGGCGTTGAGGGCTATTTCGAGCCCGCCGCCGAGTGCAAGCCCGTTGATGAACACAAAGCTGGGGACACCTAGATCGTTCAGCGTTGAGTAGACATCGTGGCCCAGCTGGGCCATCCACAACCCGGCTTCCTTGTCCTTGATGCTCTTGACGGCGGAAAGATCTGCGCCGGCGGCGAGGAAGAACGGTTTGCCTGTGATACCAACACCGACGATCTCACCCTTAGCGGCCCGCTCGCGCTGAGCCTCCAGCAGGGTGCCCAGCTCAATGAGCGTGTTGGGACCCAGTGTGCTGGGGCGGCGGTGGTCTAAGCCGTTATCGAGGGTGATCAGTGCGAACGTGCCAGCGCTGGNGGCACCGTCAACGTTGGGTAGAACCATGTCTTGGACATAGGAGTGCGTGATGACCTCATCGGGGAACAGGATTGCGAGCTTGGTGAAGTCCTGGGCGCTCATGCTGCGCTCCCTTCGGTGGCGGTGGCGGTGGCGGTGCCGGTGGTGGAGTCGCTGGAGTCTGTGGTTGAAGCTGGGGCCGCGGGAGCGCTGGGGATGAAGTGCGGGTTTTCCCAGATTACGGTGGCGCCCATGCCAAGCCCGATGCACATGGTGGTGATGCCGTAGCGCACTGACGGGTCTTCTTCGAATTGGCGGGCCAGCTGGTTCATGAGCCGCACCCCGGAAGATGCCAGCGGGTGACCCACAGCGATAGCGCCGCCGTACCGGTTGACGCGAGGATCGTCGTCGGCAATGCCAAAATGATCCAGGAAGGACAGGACCTGAACGGCGAAGGCTTCATTGATTTCAANAAGGCCGATGTCCTCGATGCTCAGTCCGGCGAGCTTGAGCGCTTTCGCTGTGGCCGNGACCGGGCCAATACCCATGACTTCAGGGGCCACTCCGGCAAACGCGTAGGTGACAAGACGCATCTTCACGGGAAGTCCCAGCTCGGCAGCTGCTTCGGCAGAAGCCAAAAGCGCTGCTGTTGCGCCGTCGTTCAAACCGGCGGCATTACCTGCGCTGACGCGGCCATGGGCGCGGAACGGAGTCTTCAAGGTGGCAAGATCTTCTAGGGTGGTGCCGGGGCGCGGTGGTTCATCGACGGTGTTCACGGTCCAACCCTGGCCGGGCTTGAGCGTGGCAACGGGGACCAGATCTGGCTGGATCTGGGCATTCTGGTACGCCGCGGCCAGCTTGTTCTGACTGGCCACCGCATAGGCGTCGGTGCGGTCCTTGGTGATTTGAGGGAAGCGATCGTGCAGGTTTTCGGCCGTGTTGCCCATGTTCAGGGCGGCTGGATCAACGATGCGTTCAGACATGAAGCGCGGGTTCGGATCGGCCCCGGCGCCCATAGGGTGGTGGCCCATATGCTCAACGCCGCCAGCAATGACTACCTCATACGCGCCAAAGCCAATGCCTGAGGCCGTGGTGGTGACAGCTGTCATGGCTCCGGCGCACATCCTGTCGATGGCGAAGCCCGGAACAGACTTGGGAAGACCCGCCAGCAGGGCTGCGGTGCGCCCAATAGTTAGGCCTTGATCCCCTGTCTGGGTGGTTGCTGCAATGGCCACCTCATCAATGCGCTCCGGTGGCAACGTCGGGTTGCGGCGCATCAGCTCGCGGATGCATTTAACCACGAGGTCGTCAGCACGGGTGTTGGCATAGATACCTTNTTCCCCGGCCCGTCCAAAGGNGGTGCGGACGCCGTCAACAAAGACCACGTCTCTAATTTGCCGATTCTGGCTCACCTAATGCTCCTTGAGTGCAAACAACGGATGCCGTTAATCCCAAAACCTTGGGGACGACTGTGTCACACATCATGTTACTCGGCAGTAACTTAGAGGTCAAAGCCAGAGAGAGCTAAGCGTGCAACGTGTCTTGGAACGAGAAAAGCCGAACGGACACTAAATTGCCATGTTATGAGAAAACATAACTATTAAGTGTCCGTTCGACTTTATGAAGTTGTGAGGGGTAGCCGGAAGCTTAATTGTCCTCGTGCTTGGGGACTTTGGGTTCTTTGGGTGAAAGCGGCTCCGGGTTGGCGAGTGCTTCAGCAAGCAGCGTGGCTATCTNTTCGATTTGCCACGGCCGCGCACCGAGTTCGCTCAGCTGTTGTGCCACCGTCTCCACCGTGATGTTCGATGGTGGACGCCAGCACACACGGCGCAGAAAGTCCGGTGTGAGAAGATTTTCGGCCGGGATGTTGATCTGCTGCGCCAATTCGGTGAGCCGGGGACGCGCTGTGGCATAGCGCTCTGCTGCACCAAGGTCACGTTCGGCCCATATCCGCGGTGGAGGTGGGGTGTTGCTTGACACCTGNNAAGGTGGCAGATCGCTACTACTCTTAGCGGTTTGGAGGGCGTGTAGCCACTTGGGTGCATCACGCTTAGCTGAGCGGCCATGGAAGCCAGCAAGCGCCAAGAGGGCCGGAACCGTTGTGGGCATTCCCTTGGCTGCAGCAATAATTGCGGAGTCTGGAATCAGCCGGCCAGGGGCGATATCTCGGTGCTCAGCCAGCTTTTCTCGCGTGTACCAAAGCTCCCGTACTGCGGCCATGTGGACGCGGTTGCGGATGGTGTGCGATCCCGACGTGCGCCGCCAAGGGTCGATGCGCGGAGCGGGCACGCCGGCGTCAATGAGGTACTGGAACTCCTGGGCCGCATACGCTAACTTGCCGTCCTTTTCTAGCAGCGCAACAAGCTCCTCTTCAAGGTCAATCAAAACTTCTACATCCAGCGCCGCATAGCGCAGCCAGGCCTCGGGTAGAGGGCGTTTGGACCAGTCGGCTGCTGAATGTTCTTTGGCTAGGTGATAGCCCAGGAGTGATTCAACGACGGCGCCCAGACCCACGCGGGGTAGGCCAGCGATTCGGGCGGCAAGTTCTGTATCAANAAGTTTATCCGGCCACATTCCAACACCTGCCAGGCAGGGCAGGTCCTGGCTAGCAGCGTGCAAGATCCACTCCACGCCACGAAGTGCCTCGTCGATGATCTTCAGATCTGCAAAGGCTTCAGGGTCAATCAGCCATGTGCCAGCACCCTCGCGGCGGATCTGGATCAGCATGGCTCGTTGACCATAGCGAAAACCTGAGGCTCGTTCGGTGTCAACCGCGGCTGGACCGCTGCCTGCCGCTAACGCCGCGGCGCACCGTTTCAAGGCGGGCTCGGAATCTACAACGGCGGGAATCCCGTCCTGGGGCATATCAAGTTCGACCAGTTCTGGCAGGTCACCGAGCTCCACCCGCACCCCATCGATAACAACACTTGTTAGTGGGGCTAGTGCCACCTCAGTGTCAGTGCCAGTGCCCGCTGAGGCACGGGCGTCAGCTGTGGGTTGCTGGGTGTCTGAGGCGGAGCTGTGGCCGTGCTGCGGTGTGGACATTTTGGCCCTGGCGCGTCTGTGTGCGCTTGATTCTGGGTTGGTCATGATGGACTTAGTCTACCGAATGGCTCAGGGCATGGTGCGATCAATCAGCAGAGGGGTACCCGAGATTTTCTCAGTGCTCTGCAGTAGAGAATTGGAGGCGGTTTAGTGGCCGTGGTGAGGGCGGCGCCGGGAGAGCCAGGTGACACCTTCTGGTACCGGTGGTAGGCCGGCAAAGGTACACACAATATTTGCCCACGCCTCTAGATGTGAGCTGAGGGAATTCCCCACTGGCGTCCATGAAGCTCGTAATTCAATGTCGATGGCGTCCGGGGCGCAGGCCAGCGTGCCGTAACTCTCGGACAGGATCCGTGTGGCGGTCCCGCCAGCGTTGGTGTACGTGGCGCCCTGCGCTTCCAAGGCCTCGATGAGCCAGGCCCATGCCACATTACCCAACAGTGAATCATTGCCCATATCGGCTTCTAGCTGTGCCCGGACATAGGTCACAATGCGGAACGTCCCGTTCCACAGCGGCGAACCCTGCGGATCGTGGAGCAGTATGAACCTCCCGGTGGCCAACTCTTTGCCGTCGAGAATGATTTCAGCACCCAAGGCCACGGCGAAGGGTGCCAAGCGGCCCGNGGCGGGAACTTCAACCAGCTTCAGCTCAGGCCTGCGTGTGGCATCACGCAAAGAGGCCAAGGCAATGTGGAAATCAGCCGGAAGCTGGGGAAGAGGGCTCACAATGGCAGGCTATGGCGCCACCGGGTCAAAGCAGCGTAGGCGCGCCGCAGCCGCGGGTGCCAGGGCGCTGCGAAAGAGCCCCGGCAGCCCACGCTCAGGCGGCAAGCTCGGCCCGTAGTGCCGCCACGAACGCCTCAACGTCAGCTTCGGTGGTGTCAAAGGAGCACATCCAGCGAACTTCGCGTGCGGCCTGGTCCCAGTCGTAAAACCTGAACTTGGTGCGCAGACGCTCGGCTACACCGTCGGGCAAGATGGCAAAGACACCGTTGGATTCGGTGGGCTGTGTGCAGCGAACCTCAGGGATATCCGCCACGGCTGCCCGGAGTTTGGCCGCCATGGCGTTGGCATGTCCGGCCGAGACAAGCCACAGATCATCGGCCAGCAGGGCAAGGAACTGGGCGGAAATGAACCGCATCTTTGAAGAAAGCTGCATATTCATCTTGCGCAGGTAGATGAGCCCGTCGGCTGCCTGCGGGTTCAGCGCCACCACTGCTTCGCCAAACATGATCCCATTCTTGGTGCCACCAAAGGACAAGACGTCAACGCCGGCGTCGGAGGTGAATTCGCGCACGGGGACGCCTANAAATGCTGCCGCATTAGCCAGTCTGGCACCGTCCATGTGGACTTTCATTCCCAGGGAATGGGCATGATCGCAGATGGCGCGCACCTCCGCAGNGGTGTAACACGTGCCTAACTCGGTGGTCTGTGTGATGGAGACAGCCAGTGGCTGGGCCCGGTGTTCATCACCGAAGCCCCATGCTTCCTTGTCAATCAGTGCCGGTGTCAGCTTGCCGTTGGACGTGGGCACGGGTAGCAGTTTCATGCCGCCCACCCGCTCAGGGGCACCGTTTTCGTCCATGTTGATATGCGCCGTCGAGGCACACACAACAGCGCCCCACCGAGGCAGCAGCGACTGCAGTGCCACAACGTTTGCACCCGTGCCGTTGAATACAGGGAACACCTCAACGTCCCTGCCAANAAGTAGCCCCATCTCCTGACTGAGCCGGGCAGTGTAAACATCCTCCCCATACGCCACCTGATGCCCACCGTTAGCCGCAGTGATCGCCGCCAAAACTTCCGGGTGGATGCCGGAGTAATTATCTGAGGCGAAACTTATGGTGGCCGTATCGTGAAGTTGAGTAGGGTGGTGCCAGTGCTCATTATTCGTCTTTTCTGTACAAGTAGTTCGGTCAACACAAGTAGTTCGGCCATCTGAGCACGCCTAGCTAAGAAGCATCCGCGCTCCGTTGATGACATTTGCTGGGAGGGAAAATAATTCAGTCACAGTATGCGCCAGCACGCCTACGTCAGTGAAGCCGGCAAAGTTACGTTCGGNGGAGCGTGCGCGCATGCGATCATCAACAAGAGCCTTCACCACAAGGACGACGGCGGCAGGGCCAGTTTNCCCGCCCAGCACCAGTCCCAGCACCAGTCCCGGCTTCGAAGCCTTGTGCCACGGNNCCTGCACCCATGCCTCAGCGGCGGCCTTCACGGCCGCATAGTTCGCGTTCCCAGCAGTGGGAGCTGTGACAGAGGTGGAAGAAACTATGGCTAGGCGCCCCACAGGTGATGCCGCCAGATCAGCAAAGAATGCCTTGCTGGTGTTGCGCAAGGTGGTCAACACTGAAGTGTGCAGGAAGTCCGCGTCGGCATCGGATTGCTCGGTGAGGCCGGCACCACCGCGCCATCCACCCACCAGATGGATGAGCCCGTCCACGGGCCCGTGCTCGGCATGGACCGCAGCGGCCAGTGCGGCCACCGCAACAGGATCAGCAAGGTTACACACAAGGGNGACGGCGCCGCTGGTGAGCTGCGCGGCCATCGTGATGCGGCCGGCGTCGGAGCCCACAGTGAGCACACGCATGCCAGCCTCAAGCAGTGTCTTGGCAACAGCAATTCCTGCCGCACTGCTGCCGCCAGCAATCAGCACAAGGGGTTGGGTAGTCATGTTTCCTAGCGTACCCACTTAGGTGGCCGTGGCGCCGGTTATACCCGAGGTTGATTCGATGACACCGCGCATCTTCTTGTTCAGGGCTTCATAAAACATGGAGAGCGGGAACTCATCGTCCATGACCTGGTCCGTGATTTCACGCAGGGGCGCCGTCAGCGGCAGCGCCTCCGGCCNCTTGGCCCAGACGGAGGCAGGGTTAGGAGTTAGGGTCGCAGAAACCAGCTCATAGGCGGCCAGCCAGTGCGCCAGCTTAGGCCTGTCGATGGAGCGCCAGTACAGTTCCTCAATCTCATGCCCCAGCGCAATGACCACCTCCGGTACTTGGTCCCAATCGATGCTCAATTTCGTGTCAGTCCAGTGCAGCACGTGGTGCTGGTGCAACCAAGCGAAGAGCAGCTGTCCACCGAGGCCGTCATAGTTGCGCACGCGAGAACCCGTGATGGCAAAGCGGAAAATTCGGTCAAAGATCACTGCGTATTGGACCAACGTGGCGTGTTTGCGGGCCTCGGNGGAGGAATTCTCATCGGCTGCAACGGCCACGGATTCGCGGTACGCGCTCAAGTCACAGCGCAGTTCCTCCAGCGAATACAAGAAGTACGGCATCCGCTGCTTGATCATGAACGGATCGAAGGGTAAGTCCCCGCGCATATGAGTCCTGTCGTGGATCAAATCCCACATCACAAAGGTCTCTTCTGTCAGGGTCTGGCTCTCCAAAAGCTCTAGTGCATCTGCGGGCAATTCCAGCCGCGTCACCTGGGCAGCTTCCTTAACCACGCGGCGGAACCTAGCGGCTTCGCGATCCTGGAAGATGGCGCCCCACGTGAACGTCGGTGTTTCTCTGACCGCAACACTCTCCGGGAAAAGTACCGCAGAGTTGCTGTCGTAGCCCGNGGTGAAGTCAATGAAGCGCAGCGGCACGAACAGCTTGTTGGAGTAGCNTCCTGCCTCAAGCTCACCAATGAACTCTGGCCAGATGACCTCAACCAGCACCGCTTCTACATGCCGTGAGGTAGAACCGTTTTGGGTGTACATGGGGAAGACCACTAGGTGGCCTAAGCCATTGATGCGGTGTTCTTGCGGCGTGAAGGCCATGAGGGAATCAAGGAAGTCAGGCACGCCCAAGCCGTTGTCAACCCATCGGGTGAAGTCTTGGACAAGGAGGTCCAAGTAGTTGGCATCGTGCGCGAAATGCGGGGCCAGGGACGTGATGGAGGCTTTGATAGTGTCCACTGCGGCGGTGGCGGCGCCGTGATCGGTAGGTTCCGGGACGGAGCCGTCCTTGACCTGCAGCGCCGCCAAATCCGTAGCTGCCAATTTCAGTGCCAGCCACGACGGATCGTTAGCCAACGTTCCGTAGTCCAATGTGCTGGTGGTGCCTGTGTTAGCCATGGTGATGTTCATGGTGACCTTCCTTGCTGCGCGGTGCCTGTGAGGCTTATTTCGAGCGTAGCAATGAAGCAGGATGACTAATGTAAAATGGACTCAAGCATAAGAAACTCTCATGCTCAGCCGTTCTGTGGCGCCTTGGGCGATAGCTCCAGCGGTCCTTCCCGCAAGGTCAGGCTGATCGAGTTGATGCAAAANCGCTCATCCGTNGGGGTGTTGTAGCCTTCGCCTTCAAACAGGTGGCCAAGGTGAGAGTCACACGAAGAGCAACGTACCTCGACCCGCTTCATACCCAATGAGGTGTCGTGGAGGTACTTGACCGTGCCCTCTGCCAGTGGAGCAAANAATGAAGGCCACCCGCACTCCGAGGCGAACTTCTCCTTGGAGGTAAATAATTCGGCGCCGCAGGCCCGGCAGGCATAGACGCCTTCTTGGGAAGAATCCCAGTATTCGCCGGTAAAGGCACGTTCAGTGCCAGCCTGGCGCAAGACCTTGTATTCGGCAGGGCTGAGTTCATCACGCCATTGGGCATCACTTTGACCACGGCAGGGGAGGTAGGGCTTTGAGGAGTTGTCATACTCTTTCCAACGCTCAGGAGTCGCCAATAAATCCCGAATCGGAGTACAAATGCAAAACCGGTAGGCCCAGCTTGCGCTGTGCCTGGTTTGCCCAGTCTTGGCGGAAGGTGTCAGCGACAGCGTGCGGACGGGTGACAACCACTGCTTGGCGGGCGCCAGTTTCGGTGACCTTGGCAACCAGGGAGGCAACGGCGTCGCCCTCGGCTACAGTTCCAGTGGCCTTGGCACCTGCGGCTTCAAGAACAGCCATGGATTCGGCCAGAATGTCCTTGGCTTCAATCATGACCGTTTGCGCATCGGGCTTCTCCCTAAACTCGCGCAGGGCCCCTGGCAGATCCAGCATGGTTAGCTGGTCAACGACGTCCACAAACAGGTTTCGCTTAGTATCGGCAGGGACCAATAACACCAGCTCAACATTGTCTTCGGGCCCGTAGAGATCGGTGATGTTGGCTACGTCCACGGCAGTTAACGGTTCTTCGGTCAGGATGATGATTGCGTCGCTCATGGCACCAGCATAAGCTCCCCTGCACTATAAACAATGCACTCAGGCCTAGATGTACGAAGAAAGTTTCCCCTGCCTGCGGTGTGCCGCTCGACGCCGCCACACACTGTGGGGACAATGGAGTCATGGCTTCCTTAGAACAGCAGTCAAGCTCGTGGCTCAAGTGGGGTGCCTTAGGTGGTATTGCAGTGGGAATCGGTGCAGTCTCAGTGGTCACAGCCACCGCAGGACTTGCAGCTTTCTTTGCCAGGCGTGTGGTGACNCCCGANAAACAACGCGTTGACGACCTAGCTATTTTGGCTGTCATCACTGACGGACCGCAGTTACAGGTGGTCTTAGAAGCCACCGCTGACACCATCATTGAAGGCACCTACGGGCTGNNTTTTAACGACAGCAAGGCGCACGCGGTCATTGGCCCGATCATTTCCTATGTGCCGCGCGAGGGCAGCGTTACTCGCGAGGTAATTGCCGTCTATGGCGGGGAGTTGCGCATGGCAACTTCTGGCTGGTGGTCCGGGAGCCTGCACTCTGATCCTGAAGAGATGGGCTTGGACTACCAAGATGTGACGCTGAACCTNCCCGGTGGCCCGGGGCCTGCATGGCTATTGCCTGCGCTGGATCCCGGCCCCACGTGGGCCATTATGGTTCATGGTCGCGGAGCCACCCGTAGCGAGGGCCTGCGGGCGGTTCCCACAGCGCACCGGCTGGGCATGAACTCGTTGCTGATCTCGTACCGGAACGACGGCGATGCNCCCAACGCGCCCGATGGCAGGTACGGCCTNGGGGTCACTGAATGGGCGGACGTGGAAGTAGCCATTGACTTTGCTATTTCCCAAGGAGCCAAGGACGTAGTGCTCTTCGGATATTCCATGGGTGGGGCCATCAGCTTGCAAACGGCGGATCTGGCCCGCAACCGCAAACATGTCCTGGCCATGGTGCTCGATGCNCCCGTCATCAACTGGATTGATGTGTTGGCGCACCAGGGCCAACTCAACCGGATCCCCAACTTCATTGGCCAATACGCCCAACTCATGTTGAGCCACCCACTGGGCCGGCGGATTACAGGGCTGGCGGCACCTGTGAACTTAAAGAGCATGGACTGGGTGAGCCGGGCCATTGAGCTGCGGACGCCGTCGTTGATCCTGCACAGCATCGATGATGACTTTGTCCCCTACGAGCCCACCGCCGAACTGGCCAAACGAAATCCAGAGATGGTGAGATTTGAGCCCTTCAGTAAGGCTCGCCACACGAAGGAATGGAACGTGGATCCGCTGCGGTGGGAGAACGTGGTGGAGACGTGGTTGCGGCCCCGGCTGGGAAAATACGGTCTCCCCAGAGTGATCGCTAAGCTTTGATGTGACCAATTTTCGCTGTGGTGCCGTGGGTGAGGGTTAGCAGGTCTGTGGGAGAGAGCTCCACGTCGAAGCCTCTACGGCCGCCTGAGACGTAGATGCTCTGGTACGCAAGTGCCGATTCATCCAGCACCGTGGNGGAGTGCTGGCGCTGGCCCAAGGGAGAGATTCCACCCAAGACGTAGCCTGTGCGCCGTTGCGCCACGGCAGGATCAGCCATGGCGGCTTTCTTGTGACCCAGGGCTTGGGCGAGTGCTTTCAAGTCCAAAGTGCCATTGACGGGCACGATGGCCACTGCCAAAGCGCCGCCCACCTCTGCCATGAGCGTTTTGAAAANCCTGTGCGGGGAAACACCCAAAACAGTTGCTGCTTCCAGACCGTAATTGTTGGTGGCCGGATCATGGACGTAGCTGTGTTCGATGAAGGGAACTCCGGCGGTGGTCAGAGCAACTGTTGCTGGTGTTCCCATGCCTGCCGGCGATGATTTCTTGGCCATGATCCCATTATGTCAGCTCCATTATGTCAGCCCCATTATGTCAGCGGCACTTGAGCTCACCGGTAGCGAGCAGCAAAATGCCCTGTACGTGCACTGTGAGAACAGTGCACGTACAGGGCATTTCTGAGCGCTGAAGTTGCCTATGCGCTGGGCCGTACACCGTTACTGATCTTGCGCTTGACCCGTCCCAGCATGGCGGACATGCCACGCATGCGCANGGGCGAGATAGCTCGGGTCAGCCCCAGTTGTTCTGGCATGTCATCGGGAACAGCCAAGATTTCCTCCGCGGTGAGCCCGTCCAAGCCTTCAAAGAGAACAGAGGCGAAGCCGCGCGTTGTGGGGGCTTCGGGAGGGGCTTGGAAGAACAAGCGAATGACCTCGCCGTTATCCGTCTGTTCCGATTCGACGGTCAGGAACAGAGGCGACTGGCATTCTAAAACTCGCTCCAATAATTCCGGATGATTCGTTAGACGTTCCGGCAGGGCCGGAAGCGACCTGGAAAATTCTAGAAGCAACGTCAGCCGATCGCGTTCTTCGAGTTCCTGGAAATCGTTGACGATTTCAGCCAACGCTGNGGNGAGTGCTTGTGAGGTAGTCATTAGCTCAAGCGTACGTTTCTTTTCGATGGAAGGTGAAACAGGAGACTAATTGCCGGTGGGTAGTTCGCCACGTTCTGGCCCCACAGCAATAGGAACACGCACGGCGTTGCCCCATTCAGTCCAGGAACCGTCATAATTACGGACTGTTTCAAAACCCAGCAGGTACTTCAATGCGAACCAGGTGTGGCTGGAACGCTCGCCGATGCGGCAGTAAGCCACCACGTCATCACCTGGCACCAAGCCGGCCTCGCCCAAGTACAGGGCTTCGAGTTCTTCCCGTGAGCGGTAGGTGCCGTCTTCGGCAGCGGCGCGCGCCCACAGGATGGACGCAGCCGTGGGGATGTGACCGCCACGGAGTGTACCTTCTTGAGGGTAGGCGGGCATGTGGGTGCGCTCTCCGGTGTACTCCTCCGTGGAGCGGACATCGATCAGCGGTTTGCCCAAGTGATCCAGCACGTCTTGCTTGTAGGCGCGGATGGNGGCGTCATTGCGCTCCACCACAGGGTAGCTTGCAGATGGGGTGATGAGGGTGGCGTCGGTAGTGAAGTCCCGGCCCTCGGCGATCCATTTGTCGCGGCCGCCATCGAGCAGCCGGACGTCTTCGTGGCCAAAGAGCGTAAAGACCCACAGTGCGTAGGCAGCCCACCAGTTGGACTTATCTCCGTAAACCACCACGGTGGATTCGCGCGAGATGCCTTTCGCTGTGGCGAGCAAAGCGAAAGCCTTGCCGTCGATGTAATCGCGGGTAACGTCGTCGTTCAGGTCTGTGTGCCAGTCAATTTTGACCGCTCCGGGGATGTGTCCGGTTTCATAGAGCAGCACGTCCTCATCGGACTCCACCACCACCAAAGAGCCGTTTGCTGTGGCCCCGTTGGCCAAAGCCTGGGCCAGCCATTCGGTGGATACCAGGCGCTCCGGGTGGGCGTAGGCTGCGAACTTCTCGTTCGATTCAACTGCAACAGGCATGATGCCCTTCTTCTAAAGTACCAAAGCTGGTCCAGCCCCAGATGGTTCCGGGGCCATACCGTAGCCGTGAGGTGCGAAGTAGCGTGCCGGACGCGAATGTGGTGCAGCAGCTATTCCTACCATTGAGCCTAACGAGTTGAGGCACTGAATACTTCCCGCCCGTTAACGAAACGCAATATGCGGTGGGTATTCTAGTAAAAGTGAGCCGTGAGTTGTCCTCCCAAGTCCGGCTGAAAATTCTTCATGATCGGAAAATCATCCTTGGTACAAATTGAGCAGCTCTCCACACGCCGGCCAGTAGTTTCGGTGGAGGAACTGTTGAAAGGTTTTGTCCCGTCGCCACGTTTTGGTGAGGTTTCCTTTGACACCTACCGCCCGGATCCTGCGCAGCCTTCGCAGACGGCTGCGGTGACCCTGTTACAGGAATTTGCCACAGGTGCCACAACGAAGCCGGCCACTGGGTTACGCAAACTCTTTGGCCAAAAGCCGAAGGCGTCCGCTGCCAAGGGTGCAAGGGAGCGTGCCGGTATCTACCTCGACGGCGGTTTCGGAGTGGGCAAGACGCACTTGCTGTCCTCACTGTGGCACCAGGTGGAGGGTCCCAAGGCTATTGGTACTTTCGTTGAATACACCAACTTGGTGGGTGCGCTGTCCTTCCGTAAGACAGTTGAAGCGCTCAGTGCTTACAAACTGGTGTGTATTGATGAGTTTGAGCTAGACGATCCCGGTGACACGGTGCTGATGTCCCGGTTGATGCGTGAATTGGCCGACGCCGGAGTGAAGTTAGCGGCCACCTCCAACACCCTGCCGGGCTCGTTAGGTGATGGGCGTTTTGCTGCCGTTGACTTCCAGCGTGAGATTCAGGTTCTGGCTGACCAGTTTGAAATCTTGCACATCGACGGCGAAGATTTCCGCCACCGCGGCCTGCCCACNCCTCCAGAGCCGGTTCCCAACAGTGACCTTGACGCGCGCATGCGCCGGGATTTTGAGGGCCAGAGTGTTGCTGTGGATGATTTTGGCGTCTTGGTAGATCACCTTGCTGGCGTGCACCCATCGAGGTACCGGCAGTTGCTGGAGGGTGTGGATGCTGTTGTGTGGCGTAATGTGCACACCATCACCGAGCAGTCCGTGGCGTTACGCTTTGTTGTGCTCGCCGACCGGCTCTATGACAAAGACGTTCCCATCATGGCCAGTGGCGCACCCTTAGATCAGTTGTTTACACCTGAAATGATGACCGGCGGTTACCANAAGAAGTACTTCCGCGCCGTATCCCGTTTGACGGCGCTGGCGCGTGAAGCGCAGGAAGCCAGTGCCCCGCAGCCCGTAAAATAAAGGGACTGTTGACGCTGGATCGTTAAAGTCAAAGGCGTCGGTGCCGTCTCTCGACAGTACCGACGCCTTCTTTGACGCCTTGTATCAGGGCGAAGGGCTTGGGCTACTTGGCTGCACCGTTTACAAACTTGGTTGCTGCCTGCTGAACTGAGTCAACGTGGTCCTTGTACTTGTCACCAGTTTTCTCATCAACCCAGTCACCGACATTTTCAACGCCACCTTTGATGGCATCTCCATGGTCGTTGACCAAACCTTCGGCCTTGCCCTTAATATCGTCAAATATAGACAACAGGCACCTCCCTTCGCTCCTGGGGTCCGTGGCGCCCCAACTTTCTATAGCCTAGTGCCCGCCGACACATTGTCAATGGCTCAACGTGTCAATGGCTCAACGTGGTGAAACGGCGGGCGCATTGTTGCTGGTGCATACCCTGTGCCACAATGAGCCCTGCCACATGGCACCCGGACGAGGTGCGCCGTACCCGGCCAGCGACAAGACGGCGTCAAGGAGTGTTTTCATGGCGTGGCTAATTTTAATTATTTCGGGCATGTTGGAAGCCGTATGGGCCACCGCTCTAGGTAAGAGCGAAGGNTTTTCAAAGCTCGGCCCCAGCGTCATCTTTGTTCTAGCACTTGTTGCCAGCATGCTTGGACTTGCCTGGGCCATGCGGACCCTTCCCTTGGGTACTTCGTATGCGGTATGGGTGGGGATTGGAGCTACTCTGACAGTGACCTACGCCATGATCACCGGAACCGAAGCTGTTTCGCTGCTGAAGATCTTGTTGCTGCTGGGTCTTGTAGGCTGCATTGTCGGGTTGAAACTGGCTCACTGAGGCTCTGTGTTCGGCTGTTTTCAGGGCAGGGTACGCCACCGCCTCGACGTGAGCGCATGTCCGCATAGCCCACCATCAGTGCCAAGATCAGCACCAGGAAGATCGCCGCAAGCCCAGCAATCAGGGCAATGGACCAGTCACTGACTCCCAACACGGTGAAGGCCAGTGCAGTGATCACAGCAATGCCGACCGAGGTTCCGATGCGCTGACCGGTCTGCATGATTCNCCCTGAGCTTCCGGCGTACTTCAGCGGCACCTCGGCTAAGGTGAGGGCCTGGTTGGGGCTGATCACAGCACCCTGGGCTATCCCCACGAATGTCAGGCTCAGCAGTAGCCACCATTCGCTGGCGACACCGGTGGCGTGCAGCCACACCACGAGCATGCTGGCAGCCAGTCCGAACAAGCCAAAGTAGAGGCCACCAACAACCACCTTGCGCCCGTAGGTGGCCACCTTGCGCCCGCCCCACAGTGCAGCGATTCCCGAGGCGATCGCGCTGGGTAGACCTACCATCCCGCTCGCCAGAGCGCTGTGCCCGAGCCCTTGCTGAAAGTACAGTGCGATCAGCACCCAAACACTTGTCATGCCCAGAAAATACAAGCTCACCAGCAGGGTTCCATTGGCGAAGCTCTTCACATGAAAGATGGCAAGGTCAACCATGGGGCTCTTGCCCAGACGCTTGTAGCGGCGTTCCCACCACAGCCACACAGCCAGCAGTGCCCCGCCTGCCACAAGTGCTGCCCAGGCCAGTGGCGAATNCCCTGACTGCAGGAACGGGAAGAGCACGGCAACCACTGCCAGCCCCANAAGGACGGCGCCCACCAGATCCAGATCCCTGCTCTGGCGCGAAATACCTGGGGAAAGCAGTGCGGGGTCCCGGCTCAGGTTTCTGTTTAATAGTGGTTTGGGAAGCCATAAGAGGGCCAGCACGACGGCGAGTATACCCACCGGTAGGTTCGCAAAGAACACCCACCGCCAGCCCTCGCGCACACCGCCAGCATGGATGAGCAGGCCGCCAAGGATTGGCCCCGCCGCCACTGAAACACCCACTATGCCACCGAAGACACCGAAGGCGCGCCCACGTTCAGCACNCCGGAAGTACTGCTGGATCATCCCGATCGTCTGCGGGTTGAATAAGCCAGCGGCCACGCCCTGCACCGCGCGTGAGATGTTCAGCCAGAGGGCATCCGGGGCGAAACCTGCGGCGGCGGAACTGAGGGTGAACAAGGCAACCCCGGTGATGAACANGGGTCCGCGACCAANAAGGTCCCCTGCGCGGCCCGCCGCGACCAAGCCAATACCGAACGTGAGTGCATATCCAGATAACACCCACTGCAACTCAGCATGGGAAGCGCCGAGACCTGCCTGGATCGACGGCAGTGCCACATTGACGATGCTCACATCGATCAGCGACATAAACAGCGCGACCACAAGAACCATCAGGATCCGCCACCGCCGCGGATCGGGGTGTATTCAGGTGTAATCTGCCCGCTCGTCACGCGCTAAGCATACTGAGCGGGCTCAGGCGTGTCGATCAGCTGCGGTTCTTAGAAGATCGTGTTGGCCTTGGACGTTAGTGCCGGCATGGCAGTTCGCTGGCGGGACATGGGTGTCTGGAATTTTGCGGCATTTTCATGGTCAGTTCACAGCAGAGCGTTCTACCGTCAAGGTCTAAGTACGGAAAGGTAACACCTCATGTCGATAGCCATCCAAGCCCAGGCTTCCACCGGTGACAAACTCGCGGACATCGAGGGGTTCGCCCAAGCGCTCCAGGCCGTCCACGCGATGGAGGCGGCTGGCCCCGACAAGGCAGTAAGCGATGCTTCGCGCTCAATTGGTGAAGAGCTGCTGCGGATTCTCAAGGGCAAGCCACGCCAAGGCATCACCCTATAGAACCAGCTGTTCTAGGGCACGCAAAGCCCCTCCGGCCAGCATTTGTGCTGGTCAGAGGGCTTTTTCTTGGTGGGCGATACTGGGTTCGAACCAGCGACCTCTCCGGTGTGAACGGAACGCGCTACCACTGCGCCAATCGCCCAAAACAGCTGCACACTCAACAGGTGATATGTGCGCTTCCCTTGGTACGTTCAAAACAATAGCTCAAACTTTCGCATGCTCATAATCGCAATCTTCGAATAGCTGGGGATAAAACTGCACCCAATGCACGGGCAGTCTCGCCTGCACCTTCACCTGTACCTGCCTCGACGTCGTTTTCGGATGCGATCAGCTATGGAGCTCACGCGGCACAAGCTCACGCGGTAGAAGGAGGTGCCGTTGACGCGTGGGGAGGACCCGGCGTCGGACGCGAAAGGGTCACATGTGATGAGCGCCTCAGAAGTCATTTTGGCAAAAGGGGCAAAGTGGGGCCAAAGCAACCCAAAATGACAATGATGTAATTCGAGTGAATTCGGCAAAATCCCCGCCAATACGGGAAATCCGAGGGTTTGAATTGGGTGGAAGTCTGGGGATGATGTGCTCGATTAGGTGTTTGGGAAAGGGCTCGGGTATTGTTTTACCGCAGCAACACGGACTACCGAAGCGGAGACGCAAACGGTAAGAAAATGTTACTCAAGCGGTTGTAGCTCAGCTGGTAGAGCACCACCTTGCCAAGGTGGATGTCGCGAGTTCGAATCTCGTCAACCGCTCGTAAGACACCGTTCAGTTTTCACGGTGGGGTGGCCGAGAGGCGAGGCAACGGCCTGCAAAGCCGTGTACACGGGTTCGAATCCCGTTCCCACCTCCATTTTGGCTGAACCAAAGTATTTTGCTGTAGAGTACAGCGAGATGCATTTGGGCGATTGGCGCAGCGGTAGCGCGCTTCCCTGACACGGAAGAGGTCACTGGTTCGATCCCAGTATCGCCCACGAATGAACTTCACGGTTCGTTCAACTGATGAAAGTCAGATGGTGTAGTACAGCAACAAATGCGGTCGTAGCTCAGCTGGTAGAGCACCACCTTGCCAAGGTGGATGTCGCGAGTTCGAATCTCGTCGACCGCTCGGAATGTACATAAAACTGCCGGAATCCTTAGGGTTCCGGCAGTTTTCTACAATCCAGAAGTGGTAGTACATTGATCAGTAAGTCACAGTAGGGCGATTGGCGCAGCGGTAGCGCGCTTCCCTGACACGGAAGAGGTCACTGGTTCGATCCCAGTATCGCCCACCACCAAAAGGCACCCCTGAACGGGTGCCTTTTGTTGTGCCAGATTCTGAACCGGGGCCGGTCACGGAGCTGGGGTTGTTTACTTCTGATCCGGCCACCTTATCCACAGAGGTTAGTGGTAGTGCTGCACAGTGTCCGGCGGTCATGGAATAGTAGAGGCATGACTGCACCAGCTTTGGCACACAGCACAGACTTGGGGCGAATGTACGCCCGTTCNCTGCAGGAGCCACCCAAGGTCCCTTCCATCACTACAGTTATTGGCCAGCAAGCCAACACCCTCGACGGCTGGATCGGTTACATGGCAGCAACAGCCGTGGCGCAGCACCCCGATCTTGCCACCGCAGTGGGTAANCCCGGACAATTGCGCACCGTGGTGCGCGATAGCTCNAATGCCGCTGAACAGTTCAGAGACGCCGCAGCTGCCCGCGGTGACCGCGTCCACAACTACTGCGAGCAGGTGGCGTTGCGTGCCCTGGAGCGTCCGCACCAGATGGCAGAGACCAGGGCGGCCTTAGCCGAAAACGGGGAAGAGAACTTTGCTCTGCGCTTTGACCATTGGTGGGAGGAATACCAGGTCAAGCCGTTGTCCCCTGAAATTACCGTTTGGAATGAAACGCTGGGTTATGCAGGGACCTTGGACCTAGTCGCCACCATCGGCGGGAAACTATGCATCATCGATTACAAAACCAAGGGCACCGACAGGAACGGCCAGGTTAAGAGCCTTGATGCCAAAGTTGTTATGCAGCTTGTCGCCGGAATGAAGGCCGAAGAATCGATAGTTGATGAATCTGCTGGTACCTGGGAAGCCTGGAAGTACGGAACAGACCCTATTTTGCTCGGTGTTGCCATCGGTGAGACTGAGGTCCGCACACTGCGAGCCAACCCGGAAGTCCTGAAGGCGCATTGGTTTAAGTTCGCCTCCCTACGCCGTGTGTGGCAAACCTCATTGGATGCCGCCGCGGCAGGGACGCCATTGCTCGATATTTCGCCTCCCGGACAGTAAGCGCCAACTAGACTGGAAGCAACAGCATTTTCGCGGTCGAAACCGGCTCGCATCAATTCCAAAGTGAGGTGCCCACCCATGGCCATCCTGAGCATTCGCATCATTGGCGACCCTGTCCTAAGGACCGTCGCTGAGGAAGTGAGAACCTTCGGCCCCGAATTGGCAAAACTCATAGAAGATATGCACCAGACCATGGTGGATGTTCATGGGGCGAGCCTGGCGGCACCCCAAATTGGTGTGAACAAGAGAATTTTCACCTATTCGGTGGATGGCGAAGAGGGCCACATCATCAACCCCATCTTGGTGGCAAGCGATGACATGGCTCCAGCAGAGCACGAAGGCTGCCTGTCCGTTCCGGGCCTAGGCTTCACCGTTGAACGCCACCGCTGGGTCCGCATCACAGGTGTTGACATGCACGGTGCGCCACTGGACATGGAAGCCACCGGCACCTTGGCAAAATGCTTTCAACATGAGTGCGACCACTTGGACGGCAAGCTCTATGTTGACCGTCTGGAGGGTGAAGACCGCAAGGACGCGTTCCGTGCCATCCGCACGGCAAACTACCACGACGTCACGGCGCAAACAGTTGCCAAACGAGCCCGCACAGTAGGCTCAGCCTTCGGTGCAGGGGCCGCCTTCGGTACAGGGGCCGCCCAATGAGAGTGCTNTTTGCTGGAACACCCGCGGTAGCACTGCCTTCCCTGGAGACCTTGCGGGCCGCTGGGCACGAAATCGTTGCTGTCCTGACCCGTCCGGACGCACCGCTTGGCCGTAANAGGGTACTGACGCCATCGCCCGTTGGTGCCAGAGCAGCAGAACTGGGACTGCCCGTCATCAAGGCCAACAAGATCGACGCCGAGGCTGCCGCAGCCATCGCCGCAGCCGGAGCAGAGGTGGCCGCCATCGTGGCCTATGGTGCCTTGATTCCCGAAAGTGCTTTGCGCATACCCGCCCATGGCTGGATCAACCTGCACTTCTCTCTCCTTCCAGCCTGGCGCGGCGCGGCACCCGTGCAGCATTCGGTTATCAACGGGGATGAAGTCACCGGCGCCTGCACCTTCTTGTTGGANAAGGGTCTGGACACTGGCCCCGTCTACGGCACCATGACAGAAGGCATCCGACCCTCCGACACCAGCGCTGAACTGTTAGAGCGGCTTTCACACAGCGGTGCGCTCCTCCTGGCCCAGACCATTGACGGCATTGGCGCAGGTGCGCTCAGCGAAATGGCCCAACAAGGCGAAATCTCCCTGGCNCCCAAACTGACCTTAGAAGACGGCCATGTGCACTGGGGCAATCCGGCACTAGCCATCAACCGGCGCATCCGTGGGGTCACCTCCGAACCCGGCGCCTGGACCATGCTGGGAGGCCAGCGGTTCAAGTTAGGCCCGGTACTCATGCGCCATGATGTCACCGATCTTGCACCCGCCCAGCTCAGGGTGGACGCCAAATCCGTCCTGGTGGGCACAGGATCACACGCGGTTGAACTTGTCGATGTACAACCTGCGGGTAANAAACTTATGAAATCAACGGACTGGGCCCGAGGCCTGGCCAACAAGGAAGATGTGGTGTTTGAATGACCAGCGAGCAAGGCGGACGTTCGAGCCACCAGAACAACCGAGCCGGTCAGAGCGCCGGNGGAGTCAGGCGTCGTGATGAGGCAGGCCGGGAACGCAACCGCAGCACCACGCGCAACAAGACCGAAACTGCNCCCGGACAGCGCACCCGTGTTGCTGACCCCGCACGGCTGGTCGCCTTTGAGGTATTGCGCGCAGTGTCAGCCGATGACGCCTACGCCAACCTCGTGTTGCCCACGCGTATCCGCCGGCACGGTCTGGATCGCCGCGACGCAGGCTTCGCCACTGAACTCACCTACGGTGCACTGCGCGCNCAAGGAACCTATGACGCCATCTTGGCTACCTGTGTGGACCGCCCGCTCAGCGAGCTAGACCCGGCCGTTTTGGATGCTCTGCGCATCGGCGTACACCAGCTGATGGCCATGCGGGTGCCCACGCACGCAGCCCTTGACCAGACCGTGGGACTGGCCCGCGCCGTCATTGGTGCTGGTCCCTCAGGTCTTGTCAACGCGGTATTACGTAAGGTTGCCGCTAAAGAATTGCCGCAGTGGCTCAGCGAGCTGACCGAGGGAATGAGTGACGAGGTCAAAATCGCTTCTATAGAGCACTCGCACCCCGAATGGATTGTGCGCGCTATGCGCCAAGCCCTGGTGGCCCACGGGCGCGAGGTTTCAGAAATCACGGCATTACTGGAAGCTGATAACCAGGCTCCTGTGGTGAACCTGGTGGCGCTGCCCGGGTTGGGTGACCTCTCTGAGGCGTTCGACGCCGGTTTCACNCCCGGCGAGCTCGTGGCGGATTCAGCACTGTCATCCGGTGGTGACTTGAGCCGCCTCGAGAGTGTCCGCGACGGCTCGGTGCGGGTTCAAGACGCCGGCTCGCAGCTGGTGGCGCGTGCTTTGGCTGCGGTGGCGATCACCTCCGATCTAGGGGCACGCACGAGNAGTAACGGCGAGGAACGCTGGCTTGATATGTGCGCCGGACCCGGCGGTAAGGCCGCCTTGTTGGCTGCCCTTGCCGCTGAAAAGGGTGCATGGATTCTTGCTAACGAGCCCTCAGTGCACCGTGCCAAACTAGTCTCGCAGGCCCTTGGCGCTGTGCCGGAAGACACCTGGACCGTGCGCACGGGCGATGGCCGCGATATTGGCAAGGAACANCCCGAGGCTTTTGACCGGATTTTGGTCGATGCNCCCTGTACGGGCTTGGGCGCACTACGCCGCCGCCCAGAATCACGCTGGCGTCGCAAGCTCTCCGATGTGGGAGAGCTGGGCAGGTTACAGNNCGAGCTGCTCGAATCAGCACTGGCCGCCGTCAAGCCCGGNGGAGTGGTGGCGTATGTGACGTGCTCGCCCCACGTGGCTGAGACCATCGCCGTCGTCGATGATGCCCTGCGCAAACGTGACGATGTAGAACTCCTTGATGCCGGAAAAGCCCTTGATATGGTCAGTTTGAGCGGTGATTTACAGGCAGGGAACGCCACCTCAACCATTCCCGGCCACAACATGATGGCCCAGCTATGGCCCCATATCCACCAAAGTGACGCCATGTTCTTGGCACTGATCCGCAAAACNTGATCCACAGCCCCACCACTGCCCTACGCCAGCTGCCCCGGCACTATCTCCGGGCAGAGACCCAGCAGAAAAGAAGAGGTTCTTTAGTGACTAACCGTTTGCTCAAATGCTGCATCAATCCCAGCATCCTCTCCGCCGACTTTGTCAATCTTCAAACGGAACTGGCCCGGATTGCCAACGCAGACGCCGTACACGTGGACGTCATGGACAACCATTTTGTGCCTAATCTGACCATTGGGTTGCCGGTGGTGGAACGGATCCAGCAGATCAGCGCCGTGCCGTTGGATGCGCACCTGATGATCTCTGAGGTGGACCGATGGGCGCCGCTGTACGCTGACGCCGGTTTGGATTCGGTGACTTTTCATGTGGAAGCCTCAGCCGCCCCCATCAAACTAGCCCGTGAATTGCGGGCCCGGGGAGCCAAGGCAGGCATGGCGCTGCGCCCTGCCACACCCGTGGAGCCATACTTGGACATGCTCGAAGAATTGGACATGCTACTGATCATGACGGTTGAACCAGGGTTTGGTGGACAAGCATTNTTGGACATTACCCTGCCCAAGATCCGCCGCGCCCGTGCAGCCATTGAGGGCAGCGGCGTCAATGTAGCCATCCAGGTAGACGGTGGCATCACCGAAGAAACCATCACCCGCGCGGCAGAGGCTGGGGCAAACATCTTCGTTGCAGGTTCAGCCGTGTACGGGAAACCGTCTCCAGCAGAAGCCATCGATGCACTGCGCGCCAAGGGCCAGCTGGCCTTCGGCTGACCCGGCTGGCAGGCACAGAAAGAACCATCGCCGCCACGTCGTTCAGCCGTGGGAGCTTCGGCTGTGAAAAGTGCCATACTGTAAGTGGTTCCCGTAATTGCGGGAACCATAAATGTAAGTATTACGTGCTCCGGGGTCGGTGTAATTCCGAACCGGCGGTTATAGTCCGCGACCCGCACGCAGCCAGCTGGCAACAGCCAAGGCGCGTTCGGTTGATCTGGTGAAATTCCGGAACCGACAGTTAAAGTCTGGATGGGAGAAGCACGAACAGTTTTGGCCGTCAGGTCAGGGTGTGGCAGAAGCATTTTCACTTCCGCTGCAATCCTTGCATCCTGTGCGCCGCTGTACGTTACCCCGGAGCCATCGCGGTCTCGAAAGGGCAAGGTAACGATGGATTTTCTGCGATGGCTCTTTGACGCCAAACTAGAATTCGCCGGCGGAGGATTCCTGCTGTGGCGCGAAGTCATAGGCAATCTNTTTGGGCTCGCCAGCGCCCTCGGCGGTATGCGCCGTAAAATCTGGGCATGGCCGGTTGGCATCGTCGGCAACCTCCTGCTCTTCACCGTCTTTATGGGTACCGTTTTCGGTGCCGCGGACCATGTGAACCTGCTGGGCCAGGCCGGACGCCAGATCATGTTCATTGCCGTCTCCATCTATGGCTGGAACCGATGGAATTCGACTCGGCATCAGCAGGACGACGCCGGCACCCACGTGGGCGAGGCCGTCGAGCCCCGTTGGGCCGGAGTCCGCGTACGCTGGGCGCTGGTAGGTACCATGATTGCTGGCACCGCAATCCTCACACCTATCTTCCGGGCCATGGGCTCCTATGAACCTGTATGGGCCGATGCATGGATCTTTATGGGTTCCCTTCTTGCCACCTACGGGATGGCCAAGGGATGGGTGGAGTTCTGGCTGATCTGGGTGGCTGTGGATTTGGTGGGCGTGCCGCTGCTGTTTAGCGCCGGCTATTACGCCTCGGCATTCATGTACATCTTCTATGGCGCCTTCACTTTGACCGGATTCTTTGTGTGGTGGCGTGTGCGGCGCAATAGTGATGCACAAGCCCGTCGAGTATCTGTGGATAGCACCTTCCCTGACATCACTGTTAGCAGCACAACGCCCAGCTCTAGAGAGGTAAAGCTATGAACTTCAGTGCCGCGAACTCAGAGTCGATGAACTCCGATTTGTACGCGTCCACCCCTTCAACAGCGAGCACGAACACTTCACCGGAGCTGAGATTCTCGGCATGGAAACAGCCCTCTCTGCTGCCCGCCAGGGCGTTCGGGGAGCGAATCCGTTAGTCGGCGCCGTGATCATCGACGCGGACGGAACCTTCCTTGCTATCGGTTACCACCGTGGTGCGGGCACCTCCCATGCCGAGACTGATGTGATCAACAGGCTCTTAGGCACCGGAGTTAAGCGAGATCTTTCCGCTGCCACACTCATTGTCACCCTTGAGCCGTGCAGCCATGTTGGCCGGACGGGTCCTTGCACCCAAGCCATTCTCGACGCCGGCATCGGTAACGTGGTGTTTGCTGTGCGCGANCCCCACCAGCCTGCCGCCGGTGGGGCAGAAATCCTCCACAACGAGGGTATCAACGTCCGCATGGGGCTGATGGCGGCCGAAGCCGAAGACCTCAACCGTCAATGGTTTGTGGCCGTGCGCGAAAACCGGCCTTTCATCACGGCGCGGCTGGCCCAGACCGTAGACGGGCGGATTGCTGCCCTTGACGGCACCAGCCAATGGATTACGTCCCAGCAATCACGGCAGGACTCCCACGAGTTAAGGGCCAGGGTTGATGCGATTGTGGTGGGCACCGGAACCGTTATTGCCGATAATCCGCGGCTGACTGCACGTGCAGCGGACGGTACGGACTCGGCCAAACAGCCNCTGCGCGTAGTCATGGGGCTACGCGAAATCCCAGCCGATGCAGCGGTCCGNGGGACCTCCGGCACNCCCAGCAGTCCAGAGCGCCTAGGCAGCGAAGACTTCCTTGCCCTGCACACTCACGATCCAGCCGCCGTCGTGCGTGAACTTCAGAACCGCGGCGTGGGGCACCTGATGATTGAAGGCGGCGCCATGATCAACGCGGCGTTCCTGGCTCGTGGGCTGGTGGATGAACTGGTGGTCTACCTCGCGCCCACATTGCTCGGTGCGGGAATTCCGGCGCTGACCGATCTGGGTATTGGCACTCTGGAGCACGCCCAGCCGTGGGAATGGGATGCGACCACCTCNGGACCCGTCCAAATGCTGGGCCCTGATCTGAAATTGACGCTGATGCCAGCCAAAGTTAGTGTCTCCGAGGCCACTGACGCGCACGGTGACGCTTCCCAGCGCACTGCCACAGAAGGAAAATAGAGATGTTTACAGGAATTATTGAAGGCCGCGGCACTGTAGTTCGGCTGGAACAGAAGCCAGAATCAGATAGTGCTGTGCTGGTAATCAGTGCCGGAGAAGTCCTTGAGGGACTGAAGCTGGGCGGTTCGATTGCCATCAACGGTGTCTGCCTGAGCGCAGTGAGGCTAGGTGCGGGCACTGTTGAGGTCGACGTCATGGGTGAAACGCTTCTGCGCACCACCGCAGGGGAACTGCGCGGTGGGGACACGGTCAATCTTGAGCGTTGCGTTGTGGCGGGGGCNCGGCTCGACGGACACGTGGTCCAAGGCCATGTGGACGGTGTGGGTTCCTTGCTCATGCGTGAAAACAAGGGCGCCTGGGACACTCTGCGCTTTGCCGTACCGCGGGAGCTCTCCCAATACATTGCCGAGAAAGGTTCCATCGCTATCGATGGTGTCTCCTTAACTGTCACGGCCGTCAGCCCGGTCAGTGAGCTAGCACAATGGTTCGAGGTGGGGTTGATCCCCGTCACACTGACCAACACCGGCCTCGGCAGTAAAGCGGTTGGTGGCGCCGTCAACCTTGAAGTGGATGTGCTGGCCAAATACGCCCAGCGCTTACTTGAATTTAGCAACCACAAGGGAGCCTCATCATGACCNGCCCAGAGAAATCCAGTGACGCTCTTGGACCCTGTGGCCCTGGCTATCGACGCTATAGCGCGCGGGAAGCCNGTGCTCGTGGTGGATGACGAGGACCGCGAAAACGAGGGCGATATCATCTTCGCCGCCCAACACAGCACNCCCGCCCTCATGGGCTGGACCATCCGGCACAGCTCCGGTGTGATCTGCGTGCCCATGGATGAGGCCCGCGCGGACCGTCTTGAACTGCCGCCCATGGTGGTGCACAATCAAGATGCCAAGGGCACCGCGTACACCGTCAGCTGCGATGCCGCNGCACGGGTCAGTACGGGGATCAGCGCCACCGACAGGTCACTGACCGCCACCGTTTTGGCCAATCCCGCGTCCACGCCCGACGCCGTGACCCGNCCCGGGCACATGTTCCCCTTCGCGCCGTGGCCGGGGTGTGCGTCAACGCCCGGACATACCGAAGCTAGCGTGGACCTGTGCAAGCTAGCAGGGTGTGAACCCGTGGCCATCATTGCCGAAGTGGTCGACGATGCTGGGGAAATGATCAGACTCCAGGGTCTACGCAGTTTTGCCGACGAGCACGCCCTGGTGCTGATTTCTATCGCGGACCTGGCAGATTATCTTGCGGGTGCAGAAGGCGGATCGGCACTNAGATACCGCTGTAGTGGGGAGGGACGAATGAGCCAGTACCCCAGCACAGTGGCTGGCGGGCCAGTGGTGCAGCTACCCACCCGATTTGGCACTTTCGAAGCCCAAGCGTGGGTAGACGCTGCCACTGGGGCCGAACATTTGAGTCTCAGCGCCGCCGGGGAAGATCCTGTAGGTGCGAAGGTAACGAGCACTGTCCAGGATTCTGCTGGTTCCGGCGAACCGCTGGTTCGGCTGCACTCTGAATGCTTGACAGGTGACGTCTTTGGCTCATACCGCTGCGATTGCGGCGAGCAGCTGGACTATGCCATGGAAATGATCCACCGGCGTGGGGGTACTTTGGTGTACCTCAGGGGTCACGAAGGCCGNGGGATTGGCCTGGCCAATAAGATGCGCGCCTATAGTTTGCAGGAAGCAGGCGCGGACACGGTCGAAGCCAACGAACAGTTGGGGCTCCTGGTGGACGGGCGCGACTACGCCGCGGCGGCAGGGATCTTGCATGCCCTGGGATTAACGCGGATCGATCTGTTGAGCAACAACCCGTTGAAGCAGGCTGATCTGTCCCGCCGTGGCATTGAGGTGGTGAACATCGTGCCCACTGAAGTTCCAGCTCGGGCAGAGAACCTCCGCTACTTGATCACCAAGCGGGACCGCATGCACCATGCGCTCTCAGTGAGCACCCGGAAAGCCCGGTGGGGTCAGCATCTGAGACCTCGCCACACAGAAACCTGTCACCAACAGCATCATCACCCACAACACCACCCCTGGAAGGACACACAGCATGAGCGGCCACGGAGCACCAACTATTGGATTTAGCGCTGACGAGAAGTCACAGAGCGCGTCCTTGAAACTCGCGATCGTTGCTGCGAGCTGGCACACGGAAATCATGGATGGTCTACTGGCTGGAGCATTGCGCGGCGCGGCCGATGCTGGCATTGAGAANCCCACAGTTATCCGTGTCCCGGGTAGCTTCGAACTGCCTGTGGCAGCTCTGCGGCTGGCACAAAATTATGACGCTGTGGTGGCGCTGGGTGTTGTCATTCGTGGCGGCACACCACACTTTGAGTACGTCTGTCAGGCGGCAACAATGGGTCTGACCGACGTCAGCATACGCACCGGAACACCCGTAGGATTTGGGGTGCTCACCTGCGATACCGAGCAACAAGGACTTGACCGGGCCGGACTGCCTGGTTCAGCGGAAGACAAAGGACATGAAGCCACCACCGCCGCCCTGGCCACAGCATTGGCACTGGCTGCGGTGAACGTCTAGGCATCCGAAAGTAGCTCGACCCCGCGCCTTACCCGCACGCCCGCCTTACCCGTAGCTCGACCCCGCGCCTTACCCGCACGCCCGCTGCTGGGCAACCTCTGTTTGGCGGGGTAGGCGCGGGTATGCGGGCCAGGCGCGGTTTTAGCAGAGCCGAGCCCCGAATATGCCCCGACATGTTCACATTCTGGACATGGTCCGTCTCAAAATCCGCGAACCCGCGGCCAACCCACTAAGGTGGACAGCGTGAAGACCTTCGAATCTCTNTTTGATGAGCTCAGTGCGAAAGCCGCAGCCCGGCCCGCTGGCTCCCGTACCGTCGCCGAACTTGAATCCGGCATTCACGGTATCGGCAAGAAAGTGGTTGAGGAAGCCGCTGAAGTGTGGATGGCCGCCGAATATGAATCGGATGAAGCCTGCGCTGAGGAGATTTCCCAGCTGTTCTACCACCTGCAGGTCATGATGATCGCCAAAGGGTTGACCCTTCAGGACGTTTACAAGCATCTCTAGCCACATGCCGTGGCCCCTTGATGTAGCGAACTATTCCTGAATGCGACGTTCTCATGACGTCGGCGTCCTTTGCCTGAACCTACCTGAAAGATTTTTCCATGCTGCGTGTTGCCGTCCCCAACAAGGGTTCCCTGTCCGAAGCTGCCTCAGCGATGTTGGCGGAGGCTGGTTACCGCCAGCGCCGTGATTCCCGCGAGCTTGTCATGGTTGATCCGGAAAACAATGTTGAATTCTTCTTCCTCCGNCCCCGCGACATCGCCGTTTATGTAGGCGCTGGCACGCTCGACGTCGGCATCACCGGCCGCGATTTGCTCATGGACGCCCAGGTGGACGCTGAGGAACTCCTGCCTCTGGGCTTTGCCATCTCCACCTTCCGCTTTGCTGGCCCCGTGGGTCACTTCTCCAGCGCCGCCGAGCTTGAAGGCAAACGTCTGGCCACCAGCTACGACGTCCTGCTGCGCGAATACTTGGCCGAGTTGGGCATCAACGCCGAAGTGGTTCGCCTGGACGGAGCTGTGGAATCCTCCGTTCGCCTCGGTGTCGCCGATGCCATTGCCGACGTTGTGGAAACCGGCAGCACGCTCAAGGCTGCCGGGATGGAAATTTTCGGCGAGCCTATCCTAAACTCCGAAGCGCTGCTCATTGGCCGCCGCGGCGTCACCCGCCCTGCCGGCGTCGAGGTTCTGATCCGCCGTTTGCACAGCGTGCTGGTGGCACGCCAGTACGTGTTGTTGGACTACGACGTGCCCAAGAAGCTCATGGAAAAGGCCACCTCGCTGACTCCTGGGCTGGAATCACCCACAGTTTCGCCCTTGCGTGACTCTGACTGGGTGGCGGTGCGCTCCATGGTTTCGGCTAAGGACACCAACCGCATCATGGATGAACTGTACGAAATTGGCGCCCGAGCCATCCTCGTCAGCAGCATCCACGCCTGCCGCATCTAACACGGCCAACCCCATAATTTAAACCAAAGAAGGTATATGCCATGAGTGTTGCCATCAGAGTAATTCCCTGCCTCGACGTGGATGCCGGCCGGGTGGTCAAAGGTGTGAAGTTTCAGAACCTGCGCGACGCCGGTGATCCCGTTGAGCTGGCTAAGCGTTACGATCTCGCCGGGGCAGATGAGTTGACGTTTCTTGACGTGACGGCTTCTTCTGGAAACCGGGAGACGACGTTCGATGTGGTGTCTCGTGCCGCAGAGCAAATCTTCATTCCGTTAACTGTGGGTGGNGGAGTCCGTGAGGTCTCCGACGTCGATAAGCTCCTGCGTTGCGGTGCCGATAAGGCCTCGATCAACACCGCGGCCATTGCCCGTCCCGCTGTCATCGATGAGATTACCCACCGTTTTGGTTCTCAGGTTCTGGTGCTCAGCGTTGACGCGCGCCGCACCCAGGATGGGATGACGCCGTCAGGCTTTGAAGTGACCACCCATGGTGGGCGTAAGGGTACCGGTATCGATGCCATCGAGTGGGCGAAGGAAGCTGCCGATCGCGGTGTTGGCGAAATTTTGTTGAACTCGATCGACGCCGACGGCACCAAGGAAGGCTTTGACCTGGAGCTGATTCGTCTGGTCCGTGCTGCAGTGCATATTCCGATCATTGCTTCAGGCGGTGCAGGCAAGCCGGAGCATTTCCCGCCGGCCGTTGCTGCTGGGGCCAATGCTGTGCTGGCAGCGTCGGTGTTCCATTTTGGCCCCGACAGTGCTATTGCCGATGTTAAGAAAGCTATCCGCGACGCCGGTTACGAAGTCCGCTAACCCGCCACCCTCTCAACGCCGCATCACGTTTGGCGGAGTTTTACCGAGCGCTCCCTTAGCAGCACTCCAGTGGACGGTGTGTGCTGGGGAGCGTTTTGGGGCTGAGCCTGCCAAAGGTGATGCGGCGTTGGCTGAAATAGCGTCAAAGGTGATGCGGCGTTGGCAGGGAGGGGCTGGCTAGAGGCCTACGGTGGCCGTCTGCAGCAGTGCAACGGCGTCGGGCTGGCCTTCGAAAGATACCAGGGACTGGCCTGTGCGTCCGTTGGCGTGCAAAAGTAACTCGCCAGGATCGCCAATGATCGCCACGGACACGGGGGCACGTTTGGCTACGTGGCGGTGACCTTGGGNGTTGACCAGAACAATGCCCAGATCCACGCTGCGGTACAAAANCGCTGCACGCTTGAGCAACTCGGCCCAGAGGGCTTGGGAGTAGTCGGGATCCAGTGACCGCGGCGCCCAGCGATCGCTGGCGCGGCGAACATCTTCGGTGTGAATGANAAATTCGGTCAGGTTTGCGGTGTGGTCAACAGCTTTCAACGCAAACGGTGAGATCTTGGGCGGGCCCGCACGGAACTTCTCCACCAGTGCGGCAAAGGATTCAGTGCTGCTGGTCTCGGCCGCGAGCTTGGCAATCGCCTTGTCGGTGGCCTNTTTCCATGGCTTGAACACCATACCCAAACCTGCTCGGGNGTTGTGTTCACGCAGGTAAAGGTGCGCGGCTAGTTCCTGGGTTCGCCATCCATCACAGAGCGTCTCAGCGCCGGGACCAGCTGCCAGCAGGGTCTCGGCGAGGACTTCACGGGAAGGTTCTACAAATTGCATCACTTGTGAAATTAGCATGTATTCGTCCAAGACGTCACTATGAACCGCCGCTTTTACCTGTTCAGTTCTGTATTTACCCTTTCAGAGGCTTCATATGGTGGCCACGATGGCCCCTGCCAGACTTTTCTGGCACTAGAATTGGCTCTAATGCAGCAAAGCCCAGAACCCCAGTCAATACCGGTGATTTCCGCCGGTCAGCCGCCTCTCGAGTTGCCAGCGGATGTTGCCGCGGCACTAAAGCATGACGACGCCGGATTAGTGGCGGCCATCATTCAGCAGTTCGACACCCATGAGGTGTTGATGCTGGGCTGGATGGATGACGAGGCCTTGCACCGCACACTTACCTCAGGCCGGGTCACCTTCTATTCCCGCTCACGGCAGGAATATTGGCGCAAGGGAGATACCTCCGGCCATTTTCAGTATGTGAAGTCCGTTGCCCTGGACTGTGACGGTGATGCCCTNTTAATCACCGTTGACCAGGTTGGAGCGGCGTGCCACACCGGCAGCCACACATGTTTCGACGCCCGCGAACTGAGCGCAGTTGTGGGCCACCGCGGGGAGTAACCCGCGAGAAGAGCTCGTCACATTTTTGCTTCGTTCACTCGCTTGACTCAAGAAAGCCAAACATTCCATGCAAGATCTAGGTGTCATCAGCCCCACTTTGACGGAATTTAGGGAATTGGCCCGCACCCGTCGTGTTGTCCCCGTTCATCTGAAAGTCCTCGCCGATGCGCAAACACCCATTGGCCTGTACCGTTCCCTGGCTGCGGAGGCTCCGGGGACGTTCTTGATGGAGTCCGCTGCCGTGGGCGGTGTTTGGTCGCGCTATTCCTTCATCGGTGTGCGTTCAAGTGCTACCTTGACCACGGACGACGGCGGGGCCTTCTGGCAGGGTGAACCTCCCGTGGGCGTGCCGTTGAGCGGCAACCCGGTGGATGCCATGGAGGCAACGCTCAAGCTCCTAGCCACCGAACGCTTCGCGGGACTCCCGCCGTTCACTTCCGGTCTGGTGGGTTTTGTTGGCTGGGAGGCCGTGCGGCATTGGGAGAAACTTCCGACGCCGCCACCTGATGATTTGCAGCTACCTGAACTGGCGTTGAACCTGGTGGCTGATATGGCTGTCCATGACAATAGTGAAGGCACCGTGTTGTTGATCGCCAACGCCATCAACTCCAACGGCACGGATGAGAATGTAGACGGTGCCTGGCATGACGCCGTGGCACGAGTCCAGACCATGGTGGAAGCGTTACGCCAGCCCGTGGCACAGCCGATGTCGGTGCTTGAGGTTCCTGCAGCTAGTTTTGCCCAGAGCGTTGAGGAACGTTGGGATCGCAATGAATATCTGAAGGCACTGGACCTTGCCAAGGTTGCCATTGTTGACGGGGAAGTNTTTCAAGTGGTGGTCTCGCGCCGCTTTGAAATGGTCTGCAACGCCACGGCTCTGGACGTGTACCGGGTCCTGCGCAATACCAACCCGAGCCCGTACATGTACCTGTACAGCTTTGAAGACGCCAACGGGCAGCCGTACTCCATTGTTGGTTCCTCACCTGAGGCACTTGTCAGCGTCCTTGGTAACGAGGTCATCACCCACCCGATCGCCGGATCACGCCCGCGCGGAGCCACCACAGAAGACGATAAGTGGCTGGCCAAGGACCTGCTGGCCGATGAGAAAGAACGCTCCGAGCACTTGATGCTCGTTGACCTNTCCCGCAACGATCTCTCCAAGGTATGTGAACCTGGCACGGTGGACGTCACCCAGTTCATGGAAGTTGAACGTTTCAGTCACATCATGCACTTGGTCTCCACAGTGGTGGGTACCTTGAGCCCTGAAAAGAACGCCTACGATGTCTTGGCCGCCACCTTCCCAGCCGGAACCCTGTCAGGTGCACCGAAACCGCGTGCGCTAAGTCTTCTTGATGAACTTGAACCACACCGCCGCGGCATTTACGGAGGAGTGGTTGGCTATCTCGATTTTGCTGGGGACATGGACATGGCCATCGCCATCCGCTCAGCACTTCTTCGCGGAGGGAAAGCCTATGTCCAAGCAGGCGGAGGCATTGTGGCTGATTCAGTTAACGAAAGCGAAGCGCAAGAAACAGTGAACAAGGCTGCTGCACCATTGCGGGCCGTATATGCCGCCGCGTCTCTACGTACACTTGAGCCGATCGCAGGAGATGCCTCATGAGCACTGAACTTCCCACACCACCGCAACAAAACACCGTTGTGGCAACGTAAATCCGTGTTGATCTTGCTGGCTGTTTTGGCAGCCCTGGCTGTTTTGGTACCACTACCCAAACATGGATCCATGTGGCTATCAGTCAGGGCGAAGTGGCCCAGAGCGATCTGAATATTCCGGGAGCAAGGCTGCTGTCGCGGTCTCGGCGCTGGCACTGGTAGCCCTAGCTGGGGCACTGGCCACAAGCATTGCCGGGAAGGTTGCCCGGATCATCACCGCAGGAATCATTGTCTTGAGCGCGGCCGGGATCGTCGGTGTTGTGGTTGGAATTTTGGCGGATCCGGTGGCAGCAGCCATGAGTGAAGTGGGCGCCGCCACCGGTATTGAAGGCCAAGGCTCCAACGCTACAACCACCATTTTTCCGGTCCTGGCCGTGGCGGCTGCAGTGCTGCTTGGACTGGCCGCTTTGTTGATGTTGTGGTTCGGGCGTTCATGGAACGTACGCACTAAGTACGACGCCGCCAAGCAAGGTACACGCGGCGCATCGGATGAGCCGATGGACGAGATCGACCGGTGGGATCAGCTCAGCCGCGGTGAGGACCCCACCGCATAAGTGCGGCACATGTCCGCACAGTGCGCAGCTTTGGGTTTCCGTGGCCAAGTAATGGCAGAATGTATTTCAGTATCCGCGTTAAATAGGGAGATTTACCATGAGCAATAAGTCGGCTGAAACCGTATCCGTGCAAGAACCCATTGATCACAGCATTGAATTGGGTCATGGCAATAGCCCGGCAGCTTGGACCAGCGTGGCAGTCATGCTGATCGGTACATTGATTGGCTGCGTCGCCTTTCTTATCGGCGAAAGCGCCACTGTACTNTTCTGGATTGGCGTGGGCGTCATCGCCGTCGGTGTGATCCTCGGCCCAGTCCTGAAGTCCGCAGGCTACGGTGTGGGTGGCAGCAAGCTGAAGAACAACGGCCACTAGCAATGAGCGTTTTGCTGGACATCATTGACGGTGTCCGGGAGGACATGAGGGTCCGCCANAGAAAGGTGAGCCTTGCAGACCTGCAGGAGCGCATCAAGGGTATGGCCCCGGCATTAGATGCCTGGGCCGCACTCGGTGGCGACAGCGTTGCCCGCACTGACTTGAAGGTCATTGCTGAAGTGAAGCGCCGCAGCCCCTCCAAGGGTGATTTGGCTGGGATCTCTGATCCCGCTGCTTTGGCAACGTTGTACCGCGACGGCGGAGCTAGCATCATCAGTGTCCTCACCGAAGAACGCCGCTTCAGCGGTTCCTTGGCCGATCTTGACGCTGTCAGGGCCGCCGTTGAGATCCCGGTGCTGCGCAAGGACTTCACCTGCGATGAGTACATGATCTTCGAAGCCCGTGCCCACGGCGCCGATTTGGTGCTGCTCATTGTTGCAGCGCTCAGTGATGATGAGCTGCGCAGCTACCTCGCTCTGACGCATGAGCTAGGTATGCATGCCGTGGTGGAAACACACACAGCCGAAGAAATCGCTCGGGCCGTGGCTGTTGACGCCAAGATCATTGGCATCAACGTGAGGAACTTGAAGACTCTCGAGGTGGACCGCAGCGTGTTTGCTTCCTTGGCCGGAACTATTCCGGCCGGGCCCATCGTGGTGGCTGAGTCAGGTGTTCGTGGCGTTGCTGATGTTCAGCATTACAGTACTCACGGTGCGCACGCCATCTTGGTGGGTGAAGCATTGGTAAAGATNGAAGCTCCGCGAGAGCGGATCGCAGAATTCAAGGCTGTTGGCGCGATGGCTATCAGCGCACGCTAGCGAACGTACTCAACGCCCGTGGCCTCAAGCGCCAAGAAGTTGTTCGCCCAACGGATTGCTTGTCAGCGGTCAGCTCGCCCTGTGGTTGGGTTGCCTTGTAAGGGCAGGCCAACCACACGGGCCACGCGGAATCGCCGCAGGCGCCACCGCTCAAAGACTATTAGTGCACAATTATCCAGGAACAGGACGGTGGAACTGATGGCTCACGTGCCAGCAGCTTCGTCACAGGATCCCGCTGACATGGTGGATCCGGCAACAGCATTCCTGCAGGGCGGTGCCCCTGCAGGCTCATCACTGGAGCATTCGCTGCGGCACGCACCGGGGCCGTACTTTGGCAGCTATGGCGGGCGCTGGATGCCCGAATCACTCATTGCCGCCCTGGATGAGCTTGAAGACACTTTTGANAAGGCCAAGGTGGACCCCGAGTTCCTGGCCCAGATTGCTGAATTGAACAAGAACTACTCAGGGCGTCCGTCTCTGTTGACGGAGGCCAAGCGTTTCAGCGAGCACGCAGGTGGCGCCCGGATATTCCTCAAGCGTGAAGACTTGAACCATACCGGTTCACACAAAATCAACAACGTCCTGGGTCAGGCCCTGTTGGCCAAGCGCATGGGCAAGACCCGCATCATCGCCGAGACAGGAGCTGGGCAGCACGGGGTTGCCAGTGCCACCGCAGCTGCCCTGCTGGGCCTTGAATGTGTTGTCTACATGGGCGCCGAGGACTGCCGCCGCCAGGCTCTGAACGTGGCGCGCATGCAACTGCTCGGTGCCACCGTGGTGCCCGTGACCAACGGTTCACAAACGCTCAAGGACGCCATCAACGACGCCTTGCGTGACTGGGTGGCGAACGTGGAAAACACCCACTACGTGCTGGGAACCGTTTCGGGGTCCCACCCGTTCCCAGCCATGGTGCGCTTCTTCCATGAAGTCATCGGCCAGGAAGCCCGTGAGCAGATCCTTGAGCAGGTGGGCCGCCTGCCTGACGCCTTGTGCGCTTGCATTGGCGGTGGCTCCAACGCCATTGGCCTGTTCCACGGCTTCCTTGACGATGCCGGCGTGAAGATGTACGGCTTTGAGGCAGGCGGTGACGGTATCGACACTGGCCGCCATGCAGCCACCATCACCCTTGGCCGGCCCGGCGTACTGCACGGGGCCCGTTCCTACCTGATGCAGGACCAGGACGGGCAGACCATTGAGTCGCACTCCATCTCGGCAGGGCTCGACTACCCGGGCGTCGGCCCGGAGCACTCNTACCTGCATGACATCGGCCGGGTTAACTATGAGCCCATCACCGACACTGAAGCCATGGATGCGTTCAAGCTGCTGTGCCGCACCGAAGGAATCATTCCGGCCATTGAATCCTCGCACGCCCTCGCCGGTGCCATCAAAGTTGGCCAACGCCTGGTAGCTGATGCCGANAAACCCGATGACATTGTGATCATCGTGAACCTTTCCGGCCGCGGTGACAAAGACGTGGAAACAGCCGCAGACTGGTTTGGCATGCTGGATGAAAACGGCAATGTCAAAGGCACTATGCTTTCCACCCGGAGCCCCAAGGGCGCCGCCCATGGACAGGGCGCCAGCGATGGACAGGGTGCCAGCGATGGACAGGGTGCCAGCGAGGATGCTGGCCACAAGGGCGCCAGCACAGGCATGGATATCAACGCAGAGGATGCCAGCAATGAGTGAGACACCCACGAACATCGCTGGGACTGCACCGATTTTCAGCAAGTCAGCCGCCGCTATAGCCAAGGCTAAGGCTGCCGGGCGCAAGGCGTTGATTGCCTACTTGCCTGCCGGCTTTCCAGATAAGCAAGGCTCCATTGACGCTGCCATTGCGGTGGCCCGCAATGGTGCCGACATCATTGAAATCGGCATCCCTTACTCTGACCCAGTCATGGATGGCGGCGTCATCCAGGCAGCCACCACCCAGGCCTTAGCCAACGGGTTCCGCGTCTCAGATGTCTTTGACGTAGTTTCGGCGATCACCTCACAAACGGACGCCGTCGTCATGGTCATGACGTACTGGAACCCGGTGATGCGTCTGGGCGTGGACGAATTTTCTCGGCGTCTGGCCGAGGCCGGCGGAGCGGGTCTGATCACACCGGACTTGGTTCCCGATGAGGCAGCGGAATGGTTCGCTGCTTCGGATAAATATGGCTTGGACAGGGTGTTCCTCATTGCCCCATCGTCCACACCTGAGCGGGTGGCGATGACGGTTCAGGCAACGCGAGGCTTTGTCTATGCAGTGTCCATCATGGGTGTTACCGGTGCTCGTACTTCAGTCTCCAGTGCTGCGGCGTCCGTTGTGGCGGCAGCCCATGAGGCAGGGGCACAGAACGCATGTGTGGGTTTGGGTGTTTCGCAAGCTAAGCATGTTCGTGAGATCGCAGCCTACGCCGATGGTGTCATTGTCGGCACGGCCTTGGTTGCTGCCCTACGCGATGGTGGCGTGTCCGCCGTTGGTGCCCTCGCCAAGGAACTTAGCTCAGGTTTTGATCTACCCTCTGACACGGAAGCAGCCACCCTGTGATTTCCACGCTTGTTCCTCAGGCCATGGTTGGCGCCCTTGGGGCTGCTATTCCCGCCCCAGCCTGGTCCGGCTTTGATATAGGACCGCTGCGCATCCATGCCTACGCGCTGTGCATCTTGCTGGGTATCATTGCCGCAATTTGGCTGACCGACCGCCGTTGGAAGGCACGNGGCGGCCCTGAAGGATCCATCTGGGACATCGCCATCTGGGCTATTCCCTTCGGTATCATTGGCGGGCGGCTCTATCATGTCTTCTCCTCACCCGATGCCTACTTTGGTCCCGGCTTTGATGGCACGGGTAATTTAGCCCTGATCCCACAAATTTGGCTCGGTGGCTTGGGTATTTGGGGCTGTGGCACTGGGTGTGTTGGTGCCTGGATTGGTTGCCGCCGCGCCGGAGTTAAGATCTCCGCTTTCATCGACGCAGCCGCNCCCGGCATTTTGCTGGCTCAGGCTATTGGCCGCTGGGGTAATTATTTCAACCAAGAGCTCTTCGGTGGCCCGACCACTTTGCCGTGGGGTTTGAGTGTTTCTCCGGAATTTGTGCCCGTAGGCTTCAGCCCCGATACGTTGTTCCATCCCACGTTCTTGTACGAATGCCTCTGGAACCTTGCCGGCGTTGCAGCATTGCTGCTCCTGGACCGCAAGTTGCGTCTGCGCAGCGGCCGGTTGTTCCTGCTGTACGCCATGATCTACACGGCCGGGCGCGTCTGGATTGAAATGCTGCGTATTGATACCGCCGAGCACATTGTCATCCTGGGGATCGATGCCCGCTTGAACGTGTGGACAAGCATTCTCGTGTTCGTGGTGGCCCTGGTATTGTTCCTGCTGATCACGTTCATGCGCCGCGGCAAGGACGATGAATCCGTATATTTGGCAGGCCGTGAGCCAGCTGCCGTCAGCACCACTGTGGAAGGCTCCGGGACGGGAACCTCTCCGGAACCGGCGAAGAAGGCTGCTGAACCCGGGAATGACACCCGAAAGCAATGAAGGAAACCCCGGAAGCGGGAGCGTCGGAAAAAGTGACTAGCTAAGCAATGCCACCCCTAGTGCGGTAGTTCATTACAGCGCTTCGGGGAAATGCATTGGCGGTGGTGTGAAAGGTGGTTCCGGATGTCCGGGGCCACCTTTTCGTCTCCGGGGCAGCTGGAGTTTCCTTCTCTATGGAAGTCAGTTGCTGATCCTGCACTGCGGAAAGAAGTTAGAATCAGCACAAATGCCAGAAGCTCCCTCCATGACTCGACCTTGCCGTCCATATTTCTTACTGATCGTGCAGATTTACTCAGAATGTAAGACTTCTACTTTTGATAGGGGAAGCGGTTATATAGTAAAAGCGCCAGACAGAAAGAGTTGAATCGTCCTCTCAATTTCTGCTGTGCAACTGCACTAGAAGGCTTGGAACTGCAGTACAGCAGCACCGTTGAGAAGCGCCCGCTTCCCCAACGCACGGGCCAGCGTTGTCCCTGCCATCGCTCATCATTGGGAAGGACTTACCCGTAGTGACAACGAATCCTGCACGTGACTCCCACCGGCCACAGGCCATCTCACCGTTCATCCGCTTTGCTGGCATGCCTGAGCAGGCGGGTTTGTACCGTCCCGAGNNTGAAAAGGATGCTTGCGGGCTGGCCATTGTGGCCACGCTGCGCGGTACCGCAGGACATGACATTGTACANAAAGCCCTCGTGGCTCTGCGCAACCTTGAACACCGTGGCGCCGTNGGGGCAGATGAGGGCACCGGTGACGGGGCCGGAATTCTCACACAGATCCCTGACACGTTCTTCCAAGAAGTCACAGAATTCGCCTTGCCCGCCCAGGGCAACTACTCGGTGGGAACAGCGTTTCTGCCCGCCGAACCTGAGCAAGCTGCAGCCGCCAAGGCAAGTTTGGAAGAGCTGGCACACAGCGAGGACCTGCTGGTTCTGGGGTGGCGGGAAGTACCCGTTGTTGCAACTTTGGTGGGCGCCAGTGCCTTGGCCTGTATGCCGTATTTTGCGCAGTTGTTTGTGACCCTAGCCAACGAACCCGCACAATCCTTGGCCACCCGGGAGGCCAATGAGTTGGACGCTAAGTCCTTCCGCGTTCGCAAGCGGGCGCAGCANAAGTTGGGTGTGTATTTTCCNTCCTTCTCCTCCAAGACCATCGTTTATAAGGGCATGCTCACCACCGCCCAAGTGGAACCGTTTTACCCGGATCTGTGCGATCCCCGCTTTGCCACAAAACTGGCCGTGGTGCACTCACGCTTCTCAACGAACACGTTCCCCTCGTGGCCCCTGGCCCAGCCGTTTCGCACCATTGCTCACAATGGTGAAATCAATACGGTGAAGGGCAACCGGAACTGGATGCGCGCACGCCAGTCAACCATGGCCCATTCTCTGTTAGGAGACTCTCCGGAGGAGCTATTCCCCATCTGCACNCCCGGCGCTTCCGATTCGGCGTCCTTCGATGAGGTTGCAGAGCTGCTGTGGCTCTCAGGACGTCCCATCACCGAAGCAGTCATGATGATGATCCCTGAGGCGTGGGAAAACCACGCCACTATGGACGCTGACCGCAAGGCGTTTTACGAATACAACTCTCTGATGATGGAACCGTGGGACGGTCCTGCCGCCGTGTCCTTCACCGACGGCACCCTTGTAGGGGCCACTCTTGACCGTAATGGTTTGCGCCCTGCCCGCTTCTGGGTCACCGACGACGGCCTTGTGGTCCTCGCCTCCGAGGTGGGTGTGCTTGATCTGGACCCCGTTAGCATCATCCAGAAGGGCCGGGTTGCCCCTGGCACCATGTTTGTGCTTGACACCGAGAAGGGTGAACTTATCAGTGACGCTGCTGTTAAAGCAACAGCAGCTGCTGCGCGCCCCTACGCGCAGTGGGCGAAGGAAAACACCATCCGGCTCGCGGACCTGCCCGAACGCGAACACGTTGTCCACACCACAGCCTCAGTGCTTCACCGCCAGCGCACGTTCGGCTACACCACAGAGGAGCTGCGGATCCTGCTGGGACCCATGGCTAAAGCTGGCGCCGAGCCACTCGGGGCGATGGGCACCGACACNCCTGTTGCCGTACTGTCCAAGCGTCCACGGCTGCTGTTCGATTACTTTGTGCAGCAATTCGCCCAAGTCACTAACCCACCGCTGGATGCCATCAGGGAAGAGCTTGTCACCTCGCTGAACACCACCGTCGGCCCTCAGGGAAACCTGCTCTCGCGCAACAAGGTCCAGGCCCCACAGCTGGCTTTGACCTTCCCTGTGATCGACAACGATGACCTGGCCAAGATCGCCAACATGGAAAGTCCGCTNCCAGGGGACGGTTCAGGCGGGGAGCATCTGGCCATGAAAGTGCGTGGCCTGTACAAGGTCGACGGCGGNGAGGCTGCCTTAGCCGCCCGGCTCACCGAAATCTGTGAACAGGTCTCCAGTGCCATCAACCGCGGCGTCCAATACGTGGTGCTTTCAGACAGGGATTCCTCAGCTGCATGGGCGCCCATCCCGTCGCTTCTGCTACTAGGTGCCGTCCACCACCACCTGCTGCGCAGCGCAAACCGCACCAAGGTCTCCCTTGTGGTGGAAGCTGGTGACGTCCGCGAAGTCCATCATGTAGCAGTCCTGGTAGGTTACGGCGCCGCGGCCATCAACCCTTATCTGGCCATGGAGAGTGTGGAGGAACTGATCCGCAACGGCGACGTTGTGGGAGTCAGCGCCGAAGAAGGCGTCCGGCACCTGATCAAAGCCCTGGGCAAAGGCGTTTTAAAGATCATGTCCAAGATGGGGATCTCCACAGTGGCTTCATACTGCGGCGCGCAGACCTTTGAAGCCCTGGGACTGTCTCANAAAATCATCAATGAGTACTTCACCGGCACGGTGTCCCAGCTTGGCGGTGTTGGCTTGGACGTCATCGCAGCCGAAGTGCATGCACGGCACACCCTGGCCTACCCTGTGGACGGCGTGGATGTCCCGCACCGCCCACTCCTGGGCGGCGGAGAATACCAGTGGCGCCGTGACGGTGAGCCGCATCTGTTCAACCCGGACACCGTCTTTCGCCTGCAACACGCCACCCGTGAACGCCGTTATGACATCTTCAAGAAGTACACCAACGGCATTGACGATCAAGCCAACAAGCTCATGACCTTCCGCGGCCTGCTGACCTTCAAAGACCGCCCGTCCGTGCCGCTTGATGAAGTGGAGCCCGTGCGCAGCATCGTCAAGCGTTTCTCCACCGGCGCCATGAGCTACGGGTCCATCTCCCAAGAGGCCCACCAAACACTGGCTATCGCCATGAATCGCTTAGGTGCCAAATCCAACACGGGCGAGGGCGGCGAAGACGTTGAGCGCCTCCTGGACCCGGAACGGTGCAGCGCCATCAAGCAGGTTGCCTCCGGACGCTTCGGAGTCACCAGCTTGTATCTGACCCACGCACAAGACATCCAAATCAAGATGGCCCAGGGTGCCAAGCCNGGGGAGGGCGGACAGCTACTGGCCAAGAAGGTCTACCCGTGGATCGCTGAAACCCGGCATTCCACCCCGGGCGTGGGCCTGATTTCTCCGCCTCCGCACCACGATATCTATTCCATCGAAGACCTGGCCCAGCTGATCTATGACTGCAAACGCGCCAACCCCACCGCCCGTGTCCACGTCAAGCTGGTCTCGGAAATGGGGATCGGCACCGTGGCGGCCGGAGTGACCAAGGCCAAGGCCGACGTCGTACTGGTGTCAGGGCACGACGGCGGCACCGGGGCCAGCCCGCTGAACTCGCTCAAGCATGCAGGCATGCCGTGGGAGCTAGGGCTTGCCGAAACCCAACAGACGTTGCGCCTGAACGGGCTGCGCGAGCGGGTGGTGGTGCAGGTTGACGGGCAGCTGAAAACCGGCCGAGACGTTATCATCGCCGCTCTGCTAGGCGCTGAGGAATACGGCTTCGCCACGGCCCCGCTGGTGGTCTCCGGGTGTGTCATGATGCGTGTCTGCCACCTGGACACCTGCCCCGTGGGAGTCGCCACACAAAATCCTGAGCTGCGCCAACGTTTCAGTGGCAAACCCGAATTTGTGGTGAACTTCTTCGAATTCTTGGCCGAGGAGGTCCGCGAAATTCTGGCAGAACTGGGCTTCCGCAGCATCGAGGAGGCCATTGGGCGCTCGGAGGTCCTGGATCTGCAAAGTGCCATGAACCATTGGAAGGCTGATGGGCTTGACCTGACNCCCATTCTCTCCGACGCTGGTGTGCCAGCAAACGCNCCCGTGCGCCACCTGAGCAACCAGAACCACGAGCTGGAAAAACACTTTGACCAACAGCTGATCACCATGGCGGCTGAATCGCTCCGTGACAGGGTGCCGGTGAAAATCAGTGTCCCCGTGGTCAACACCGACAGGTCCGTGGGCACCATGCTTGGCTACCACGTGACCAAGACGTTTGGGGTGGATGTGCTGGGCCCTGACACCATCGACGTCACACTGACCGGGCAAGCCGGGCAGTCGCTCGGTGCGTTCTTGCCCGCTGGCATCACCTTGCGCCTGCTTGGTGACGCCAATGACTACGTTGGCAAAGGCCTCTCCGGTGGGCGCATCACCGTCCGCCCAGACAGGGCCAACACCTTCAACGCAGCGCAGAACGTCATCGCCGGAAATGTGATCGGCTACGGCGCCACCAGCGGGGACATGTTCCTCAGCGGATTAGTNGGGGAGCGGTTCTTGGTGCGCAACTCTGGCGCCACAGCGGTTGTGGAAGGCATAGGAGACCACGGCTGCGAATACATGACAGGAGGCCGGGCCTTGATTCTAGGACCCACCGGGCGCAACTTCGGTGCAGGTATGTCCGGTGGCACGGCCTATGTCCTGGACCTNTTGCGCAGCAGCGTGAATAAAGGTGCGCTGGAGTCCGGCGAGCTTTCGCTCTTGCCACTGGATGATATTGACACTGACGTTCTCCACGCACTTTTACGCCAACATGAAGAAGAGACGGGCTCAGACACAGCCGCAACCTTGCTAGCTGACTTCCCAGGCACCGTAGCCCGTATGACCAAAGTGCTGCCAAGGGACTACGCAGCTGTATTACAAACCCGCGTGGCAGCAGCCGAGCTGGGCGAAGACCCGGATGGGGCAACCGTCTGGCAGAAAATTTTNGAGGTTACCGGTGGCTGATCCGCACGGATTCTTGAACAATCGCGAACGCATCACCCAGACCCGGCGCCCCGTACCTGTGCGCATCATGGACTGGAAAGAAGTGTACGAGGCCCAGGACAAGGCCGTACTGAAGTCCCAAGCGGGGCGTTGCATGGACTGTGGTGTGCCCTTCTGCCATCAAGGCTGNCCCCTGGGTAATCTCATTCCGGAATGGAACGACCTCACCTGGCGTGACAAGGGCCAGGAAGCCATTGAGCGTCTGCACTCAACCAATAACTTTCCCGAGTTCACCGGGCGGCTTTGTCCGGCACCGTGCGAAACGGCGTGCGTGTTGGGCATCAACCAGCCGGCTGTCACTATCAAGCAGGTGGAGGTCTCCATCATTGATGAGGCATTCAACCAGGATTGGGTCCACCCGCTACCGCCGGCTCGGCTCACCGGTAAGACAGTCGCCGTCGTCGGTTCAGGTCCTGCAGGGCTAGCAGCCGCCCAGCAGCTCACCCGAACGGGACACACCGTTGCCGTTTATGAGCGCGATGATCGGATCGGCGGGCTGCTGCGCTATGGCATCCCGGACTTTAAGTTGGAGAAGGAAAGCGTGGACCGCCGGGTGGCACAGATGGTGGCCGAGGGAACTCGTTTTCGCACCGGAGTTGAGGTGGGCAAGGATCTTGGGTGGGATGAGCTGCGCAGGCGCTATGACGCCGTCGTGGTGTGTATTGGAGCTACTGTGCCCCGGGATCTGCCCATCCCCGGGCGTGCGCACAACGGGGTACATTTCGCCATGGACTACCTAGTGCAGGCAAACAAAGTGGTGGCCGGGGACGCGCCGATGTCAGCAGCAGAAGGAAAGATCGATGCTCGCGGTAAGCACGTGGTCATCCTCGGTGGCGGTGACACAGGNGCGGACTGCCTCGGCACAGCGCACCGCCAACAGGCAGCGTCGGTGACAACGCTGGCCATCGGAGGGCAACCATCCACGGAGCGCACCGACGCTCAGCCGTGGCCCACCTTTCCTAACCTCTTTGAAGTGGCCAGTGCCCATGAAGAGGGAGGCGAGCGAACCTATCTGGCCTCCACCGTTGAATTTCTGGGCCGCAACGGCGTCCTGACGGGGCTNAAAATCGCCGAAACCGAGTATGTTCATGGCCGCAGGGTACCGAAGGAAGGGACCGAACGGGTCATTGCCGCAGACCTGGTCTTNTTGGCACTGGGATTCACGGGAGCCGAATCGGCCGGATTGGTGCATCAACTTCCTGTGGCACTAGATGCACGCAACAATGTTCAACGTGACGGCTATTACATGACGGGCCGTGAGGGAGTGTTCGCCGCTGGGGATGCCGGGCGCGGACAGTCGCTGATTGTGTGGGCGATAGCTGAAGGCCGGGCATGTGCTGCTGCGGTGGATAAGTATCTGATGGGGAGNACGTTCCTGCCTGCTCCTGTCTCACCCAGTGATTCAGCTATCAGTGTTTAGCGCCAAAGCGATAGGCTGTCTGTAGGTCACTAAAGATTTCTGCTGAAAAACACACACAAGGTAGGTACATTGAGACGCGCNAAAATTGTTGCGACTTTCGGGCCGGCAATCGCCAGCTATGAAAACACGCTTGCGGTACTGGAGGCGGGCGTCAACGTAGCCCGCATGAACATGAGCCACGGTGACTACACCGTGCACCAGAGCACGTACAACAACGTGCGCAAGGCAGCCGATGCCCTCGGCAAGCCGGTTGCCATCATGGCTGACCTGCAGGGCCCCAAGATCCGCTTGGGCCGTTTTGCTAATGGTGAGGGCTACGACCTCGCTGTAGGCGATGTTTTCACCATCACCACCGAAGACGTTCCGGGCACCAAAGATATCTGCTCCACCACGTTGAAGTCCCTCACAGAAGACGTCAAGGTTGGCGACATCATGCTGATCGACGACGGCAAGGTCTCCGTGCGAGCAACTGCTGTTGACGCCATCAAGGTTGTCACCGAAGTCACCGTTCCGGGCAAGGTTTCCAACAACAAGGGCATCAACTTACCCGGTGTTGCTGTCAATGTCCCCGCCTTGAGCGANAAAGATGAAGATGACCTGCGTTGGGCACTGGAGTGCGGCGTGGATCTGGTCGCTTTGTCCTTCGTGCGTGACGCAGCTGATATCCAACGCGTTCACGAGATCATGGATGAAGAAGGCCGCCGTGTTCCGGTGATTGCCAAGATTGAAAAGCCGCAGGCAGTGGCGAANCTTGAAGCCATTGTTGACGCGTTCGACGCGATCATGGTGGCCCGTGGCGACCTTGGCGTGGAGCTTCCNCTAGAAGATGTNCCCCTGGTGCAGAAGAAGTGTGTTGAAATGGCACGCCGCTGGGCCAAACCCGTCATCGTGGCCACGCAGGTGCTCGAGTCCATGATCGAAAGCCCGCGCCCCACCCGTGCAGAAGCTTCTGACTGTGCAAACGCTGTGCTCGACGGCGCGGATGCAGTCATGCTCTCCGGCGAGACCAGTGTTGGTAAGTTCCCGATCGAGACCGTCAAGGTCATGGCCAGGATCATCGAGGCAGCTGAAGAAGAAGCCGGTATGAAGCTGATCCCGAGGCTCGGCTCTGAGCCGAAGACGCGCGGTGGTGTCATCACCGCAGCGGCAGTGCAGATCGCCAACCAGCTTGATGCCAAGTCCATTGCGACCTTCACTCAGTCCGGTGACTCGGCGTACCGCCTTTCACGCCTGCGCCCGGCCAAGCAGGTCTTCGCCTTCACNCCTGATGAGCGCGTGCGCAACCAGCTGGCCCTGGCTTGGGGCATTGAGCCTGTGCTGGTTCCCATGGTGGCCCACACCGATGCAATGACCGAGCAGGTTGATGCAACCTTGTTGGAAAAGGGCGTTGTGGCAGAAGGTGACCTGGTTGTCATCTCTGCCGGTTCCCCTCCCGGACAGGCCGGCTCCACCAACTTGGTCAAGGTCCACAAGGTAGGCGACCTCGCCGACCTGGGCAAGTCCGATGGCGTTCGCACCAACCGCGAAAAGATCGGCCCCTGGCCTACCGACTAACATCGGTTGGTTAATGCACGGAGGCGGCACCCACCAATAGGTGGGTGCCGCCTCCGTTTTGGTTTCTTATATAGGGCGCCGCGTCAGGCTAAACCCTTGTCTGGGACTAGTTAACCTGGTTGATGATGGTCTCGGCTACTTCGCGCATGCTTAACCGGCGGTCCATGGAGGTCTTCTGGATCCAGCGGAAGGCTTCGGGCTCGGTGAGGCCCATCTTGGTGGTCAGCAGGCTCTTAGCGCGCTCTACAAGCTTGCGGGTGGCGAACTGTTCTTGCAGATCGGAGACTTCTTCTTCAAGGGCTTTGATTTCCTCGTGGCGGGAGAGTGCGATCTCAAGGGCCGGGAGGAGGTCCGCGGNGGTGAAGGGCTTAACAACGTAAGCCATGGCGCCGGCATCGCGGGCACGCTCCACCAGTTCCTTCTGACTGAAGGCGGTCAAGAGAACCACGGGAGCGATCCTGGCTTTGACAATGATCTCAGCGGCTGTGATGCCATCCATGACGGGCATCTTGACGTCCATGAGGATGAGATCGGGTTTGAGCTCTTTGGCGAGCTCAACTGCTTTCTCACCGTTGTCTGCTTCGCCGACGACGTCGTAGCCTTCTCCGCGGAGGATTTCCATGATGTCCAAACGGATTAACGTTTCATCCTCGGCAACAATGACGCGCCGTGCNNGCGGATTTGGGGTTGAATCCGTTTGTTCAGACATAAAACTCCTTAGTAGAGGTGAGTTACACCACATTTTGCAAATATTTAGCCCCAAGGGGCCTCGGTTCCACAAAACAGCCTATCTCCATGTAGAGTAGTTCCGCGCACTGGTTCGGAAGTGATTGAAGAGCCGGGACGTGATCTTTGTAACGGTGTTTGTTTGAACACTTTTACTCAGGCCCGAGTGGCGGAATGGCAGACGCGCTGCACTCAAAATGCAGTATCGAAAGATGTGTGGGTTCAAGTCCCACCTCGGGCACGGTATCACAGCAGGTCAGAGGCATACTTGTCTCTGACCTGTTGACAAACTTCAGAATGTGTTGACAGCCACGTAGAATTATCTACGTGGCTAGTATTCGTACACGCAANAAACAGGACGGATCACAGACCTATACGGTCATGTGACGCGATCCCGTGACAAGGGCTCAGCAGGGCCTGACGTTCTCCTCGGAGACTAAAGCTGTCACTATCAAGAAGCTNCTTGACACCAACGGCCAGTCCTTTGAGTTGGCCCAAGAAGTCCTGCTGCGGGCCAAGCGGAAGGTACCCACAGTTGCGGCCGTTATCCAGGAGCACATCGATCTGCTGGTTCGTCCATCCTCCGGGACCATGCGCACGTACCAGACCATGTTGGATCTTCACATCAAGCCGGAGCTCGGTGCCATCCCCATTGATGAACTGGACTTCCGTGACATAACGCAATGGATTCGCGCGATGCAAAAGGGGAAGTCCGCCAAGACGATTAAGAACAACCATTCTCTGATCTTCTCGTCCATGGAAATGGCAGTGCGACTGAAATATCGTTCAGATAATCCTTGCCGTGGTGTCCAGCTTCCATCGGGCGATCGTGTTGAGGATGACGCTCGCTTCTTGACTCACGCAGAGTTTGGCCAAATCTTGTTCCACATGCCTGAGCGCTACAAGGACTTCACTCAATTTCTTGTCATGACAGGTACGCGTTTCGGANNGGCCACAGCCGTGACCGTTGCCGACGTGGACCTGCTGTCCAAGCCGGCGACCGTGAGGATTAGCAAGGCGTGGAAGCGAGATGGCAACAATGGATTTTATGTTGGACCCACGAAAACTGGAGCAGGGAAGCGGACTGTCTCCTTGGCTCCGGACCTTGTAGAGATTCTCATTCCCTTGGTTGCGAGCCGGCACGGGAGTGACTTGCTTTTCACCACGGGAACCGGCGGCAGAATTGCCCACAGCGTGTACTGGCAAAAGTGCTGGCTTCCGACCGTGCTGGCTGCCCAGTCGGCCGGACTCAANAAGACTCCCCGCATCCACGACTTGAGGCATTAGGCGGACGGCTGGGTTATGTGCACTGCGGGGTGTTGTACCTGGTGGGGAGCCATTCGGGTCGTGTTTTAGGGCGCATAATCCAGCCGATGGAGATCAGCGTGCTAACGAATCGAGCCATCCAATCAGAGATGTGTCCTGGGTCCAGTCGGGCATGGAATCTGGGGTGAGTGGCTCGTATGCGTTCTCGATTGCTTGGCGTTTGGCCTCGGTGTCGGCGCGTGCGTAGATCTCTGTTGTGGAGACGTCGGCGTGGCCGAGGAGATCACGGATGTAGATCAGGTTGACGCCGGCTTGGATCAGGTGCATTGCCCTGGTTCGCCTAAGCGTGTGGGGTGTGACTTTCAGGCCTGGTGCCCAGTCGTGGTTTTGTGCCCGAACGGCCCGCGCGTGGCGGGTCAGGAGTTTGGCGATTCCGGAGCGTGTCAGCCTGGCGTGGTTTGGTCCATGGAACAGCGGGTCCGCGTCAGTTCCGAGGCCAGGGTGTGGGTTGCGGTGGTCAAGATAATTGGTGATGAGCTGCGCGGTTGGCTCCATGACGGGCACGTAGCGTGTTTTGGATCCCTNTCCGTGGATCGTTACCGTGATTGGGGTGGAGAGGCGGATATCGGCAACGTTCAGGTCGCAGAGCTCTTGAACGCGGGCGGCCGTGTCGTAGGCTAACGCGAGCAGTGCGGTGTCCCTGAGGGCGCGTGCACTGACTGTACCGGGTTCAGTCAGCAGCGCTTTGACTTCGTCTCCGCTCAAGTGCCCGAACTCGCGGCCCGGCGCCTTCTTCTGCCTGATTGCGAGGATTCCGGTGACTTCCTCGAGCCTGTCGGGCTGCTCGGTGGCGGTGTAGCGGCAGAATGACTTGACCACGGCCAGGCGCTGGTTGCGGGTAGCTGCCGAGCAGTGCCGTGCTGTCTCCAACCAGTGGAGGAAGTCCAGAACCCGGTGCCGGTCGATGTCGGCCAGACGCAGTTTCTCCGGCGGGATGTGCTCCGAGTCCCTGAACCAGATGAGCAGCAGTTTCAGCCCGTCACGGTAGGATTCCACGGTCCTGGGTGAAGCCGATCGTTCTCCGGCCAGGTAGTCGGTGAAGAATTTCGTTAGCCAGCGTCCGGCAAGATCCGGTGGCAGCGTGATCCTCGGGCTCATGATTCCTCCTCGGGCGGGGCTGGAATGACGTAGCCAAAACGGATTTGGGCTTTGGCGATCACTTCTGGNTAGGCATCGGCGGTCAACCTCAGGTAATACTGGGTCCCGCGCAGGTCGGCGTGTCCCATGTAGCACGCCAGATAGGGAAGCATCACTGATAGGTCCGCGCCATGGGCGGCCCATCTACGCAAGTTGGCGACGGCGAAGCCGTGGCGCAGCGAGTGGGGATGAGGACCGCCGGTGAAGTGGGCAATGCCGGCATCGGCCAGGTATTCACGGAACCGCACATATATGCTCGCCTGGTTGATTGGCCTGCCCGCAGCGACACTATAAAACACATAGTCACTGCTTTCCGGGGCTGGGTGCGCAGCCGCCGTGTAGGCGGCCAGGGTCGCGGCAAGCCGGTCGGTGACCGGGATTTTCCTGCTCTCACCGTTCTTCGAGTCGCGAATCTGCAACGTCCCGGCGTGCGTGTCTACGTCCGGTAGCCTCAGGTTCAGGGCCTCGGAAATTCTCAGCCCGGCACCGTACAACACCCTGAAAAGTACCGGGTCAACCAAGGCCTTGTTCGTGTAGGAGGACATGGTCTGGGAGTCGATCGCGGCGAACAAGCGGCGAACTTCCTCGTCGGTGAAAACGTACGGTGGCTCGTGGCGTAGCCGGACCTTGGTTCTCGCCGCTGGCGTGTAAGCCTCCCAGCCAAGGGTTTGGGCGTAGTCTGCCAGGTGGCGTAACACCACCTCGTTTCGCCTGATCGTCGAGGAGCGCAAGTGGCTCCCGTATAGGAACCCGTCGACCGCTTCCTTGGTGATNCGCCCCTCCGCGTAGCCCTCCCGCTGGCAGTGCTGCGCGAACTGGTGCAGAACGCGTTCTGGAACCTTGAAGCTATATCCGCCGACATGGCGGGAATCAACCAGGCTGGCGACCAGCCCTGCCAGCATGGTCTCAGACATGGCAACCACCATTGATCCCGGCCTGGTCGATGATGTCCTCAACATCCAACGCGCAACACCGCAGCCGTTCCACATCAAAGCGCAGATAGTAGGCCTGAGTAGTGTCGGAAGAAGCATGCCCTAAGACGGCCGAGACCACCAGTATCAGGGTGCCGTTGCCAATCATGGCAACGGCCAACGCTCCGCGGAGGGAGTGCATTCCGCAGACTTTGCCTGGCGGGAACTCAATCCCGGCCCGGGCTGCGTGCCGCGAGAGCCGGCAAGCGATCGATGAAGCAGACCCGAACGCATCGAACGGGTAGCAGTGCTTGACGAACACCTTCGGGCAGGCCGTTTCCGGACGCCCGTACCTGACGTAGTCGATCACCGCCCAGCCGACGTCATCCAGCAACGGCAGACTTAACGGCCTGCCCGTTTTGTGCTGAACCATCGTGATCGTCTTCGCCCGCCAGTCCAGATCACGCAGCCCGAGTTGGCGCAGGTCTGAGATCCGCAGGCCCAATCGGGCCGTCGCCAGGATCATCGCGTAATCACGTTTACCAGTGGCAGACTGACGATCGATCGCACCCAGCACGCTGCGGATCTCATCGGCACTCCACAGGTACGGTTCGGACTCGTGCCGGATGTACTTCAGCGGAGGCAGCCGGTCCGCCAAGCTCCCAGGAGTTAGGCCGGCACCGGCCAAGAACCTCAGGAAATCGGCCAGAGATGACTTCAGCAACGCAATCGACTTACGTCGCAAGTGCCGTTGGCGCAGAAAGAAGCCCGACAAGTCCCGGACGTCTAGGGAGGCCAGATCGCCAGCACCAACTTCATCCAGATAGGCCAGGAACCGGCTGACGGCCTTGTCCTTGGCGATCACTGTCTCCTCCGCATTCTCGCGACGGCGGCACGAGGCGAGGTAGTCATCCCTGAGCGGACGGAACCCTGCCGGGCAATGGTCCTTCGCCGGCACCACCAACCGGTCAACTTCGACCGCCCGGCCAGCCAGCGCGTCAGCCATCAACACCACCGGTCGGCGGACCGCTTTGACCGCATTGTCCTTGACCTGTTCCCGCANAGACCCCAGCCTGACGCCGGTCTGGTTCGCGATAAAATCAACACAAACCTCGTCACTGGCCACATCCAGACCCCGTTCAGCCAGGAAAGCCGTGAACCGCTCCAACACGACCCGGTAGTGACGGACCGTCTCCTCAGACCGCACCGCCTCGCGAAGCATCGCCACAATAAGGTCACCAGCAGTGCTGACATCTACTTTTCCCATGAGAATCACCTTTTCTACTCGACTGCCCAATTGACAGACAAGGTGATTCTGCGCCGATGACGGTCCACTCTCCAGACCCAATAAGGTTCCCCACCCCGCAACCGCTGCCAGCTGGGCCTGACTCACCGACTGGACCTCGAACGGCTGGATTATGCGCCCTAAAACACGACCCGAATGGCTCCCCACCAGGCACAACACCCCGCAGGGCACATAACCAGCCGTCCGCCTAATGGCGGTTATGTGGAATTCCACATAAGAGGCATACTCACGCGTCCTGGCTGATCCAGGACGGAGTATCGCTTTACGATCTCGCCTAGGCTCGGCCACGCTTCCACCCGGACCACCGAAGAGGTCTACGGGCACCTGATGCCTCAGGCTCTTCTGGACGAATCAGAGTCCGTGCAGCGCTCCGCGAGAATGTGGGGACGATAAAGCCGCCAGCGAGTGAATGAGGCTGAGATTGCCTAGGTCTTACGAATACCTGGCGCGGGTATCCGCCCGCGAACCGATCAAGCGCTGATTTGGTGCAATATGGGGATGGGGAGNTACCTCTCGGCTTTTAGCTATTTCTTCCAGATGGTCATTGGTGAAGACGATCTTGCCCTTACCCCACTTCGGGTGAGGGAACTCGCCGCTAGCCACGCCAGCCCGAAGCCACGATTCTGAGCAGTGCAGTAACTCTGCGGGCCTGCTGGGGCTCAAAAATTCATGTTCCATGGTTCGGTCTTCCTTCCCTAGAGATTGATGCGGATCCAGGTTTGAGGTGGCCGAACGCCTTGGCAAATTCTGTTGATGTCAGGGCTTGGTTGGGACAGCTTTGATGGTATGTGCTGTGCCAGTTGCTCAGTCATTGGGTTCTCCCAGCTAGTTGCGACTTCACTACTCCATGGTTCAATAACGGTAAAACTACATGTCCAGTAGCGCTGTGTGGTGAGTCCACCACCGTGAGACGTGCCTGAAGGGTTGTTGCATGCGGTGAGCGTCGGGGCCATGAATCTCAATAGTTGTCCTGGTGACAGGGTTGCAGCAGGGGAGCACACCGGCGCTAACTGCACCCTTCATGAAGAAACAGCCATAAATTTGGGAAGTGCAGACTCCCCGAGCGTGGATCGAGAACGATTGAGAATTCAACCGCCAAGTCACATAGCAACGTGATAACAGCTCTGCAACGGCGGGCATGCCAAAGATGAGTACAGGAGCCAGCGCCGCAATTTACGGTGTATGCCGCGGGAATTGAACCTTAGACCAAGAGAATCTCAGGACTCTCATGCCAACAGTGGTCATCCGACGCCAAGAACCGCTAGTTTCCGGGGAGTAGGGGCCAATGAGGGTCTGTTGCTATGTCATGGAATGGTGTTGGTTTTCGTTCAAAACGTGAGTAAAACGTGACGTGCCCTGTTAATTTAGCGCTGGAGGTGCTCTCTGATGGCCGTTTGCAGGTTCATCGGCTCGGTGGACGGTATGTCACCGGTTGTCGACTATGGGCGGTTGCGTGCCAATGGTTAGTGTTGTTCAAGGTTCGGTTTCGGTGCCGCTCGACATGCGGCCAATATCGGCGGCGTATATGCTTATTGCCCTCTACGTCAAGCTGGTTGTGAGCCACTCGGTTCTTTCATCATTGATTGAAGGAGACAGCCATGACAATTGGGATCCAGGGGTATACCCGTGAGGAGATTCGTGAGTTCATGCACGAGTACTATCTGCAGCCGCACGGGACAAAGACTGTGTGGCTTGCCGCCCGGCAGGTGCCTGATGGTACGTTGCGGCGGTGGCGGAAGCTGGTATTCGAGGGCGACCTCGACCGGAATCTGATTCCAAGGGATCATGGGGTNATGGCCCGCACATCTGGCGAACGGTCCGCGCTTGAAAAAGCGCGTGCCAAGGAGATCGCCAAACACCAGTCCGAAGTTGAGAAGCTCAAGAAGCGTATTGCGGAGCTTGAAGGTACGAATTCAGCCTTGGGAAAAGCTATAGGGCTCTTGCACGAGTTGAGCGTGCCAGGGCCCGATACAACCCCGACGAACGATCGGAACGGTTCATAGACGCAGAGAACGTCCTCGTCATGGCCCTGAAGAGAATCATGAGTTCTCAGCGGCAGGCGCTTGAACTGGCGGGTGTATCGCGCTCGACGTGGCATTACCGCCAGGCACCCCGTGAGGGTCCGGATCCCCTCCACCAAGCGGAGCGGGCGTACGAGTGCCGCATCAGCCCCGAGGACCGTGACCGGATCGTGGAGTACATCATGCTGGGATGGGCCCAGCAGGTCTCCGTGGATCACTCCTTCGCCACGGCGTGGGATGCCGGGGTCATGCTCGCTTCCCGACGCACCTGGTGGCGCATCGCGGCGGAGATCGAGGACCAGCTGCTGCGCCCCACGATTCCCACTAAACGCGAGAATAAGCGNGGTCCGGCGGGAAAACCGGTGGTGAAGGCCACCGGCCCATGCCAGGTATGGAGCTGGGACATCACCGATGTTTACTCTCCGTGGCGGAAAATAGTCTTCAAGGTCTACTCTGTGATGGACATCTTCTCCCGCCAGATCGTCGGGTGGCGGGTGGAAGAACGTGAAGCCATCGCCCGGTACGGCGCACCCCAAGTGGTGCACGCGGACTCCGGGCCGGCCATGAAGTCCCATCTGCTCCGCGAGGCCCTCACCGCCCACGGAGTGGAGCTATCCCACAACCGGCCCTACGTGAGCAACGACAACCCATTCAGTGAGTCCGGGTTTCGGACCATGAAATACCGACCAGGCTACCCGCGCATCTTCAAGACCGTCGAGACCGCCCGAACCTACATCGACGACTACGTGCCTTGGTACAACACCAAACATAAGCACTCCGGCATCGCACTCTTCTCGCCTTCACAAGTCCACGACGGCTCTTGGAAGGATGTCTGGAAAACACGCGACCACGCGCTTCAGCACTACTACAACAAGAACCCCGGAAGATTCCGCCAGCGACCCACCACACCAACCCCGGCCGACCATGTCGGCATCAACCTGCCCGAAACAAAACCAGCCAGAATAAGCGCATAGTGACTCCACACAGCTTGACAATTTTCGTTGGTGACCGTTTTGGTGGGGAACGGAGCGCTATCGGTCATGATTTGGTGACAATTTGCTTCCGATTTGACGATCAGAGCAGCCCCAATTGCGAACAATTAATGGGTCGAGGAAACCTGCGGGGATTTCCAAGGAGCGATTGGGCGACGAGCTCGCCGGGGCATGGGTAACCGGAGTTAAAGCTGAGGGCCCCGTAGCTCCTGGCCGCGGGACCCTCAGTAATCCATAACAGGGAACCTGCCCTGTCTTCCACTACAGTTTACTACTGTGAACAGGCGCGAACAAATAAGTGTTGAGGCGATCCTTCTGAGGCGGCTGAGCCCACCGAGGTTGGCACCATATCTGGAGGCTGCGGGAAGCCTGCAGGGTGCTGTGCGGCTCTACCGGTGGAACGTTGAACTTTCCGGCGCCGTGTACGAGGCGCTACACATTTTCGAGGTCGTCTTGCGCAACGCCCTGGATGAGCAACTATGCGTTTGGAACGCAGGACAGATTAATCCGGTCACNGGGGAGCCGCATGCCAGCGATTGGCTTCTGGATCCCTCGATCCTGCTGGAGCGCGTCGTTGGCCGGGACATACCAGAAGCCAGGAATCGCGCCGGTCATTCAACCAGGGCCAGGCCTAAGGAGCAGCGCGATCCGTTGCACGCGGATCTTCTTGCTGCATTGTCCATGGGGACTTGGCGGTTCCTCCTGCCAGGACGCAAAGACCTTGGCAAGCAACTTCTCTGGGATGAAGCCCTGCACCATGCCTTCCCGAATCTTCGGCGGCCGGTCCATGAGCTAGAACGTGCGGTCGACGGCGTCTACCGTCTGCGAAACCGTGTGGCCCATTTGGAACCTCTCATCAACAGCAGCATCCCGGCCCAGTTGGCCAACATGAGGACAGTCATCGGCGCCGTCGACCACGACCTGCTCTCCTGGTTCGCATCTGTGGAGAAAATTGGTGCCACCCTGAAAGCACGCCCCAACCCATGATGGTACAGCGACCCTGAGGGAATTCGCGTCCACCGCCTGTAGATTCCAGACCGACTATGTGCATCAGCGTCATGTTCAGGACGAGCACGGCTTGCAGGGGCCACGGCGACGCCGTCAGTGCTGGTGACAAACTTTCCAGCTATTGCCTTTCGGAACTATGGAGTTACCCGAGAAGGTGGCGTGAGTCAGAGGCGGGCCAGCAGTTCTGCCTTCTTCGTTGAAAATTCTTCTTCAGTGAGAATTCCCGCATCGCGGAGACCCGCAAGCTTCGTTATTTGCTCCGCTACATAGGTTTGGCCTGCAGGGACCGATCCGGTGACCTCGTTGGTACTCGCCTTCGGCGAGGGAAGTCGATCTTTGAGAATGCCGGACAGGTGTGTGAATGCTTGTTCTGACACGCTGAGGGNGGCGACTACTGGTGGCACCACAGCGTCTTTCACTGGCGCAGGTTCCACCGGCGCGGTTTGTCGGCTCTTCAGTATGAGTTCGAGGTGAGTGAAGAGCTTGTCCGGCAATTTGATGAGCGATTGCTTTCCATCGGCCCAGTCGACGCGAACGGTGTGCGGTGGCCGCATTTTCGTATCAAGCGTTGCGCCAACCGCGGCTGAAGCAGCCTTGCTCATGAAGCGCGGGAGTACTGCGCCTGTAACTGCCTGGCTTACCGCGCTAACTGTCCCGCTCTTCGACTCACCAGCAGTCTCTTCCCATGCGCTGACTTGATTTTCGTCGAGTTTCTTCCATTTGAGACCATTCTGGACGACCAGCTGGCTCCCAATGCCAGGCGACACGGTCGCGTTTAAATAGTGCCCACCGATAACGCGCCCGTAATTTGCCATGCATTCAGATTAGCAGTCCTCTTGTCGATGCGAGCCTTTGGTCAATTCAACGCGCGCAAATTGCGGCTGGGGCTACTCGAATGACTCTGCAATAGATCTGTGGTCTTCCGGAGTATGCGAAATATGCAGTCGAAAATGGCGGAGCCGGGCCAATCGCCTGCCTAAGACTAGTTCAGCGCGACCCGCAGAAAGGCCACGAAATGCCCCGGACATGCTCCTTTGACGTGATCGCAGAACCGGCGCTCATGGCGCCCTTTGGTCGCCAGCTTCAGAACAGTCACAATTTAGGTGACACGTAGTCGCGATGGCTCGTCTTCTTCCGGCGGAATTCGATGGCTATTGATTGTAATGTTATGAAACGCGCACAGCCCCAAGACTATGGGGACAGCAACAATTCATCACATGAACAATTAAGTTGAGGGAAATGAAACGCTACATCTCTGCAGTTCTAGCTGCCACTATTGTGGCCGTGCTTACCGCTTGCGGTGGGGACGCCGCAAGCGAGGCCTACAGCCTCTGAAACCCTCACGACAAATCCATCTCCGTCGCCGACGCAACGTCCAGTCGCAGACGTGGCTGGGAAATCATACGCAGATGCACGAACCATTCTTGGTAAGCAAGGATTCTCTGTGGTCATCGTCGGAAGTGACGGCAAGAAATGGGCTCAAACGACCCATGACAAGACAGTCATGGCCGTCTCATCGAATCCTGCTGCAGGNGTAGTTACGGACGCTGAAACTATCGAGATCATCGTTAATTTCACCGAAGGAGAATTCAAGGTTGCGGCCGAAGCGGCACAGTCAACTGCCAAAAGGAAGCGGAGGCGGCANGCCCTGGCTGCCCAGCTCGCCTCCCGATACAAATATTCATGCGGTGCCCAATATGACTACACAACGCCCTCAGACGTGTACCGTTCGTACAAGGATGTGTGGGCAAGCAAGCACTACGCTGGAAGTCATACTTGCACCGTAGAAATCAATGGTGTTGGTATATACGATCACCCCGCGCTTTTGCCAAGTGAGCAAGCGATCGCAGACGTCGTCGCGGCCCATGGTGGGGCGGGGCGGGTCNNAGCATCTAGTGACTTCGGCAGAGTCCTCCAGCTCTGCGTCAAGCTTGAGACGGACTATGCCGACAAAGTTGTGGCCCGCATGGACTGGAAGAAAGCCGAAGCTCAAGGGGCCTTGGCTCTTTGCCCGGATGCTCCACACGCTGGGGTCCTCCAAGAGGTAGTCACCGCAGTCAAAACTGGCGATGGCACCAAGATCGTCGGCCAAACTATGGAGGCTGGCACATATCAAACCAAGCCATCAGCCAAGGACTGCTACTGGTCGCGCACCACGGGCGGCGGCGACGTCATTGAGAATGACTTCGTCGGATTCGCTCCGAATGGTGTGACCGTTGCTGTTTACGAAGGAGAGGGCTTCGAATCACAGCATTGCGGCGTTTGGACGAAGATTGGGTAGCCCAGGTGCAGAACCGTCTCCATCTCGTCACGGACGCGAGACTTAGCCAATTTGCCGTAAGCGGTTGCCGTGGCGATCGGAGGGCCAATATTCAAGAGCCGCACGCCGAAACAGCGCAGACGCGGAAAACCCGCGGATTCCCGCGGGTTTTCCGCCCGGTCGATTGAATATCGTGACAGCAGCCGGCGGATTAATCGGACCTCAGTAGGTAAAACCGTGATCAATTTTTGTTCAAAACGTGAGTAGAACGTGATTTGGTACTTCTGAGCACTGGGTGAAAACAGTATAACCGCAGGTCAGCGGCCTTTTGTGCCCCGGACTGGAATCGAACCAGCGACCAAGAGAAACTCAGGACTCTCATGCCAACAGTCTTTGTTGACAGTCAAAACAGCTAGTTTCCGGGGAGTGCGGAATAACAGGGCCTCATTGGCATGCCATGGATTGCCGGTGGTTTTCGTTCAAAACGTGAGTAAAACGTGACGAGGCCTTGCAGCGTAGCGCTGAAAGTGCTGACTGACGGCGGTTTGCAGGTTCATCGACATGATCGACGGCATGTCACGGGTTGTCGAGAGCTGGGCGTAGCATGCCAATATACTTCGCGGCTCAAGGGATCGATTCGCCTAGGGTGTTCAATCTTCCCGATGTGGCCCGAGAACTGCTTCATCGTTACGTTTCCAAGGCGACAACACCCATAAATGCCAGTGATCCGAATGCGTAACAGCTTCCGTGCGGCCCCTGATTTGCTATTCTGACGGGCTCGAAATTGGATCTATTTCGTGAACCAAACTGCGAACGGTTAAAAGGTTGATGCACAGAATAGGCTGCGACCGCTCACGTGCCTGCAGGTTTTCTACCAGCCGAGACGCCGCTCCTGCTTCTCCCTTGCATGTGCGGCCTCGAGTTGTCTGCCTAGTACTTCAGATGCCAAGGCACAGACTTCGTCAAGCTCGGGCTGTTGCTCGCGCATCTTTGCGAAGAACTCGAGATCACTGAGAATCGCATCCGACTCGTCCCCGGTCCAGCTGCTATTTCCAAGGGCGGCAGCGACGATGCGTTGTGGAGAAACTTGTGCAGCCATGAGAGCCGGCGCGAGAGCTATGACGGTGTGATCGCGATAGCCTGACATCGTTCTGAGAAGGTCCTCTCCATCCACAACGTCCTCCGCCAGCAAATCACTGGCAAGCTTCGTGTCAGTACCAAGTACGTCTCCTGCGTAACCACTGTGGATCAGCGTCTCGGCACCAAGCGTCGTGACGATCCGCCGCTNTTGATCCTGCGGGAGGTTCCTCAACACATCAGGAAATGACTTCACCAGTCGGCGCGCACGCGAAGAAAACCCAGTCGTTTGCGCGTTTGCGATGAACCAGTCCGCGCAGAGCTCGGGATCAGTGGTCAAGACGTGCTTAAGTATCTCGCCGAGGCGCCATCTTGAGTGCTGTGGCAGCTGGTCGGGAGCTGCCCCGACCAGCGCCGTCCGCCAGACGGGCCTGAGATCCTNCGGCACCTCCGGTCCACGACCCCGTGTTCCCTCTCCGAAGGCGACGGCAGCTAGGGCACGTACTGATGCGCGTGTGTGTATGAGTAGTTCACGCAGGATTGGGGTCACTGACTCATGGATCCACAAGTCGCCGATAAGCGGGACGTCATCGTCGGTTAGCCCGTCGATTACAGTGTGCGCTAGATCATCCAGTTCGCAGTCTTCGTGCGTGATTGCGCGCAGAGCCTCGGGCCGTAGCTCGGGGACCTCGATCGCCGACATAACCAATTCATCGATATCAGCACCATCTGCGCGAGCCTTGGTGATCAACGGGGCAACGAGGGNGCGGGCGATTGCCTTAATGGCGGCTTCCAGCCATGCGCCAGCGTTGGCCACATGCTCGGCGAGCGTGCTCGCGAACGCAGTTCCCTCATTGTTGCCATCGAGAACTGATGCCTCGAGCACAAGCCTTTGGTATTCAGTGACACCTTCGGCAGCAGTTAGCTTATCCAGGTCTCGGGCCAGGGACGTCAACTGCTCTCGACGGTCGGCCATCCAACCGTCGATGTCGTCGTCGGGTTCTTGCGCTCCCACGAAGAGGGCCAGATGATCGTCTTCGACCGGGAGCTCGGCCAGCGTTGTAGGCCCGCCGTTCCACATCGAAACGAGGGCTAGTCGTTTGTTGACCCGAATAGGCANCCCTGTGAAGCGTTTTGCCAGCACCGCCAGGGTGCTCAGCACCAGCTCAGCTCCTCTCGCGCCGACAACTCTGTGCTCGGTCGAGGCCTCGCCCTCATGGTTGGTGTTGCCTACGGCAATCGCGGACCACGAATCAAAGATCTCGCAGAATTCTGCCACTGCGCGATGGGTGATGCTTGAAGCTGCATGTCCCCGGACTCTGGAATCGATCGTGTTCCAGTGTGCGAGCAATGATTCCATGGCCTCCGGCGTCATCACGCCCTGAGACATGGTGACGGTGAGGTGGCTACCTGGATCACTCCAGTTACCCGCAACACGGGNGTCGAAGACATAATGCGTGACCTCTGCCAGCATTTCCCACCGGGCTGCGTTGGGATCTTCATCGAACCACTCGAGAGCATATTTCAAGATTCGGTCGCGCAAGGTATCAACGGGCCCTAGATCAGGGTCTAAGTAATGTGCCATGTCCTGGATAACCCGCATCGGGTGGTCGGGGTGCTGGTGACGAGGCCGCTCGTCGCTGACTGCGAGGTCGAGCAGCCCGTGAGTGGCCTCGCGAGAACATGAACGACGGAAAGCGGTGCGGAGGATTTTCTCTGCGGCGGNTACCGTAGGGTCATAGGTGACATCGCCGAATAAGGCCTGAGGCTCACGAGGCGAGTCAAGGACGGCGCGGGCGAGGACGGCAGCGCGGTCAGCCGAAGTCTCGTCGATGCCACTGTACCCCTCGACCAAGGCAAGTGGGATCTCGTGGATCTCCATTATCGATATCTTGTCGAACCACAAATTCGCCAGCGCCCGAACGCCTGTATCTGGCACATCGTTAGCGATATTGAGAACTGTGCGGTCCAATCGTTCGTCATCGGGGAACTTAGCAGCGAACGAGGCCCAACTCCTTCGCCTTCTCACCCCGAAGAAGGTAGACGCGACGATCAGTGAGCGGAGTGGAGCCAGCACAGACCACTTGTCGCTCGTCCGCTCCACGAGACCGCCCTGAGCGGTGACCTCAAGCCAGGCGATCAAGTCGGCGTACGGGACACCAGCATGGCTTGCAATAATCTCGATGTCCTCAAGTGAGGCTGCGCCGAGTGCGGCGATGCAGGCCAACGCGTCATTGAGTACGGGGCTGCCTGCAATAGCGGTAGCGAGGCCGGCCACTTGGTCAAGAAGTGATTGACCAGTTGCGAGGTCGTCGCCTGCACCGTTGATGACCAANNACGAGAGGATGGCCGCCCAGCCCGGTCGGCCGTCGGACTGTTCGAGTACCAGTGACCGGGCGTGGACGCCGAGGACTCCGAGCGCTTGGATCATTTGATCTAGTGCGGCTCGCGCTAGGCGGTCCACCTCGACCCGCGTCGGCTTGTTAAGTAGAGCCTCTACAGGAGCCTCGGTTCCTGGCCACGTTGCGGCGACTATGGTGAAGCTGAACCGTTCCTTGCTACGAATGCGTACCAGCTGCTCAAGGAGCTCCTGGTCAAGGTGGGCATCGTCTAGCACTACAGTCGTGGGATCTGTGGCGAACAGGTCGTCGGCAAGGTGGTCGCGGGCAAGGCGGTCGATGAAGTGGACACCACCTTCGAGCTCCGCTAGCAGACGGCTCTTGCCAACTCCGGGAACGCCTACTAACGAGACATCGGTCGTCAGCGTTACCGCGGCGCGCAGGTGATCCAGCTCCTCGTCGCGCCCGAACAGGGCGGTGAACGATGACGAAGGCTCAGGGGCTTTCGTTGTCAGTGCTTCAAGACGACCCTCGACTCCAGTCAGTTCAAAGCGGAGATCCGGGTCGCGGCGCAGAGACTCAACTAGCCACTGCCTTGCATATATGCGCGGCACCGGGAGGCTATTGGTTCTACAGTAGGCCTCGATGTTGCGGCGTTTGGTGTCCGAAAGACTCCTAGACGTAATCATCACAAGCAGGTCCAGCCGGAACGTCTCACCCGCATCCCAGAATTTTTNCCACGTTCTATGGCTGCTCTTGAGATTGTCGAGGGCGTCGCCTGTCGTTACCAAAATCCGCCCGCGAGAGTCGGGATCGTCAGCAATGGGAGCGATGATGTCGCCGTCGCGACCTCCATCACTGCCGCCTTCAATTCCAACCACGTCATCGTAGTGGTTCGCCATCAGGGCCACGGCACACCGCTCAAACACGTCAGCGTCAATACCTGCGTCGAGCTTGACTGTGATGCGTTCGTTCAGATTCATAGGCTAAGTCTGCCAGTAACACCCCTGTCGTGGCCCGCGCGCTAAGGATCCGTGTGCAGGGCAAGCTGAGAGTCTTGTCGGCCGCAAGGTAAATGCGCTGGAATGGACCTGCCGTAGTCCATGGTTGGGTTGGTGGTTCACGGCAGTGCTGCCGACTGCCGAGAGCAGGAAGATTGAGTCTTCCGGGCTGGGCTGCCGATAGTCTTAAGGGGAGTTCTTCGCTAACCGAGGGACCGTTGAAACGATCCAAAGCAGCCCTTGGTGTCACAGGAAGACTACACGCCCTCTTGGAGACTCTCTCCGAGGACAACAACGACGATCCGACGTCCGAGGAGCGCTGATGGCGCCTACGAGCAGCTCGTCGGGCTGGATGTTCCAACCCGCCAGGCAGCGGGCTTGCTCGGTTTTCCGCACCAAGAACTTCCGCAAACTAGCCATGCCGGAATACTGCGAACCGGTGACACCGTTGAACAAGCTCAGTACCGTGGAGTGGGCCGAGAACCTCGCTGCTTTGAACTCGACGGCGTTCGTGGATCTGGCACCCTTGCAGGTCAATGAGAAGATGCTCGATGCCGGCATCTGCTTGGGATCGGCCTACACGTTCTACCAGGGCGTCTGCAAAGTCCTTTGTGAGAATTCCGCGTATTAAAATGTGAGACGAATCTGGCTTGGCTGTTAAAAGTGAGAACTCCCATTAAGCATGTGATTGTTCAGTCCCACATGTTGCCAGGAGTTCTCGCATGCCATCGTCTCATCTTGCCTCGTTTATTGACGAATTCGCGATGCTGGGGACGGTGGATATTGANCCCGGCAAGGTCTTTGCTGCCCTTAGTGGGCTGAAGGATCCGCGGAAGAAGCGGGGAGTGCGGCATCGTTTCGCGCACTTGCTGGTCATCATGATCTGCTCTGTACTGGCCGGGGCGACGTCGTTGGTGGAGATGGCAGAATGGGCTGCCGACACGGCTCGGGACCAGCTCGCGGAGCTCGGGATCGGCGCTCCACATGCCACGACCTTGGCCCGAGTCCTTCAGCTCCTTGACGCCGACACGCTCGACCGGTTGGCTGGTTCCTGGGCGCAGGGCATGACAAAGGGGCTCTCCGCGTTTCGTGGTGAAATCCACTATTGCAATGGATGATTCACCGCTGTTCTGGCGGCGCTCCTGAGCATAATACGAGTTGTGTAGTTGGCGCTATTTACGAAGCCACGGCCGGTGCGCTTGATGTGTTTGATGCTGGTGTTGTTGGCCTCTACTTTCCCGGTCGTGGCGCCGGTAACGATGAGGACTTCAACCTCTGTCCACCACCGGCAGATGGTCCGCCAGAGCCGGGTTGTTTCTGGTTGGTTGGATTCCTTGACGAGGCGTTCGAGGTCTTCCTTGGCTCGTTCGGCGTCTTCCAGTGAGCCGGTGCGCAGCAGTGTGCGTACTTGTTCTTTCACGTCCCAGGCTGTCTTGAGTTTGCCGGTTGGATCGTCGGTAGCGAAGACTTTCTCCAACCGGGCCTTTGCTTGTTCCGAGAGAGAATCAGCGGCACGTAGGAGCAGCATTCGGTGAGCCCAGGCCGGATCCACTGCCCGGCCACGACGCCCACGCACCTGATGAGAAAGTTGTTGACGGACCTCGGTCAGCGCCTGGTTCGCTAGCTGGATGAGGTGGAAATGATCAACGGAAACGGCGGTGCGGGTAGCCACATCCGCAATGCTTTGCGGAACGCTGCTGAGGGTCGATGGCGACGACTTGAATGCCGAGGCGCCACTCTAGGGTCGTTTGATCAGCCACTCACCGACTCCGGTGTGGTCTCGGCCGTCAACAACACCCAGGATCTGTCCTGTATCTAGGTCAACGATGGTAGTCATCCAGGGCTCGATCCGTTGCCACGTATTGGTCTCGGTGTTNTTGAAGAAGCGGACGGATCGGAAGCGGTGTTCATCGATGCCGAGCATCCGCGGCCGCAGGAGGTCCACGTTGGGAAGCCTCGTAGCCGCCATGGTCAGCGCNTTTTGCACCAGCCACCACGAGACACCATGGGCGATGGCTGTTTCTGTCGCTGCCCGTCCCGATGAGACCACCGCATCCACGAGCGCGCCATGGAGCCGGCGCGTGGAGCGTGCCCTGGCAGGGACCTCGACGGTGGCTTCGGAGAACGTCTTCCGTTCGCATAATGTCTCATCGCANAAGTAGCGGCGCTTGCGCCAGAGGACCTCGACCGGGCCCGCGACNGGAATGTCACGGACTCGTTGCCATCGCCGCGAATGTCGGCGGGCACCAATGACACCGCATCCAGGACAGCCAGATTCAACGGTGCTTTCAATATGAATGCTGCGTCGGCCATAGTCAAGGATTTGTGTTTCAAGAACCCGGTAGTCCTTGAGGTTGAAGATAGTGGTGGCAGCATCAGGGTGCGGCAAAGTAAGCTCGTTCAAGGCTCGTAGTCCTGTCATCGATGAATGCGTCAGAACATCCATCACAACAGGGCTACGGGCCACCTTCGTTCAGTGACACGAAACCAGATTTCACCACGAACCACGGAGAGCCGACAAAGGTGGCGGCGATCGCCATTGATGGCAAGGAAGTCCGTGGGGCCAAGAACGGCGGCGGTGCCCGTGTTCATTTGCTGGCCGGGATTGACCACACCACCGGTGCAGTGTTGGTGCAGAAGAACGTGTCCGAAAAGCACAACGAGATCACCTACTTCCAGCCCCTTCTGGACGCCATCAAGGACTTGAAAGATGTTGTCATCTCCGCCGATGCACTACACACCCAACGCGCCCATGCTGACTACCTTCACTCCCGCGGAGGCCAGTACGTGCTCACGGTAAAAGCGAACCAGCCCAAACTTCATGACCAACTGCTCGCCCTGCCATGGAAGCAGATTCGTGCCGGGAACAAGACCCGCGAGATCGCCAATGGCCGCGAGATCGAGCGGACTGTCAAATGCGTCAGCGTCGATGCCGGAATCAAATTCCCGCACGCCGCACAGGCCGCCCAGATCACCCGTAAGTCCCGGCCCATCGGGACACGGAAATGGTCGACCGAGACCGTCTACATCGTTACCTCCCTCACGCCGGCGAACGGAAAGCCCGAACTCATAGGATCGTTGATCCGCGGCCACTGGGGAATTGAGAACGGCCTCCATTGGAGAAGGGATGTGACGTGGCGCGAGGATGGATCGCAGGTGCGGCGGGGCAACGCACCGCGCGTCATGGCCTCNCTACGAAATATTGCGATCACGGTCCTTCGTCTCGAAGGAGAAACCAATCTCGCCAAAGCCACCCGAGGAGCACGCAACTATCCGGACCGCGCACTCAAGCTCATCGGCCTAAATATCAGCTAAACGACTTTGCAGACGCCCTGGTGCCGGCGGCCACCGCCCGTATCGGATCAAACCCACCAACCATGCCCAATTACGAAGAGCCGCTAAACGACTTTGCAGACACCCTGCATTACATCCTGTGACCAGAATTAAAATACCAATTACGATGCTTCCGAGGCCGGCGAGTCCGAGAATACTTGTGAATATAAGAATGCTTTAGCTGAAATTAATGCCAGCGTTGCAGAGATCGGACACAATGCGCCAGAGGAAAGGGCGGCAATGCTGGCAGTGATCCTTGTCCACGAACCAGTGGGTTTAGCCAGGTTTATTCGGATTTGCTGGCTTGCTCATGGGTCCCTGATCAGTCTAGGTTCTGTCCTGTATTCGCGTAAAGTGTGAGAACAGCTGGTTGGCTAAAATTTAGATGTGGTGTTATTGGCCGACTTCAGAATCTGGACAAGCGCGTTATCGTTGAGCTCCGGAGGAGTTTGGACAGTGACCAGTGGCGTCTGACTAGATTGGCCTATGGCTCTGACTACGATGCCTGCGAGTAGGACAATGATTCCAAGGAAGATTAGGCCCCAAGTAGGTACAACCATCGAGGCAATACTGTTTCGGCAATCCTGCGCGGCTCCGCCGTATGAACCCACTAGCGTGTCGTATATTTCAGCGGGCCGGCTTACCGGATTAAATATACTCCCGCACATACTCCCCGCCGTTTGAAAACCGATGATGAAGCCGACGATGACCATTGTAGATCCGGCAACTACGAGCAGTCGCCAGCCACTAGAGCTTTTCGTAGACTGTGTCTGAAACTGCGTCATAGTTCCTCTTGGAACGGATCAGGCGATTGGATGTATCTTATCTAGTCCACAGGGTATTGCAAAATTACAAAATTTCGTTGCCGATTGATTTTCGAAACATTTTGGTCCTGGTCCAATTAACCAGGACAGCCCACTCTTGGATAGGCCTCAAATATTCCTCATCCTGCCTATCTTAGTCTTTGTTTCCATCAGGGTGTCTGCAAAGTCTTGTGTGAGAATTCAGCGTCTTAACATGTGAGACGAACGGTGCACTGGCTTTTAAAGGCGAGAACCCCAGTTAATCCAGATGTGTGATCTCCCGGGACATCGGTAACTGTTCTGCCTCAGGACTTTGGTGACAGTTGAGATGTCAGGACTTCGGTGACGCTTTGCCTTCTGCTTTTCCTTCTTGGCTTTATCTGCGGAAGCGGGCACGGGCCTTGCCCAACCCGACGTACTTGGTGCCTTCGAGCGGCCAGGGTACTCGGCGATGATCTCGCCCTCTGTGCTGGCGAATACGATGCCGTCACGGTCCCAGACGGCATTGATGTTTCTTCCACCCATCCGTTTGGTCACAGAGAACAATGTCTTGCCGATCTTAACCACACCGTTGGAGTAGACCCGCAGCGTCTGGTGGCCGCTATCGGCGGGTGGGACACCGTGCCACCGAGTTTCTGGATCCCGTCGGATCCCGGGTTGGGGTGGGTTTCCAAGGAGGTCGTGGCGTTGTGCTGTGACGTTTCCGCGCAGTCTGTCGCTGCAGCGTCGGGCGCATGCCAGGGCTGGGCTGCTGGCAGTGGCAGCTGTGGCTGGGGAAGACTCGGTACGGGTTTCGGTCGGGGTGCTTCGGCGACGGCCGTGGCGTCCCAGGACTGTTGCGGGGTGATGCGCCCGGGCAGCCCCTGGTGCGGACGCTCTGTGTTGTAGATCTGGTCAAATCGGTCGACCTGCGCCTGAAGCTCAGCGTGGGTGTGGGCTAATGGCTGCTTGTCCAGCCACCGGAACAAGGTCTGATGAAACCGCTCATTCTTTCCTNTGCGTGGTCGGCTTGTAGGGTTTGCCGGTGATCGCCTCGACNCCTAGCGAGGAGACGTAGCTGACCAGCTGGCCTTCCCAGCCGCGGCGTGAGGGATTCAACGCCACCCCGTTGTCAGTCAATAATCTTTGTGGAACCCCGCGGGCTGCGATGCCTTTCTTCACGACCGCCAGGGCCGCCTCGCTGGTTTCCCCGGAGGCGACGTGGGTGGCGACCGCGAGACGGGAATGATCATCCTGGAGCTGGAAGATCACGCACTTGCGCCCACCGGTGAGCACATACTCGGTGGCGTCCAATTGCCAGCAGGCATTCGGGGCAGGATAGACAAACCTGCGGTGCGCGGCACGGGGCTTCTTCTTCGGCTCCACCCGGGCCACACCCTCNTCCCGGAAGATCCGTGCCAGCGACGACTCGGACGGGGCATCCATCCCCAAGGCCACCATTTTGTCGTGCACGCTGATCGGGCCATGGTCCAGCCCCGAGCTTTCCAGGGCGGCGCGTACCTTGACCGCTTCGTCCTTGCGGTCCTCAGAAACTTGCGTGGGCGAGTTCTTCGGCCGGCGAGAGCGTGGCTCNAAGGCAGCAGCCTGGCCCTCATCACGGGCCCTGGCCTTGATCTTATAGAACGTCTTGCGGCTGATCTCATGCTCAACGCAGAACGTGGTCACAGCACCACGTGGGGCACCATCAGGCCACTGGGCGATAGCGAGGCGGACACGGGGATCGACAGGCTCATTCTTATTCACCCATCATTCTTTGCCATCGCCACCGGACGGCCAAGCCCCGGTAACAACGGCGAGAAGTGTCACCACCAAGAACCGCCATTGTGTCACCAATGTGTTGAGGCAGAACTGTCACCTATGTCCTGCGAGATAACACAGTTAATCCAGATGGTGTCTAATCGTCTGTATTAACAGGAGTGTTATCTCGCATGCCATCTTCCCATCTTGCTGTGTTCATTGACGAATTCGGCCCTGCCGGGCGGGTTGAGATTGACCGGGGTAAGGTCCTCGCAGCCTTGTGTGGGTTGACGGATCCAAGGAAGAAGCGAGGGTTNCGGCACCGCTTCGCGCACCTTTTAGTGATCATGATTTGCTCCGTGTTGGCCGGTGCGACTTCGTTGGTGGAGATGGTCGAATGGGCTGCTGACACGGCCCGGGACCAGCTTGCCGCCCTCAATATCGGCGCCCCGCACGCAACCACGTTGGCCAGGGTTCTCCAGCTCTTGGACGCCGATGCGTTGGATGAATTGGCCGGTGCATGGGTTCAGGGCATGACACCGGTGACAGCCATCGCGATCGATGGGAAGGAAGTCCGTAGCGCCAAGAATGGCGGCGGCAACAGAGTTCATCTACTCGCGGGCATTGACCACGCCACTGGGTCCGGATTGGTGCAGCAGAACGTGTCCGAGAAACACAATGAGATCTCGTACTTCAAACCGCTGCTGGAGGAGCANNAGGACCTGAAAGACGTGATTGTCTCTGCAGATGCTCTACATACCCAGCGTGAGCATGCCCAGTACCTGCACTCCAGGGAAGCCCACTTTGTCTTGACGGTGAAGGGGAACCAGCCCAAGCTTCACAAGCAATTGTGCGCTCTGCCGTGGAAGCGGGTATGTGCAGGGCACAAGACCCGCGAGAGCGCCAATGGCCGCGAAATCGAGCGGACCATCAAGTGCGTCAGCGTCGATGCCGGCATCAAATTTCCACACGCCGCCCAGGCCGCCCAAATCACCCGAAAATCCAGACCCATCGGAACCCGNGAACTCATCGGTTCCCTGATCCGAGGCCACTGGGGCATAGAGAACGGCCTCCAGTGCCGCCGGGACGTAACGTGGCGGGAGGATGGATCGCAGATTCGACGTGGAAACGCGCCACGAATCATGGCCTCNCTGAGAAACATCGCAATCACAATTCTGCGGCTGGAAGGCGAGACCAACATCGCCAAAGCCACTCGCGGAGCACGCAACTACCCGCACCGCGCACTCCAACTCGCCGGCCTACATATCAGCTAAACGACTTTGCAGGCACCCTGCCATCGAGGGGCAGACCGGGTAGGACTCCACAAGCAATAGCGACGCAACAAATTTTGCGTCAATGGCACGGGGTCAAAGTTCTCGCCGGAAGTCTCCTGACCCCGTAATAAAGGGCAGCAGGGCCCAGATACAGTGCCACGGCAGCCGACTCTGCGAACCATATGAGTGGATGTTAGGCGACGATGGCAGATGTTCCATCATTGAAAACGTGAGTAAAACGTGACTTGGGTCGTTTTGGCCTTAAACGGCTCTGACCTGCGGAGCATAACTGCAGGTCACCCTCTACGTCAAGCTGGTTGTGAGCCACTCGGTTCTTTCATCATTGATTGAAGGAGACAGCCATGACAATTGGGATCCAGGGGTATACCCGTGAGGAGATTCGTGAGTTCATGCACGAGTACTATCTGCAGCCGCACGGGACAAAGACTGCGTGGCTTGCCGCCCGGCAGGTGCCTGATGGTACGTTGCGGCGGTGGCGGAAGCTGGTATTCGAGGGCGACCTCGACCGGAATCTGATTCCAAGGGATCATGGGGTNATGGCCCGCACATCTGGCGAACGGTCCGCGCTTGANAAAGCGCGTGCCAAGGAGATCGCCAAACACCAGTCCGAAGTTGAGAAGCTCAAGAAGCGTATTGNNCGNGAGCTTGAAGGTACGAATTCAGCCTTGGGAAAAGCTATAGGGCTCTTGCACGAGTTGAGCGTGCCAGGGCCCGATACAACCGACGAACGATCGGAACGGTTCATAGACGCAGAGAACGTCCTCGTCATGGCCCTGAAGAGAATCATGAGTTCTCAGCGGCAGGCGCTTGAACTGGCGGGTGTATCGCGCTCGACGTGGCATTACCGCCAGGCACCCCGTGAGGGTCCGGATCCCCTCCACCAAGCGGAGCGGGCGTACGAGTGCCGCATCAGCCCCGAGGACCGTGACCGGATCGTGGAGTACATCATGCTGGGATGGGCCCAGCAGGTCTCCGTGGATCACTCCTTCGCCACGGCGTGGGATGCCGGGGTCATGCTCGCTTCCCGACGCACCTGGTGGCGCATCGCGGCGGAGATCGAGGACCAGCTGCTGCGCCCCACGATTCCCACTAAACGCGAGAATAAGCGNGGTCCGGCGGGAAAACCGGTGGTGAAGGCCACCGGCCCATGCCAGGTATGGAGCTGGGACATCACCGATGTTTACTCTCCGTGGCGGAAAATAGTCTTCAAGGTCTACTCTGTGATGGACATCTTCTCCCGCCAGATCGTCGGGTGGCGGGTGGAAGAACGTGAAGCCGACCACCTGGCAGTGGAGATGTTCGAAATAGCCATCGCCCGGTACGGCGCACCCCAAGTGGTGCACGCGGACTCCGGGCCGGCCATGAAGTCCCATCTGCTCCGCGAGGCCCTCACCGCCCACGGAGTGGAGCTATCCCACAACCGGCCCTACGTGAGCAACGACAACCCATTCAGTGAGTCCGGGTTTCGGACCATGAAATACCGACCAGGCTACCCGCGCATCTTCAAGACCGTCGAGACCGCCCGAACCTACATCGACGACTACGTGCCTTGGTACAACACCAAACATAAGCACTCCGGCATCGCACTCTTCTCGCCTTCACAAGTCCACGACGGCTCTTGGAAGGATGTCTGGAAAACACGCGACCACGCGCTTCAGCACTACTACGACAAGAACCCCGGAAGATTCCGCCAGCGACCCACCACACCAACCCCGGCCGACCATGTCGGCATCAACCTGCCCGAAACAAAACCAGCCAGAATAAGCGCATAGTGACTCCACACAGCTTGACAATTTTCGTCAGAGCCACTTTTGGTGCCCCGGGCCGGACTCGAACCGGCGGCCAAGAGATTTGGAGGGTATAACTGACCTAATTCTTATCGATCTTTTGGCCTAAAATGGCCACCAAATTGGCCCAGTTTACAGATAGCTGATCACACAGCCCCACCACCACCCACACCTGCCGGAGAACCTTCACCGTGTTGCAACCATACGTCGCGGCCTCGGCTTGCGTGTCACCACACGGGCTGGGACTCGCCGCTGGAACACCTTCGGGGCATTGGTAGCGGCGATATGCACCAGCAGCATGGTGGGCCGCCAGCCGAAGGGCCCATGGCCAAGTTCTCGGGTCACGGTATCGCGTGGGACGCCTTGGCACTCGCACCGGTGGCGCCAATCATCTGCAGCAACAACCCGGCAGGCAAGAGCGGCACGGGCCGGGCGAACGCACTGCCCGGTCACCTCGAGCCCGAGGCCGACCAGGCAGCAGAAAGTAGTCAGGTCATGGCATTGACGGAAGGTAGCGTTGAACAAGAGTGCATTGCTGTAGAAAACGAGATCTAAGACAATCTGATTCTCTCCCCAAGGCCCTCACCTATGCCGGACCGACTACCGGCCCCGGAAATCTCACACGGCAACCCGACTACACTCTAAATTCGGAAGAGCCTGCAATGGGTGGCAGCGGACTCAAAATTTGGGGAAGAATTTCAGGCTTTTGTAAGCTCCAGTACCGAATTCAGCGCAGGATTTCTGTTGGCCTTCGTCCAGATTAGCGTGGAGTCTATGGTGTGCGGCTCCAATTCAGGAACGCGGAAAAGCTGGGTGTTTTCCCTGCCCAATGAAGNTGTAGAGGAGGGAATGAGGGCGACGCCGATCCCTGAGTCCACCAGCTGCAGCATCGTGTAGACCTCCACGATTTCCTGTACCACCAACGGGGTAACTTTCCAGAGTGTGAAAATAGAGTGTAGAAGTTCGTAGAAGTAAGCTGGCCCATTCTTGGCATACATGACGAAGTTCTGCTCGTCGAGCGCAGCGATGGGTAGGATGGGCAGACCGGATGCACTGGTCCGCGTGTAGTTTGCGCAAAGTACGGAGTCCTTGGGTACTGCAGCAAGCATTATGTCTGACGGCAGAGCCCGGCTATATAGATCCATCTCCCTGGTGACCGGTCGGGACATGCCCAAATCGAGAGTTCCGTCTTGCAGGGCTGATGGTTGCCTTGCCGTGTTCATCTCATGAAGTACCAGTTTCACCTCTGGCAACGTCTCTGCGGCCAGTTTCAAGAGCTGGGGAACGAAAATGTTACCCACAATCAAGGTGAACCCAAGATGAACGGAACCGCGTAGCCCATCGTTGGCGCGACGAACATTCTCTTCGGACGCATCTAGGAGCTCAAGGGATCTGACGACGTCGGTCAGATAGTCTTTGCCTGCATCCGTGAGAGATGGAACGTCGGCTGCGGTCAAAAGTTGGACGCGCAGATGCCGCTCCAGCGATTGGATCTGGCGGCTCAACGGCGGCTGAGNAATATTGAGTCGTTCGGCCGCCCGCCCGAAATGCAATTCTTCGGCGACGGCGACGAACGCGCGCAGTTGATCGATCGTGTAACTCATACCCTAGATGGTAACGATATATGCAAATAATGTCTTGGACGGGTATCGGGCGCCACAACTAACATCAAATCAGAGGTGAGTACCGCCACGTTTTTATTGGCCTCGAAAGGCCATGACCACTGTAAGGAACTACTATGAGTCAAACGACTACCCCAGCCGCTCCGGCACGTTAGGTAGCGACGCCAACGTCAAATCTGCAGTCAAAAGTTTTACGCCCGCATGCTCCCGCTCGTGGTAGTCATGCTTCTGATCAACCAAGTAGATCGAACCAACATCGGTTTCGTCCAACAGGCCTTCAGCAAGGACTTGGGCATTGGCGCCTCTGCCTTTGGCTTCGGAGCCGGACTATTNTTCATTGGTTACGCGCTCTTTGAAGTCCCCAGTAACGTTCTGCTCCANAAATTTGGAGCTCGCATTTGGCTGACGCGGATCATGGTCTCGTGNGGGATTGTCACCATGCTCATGGCCTTCACCCACAATGACCTGATATTTTACATCCTGCGGTTCCTTCTAGGCGTGATGGAAGCGGGATTCTTCCCTGGCGTCATTCTCTATTTCTCTAAGTGGCTTCCTGACGCCTACCGNGGGCGTGCCGTCGCGATCTTCCTCAGCGCATCAGCACTGGCTTACATCGTCACTGGTCCTATTAGCGGCGCTCTCTTGGAGATGCACGGCCTGTTCAATATTGCCGGCTGGAGGTGGATGTTCCTCATTGAAGGCGCCGTGTCGATTGTTATTGGGTTGGTGGCCCTGAGCCTTCTCGTTTCACACATTTCTGAAGCTAAATGGCTTTCCGCGGAGGAAAAGACAAACCTGCAAATGGCAGTTGACGCAGACGAAGCGGTTCGCCGTGAGGACAGTAACGGGGTTTCCAAGTGGAAGCTCCTGTTTCAGCCTCAGATCCTGAAACTCTGTGGCATCTACTTCGTCTCCGTGATGACCGGATACACCGTCACGTTTTGGCTTCCGGGCATTCTCGCCAAGATCAGTGGAATCTCGGAATTCCAGATAGGGCTTCTCACCTCGATCCCGTGGATCGCCGCAGTCATCGCCATGTACCTCCTGGCAAAACTTACTGATAATCGTGGCGGTCGAAAGGCGCTGGTTGTCGGTGCCATGGCGCTCATGGGTGTCGGCATGTTCTTGGCAGTCACNCCCAACCCATGGTTCGCACTCTTCGCCTTGACGCTGGCTGCAGTGGGGTACAAGGCCTGTAACTCCGTTTTCTGGTCCATGACTTCGGTTTCACTGGATCCCAAGCTTCTAGCGGTTGGGATCGCGCTGATCAACGCAGTGGGCAATTTGGGCGGATTTGTCGCCCCAACAGCCTTCGGCATCATCAAGGAACGCACCGGATCCATCGAGGGTGGGCTTATGGGGTTGGCAGCCTGCTCCATCATCGGGATAGTACTGACGCTGTCATTGAAGCTGCGCAAGGGTGTTTAGCACCATATTGAAAGAGAAAGGAACATCCGAATTGATTGACTTCCAGATGACCATTGGGTCCCGACGAGCCGGAAGCTCTGACGGGAAAACCCTTCCAGTCACTAACCCCTACACTGGGGAAGTATTCGCAACCATTCCTGATGCGACGGCACAAGATGTCGCCGAAGCCATTGGAGCGGCCAAGGAGGCGTTCGACTCTGCGTGGAACCAGACGAATGGATATGAGCGCTCCCGGCTGATGAACAAGCTGGCCGACATACTGGACGACAACGCCACTGAGCTTGGTGAACTCGAGTCTACCGACAACGGCAAGCTCGTTTCGGAAACCACCAACCAGGCCCGCTTTGCAGCCCGGATGTACCGTTTCTACGCGGGTCAGGCCGACAAGATCTTCGGTTCTGTCATTCCCGTGGACCGTCCGGGATTCTTCGATTACACCAGGCGCGTCCCGGTGGGAGTAGCAGTGCTGATCACCGCTTGGAACTCGCCCATGCAGTTGCTCTCGAATAAGCTTGCGCCGGCACTGGCAGCCGGAAACGCAGTTGTGGTTAAACCCAGTGAGCATGCTTCGGCCTCGACACTGAAGTTTGCCGACTACATGCGCCAAGCCGGATTTCCGGACGGTGTCTTCAACGTCGTCACTGGCGGGCCCCATGTTGGGGAGGCATTGACCACGGATCGTCGAGTGGGTCGAATCAGCTTCACTGGAAGCGTGCAGGTCGGGCAGGCGATCCAGCGTGCCGCCGCATCGACACTCGTTCCCGTCACCCTAGAACTTGGCGGAAAGAGTCCCAATATTATCTTTGACGACGCAGACATCAATGCCGCAGTNCAAGGGGCTGCAGCAGGGATCTTTGGTGCTGGCGGCCAGTCCTGCATCGCCGGCAGCCGTCTACTGGTCCAACGCGGTGTCTACGAACGCGTCGTCTCCGAACTAGCCGAACTGGCGGACGGAATTCGACTTGGCAACCCGATGGATGTCGGTGTACAGATGGGACCTGTCGCCAATAAGCCTCAGCATGAACGGATCACGTCCATGGTCAGGGAAGCATCACGGAACGCCAACGTCGCTACCAAGGGAGGGCGGGACCTCTCAACACTCGGCAATGGATTGTTTGTTGAACCGGTGGTCTTCCGCGACGTAACCAACGACTCTGACATAGCGCGCCACGAGGTCTTCGGGCCAGTCCTCTCCGTCATTCCCTTCGACACGGAAGAGGAAGCGATCGCCATGGCCAATGATAGTGATTTTGGTCTGGCTTCGGGTGTATGGACGCAAAACCTTGGCCGGGCGCACCGGGTCGCCGAACGTATCGAAGCCGGTACCGTGTGGGTCAACACCTACCGCGTGAGCCAGGCCCAAGCACCGTTTGGCGGTGTCAAGCAATCAGGATATGGCCGCGAACGCGGACTTGAAACCATCGAGGAATACCTCACCACCAANAACGTCATGATCAATCTGACCAACGAACCTGACACATCTTTTTAGGAATCCAGTATGAGTGAAATCAAGAATGTCGCGATTTATGGCCTCGGAAACATGGGCTATATCGTGGCGCAAAGAATCGCCGCACGTTTCGATGTTAAAGTCTTCGACCTAAACGCAAAGGCGCTGGCAGCCGCACAGGCAGAATTCCGGGCGCAAATAATCTCCACGTCCACCGACGTTGCCGACTGCTCCATAGTAGTTCTCTCGCTGCCGAATCCAGCCGTTTCGAGTTCTGTAGTCACTGCGTTGGCCCAGGTTCTGGCGCCCGGAAGCACCATTATCGAAACCAGCACCGTGAATCCAGACGATGTACGNCCATTGCGAAAGATTCTTGCTCCACACGGCATCAACATCATCGACGCATCTCTCCTGGCCGGCGTCAGCCAAATGGCCAACGGAAGTGCGACCCTCTTACTGGGAGGTGATGCTGAGGTGATTGAGGCCAATAGGCCAGTTCTCGATGCGATGGCTAAGGCACAAATACATTTTGGTCCCACCGGATCCGGTGCAGCGGCNAAAGTCATCAACAACGCCGTGGCGCATGCGGTCATGGTGGTCGTTTCAGAAGCTGGCTCCATGGCAACTGCAGCCGGAATCAGCTGCACGAAGTTAGTGGATTTGCTCTCTGATGAGCGTATGGGACTGCACCGACCGTTGACTTACCGCTATGCGGAGCGCATCGCACAGCGTAATTTTGATGGNGGTATGCCTCTCGATGCAGCGCGCAAGGACTCCATTCTGGCCCTAGAACTCGCACAGAAGCTCGGGGTGCCGTTGTTCGCCATTCAGGGCTCGCACACGGCCTACGACATTGCGGCAGCAGCCGGATACGGGCGTGAAGACTATTCCGCTGTATCGAAAGTATGGGACGACTTGGACAAGCCGGTTTACACCGCGCCGGAAACCGATGAACACCAGGTGCCGGACGTCCTTGATCAACAGTCCTTGGTGGAAACTTACCGCTAGGATTCCGCAGAGCAAACTGCCGTTCTAGGCTCACATTTCATTTTATAGCTCGGCTGCGAGTAGAAGTTCAGGAGATACATTCGTGGATTCCGGTGCTTTTCTCGATCCGATGGTCCTCGGCATATAGATACCAAGGTCATAACTGGCTCTTCTCTAATTGAGCGTAGTTTCGGTCTGAATCCACCGGATTCCGTTCCAGTAATGATCTGGCGACGGTATGTCCACTTCGTGATTATGTTGACCAGTTGTCTGGGGCCGTGTGCTGGCGGACGACTTTGGGCAAGCTGGTCAACATAATCTTTGGCCGCGTTACCGGATGGTTATGAACGCGATCAATGCATCAGATGCTCGGTAACAGGTTGGTGGTCGGTCGTCGAGCGAGGGTAGTAGGTCGATGGTTCGGCGCTTGAGTTTCGGATCGGCGTGGAAATGTATCTATGTGGTCTGGATATTTGCGCGCCCGAGCCAGAGAGCGATGCTTGCGGAGTCGATCCCGGCACCACGGAGGCTCATCGCGCATGTGTGCCGCTTATGTGGCTCTCCGTGGTTCTCATACTTGCCCAAGTACCAATTTTTGAACTGAGACAGGTACCTTTGGCCCTTGAAATCAAGTGACTGACACCGGCGAGCTGTATCGCGAAAGACTGGAAACAAGGCCCCATATGTGGTCTTCTTTCCGATAGGAGCTGCCCTACGTGGCCGGTTCGGACGAAAGTCTGGGCGATCGGTGGGCAGATCGACTCTGAGGTGCTTCGACGTTGCTCCCGACACCTCCGAATTTACCGAATTGGGGCGTGTTGACAGTGTCAACACATTTTCTGACGGACTGGCCCGGACGGCGTCTGAATGGGTCCGGATTCTGCATGTTTCCGCGATTTTCAGTGTTCGCAAGTGCTAGTCCCGGGTTCAAGTCCCACCTCGGGCACATTTGTTCGAAGAATGACCCCTGGCGACAGGGGTCATTCTTATTATCCGGCCCGTTGGTCGAGCTTGTCGAGACTAAGCTGTTCCCCTGGCGGGTCTTTTTATGCAGTGTCCTGTTATATGGACGCCAATTTAGCTGTTTGTTATTGGCGGCTCCCTTGCTTAATGCGTTGGGGAAGTTTCCCTTCACCCTATTCATGGTCCGTGGGGGCGAATACTACATGACTTGGGGTGTCCTCCTTCTCAGTAGACGGAAACTGACCCAACACCGGTGGGCGACAGATGGTCGAAATTGATGCGAGCGACCGTCTGCCATGCCCTGATCCTCATTTACGCCCGCTTGGGACTAGCTGAGATGTAGTCGCTTCATCTTTTGAGAGGATTTCTTGTATGACTACATTGCAGGAACCCACGCGTGAGCTTCGGCGATTGGCGACTCGAATCGAACACGGCCTAGGACGATATGCTGCCGAGCGCGGGAATTGGGCAACCACTTCCAAGTGGGAGGCACTGCGCTACGGATGGTCGCTCAGTAATCTGGTCCTCCGGCATGCTGAGTCAACAGTTTCGCTCGCGAAGACCGATATGGTGTTGGCTCCTTCAGCCTGGGTCACGGCGCGCGCTGCTACTGAGGCTGCCGCTCGGTGTCGGTGACTCCTTCAACCTGAAGACGAGTGGCAGCGAGAGGCGCGATGGCTCGCGCTCCTGCATGAGGGCGCCCGCCTTGGCAATCGGCCGGAAACGAAAGGTACTCCCACTCTCGTCGCGAAGTCTAAGAAGATCGAGGAGTTCGCGGAGGCTGTCGCTGCCAAGCTTCCCGAAGGCGTGTCAATCCCGAGGATGGACCCGATTCAGCACATCCTGGCCGCNGAAGGCGAAGGCGAAGGCGAAGGCCTGGCCCTNTTCTATGTCGTCGCCTCCCAGTACACCCACGCGACGGAACTTGCNNTGCAGCCCGTATGGATGGCATATCTGTCTTTCCGGATAACCGCCTTGCGGTTGATTCAGCTCAAAGGCGACGGACCAAGTGCAACTCTCGAGCTCGCGGATCACCAGGCCGTCAGAGCGCGCGACGCGTTTGCGGCTTCGCTGTAGATACAGGATGCCTCGCAATGAGGGGCGAGACGCCATGGTGCAGCAGTCTAAGGAGCCGACTTTTCGACCGGCACCGGCCCCGGCACCATCTAACGATAAGATCGTATGGTGGCCGTGCTAACCATATTGGATACGCGCTGAATGGTCTCAGCGAAACATTTGCTGCTGGAATTTGGGGACAACGACGTGTGGATCACCGGTGGCGTGAATTTGCCGCAAGCCGTTCTTGACGCGCAGGCTGCAGGGCGACTGGTGCTGTTCGTTGGCGCGGGTGCTTCAGTCGATCGTCCGTCCGGGCTGCCGCTCTTCGACAAGCTAGCAAGTCAATTGGCGGAAATGGCACGAGTGCCGTTCGACAAGGATGCTGCGATCGACTTCTTTCTGGGATCAATGCCGGAGGGATTTGACACTCACCGGCATGCGCGCGATATCGTCACCCGCGCCGACTCAGCNCCCAACGCAACGCACGCAGCACTTGTCCGAGTCGCTTCTTCCCATGGGCAGTTGAGGATCGTAACGACGAATTTCGATGACCACCTATCGACGGCGGCAACTGCCGATGGCATCACCGTATCTGATACTTGGGTTGGACCGGCACTTCCACTCGGCGGAGACTTCACGGGAATTGTCCACCTTCACGGGTCCGTGCTTCGCGAACCTCAAGAGCTTGTTCTTGACGACCGTGACTTCGGGAGGGCATACCTCACGAATGCATGGGCGACCCGCTTTCTCTTACCTATGTTTCAAGGGTTTACCGTGTTGTTTGTCGGGTATAGCCATGATGATCCGATCATGCGCTACCTCGCACTTGGCCTCCCATCAGGAACGCCGCGGTATGCCTTCACAACGGTGAATGAAGCAAAGTTCAGTAAATGGGTTCGGCTCGGGATACAAACGATCGGCTACCCCGTNCAAAGCCATGATCACAGTGCACTGGTAGCAGCACTGGAGGCGTGGAATCTCCGCGCGCGCATGGGACAGACTGACCACCACGCTCGGATCGTCGAGTAGTTAAAGGGTGGGCCGTCGCTTACTCCGGTGGACCACGACTATCTTGTGTGGCAGTTGGACACGGCAAGCGGTGCTCGAGAATTCGTCCGGGCTGTAAATGCCGCTGAATCGGCCCGGCAAGTCGCATGGCTCCAGTGGATAGAGGACTTACCCGAGTTCAGAGTGATCTTCAATGGACAAGACGGAAATGCCACGGCTAACGTCCTTGGGAGCTGGTTCTGCCAGAGTTTCATAGCTGTACCTGAACTTCATGGTGCTGCGTTGCAGACAGTGCAACGATTGGGCCAGTCGCTCGGTAACGAACTCTTTCGTGACGCCTGTTGGGCTGCCGGCGAACTATTCAAAGCGGATGGTGACGCTGGCAGGCGATGGAAGGTGCTGCTTGCAACCTCGGTCTATGGTCACTCCGCGCCGGTTGCCTCGGAGTCACTTCTTCCTTACAAACCGGTTGGGCGCCCTGAGGACTCGACGGTACTGCGGGCCGTTCTCAGGCCTTATCTCGTACTTCAACGCCGTTGGAACTTTGGAGGCGCCGAGGAACTGACACTGATCCCTCAAGCAGAGGTGCACTGGACTACGGGCGAAGGAAGTCTAACCGGGCACGTCTTGAAAGCCGTCGAGTTCTCGGCTCCTGGCGATTCGCTGCTCGGAACATTACTGGAAGGCTCTCTTAATGGGGCCTATGAACTGCTCGAGGCCTACCATGGCCAACGAACCTGGGATCCTTTTAGCTCTAGGCGTTCGGCCATCGAACCACACGAGCAGGACGAGTTTCGTGACCCTGTGGATGCGGTTATCGATGGTCTGCGGGAGTACGGCGCCAAGAATAGGCTTGCACGGCCCGACCTGCCTGAACGATGGTGGTCACTGGATCGAGTGCTCTTCAGGCGACTCGCCTTACACTTGGTAGCACTAGACACTTCCCGGTCGCCCGACGANAAGATCTCGTGGTTGCTGGAGCGAGCGGCACTCTATGAGTACGACCTCAAACACGAGGTCTACGGAGTCCTTAAAGTGGCAGCAAAACANGCCACTAGCGATGTTCGTGACAGCCTGCTGAAAGCGGTGCAGGCTGGGCCGGCCCTNCCCGAAGCCCTTCCAGATTTCGATCGGCACTTTGCCTACTCGACTTACAACATACTTGTGTGGTTGAGCCAGGTAGCTCCAGGGTGGGCAGAAGCTGTTGCAGCGAAAGAAGAGGTCCAGTCCGCCAATACTGACTTTGCNCCNCGGGACAACCCTGACTTCGATATGTGGTCGTCAAGCGGAGCGTGGGGAGGAAAGCTGCCGATGGAACCCGAAGCGTTCATTGCATCTATTGAAGACGACGTGTCGGCGGCTATGGACGACCTGCTTTCCAAGGATTACTCGGAACGGAATTTCGGAGAACCTGAATGGAGGGATGCTGTTTCCCTGGTGAATCAGGTTGTTGAGTCGCGTCCAGAAATTGGAGAACATATCTGGGCATTCATTGATGGACGGGTGGAACTTGGGGCCCANGGAAAAGATCTTCGAGGATCAGTCATCGAAGGCTGGGCAAAAGCTCCTGCGGATGGGATTGGAGATTCCATCGTTGCCAGAGTTGCGACACAGATACCAAGTATTGAATCGGCTCGGTCGATCAGCCGCTTCCTGTTGGAGCAGGCGCGCGAGCGAATCGAAAGTGTTGAAGTTCCAGTTATTGTCGCCATGAGGCGCATTGCTCTCGATCTCTGGACGGCTCATGGACAGTCATTCACTCACTATGTTGAATTCGACCCAAATTCGTCCGCAGCACTCTATCTCAATTGCTGGCCAGGCGATCTCGCCCAATACTGGTTGGTCGAAGTAGATCGGCGGTGGCGAAAGAGCCGTGACAACTGGTCCGGCCTTAGCCCAGAAGAATACGAAGCACTGAAGCTGCTACTTGACGGGCCGCCGCACGCACTCCACGCGACGCAACCTGCACTGGCCAGCCAATTGTTCTTNTTATTTGGTGCGGACCCGGCCTTTGCGATCGAACGAGTGATCCCACTGTTTGGCCACGATGAAACGGCGGCACTGGTATGGAACTCCTACCTATACGGCCCTCGATACAACGACAAGATGCTCGAGGCTGGCATGTTGGACAGCACGATCGGGCAGTGGAAACGGCTAAGTCAATTGAAGGGCGGTGCACATCAGAATCAATTCTTCTCNCTAGTCACTTCAATCATCTCNTTTGCCGGCATTGCCCCGGAGCCACGGCANAAGATGCTCGACGAAAGCGTGCTTGCGGGTGATGGTGAGTTTGAAGCGAAATTTGCCCAGGCTGTTGTACGTTTCATCCGCAAGGATGCAAAGTCNGGNGCTAAATTGTGGAACTCGTGGCTTCGCGACCACCTAACTGCGCGCATAAACGGAGTGCCACGAACTCTGGCCAGCGAGGTCCTTATTTGTTGGGTGGAAATCGTTCCATATCTCGGCGACGAGATTCCAGAGGCGATTACGCTTCTTGCCAATAGGGGCATCGGCCTTGGGTTGCGACCTGTCCAGCGGGACATTCCAGAAAGTGCGCTGTTTGCTCACGCTGAAATTCTTGCATTGCACTATGCAGAACGAATACGAAACTCGGCACCGAGTCACTACGTTGTCGCTCACCAAGTGAACAAACTGATAGGTATTCTGCGGAGCAAACTTGGCGATGACGGNGTGGAAGTCCTCATTCAAGCGGCAACTGAGAGAGGAATCATCAGCAGTAGCGGTGAGTGAAGGTCCGACCAAGATTTGGTTGACACCTGGTCAGAGCAATGGCGCCTTCGCGTTTCTTGAGTTCAGAACACGTTCTGAGTTAGAGTTAGTGCATGAGCGCACTAACCCCATCCCGAACGACTTTTCAGTCATCTGAGCTGAGTCGTGCATCTGCCGATGTGTTTGCCGCTGCGGTAGATCACCCCGTTCGGGTCACGCGCCGTGACGGTGAGGCGCTGGTGCTGATGTCGGAGAGTGCAGATCAGGCCCGCGCCTCGCTGTTGGAACTTGCCGCTCAGCTTGTTGCCGTGTCGACGAGCACGGATGGAAGCCTGGCATCTCGCATGAGTGACCGTTTCCCGTGGATGCTTGCTCTGGCCCAAGCTGACCAGGAAGCCTGCGCGAACGATATTTTGACTGCCGCTCGGGCCTCCTTCGCAACGAACCAGCCTCACTTGGCCATTGCGGAACTCACGTCGTGGCGTGAAACTGCATCTGCAATCGCGGCGGGTCTTGGCCAGGAGCCTGTGGAATGGCTCGATGACTCTGAAACTGTCGAGCGCCCGTAGAGCATGGCAAAATCAGANAAGGTTGAGCGGCCAACAAAGAGGAGCGAATACGAGCTCCGATTCGCATCTGTTCAGGCGAAGCGTGGATGGACCGATCTGAAAGCTACGACCAGGAACTCCTTGGCTGATGCTTGGGACTTTCTGACCAGAACGCCTCAATCCACAACACCCGCCAACTACCGCCTACGAGGTGATCTGGGTGTTGTGACCCGAGATGGTTCCACCCATGAGCGATGGCAGCACAAACCAACCCTCAAGGGTGACGCGCGCATCTGGTTTTACGTTAAGGATCACGTGGTCTATCTCGAGCAAGTCCATACGAGTCACCCCAATGAGACTAAATAGTGGCGGCGGCAAAATGCCCCGTGTCTGCTGTGCGGTGACCGATAAGTCGAGTTCCGGTGGAATTTGACGCCACAGCGAACCCTAAGAAGAGGGTGTTGACAGTGTCGACACTATTTCTGCTGGACTGGGTCGTACTGAGCCGGAGATCCGCAGAAACTAGCTACTTCCCAATGTTTGCAAGGGCAATAATCCGGTTCAAGTCCCACCTCGGGCACAGTGCAACGAAGACCTCCTGGAGACAGGGGTCTTCGTGTTTATGGGCTCCCCATCGAGGAACTTGGGGTGCTCACTGGTTTCTCCTTCAATCCTTGTTTGCCGGGGACGCCGCCATCTGGATGGTGAGCGCCAGCGGGTCGACGGTGACCCGCAGGTGGGATGCTGAACCCATATGGTCGCCGTCGATTTGGAATTCCTGTGGGCTCTCCAACGTGATCTGTGCAGACTTGCCCGAAAGACTCCGCACCGAGCGGCTCTTGCCTTTGCCGAAGACTCCGGCGACCACTCCCAGCCAGCCAAACTTTCCACGGGGTGAGAACGTTAAGATATCTAAGATGCCATCGGTGGGCACCGCGTCTTGGAAGATTTCTATGCCGCCCATCAACTTTCCACAATTGCCCACCATGACACCACGGACCTTGCGGTGCGTCTCTTGGCGCCCGTCAACAGTGATCGTGGCAGTGACGGGTTTCCCCGGCAGCTTCCGGATGCCGGATTCAACGTACGCTAGCCAGCCCACACGGTCCTTAAGCTCATCTACGGTATCGGCCATGATGGCCGCGTCGTNATCAAGCCCGGCCGCCACCAGGCACATGTGCTCTTGATCCGCATGGTCAACCACGGCATTGATGACGTCGATCTTGGTCTTGGTTCCTTCCAAAACGCTCCGTGCTGCTCGCACCGGGTCGACAATATCAATGCCCAGGTTGCGGGCCAGCAGATTGCCCGTTCCCAAAGGCACCAGCCCCATGGCGGTGTCCGTGCCGGCGAGCACCTCGGCTACAGAGCGGATGGTGCCGTCGCCACCAGCGGCAATGACGACGTCGACTCCTGCCTCTAGCGCTTCCTTAGCCTGGCCACGGCCGGGGTCCTCCTCGGATGTTTCGAGCCACAAGGGTTCATCCCAGCCAGCGTCCGTGCACACTTGTGTGAGTGCGGCCCTGAATTGCTTGTTGGNGGACTTCACTGGATTAATAATCACAGCGGCCCATTTGTTCTGTCTACGATGGATTTCTGCCATGGAGTCCTCATGTCTTTAGGGAAATTAATGCTGAAAGGAATCCTCACCTTAGACCGGGATGAGGGCCGGGAATGACCTCGGCGGCGGAGTTACGGAGTTGGCGACGCGGGTACCGCTCCAGCGGTCTGCCGATTGGCGGTCAGGTACAGTCGGTGGGCGGTGATCACTAAGACCAGCCACACGGCACCTAGAGTCCATGCCACCAGAACATCGGTGAACCAGTGATGGCCCAGGTAGATGCGGCTCAGCCCCACGGTGAAAGCAAAGAAGCCGGCAGCCAGAACCGTCAAGGTTCGGGCCCTCAGGGTGTCCAAACGTAGGATGATGAGGTAGGCCACAACACCCGCGATCACGGTGGCGTTCAACGTGTGGCCACTGGGAAATGAGGGTGAATATTCATAGGGCGGGATGGCATCCACCAGCGGCGGACGGGCACGTCCAATGAGTTGCTTCCNCGCTACGGTCATCAGCAGCGATCCCGCAGTTGCCGTGAGCATGAGTATCACGGGTGTCCAGGACCGGCGCTTGATGGCGAGCACCACCATGATGGTGGCAGCCAGGATCGGCATCCCGATGGTCCCGGCGATGTCGGTATAGCCCGTCGCGACTATGTCCAGCCACGGCGAACGGACACTCTTGGCCGCCTCCAGCAGTGGATGGTCCAGGGCCGCCACGCCGTCGGTCTCGATGACGGCGTCATAAACTTCTGCTGAAAGGTAGGTCAGTGCTGTAGCAATGGCGGCGCCAACAGCGAGCGTGAGGATCAGTGCGGCGTGCGGCCCCAGTCTGGCGCTGAGCCACCGTACGACGCCGGCAAGCCAGCGCCCTAGCGGTGCCCGCCACCGGGTTAGGTCCGTCCGCCCAATAAAACGGTCGTCGCTGAGTTCACCCTCTCGGCCAGCCTGCGGGTCCTTCGCTCCTGGTAGTTCTTGTTCCGTCATACCCATATCTTGCCAGTTTCTGGTGCGAACGAGTCATCGCACAGGATGCCTGCTGCACACGGCATATTGCCGAACGGTATGACCGCGCGAGCGCTGCTCTCCAGGTTTAGAGAAAGCCGTGATCTTTGAGCTGCTTCGCGAGCCCGGCTCCGTCGGGTGCGGAGACCCAAATTGCGCCGCCGTGCCTCGAGGCTGGGCCGTCCTCGTGGGCGCGACGGCCAGCTAGCAGAGCCTCGCCCGTGGAAAGTTCGCGGATGGCAATTGCTGCTACCTGCGCGGCATGCGAGCGAGCGAAGTCGGCGTAGATCTCCGGATCGTGCTGGCCATCGTCACCCACGAGCAGCCACCGTATGTCAGGGAATTCCTGTGCCAAGCGCTGTAGGTTGTTGGATTTATGCTCTTGGCCACTGCGGAACCAGCGCTGGCGGGTAGGTCCCCAGTCGGTAAGCAGTAGTACGCCTTTGGGGTACAGATTCCGTTCCAGAAACCGCGCCAGGGCCGGTGCTACATTCCACGGTCCGGTGGAGAGGTAAAGAATAGGTGTTGTGGGGTGTTGGTCGATCAGCCTGTCGAGCAGGACGGCCATGCCCGGAGTGGGCGTCCGTGCCCGTTCGCTCAGGACAAGGGTGTTCCACAATGCCAGCAACGGCCTGGGCAAGGCCGTGACCATGACGGTGTCGTCGATGTCGGAGACGATGCCGAACGTGGTGTCCGTTGCCACGATGAAGATGCGTGCNNCCGCGGGAGCTGCTACCTCGCTGCGAAGGGAGACTGTGTGCCAGCCCGGTTCCAAGGAAGCGTTCACAACCACATCTACGAGACCACCGGAGTCGGCGCGAACCGTATGGACAACGCCGTCGATCTCCACCTCCACCTCGCTGTCCCCGATGGGGACGCTGGTGAAGGCCCGCCAGCCGCGCACCTTTCCGGTGGTGGCGGTGGGCTTGGTTATCAGTACCACCCGGGCCAGCACGCGCACCCACGTGGTGCTGCCATATCCGGNGTAGGCGACGATGGTGGGAGAAANACCGGTGGCGTTGGCCAGCCGTGTTCGCATTTCGTGGACGGCGTCGGCTACGTGCATGACCAAGCCGAGTAGTGCTGGTGCCGCCGGTACAGAGGATGGCTGCCGGGGCCGCGGCCCTGTTCACCGGAGGTGTTTTGCGGGGAGAGGTGCGAAGCTGGGGCCATGACCTCACTGTCCCACAAAATTGTGTCTCAATGCGAAACAACGCACGCAGCCCACGGGTGAAGCTCACGCTGCTTTTCATCCAGTCATTCTAGGGAAACTTGGATATGCCCCGGTAAAGCCGGTCATTGTGCCGCCGTGCTGAGCCAAGTGCAGCTTGGAACCCCTAGGCAGGTAGGTCCGAGCTGCACTTGACTGGAAAAGGGGAGTTGAGGACTATTTGCCCTTAGCCGACTCTGGCCTTCGGAACATAACCGCCGGTCTGAGCCACTTTTAGCGCCCCGGGCCGGACTCTCGGCAAAGTGGCTCATGTGTGTGATGCCCAATCGCGTGGAGTTTGTCGCCCATGTTGAGAATTTTAGGTATGAGGTCCGGGCTACCAAGAGCGCGCGATCAAGAACCCATTGATTTTGGCCGGGAGCGAATGGAATCCATCACGGCGTGGAAACGCCGACCCGGGCGGTCGTCATCTGCTCTGCGCTATCAAAAGTACTCCTTGCTGAAGAAACTGGCATCGAAAATGTTTAGATTCCCCGCTTGGGGAATTGTAATGGGTGAGGCTCGCGGCGCCATTGCCGCGGAGCCCGAGAAACGGATCGAAGAGCAGCGGCCAATCGGCCCCTCGTGCTTTCGTTCCCTGAAGGAGACAACCATGGGTATCGCAGACAAGTTTGAAAATAACGCCGAGGAGCTCAAGGGCAAGGGTAAAGAGCATCTAGGTGCAGCCACGAATGATCGGGGCCTTGAAGAAGACGGCAAAGTGGACCAGGCCAAGGCCGGTGTCAAGCAGGCTGGTGAGCACATCAAAGATGCTGCCAAGGACGTCACTGACCGCTAACGGTTGCGCCGTCACCCGGGTAAACCCACATTGGGCACGCCCCTCGATCTGAGAAGTTGAACTAAAGGAGTTATTTCATGGGTTTTATTGCGTTCCTGATACTGGGACTCATTGTTGGTGCGATAGCNAAAGCTATCCTGCCCGGCCGCCAAAGTGGCGGCATCCTGATCACCATGCTCTTAGGAGTGGTGGGGGCCTTGATCGGNGGATGGATCGGTGGTGCGATCTTCGGCGTCGGGCTTGAGAATTTCTGGAGCCTGCAAACCTGGCTGGTCGCCATTGTAGGTTCACTGGTGGTCCTGGGCATCTACGGCGCCGTTGTGGGGCGCAAGGCTTGAGATTAGGGTGGTCCTGTCTGCCATCCTCTACGGAGGATGGCAGACAGGACCACCTCGAGCTATTTACAGCGTTTTCGTCTACTTTTCCGCGGGATCGGTCAGCCGACGCCCGAGGCGGTCGAGTAACCGTTGGAGGCGTCGGGAAATTTGCATTTGACTGACACCGAATTCCTGACCAATCTGCCNCTGCGAGAACTCAAGCACGAAGCGCAAATGAAGTAGCCGCCGGTCTTCCTCGCTCGTGTCCCTGAGCGCCGCTTCAAGCGTTAGCTNTTGCTCAACTCGTTCATATCCGGGGTCCTCCGTCGCCAGAAGGATGGCATGGACTCGGTCCTCGTAGCTCGTTGGCGCGTCATTATGTTCAATCGGCTGGGCCACCATGGCCATCTCCGCTATCAAGGCCAGCGTGGTTTCCGCCACTGTTAAACCAGCTGCCACACTCAGATCGGCAGTTGAGGGAGCCTTGCCTAGATGCTGCGTCAGCTCGGGGCGCACTTGCCTGATCTTGAGCCTGGCTTCTTGGATGGGCCTGGGCGGCCGCACTACCCAAGAATGATCCCTGAGATATCGTTTGAGCTCCCCGGTGATGGTGGGCACTGCAAAGGCCATGAACCCATGATTTCCGGATTCGCTATACCTTCTGGCAGCCTTTACGAGTCCAAGCCTGGCTACCTGCTGCAAGTCTTCGGCCTCACACCCGGGCGCGCTATAACGGCGCGAGAGCGCATCGGCTAGACCCATGAACTGCAGCACCAATTGAGCCGCGCCCGCGCCGGACTCTGACCTCGTTGCGTGTGGCGAGANGGGAATGCCAACAGGCGAGGGTCCTAGTGAAANAGTTCGGGAGGCTGACTCCTGCAACGCATTTCCCGGTTTGGAGTCACGGGACAAGGGAGAAATGCTGGTATTTCGATAAATGGTGGGCATTCTCGTCTCCTGAAGTCCCGTTTCCTGAAGTCCGGACCGCTGAGTTTGCGAGAACATCACGCTGCACACGTCCGCCGCCGTCAGAGCGCTGCCGGCCGGATGGCAGCGAGTTTATCGAACGGGATGAGGTACCCATCCCAGCGGTGGCCGTGGGCTGGCAGGAAAACCGTCTTAGCCGAGAACGTGCGCTGGCGGTGCCGACCGGACGCTACAGCCCACACCACGCGGACGTGGTTACCCTCGCGGCTTACCATGTATCCGTGGATCTCGATGCCGGCATCCAGGACTACCACCTTCGCGGCCGTTGCCTGAAGGTCAGCCGATGATCGGGTTTGAGGAAGCTCACCCTGACTCAGAGTTCCCCGTTTTTGGTCTTTGCTGGCACTATTTGCCCACTAGGTTTTCAGCGGAGGAGGCAATTGATGGCCCGAGTGGTTGTCGATTGTCTGGAGCTGTGGGCGTGAGTCGATTCCGTTGTAACGCCACTATGATTGCTTGCTCGCGTCGGTTCAGTGCCGCGATCCNTTCCGGGTTGGCGGTTTTCCGATGCTCATCCTCGGCTAGGGTCAATTGAACAATAAGCTCCCGAACAGTCGCATGGCCGAGATCGTCGTCCTCAGGCGTGCTCCTGTTCTGAGTTTGTGCTGAATTCATCCCCAAAGCCTAATTATCAGAAGGGGTCAGTGTCTTCACCCCAAGGGGTGAACTCTTTCGCCCCTCCTGCCGTATGGTGGGAGCATGGCAAACCTTCGCGTCGCCCTAGTGGATGACTATGAAATCGTGCTTCGAGGCCTGGAGATGATGCTTCGGTCCTACGGGGATACCGTGGAGGTCGTTGAACTCGACCTCAATCGTAATGTGGACCAACCTGTCGATCTCACGCTCTACGATACGTTCGCGGCGACGCCGGGAGACGGTGCGGATGTGCACGAACTGGCAACCAATCCGCTGGCCGGAAAGGTGGTTGTCTATTCTTGGGACCTCGATGAAACACATGTCCAGGCTGCACTGGCTAACGGCGCCAGCGGGTACCTGTCCAAGGGCCTTCCCGCAGCCCGCCTTGTTAGTGCCCTTCACGATATCCACCGAGGCGAAAGTCAGGTTTTCAAAGGACCAAGTGGCCAGTCGAAATCGAGCCTCGGTGATTGGCCCGGCCGCGAGGAAGGCCTGACCCAGCGGGAAGCTGAAGTTCTTGCCCTCATCACCCAAGGCCTAGGTAACGCCGAGATAGCCGAAAGGGCACGGTTATCTATCAACACCGTCAAGACGTTTATCCGTAGCTGCTACCGCCGGATCGGCGTAACGGACCGCTCCAACGCCATCCTCTGGGGACTCGAGCACGGATTCTTTCCCGACCACAAACGCGTCCGGCCGCGACAGTGAAAATGGACTCTAAGCGGACGGCATCATAAATGGAATGTTTCTCAAGCCCGCTCGGTGGCCAGCTTACTGGGAAGCGCGACGATCTGGGCCTGCTCGGCCGTGTTGTTGGGCCGGCACCGGCGCAACACCGCACCCGTTTGGTGCCGCTTCGTATTCCTCGACGATCGCGTGCTTGAACTCGGTCGTTTAAGACTTGTGTGCGGACCGGCTGGAACGCGGCCACTGCTCCGCCGAGCCTTGTTCTTGACTGGTCGGTTCTTCTGGTCAGAGCTGCCCGGATCCTGCTGGTTGGAGGTAGTGATGGTGAAGCTTTCGTTCCTGCCTTCAGCTTCTATTCTTGTTCAAGAAACGGTCTCAAATGAGTCTGGCAGATAGCGCGGAACAACTACTCAATTCTGCCCTCTGCCAAAAGAGACGGAACGGATCTAATCTACTCTCCACCAAACCCGGAGACCGCTCAGTGAAAAGGGGAGCTGCAGGGCAAGAAAAATTTGCTAAATTGGGGAGTGACAGGGAGTGGAGGCGTTTTTCCCCGAAAATCTCTCACCTGCGGAACATAACCGCAGGGCAGAGGGGCTTTGGTGCCCGGGGCCGGACTCGAACCGGCGGCCAAGAGAAACTCACCGATCGAGTGTCGGGGTGTGTCGGTGGCTTTCAAAATATTGTGTTTTGGCGGATTTTGGGCCCGTTCCAAGGTAATGACACGTCGCAGATCGCGGTAGTTTTGTTTGGAAAGGGGAGTTTTCTCCTGCGCTGGTGGCATTCTCTAGCCTCGGGTTCGAATTCTGCGACGCAAATTCATTTGCTATCCGCAGTCATGTAGTGTGTGCCGACGTCGGTCTCTATCATTTTACGCCTGTAACTTGATCCGTGTAGTCCGGTGGGAGGTCTGCAAAATGTTGGCAGAACTGGATGGAGCCCTTGACTGATCGGCCTCAGGTTGCGATGTTTGCTTGATAGGGAGTAAGCGCCCGTTTTGGTGTATGAATCTCTGAATGGAGGAGGCAGCAGTCATGACGGGCATGCTTATTCATCAGGGCAGTGGACCCTGGCTGGAGCCAGAAGTTGCCGGACACGCACTGGAGTCTGAATTGCAGGAGTTGCTGGCTATGCATCATGAGCTTATTCCCGGTGTCAGCCCGGAGGCTAAGATTTGTCTGGAGTTTCAGTTGGAGGTCGGGCCTGCCGACATCGTCGTGGTCGATGTGTCGGGNGAGGTGACGTTGGTCGAATGCAAGCTGGCGTCCAACCCGCAAATCAGGCGTGAGATCGTGGGNGAGATGTTCGACTTCGCATCGCGTCTGTAGCGAATGGACGTCGGAGAATTTGCGAGGAGATGGCTGGCACGTACCTCAATGCCACTCTTTGTTGATGACGCCATTGACCCGGCGCCAAAGAGAATGGGCGAGTGTCTAAATACAATGGCAGGTCCGGAGACATCGGTGGTCGCCGTTGAGTATTCTCGGTGCTGGCAAGGAAACGTCGAGGTCCTGATGCCCCGTGTTTATGGGCAGGAACTTCCCGAAGTTAAGTCCAAAACTGAGCGGCGCGAATTGACTCAGTGGGCTGCCGCTAATTTCCGTTCCTGGCTGGTCGAGCATGACAGCCGAAGTGTCCATGCATTCGACGGGTTCCTATCAGCTGCTGGCGGTGCCCGGCCCGGTGCGGTGTCTTTGTTCTACTTCAATGGTAAAGGAACATCGATCCAGTTCAGCTTCTCCCACATGTCCAGAATGTCTCAGGAAAAATTACCTGAAGAATCCATGAGGGAATCATTCCTGGGGTAGCTGGAGGAAATCCCCGTCTTCAGGAAGTCGGCCTGGAGCTTCGGTCCAGCAGGTTCAAAAGCCGGAAACTGACTCTACGGCGAGCTGGCCTAACCACAGGTTGCATTCAAAGGGCAGTTACTGCCCTTTGAATACTTGCGTGTTCCTAACTGGTCCTGAAGACGGTTCTTACCCTCTCTTGTTACACTTCTCCATCAAGCTGACCCGTTCGCATTGAGCCATTCCGTTTGCGGTCCGCCACCGAACAAGTCCACCCCAAAGACAGTCACGACCTGCAAAGAAACCCGACCAGATGCCAATTCTCGCCAGATCATCGCCGACGCCGCACCGGAGGCGTTGATCGATCAGTAGACCATTTTCAGACTTCGCGGTGGTCATCGCCCAGCACTAAGTGGACCTCGGTCAGCAGCACACGCGTGAGCCGCCCCGTTGCTCAATGATTCGGCGAGAGCAGCAGCCGTGCCCGAGGGTCATCGGCGTATCCGATCTTCGAATACTCCAGGTCCAGAGAATTTGTAGAAGGGTTAGAGGACCTTCGAGAGGAACAACTTGGTTCGATCGTGTTGCGGATTAGTCAGTACCTTCCGGGNGTCACCCGACTCCACCACCACGCCGTCGTCCATGAAGACCAGGGAATCTGCGACTTCCCGCGCGAACCCCATCTCATGGGTTACCACAATCATGGTCATACCGCTGCTAGCGAGTCCCTTCATGACATCGAGGACCTCGCCCACCAGTTCGGGATCCAGAGCGCTTGTCGGCTCGTCGAAGAGCATCAGTTTGGGATCCATCGCAAGGGCACGAGCAATGGCGACCCGCTGCTGTTGGCCACCGGAGAGGTGGGCCGGGTAGTAGTCGGTCTTATCGCCTAGTCCAACCCGTTCCATGAGTTCCTTAGCCCGTGCGGTGGCCTTGGACTTTGACATGCGTTTGACCCGCATTGGTGCCTGGATGATGTTTTCGAGCGCGGTCAAATGAGGAAAGAGATTGAATCGTTGGAAAACCATGCCAATTTCACGGCGTTGGAAGGCGGCTTCCTTGGGCCGAAGTTCATAGAGTTTATCGCCCTTCTGCCGGTATCCCACCAACTGGCCCTCAACGGAGAGCCGTCCAGCATCAACTCGTTCTAAGTGGTTGATACAGCGCAGGAATGTAGACTTACCGGATCCACTGGGTCCTACAATGCACAACACCTCGCCGGGATCAACCTTCAGACTGATACTCCTGAGTACCCGGTTCGGTCCAAAGCTCTTGGAAACGCGGTCTGCGAGCACCATAGGCATTTCGCTCATACCTTGCCCCCATATCGGTGATGATCCCGTTGTTGGTCAGTGTCGTTGTTGTTGGCCCTTGGGGCCGGAAACCTTGTCTGTCCTGCGTTGGCCGGAACCACGTGAGAACCGTTTTTCGATGAAGTGTTGGCCGACCATCAGGATTGAGGTAAACAGCAGATACCAAATGCAGGCCACGATCAGCAGCGGTACCGGAGTGAATGTCACTGCCGAAATGCCGCGGGACACGCCGTAAAGATCGATGCTCAACGGGATGGCAGTCACAAGGGAGGTGGTCTTCAGCATTGAGATCACCTCATTACCTGTGGGCGGAATGATGATACGCATGGCTTGCGGTACAACAATGTAACGCATGGTCTGCCNCCAGGACATCGCTAAGGCCCTCGAGGCCTCTTCCTGGCCTTCATCGACAGAGAGGAGCCCAGCCCTGACTATTTCGGACATGTAGGCCGCCTCATTGAGTGCCAGCCCAATGACGGCGGTTACGAACAGGTTGGTGAAGATGACGTTGTCAAATGAAATCCAGGGAGTCATGAAGGGCACGCCGACGGTGAGCACGGGGTAGATCAGAGCAACGATTCCCCAGAAGACAAGCTGGACGTACACGGNGGTGCCGCGGAAAATCCAGATGTAGAGCCAGGCCACACTCTTCACCACAGGGTTGGNGGAGAGCCTCATAATGGCCAGCAACAGGCCAAGTGCAATGGCGAGGACCATTGAATAGACTGTCAGCTGCAGGGTAACCAGTGCCGCCTGGCTGATCCNTTTGTCGAATATGTATTTCCCGACGTCGGGCCAGCCATAGTCCTGGCGTTGTGCGGCATCAATGATGAATACGGCCAACATGGCCACCAAGACCACAGCGATGAGTACGCGCCATGGGTGGCGAAGGGNGATCGCTGTGATTACCTCGCCGTTCTGGGTGTCGTCGATCGGTGCGGTTTCAGCCGATGACATGGGGCTTTGGTTAGGAGTGGACATGAGTGGTTAGCCCTTGGCAGCCACGTTAAGGGCGGCAGTCTTGACTCCGCCACTTTCCACGCCCCATTTGGTCAATATCTTGCCGTAGACACCATCATCGATCAGGGCCTGAAGTGCTTNTTGGAGAACTGGTGTAAAGGCGCTGCCCTTGGCCACCGGCATTCCATAGGGCGCAACTTCGAAGGCATCGCCAGCAGTCTGGAGCTTGCCGTTCGTCTTGGAGATCGCATAGAGCGTGACGGGTGAATCGGCGCTCATTGCGTCAACCTGACCAATCACCAACGCATTGGTTGCCTGGTCCTGGGCGTCAAACTTGAAAATGGTGATGGCGGGTTTTCCGGCGTCTGTGCAGGCCTTGGACTTGGCTGGAACCTCGTTCGTGTCTTCATAAGTCGTGGCCTGGACGGCGACCTTCAGTCCGCAAGCGTTGTTGGGGTCCACGGTCTTACCCGCTGGTGAGGCCCACTGGATGCCGGCCATGTAATAGTTGACAAAGTCGGCCTGCTTTTCGCGCTCCACGGTGTCGGTGAAGGAGGACATACCCATGTCGTCCTTGCCAGCCTTTATGGACGGAAGGATGTTGTCGAAGGTGCCTATGTCGAAGTTGACCTTCAGGCCCATGACTTGACCCAGCGCATTGGTCAAGTCGACCGACCAGCCGGCCGGCTTCCCGTTGGCGTCCTTGAACTCGTTGGGCGGGTAGTTGTTTGCCATGCCCACGTTGAGGACACCGGCAGTCTTTATTTTGTCCGGGAGAGAGGCGGCGATCGCATCGTNTTTCGTGACCACAATGTTGTCCGTCGAGGCCGACGCGCTGCTGCCAGNGGACGTGCCGCTGTTGTCGACACAGCCTGTAAGCATGAGTGCCGCGACAGCGGTCAGTGCTGGAATTACGTATTTGGCGCGCATTGCGTGTCCTTTGTTAGTGTTCTGAGGTACTGCTTCGTCATCGAAGTCATTGACTGGGAAAACACTCTGTCTTGAACACTAGGGCATTCGTGGCAGTTCTGGACTGTCGTGACGCCAACTAGTCCTTAACATGGATTGGGTCGCGAGCCGTGGGTGGCGGATCAGCTCGCTGCCTCGTGTGGTCGCGTTGTCAATCGTGGAAGCGTCTGCCAGCGGCATGATCCGGCGGAGTTCGTCCGCGGATGGGCAAATGAGCCGGCTAACACCGGCTAACCCGGCCCTGCCTATCGGGGCTGGGTGAGATACCGCGTCTTTCCCCTGTCCCCTACAGCGGCCAGCGGCGTCCTAGCTAATTGCGTGCGCGCTAGGTCAGGTTTCCCGCCTGCCAGTTGAAAACATCACGATAACCGGAGGCGGAATTGGATCTCCGCAGGCTATAAACGTGACTAACTTTTCGTTCAAACTCGTGAGCAAAGCGCGATTTGATCCCTCAGCTCTTCTTGCCTGCGCAGTATAACCGTATGTCAGAGTCTTTTTGTTTGCCCGGGCCGGACTCGAACCGGCGGCCAAAGAAACTCACCACCTCAGTGTTGACGTGTGTCGTGAGGCTCAAAACATTGATTTTAGGGAACTCTGGGCGATTTGATAGGTGATGACCTGCCGTAGACAGCTGCACTTTGTTTGAAAAGGGGAGTAAAGGGGAGTGCCTCTGAGTGAGCCAGTGGCTCTGCCCCGGAAGGGTTCAACTTCTCGGCAGAGTGGGCCGCGTGTGGGGTGCCCGATCGCGTGGAGAGTGCTGTCCATGGTGGCCATTTTACGCCTGCTGCCTGAGCAATGGTCGATGATCGACACCGAGATCGGGAAGCTGGCGGTGTGAGTCGGAATTGGCTTTCGTTTGTTGTGCGTCGTTGTCCCGGTAGCCGACGGTTCACAGCGGGGTTCCATGGAATCGGTGCACAGCAGGGCATCGGTCCAAGGGGACAGCGCGGGGCGTTCGTGGGTACGGCGCCCTTATGGTCGTTTCAGAAGAATGGTGGCGACATCGCTGTTGGTTTGGAGATGCTCCAGTGCTTCGGTCGAGAGTAGCCGCACTAGGTACACGATTCTGCGGCGCTCACTCTCGGAGCCGTTGAGAATGTTTTCGTGGTGGGCTACCCGATTTCGAAATCNCCGAAGTGAGGCGAGTGAGTCATTGACCCGGTTCCGATCGGTTCCTAGCGGGAATGCTTTGTGGAGGTAGGGGACCCAGATCGTCTTTTCGTGCGAGTCTGCGAGGAGGTAGGTCCAGAAGCCGAACATGATTTCAGCGATTGTCTTTCCTGGCAGCGNGGGCGCACCTGGTGTGGTTGCGGCACTTGTTCGGGCACGTTCTACGTTGTTCCTGGGGATCTTGTTCACGTCATGGAGTCGGCCGGTCTGCTTGTTTCGTCGCATCACGACCGGGAACAGGGCAAGCAGCGTGTCTGGGTCGGTCCAATGTGAGTCACCGGGGAGTACAGCAGCGGCAAGTTGCCGGCCGCACGCGTTCCGCAGACCAACTTCGAGGTGGCTGAGATCATGAAGGAAAGCGGAGCTGAGCTTGGCATTCCACTCGTATAAATCAATGGCGCGTTTGCGAGAACCTCCAGCTGCTTGGAGGTAGGTGGAAANACGGCCGGCACTGAGCCAGCCCTCGATCCAGGCGTCGTTGCCCTTGTCGTCGCCATGCGCCACCTTTCGGGGTACTATTGGTTCGCAAGCCCTTGATGACCGCTGTTTCATGTTACTTGGGCCAAGAATTGGAAACTCCGGTATTTCGCCTCGGCGGACCCGGAGTTTTCCTTTCATGTCGTTCTTCCGTGTGGGAAGCGGCCCACGGGATCTCTGCGGAGTACCGGGTTGCGCGTCGCTTTGATTGACGTTGGGTCATCTCGATTCAGTCGCGAAGTGGTGATCCAAGAACGTTGAAGTGAAGTCCGCCAAAGACGCCGGACAGCAATGGACGTGCAGCCGCTATAGCTGCTTGGACCTCCGGCAAGGCGAGAGAGGATTGATGTGCTTCGACGCTCTCCCAGAGTTCGACCACAAACACCGTCTCGAGGTCGTCGTCGCTGACGCCCACCTCATACGCCAGGCAACCGATGTGTTTGAGGGTGTCACTGCGCTTGGTTAGATGAGCGACCAGTTCATCACTTTTACCGGNGGCGACGCCCAGTTTTCCCTCGTTGGCAAATGTCATGGCACAACCCTACTCTGGGCGGAGAATTCAGCCCCGCCCGCAATCGGAACGCTCTGCGGGATGGGAGGAAACGAGGCAAGCAACCCAATTGTTGGCCGAAGCCGTCAGGGAGACCAGAGCCGTCGGAGGGTCTGGGCCGAAGAAAATGACCGACCCGAAGCGCGGCGGGATGAGGCTGGCCTCAAATACGACTCGGCCGAGCGCCGGGAATGGCTGGCTGTCTCTCTCGACGGCGTGGCCGACAAGGAGGGTGTGCAGCGCGATTGAGTGCCGACCAAGACCAGGGAACCCTCCCAGCGCTGTGGCCAGGCCGCCGGAAAGACACCCAAGGCACGCAAGACGCGAGGGACAACCGGGCTGACAAAGAACCTGCAAAGGGCCTGAGTCGCTAGCAGCCCAGACACGAGGCACGAGGAAGGCGGTAGCACCAACCGCTAAGGCAGAGGACTTCGATGACGTGCCGCTGCACCATTGCGCGTCACAAGGTAGGTCCCGTGCCCGACCTCGAAAGGCGGCCAAACTCAGACCGCCCAAAGTCGACTTGACGAGATTTCAAAGAGTGGCTATATTTTTCTCGTAAGAATAAAGAGAACGGAAGTTCCCCGCTGGTAGTAGTTGGATTTGATTGTCTAGGGGAAGCACCGTTGCAGTAACACCTGGTCGTCGGACAGCTTGAGGCGGCCAGCGCAACACCAGCAGTACCGGACCGTCAAGTAGTAGGAGGCGGACACAGCAGTGCCGCAGTACCTGGTCGTCGGACAGCTTGAGACGGCCAGCGTAACACCTGGTCGTCGGACAGCTTGAGACGGCCAGAGCAACACCAGCAGTACCGGACCGTCAAGTAGTAGGAGGCGGACACAGCAGTGCCGCAGTACCTGGTCGTCGGACAGCTTGAGACGGCCAGAGCAACACCAGCAGTACCGGACCGTCAAGTAGTAGGAGGCGGACACAGCAGTGCCGCAGTACCTGGTCGTCGGACAGCTTGAGACGGCCAGCGCAACACCAGTAACACCTGGTCGTCGGACAGCTTGAGACGGCCAGAGCAACACCAGCAACGCGGGCGGGCAAGTTGAGAGCATCTTTATGCACTCCTTGCCCGCCCCTAACGTTCGGGTCTGCTGGCCGGAACAGATGGGGTCGCCGCGGAAAACGGCATAAATCGTGTGGCAGGTTCAAGCGGTCAACGCAACACCTTGTCAATGGACCTCACCCAGAGCTTGTCTGTAGCGGAAACCTTTACCGGACTTGTGAGGCGCGTGCGGTGTCTAGGAGGTCCAGGTAGGCGCCCTTCACGAGTGCTTCGTCCGCGATTCCAAACGCAGCAACGAGGCGGTGGGCTTCTGCTTCTGCGGTGTCAGCAGTGAAGATGTCTCCAACGGCGACTTCCAGTTCCAGGAATTCACCCAAGCCGTCCACACGGTCAAGGTGAACCTGTGCCGGGCCTACTTGGAACACCACCCGATGTTTGCGTACTCGGCCAGCTGCACCGTAGGCGAGTGCCAGGACTGATCGCAGCCCGTCCGGGTCCGAGGTTTCAGAGTGGACATAGAACGACGACTTCGGGCCGAGGTCGTCCGCCCGTCGATNAAAGATCAGCACCCCATGGCCATCACCGAGAGCTCGAAGCTTGAGCCGGCCGTTTGGGCACGTGANAAAGGTGTCGTCCTGATCAATATGATCGGGTGCTGAATCTGCCATTGCTGCCACCACGGGCAGCAGTGACGTGAAATTCTCGACCAGTGCTTTGATTTCTATATTTGTCGGCATGAAACCACTCAATCATGCGGAAACGGTCAAGCGGACCCCGTGCCATTTCTGAAGTCGTCTGCCAGGCATTCCTGCCCCGCTACGAACCTTTACCGGGCTGCAAGCCGGATACGGACCGGTGAGTGTGGGTGACAGCTTGAGAGGGTGGGACTCTAGTGCGCCGGTCAGAGCATTGCGGTCAGTACTCCGCCGTCAGCGCGCACGGCAGTTCCGTTTGTTGCGGAGGAAAGGGGACTTGAGAGATACACGGCGAGGTTCGCGATTTCGGCGGGCTCGATGAAGCGCTCAAGGAGAGATGTTTGGTTGCCACCAATGATCATTGCTTTCATCTCATCCGCTGACATTCGCTGCGCCTCAGCGATGTTATGGATGGTATCGGAAACACCGTCGGAGTAGGTCGGGCCACCGAGGATCGTGTTGACCGTCACGCCGGTACCGCGGGTGAGTTTGGCGAGACCGTTGCTCAAGGCGAGCATCCCTGCTTTCGTCACGCCGTAGTGCGTCATGTCAGCGGGTACGTTTACGCCTGATTCGCTGCCTACGAAAATGATCCGGCCCCAGTCAGCATCGATCATCCCGGGTAGTAGCTCTCTGGAGAGCCGGACTCCGCTCATCACGTTTACCGCGAAATAACGAGACCAGTCATCGTCAGATATTTCAGTGAAGGGCTTTAGCCCGAAGAGACCGACGTTATTGACAAGGATGTCGACGGCCCCGAGCGTGCTGAGCAGGCTCTGCACCGCTGAGGCGTCTGTGAAGTCCGCCGCAATGCCGGTAACTACTCCGCCAGGTACTTCGGCTTGAAGGGTCTTCACCGATTGCTGTAGGCGGCTGGCATTGCGGCCGTTGATTACTACCTCGGCCCCTTCTTGGAGGAGCGCTTTCGCGATCGCGTACCCAATCCCTTGCGTTGATCCGCTTATAAAGGCGCGTTTGGTTGACAGCTGCATGTCCATGGTCGTTTTGCCTCTCGTTATTGCTTGCTCAGTCAAGTAAATATAGTTGAAATTGGTTTCCCAGTCAAGTAAAGAGGTAACCTGTATGCATGACTGATTCCAGCGTCCCAAACCTCCTCAAGGGAGATAACCTCACGTCGTGGGCAGCTCTTGCGACGGTATTGGAATGGCTGCCCGCCGCACTCGATGCGCCTTTGGTTCGTGATTTCGACCTCACACACTTCGAGTACGGTATCCTCTTCGCCTTGGCTGACGCGCCGAACCAGACGCTGGGGATGACTGTCCTGGCCGGCTATGCCAATAGCTCGCTTTCTAGGCTCTCTCGAGCAGTATCGCGGATTGAGGGTCGCGGTTGGGTGTGGCGCTGTCGTGACCCCTTGGATGGGCGGTCGACCTTGGCCTCNCTGACCGAGGCCGGGCTTGCGATGGTCGAAAGGGCCACTCCCGTGCATTCTCGGACCGTCACGAAATTAGTCTTAGAGCCTCTCACGACCGCCCAACGGGGTCAGCTGCGCGATATCAGTCTTCGGATCCAACACGCGATTCGGGAGCAGGAGAGTTGGCGGGCAACAAGCACCTACTCTTCCGACACTGACTAACCTCGATATTTCGTCGGCACGGGCACGAGCCGCTTGATCTCGAAAATATGAGTAAGTTTTGCCGGAACGCCATTGCATTACGGCTTGATGCTGGCGCCCCACAGCAGCCCCGTTAGCCGGTCCACCACCGGAGCGTGTGCAGGCAACTTCGGAAGTCTCTCAAACTACGTGTTTCCAGGGGCGTCAGATTCGCGTTTACCCCGCCCGACTTAATGCCCGGTGAGCGTGCCCTAACTGCAACACCCTAGAGTCTCAGAGGTTCAGGGCAACGACGCGTCTCGTCGACCGGCCAGAGGCAGCGGAGCCGAATACGTACTTCGACCGCCTGAGCGGCCCGGCAATCGTCTGGGATGACGCCGCAAATGCCTGTCTTGGAGCGAAAAGGGGACCTAGTCATTTTGAAAGGGGAGTGGAATTTGAAGAAAATTTTGACGAATTGGGGAGTAAAGGGAGTTGGCCCCAAATGGCTCCGACCTGCGGGGTATAACCGCAGGTCAGAGGCCCTTTGTGCCCCGGGCCGGACTCGAACCGGCGGCCAAGAGAATCTCACCACCTAGGTGTTATGGTGTGTCGCTGACTCTCATAAACATTGAGTTTTAGGGACTTTGGGGCGATTTCAGAGATGATGGCATGCCGTGGTGGGTGGTTGTTTTGTTTGAAAAGGGGAGTAAAGGGGAGTGCTTCGTCGCGAGCTGGCGGTGGCGTCTAAATGCGGGTTCAACTTCGCGGCAGAGTGGGCCACGTGAGTGGTGCCCGGTCCCGTGGAGGTTGCTGTCCATGGTGGCCATTTTACATCGGGGCTCGGGCCAGGGTAATGGTAGGTTCGTCGAGTTTTGGTTGCGAACATTGGCGACGGGACGACAATATCTGGGCAACCAAACCGGCACCATTTGTTTTGGCATGGCATGGCATGGCATGGCATGGCATGGCATGGTCGCCTAGTGCCGGAATTCCTTGTCGATCAATTGGTCTGGCTCGCGAGGCTTGAGTGCCTATTCCTTGCGCTGGTTGGACCAGTGTTCCATTAACAACTCTTGTCCTTGCTGTTCGGTCAGGTTGGAGATTTCTTCCGGGGCCAGGTTGAGTTGGTCGCGGAGGGCGGTCTGAAGCCAGTCCGGCAGGGAGGACTTCCTGGTGGGTTCTGTGGCAGCTTCAACGGATTCGTAAAGGCGGCCCATTTGGGTGATGACGTCTTTTAGCGGTTGAAGTTTGGGGTCATCTCCTATCCGTGCGACTCGTGCTTTGAGTTCTTCGTAGATTTCGCTGTCCGATCGAACGCCCACGGCCCATATTTCGGAGATGTCGAGGATTGGTGTGCCATCTGTGTCTGCGGTGACTCTCCAGACAATGCGCTAATCGCGGTCCCCTACAACGAGTTTGCGGAATCCAATCGAGGCGCCCAAGAGNGGTTCGCCGGCGTTGGTCGAGCGTTCCAAGAGCAGCATCTTCTTGAGGACGGTGCGGACGATCTGAGGGTCTTTCTTACCGAGTCGGTGAAGGTCGGCGACGGCATCTTCGGTGAGTCGAACGACGCAGGCGCGCTGCGGGTGTGGGCTCACGTTCGCCCTGCGGCGATATCGGAGGCTATCTCGGCCTCCAGCTCGGCACGGGTGAAGCCAAAGAATTCCATGGCCTGGTCTAGATCGGTGCGGACGCCGCTGTCGGTGGCGAAACGAGCCATGACGAGAGCGGCATCGCGCAGAGTGTCACGGTCCCGTCTTAGGCTGGAGATTTCCTCAGCGGATACAACCTCGGCGACGACCCGGCCATGTCGGGAAAGTGGCACGTCGTTTCCCGCTTCAGCCGAGGCAACTAGAGAGGACAAGCCGGCACGTGATGCTTCTGTGATGGTCATGGTGGTCATATATGAACTTTACAGATTTCTATGTAGATTATCCATCGGTCGCGTGCACCGCGATTGCCGCGGCGTCAACGCCGAGCGGGAATGTGTTTGGTCCGCTTTTCGAGTCTGCCGTAATGGAAAATGGATCACAACGGCTTTGATGTCCCGTAAGGGGAGCGTGTAATGGGACCGTGGAGCTCCCGGATTTGTTTGCCTAGGACCTGAGCTCTTNTTCCCACCAGGAAACTGTTGCCTTCAGCGCAGTATCCCAACTTGTCGCCTGATCTCCGAATGCAGAGCGATAGTCCTTCCAATCCATCACAAACGGGTTGTCGAATTGATATGCGACCTCTGGCAGCTCAGCAGCCAGTGGGAAGATGAGCCCTGCAGCGCGCAGGAGCAGCCTCGGGATCTTACGGATTGAGGNGGGCTTCACCCCGGCGATGTCTGCAGCCTTTATAAGCGCTTGCCGCAAGGTCACATCGGGCGGAGACGGTACATGCCACGACCGGCCCCAAGCGGAAGATTCAGCTCCGAGCCGGACAAGCGCACGGGAGAAGTCGGGGGCGTAAGTGAATGTGTGGGTCGCATCAGGATCCCCAAGCCACCAAACGGATTTGCCTGTGACCAGGTTCGGCCACACTTGGGAGCCCAACTGCGACTGACGGACGCCGGGGCCAAAGAAGTCAGAGGCTCGACCTGATACCGCACGTATTTCACTTGCGCGGTGCGNCCCGAAGAGCCTCGCGCTCATCTGCGCCCTGATGCTTCCTTTCCGGGAGTTGGGCTGAAGGAGATGTGTCTCATTAAGTGTTCCGGCGGTGCCGTACCCATAAAGGTTCTCCGCCACTACCAGGACAGCACCGGTTTCTGCTGCTGCTTGAATGGCCCNCTCCTGCATCGCAGGGAGCTCATCGGCCCACAGGTGATAAGGCGGTGCAGCCGCGANAAAGATGACCGCTGCGCCTTGGCNAGCTCTGGCGAGGGCACGTGGATCTGATGCATCTGCCTTTGCAGTGCGGACCGAAGCAGGAAGACNCCGGGTCTCCCCTGAGAGGGTGATGACGCGCACGGTGTTCTTGGATGCGGTGAGATGCTTCGCGATACCTAGTACTGTGTCGTATCTAATGTTCTGGGTATAGGTGGTGGAGCTTGGTTCTGGCGTCGTCAGTGGTGAATTGCCATTTGACGGGCCGCTGGTCGGCGTTGACGTCGTCTTGCCAGTGGCCGAGTTCGTGGTTGAGTTTTTCAAAGTCCGCGATCCGTCGGGAGAGGCATTGACGCGAGAGNNTGGAGAGCTCGATTTCAGCGATGTTGAGCCAGGATCCGTGTTTGGGCGTGTAGTGGATCTCCAGCCGGGAGGCCAGTGCTCGGGCCTTGGCCGGGACAAACGCCTCGTAGAGTGAGCCGATGGTGTGGGTGTTGAGGTTGTCCATCACCAAGATGACCTTGGGTACCTCGGGGTAATCCACGCTCAGCAGCGTATCGATTTCCTGGGCCCAGTCCACGCGGGTGCGCCGCGGCCTGGCGATGACCCGGCGCTTGCCTGCCAGTGGTTCGACCCAGACGAAGATGGAGCAGACTCCCTTCCGGGAGTATTCGTAGTCTTCCTTGCGGGTGCGTCCGGGCTTCGCCTCGATGGACGGGCGGGTGTAGTCCAGAAGCTGGTATGGTTNTTCGTCCATACACACCACCGGGATGTTTTCGTCGTAGGGGCGGGCGTAAACCTCCAGAACGTCCTCCATGCGGGCGACGAATTCCCCATTGGCTTTGGGCGGGATCGCCCAATACTCCTTCAGGTGAGGCTGAAGTTTCGTTTNTAAAACCCTGCCGATGCTCGAGTGGTCCAGCGGCGGGATACCCTCGGTGAGCAGCACGTGCTTCTCCAGCAGTCGCAGGCTCCACAGGGCATGGCCTTCCGGTGGTTTCGTGCAGGCCAGCGCGATCAGGCGGGCCTCGACGTCTCCGGTGATTTTCGCTTCCACCGGTGGGGTCAGGCGCTTCTTGCGCGTGACGGTGTCCACGGCATCACCGCCACGCTCGACGTACACCCTGGAGACCTTCACAACCGTATCCACACAGACCCCGGCGCGCTCGGCGACCACGACATGGGTCGGTGAGGGCCCTTCCCTGTCCGGATGGTTTTCATCGAGTTCGAGCAGTATCCGCGCCCGGCGAACCTGCTGCGCCGGCGAGGAACCCGTCCGCACGATTCGCGTGAGCCGGTCCCGATCCGCATCGCTAAGCGCTACCGGACGCGACTTCGTTCTTCCCATGGCCTGTCCCAATTCCCTGCGGGTGATAGGCGAAAATCCGCATAATCAAGCTTGACACCATTTTAATAGAAAATTAGCTACGACACAGTACTAGGCCAATCGGGCCAGCGCCCACCACGACATGCACCCCATCGGCTGCGATCCCGCCACTGCCATGGTCTTCTGCTTGGTGGTCTGTCATATGCACACCGTATATCCGTTTCAAAAACCGGGATCGAGGGCTATCTCCGTGTTCCTCGAATCTATCTTCCTTGTGCTTCCATCCCTGCAAGGAAACGATTCCCCTACGCGGCGAAACGTGCGATTCCAACCACGCTAGCGTTCGTGGAGACAGGTAATTTACCGATCGCAGTTTATTGACCGAAGCTAGCAAATCACAGCCCGCAGACGAACGCGCTGCGGGATGGGAGGAAACGACGCAAGCAACACAGTTGTTGGCCGAAGCTGCCAGGGAAGACCATAGCCGTCGGCGTGCCTAGGCCGAAGAAAATGACCGACCCGAAGCACGGCGGGATGAGGCTGGCCTCAAATACGACTCGGCCGAGCGCCGGGAAGGGCTGGCTGTCTCTCGACGACGGGGCCGACAACGAGGATGTGCAGCGCCATTGAGTGCCGACCAAGACCAGGGAACCCTCCCAGCGCGGTGGCCAGGCCTCCGGAAAGACATCCAGGGCACGCAAGACGCGAGGGACAACCGCGCCGACAAAGAATCTGCAAAGAACGCCTGAGCAGCTTGCAGCCCAGACACGAGGCACGAGGAAGGCGCCAGCACCAACCGCTAAGGCAGACGACGTCGATCACGTACCGCTGCACCATTGCGCGTCACAAGGCAGGTCCCGAGCCAACAGAAAATGCGACCTAACGCAGACCGTCCAAAGGCGACTTGACGGGATTTCAAAGAGTGGTTATATTTTTCTCGTAAGAAAAGAGAACGGAAGTTCCCCGTTCAAAGTAGTTGTAATTGGTTGTCGAGGGGAAGCACCGTTGCAGTAACACCTGGTCGTCGGACAGCTTGAGACGACCAGAGCAACACCAGCAGTACCGGACCGTCAAGTATTAGGAGACGGACACAGCAGTGCCGCAGTACCTGGTCGTCGGACAGCTTGAGACGGCCAGAGCAACACCAGCAGTACCGGACCGTCAAGTAGTAGGAGACGGACACAGCAGTGCCGCAGTACCTGGTCGTCGGACAGCTTGAGACGGCCAGAGCAACACCAGCAGTACCGGACCGTCAAGTAGTAGGAGACGGACACAGCAGTGCAGCAGTACCTGGTCGTCGGACAGCTTGAGACGGCCAGAGCAACACCAGTAACACCTGGTCGTCGGACAGCTTGAGACGGCCAGAGCAACACCAGCAGTACCGGACCGTCAAGTAGTAGGAGACGGACACAGCAGTGCCGCAGTACCTGGTCGTCGGACAGCTTGAGACGGCCAGAGCAACACCAGTAACACCTGGTCGTCGGACAGCTTGAGACGGCCAGAGCAACACCAGTAACACCTGGTCGTCGGACAGCTTGAGACGGCCAGAGCAACACCAGTAACACCTGGTCGTCGGACAGCTTGAGACGGCCAGAGCAACACCAGTAACGCGGGCGGGCAAGTTGAGAGCATCTTTATGCATTCCTTGCCCGCCCCTAACGTTCGGGTCTGCTGGCCGGCACAGATGGGGTCGCCGCAGAAAACGGCATAAGTCGTGCGGCAGGTTCAAGCGGTCAACGCAACACCTTGTCAATGGACCTCACCCAGAGCATGTCCGTAGCGGGAACCTTGACCGGACAGCAAGCGATGGAGCCGATAGATACGAACGGCAGATAGGATTTTCATGAGCCTTCTGGTGATGACTGCCTGTCTCGTCCGCAACTAGACCAACTTGCTATGCCACTGTGGCACCGGTCATCTCGAGGGCCGATCCCCATCCGGCCCGGTGAATAATACCCCGTTTGGCATCAAGAGAATGTCGGGCGCAAGCTGCATTTACTTCTCTGATTCTTCAAGCCGGGGCTACGCTGGGGAGACTCCAGAAGTGGAGAGACCAGGCAATGTGAATGGTCAAGTCCCGTGGAGTGGTGTAACCGTTTTGTGATGCTTCGAGGTTATTGAGGGTTAGAAGTTGTGATTCTCGGACGCGGTGGCGGGTGCTATTTCTCAGCGCGCCGACAACGACATCCCATAGTCCATCCCTTCAGCACACCAAAGCACCCGAACATGCACCAGAGATTTCGCGAGCATTTCTTAGATGAGGCACGCACCCCATTTCGCGAGCACTTTAGATGAGTCTCGTCGAACACTATCGTGTTAGCGCGTCGGGTCGTATCATCACCTTAGGAAACCTCACCGAGCGGTTGGGTTGACTGTTCGCAATTAAATCCCAAGGCTTCGGCGATCCTGGCCACTTCGTGGAGGTGCGTCATGTACAGGTTAAGATTGCTGACGGCGGCGGCTGCCGCCGTCCTNTTAGTACCGATTCTCCCCGCAGCCGCAGCGGTCACGGGCGACCAGCTCGTGAACACCGGCAGCGCTTCAGCACCATTCTCCCAGAACAAGCAGAATGAGCCTGGTCTCGCCGTCGACGCCGCGCACCCCACGGTGCTCGCGGCCGGTGCAAACGACGAGATCGACATGGAGGCTTGCGCTGCGGGCGCGCCGAACACCTGCCCGTTCACCCAGGGTGTGGGCGTCTCCGGAATCTATTTCTCCATGGACTCCGGACACACCTGGACCCAGCCCACGTACAGTGGCTGGACCGCACGAGACTGTGTCGGACCAGCTGTGTGTGCACCCCATGTCGGTCCGATCGGAACCCTGCCGGGCTACTACGAAAAGGGTCTGGTTTCCAATGGTGATCCCGAGTTGGCATTCGGGCCNGCGCAGGGCGCGGACGGAGCCTTCTCCTGGGCGGCCGGCTCCCGGCTCTACTACAGCAATATCGCCACCAACTTCGGGACCTCTCGCAGCGATCAGGCGTTCAAGGGGTCCGGGGCGATTGCGGTGTCTCGCACCGACGACGTGGCGGCCGCGGCGAACAACGATGCCGGCGCATGGATGGCTCCCGTGATTGTGAGCAAGCAGAGCAGTGCCACTTTCAGCGACAAGGAGCAGATCTGGGCTGACAACGCTGCCAGCAGTCCCTTCTTTGGGAATGTGTACGTTTGCAACGTCAGCTTCCGCAGCAACGGCCGCGGNGGAGCTCCGGAGCCGGTTATGCTGCACCGCTCGTCAGATGGNGGTGATAACTGGACTACCCGTCAGATCTCCGCCGCGGTGAATAACGCTCAGATCGGCGGGCGTCANGGGTGTGCCGTACGCACAGACAGCGCAGGCCGGGTGTACGTGGTCTGGTCTGGCTTTACCTCGGCAGGCGCAAGCGTCTTCTACCAAGCGACTTCGGACAACGGCGGCGCCAACTTCACACGGCCGAAGGTCGTGATGGCGATCGGCGGTATCGGCCAACTGGATCCCGTCACCGGGCGATCCACCATTGACGGCGTCGCAGGTTCGCGGACCGACGTCTTTCCGAGTATCGATATCGCAAATGGTGCCCCTACCGGCGTAGGGGCCCTGAACACGGTGGTACTTGGCTGGTCCGACGACAGCGCAGGAACCAATATGGAGCGGGCATATGTTGCCTACTCCAGCGACCGCGGCGCGAGCTATAGCTCAAAGCAGGCGGTATCCACCACCGGCGACCGCGCTAACCAGCCGGCGGTTGCCATCTCGCCCAATGGAGGCACGGTCTACATGACCTACAACGCCTGGCACGCTCCCTGGCAGGCGACCACTGCGAACGCGCGCCCGATGGAGGGCGTCGTGCTCAGCGGCCCGACACGGGGCACCCTCGCTGAAGTTCACCGTGGAGTCTCGGGTGACGCCCGCGGCTCGAGCGCCAATTCACTGAGCGCGGAGTTCCTCGGCGATTACAACTACGTGGTGGCGACCGACAGCTACGGTGCGGCCCTCTGGAACGATGTGCGTAACGCGACCGATTGCCCCGCGGTGGATGCGTACCGCGAGGCGCTGGCCAACGGCGGCACGCCGACCGCGCCCGTGCCGTGCCAGTTCCCAATGACCGCCTTCGGCAATACGGACATCTTCGGTTACACCTCGGCACCGTAGGCTGATCCGAGATCGCTCGACCGGGCCGTGGCGCTTCCGCGGCGACCCGGGCGAGCGGCGTGTCCTCACCTCGCTGCTCTCGCTCGGTTGGAAACTACCGGCATACTTTGGCGATGGTGTCGGGCTGCTAAGCCTCGATTCACGGGTCGCCAGACCTAGACATCCAAAACTTACAACGCCCTGACCAGAATCCTGAGCCCCGCCCGAGTCGCTTCCGGCGGCACAATCGTGTCTATCAGGGTGTACCCGAACGAACACTTTGAGATCGCCACAGAGTTGCGTCGATCGGGGTCTGGTTGTGAACGGACCATGGCCGGCCTCGCAGCCGCCCGGGCCCAAGGCCACACCGGCGGGCGCCCAAGCGTCATGGATACCGACACCCTCGCAGCCGCCCGGGCCCGACGCGCCAACGGGGAAAGCCACACCCAGATCGCCAAAGCACTTGGGTCTCCCGAGCATCCGTCTACCGCCACCTGCTCACCAGCAACACTTGAACCATGCCGCAAGAACAAAACCCTTAGCGCCAGCCACTGTTCCCCTGCAGGTCAGACCCCATGTTCCGTCAGCAGTTCCGCCAGCGATTCCAGATTTGCCCGGACGGTCCGTGCCTGGGCCCGCTGCACAAAGGGGTCTGCCAGCCGACCGAAGACGCCGCCTAAGCCCGACGTCGCGTCGATGCGGTAGGTGAACCGGGTACCGCCCTCCACCGCCTCAAAGGAGTTGGTGATTGTGAAGGAAAGTTTGCCTTCAACGGACCGGTTGACGACCCGACGGGGCGCTTCAAATTCGGTCACTTCGGTAGTCCAGTCAAAGGAGCGGCCCATAATTTTGCTGGTGCCGCTGGAACGAACCCNCATGCCCATCGGGTCGCTCCCGATCTGGGCCGCTTGAGCGACGGAGGAGTCCACACGGGGTGTTTTGGTGGTGGTAATAAAGTCGAAGACCTCCTGCTGCGGCCGGGCGATGAATACGTTCTCTTCGATCACAGGCATGGGAACTCCTTGGGAACGCCTGCCGCTGGCTCGGGTCGGCCGGTGGCCAGGTATGGCGCCATCATCTTCCCAGGCCGATGGATTGTCAATGCCCCGACGAGACTCTCTAATGGTTATTGGCAGGCCTGGTGCCCGCTGGCAGACTGGACGCTACTTCGACAGGCCGTGACCCCGTCCTGAATTTCGGTGGCCCTGTGTAGCGTTGCAGGCTATGGAACATGTGGGTGTAACCACAACCTCAGCGGGTATCCCGATCTCCTTCATCTGTGACAGGCGGACTGTTCATGGCGCGAAACGAGGAGCCCGCTCAGCTGAAAGGGGAGCTGCATCGCGAGAATAATTTGCTGAATTGGGGAGTAGAAGAGGAGTTGGCTTCGTTTGGTGCTGACGGGCGGTGCATAACCGCAGGTCAGAGGCTCTTTGTGCCCCGGGTCGGAATTGAACCAGCGACCAAGAGAATCTCACCTTCTGGATGCTGGGGTGTGTTGTTGACTATCAATAACGTTGATTTTAGGGACTTCTGGGCGATTTCAAAGGTGATGGCATGCCGTAGAGTGCCGTTGTTTTGGTTGAAAAGGGGAGTAAAGGTGAGTGCTTCGTCGCCAGCCGGCGGTGGCGTCTGAATGCGGGTTCAACTTCGCGGCAGGGTGGGCCAGGTGACTGGTACTCAGTCGCGTGGAGGTCGCTGTCCGCGGTGACCATTTTACGCCGGTGCTCGAGGCAAGGTAATGGTAGGTTCGTCGAGATTAGGTTGCGAACATTGGTGACGGGCCGAGGACATCTGGGCAAAACCGGCACCATTTGGCATGGCATGGTCGCCTACTGCCGGAGATCGTTGTCGATCAATTGGTCTGGCTCGCGAGGCTTGAGTGCCTATTCCTTGCGCTGGTTGGACCAGTGTTCCATCAACATTTCTTGTCCTTGCTGTTCGGTCAGGTTGGAGATTTCTTCCGGGGCAAGGTTGAGTTGATCGCGGAGGGCGGTCTGAAGCCAGCTCGGAAGAGTGGATTCGCTGGTGGGTTCTGTGGCAGCTACAACGGATTCGTAGAGACGTCCCATTTGGGTGATGACGTCTTNTAGCGGTTGAAGCTTGGGGTCATCTCCTATCCGTGCGACTCGTGCTTTGAGTTCTTCGTAGATCTCGCTGTCCGACCTAACGCCCACGGCCCATATTTCGGAAACGTCAAGGATTGGTGTGCCATCTGTGTCTGCGGTGACTCTCCAAACAATGCGCCAATCACGGTCACCTACAACAAGTTTGCGGAAACCAATCAAGGCGCCCAACANGGGCTCTCCGGCATTTGTCGAGCGCTCCAACAGCAGCATCTTCTTGAAGACGGTGCGGACGATCTGAGGGTCTTTCTTACCGAGCCGGTGAAGGTCGGCAACGGCATCTTCGGTGAGTCGAACGACGCAGACGCGCTGCGGGTGTGGGCTCACGCTCGCCCTGCGGCGATATCGGAGGCAATCTCGGCCTCCAGCTCAGCACGGGTGAAGCCAAAGAATTCCATGGCCTGGTCCAGATCGGTGCGGACACCGCTGTCGGTGGCGAAACGAGCCATGACGAGAGCTGCATCGCGCAGAGTGTCACGGTCCCGCCGAAGGCTGGAGATTTCCTCAGCGGAAACAACCTCGGCGACGACCCGGCCATGTCGGGAAAGTGGCACGTCGTTTCCCGCTTCAGCCGAGGCAACTAGAGAGGACAAGCCGGCACGTGATGCTTCTGTGATGGACATGGTGGTCATATAAGAACTATACAGATTTCTATGTAGATTCTCAATCGGTCGCGTGCACCGCGATTGCCGCGGCGTCAACGTCGATCAGGAATGTGTTGGGTCCGCTTTCCGCGTTGGCCGTAATGGTCAATGGATCACAACGGCTTTGATGTCCCGTATGGGGAACCCTCTGCGGGACAGCCGGCACTACTGCGTGACTACGCAAAGGAGCCGTTGAAGGATGCGGATCTTATTCTACGCTGTTGGCTCGGGCGTAGGCTTCGACTTCGGCGAAGAATCGTTCGTCTTGAATTCCGATCGTGAGCGAACTGCGGCTGTCGTTAGGTGGCGTCAATGTCGATGCCATTGACGTTCCACATTTTCCGCTGACCTCTCTGGCCGTGCCATGGAATGGTTGGTTCGCCGTGGAGGTCTGTTAGTTGACTGAGAATATCGTCGAAGCACTGGGTTGCTTGGGGTTTGGCAGTGCCGAATCCAGTCGGAGCTGTAAATGTAGTGATTCTATGAGTCCGTCAAGTTCCCGCGAAGTGGCGAAGAGCGGAGGGCCGTCATCTCCTGTTTCCAGGTGAAAATGATCCGCTATGTCACGAGCATCGTTAGTATTCGCGGGAGACTTCATACCGTGGCCCCAGCCCAGACGCTTGAACAAGTCATCCTTTTCGGATTGAGTCTTGGGCCAAGGATATTGGACCGCTATTTCGACCAGGTCAACAATGGCCTCAGGCTTCGGCATTTCGTCCATGAACCGTTCAGGGATGTCATCTTGCCACGCTATGCCGGAACCCCGCGGATCGCTAGGGGCAGAAGAGGTCGATCGGCTGCTGCGTGGATCAGTCAGCCTTTGAACCTTCCCGCAGGGGAACGTCGAGCGGGCGGTGGGCATGTATCAAGATCTTAAAGAGAATCCCCGAGCTCAAAACCCTTGCAGCACTGTGACTAGACCGTCAGGTTGGATTGACCAGGCACGAATTAGGGCATGGTGTTCAAAGCGCTATGGCGCGGCATTGAACCGCGTGGCATGACTCTTAGCAAACTGCCGTAGCGCAGGAATGGACGGCAAATCTGCCCACATCCTAGAAGAGTTTGGATCAACTCCAGCACCACCGATCAGGTAGCGGTCATATCCCATGGTGTCTAGGAGCACTGACATAGCTGCCGCCTTGGATGTCGTAACGTATCCGACTTTGCGGCCCTNTCCGTAGATCGCTACGGCGTTCTCATCATGCCTATTCTTTGGCTCGCGGACGAGCAAATACTCCGTGCCACCGTAAACGACCCGTTCCTGCGTTGTGACCCAAAATCCTGACCCCACAATTCGAGCCCGGACAGTCTGAAGCATGGTGAGGTCTAAAACCGAAAAGTCACCAGACGGCAAGGTGACCGTTTCGACGGCTTCGTTCGTATAGGTATCGGCGGAGTGCGTCCCGGCGGGTTCCGTCGCTGGCAATGGTGCCGGAGTTTGCACAGCAAGGTTTAACATTGGCGGGAGCGACGGTGCCGGCATCTTTGGTGCCGCCAAGGTCACGCGTTGCTCTGATCGCCCAAAATTCGGCCCAAAAGTCCCATAAGCGAAGCATAACAAGGGACGAGGACGCCGCCGTCATGCGTGGGCACCACTACAAGTGCTATCAAAGTACATGTAGCCAAGCTTCGATCTTCATGTATCCCAACAGCCTCTGCGGAATGGATCAATTTAGGCAATCGTGCCCGAAATTTCAGGGATTTCCTTTGGAAGATGTAGACCCACAAACGGGGTTTAGTAAGTGCTGACTCTCACGTCACGAGTCTTCGGCTCGCCACCCTCTGTCCAGGTCATGGAAGCTGAGATCGTTGGGTCCGAATTCATGGTCAACTGGTACCCGAACTTGAGTGATTGGCCGGCATAGAGTGTCTGCCTGAATGGGTCGTCGAACANTAAAACTCCGGAACCGTCTGTGTCGCCGCCGTCAGTAGAGGTGAATGACACAAAGAAGTCTTCGGCGTCAACATCGCTCTTGTTTTCGACGACAATGGCTCGCTTAGTGACGTCCTTAGCTTTTCCCTTACTGTCATGCTTTACGGTTGACTCTGACTCGGGGAAGACGACTGGGTTTGCGCCGCTAGCCTTGGTAGGCAAGGGATTGACCGCGATGCTAGATATGTCTGTATCAATTGCGTGACGCACCTGTTCAATAAGATCACCAGTATCAGTAAATGTCCCGTACAAACCTTCAAACTGAGCTCTATACGCGTCTAGGGCAGCAACGTCGGCCAAATGCTCTCGTGGAACTGGGGCGCTAGAGAAATAGACGTGCACATGCTTACCGGCCTCATGGGCTTCTTTAATTTCTTCGTCCGTCCCGGAAAGTGCCCGTGGTGTTGCACTACCAAGCTTGTTGGCAAACACGGCAACAACAACGTCAGCATCCTTCACTAGCTGGTTGTTAATGACCGACTGGCCATCAGTACCCATCTGTGGAACGGCACTTTTCTCGTAGCGGCGCGGCANAAGCATGACTGAGCTACCAACTGCTCGACTGATATTCCACCTATTCAGAAACCCCTCGATGGCGTCCCTGTGCTCTGAGGTGTCGGACGGTGAAGCGATCAGTACTTGAACTACAGTGGCCTGAAATGTCATGATTCCCCAATATTCTCTCAAAATAGTCTTGCTCTGGTAGTGAAGCTTATAGGCAATAGTAGGCAAACATATTTGCCTCAACAGGCGGCGGATTGCATAGTTGTAGGCGCCGATCCATCGACCCGCAAGCCGGTCCAGATCCGGGCGGTCGGATCGTCCAAGGCAATGACGGCCGTGGGATCAATAGTCCTGTCCGTAGGGGAACCTCCTGCGAACCACCAAACGCGTGCGTCATGATGCCGAGGCGATATCGACCACCGCCAGCCATGTCGTTGGGTGAAGAGTCGTTCGCGTTTCGTTTCCTTTCCTGGTTGTCACGCAGCAGTTGGGACCTTCGGCACTCCCGACAGAACACGACCACGCCTATTGTTTGAGTATGTGCCGCGCATTATGACGACACGTCGACGGCAGTACTCTCCGCGAAAGCGAGCAAGGCATGCGAGCAAATATTCTGACGAGAATCGCGGTGAGAACCCTGATCGTCGTGGTCATTTTCAACGCCGTTTCGGCCGTGGGGAAGCATCGCCATGTTTTCACAAATGGACTTGGCATGCCGACGTCTTTCCTGGCGAACAGCCCCTTCACATCCTTCTTTCTACCCGCGCTGATCCTGCTCGTCGTCGTTGGCGGCACTGCGACGCTCGCGGCCGGGCTGCTCTTGGGATACAGGGAATCTTCCCTGCTCTGGACGGCTTTCGCAGGGTTTGTGATGATTATTTGGATCCTGACAGAGACCGTGATGATTCAAGGTTTTAGTTGGTTGCAAGCGCTATATTTCACGACGGGCATGGTGGAGCTCGCGCTCGTTCTCGCACTCTTGGGCATAGTGCCCTGGTTGCCCCGCATCGAACTCGACGCTTGGCGAAAACGCAGTACGCTGCACGGTGCGAAATGAACGCACCCCGAGCCCGAAATGGCCTTCCCCAACCATGGCTCTGGCTTTCCCTCACGGCGGCGTCCCTCGCGGCCGCAGGCAGCGTCGTGGGTTTGCTCAATCCTGCCGTTGTGTACGGCAAGGAAACGGCCACGTTCTTCGACGCGAGCATCGCACAGGATCTCGTCAACCTCTTCTTCGTCGCACCCATGATCGTCGTCCTTGGGATCCTGGCCTACCATGGATCTCTGCGGTCCTGGCTGTGCCTAATGGGGTTCCTCGCTTTCACCGCCTACAACTACGCCATCTACGCCTTCTCCATCCATTTCGGACCGCTTTTCCTGGTCTGGGTGACTGTACTCGGGCTGTCAGCCTACGCGTTCGCCGGCACTGCGGCAGCATTGCACCCTTCAGATTTACGCGGGCGCTTGGGCAGTATTTCAGTACGGCTGCCCGGATGGTTCCTCGTCGCCACGGCAGCACTGTTCACCTATTTGTGGTTGAGTGAGATCGTCCCAGACCTGCTGGCCGGCCGGCCATCAACCTCTGCCACCACCTGGAATGTGCCGACCAACCCTGTTCATGTCCTGGATCTCGCGATCTTCCTACCCGGTGTCTTCGTCGTAGGACTTCTGCTTCTGCGCCGCCACCAGCTGGGCTATGCGTTCGCACCAAGTGCACTGATATTCCTCGGCCTCACCACCTTGCCAATCATCCTCACACCCTTCGTGGCGCAGGCCGAAGGTCATGCCCGGTCCTGGTCAGTCTTGGTACCGATCGGCATCATCGCCCTCGCAACGCTCGCCTTGTTATGGCGGCTACTTCACCAGGCTGGGAATAAATCAGACCTCGGATCGGGAGGCATGTCGTGAGTGCTGGCATTGGAACACCACAGACCCTCGCCGAGTGGGAGGAGAAGTTAACCAGCGTCCCCGGCAATGCTGCCTTTACTGGAGAAGACGTCGCTGAACTACCAGAGCCCGTTCAAAAATATCTCAGGGCGGCAATCCGGATTGGTACCCCGCTGGTACAGGGCGTGCATCTGACGATGCGAGGGAGCATTAAGATCGGCAGGTGGCTGCCATTTAGGGCCACACAATTGATCAACCCGCACAGAGGCTTCATCTGGAAGGCGAGAGTCGCCGGGATCATCGCGGGATCTGATCATTACCTCAACGAAGAAGGAGGCATGGACTGGAAACTGGCTGGCCTCTTCACTCTCGCCCACGCTGACGGGAAGGACGCTTCCACAAGCGCCGCGGGGCGAGGCGGTGCCGAGGCAATCTGGATCCCGACAGCACTACTGCCAAGGTTTGGGGCAACGTGGACTGCAACTGACGACACTCATATTTCCGTGGCCCACACCATCGGGGACACCTCAGTGGAAGTCCATTACGCACTAGGCCCAGAGGGCCATATCCATTCATTGGTCTTCGACCGATGGGGTGATCCAGATAACACCGGGACATTCGGCTGGCATTCCTTCGGAGGAGAGATCACCCAATATCGAACATTCAATGGGTTGACCATACCCAGCTCAGGAAGGCTTGGTTGGGGATTCGCCACCGACCACTGGCCACACGGTGAATTCTTCCGATACGAGATCACCGCTCTGCATCCACTATGACCACCACCAACAAAGACACGCAAACCGGTCGGGAACCGACCCGTGGATTCATGCGCGCACCAGAGCTGAAAAGCCGCACCATGGCAGTTCCAGAGGGGAACCAGCCGTAACGAGTTTGCGACCGCACACGAACGGCGCACCACGTCGTCTCCTCCCAGGACAGGTGGCCGCAAGAGAAGAGGCAGTATGCGCTGGAAAGGCGTGCACCATGTCGAGTTCTCTGTTCTCGACTACGAATCGTCGATTGAGTTTTAGGACTCCATGTTCGGGTGGCCAGGCCCTCATGATCCGGTCAGCCTCGCCACAAGCACCGCGTCGGCGCAGCTCACTTGTGAAGAGCCGTTCCTCGGCCCAATCCACATCCGTCGCATCATAGTCACTGATGCCGGTACATAACCGGCAAGGCCCAAAGGGCTGAGGGGTTCGAGGCCTTACGTGCTTGATCTCGAACGGGATTCCTGCAGGCAACCGGTTGAGACCGCAATCCGGTCTCAACCGGATTCGTATGAGCCGTTCAAGTTGCATCCGCTGAGCGATCCGCTATCGGCACGTTTCCTGTCGCGGTGGCGGACCGGCTTACGTACAGCGCGTGGCCGCAACTATGCAGTCTGGTCCGGGTCGCGATCCCTGAAATCACTCAACCGTCTGGCTCCGGAGTGCGCATCGCTCTCGTGCCCCGTCGGAGCCTGTCAGGATTGAGCCTTGATATCGCTGCGCTCGTCATCTCCGGCTTGGCTGTCATAATCGCTGGCCTCGGGACTATCATGGTCAACGGGCGCGCTAACGAAGCCCTGCGGGAGTCGCGCAAGGCGGTCACAAACGCGCTTTGGTCGGCTGTCCAGGAATCGGTACAGCGACTCGTCGGATTCGACCCGACAAGTGAGCCGATTGGCGAAGGCCTAGCAAACCTGCGCACGGCCATGATCGCCCTCGCCGACGAATACACGGACTGGGAGGGCCTCGACAAGTGGCTCGAGGCCGAACGGGCCCTCGGCGCAACCCTCGGACGGCAGGTCAAGGACGCAGCGAAGCCGGANGACAGCGTGGATTAGTGGCTTGAGAATCTCGACACCCTGATGAGCTGGGCGCAGGCGCTCAGCCAGAATCTCCGCCGCTTCCGCGCCACTGGTTATGACAAACAGGCACTACCCAAGCTGCAGTCGCACGCCGAAGACCTCATCAAGCGCATTCATGAGCCCCACGGGTGGCTGCCGCCGCCGACCTCAAGTCCGCACATCAGGCCTCTCAACTAGCACGGGATGGACCGGCCAGTCTCCGGCCCGGTGGACATGAGGTTCGTGGTGTGAGATCACGTCCAGCCCCTGCGCGCCGACGATTTCGTATTCGTTCGCTACCCGCACGGGGATCCGCTACCGACACCGGGGCCGGCGTGCACCGGCCGCCGTTCTGTGCAGGCGGCTTCTGGCAAAATGCAGCATTGTGCAAAGGAGTTGTTGGATGACCTCTCAAAACGTGCCTAACTAGTGTCCTCGGCCATCACGCAGGTGTCTCTCGGCTGACAAGCGTGGCTGCGGGCGAGTATAACCCAGCCGACCCCGCGTGGCGAGCGTGAGCGCGACCGCGGCGGCCAGGTAGACACCGAGAATCACCAGGTCGGCCGCGTCGCCGAGCGGAGCGGCACCTGAATTCGCGCCGCCGGGATCGACGGCGATCGTTAGAANGTTCTGCGCGGNGGTGAAGCTCGCGTGGAGAAGCAGGCAGATAAGGATGCTGCCGGTGCGGTTGTAGAGCCAGGTGTAGAAGAACGCGAGGATCAGCGGAACCACGAACCCCAATGGGCCGTACAACGGGATGTGCCAAATACCCCAGGCGAGACCAACGATAAGAGTGGCGATGAGGGGAGACCGGCGGTCCTCAAGTTTGGGGAGCGCGAAGCCGCGCCATCCCGGTTCCTCAAATCCGCCTCCCACCGTGGCGACCATCAGGAATGTCCCCAAATAGCCAGGGGCGACGGTGACCAGCAGCGTGAAATCGAGGGTCTGGCCGAGAGCAACGAGCGCAAGATTAATCACGACATATATCGCCGCGGGCAGCAGCAGCGCGATGGCGTAGTAGCCCACCCCGACACGCCACACCAGCAGCGAGCGGATCCACCCGAGTACCGAGTTGCCAGAAAGCCACGTGACGATGAGTGCCGAGGCAAGGGNGCCGAGACCGCCCAAAAGGAAAACGACCTGTCCAGCGCCGAGGGCGGCGATGCCCCACAGCGTCCACGAGATCGCGTAGGCGAGAACGAAGAAGGAAATGAGCTGGTGGCCCGCGATCCAGGCGCGCGCGGGGCTACCGTCGGGCGGGACAGTGTCGTTGTTCGGCGCTCCGGGAAGTCGATCCGCAGGCGGGTCGGATGGGCGCTCCGGAACTGAATCCATTTCGATATTCTTTCCTTGCAGGATGACGGCGATGGTTTCCCTGCTTCCGGCCATGGTTGCAGCGTCCCGCAGTCACGTCAACTGGCCCATCGAATTACGCGTGATCAGGATGGGCGGATTCCGGGGAGCGTCGCCGCGGGCGTTGCAGAGCGACATCGACCCGCAACGGGATGGTGAGTTCAGATGGTGAGCACAACACTCTGAGTTCGGTGGTGTGTTCAGAGGATGAACATCACGAGCAGGATGGGGAAGGTGATGAGGAGGCTTCTGCCAGCCAAAACACAAACGGTTCCCATGACGAGAGACACGAAGATGACGTAGACCAGTAGCGGCGTCCTNNGAGTGAGAAAGTGAACAAGACCCCAGGTCATCGCCAACATGATCTTGCCCCACGGAACCCACGTCGGTCGGAACCAGCATTCGCCCGCTCTCTGCCCAAACCCAACGATCAAGACAATAACGGCCAATTCGGCGCAGTAGTATGCGACCTGCACGAGCCAGGCCACTGTTCCGGCGTCGCCGAAGCGTTCCGAAAGTGCATTGTGCTCTACAAATGGAGAGAGGACACCTCTCTGGAGCATCCATTGGGCGGCCAACGTGACAACAACGAGCGCCGCGACAGCAAACCAACGCACTATGCCCATCCGTGGTTCTGCATCACCGCGCACTCTGAAATCGGTTCGATGACCCGCCCATGCCGTCAAGCCGATCGCACCACCCAACCAGAGCGTGATGGTGAGCACCCAATGAACAACCTGAGCAAAAGACTATCCGCGGGNTAGACCGAGCACTGGTTCGACGGCAAGAAGCACGAGCCCGACGAGAGCGAAGGTGTACAGCGCAAGACAGAAATACGTTTGCGGCCGGGGCATCTGGCACATTCCGCTCTATGGTCCAGCCGGGTTCGTCGTACCGCTGATCCTCGCGTTCTTCTACACCTGGCTCTACAACCGCACCGGCGCNGTCCTCATCTGCCTGCTTCTCCACGCGAGCTTCACACCGGCACAGAACCTGTTCACACTCGCTGCCACGCCAGCACGTTCCGGCGGTGGAGGCCCGGCTGACTCGATCGATCTTGTGATCCTCAGTGTCTACATCGCTGCCGAACTGTGCCTTACAGTGGCAACGCGAGGACGACTCGGCCTCAAGTCCGCGCAAACGGATGTGGGCAATCTTCGAGCAGATTAGCCGATCAGTCACGGGGCTGGCATTGCTTCGTCGCGTATTGGAGCTCGACATCCACGATGGGAGAGGTGAGGTGTAGTAATGATGTGAGACGGTTCCTGAAAGGATTGTTCCCATGTCTTCTCGACCAACCTACTCTGATGAGTTCAAGGCCGACGCCGTCGCGTTAGCTGAATCTTCCGGCCGCCCGCTGGCTCTGGTGGCTGCCGAACTCGGCATCTCACTGACCGCTCTCAAACGCTGGGTCAAACTCTCCCGCGAAGGTCAAAGCGGTGAGGGCAAGAAACCGGATCAACCGGTGGATACCACGAAATACAAGGCCTTGGAGGCCCGGCTTCGTGAAGTGGAACGGGAGAATGAATTCTAAAAAGTTTCAGCGTTCTTCGCCAAGGAGCAACGGTAGATGATACCTACCGCTTTGTTCAGCAGGAGGAGAACGCTGGAGAAAAAGTCGCCTGGATGTGCCGGCAACTGGGTGTGCCCAGGTCCTCGTACTACCGCTGGCGCGACGCCACCGACACGCCCACAACCATCCGCCATAGGGAGCTGACCGATCAAGTGAAGTCGATGTTCGATTCCTCCGATCAGATCTTTGGCCACCGCATGGTTCACACCAAATTAGCCGCCGACGGGGTGGCTGTTTCCGTGGGAACCGTGGCCACGATCATGGCTGAAAACGGGTGGGCCGCCAGGCGGATGCGCGCCTTCAAACGCACCACCATCCCCAGCGATCCGGACAAGGTTTTCAAGGATCTCATCGGCCGTGACTTCACCGCAGCAACNCCGGGCACCCGCCTGGTCGGAGACATCACGTATTTGCGCACGGGAGAGGGATGGCTGTATTTGGCCACCGTCATCGACCTGTGCACCCGCATGATCGTCGGCTGGGCCATGGCCGACCACATGCGCGCATCCCTGTGTGTCAGTGCGCTGGAAATGGCCAGAGACAAGGGCCATCTGCAAGCAAACGGAATNTTTCATTCAGACCATGGGGCTCAATACACCTCCCGCGAACTNGGGGCTTGGTGTACCGGAAATAATATCCGCCAGTCGATGGGATTAGCCGGTGTGTGTTGGGACAATGCCGTGGCTGAATCAGCGTTCTCGTCCCTGAAGAACGAGTTCTACCACCACTACAGCTTTGATACCCGCCAGGCCGCCAGACAGGCCACCATGCACTATATCGAGGCCTTCTACAACCGGTGGAGACCACACAGCCATAACGACGGACTACCGCCGGCAACAGCCATGGCCAACTTCACTACCCAAAACCACCAACAACGCGCTGCTGCCTAACCAAAAGAAACTAACCAACTGTCCCAGATCCTTGACACACCTCAAGGCATAGTCTCCACGGTTGTGGTCGGCGAAAGTGTCGCAGTCCCGGCGACGTGCTCATGCTGGCCAGCAGCGGATCCTGTCGCACGTGAACCATGGGGTAAGTGTGAATCGGACGCACTACTCAACGTGCGTCGGCGCTCGAGCATCGTTCTGTTGAGGGCGGCTGCTGCGACCTGTCAGCCAATGAGGTGCGGGGGCGTGCACAAGCAAAACGATCCCGGCCACAATGGCGCTGATGGCACTACGAGACAAGAGCTCGCCCTGAACCGCAGGCGAGCGTCAAATTATAAGGACAGCAATGTAGTCTCCGACGACGAGGACGCGGACAGTCGCCTAGCCGCCGTGACGACCAACGAGTCAACTTTCTACCGCCGATGCACACTGTCGTGGATCTTGCATGTCCCGCGAAACGGAGTCGCGAACGGCTCGGCTTCGTGTTCTGCACCTACGACCTCGTGCTGACGCTCACGGTTCGCGGGAAAATCACCTTGCGTGTCCAAACATCACATCTGAAGTTCGAGGTCGTGTGGTTCGACTTAGTGGCGGACACTGGGGATCCGGGACCGCGTGACTTGGCGGCCGGATGAGGCGACCGGCGGGCAGCAGCAGCGCTTTCCGTGTCGTTCCCTGGAACAGAGCCCGCCTCGCTAGCGCCAAAGGGAAAGGTCGTGGGCGTAAGGGCCCCATCTGCTTGACCAACCTCCTCGCACTGATCGATCATGAGGACAAGTCAGCTGAGATCTGTACAGCCTCCCAGGCACACGCTGTGGCAAGAACAACGAATGCCAACACCACGCCCAGGTTGCGCTCCGTGATGGTCGATCTGTCCTTTACAAGCCTGACTCGTTCCGTGGTCCCGTGAATCGCCCACCATCGTCTGATACGCCATCTGCCAATCGAGGTCGTGGCTGCAACCGCAAGGACGTAGGCCATGATCTCGTAGGCCCCAGAACTACCAAGAATGGCCAGTGAAGGCGGCATCCTCACTGGCATGGGGATAGTGAAGGAGTTGGTCCCGACCGCCACGGCAAAATAACCCCAACCAGCACTACGCTTACGTAGCCAAAAGGGTAGCCGCGCTTGGTGATGATTAGATTACCGGACACCATGAAGACAGCAGCAAGCGCCAGGTTGAGGCTAAGGATTCGTATCCATTCCAGCCACACGCTGCCTCCTGCCAGGCCAGTCCCCGCGAGGGCGTGTGCGCCGGTGCGACCCGTCAACAACCCTCCGGCAACAGCCAATAGCTCGCGCCCCACACAGCGACGAACGCAACCGCGACGACTGCGAGCAGCGACAAGAAGCGAACAATCAACCTGTCGTACGTGAGATAGCGTCTGAGCATGGCCAACTTTCCCGACTCTGTCGACCGAGAGTTGAGGCGCGTCGGCTGCCCCTACTCTTCTTGCCACTCTAATCGCTAGATCACCGGGCAAGGCACACACAACCCCAAAATTGCACTCATTCAACCGCACAAGTCGAGTGAACCATATTCCTGGTGAAGGACCATCACCCTCAAACGGGCCGGTACTCACACTCTGTGGCGTGCCACGAGGCCCGCGGTGAATGCATCCGGCCCCAGTTTTTGCAGACTAGTTCTGAAAACTACTGGTTACGCATAGACAATGCTGCCCGTCGACGTGTCACGACCGCCGACACCACAGCCGTGCGATCGATCCTGCTACTAAGCCGAGTGCAGCGCCTATGGTGATGCCCAGCGCGAGGCCTTGTGCTCCGGCGATAGCGGCTCCGATCGCGATCCCCACCAATGCGCCCACACTTATACCGATGCCGGGCAGCGATTCAATGAAGCTTCGGCGTTTTCGTTTGCTTCCTTTATCGGCCATGGACCGACCCTACATGCGGTACTGCACAAATTTTGACGAGATACCGACCAGCTTCGTTGGCGTACTCAGAGGATGAATACCACGAGCAGCAGCGGGTACGTGGTGAGCAGACNTTTACCGGTAAAGGTATAAACGGTTCCCATGACCAGGGACAGAGCGACGCCATAGATCCCAGTACCCGCATCCTGAGTGAGGAAGTGAACAAGACCCCAGGTCATCGCCAGCATAATGCCGCCCCACGGCACCCACTGTCGTCGGAACCAGCGGTCGCCCGCTCGCTGAACAAATCCAATGATCAAAACTATGACGGCTACTTCGGCACAGTAGTACGCAACTTGCACAAGCCAGGCCGCTGTCCCCGCGTGGCCGAAGCGTTCCGAAAACGCAGTGTGCTCTGCAACTGGCGGAAACGCACCTCCCTGAAGCACCCATTGCGCGGCCAGTGTGGCAACTACGAGAACGGNTAACAACCAGCCACCGCAGGTGCTGGTCCGCGGTGCTGCCTTACCGCGCAACGTGAAATCGGTTCGACGAAGGGCCCACGCCGTCAAACCGATCACACCAACAACCCAGATGACGATAGTGAGAGCCCAGTGCACAATCTGCGCAAGGAAACTAGCTGGCGGTAACCCGAGCACTGGTTCAACAGCGAGAAGCACTATCTCGAACCCGACGAGAGCGAAGGCGTACAGCGCAAGATAAAGATACGAGTGCGGCGGCGTCAGCGTGCCTCTCTTTGCGGTGCCGGACAGTCCGTCTCGACCCACGGCGATCAGTTCCCCACTCGCGAAAAGCACCGGCAACGCACACTACTGTGGCCCAAAATTTGGGAAAGTGCAGATGCTTCGCAGCGAACGAGGTGACAACTGATCGACGCTGATGTGGTGAGCTCCGGGCGGCGAATACAGCCGGAGGAACTGCGAACATTTGTCATGTACTCCTCGATGCATCGTCCATTGGGATGCCGCCAAGAACGCCCACTAGATCCGGGTTGGCCCCTCCCGCTTTGAGGAAGCCGTCGATGATGTTCCACAGCTCAACGACGATCACAATGACAGTCGTGACCACGTAGAAGCCAGGCATTTCAAGATGTAGTGCCGTCGCCCGCTCTGCCATTGGGAGGAACTCTGNGTTAAGGAGGCGCTCTGTATTGAGGAGCCACAACGCCGGAACGGTGAATGCCACAGCGAGCGCAGCGTGGACGATCGCTGTTCTCCACGTCCACCGCCGCTGAACGAAGTTGATAAACAGCAATCCGATCTCAAACGCGATAAGAAGCAGAAAATATGGCAGCCAGAACGTCCAGAGTGCAGGCGTCAGTAGAGGAATGGGCATACTCGCGGCGTCGAGAAATAATGAAGAGAATTGCTGCCACACAATCGCACCGGCAAATATGAGAAGCCCAACCGCACCGATCACCGTCGCGGTTATGGTCACCCGTGACCGACTAGGAACTTTGGACAATCGATCCGGTGTCCACGTCGTGAGTGGTTTTTCACCAGTGGTGGTGTGCTCGATAATGGCGAATACGACAGTGACCCAGAAGGCGACCTGAATTGCAACATTGATGGCCGCGACGATTGCCGCAGCGATGGACTCACCGATGCCACCTCCGGACACCACCTCTCCAAGCAAGACTGCAACTGCCGCAATCGGCACCACGATGCCCATCAGCAACTTGAGCAATCGCAGATAGTGAAAGAAGTAGGTCGGCCCGATGAGATACATTGACCGTTTCGCCCAGCTCGCCGCGCGACGGTCGGGGTCGCCGAGCTCGAGTACCGCTTCCCGCTCCGCCGTTTGGGCATCGACGCCCGCAGCGACGCGCTGACCGATCATCGACTCGAGACGCCCGCGCAGTTCGCCTTCGACCACGGGACGTTGCTTGCGAGGCAGTGTCCGGACGACCGCCCACATGTAACGCTCGGTCAGCTCAGTCTTCACGAATGTCCGTTCCTGGCCCGGCTGGTTGATCCGTTGGCCATGGTCGTATTCCGAACCTTACAGGGTATGCATCGCGTTGAGCCACGCATCGGGACACCTACCCGGCTTTTCGGGACAGTACGGATCTCAGCGGAACCTNTTTGGTGTAGGAGATAGACCCGTATTGGAAGAGGCTGACTGCGAGCCGGAGCATGGCTGCTGCGCAAATGAACAAGATGGCGATGACGATGATGGACTCAATGATCCCCAGCGTTCCGAGTCCGTTGCGAAGGAGAGCAGTGGTCGGCGCGGTGAAGGGGAAGTAGGTGAAGATCTCCACGATGACTGCATGCGGGTCCGAGACGACCAGGCCGACGACATAGAACGGCACGAAGATCAGTGCCATCATGACCCCTATGAAACTGCCGGCCTCTTTCGCGGTGGGCATCGCTGCCCNCACGGCAACTAGGGTGGTGGTGTAGAGNNAGAATCCGCCGAGCAGGATCAAGAACCNCGCGATCATGCGCACCGGATCAAATTCCAGATGCGATAAATCCAAAGCGGGAAGGTTCAGTGCGTCCCGGANAANAACATACCCGATGACGACTGGCAAGGCGAAGACGAGCGCCTGCAGCAGTCCGATCATGAACAAGGTGATGACTTTGCCGGTAATCAGGGTGGTTGGTTTCAACGTCGTGAGGATCATTTCCGTGACACGGTTTTCCTTCTCCTCCAGCGTCGAATTCACCATCTGTCCTGCCAGCAGCATGATGAGCCCATAGAACACCAGGATGAACAGCAACGGGGCGATGGCGGAATTGAGCCCGCCAGCCTCGGTGGCGCCCTGAAAGGTCCTGACGTTGATCGTCGCGGCGTGTTGCGTCATTGTCGCCAGCTGTGATGAACCGATCTTCTGCAGCACGGACTGGCTGATCATTTCCTGTGCGACGGCGGAGTATTTCCCGTTCTCAAAGATCCCCTGATCGGCGGCATAGACCTGCACGGTCTCAGTGGCCGTATCCGCGGNGAATGCGAAGTAGGCATCAGTCGTTCCCTCCTTGACCCCGTCAATGCCCTGCTGGCGATCGCTAACCAGATGTGCACCAAACATGGCGGCGGCCTGGTCCGTGATGAGACCGGAGTCATCTGTGTAGGCGATGCTGAATTGGGCACTCTNTTGCGCATCGGCGGTGCTGTTCGTAGTGATATTGCTGATGACCGTCAACACAAGAATGACTGCTATGGCAGCCGGGAACGCCAAGATTCCGAGCCAGAACCGTCTCCTGGTGATGGTTCGGAAGAACTCAAAGGAGATCACCGTGCCTAAGTTGTGCTGTGCCATGGTCTCAGACCCCGCCATCTCGCGGTGGTATGCCACGTTCTGGTCCCCGTAGACTTCCANAAAGATATCGTCCAGGGAAACCTTGGTGACGGTGAAGCCGCGAACCTTCACCCCGGCGTCGAACAACTCACGCAAAATCAGGGCCTCATCAATTTCCTCGGCCAGCGTTAGCTCCGCATAATTGTTTTCTTCCAGCGTCACGGAGTAGTGCGGGGACTTAGGGATCCGGCCCGAATATTTGAGACGCACAATTCTTCCACCGTACCGATTCTGGACCTCATCAATCGTGCCGTAGGCCTCCGCCGTGCCGTTCTTAAGCAAAAGCACGCGATCACAAAGCCGTTCGACTTCCTCCATCTGGTGAGTGATCATGACAACGGTAGCCCCTGCCTTCTTCTGATCGGCGATGATATCCATCAACAATCGACGGTTGACCGGGTCAAAGCCCTTCGTTGGTTCATCCAGAATCAACAATTCCGGATCATTCATGATCGTGACGCCGAGTTGAATCTNTTGCTGCTGCCCGCCGGAGAGTTTGTCCAGCTGTATCTTGGCCTTGCCCGCGAGAGCCACACGTTCAAGATAGCTAAGGGACCAGGCCTTCGCCGCGGCCCGGCCCATTCCCTTGAGTCGACCGAAGTACGTCATGATCTCGATGACCGGTTNCTNTTTGTATAGGCCGCGTTCCTCAGGCAGGTAGCCCAGACGGCTGCCGTCCTCGGNGCTGAACGGTTTGCCGTTGATGTGCAGTATGCCGGCGGTGGGCCGATAAATGCCTAGCAGTGCACGAACCGTCGTTGTCTTGCCGGAACCGTTGCTGCCCAGGAACCCGAAGGTCTCACCCCGCCGGACATCGAAGGACAAATCGTTGATAACTGTGTTGTNCCCGAAGACCATTCTGAAGCTGTCAATGTGTACGAGCGCTTCCATGGTTCACCCCGTTCTGCTGTAGTGGTGCCTGTCCCATCCACGGGTCTTGTCGATGGCATTCCTGTGCGTGGAGGTCTCCGACGCTAAGGTCTTGGTTCTCGTGGACGGGTTTGCGATCCAGCCACCAACCGGTGGCAGGCGCTGTTCGGTGTTGGCGCATCATCAGCCCATCCGAGCCGGGATGGCTGTGACAGCAGCCCCAGCCTTGGTGAGGCGATTCCGCAACAACAGGATGTAGGGGATCATCACGATCGAGATGATCCCCACCGTTACGGAATCCCACAGCACAGAGTGTGCGGTAATCGTGCCGCTGAGGTTGAACAACACGTGGAAGACAACGCCAGGCATGATGCTGCCGGTGAGCACCGCGCAGTAGGCCAGGGCAATTCCGATGAGTACTGCAGCTATTATCTGCAAGGCCTGTTCAGTGGNGGAGTACCCGCGCAGGAGGTTGACGATGTGGCCGAGACCGAAGGTAACGCCCGAGATGATGATCGCGCGAGTGAGGTTGCCGCGCGTTCGTAGTCCCTGGAGCAGGAAGCCGCGGAACAGGAGCTCCTCGATGAATCCGACGGCCGCCACCAGGAGAATCGCGAAGACGAGGGCTTGCAGATCAAGGTGGGATGGGAATCCCTTGGCGTATTGCAGAAAGGTGATCGCGAAGAGCGGAATATAGAAAAGCGTGAGTGGCATTGTCCCGGGCTGCATAGAACGAACACCGTAGAACGCGAGCCGGCCTCCGCCGCGTAGGTAGAAGACGAGCACGATCAACAGGATAATGAGCACGAGGCTTGTGAACCCGGGGAAGCTGAGTTGTTCCCCGACCGCTTCCCCGATGTTGACCGCGACAATGTAGATCGCAATCCAGATCAGAGCATGCCAGATGGGTTTGGTGTCCTGCAGCTTGCGCATGTGACTCCTGTCATAAGTGATGGGTTCCCAGGCCGATTCAGGGACTGCAGCTTCGGAGCAATCAATGCTTCCGAAAGAGCAACGGGTACAAGGATGCAGACAATACACCCGCGATTACACCGGCAGTAGTACCGACCGCCCAAGAACTTGTAATCCAGTGGGCAACCACTATGACGACGGCCGTACCGCACACAACAGCGACAATGAACGCAATGATCCGCGCGGGGTTTTAGGCGTGGCAGTAAGGTCCTCACGGTAAATCACGGTTCCCCGCGTTGACCCCAATGTGGTTTGTTTCAACCTCGACTGCCCGTCGGTGCTGGGGTTCTGCGCCGATTTCGATGAATGGACTGCTAGCTGTGTCGCTTCTCATGGCTCGCGGCCTTTCTTCGGTGTGCTGCGTGCTTCGCCTTAGTAAGGCAGGGAACCTTACTCCCAGTCCAGGCACACGATGGACGTCCCGGTAGAGGCGAAGGTCCCTCGTGACGTTCACGGACGCGAGGACCAAACGCACTGTTATGGCGAGCTAGCGGCTGTCAGGATGAAAGACCACTCATGGTTGTCGGCTGCCATGTCGTTTGCGTGTGGTGACTTCTCACTCTCAGGAAAGTTGATCGGTGCGATGGTTGAAACCAAGAATTTGACGAATGTTTGCGGATCTGTAGCGCGTCCGTGGTGCCAGCAGTACGGAACGGATGAATTCCTGCTAATGGAGCCAGTGGCTCCCTTCTCATGAGGTGTTGCAGGAGGCGTTGACCTTAGCAATTCCGGTTTGGAGTGCGAAAGTTTTCAGCCCACTGTGTGATGGTTAGCGAGGCAGAGACTGCTCTGGCACTCATGGTCGCAGCGATGCGCAGATGAGGTTGTAACGAGATGAGGAAACGGATGAAAAGGAGAATAGGCAGCGCCTGATAGGGCCTATCCGTGTCAATACGGGCTATCACTAGGCCAGTGCCAACTGGAGGGAACTGCCTTGATCGTTCGGTGTCCTCCCCTGGAACTTCCCGGCCATCGAGAGCATCAGAAATGCTGACTGTGCCACCAGAGGATAAAGCCGCCAATAGGCATGAAACAAGAGCCGCGGCGGGATCCGTGAAGCGATCGGACCTATGGGGACCTTTGACTCTAGAGATGCCACATTGGGCACCGCATAGTGGTGAGCAACGAAAGCGGTGTAATGACATGACTGGCAATTCGGTTGTAGANCGGCGAAACCCGTCCTCAGGCTATGTTCGTCGAGGNAGGGCAGGCGCCGTTGTTGCGCTGGTGATCGGTACGCTGCTTGCCCTGCTCGGTGTTGGCGGAATCATCAGTGGAGTGGCCTCAGCTGTGGTGGCTTCCCAGCAGGGATCTGGCGGCTACTTCACCTCACCTGTGCGTGGGTTTGCCACCAATTCCTACGCCCTCGAGTCCCTCCCGGCCCAGCTCGGGGTCGACAAGCTGCCCTTCGACCTTGGCAGCATCCGGCTTGATGCCTCATCCACTGCACCAGGTGGCCAGGTGTTCATTGGCATTGGCCCAAAGACTGAGGTGGACAGCTATCTCAACGGTGTGCATGCAACCGAAGTCGTCGGCATCCAAACGTCACCGTTTCGAGTGAGCTACCGCGATGCGCCAGGATCGGCGGTACCAGCGCCACCTGCGGAGCAGAGNTTTTGGGCCGTATCGGCTTCCGGGCCCGGCACACAACAAATTATCACGGACCTGCGCAGTGGTGACTGGGTCGTAGTGGTGATGAACTCTGATGCCAGCTCCGGTGTCACCGTGAACATGCAGGCCGGATACCACTCAGAGTTGTTTGCATCACTCACACCCGCCTTATTGATTGGCGGAGCTGTACTTCTGATCATCGGGGCGGGATTGATCGTCATAGGTGCCATGGGCCTGGGCAAGGCCGTGTCCTCGTCCGGTGCGGGAAAGCCTGGGCGCCAGGCCCGGGAATCGGATAACTCTGGGCGCATGTCCAGCGATGAGCCCTTNGAAATGAGGAAGGACGACGGCGTGGCCCCGGCGGGGATTGTCACCGGGACACGCTATCCGTCAAGCCTGTCCGGACTACTGGACCCGCAGCTTTCCCGTGGGCTGTGGCTGGTTAAATGGCTCCTGGCAATACCCCACTTCGTTGTTTTGTTCTTTCTGTGGTTCGCCGTCTCGATCACCACGATCATTGCCGGGGTTGCCATCCTCTTCACCGGCCGTTANCCNCGCACTCTCTTCAATTTCAGCGTCGGTGTCCTGCGCTGGAACTGGCGGGTGACTTTCTACGCGTACTCGGCCCTGGCCACAGACAAGTATCCGCCATTCACCCTCGCGTCAGCCGACTACCCTGCCGATTTCCAGGTCGACTATCCCCAACAGCTCTCCCACGGACTGGTCCTGGTCAAATGGTGGCTGTTGGCNGCCCCGCACCTGCTCATAGTTGCCATATTCAGCGGTGCGGCGTGGTCGATGGCGAATCTCCGAGGANNCACCTGGTCATCGGACTACTCCCGTGCCGTCGGGTTCTCNCTACTCGGCATTCTGGTGCTTATCGCCGCCGTCATGCTCCTGTTCACCGGCCGCTACCAGCGGGCACTCTTTGACCTGATCATGGGAATCAACCGCTGGATCTACCGCGTCGCCACTTATGTTCTCCTACTCCGGGACGAGTATCCGCCATTCCGGTTGGATCAAGGACCGGATGAACCGGTCGAATCAGATCATCAATGATCGATGCAGCCACGGGCCAACACTGTGACCGGTACCCCGACGCGGCATGGAATTCTGGCGCGGCACGGCCGGAGCTCACCAGCCTTGGAATTTCACCGGTCGACCGCCTGAAGGTGTGATGTCGACCTGAAAATCACTAATGGCTCGAGACTAGTGGCTATCCAGGCCCCGTTTCAGACAGACCATGGAGCACCTTCCAGACGAAGAGGCCTACCCGTCGGCCCCTCATGAGCCCCACCTAAGCGGTAACATGGGCGGCAAATGTGAATCGTATATTGGATCTTTGCAGATCCGCATAGGGTTTTCATGGAAGGGCTCAGTCGTCTTTTATTGCCCATGCTGCCTGATCCCGGTTGGGGCATCAGAGGTCCGCGCTTGTAGCGCCGCGGAGGGCGGTGGCAACCGAAGAACTTGATATGGGCCTTGACCGCCCGCGTGCTGCAGCTGATCGTGAATGGTACGGGGAGGTCGGTGCTGAAACTGAGAATATGGGTCTCACGGTCAGGCCGTGTCGGCTAACACAATCGCCGGTCGAGGTGCTTAGTCCCGCGCCCGGCGAAGCCTCCGCCACCACCACGGCGGGGACCTTGGCGCCAGCGGGTAACCAGGCAATCAAACCGTGTGTATCCACCTTTTGCCCCGGGAGGCTACTTGTCCCACGGAGAGCCGACAGCATTCCTTCAAAGTACCCCGCCTCTAGTTCATAGGAAAAACGCCTGAAAATCGTGGTAAGTTCTGCCGAAATTTGCTCCATAAATCGGTGACATTTACGTTCGAGAGTGTCCTCTCTGACCTACTGGGGCACTGGCGCCTAGCCGGAATCAAGTCGTCATGTCTGGTTTTGATAGGGATGGTTCCGGAAGAGGTGACCCCAGTGTTCTGACTCGTTCTTAGGCTGCCCGTAAGCCGGTCCACCACCGGAGCGTGTGCAGACTACTTCGGAGTTCTTTCCAAAGTGCGTGTTTCCGCGGGCGTTAGATTCGCGATTACCCCGCCCGACTTAATGCCCCGTGAGCGTGCCCAAACTGCAACGCCCTGGAGTCTCAGAACTTCAGGTCAACGAGGAGTGTAGTCGACCGGCCGGCGGCAGCGGAGCCGAATACGTACTACGACCGCCTGAACGGCCCCGCAATCGTCTGGGATGACACCGCCAATGCCTGACTTGGAGCGAAAAGGGGAGCTAGTCCTTTGAAAAGGGGAGTGGAAATTGAAGAAAATTTTGACGAATTGGGGAGTAAAGGGAGGTGGCTCCAAATGGCCCTGACCTGCGAGGTATAGCCGCAGGTCAGAGGCCTTTGTGCCCCGGGCCGGACTCGAACCGGCGGCCAAGAGAATATGAGGTTCAGGAACCGTGGTGAGGAGGCCCGACTCCTACCCTAGCTAACTCAGGAAGCTGACCTCCTTCGACCGCGAAGCCGTGATGGGCACCCTGGCAATACGAACCTCTAGAAAGGCTTACAAGAATTGCTGAACCGAGAGTTCACGCTGGGCCCGTATGCCAGAAGGCTTTGCGGGACTCGGCCGCCGGCTAATCGAAATCATCCCAGCAGCTTCGGGCTAGAGCGTCGCCCATGTTGTTTCGGAGGCGGTCAACTATGGCCACTTATACGTTGTCACACCGAATGGTACTTTCAATGTAGCTCTGGATTATTGGATTGCAATCGACTATTTCACTGCGTCAAAGGGTCACTGCGAAGTCGTAAGCTCCACATGCATTTGAGGAAGTTATTTGCCGCTTTTCCGTCCACCCTGAGGAAGGAATGGAGAAGGACCGTCAGGACTTGGTGTCTCGAACGTCTGGGCGTTGAAGATAGTCCAAAATTGCAAGGTGGGATTGCGAGCCTGCGGCCGACTTCGCTACGCGCACCTGCTGTCGGGCGAGAATGGCACTCAAAGTAGCCGCGAGAAATGNCAAAATTGAGGTTAGCAGTACTGCAAAGTTAATTCAGGAATGATTCCAGAAGCGTGTCCAGATTCTTATGGGGGTCAGTGACCGTAGTCTGCGGGGTTGCGTCCCGTGAAGTGGTGTAGGTCCGTGGCGTCTAAATCCTTCATGTTTCCGATGTTGAGACGTCTAAAAGCTGGTTCAAGTCCCACCCAGCGCAAATTTCGACGAAAGCCGCATGGCAACAGGAGGTCTTCGTGTTAAAGAGGTCAGCGGCCAAATCAGCCAGAACTATCAAGTACAACCAATCGCAGGTCTTCTCGTTCATGGAAATGGCCGTACGCCTGAAATACAGCCCGGATGTTCTTTGCGGTGGTATGCAGCTGCCACCGGGAGGCAGGGTAGAGAATGGAGTTCGGTTCCTGGCACAGGCATAGTTGGGGCCAATCTCGTCACCGATGCCCAGACGCTACAAAGACTTTGCTCAGTCTCTCATCATGAGCGTGAGGATCAGCAATCCCTTGGTGCTTAGCGAATTCGGGTACCCGGTGGCCGCCCTGAGGGCCGTGGCGGTTGGAGTTGTCCTCTAGGCTGCCAATACTGAAAGCCTGCCGTTATTACCCCTGTCCGGCAGGTCCGGGCACCGGCGTTTTACTTGGCGCGTTTGTCCGAGAGTTGCTTCGTAATGGGGTGCGGCGTCGAGGCCGAGAAGCATAGGGGAAGACATGGTCTCTCCTGGGGCGGACGGTGTTGGTTAGTTCAGGCCGGTGGCGTATTGGAGTCCGAGGCTGGTCAGGGTGACGATGATCCACAACAATGCTCCGAGGATGANGGGTTTTGCTCCGGCTTGGCGAAATCCGCTCAAGTTGGTGGACAGGCCGATGGCAGATAGTGCCACGGTGATCAGGAACACCGAGATGGTGCTCAAGCCGGCGTGGGCGCTTGCGGGAATCAGCCCTACGGTGTTGATGCCCGCAATGACCAGGAACCCGATCANAAACCAGGGCACCAGGCGGAAGATGTTGATCCGTGCCCNGGCCGGCGCCGCTGCTTTTGCCCCAGCCACGGCGTGGACGCGCTCCTTGGTTTTGAGCCGATGCCCGGCCCAGGCGGCAAGCCCGAGACAGATGGGGATGATCATCAGGGTCCGCACGAGCTTGACGACGACGGCGAAGTTGGCTGCGGNCGCCCCGTACGTCGTCGCGGTAGCCACCACGGAAGACATGTCATTCACCGCGGTGCCAGCGAACAGCCCGAAAGCATGCTGGCTCATCCCGAGCAGGTGCCCGATCAAGGGAAAGGTCAGAACGGCCGCAATATTGAACACGAAGATGGTGGAAATCGCGTAGGCAACGTCAACACTGACCGCACCGATCACTGGGGTCACCGCGGCTATAGCGGACGCGCCGCAGACGCCCGTGCCGACCCCTATGAGCGTGCGCAAGTCCCCGATGATCCCTAGCCAGCGCCCTAAAAGATAGGCAGCGATCAGGCAAACCACCAAGGTGCCCAACATGACAGGGAGGGATTCCAAGCCGACTTGGGCGATTTGGGCCATAGACAGCTGGGAGCCAAGAACCACCACGGAGAGCTGCAGGACGAACTTACTGGCCGTAGTGATGCCGGGCTGAAGCCTGAGCCCGGGTTTCAGGAGCACAGCCAAGCCGAGTCCGATCACGATTCCTGTCACCGGTCCGCCGACCAACGGCACGAAGCGCCCGATCACGGTTGCGACCGCGGCGATGCTGACTGCTAGGGTCAAACCTGGCACCCGGGCACGGAGACCGGCGACGAACTGGGCAGGGGCCGATGGGTTTTCAGTATTCAGGAGGGCTAGGGAAGTGGGGCTGCTGTCTCATGCATTCCATGTTTCCCTGAAGCCGAGCGCGGCAGTAGGGGTATATAGTTGTGTGGTTGCAAGTCTGACTTGTGGCTCGTGCCGAAAGCTTGAACGAAGAGGTCATCATGCTAAGTCAGCGAATGCCGGATCTGGCGGCCCTGCAGATGCTCGCCGCAGTTCGGGAACTGGGAAGTTTGTCCGCGGCGGCGCACCGTCTGGGGTTGTCCCAGCAAGGCGTTTCCTCGCGGATGTCGTCCTTGGAGGCACAAGTGGGGGCAACGCTGCTGGCCCGCACCCCACGTGGTTCCTCGCTGACCCACACGGGTGCCTTGATTGCTGACTGGGCCGCCGAGGTCCTCGCAGCCGCGGAACGTCTGGATGTCGCAATAGCATCGGTACGTGCCGACAGCGTACGCCAGCTGGCCGTGGTGGCCAGTCAGACCATTGCCGAATATCTGCTGCCCCAGTGGCTAGTGTCCCTGCGTCGCCAGCAGGAATCCCTCGGGCTCGTACCGACCCACGTGAAGTTGAGTGTTTCCAACAGCACCGAAGTTGGGGAGCTGGTGCGCTCCGGCGCAGTGCCGCTTGGATTCATTGAAAGCCCCATCATTCCGGCTGATCTGGCGAGCGTCACGGTGGGATATGACGATCTGGTCCTCGTCGTTGCCCCAGATCATCGGTGGGCCAGAAGACGTTCTCCGATCTCTCCGGAGGGACTGGCAGCGACACCNCTGATCACCCGAGAACAAGGCAGCGGCACCAGGGATACCCTGCAGCTGCTCCTCGCCCGGGAGACTGAACAGCCCATGGCACCGCCCGCCGTCGAGCTTTCCACCACCGCCGCCGTGCGCTCGGCTATTTCAGCAGGTACCGCTCCTGGAGTGCTTGGCGCACTGGCTGTCCGTGACGACTTGGCCCTGCACAGACTCACAACTGTTGCCGTTTCTGGGCTGCCACTGAGGCGCCCGCTCACAGCGATCTGGTTGACCGGTACAGCACCNCCGGCCGGGGCAGCCCGCGATTTGGCAGCCATAGCCGCGACTCCCACAAAGTGGTGAACAGAGGCAGCACTCGATCCTGGGGAACCTGTGAGCCTGGTCCTGGCAGCAGGATCCCTGAGCGCTCCCATCTACGGGCGAGATGCAGTGGAACGTCCACAGACCTTGATGAGAGGAAGTCCCAAAATTCCGTTTTGGGGCTTGACGCAGAGTAGCAGGAGAACCTTCAGGGTGAGAGTTCAACGTCAGCCAGGTTACCGGAACAATATCCGCAATCGGAGTGGCAACGGTGGTCACCGTGGCAGCGGTGGACCACGGCTGCAATGATGCGCCATCTTGGCCGAGGACCCACGCTTGAAGATGCAGCAGCCGCAGCAGCAACCCCGATCGTCATCAGTTCGCATCTGGCTGGGGCTGGTTGCTGAATATGGCACTGAGCTGCGGTTCTGTGTGATTGATGATGGCTGGGCCTTAGCTGAGGTAAGAGAAAACGCCCATCATGCCGCGTTCACCATGGTAAGCGTTGTGGCAGTGGAAGAGCCACTGGCCCGGATTGTCGGTATCGAACTGGACGGTCACGGTTTCCATGGGCCGGACTATGACGGTGTCCATCCGGGCCCCGTCGGTTCCGATTTNGAAGGTATGGCCGTGGATGTGCATGGGGTTCCGCATCATGGTCTCGTTGATGAATATCACTTCCACCCGTTCCCCGGCTTTGAGGCCAAAGGCGTTCTCGAACGGCGTGGCCATGTCGAAGTGGTAGCCATTGATGCCCCAGTCGTACTTCATCATTCCGCCGGTGAGCCGCAGGTCATGGACCTGGCCGAGCTTCTTGACGGGCAGCGTCACGGAAGGGTCTGCCGTGAGTTGGCNCAGCGCCAGGACGGTCGTAAAGCCTTCCTTGACGGTCATGAGGGCGTCGATGCGCTCACCCATGCCAAGGACGACGGCGTCGACCTCGGTGTGCTGGATAGGGAACCCGTCAGTGTGTGTCAGGGNCAGCTGCTGACCCGGGATGCCAACACGATAGGCGGTGTCGCCCGCGTCTCCACCTAGAAACTCGCTGGAGGCACCCAGGTCCATGTGCCCCATGCCCATGCCTTGGGAGAGTTCCTTCAGAACATCGGAAGGGGTTCCGGTGACGCCGTCGAGCCAGTCGTCCAGGACGATCACCCACTCCTTGTCATAGACGAGGGCCGCGTTCGGGTCCTCGATGATGAGCGCCCCTANGAGGGCTTGTTCGCGCTGCATTTCCACATGTGAGTGGTACCAGTAGGTGCCGGGGTGGGNGAGCTTGAAGTTGTAGGCGTTCTCGGACCCGGGCGCGAATGCGTCTTNGGTGATGCCGGGGACGCCGTCGTCGTTATTGCGCAGGGCCAGGCCGTGCCAGTTCACGCTGGTGGCGTCGCTGAGCTTGTTGGCAACAGTGACGTTGAGTTGGTCGCCCACGGTGCCGCACAGGGTTGGCGCCACGAGAGAGCTGTTATAGCCGGCGGTGGTGATGGTCTTGCCNNGGGTACCTTCGATCTCTGCGATCAATCGATCCGTGGGCAGGATCCGGTTCGCTCCGGACGCCGCCGGGTGGGGGTGTTGTTCATGCGGAAACCCTTTGGTGGTGGCCGGTCAGACGGGGTGATGAAGGTGCCGGCGCACCAGGCCCAGGACACGAGTAACCCAGCCCAGCCCTAGGGCCACCAGGACAACGGGAATGCCCAGACCCAGACAGTAGACGAATGCCAGCAAGGCCCCGCGCCCGGTGCGGCGGGTGAGGCTCATTTTGCGGGTCTGCTGGAGCCAGGAGAAACAGCCCAGTAGCACCAAGCCCATCAGAACCACCACGATTCCCAAGATGCGCATGAGCAGATCCTGCCAGCGCAGCATCCACCATCCAACCAGACCAAAGGCTGCCCCGTAGAGGGTGAACACGGCGGCGAAGCCCAGAATGAACAAGCCCACCCCGGTCAGAACGCGGCGGCGGTTGCCCGGCTCATTTGGACTGGACAGACCGGATACACGGCGACGGGAAGGACACTATGCCAGCGATCAGGTCCAGGAGCATGGCTAAGAGCAGGGCACCGTCGGTGACGTTGGTGGCAAAGAATTCCCCGATACCCACGGCGTTAGGGAGTGGCCGGGGCGAAGGTGGCTCCGCCGTCGGAAGAGCTTTGAACGCCTTCAGCTGTGGCCACCCAGATCCCAGGTTTGCCAGGTGTATCGGCCACGGCGGTGACGGCTTNGACCTGCCNCTCAACTTTCCCCGCGGGAGTCCATGTCAGCCCGGCATCGGCGGAGATAAGGACGTTGCCGTCCGGAGTGATGCCGACTACCTGTGTGGNGGCCGGCCCCGCCTTAGCGGTTTCGGTGGCGAAGGATACGAACTGCATCAGCGNGGCGCCCGGGACTGCGCTCCAGGTTGTCCCGCTGTCGGTGGAGCGTTGCAGTCCTTCTTCGGTGGTGGCCAGGACAATTGAGGTGGCCGGGTTTCCGGCCAATACTGCCGGGGCAAAGCTCGCCGTCGATGTTGCCCATGTGACGCCGTCGGCGCTGGTACGCAGTTTCCCGTCAAAGGCGACGAGCCCGTGACCGGTGCTGCTGAGAGCATGGAAGTCGGACTGTCCACCACGTGAGAGAGATTCCCACGTTTTGCCGGCATCCGAGGAACGGATCAGACCTACGGGCTCAGGCAGCGTCGATCCGGGGCCGGGGTGCCCTGAGGCGTAGAAGACCAACGGATCGGCAGTTGCGGTGAATCCCATCAGGTCGATGGTCTCGGTGCCGATCTTGACGGNGGTTTTGCCGGTGGCCTCGTAGAGGCCGTCATGGGTGGCGAGCAGGATCTTCGTGGATACAGGATCCACAAAGATTCCGTGGACATGCCCGGCAGCAGCTGGCACCGGTTCGGGAGCAACTGCAGTGGTCGGTTTTGGCGTGCAGCCGAGCAGAGCCAGCGGCAGGAGCAGGGCCGCGCTGACCAGCGGAAGGCGGGTACGCGNAAAGAGTATTCGAAGGGTCATCAGGGTCTCCAAAGAAAGCGGGAAGGCTGTGGATGGTGGCGACCCCATCTTGGGGCCGCCACCGGCAGTGAAAGCGGGCGGTCTTCTACAGAGCGGCCAGCAGTTCTTTCATGTCACTGATTTCAGCTTCTTGGCTGGAAACAATTGACTTGGCCAAGGTGATGGCGTCGGCGTTCTTACCGGAGGTGACTTCGGTCTTGGCCATTTCCAGGGCGCCTTCATGATGGGCGGTCATCTGGGTCAGGAACAGTTTGGCGGCTTCGGTGCCCTCAGCTGCCTTGAGTTTGTCCAAATCGGTGCTGGTCATCATGCCCGCCATGGCGTGATCTCCGGTCATGGTGGTGGGTTCACCCCAGGCGCTCAAGTAGCTGGTCATGGTGGCGATCTCCGGGGCCTGGGCGGCCTTAATCTCCTTGGCCAAAGCTATGATTTTGGCGTCCATGCCGTGCTTTGCCAGCATGATGTCACTCATTTCAACGGCTTGGGCGTGGTGGGGCAGCATCATTTGGGCGAACATCGCATCAGCGGCGTTATGCCCGGCTTCGGTTTCAGCACCGACTCCGGTTGGCTGGGCGGTGGACATGGCAGAACCGCTGTGGTTCATGCCTTCCATGGAGCCAGTATCGGTGACCGTGGAACAACCGGACAAGGCAATCAGGGCGGCAAATGCGGTGGCAGTAAGGGGCAGAAGTTTTTCACAGTAAACAGTCCTCAACTCAAAATTTTCGTTACAGATGGACGTCACCCCTTGGGGTGGGTTAACGAGGACCCGCCACACAGTGACAGGTCAGGATCGAACCTTTACGTCCGGCTGATGGAGAGTTGAGTCAAGGACGGCGGGTCCAGAAGGCGCCCCGCGAACTTGTATGCCGAATGTTCCGATGGGGCGGGACCGGCAGACGGGTCGGGCACGAGCCCGGGTTGCGGGGCCGCTGGTGTCCCAGCCCCAGCGGCGGGGATGCAGGATCCGTGGCTGGCCATGGGCATCTCGCAGCCCGAGGNGGAACACCCGCACACCGCTGTGTTGCCCAGATGGTTTGGCACAGCTGAAACGGCGGGATGATCGGCGATGGACATGGCTGCTGATGCTGCACGGTGCGCATCGGCAGGAACCACCGCTGTGGTCGCTGGTGTTGTGGTGGCGGGTGTTCCGGTCGCCAGTGATGTAGTTACCGAACTCATACTGCTGGAGTGTGCCGGTGCCATCGGTGACGCTTGTGCGCCACCCATCATGTGCATGCCCAGAAAGCCGGCCACAATAGCCACTGCCAGCGTGAGTAGGCCGATCCAACGCAGCAAAGGTCCCGGCAGTGGCAGCGTGCTTGGTGCGTTCATGGCGGGATCCTTTCTAGTGGTTTGGCGGTGACAGTCGTTGTGTAGTGTACCGGAGCGTACTGGATGGTTCCGGTGAGCTGGGGCTTAGCTCACTGCGGCCGGGTTGAGCTTGAGCCGGCGCAGCAGTTGGGCGTTCAGGGCCACCACGATGGTGGATAGTGACATGAGCACGGCTCCAGCCGCCGGTGAAAGCACGAAGCCGACGCCAGCCAGCACCCCGGCAGCCAATGGGACGGAGATGAGGTTGTAACCGGTGGCCCAGATCAGGTTTTGCCACATCTTGCGGTAGCTGGCTTTGGAAAGATCCACGGTGGAGAGCACCGCGCGGGNGTCGTTGCCAGCTAAGACCACTCCTGCTGATTCCATGGCGACGTCCGTCCCCGCACCGATCGCGATACCAACTTCAGCCCTGGCCAGGGCTGGTGCGTCATTGACGCCGTCACCGACCATGGCAACTTTCATGCCGCGGCCTTGGAGCTCGGCAACTTTCTGGTCCTTGTCTTGGGGCAGGACTTCGGCAAAGACCTCATCGATGCCCAGTTTTGCGGCGACAGTATCGGCCACCTGCTGCGCGTCACCGGTGATCATGGCAACCTTGATGCCACGTCCCTGCAAGGCGTGGACTGCCTGCAAGGATTCCGCACGGACTTGATCTTCCAGAGCGACGGCGCCTATCACGGCACCATCCTTGATGACGTGAAGCACTGAAGCTCCGCGCTCCATCCAACCCGATGTTGCGATTGCGATCTCCTCCGGTTCGGTGAGTCCGAGTTCTTTCAGCAGTGCTGGACCGCCGACGGCCACGGTGGAACCATCAATGGTGGCCTGGACTCCGCGGCCGGTCATCGACTCGAACGACGTGGCGGCCAGAGCTAAAGTGTCGGTCTTGTTCGCGGCTGTGATGATGGCGCGGGCCACGGNGTGTTCACTGTCGGATTCCACGGCGGCGGCCAGTGCCAGCAATTCATCCGTGCCCACTCCTTCAACGGCCGCGACGTCGGTCAGGGCCGGCTCGCCCTTGGTCAGGGTTCCGGTTTTATCGAAGAGGACGACGTCGATGGTGCGCATCCGCTCCAGCGCCATCCTGTCCTTGATCAACACCCCAGCCTTAGCCGCCCGCTCCGTGGAGATGGCAATGACCAGTGGGATGGCTAGGCCCAAGGCGTGGGNGCAGGCGATGACGAGCACTGTCACCGTCCGGGTGACGGCGTCAGGAATGCTGCCCAGCAGTGACCAAACGATGAAGGTGATGACGCCGGACCCGGCGGCGAAGTAGAACAAGAAGGCTGCGGCCCGATCAGCCAGTGCCTGTGCCCGGGACGTGGAGGATTGAGCTTCGGCCACCAGCCGCTGAATCCCCGCCAACGCTGTGTCATCACCGACAGCGGTCACTTTCACCCGCAGGGAATTATCGTTGGCAACGGTGCCTGCCACCACGGGGTCCCCGACCGTTCGGGAGACGGTTTTGGATTCGCCGGTGATCATGGACTCGTCCACTTCCGCGGTTCCGTCGGTGATTTCGCCGTCGGCGGGCAACCTGGCGCCAGGACGCACCAGAACAATATCGCCGGGATTTAGCTCTGCGATGCTGATGGTCTCGGTGCCACCATCGACAACCCGCTCGGCCTCATCTGGCANAAGGGCGGCCAAGGCGTCAAGAGCGCCTCTGGCAGAACCCAGCGCCCGCATTTCAATCCAGTGCCCCAGTAGCATGATGGCCACCAGTAGGGCCAGTTCCCACCAGAAATCCAGGTCGAAGCCGCCAATGCCCAGGCTCGTTACCCACGAAGCAATGAACGCGACCGTGATGGCCATGGAGATCAGCAACATCATGGCCGGTTGGCGGGACTTGATCTCCTGCCACCCACCTTTAAGGAAGGGTTGGCCGCCATAGAAGAAGATCACGGTGCCCAGCANGGGCGGGATCCAGTGCGAACCGGGGAACTGGGGCACGGTGTAGCCCACGAGGTGCCCAAACATGGGGCTAAAGAACACGACAGGGATGGATAGGAGAAGAGTCAGCCAGAAGCGGTTCTTGAACATGGCCGTGCTATGCCCGGCATGCTGGCCCTCGCTGTGCACGGCATGGTGGTCATGGTTCATGCCAGTATTGTCCATGGCTGGGTGGTTCGCCATGGTTTGGATGGGAGTGGAGTGGGCTCCGGGCAGGTCCTGATGCGGTGCAATGTCAGCGGACGGGTGTGCGGTGGGGTGGTTGTGCTTGTCCATGTCACTCCTAGCTCAGTGGTGCAGAAATAGCTTGGCGTTGCCTAGTTTCTCGTCAGCGTGTAGCCTGCGTTCTCCACGGCAGCCTGGACCTGTGCCATCCTCGCATCACCAATGATGGAGAGAGTCGAGATGCCGCCGGCCACCAGTTCTACTGTGGCCGATTCGACTCCTGCAACGGCTGAGATGGCCGTTTCCGCGGTGTTCACGCAATGCCCGCACGTCAGCCCTTCCAAGGCGTAGCTTGTACCTGCCGTCTCGGGTGAGTCTGAGTCTGAGTCTGAGGAAGCAGAGCTTATGAGGGCCGTTTCGGTGGAGCAGCACCCGCAGGTGCTGTTAGAGACCGGTGTCAGATTGAGGTCTTTACGGGTGTTGTTTGCGCACATGTCAGTTGATTCCTTAGATAAGGGGATGAGGGTGCGTTGGGGTTGAACGGCAGTGGCAGCTGGAATGATTCACAGCCGAGACAAACTACTTCACTGACAACAAACCCAACATACCCCTAGGGGTATGTTGGGTCAAGGTGATATGAGGCTCATTGCGTGACTATCCACAGGCGCATGCACAGAAGAAAAGATGTGAACGGTCATGATGGCAGCTCCAGATGGTTCAGGCTTTGGGAGAGCAGGAGCCCATTTTCCGGGTTGGTCCAGTCGGGATCTGGTTGCCTGCCAGTGGGACGGTTCATTCTCTTCTTTCCCGGCGTCGTGGGCGCTGCTGATTCAGCCCCAGAATGCGCGGGTTCCAGCGTCTCAGGTTGTCCGTTGGGTTATGTCTGCGATCGTGAAAAATAGTCAATTGCGTGGGCGTTTGGGCCTCTGGCGGGCGCATCCAAGCACAGGTTCACTGGCGGGTTGAGGGGCCCGGATCCTCATGGCGGACTTCCTTATTTCCTTCTGCTGGTACGCGGTCTGGCCATAGAGCCCAGCCCCGTTGTTGCGCCCGGCGGAGTCGTCCAGGAAATCGCAATCGTCGTCGTGCTCGTAGCTCCGGACAACACCGAAATACGGAATTAGTTTCGTTGAGTCGACAGACTTTGCTTTTGCTCACAACAAGCACACATGAAGGGTTTCGGCGTGGCGGAGTGGCCAACAGGTGTCTTGATAAATGTTTCTTTGAGGAGACCGTGTGTGTGAGTTAAATATGCAAGCAGGGTGCCCGCTCCCGGGTTGGTTCTGCACTGTCGGGCAAGTTCCCGAGCGATACTGAGGCAACGGCACTCACACAGATGGCGCCGCATCCAAAGTGCGGCGCCATCTGGAGGGGATGGTATCCAACCTCTGTCCGGAACCTACTTGCCGAAAACGTCCTTCGCAGCATCCTTGAGGTGCTCGCCAGCCTGCTTAGCCTTCGCGGCACCTTGATCCGCGGCACCTTCAGCTTNGAGTTTCTCGTTATTCGTGGCCTCGCCTACAGCTTCCTTGGCCTTGCCCGTGGCTTCTTGCGCCTTGTTGCCGATCTTGTCTCCGATACCCATCGGGTCCTCCTTCGATAATCAATCCAACAGTAACCTCGTACAGGAACCCCGTACCTCACCAATGTTAACCACAACTGTTGGGATTTTCATGGAAAAACCCGGCGAAGTCACGAAATAGTTCCTCATGCCTCCGCGACCATTAACTCTCAGAGCCTCCGTGAGGTTGTGATCGCACCCCACCACCATTGGGCTCCAATAGACTTCCACCGAAGCTCATGGACAGAAGGTCCATGGACAGAAGGCCCATGGACCTTCCAGGGCCAGCAGCTGCCTCCGGCATACTGGACTGCGTGTTGACAGGTCCGCGCTGTGGGTGCCGGTGAACTGATGCTCGCTCTGTCTTTCAGTGGTCGGGGTTATCTTGTTCCCTGAGTTCCCTGCCGCGGCTGACATCTACGCTCTACGTCAGCGGCATACCCGGCGTCGAACAGCAAGGACATGTTCAGGATTCATGGCCAGCGCAGAGCAATGATCTCACCGCCAATCACCNGCATGCGTCTGTTGTAGCTACTGAAGGTGTCTTCGCCGAGCTCTTGTTCATCCAACAGAATTTGGACGGACCTATAGTGAGTGTGGCGTTCTAGAGAACGGCACCAGCGACGATGACGAGCAGGATGGTGGCGGGGCTCGTGGCGATTTTCCGCACCGCTAAAAGNNCCCCGCCCAGCCCGATGACGTTGCCTAGGAACACTGCCACGGGACCGTTGAGTAAGAGCATCCCGGCCAGCGCGACGACGAGTAACAGGATAATGACGGTAATAACCAGCATGGTGGCGCGCAATGTGAGGAACAAGGTTCCTTCACCAACCTCGAATACACGGTTCATGGCCAGCTCAAATGCAGCAACGTGCTGTGAAGCTGACCANNGGGCGCTATTGCACAGCACAAGGATCAAGGGTAAGTCGGTGCTCGAGCATGTTGTCCGCCCTTCAATGACAGGTGGCAGTCTGTCCATCGTCTGGCCTGCAGCGATACCTTGGGTAATATCAAGTACGGCCGTGGTCATCTTCTTGGCCTGCCCCAAGGTCCACAGCAGCGATCCTAGGTCAGAAAAATGGATAGGCACAATTGGTAGCCCAAGAACACTGCCTAATTCGGGNNGACTGGTTCTACGGAACTCCTGCACCGGTTTCTTCCGGGTGTGTTTCCAAGACGGTTTACTGATGCCCGTGGGCTCTCCCGGTTGTTCGCAGCGGCCGGGGCCCTGTTTCGATCATCAATTTTGGCATTGCATGCTTCAGCTCATCGACGGCGGACGGGCCGCGGAGTCCTCGGTGACTGTTGGGATAGGAAGCCAAGTCACGGTAATCTCCGCACCACCGGGCAGAGTATTGATGTTCAACGTCAAATCCAGCCCACCTTGTTCGCAGCATGGATCCATTCCGGTCGTGTCAAGGATCTGTTCAACCAGGCTGCTGACAGCGCACGCTAGAGCCCGTCCCCAATCATGTGGATGCTGACTCGAGGACCGAGTGGCCGTGCTCAACATGGCACCTGTATCACCCTCCGGTGGACGTTTTTCAGTGACGGATTAAAGGACTGATATGTAGGCGTCATGGCCTTTCTCCTTAGGTAAGTCATGCCAGCACAAAACTGGTGCGTGATCTACATCTCCTATTATAGGCTCCGACCGCCGATTACGCCGGTCTCTCCTGACACGATTCAGAGACCAGAGCCGTGCAACTCAGACAGAGGGTCTGGCCACCTTGGAGATGCTGCCCACGGCACACGTCAGGGGAGTGCTACGGGAAGGGTCGCAAGAACAAGGGACTCTTGGGGCACCTCCGACCCGATCAGATAGCCTATGACCGTCCGCAGCATCTTGATTCAGGTGGAGATGACCATGTTTATGAGAGACTGACGCGGGATTGGGAGCGGGGTTGGCTTAGACTGACGTTTCGAGAGTCTGAGTTTGCCCGGTCGATGTCGTCGGTTGCCCATTTTGTCCCGTCCCACGCAATGTTGGTCGCTAGTGGCAACTGATGCGACGCGCTTTCAACTATATGCATGAGGTACCCGGCAGTATTAGGAAACGCGATCAGATCCCNCGCAGCGACCCCTTCAGGAAATTCGAAACGTCGACGGAGTAGAAGTTCCTCCTCGATACAGTAGGCGCCCACCAGAAAAGCGCTGTCAAAAGTACGTTTTCGTGCGGAGGTGGCGGCCTGAACAAGTACCGGATCGAGCAGGAAATCTGCCGAGGTGGAGCGGCACTGCGTTCGATTCATGTGTAAGCCCACCAGCGGAACTCCGTCGCTGCGCTTCTTGGTGAAGGCGACCTCGGCTAGAGTGAGTCCGCACCCGTCCAGAAGTGAGCGACCCGGTTCACAGCGCAGTTGAATCTTAGCGGCATGCAGTTCGGAGGCGATGGATAGTGTTCCGGATTCAGGCACATACGTCAATACTTTATCCAGCCATCGGCCGCGTGTGAGGTCTTGGTAGTAGGGTACACCCGGAACTTGGGCCCCACCCGATGAGCCGAGTCTGTCCGATTTCCAAGTCAGCGTTTCGTCTCCCTCCGGCAAGGTGGCCAGCGCCGACCAAAAATTTTGCCATTGGGTGGCACTGTTCAGATAGGACATGGGTATTCCGCCCCNCATGTCCACGAAGGTGGGGTTATGGCCCATGGTGCGAAGTTGGCGGATAACATCGAGTCCCTGGTGGATCCCGAGGGATCGCGCCTTGGCATCGTAGCCGTTGAGGTGAAAGTGGACGCCAGAAACCTTGACATGTGCTCCTAGCTCGACGTTTGTCAGTACTTGCACCCACTGCGTGGCCGGAAGCCCAAAACGCGTGGCTGGGATGGCGGGGTGGTTCATAGCCAGCCGCAAAGCCACCANAAGGTGCTCCCCGTTTCCGTTGGTCAGTTCAATCACGTCACGTAATTCGTCTTCGTTGTCCAAGCTGATGGTCACGCCGGACGTGATTGCTAGCTCTATTAAGGCTTTTGATTTCACTGCAGCGCTGACGATGATCCGGGCCGCTGGCACCCCTCGATCCAGACATTGGCGTAGTTCATTGAGACTTGCCACATCTACCCCACACGCCTCTTGGACGGCACGATCAATGGCTGCCATGGTTTTGTTCGCTTTGCGAGCGAAATACACTTGGAAGTCGATGTGATGCGTGGCTGCCGCGCTCTTCAATTCCTGCACGTTGCGTCCCATGGCCGAATATTCGTGCACGTTCACCGGGGAACCGTAGGTATCGATCAATCTTCTGCACAGTGCGGGGTCGCTGAGGAGCTCCTGCATCCACGGTTCGAGGCGGGCAGTCAACCGGGCAGTGCCGTACATTTTGCGTCCATCACTTTCTTCCTATGTGTCGAGTCGATCGGTGGCACTGGCTGCAACCCGTTGGGCCCACAGACGATGTTCACCATGCAGGGAGCGGTTGAGGGTGTCGTGGCCCAGGGTTGGATCTTCAGTGGGCCGGCCAAGGGCTGCCAACGATTCATTCCTGGACCCGTCACGGGCCAGGCACGTTCCGTCGGCTTCGGTCAGTAGGCCACGGTCTCCCGGGCGGACCGAGACTTCTCCGGCCCTCANAAGCTGCGCTATCAAGTCACTGTTGGGACATCCTTCTGGCGCTGCCTGCCGGAGCACTCCGGGTCCTGGGGTTACGGCATCCACGAGAACGGCCCCTGCAGGGGAGGCCCCTGGAATCGCGACGTCAAGGATCCCGGCATTGAAGAGCGCCACCAGCTTGCGGGCTGTGAGTTCCGGCGGGCCGAAGGCGAACCTTTCGAGGTTGCGAGCCACCCGAGTAAATTGACACCAGTCGCCTATGTCCCGCGGCAGTCGGTCCATGGCCACAACCAGCTCTGCATAGAGCCCCGACCACACCCTGGCCCAAATCCACCCGGTGGTAACGGGTGCCCTGAGCTGGTTGACCGAGAGGCTGTTCCGCAAGCGCGTGGCTGCGTTCGCTCTCAGCGNGGGCTTCGTGGCATTCGGGCCCGCACCTACCGATTCTCCCGTCAACGCCGTTCGCCACAAGCCAAGAGCACTGATTTGGGAGCCCATAAGATGGGCACAATCCACGGCACAGCTGAGCAAGACTACCCACATTCCAGACAGTCTCCGTCCGACGTCGGGCATTGCTTCCCGGACCTCCACACCCCAGTGACGCAACCGTTGCCGATACACCGCAAGGCAAGCGGCAACGTCTGCGGGAACAGTCTCGGACTTTGGATCCATCAGCGATCCGCTTCGGGAAGCCAAGGTAATTCGTTGGGGCTNCTTCCCGCTGGCGATGTACTCAATGTCCACGCTGTCCTNCCCTCCCGACTGCCAAGTCCCACCCCGGCCCTCTGTCAAGAGCAGTGCCACGTCGTAGGCCGTCAATGCAGCCCCTCGAATCCACACCGCAGATTTTGAAGGCACTTCGGCCATGCTCAGCGAGGAGTAGTCACCGATGAGCGGCTTGGAGTTTAGTGCCCNCGTTAGCGGCTTCGCAGGCGGTGCATCCGCCAGCCCGTGTCCCATGGCTAGGAGAACCTCGTCATACTGTTGTGAGCAGAATGGCCCGCTCACTCGCCAAAGCGATTCCTCGCGTTCGACGCAGCTGACCANCCAGGGGACATGGGCCACGCTGATGCGCCCGTGCTGGCACANAAGCTGGAATTGCTCGCTCAAGTACCGTCCCACTAGTGCCCGCGNGGGATAATTTTCTCTCGACATTTCAGGAGCAGTGCGATCAATCCAGCTGGCGAAGTTCTCTTTACTCAGAGACGACGATGAGTCCACAATGCTTGCACTCACATTGAGCCGCATTACATCCGGTTGACTGACACGCCAGACACTTCCCGCTCCTGGCGGCAGGGGATCGTAGACATCAACGCTAACGCGCGTTGACGCAACCGGAGGGATGAGGTCGTGGAGCGCGAGCAAAGCGAAAAGGCTCTTTGGGCCACCACCAATGACAGCTATGCGGATCAAGGGTTCAGGTACATTCTGGGATCAGAACCCTTTTCTGGTCGTGTTCCGCTTTAACGTACTGCGAACCCACTCATCGTTGTAGACGGTGTGCAGATAGGGCACACCGGAGTCATGGACCATAAACGCCATACGTGTCCCAGCCTTGAGATTGGGCAGCAAGGCGTCCATCGCGGCAACGATGGCACCTGTTGACGCGCCAGCCAGTATGCCTTCAGTGTGGGCCAGCCGCCTGCAACCGCGCACCATGTCTATCTCCTCGACCTGGAACACGAGGTCCGGTTCGGCAGATGAGGCCAGCTCCGGCAGTATGCCGGCGCCCAGTCCTGGCAGCCGGCGTGTACCGGCCTGCCCGCCGAAGAGAACCGAACCCACAGAGTCAACGGCCACAATTTTCGTATCCAGTTTGTGTGCCCGCACGTACTGTTGGCAGCCAAGCAGAGTGCCGGTGGTGCTGGTGGCAACGANAAGGTAATCTAAGTTACNCCCGGATCCGGCCATAATTTCTGGCATGGTCGTTTCGAAGTGGGCACGTGGATTGGCCAGCGATCCATACTGATTGGTTGTCACGGAACCTGGATTATTCCTCAAAAGATCACGAACACGGCGGCGGCGCGCTGCAAGCTTATTCCCGTCAAGGGNGGTCTGCACACGATCTACACTCGCTCCGTACGCTTCCATGAGTTCCAAAGCCAGTGGATTGGCATTCTCGTCGACCACAGCCGTGAACTTGAGGCCCCTCACCACACACTGCCTAGCCAAAGCGATGCCCAGATTCCCGGAAGTTGATTCGATGACCATTCNCCCAGGCTGCAACCGGCCCGAACAAAGAAGGTCTTCGATCAACCCATTGGCTGTGCGTTCCTTGGTGCTGCCAGCCAGCTGTAGCAAGTCAAGCTTGGCGTAAACATCGACGTCAAAACGTTCAAAGAGTCGGCTTACCTTCACCGTCGGAGTCACAAATGGCTGCAACATTCCTAAATTGTTCAACATGTCCTCTCATATTTCTACCCAAAGCGTGCAAGCATTCGTTGCGATAACCATTACAAAAAGAAGATGCCTGTATAGAGCAGGGTGGTCAAAAGGGACAATTCGCAGCTCTCCGTAGCCCTTCCGCATGTCTATCAAGATTGTAGAATCGTGGCGGATTCAAACCGCATTCTTAAAACTGTGGATTCCCTCAACGGTTGTGGCAGCTGATTCGAGATCTAAAGGTTGGCGGGATGGGTATCGTCATCGCATTGGCCGGTCTTGGAACTTGCTCTGCGCAGCGCGAACCGCAACCTAACGTGCCATTGTCTGAGGGCTAAATCGATGAACGGGCAAGAATGGGATAGGGACCGGCCACACGCGGCATGGCCCGTTTCGTGGTCGTAGCCGTCATTCCTGGAATATCTTCTCTTCAAAGGAAACAGGACTGCCCTGGAAATCGGCAGGTTAGGACAGCCTGAAGATTTGAGCGAGAGTCCGTTAGCGCGTAAAGCGGCGACTATAGTTTGCTCACATCGTGTGAGAACGGTGATCCGTCTTGGATTCACGGCATTCCTGCGCTCCTCCTCCGTCAACGCCAGTTGCATTATCGGTTCACGAACAGTCGCCTGAACGGAGCCGCCATCCGCCAGCGTATTGCCCTTCTCAGTTTGCATTGAATCCATATCCGCAGCCTAGCTATCAACCAGGGTTAAATTCTTCACCCCTAAGGGTGAAACTTTTACCCTACTTTTGGACGAATGGAAAGCCTTCGAATCGCACTGGTGGATGACTACGAAGTCGTCCTTCTGGGGATCGAGATGATGTTCCGGTCTTGGCGGCTACCTTGGAGATAGTCGAACTCGGCCTCAACGCTAATATGGACAAACCGGTAGATCATGCTCTTTAGGACATCTTTGCGGCGAACCCGGAGACAGGGAGGGCGTGCAAGAGCTCGCCACAAATCCGCTAGCTGGCAAGGTTTTGTCTATTCGTGGGACCTCGATGAAACCTGGTCAAGGCTGCACTGGCCAGCGGAGCCAGTGGATACCTGTCCAAAGGAATATACGCGGTGCGCCTGGTCCGCGCACTCCACTACATTCGCCACTCCACGACATTCACCAGAGTAAAGGCCGTAAAGGCCCATTTTCACGAACCCGGTAGCCAAGTAAAGCTGCCCTCGGCGACTGGCCAGGCCGCGAAGAGGGCTTGACCCAACGAGAAGCTGAAGTTCTAGTAATCATCACCCAAGCCCTAAGCAATATCGAGATCACCAGCAGGACCCAATTGTCACGCAACACCGTCAAGACCTTTATTCGTAGCTGCTACCGCCGTATCGGTGTTGCCAAGAGCTCCAACACCATCCTCTGGGGTGTCGAGCGCGGGTTCACTCCAGACCGCAAAAGGTTGGGAGCTCTCCAGTGAAAAGAAGCCTTAGGCAGATGGCACTTCTCAGAGCAACAGTCCAAGCTGATTCACCACTGTCCCGGTTCATCCACTCTTTGGCAAGCGGTCCCAGTAGGGGCATTGGACACAAAACCGGAATAACCGGCCAGTTTGTCTCTACAAAGATTCCATTGATGTTTCTGTACCACGAGGCTGGTCGGGGAAGTGGTGTGCAAGAACGCCATAGTGGAGATGTCTCAGAGGCTGTCGATAATGTAGTCGACTATGGATGGGTAGCTTTGCTTCTAGCTCTAGATGTCCTGGTCATCGGGTCCGTAGATGAAGGCTTTGGCGTACTTGACTGCTTTGTTGAAAGCTTGGTTGCGTAGGGTGATGTGCTGGGTCTGGGNGGATTCACGATAATCGGTGATGCCGGATCGGAGGAGCCAGATATCGCCTGCCGGCGGCAGGTAAAAGGTGGCGAAGGAGCGGTTGGTTTCATCGTCGGTCCAGACTGGGACCACGGCTACTGCTGCGCCGGTGTCGGCGTTGATCCATTGCGCCCGCGGTAGAGGTTGGGATTGTAGTTCGGGGTCAAGGAAGGGTGCTGTGCCTTTGCCCCAGCGTTGTTCGAAGCGTTCATTGAAGGCTGGCAAGAGGGGAGAGTCGTAGCGGCGCCATGCACTCATTTAACTGCACCTCCTAGTAGGTGGTTCCCACTGCAGCGGACCGACAGGCAGCGGGGTGGTTTGTCGGTGGACGTATATCTGGTTTTCACCTCAGGTTGTGTATTGCCGGTCGATCGAGAATTTCTCTCACTGGCTGTGAGCCTCTTGTTGGCGGCGATCGTGGGATGCGCGTTGGGCTGGATCGGAGGACGGCATAAGTGTCCATGACTTGCTGCAATTTTTCGATCCGCTAGGGCATCGACTGTTGCTGTCGTTCTAGAAGGGTGCGAGTCGGGGTGGTATTGAAGCAGCAAAGATCTGTAAGCCTGACCAATATCAGCGGTTGGTGCCTCCGGACCACTACGAAGCGTCGTATAGGGATTGTGTACTTCTGCCACAACACTTCACCCCTTTTGCTACACATTGCTGGAAGCGAGAACAGGACTCGCCACAGGATTTTGGTACATCCCGCTTACTTGCGGTAGTAGTTTCCGATGATCCCCGGCTGTGTGGCCGGGGATCATCGGACCGGGGAGAGCGTAGCAGCGGTGTTTTGGTGCGTATTGTGCGCTGCGGGGTGCCGTGTTGGGTTATCGCCCATCCACCATTTTGTCACTGCCACGGCGCTTCCTTCCTAGTCGGAAAGGAATCACTAAATCCTTGGCTGTTTAGGCGTTGATGGCTTGGCTCTCTTTCTCATGGGTAGTGATGGAGATCTTGCGCGGCTTGGCCTTCTCCGCAACGGGGATGCGCAGAGTTAGCACGCCGTTGTCATAACTGGCATGGATGTTTTCCGTGTCCAGGTTTTCGCCCAAGACCAGCTGGCGGCTAAACANCCCGCGGGNGCGCTCTGCTGCGAGCATTTCTAGCTTCCCGTCCAAGGCTGCTCGTTCAGCCCTAACGGTCACCACATTGCGTTCTACGTCGAGGTTGATGGAGTCCGGGCTCANCCCTGGTAGGTCAAACTCGACTTCAAAAGTGTCCCCATCACGCCAGGCATCCATGGTCATGGCTGTGGGCCTGTTAGCGGTCCCCAATACCTGCTGGGCGATCCGGTCAAGTTCACGGAACGGATCTGTACGCATCAACATGGTTAGTCACTCCTTGTCAGTGTCACATCATTCTTCTATTAAGTCCCCGCGTAGATCTATGCTGGCGGGTATAGATTTTATAGCATGACTGACACACTGATGCAAGAGGACATTGACTAGAACCTGCTGAACATTCGAAAGGGGTGCTGATAGTGAGCGAACAGCCACGAGCCCTCGGTGTGTATGCTATCTCCGTCGCAGCCGAGATCGTGGGGATGGGCCAGCAAAACCTCAGGCTCTATGAGCGCAAGGGCCTCCTAGAGCCGAGCCGCACCGTTGGAGGGACGCGCCGATACAGTGAAAACGACCTCATGCGGCTGCACCGTATAGCTGAACTGCTCGCCCTAGGCCTGAACCTCTCTGGGATCCGCCTAGTCCTAGCGTTAGAAACAGAGAACGCGATGCTCAAGGCAAAACTATCCCGCCACTTCTGAAGGCGTGCAACCACGACTTAGAGCGCAGAGCACTCGTGAGTCCTCGCTGCGGCCTTGGCCGGAGTGGGCATCGTGCTACGCGCATGGATGGTCGTGGATTCTTTGTCCGTGGAAGGTGGTTTCGAGGCAGGGGCAGTCCTGCGCATGGAATAGCTGCATAGCATCAAGGTATGCACAGAGCTGTTCAGTGCGATGGCCTAACCTCTATGCTGATGATCATGGCAAACTCATATGATCATGATGGCCCAGATGATCCGCATCAGCGCGTGGAGGGTGTCAGTGATGAGACGGTGAATGCCGTGGGTAAGCTCTCNGAAGCGATGGAAGTAGTCGAGCATGCCAGGGGCCTGCTCTACGGCTTCCACCGCTTGACGGGCAAGGCGGATCTGGCGTTGGGAGACGCAGTCCACCTCCTGCGCGAGGCAGGGCATCCAGAAATAGCCGATGAGATTAGCCGAAATATCGTGGGCCGGAACGTTATTAGCGGACGTTGGACATTTCAAGTAGTGGAAGAGTACGACGATGGATATTACGCGGAGTTCAAGGAAGCTGAACGAAGGACCCGCGAAATACTTGTCCACGGGAAACGGCACCTGTACGAAGCAGAAATGAAAGAGATCCGGCGAACCCACGGACAAGCCAACCATGATGCGCTGCCACCGGAGAAAGACCCCGAGCAGGATCAGCACTCCGCTCTTTAAAGTTGCTGTATCGCTCGACCTGAACTGGCGGTGATTATGCTCGCCGCGCCAAGGACCCCACCCTCTTCATGCTGCAGATTTGTTTTGCAAGTGTGGGCCTCAACTCAGAATCTTATGAAGCCTCAGAAATGGATCGAGCACTACAAGCGCTCACTCAGACTGCGCCTTCGGAAGGGCGATCCCAGCCATGGCCAGCATGTTCGTATCGAGTCTGGTCCCTGCACCCAATAGAGACACCCTCCAAAGCGTGCCCAACCGTAAGTAGGCAACTTCCGCCACCAGTTTAGCTTCTGGCCGGCGGTGTCTTGCTCTAGTACTTGCGCTGAAATGCCTCCTGGATAAGGACCAGCTTTAGGGGTGCACAGGGGACTCTCGCTCTGCTAGTTCTTTCCTAGACCGCGAGGGGCACGCCCACGGCGAAAAGGTGCGGGTCCCGTTAGCTGATTGGGATTTGAATGGTTCGATTTGGTCAGGCTGATCAACCAGGAGGTCAAAGGCAAGGCGATGGATGCGAAACCGCCAGCATAGGAATACTTGCTCTGGCAATCTGCTTGGTGCAATTGCTCGATCATGGACGATACTTTTCGAGGGGATCTATTCCGAAAGTCAGGATGTGCCACAGGCCAAGGAATAGAAAGAGATCTCGCTGAGCGGGAGAACGCGCGCTCAGACGTACGGAACCAGAAATGCTGGCCAAGCATTTCCGACTCGGCGAAGGGGCAAGTAAAGAATTGCTTTGAGGGGCTCTAACACCGCGCCGCGGAGAGCAGGTTGCTGACATGTTGACCACTGACATGCGGGAAAAGCCTCTCTATTGTCTCGCCCTGGGCGTTCGCTTCTACGTTCTGAAGAATTTTCAGTGGTGCCAATCCCACGATCCCGCGTTCCGGGGCCTGATTGTTTGCGGGGAAGAGGGGCTGGCGAGTAGCGAAGCCAGCGCTTTTGGGACATGGCGCGTGTGGCCCGATCAAATGTGCTGGGCGGTGTCTGACACGGCCTTGGAGAGCAGTCATTTTCGCAGGAGAATGAGGGCGGGAGCAGGGCCGGATAGTTATAGGGGCTCTTCAAGGGATGCAAACCAATTAATGCTCAAAAATAGGGGATGAATCCCTGGTGAATGGGCAACGAGTATCACGGCTGCCCTTGCCATGGGTTTAGGTCTGCAGCTGGAAGGCACTCCGCGTCTGGGGTGGGCCACGGGTATGCGCCGGCGGCAACACTGCTAGTACCAATCATCGAGGGCCAAGGGGATTACAAACTGGGCAAGGTGCAGTTTCTCCCCTTGAGTATTGGGTTTCGGATTTGAGAACTATCGAATGATAGTCGATGAGCGCCGTTCAAAGAAATCACCAATGAAACCAGCACAGTTTTATTGTTTCGTCCCTCCCGCAGCTAGCGTGCGGTGGCGTGGAGAAGCACTAGCCAGCAGCTCGGCTATGGCAAAGAGAGCAGCGGCAGCGGCGTCAACCAATGCGACCTTGCGTCTTCGAGCGTCGGTGAGCGCCAAAATCAGCATGGTGGATGCATGAATCAGGTCCACGGCAGCGCCAGTTCGATGCAGGCAGGCTGAGCGGGGTGCAAGACAGATAACTGCTGACTGCAACAAATGCCGGGCGCCGAGAACGCGTATGAAAATTGTGGCTCTGCCATCCAACCGGTACCGGAGGAGCTGTGTTGCGATGAAGTTTGGCTGGAGCACTTGGCACAAACCATATCCTGCCCGCAGCGGCTCGAGATATGTCAGCGCCGTACCTTCCGCAGCACTCAGCGCACGGGCTGACAACCGTCGTCGCCCGCCTATTTCACTGCGCACTCCACTGACAGCAATGACTCCAAGTTTTCCTGAAATATTCACATCGATTTCCTCTCTTTGATGCTTCTCTCTGGGGAACCCGCAAGATTACAAGTGACTTCACGCCATATTGCATTCATAAACTCTTGCAGGAAAGGCACTGGAATCCTAGGCCTGACAGCCTTACTGCAGATCTTTGTCGAGCCGAGAACCAGACGGGTGTTTGGGTAGCGGCCGCCCAGATCATTCCAGTGGGGATGAAGTCATGGCTGGACCATTGGGTTAGGTAGTGCTATTCAGTTCTGCAAGGAAATCGACGACACCGCGTTCCCCTCGAACCGGCTTAGCAGGTAGCCCAAGGGAAAACCAGGCATGCATCGGTGACGACGACCTAAAACTGCGCCGTAATGCCTGGGCCGCAAAATCTCCATCCTTACTCAGCTCCACGTCGTTGAAGCCTCCCGGTGCCATGAAAACGTCTACCCGTAAGCCCAAGTTGGATCCGTGAACATCAGCGTGACCGGCTTTGTGGCAGATGGGCATACGAAAGCTCCGCTTGGATGGGTTGAATCGCGCCGACCAGCACATCTGAACCGACGACGCCAATGGCGTGGTGGTGGGTGACGGCCAAGGTGTGGTGAGGCAAGAGCCAGTCCGGCAGGACGGTGCTGTCAGCAGCCGTTTTGGCAATCCACTGCCGTTTCGGGGCCGCTAAATCCGTGGTGCGCCCTTCCAAAACGGATAGAAGTTAGATGCTGCAACTTCTACCTCTCAAAGCTTTCAGAAGAGGTGATAGACAGTGATCAGGAGTTTCGCTCGATGATTTAAGGAGGATCCATGGGTTTCATTGGTTGGATCATTTTGGGCGTAGTCGGCGCCATTGTAGGGGCTGGATCGGAGATCTCCTCTTCGGATCCGGACGGAGGAATTCTGGAATTTAGGCTCGTGGATTCTGGCCATTATCGGCGGTCTGGTTGTCGCCGGTGCCTACGGAGCTATTACCGGCCGCAGCCACCGAAGCCACGCTTAAGGACAAGGTGCCAAAATTAGCCAGCAGGGATAGCCACGCTAAACGCGGACCGGAGAAGTCCACCCGGTTTTCCACCTATGAAACAAAGCGAAGCGTTTGCGGGTGAGAAAAACGTCCTCATGAGTCTATTCGTGGGTACTCTAATATGAATTTGCGAAGAAGTTCCACCTAGTCTGGAACTGCAGTGACCGCGGGCGGCTGCGATCACTTCTTGACCTCGCTGCACTGCTTCATTCAGTGGAATCCCAGAAAGGGTTCCTCAATTCGGCGGGGTAACTGTTGGGCTGAAGAGCAAAGGTGCATCTGGAGGGTCTCGGAGACAAGGTCGGCAACAAGGAACAGGAAAAGCCACGGGCCACGCTAACGAAGCGTTAGGCAACGCCATGGATAACAATAAACTTTGAACCGACGGTGTCGCAGATCAGGACGCGGTGAAGACCACTCATGCCGGAGGGTAGATCAAAGGTGCAAGGAACGACGTCTTGGACAAGTCCGGTGTGGATGGAAGTTAGGCAAATTCCGCTCGAGCGGCATCAGACATTGGGTGTTGAGCAAGGTCTGATTTTTGCAGAAACGCCACCAGTGCCAGCCATGGCGCGATATCTGCTGAATCGGTCAATACATCAGGGTAGCCGCAAACCATGCCCTAACACAGATGAACCCCAACGGTCGGGTCGGGCACGATCGCGCAAACTGTGCCGGAGAGTCAAACCTATGGGATTGCCGGGTCGTCCGGCGTCGACGGGGAGATCGCATGGGTTCGGTCCACAACAACCAACGGAGGTCAGGGCGTGCGGTTTAGTTGATTTCTCCGTCATGATGTCCAGCACCGCACTCCCGCGCACCGGAAGCGCGTCGCCGATCAATGCGCTGTGTCACCGCCATGGCACTTCTTCGGCACACATGAATGCCACGTCGTTGTGCATGCTGCGTTGCACTAGGTCTATAGCTGCGCCGAAAGGCCAACTGTGAAAGTGGATGCCTCAGGCATGTCTTCAACTTAGAGGTAGGCTCCTGTGGGCCCGCAAAATTCTTCTTGACCGGTTGCGCCGATGTGGCTATCGTCAAAATCAAGTGTTGCAAGCGGTGCATTTGCCCCAGCCCCGGCAGTGTTCCCTGAGAATTTGGCACTGCGGAAAGGGTCGCGCTATGAACCACATGCGCCGGCTGCTGATCAGCCCAATTCCCAAGTGGACACTAATCACTGCAGGCCTGCAACCTTCATGGCCCGGGATCCCGGCAAGAGCAAGCTTCGCTGCTTCGATTCGGGCTGAAATCCGAATTGAAAGTGGTGTGAGATGGCAACGGTAAGCGACTTCGTGATCCAAAGGATTCGGGACTGGGGTGTGAGCCGGGTTTTCGCATTCCCTGGGGACGGGATTGGTGAGTTTGATGGTGCTCTGGGCAAGGCCCAACGTGAAGGCGATGGCCTGAAGTATGTTCGTCCTACCCATGAGGAGATCTGTTCGCTGATGGCGACGGCGCATGCCAAATTCACCGGTGAGGTNGGGGTGTGCATTGCAACCTCCAGNCCCGGGGCCTTTCACCTATTGAATGGGCTGTACGACGCCAAGATGGACAACCAACCAGTTGTCGCCATCATCGGGCAGCAGGGCCTTCCCTCGTTGGGGACGTTCACGCAGCAGGAGAGCAATCTTGAACGGACCTTGTCCGATGTTGCGGTCTACGTTCAGACCATCGTTTCCCCTGAGCAGGCCCAGGCTGTAGTTGACACTGCATTCCGCACGGCGCGGGTCCGGCTTGGGCCAGCTGTGATCATCCTTCCCCATGATGTCCAGGGCATGAAGATGGCGGAGCTTTCCCCGGCCAACTGGGTGTCGCGTTCCAGCGCTGTGGCGCCTTCGATTTCCATCGTTCCNCCTGAAGCTGAGATCGTGAAAGCGGCGGCCATCATCAATGCCGGGGCCAAGGTGACGTTCCTGGTGGGCCATGGAACCAACGGTGCAACCGAGGAAGTCCTTGAAGCGGCACGGCTTGCGGGTGCTGGGCTGATCACGACGCTTCGGGCCAAGCAGGTGGTTCCTTCGGACGTACCGCACCACAGCCAGCAGTTGGGTCTGTTGGGCACCCGTCCGAGCATGCACCAGATGAAGGATTGCGACACGCTTGTTTTCTTGGGAACCAATTATCCCTACAGCCAGTTCCTTCCGCCGAGCGGGCAGGCCAGAGCGATCCAGGTCGATCTGAAGCCGGAACAAATGGGGTTGCGTTATCCTACTGAGTTGAATCTCTGGGGTGATATCAAGGCCACGTTGATGGCGCTCATCCCGCACTTGGACGCGAAGACGGATCTTTCGTGGCAGGAAAACGTCGCTAAGGAGATGGTCGAGTGGGAGAACGAGATGGAAGCCCAGGCGATGCTGGTCTACGAGGACGGCGTCAACCCGCGGCGTGTCTACCATGAACTGAACAAGCGTCTGCCNCCTCAGGCCATTGTGACGGCGGACGCTGGCAGCACTGCCGATTGGTATGGTCACCATATTCGCTTCCGCAATGGCATGATNGGGGATCTTTCCGGGCGTCTGGCAACCATGCTGGCGGCCATTCCGTATGCGGTGGCGGCAAAGTTTGCTTATCCTGAGCGGTCCGTCATCTGCACCATCGGGGACGGGGCGTTCCAGATGCTGGGGATGAACGAACTCATCACGATTAAGAAGTACATGAAGGAATGGGACAACCCGCAACTGATCATCATGGTCCTGCACAACAATGATCTGACCCAGGTGTCCTGGGAAATGCGCACTGAGGATGCGAATCCGGTGTGGGAAACGTCGCAAGATGTCGAATCCGTCGACTACGCCGGGTGGGCTGAACTGCTCGGGTTTCAGGGGATCCGTGTTAAGCACGACGACGACGTGACGGCTGCCTGGGATGCGGCGTTCGCCCACCGTGGCATCACGCTCATCGATGCCTATACGAGCAGGAACGTNCCCCCGCTCCCGCCACACATCACGGCCGAATATGCGAANAATACCGGTGAAGCGCTCCTGAANGGGGATCCCTTTGAGCTCGGCGTTATCCGTGATTCCGCCGAGGCCCTCGTGTCGGAGGGCATTGAACGCGTCAAGGGGAAACTCCATATCGGGCAAGACAACAAGGACAAGGATAAGTAGAACGGTGGGTTGCTCCGCAGTCCCAGGGGAGTACGGGCCTGCGGACGCTGACCCCGGTTGGTGTGGGATTGGGGACTGGCCGGTGAGGGCGTGGGGACCGACTCGTTCACAGGTGCGGCGTATTAGACAGGACCTCTGCCAGACAGAGGCATACGAAAGGATTGGAATCGGCATGCCTGCATTCTTCCCGTGGTGGGTGGCTGTCACTCACTTCCTGAACCTCTTCTTTCTCTTGTTGTTGGCCCGTAGCGGGCTGGAAGTGCTTTCTGCCTTNTCGAAGCTGTACTGGTATGACGATTGTCCGCCGGGTCGGGAATGGGCGCGANNTTCTCGAAAAATGTACGGAAAGGATTCTCGTAAGCCGTGGTCGTCCCTGGATGAAGAGGAGGCCTGGAACCCGGTGGTCGCCCTGCCGGGGAANAAGAACATTGGGTTGGGCAGGCATTGGCACTTCATGAGTGTCCAGTTCTGGATCCTGACCGGGGTGGTCTACCTAGTGATGGTNTTTGCCACCGGGTATTGGCACTACCTAATCCCCACGCACTGGTCCATCATCCCTGACTCCATCAAGTCCATCGGCACCTACCTCCACTTCCAAATCCCACCTAAAATTCCTGGGGAGCCGTTCGAACCGGCCCAAAAGCTGGCTTATTTCGTGATCATTTTCCTGCTGGCCCCGTTCCAGATCCTCACAGGTGCTGCCATGTCCCCGTCCGTGCTCGCCCGCTTCCCGTGGTACGGCAAGCTGTTCCACGGCAAGCAGGGCGCCCGCAGCTTGCACTTCCTCGGTCTCGTTGCTTTCGCAGTGTTCACGGTGATTCACGTCTTCATGGTGTTGGTGCACGATGTTCCGCGGGAGGCGGCCAGCATTGTGATGGCAAACCCGGAGGCGAACGGCATCACTTCGATCATCATCGGCTGCGCCGGTCTGTTCTTGATCCTTGTGCTCCATGTGATCATTACTTGGNNTTTTCTACGTTATCGCCGTCGGACGCAGCGACTGTTGGGCATTATGGTCAACCCTTTCGAACGGGCACTATCTAAATCATTCCTCTCGCGCCAGCGGTTCCGCCGCAGGGACATCTCGCCCTACTTCCGGGTCAATGGCTATCCGCCCACCAGCACAGAGTACGAACACTTGGCCCAGGACGGGTTCAATAGCTACAGTTTGCCGATCGGTGGACTGGTCCGTCATCCGGTGTCTTTGTCATTGGAACAGTTGCGGGGAGTAGGAGACCACTCACAAATCACCAAGCACAACTGCATCCAGGGCTGGACCGCCGTCGCGCAATGGGGCGGTGTTCCGCTGGCAAGCATTATCGATCTTGTGGAACCTCTGGAGAGTGCGAAGCACGTCGTGTTCTATGCCTTTGATGACAAAGGCCTGACCGAAGGCGAAGGCCGCTACGGATTCTTCTACGGCACCATCCCGGTGCACCTAGCCCGAAATCCCCAATCGATCCTTGCACTGGAGATGAATGGGGAACCTTTGCCCATCGAACACGGCGCCCCTGTACGGATCAGACTTGAAACCCAGCTGGGTTTCAAAATGGTCAAGTGGGTCTGTGCAATTGAATTCGTCGAAGACTATAAGGATATCGGCCAAGGCCAGGGTGGCTGGCGTGAAGACCAACAATTTTACGCCAACGCCGCAGGCATCTAAAACGCATGCTGAGGCATATCGGAAGTGAGGACGATTGATCATGGTGGATACGAAGGAAAGTTGGCAGTTCGCACCGCACGTGCTGCGGGAGTATGCGCTAATTGCAGATGGTGAGCGGGGATCNCTGGTCGGGCCCAAAGGTGATTTTGTCTGGATGTGCGTGCCGCGCTGGGATTCTGATGCAGTCTTTTCCTCCCTGATAGGCGGGCACGGCAGCTATGCCATCACCCCTCGCGGCCGGTTCGTTTGGGGCGGCTACTACGAGGANGGGACGCTGATTTGGCATAGCCGGTGGGTCACCGAGACCGGCATCATCGAGTGCCGGGAGGCTTTAGCATTTCCCGCAGAGCCCGGCAGGGCGGTGGTTCTGCGCCGGGTTGTGGCGGTCGACGGTGACGCTCACATCCGGGTCGTCCTGGACCCCAGGGCTGGGTTTGGCCACAGCGGCCTCCGTTCCTTGGCACGCGAGGATGGGATCTGGACGGGACGCACAGGAAACCTGAGGATGCGTTGGCTCGGGGCCGACGATGCCCGCCCGGCCACCGGCAACGGATCACCGGCGCTGGCCATGGATCGCACTGTTCGGGCCGGTGAACACCATGACTTTGTGCTGGAACTCAGCGAAGGGGAGCTGCCCGCGGAACTAGTTGATCCTGACACGGCCTGGAAAGCCACGGCGGCTGCGTGGAAGGACGCGGTTCCCGACCTTGCCGATACTCTTACTCCCCGAGATTCCCGCCATGCCTATGCGGTCCTGCGGGGACTGACCAGCTCCGGTGGCGGCATGGTCGCTGCGGCGACCATGAGTTTGCCGGAGCGGGCCAAACAAGGCCGCAACTATGACTACAGGTATGTGTGGATCAGGGATCAGTGTTTCACCGGGGAAGCCGTCGCGGCCGCCGGGCCATACCCGCTGCTCGATGATGCGGTCCGATTCGTTTCAGAGCGGCTGTTGGAAGACGGACCCAACCTGAAGCCGGCCTACACCACCCTCGGCGGTCCCGTCCCAGGGCAGCGGATGCTTAAACTGCCCGGCTATCCTGGTGGATCGGACATCGCTGGCAACCATGTCAACGCACAGTTCCAGCTCGATGCCCTNGGGGAGTCACTGTTGCTGTTCTCAGCGGCAGCCGGCCACGACCACCTTGATGCTGACGGCTGGCGAGCAGCCGAAGCTGCTGCCGACGCCATCGCTGTCCGCTGGCAGGATGCCGAGGCAGGAATATGGGAACTGGACGACAAGAACTGGACGGAAAGCCGACTCATCTGTGTGGCAGGGCTGCGTGCGATCAGNCAACCACGGAGCCCCAGCTCCCGGATCGGCGACTGGCTGGCTTTGGCCGAACGGATTCTCGCGGAGACGGCAGCCACCTCGACGCATTCCAGCGGCCGATGGCAGCGGGCGCCTAAGGACGAACGAAACGATTCCGCACTCTTGTTGCCGCCGATCCGGGGAGGNGTCGCAGCGGATGANCCCCGCACCCTGGCGACGCTGCACGCGCTGGAGGAAGAACTCGGTACCGACAACTTCCTCTACCGCTTCCGTCAGGGACCGGGCCCGCTGGAAGACGCCGAAGGTGCCTTCCTGCTCTGCGGGTTCACCATGGCCTTGGCCCAACACCAACAAGGACGGGAAGTCNNAGAAGCCACGCGGTGGTTTGAACGAAACCGAGCTGCGTGCGGCCCCTCCGGCTTATTTTCGGAGGAATTCGACGTGACCCAGCGCCAGCTGCGCGGTAACCTACCCCAAGCCTTTGTCCATGCGCTCATGCTGGAGTGCTCAGCACGGCTCGCCACGCCGTGGGGAACAGCCTAGAAAACACTGGGAGGTGCTGCCAACGGTCAACACCGTTTGCAGCACCTCATACTGCTCCCACGGTCCGCGGTTTCCTAGAGTCCGCGGTGGTGGCGTCGACGCAGGATGCTGACCGCCCTGACGGTAACGACCAAGACAACACCCAATACCACCTCTGTCTTCCGGGCCGAACGTATCACCCTGCCCAACAGGCTGGTGGTGTCCACACGCGCCCGAGCCGTGTGTTCGGCGAGTTCTTCAAGCCCTACCACCGTGAGTCGTCCTCCAACGACCTCACGGTCGCGGGTGAAAGCCATCACGGTGCCCTCGCTCGCCCCGGACCGAATCCGTGCATCAATTTCGCGCGCAGGGTCCTGAGACGTTCATCTGGTGTCAGTGCATGGACCGCCACGGGGTTGACGGGTCCGGGCAGCCCAGCGAAGATGGAGTGCTGGCCGGGAGTCATCGCACGAGCCTGCGTATCAACAGGCCCGCGAGCCCCAGACCGGCAGCTACAGCCCCGCCGGTGGAAAGCCGGGCGTGGTGGGAGAACCACAGCTCGGGTGCATGGGAGTGTGCCCTGTCATCGAAGACGCCGTGGGCGCCGAAATCTCGGCCGTCGACTCCGTCCGCGGGTTCCCAGAGATTTTGGGNGGCATCGGCGGGAGCTTTCTTATCGGTTTGCTGGGACTTGAACCCGGCCCGAGACAGATACAGGTCCAGCAGGGGTGCGGCAAACTTGTTGGCGAAGATGGTCACCACCGTGGACGCGCCGACCCAGTATTGCTTTCNGCTGGGGTGGTCTGCTGCGAACACCACGCCGCGGGCCGCGATCTCGGGCTGGTAGATCGGCGGCACAGGTTGGGGATGATTTGGCAGCCGCGAGAGCACCCAAGAGAACTGCGGAGTGTTCACTGCCGGCATTTGTACGATGGTGATGTTCACGTTGGACTTATCGTGGAGCAGTTCCGTGCGAATCGTGGACGTGAACCCATTCACAGCATGCTTGGCTCCGCAATAGGCGGATTGCAGCGGGATGCTCCGAGCCCCGAGGGCGGATCCGACTTGAACGATGGTGCCGTGCCGGGCCGGGACCATCCTGGAGAGTGCCACATGGGTTCCATAGACGAAACCCAGGTAAGAGACCTCGGTCACGTGTTTGAACTCTTCTGGCTTGATCTGCAGAAAGGGTGCGAAGACTGAGGTGAAGGCGACGTTGATCCAAACATCTATAGGACCAANAGCCTTTTCAACGGCCGCCGCTGCCGCTTCCACTTGAGCGTAGTCCGAGACGTCGGTGGGGATGGCCAGGGCCTGACCGCCGGCATCCTCGACGTCTTTCTTTGCCCCGTCCAGCCCTGCCTGGCCCCGGGCGAGCAACCCTACCTTGGCACCACGCCGTCCGAAGGCCTGCGCCGTCGCCCTCCCGATGCCGGCGCTTGCTCCGGTGATTACAACAACCTGTGGCGATTTCATCGTGTACCTACTTTCTGCCGGCCCTCTGCCGGCTCATGGGATGTACGTGGTGGATTATGGGCGTCCAACTTGGTTCGGTACAGGGCCCAGATTGTGACTGGTCGGGTATATCCGCTCTGCCCACAGCCGAAGATCCTGAGGTCTTCCAGCAGAAGCCACAGTGCTGAGGTCTTCCAGCAGAACAGCCAATCGATGCGGCACCTGGGCGGCGTTGGAGCCGTAGTTCCAGATTTCGCCGATGGCCAAGTCTAAAANATCGTAGTAGTGGTACTGCGGGACCATTAGCCTGATCACTGCGTACGAGTCGGCCCATCGGCCGTCGGGAAGATGACAGATGGCCAAGCGACGCAAAAGATCGTGGAGTACATCCAAGCAATGGCACGCTGTTGCGGGGTCGTTGACAGCCGGTGAAAGTGCCCGTTCGGCGATGTCGACGAGCTGGCGGAAGCTAAAAGCCAGGTCCTGTTCGGAGGTGCGTTCGGAGCCTAGGGCCAGGTGCTCGAGAATTTGCGCATCNNGATTAAGGTCCCTCGCTGGTTTCTCCCCAGCCGTGGTGCCTTGGTCCTGGGTGATAATGCACAAGGTAGCGCCTGTTGGCACAAAATCCCCGATACGAACCGTCAAGCCCCGCGAACACCCCGTTCGGGCGGCTGCCTGTACAAGGTGGGCTTCACTGACTGAAACCACCACCCCGGCCTCCAGCGCCACCACAACCCTATCCTCGACGGTCGAACCCGTTTCCCCATGTCCGGATGTGGGGCCTGTGGCGGATGAGGCAGCGCCACCTGCGTTCTGGCTGTATCGCTGCTCCAGGGTGCGCCGCCCTTCAGCGCCAAGCTCGGTCACGATAGTCGCGACCCGGACCATGGTGGCAATCCGGACTAGATAGCCGATATAAAACANTACACTGGCGAGCACTAAGATGAGAGCGGTGCTCACGGCGATCCGCGGTACAAAGGTGACTGGCCGTTGGGGCGCACCACGGACCGTTCCACNCATCATGGCGCAGACAAATGTTGCAATGAAGATGCCAAGTGAAAATCTCACTGTCCTGTCCCGCAGGAAGGAACGCAGCAAACGTGGAGAGAACTGTCCGCTGGTTAGCTGGAGCACCACGATCGTGATGGAGAAAACTAGGCCGATAANAGAGATCATCGCGGTGACGACGGAGGAAAGCAGGCTGTGTGCGCCCTCGGGTCNCCCGGNGTAGAAAAACGTGCCGGACTCATTGGTTTTCAGTGTCAGATCCACCGTAATCAGGACCAACGCCAAGAGGATCGAGGCGAGGACACAGAGTGCTGGCACGACCCAGAACGTCGAACGAATTTTATCCCGCAGGCGTTCCATGGATGCGAATAGGCTAGGCTCCAAGCTGCTCACGGCTAGTACCACCCTTGCTGGGTGGGTTAGCCCCGGCTGTCACCGATTGGCGAAGTCCCTCGGCTTTCTTAGGCATAGGGTTCGATTCCCCAGCAGGCAGTGTGTGACTGGCCCGGTTCCAGAGGGAGCAACCCTTNCCCGGAATTGAAAGCGTTGGGCGCGCAGGTCATGGGTTCCACGCCGAGACCGGTGCGTCGGCGCCCGGGCTGCGGAAGGGAGTCGCCGGTAAAGATTTCAAGGTAGGNGTAGCCTTCGTCAGCCCAAAGCGCCACGGTAGGACCGCCGGGCACGGAAAGCCGGACGCGCGCACGCCCATCTGCGTCACGGTCCAGATCTGTATAAGTCACATCGATCTTCCGGGTGCCCAGAAGCTCTTCCGTGCGTAAGTCGTAATGCGTGCCTTGGACGGGTTCACGTCCGGTGGGTATGCCCACGTCATCGACGGGGAGGTAGAGCGAGCCCGGGACGCGTGCCTGAGCAGTGTTGATACTCGGGGTTCCAACGCTGAGGTAGGNGTGGGCGCCGGTTCCATAGGGGCAGCGACTCTCGCTGAGGTTGGTTGCGGTAGTACGCACGCTCAATCCAGTCACGTCTAGGTTGTAGTCGATGCGGCACTCAAGAACCCATGGCCAGCCCGGGCAGGCGTACTGGACGTGCCCGAAGGAGGCGTGGGTGCCGTCATGCTCCAGCAGCTGCCAGGACGCCCAGCGCGTGAGGCCGTGGATGGCGCCGTTGAACGCTGGCTCGGTGAGGTCAAGTTGGTATTCGGTTCCGTCCCAGCTATATTTTCCGGCCTTGATGCGGTTGGGCCACGGGATTAGGGAGTGCCCGCGTGCGCCCGTGCACCGTTGACTCTTAGGGTAGCCGTCGATGACCGGACGTGTACCAGCCAGATATGACCTCAGACCCGCGCCCACTTCAGTGATAACGATCCTTTGCTCGCCATGGTGGAGTTCGATTTGGCGTCCTGATGGTGCGGTGTGCATTGCTACTCCTAGCTGGTTGCAGGGATTCTACCTCACCCGGAATTCTTCGATATCACTGCTGCGCAGGGTCAGTCCGTTGCCCGGGGCTGAACTGTCAGGGGTTACTGTGCCTCCTTGCGGGTCAAGGGTGCCGTCAAAGAACATCGTCTCGATCCGCACGTGGTCGTGGAACCATTCAAGGTGCCGTAAATTCGGTGTTGCGGAGGCGACGTGGGCGTGGAGATGGGGTCCGCAATGTCCTGAAACCTCCAGTCCGTGAGAGGCGGCGACAGCGGAGGCACGCAGCCACTCGGTGATGCCTCCACACCGTGAGGCGTCGATCTGGAGGCAGTCCACGGCATGGGCGTCGCACATGCGGCGGAAATACACCAGATCGAAGCCGTATTCACCGGCTGTTACATCAGCGCTGATCGCATCGCGGATTTCTCGTAACCCAGCCAAGTCATCCGAGGAGACGGGCTCTTCAAACCAGCGCACATCAAGATCGTTGGCAGCCTTCATGACGCGGATGGCTTGTTTGCGTGTGTAGCCGCCGTTGGCATCGACGAAAAGTTCAACGTCCTCGCCGATCACGTGCCGTGCCTGGCGCATTCTGGAGAGGTCCCGTTCCGGTTCGGTGCCCCACGATTCACCAATTTTGATTTTCACACGGGNGATCTGTTGTTCATGGGCCCAGCCGCCGAGCTGGTCCTCCAATTGTTGGGGCGTGTAGGTGGTGAAGCCGCCGCTGCCATAGACCGGGACTTTGTCCCTGACAGCGCCTAGCAGTTTGTGCAGTGGAAGTTCCAGCAACCGTGCCTTCAGGTCCCATAGCGCGATGTCCACTGCGGAAATGGCGTAGCCAATGGCGCCCTGGCGGGCACTATTACGCACCGCCTTGACCATTGCCTCCCAGCAGCCACCGATGTCCAGCGCACTTCGCCCGGTGATGATTGGTGCCAGAACGTCGCTGACGACCTGCCCGCAGGCTGGTGCGCCGTAGGTCCAGCCCATTCCGGTGATCGTGCCGGAGGTGATGCGCACCAGCACCATGGTGGTTGAATCCCAGACGATGGTGCCGTCCGCTTCAGGACTGTCGGTGGGAACCGTGTACACACTGGTCTCTACATGGTCGATGATGGCGTCCATCATGACCGTCCCCTTTGTTCTGCATGGTTGCCGCCGGTCATCCTGTCGGCGGCACGTGCGGCGATAGCCATGATGGTCAGCGCCGGGTTTGCGCTGCCTTCAGTGGGAAGTACACTTCCGTCGGTGATATACAAGTTCGGTACGGCGAAACTGCGGCAATCGCGGTCCACCACGCCGCTGCGTTCATCCAAGCCCATTCGAGCTCCACCGACTAGGTGGGCATAGCGGTCGATGGTGATGACCTCATCTGCCCCGGCCGCCTTGAGGATGTCCTCCATGACGGATTGCGCGGCCCTCATCAGCGCCCGGTCATTCTCGCACTGCGAGTAATTGAATTGGGCCACAGGCAGCCCATGGCGGTCCAACTCATCAGAGAGGATGACACGGTTCTCGGGCAGCGGAAGGAACTCGCACAATGCCCCTAGGCATGACCAATGCACGTAATCGCTCATGTACTGACGCAACCCGGCACCCCAATGACCTTGCGCAGCCACATGCTCGGCCCAAGTGATAGGCAGCGGTGACACCGTTTGGATAGAAAATCCCCGCTTATAGTCCTTGCTGGGGTCGGTTTCGTAGAATTCTTCGGTGCTGACCTCCGGCGGAGGTGCCTTGAACATCCGCACCTCAGCATCAAACCTCCCGGCGGTCTGGGGTGCGCCTTGAACCATTAAATAGCGGCCCACCAGATCAAAGTCGTTGCACAAGCCGTCAGGGAACCGGGTTGAGGTTGAATTCAGCAGCAGTCGGGGCGTCTCTATGGAGTAGCCAGCAACAACCACCAGCTTGGCCCGCTGGAAGCGTTGGCGACCCTGCCGGTTGTAATGTAAGCCGGTGGCTTTGCCTGTGCGCCCGGCGACCTCGATGCGGGTCACCATTGAGTCCGCGCGGACCTCAGCACCGTGCGCCAATGCATCAGGGATATGAGTGATCAGNNGGGAGGCTTTTGCATTGACCTTGCACCCTTGAAGACAGAATCCGCGGTAGATGCAGTGTGGTCGGTTGCCGAAGCGTCCATTGCTGATAGCGACCGGGCCGACTTTGGCGGTGATGCCACACGCAAGGGCACCTCGCAGGAACATGTCTCCGTTGCCGGACACCGGGTGCGNGACGTTGGGGTAGGAGTGGGGATCACCCCATGGCCAGTCTTCTCCGGCCACCGGCAGTTCCTCTTCTATATCTGCGTAGAACGATTTGAGATCCTCATACTCCANGGGCCAGTCGGCACCCACTCCGTCGGCGCTGTGGATGTGGAAGTCACTGGGGTGGAAGCGCGGTGCGTAGCCAGCGTAATGAATCATGGAACCTCCCACTCCGCGGCCGGAATTGTTGGACCCCAGCGGCACCGGGTNCCGCCCACCGATGACGCGCGGCTCCGTCCAATACAAGTGGTGGGAACCTGCTTCGTCAGAAACCCAATCCTTCTCGGGATCCCAGAAGGGGCCAGCGTCCATGGCCACAACGCTCCAGCCGGCCCGGGCCAGGCGCTGCGCCATCGTGGAGCCGCCAGCACCGCAGCCGACAATGACAACGTCAACCTCGTCGTTGTCGTCGAATGTGCGCATGTCATCACGCAGGCGGTGGTTGATGCCGGGCCCGGCCGGCAGTAGCCAAGCTGATTCGTTGCGTTCCCTTACGCGGTTCATAANGGTTCCCTTTCGCAGCGGGTCCTGAGTGGGATGGGCGTCGGCGACTTCGAACGGTTCCAGCCTGTTCACGCCGATGTTTTNGTAGCCGCGGGNGTAGGCTGGACCGGCGAATCCGATCTCTTNCCACGCCCACGGATGGGAGTAGAACGCTGTGCATGCGTAGCGGGTCCACAGACTCCACACCCGTGATGCCGGGATTCCGTGCCAATCCTCGGACCCCAAATCTTGGACTGCCTGAAGAATTGCTGTCTGCTGCTCCCAAGGCGCCTCAGCGAAGACACAGCCACTGTGCGCCATGGCATCCTCGTCGAGCGCGGACAGGGAGTCGCGCCACGATTGCCCGTCAGGTGCCATCCCTTCGTAGTGCCAACCGTCCGTCTGATCCTCAGCCAGCCGCGCATCAACCATGTTGACCACCGGCACCCGTGGCGGCTCGCGCTGGTCAAGCAACTGATCGCACAGCGCGGTGGCAGTCGCCTCCTCGGCGGCGTTAAAGAAGCGGATGTCCGGCGGCATGCCCAACCGCGAGATGACGACGGCGCTTGTCACCTCATCCCAGTGCTTTTCCTGGCCCATCACATCGAAACCCGGGAACCGTCCGCCCCGGCATTCACATTCAGCGGCAGCCCGCTCACTTTTCCCGCCTCAAAACCGCAGCCAGAATCCCCATCCCGCCCACCATCGTTACCAACAGCGGCGCCATCAAGGGAGGGCCCATTTCCATGTTGTAACGAAAGTTCTTGAACCCGCCAGGCTTTTGATGGATGCCGCGTGCATGCAGATAGGTTCCCTGCAAGCCATTGGCAACAATAATTCCAGAGACCACTGGAAGCACGGTCTTCGCCAAGCGATGGCTAAACANCCCGGCGAGTCCCGCAGCTGCGCCGACCGGACCGAGTGCGACAGGAACCCACATCCACTTGTTGCCAAAACTAGCACTGTCGTGCTCAAAATAGATCTCGGCCGATGTGACGAGCGCCCCACNACCGCTCAGACCTGCCAGACTGCGTTCGAATCGACCGGTCCTGACGTNTTTCACTAGATGATCTACACCATAGACAACGGCGGTTACATCGTGTGTGGCATCGTTTCTTGGACGTTTAAACATTTTTCAGCCTTCTTCGGTTAGTCAAAAAGAGAATCAACCAAATTTTCAAGTCCAACCAGTCTTTATGGCCAACTAGACGAGAACGGACCCTAATTCGGATGTCGAGGGTTTCAAAGCGCCCTGACGAATACTGATGATCGATTTCCTGATGACCTCGTCGCAGCGATCGCTATCGAGCGAAACGAGGATTTGGGGTCTCCTCCATCGATGCCGTGCAGAACAACCTCCATCGATGCCGTGCAGAACAACCTACATCGATGCCGTGCAGAACAACCCCTTGGCCCATTCGATCCCGGAAAATGAAACCTACAGCTGAAAGCATCTTGGCACGAGCCAAGTCCTGCGGCCCTGGGCTCGTGCACTCCAGTATTTCGGTTTGCCTGACCACTGGCAGCCCCGGACAGCTCAGCAGACGGCTCCAGTCGTCGTGTCTTTGTCGCCGCCCAGAAAGCCGCCCAGAAAGAGGTCGTAGCCCAGAAAAGTCAAGATCAAGCAGGAGACGCCGATGCCTCCCGGTAGGTAACCAGGCAGCCGCTTACTCATGGAACAGGCCCCTTTCCGCGGCGGCCACCCATGGGTAACGTCAGGGCGGCCGCGGCAATTGCACCGTTTTGATCACCTTTTCGACCATAGCCACATCCTGGCAGGTGGTCAAGGAAACGACATATATTATATTAATTCCTCTGTTGGTACTCAGAAAGTATCAAAGAACTGTGGTGGTTCCGCACGGCCGCTTCTATGGGAAGCCTCGGGCTGAGAGTCAACGCTGGCCATCTGAAAGAGACCCCGAAAGGAAGACAGCAACATAGTGCCAGCCAGCAGAAGACTTACAGGAACGATTTGTGAGCGGGCGATTGCTGAAGGTTCTCGTTCCTAGCAACAACAGCTGACGTCGGACCAACACGCCATCGCAGTGCAGACTCTCGGACCTGAGATACGTACTCCTCCTGGAACAACACCCGTGCCAAGATGATGGTGCTCGAGTATGGAAGGTTTACTTCCTTCCTTGACCCTGCTGGAACCTAGAAGCAAACCCGCAGCACATCCTAATGCGGAATTGATCAATGCCGCCTCCCTAGCGAAAAGGTGAGCGTTCACCCAGAACTTCGATGCTGCCCCGACCATCGGTGGAGATGCAGGATCCAGGGAGTCCGCAGCCCGTCCGTGCGGTAGGCTAGCGCGTGTTCTGCCGTGGAATGAGGATCTTGCGGATGATGATCAGGGCCGAGGCGGCAAGTGGGATGGCAACGAGGGCACCGAGGATCCCTGCCAGGGTGCCGCCTGTTATTGCGGCAATCACCACCAAGGCGCCGGGGACGGAAACGGTCTGGTTCATGATCCGTGGGGTGAGAATGTAAGCCTCCACCTGCATGTAGATCAGATAGTAGATGCCCACGATCAGTGCTGTCTGCGGTGATGCGACCACACAGACTAGGGTGATGATGATCGCTGAGATGACTGTTCCCACCAGGGGAACCAAGGCGCCAAGGAAGGCCAGCAGAGATAGCAGCAAGGGGATGGGTGCGCCGACGGTGGTCAGAACAATGGCCGAAAGAATGCCATTGAGCGCGGCAAGGATGAGTTGCCCAATGACGTAGCTGCTCACAGCCGCCGAAATGTCTTCGGTAACTTCGGCGAATTTTTTCCGCCTACTGGCCGGTACCAGTTGATAAAGTGCCCGCTTCATGCCGCGCATGGAGACGATGAAATAGAGCGTGAGGACAATGATGATGAGCAGTCCGGTCACGCCGCCAGCGAGACCTTGGCCCACTGCCAGCAGTCCTCCACCGATGGCTACCAGATTTGTTGGATCGCTAAGAAAGGTCCCGGCACTCTTGATCAGTGCGTTGACGTCTACCAGACCGCCGAGTAGCTGCTGGATATGCTGGACCCAACCGCTTGCGGATACCTGGTGCACCATGGTGGGAGCTTGTTCGATCAGGTTCCGGGTCTGCTCGATGATGCGTGGAATGACCANAAAGAGGACACCGGCGGTGACAGCCAATAGGCCTATAAGGACGACGGCGACAGCTGCNNTGGCGGGAAGACGCTTGCGCTCCAGCCAACGAATCACCGGATCAAGCCCTAGAGCGATGAACAGGGAAATCCCGATGTAGCTCAGTACGGTGCTCAGGGAGGATATTGCTCCCCAGATGAGGATACCCAGACCAACACCCAAGGTACCGACAAGGCCCGTGCGGAACGCTTTCATCTGTACAACGGACAGCCAACCGATTTTGTCTGGTCGCTTCGCTGCGTGTCGAGTCCAAGGCTGCCCGCGAAATCGCCTTCGTGATGATCGAGCTCTCTTGACCGACATGTTTCCTCGTTCCATGAGCTTCCTGTAGCTGCTCGAATGACCTTGTGGTGCAGAATAAACCTGAAAGTGACAATTAGCCAGATTAAGGACTGTGGCGAGTGCAGCAGAATGCGGAGCAGTCGGTTTGAAATGAAACCAGGTCCAAAGACGCCCAGCACCAGAAGTGGGGAAAATGACCTAAGTTCTGGCAATGTTATATCGAGGAAGGCCGCTGAAAGTTCGAAGGCATGCGATTGACATGCGATGCAGGCGCCGAGATACTGGACGTTCCCGAGAGAAATTAAAACGATCCACCGGCATGGATCATCACCTTTGCCAGCGGCGGTTCGTATCTACTACGCGCACAGTTGTGGCCCCGGTCGATGGCGGGAGTGTCGTGCAACGCACAGCCAGGATCGATGATAACGAGATTTGGATTACCTGACCACTAATAATTGACAAAGAGCTTCTTTGCATCTGGAGCAGTGGTGAACTCACTGGGCCTTATGATTTTCGACTTACTCGATAGATGTGAGGTCTTTGATAGGACTGACTTCCGGTGGTGGAGTCGTGGTGTGTGAAGGGCCAGCTCTGGTGGTTATCTTGTTAGGGCTCGGAGCCCATCGGTAGGGTGTTGGTCACTGTAACGATTCTGCCTGAATGGTTGATCACTAAGGCACCAGAATTTGCCACGCAAGAAATTCGTGGATTAAATTGGGGCCATTCCAGCGATGATCGGTGCAAAGGTGAACTCACCCATTGAGCTGCGACAGTCGGCTATTTTCTACATGAAACGGGACTGGACACCCGTTAGACTCTCACAATAGATGGCGGGGGCCCAGTTGTGGAGGAGGTGCTTTGCCTCGTTCTGGTTTTGGCACATTTCTGGATTTATGCCCCATGGGGTCGTGGCAGGGCTATGGAAGTCGTCCTCGCCATGATGGGAAACCTGCCAAAGCCGTGATATATAAGTTAGTGGAGCAAGGGAATGATTGCGGCCACGCAATGACTGCTCCAAGCTAGCTAGTTGATCTTTCTCACTGTGCAGTTTCGTGGAGCGATCGTGCTGGAACAGGCCCACTTATCTCAGGTGCCCGAAGGGCTTCTTTCGTTCGTCGGGTATCGAGCCTAAGTTCCATCTTGTGCATCACCAATCCCGCAAGGTCGGCCAAAATGGCGTCCTCGGCCGGTGAGACGGCCCGNGGTTTCACATCAAGGAGGCACAAAGTTCCGAGATTGTGCCCACTTCGGGTCTTCAGCGGAGCCCCGGCGTAGAACCCCAGGCCGAAATCGCCTAAGGCAAGNGGATTAGACAAGGTGCGTGGATCAACACTAGCGTTCTCCACCACCCAGACTTCATCTTGGAGGATCCCAGAAGCGCAAAGACCGGGATCCCTTTCTAATTGCTCGTCCTCTATTCCATGGCGGGACTTGAACCAGATACGGTCATGATCGACAATGCGGACAATGGCTATCGGCACATTGAAGAGCTTGGCCGCCAACGCTGTGATCTTGTCAAAAGCCCCATCAGATGCAGTGTCAAGGATCCGATACTCTCGCACTGTATCCAAACGTGCTCGTTCCTCATCAGGGATAGCGTCTAAGGCAATCTTGCGGCGTCCACGTTCCGAACCGGATATATCGACCAAAGCTAGAGTCACTTCTCGAGCGGTGGGGCGATCCTTTGGGTTGAGCGAAGTCATAGCCCTCAGAAGTGTTGTCCAACCATCATTGAGGTCCTCCGGTATGGGNNGATCCTTAATGAGCCGAGCGAGCGCGCTCTGCACGGGTTCACCCGGGAACGCGACGTTTCTACTCAGACATTCCAAGAGGACCAAACCAAGGGATTAGACGTCACTAGCGGTGGTGTAATTCCTTGGATTTGTCAGAAGACGAGGAAATCCCACCCTGTCATGCCCAGGGTGGGATTCTGGTGATGTCGAAGGGTAGTGGTTGGGGAACTACACCTTGTTGCGCACTTGGCGCATAACTGCCATGACGGCCCCGATCACCAAGAGGACAATCCCGATCCAGAGCAAGAATGCTGCAGCTTTAACGGCAATGCCGAACACGAGCAGTACGATTCCGACGATGATAAGTGCTAGTACGATTCCCATTGGGCTAATGTACAGCCCGGTCCCGTCTCGGGCAACACGTATAAAGGAATTATCTACATGGACCGGCTCCACCGCTGGGTGACAGGATCCGGTAGGCCGTTCGGAGGTGGTGGAGGCCCTGGCCTTACCGGCTTCGTCCCACATCGATTCTGGCGATCATGGGCAGTAAAGACGTCTACGCGGTCTTCTTACCAGCGGGTATTGACCGCGTTCGGGCCGGGAAACAGGATTCAGTATGCAAAGTCGGTTACACGGAGAACCTTGTTGGGTCGGCTCATGGAATCTGGTTGCGGGTCTTCCAACGGGCGGGGCCACACCGTGCGGACGCTCCGGTGAAGAGAAATCTCTGGGAGACGTCGTGAAGGGGCGACACAGCAGAGGGTTTAGACGGGTTGGCTTTGGTCGTGGGGCGGCCGATGGGTGTTGTTGAGCGTCGCGTGGTTTGTGTCGGATCGTAGGCTCGATGATCGTAGTCGGGCGAGGAGGGCGAGGAGGGCGCGGGCGAAGCTGTAGAGCCCGTAGGCAATGAGTCTGATCCCGATCACGAAGAGGATGGCTTCGCCGAGGGCAGGATGGCTAGGGCCTTCGGGCTCACTCGAGCCCGAAGGCTTCTTGGGGCCTACCTTGACTGCCTTGTCAACTGCAATTTAGAACTGACCACTGGCTGCAGTTTGTTTTGACCGGCCGTGGCAGTGGGTTGATCGTTGGCGGCAAGTATTTTGACCACTGGTCAGGCGCCCGGGTGTGCCGGGAGTGGTGGGCGCCTGACCGTTTGCTTGGTTAGGTCATGGGGTGGGTTCCTTTCCCGTTTTGGGCTTGCATGAGGCGGACGGACTCGCCGCTGGTTTGGCAGAGGTGGGCGTGGTGCATGAGTCGGTCCACGGTCGCGGTGGCAATGGTTTTGGGCATGAGCTCATCGAAGCCGGAGGNGTGGATGTTCGAGCTGATGGCCAGGGAGCGTTTCTCGTAGGAGGCTTCCACGACCCTGTNAAAGCCCTCGGCGGCGTCGCCGGAAACGGGCAATAGTCCTATGTCATCAATGCAGATCAAATCCACGCTGGTGACCCGGGTTATGGCCTTGTTAACGCTGTCATCGATGCGGTGGCGGCGTACGAGCGCGCCGAGGTCTTCCAGGCTCAACCACGACACGGAGAGACCTTCATCGATGGCTTGCTGACCCAGAGACTCCAGTAGCAAGGTCTTGCCGGTGCCGGAGGGCCCACAGGCGATCAGGTTCTCCCGGCGCCGCACCCATTCCAGGGTGCGTAGGAACGAGGTTGTTGCCGTTGGCAGGGTCGAGAGNNGCTCGTCCCAGACATCGAAGGTTTTCCCGGTCGGGAAACCGGCGCGTTTGCGCCGGGTGGCGAGCATGGACCGGTTCCTCCCGGTTGATTCGGCTTCAAGGAGGACGCGGATGACTTCGGTCGGGTCCCAGCGCTGGGCTTTCGCAGTGGCCAGGACATCGGCGACCACGGCACGGGCGTGGGGCATCCGGGTGGTGCGCATCAACGCAATCACTTGTTCCACGGCCGCATCTGCCAACGGCGCCTGGGCAAGGGTTGTGGGGCTCATTCGGTAGCTCCTTCAAGATCAGTGGTGTCGCTGTTCTCAGCGGTGTTAGTGGTGTTGGTGGTGCCGAAATTGGCCCATCCGCCAGTGCCTTGGGAGAGCCATTGGCCCTGATCGGTCACGGTGTGCCGGGTGTTATTGCCGTCTCCGGCCAGCTCGCCGGTGGCGGTGTTGGTAATGATGGAGACTAGGTCTTCATGGGTGAAGCGGTGGTGCACGGCGGCAGCTCCCAACCCTTGGTCAACGGCGTCGTTGCCCAGCATGGCGGCGAGGGCTGTGGCTCGTTCCATTTTGTGGCGGATCTTGTTTGTCCCTGCCGCGGCAGCTTCCTTGAGCCAAAGCGCCGCCCCGGCCCCGAGGACTAGGAATTCCTCTTCTGCTTTGTTGGTGGGGCGGATGACGCGTTCCAGGGCGCCGGCGGAGGCTGGTGGGAAGTGGGCGTCTATGATGGCTGGCACGCCGGGGCGGGTGAGCTGGTGGCGGGCTACTTCCATCGGCCCGTATAGGCCGACATGGACGATGACCACGTGTGTGTCGGTGCTCCGCACCCAGACTCTTTGCCCCATCAGGGTGTGCGGGACGGAATAGCGGGAGTGTTCGTAGGTGACCATGGGCGTATTCGGTGGGACTTGCCGGACCTGGCCGAAACTCGCTGTCACCGGCACGGCCGGGACCGGGTGCAGCTTGGGCCGTTCAATCAGTCGAAGCATGTCCTTGGGGATCTCCAACGTGGCCCGGTGCACTTTGGAATTAACATCCTCCATAAACACTTCACACGCCTGCTCTAACTCGAGGAAAGAGGCGTATTCCGGGCGCAGGTTCGTCTCCTTGGGGACCAGGTCTGCCTTGGCGATCTTCACAGCGTTTTCCACCCCACCCTTCGATGCCGGGTCTGCCGGCATGCAGGTGTGCACGGCGGTGGAATAGTGCCTTGCGAACGCGACAATCTGCGGGTTCCGGACCGGAATCCCTGCAACGTGATCGACCGTAATTGTGCGCTCATTATCGGTCAAAACGTAGGTTGGAACNCCTCCGATCATGCGAAAGGAGCGGTCCAGTGCGGCGAACATGAACCGCCCTGGTTTAATGGAGGGTGTTGAATCCTTGAAAGGATGAGCATCATGGCACCACCGAAGAAATATCCTGATGAGCTTCGCCAGCGGGCGGTCCGCCTCGTCATGGACGCCCAGAAGAATCCAGCCGACCGGCGGGGAGCTTGCAGCCGTATCGGCGCCCAGCTGGGCATCCCAGCCGACACAATCCGTGGCTGGGTCAAGACCGAAGAGATCGATCAGGGCGTGCGTCCTGGCACGACCACTAATGATGCGACCCGGCTGGCCGAGTTGGAGCGCGAAGTCACCGAGCTGCGGAGGGCGAACGCGATCTTGAGATCAGCGTCGGCTTTCTTCGCGGCGGAGCTCGACCGCCCTCACGACGATGATCACTTTCATCGACCAACACAAGGACGAATTCGGGGTCGAGCCGATCTGTAAGCAACTGCCGATCGCCCTTCGACCTACTACGCCGCCAAGGCGCGCCCTGAATCGAAACGCGCTGTCAGTGATGCAGTGACGACCGAGAAGATCAAGGTGGTGCACAAGGAAAACTACAGTGTCTACGGGGCTAGGAAGATCTACGCTGCCCTGAATCGTGCCGGCCATAAAGTGGCGCGGTGCACGGTAGAGCGGCTCATGCGTCGGGCCGGACTGCACGGTGTGCGCCGGGCNCAGGGGCCCCGTACGACCGTGCCAGGGCCCTTGTCTGAGCGGCCGGCAGATCTGGTCCGGCGGCAGTTCACAGCACCGGCACCGAACTGCCTCTGGGTCGCGGACATAACGTACATTAAAACGTTTTCCGGCTGGGTGTATGCAGCGTTCGTGCTCGATGTTTTCTCCCGCCGCGTGGTCGGTTGGCAACTTTCCACCACCATGCACACAGCCCTTGCCCTGGACGCTTTGGAGATGGGATTATGGACTCGTAGGCGTGATCGAAAAGATGTATCACAACTTGTACACCACTCGGACAGAGGTGTGCAGTATCGGGCCATCCGCTACACTGAGCGCCTCGCCGAGTCCGAAGCAGTCGCTTCTGTAGGGGCCAAGGGTGATAGTTACGACAACGCCATGGCCGAAGCCCTCAACTCCCTCTTCAAGGCCGAGCTGATCCGTAACAAGGGGCCCTGGACCGGCATCAACGACCTTGAAATAGCTGCCGCTGAATACATCGATTGGTACAACCACCGGCGCCTTCACGGCGAAATCGGATACATCCCACCCGTGGAAGCAGAAACCAACTACTACTCAAACCTGCCCGCCATCAAAACGATGGAACGGGTCTAATAAACCCTCCACCAAACCCGGGGCTTGACAAACACGCTAGGCATGGTCTTATCCCGCAAAGGGATCACGATCCTAAAGCGTGAGTACGCCAGCCAAGCCACGAACAACACTGTTTTCACACCGTCAACGACAGGGCCGTCTCCGTAATCCCACTGGAGCCACCGCGCCGGTTCCACGGTCCACGGGCGGTGAACGCGGGCGTTTTGAGCCCTGTATTTGCTCTTCAACCCGGCTAGCACGTAGCGGGTCGTGCGGATCGAGCCGGTATAGCCCAAAGCAACGAGCTTGCCATGGACCACGTCTCCGCGGATCTTCCCACGGGACTGTTCGACCAGCGATTCCATCTGGGGCAGGTACGGATCAGTGATCCTGCCACGCTGACGGGCAATCGGTGCTTGGGCGCCTGCTTCGCGGGCTTTCACATACGAACGGACAGTGTTGTGTGAAACGCCGCAAACCTCGGCGGCGCCACGATACGACTGGGTTAGATCAAAAGCAGCTAAAATTTCCATGAACTCTCCTGGAGACTTCATAACAAGCCCCTTCCTTCCCAAACATGGGTGAAATTGAAAACGATTGGCATCGTCATTTCACCCCGAAGGAAGGGCTCTCCCGTATAGACACGAGGGATGGACAAGGGAATCCCAGCACACCCACGCCGTAAGTACCACGGCAAACCACTAGTCAAAACACTTGCAGCCACTGGTCAAAACCACTGCCGCGAACGGTCAAATCTAAATGCCGCCTATGGTCAGTTTAGAGTTGCAGCTAACACTGCCTCGACGACGAAGAGAACACCGAGTGTGAAGGTGGCGATGGTCTTGGTGAGGTATCCGGTCATGGCCAGCATCGTGATGGTTCTTTGGGAGAGGTCGGAGAAGCGTTAAGTCGTCGCGGAACTTTTGCAGATGAAGTAGCCACCCGCGCTGGCGGGGCTGGTACCAAGGCTAATGAGCATGGACATCGTTTTGATTGCTGAAGGTATCTCTAGTTTCGCGCTGACCTCACCTATACGGTTCGTCAGGCAGCGCCAAAGATGTAGAGGTAGGGATAATCCTCCCACCACCAAATCGTGACTGAGATTGAATCCTGTCACAGACAGCCAATGCCATTGCGGTCTCCTAGACAGTTGTTCGAAACTAATTTGTGGGCCATGGCATGGGTTCGCGGAGACGTTTTGTCAGAAGCCACTTTATGTAGTGCTGAGATAGTCCGGTTGGGCTTTCTGTGTTGGTAGCGGTCAACGATTGGGTCAAGGGGTTAGTTTATGGTCTGAGTTGGGATGGAAATTTGGCCGCCGCATGGGCATCTCAGTCCGGTGCTTTCCGTTGCCGACTTGCTTATGGAGCACACCATCATCGATCTGTTTTCAGGTCGGGAGTTGAGTTTGGGCTACCTCTATGGGTTCCCGCAATGGATATAGGTGTCGCCGAAATGAAGGATGCCAGCGGCTGTGGGTTCTATAGGGAGAAAGTTGGCAACGTCTTCCACCGAGGCGTCGTGTGCGTAGAACGATTCGCAGTTTCCACAGCTGTACTCCACAGACACCCGGCCATTGCCGCCGGGAGTACATGGTTTCAATGATTCCAGAATCAGATATCTGGGGCTGTGGCACAGAGTGCACGTGATGGATAGTTCCTTGGAAGGAGAATTTTCGTTAGAAAGTTGTGAAAACCCATTTGTCGTCATCACTGATCACCTAGTTCTTCGGCTCGTCAACATCAGTCACGTCCGGGTGGAGTCGTGTCTTCACAGCTCCACAAACAGTATGTGCAATCTTAACCGCTCTTTTGACTGAGTGCCTCAAGGTGTCGGCACTTTATGGATCAGATTATAGGTCCAGGCCGACCGAAGTTCAATGGCTCGACGAGGGTCAACTAAAGTGCTCGCGAAATGGGGTGCGTGCCTCATCTGAGAAGTGCTCGCGAAATCTCTGGTGCATGTTCGGGTGCTTTGGTGTGCTGGAGGGATGGACTATGGGATGTCGTTGTCGGCGCGCAGGGAAATTACGAAGAAGGAAGCCGGGGAATATTTTCGGACTTCGAAGAAGGCCAAGGGTGAGATCCTTGACCGGTTAGTCATTGAGATCGGGTGGTCACGGTCGAACGCCCGCCGTCAGCTCGGCAAGGCCTTTAAGCGGCGTGGGCCAGCCCGTGTTGTGCCACGCAAGCCGAGGCCGCCAACGTATGGCTATGACACGGTAAAGGTTCTGCAGCAGGTCTGGGTCGTGGCGGGACAGCCCTGCGGGAAGTATCTGGCCGCGGTCATGGGTGCCACGCTGTCCAACATGGAAGCGCATATAGGTTCCGGTGCGTTCGGGCGGGCCCGATCCCGATACAGCCCACAGGTGCACACCCAGTTGTTGGCGATGAGCGTGGCAACGATCGACTAGTTGCTGGCGCCGTTCATACGCTCGATGTATCCGGATGGGAAGTCCACGACCAGATCGCGGCGGAACCAATACACCGAGGTGATTACGATCATGTCCCGCATCCCGGCCATTGACTGGCAGCCAGGCATGGTTGCGATCGATACCGTCGCACACTGCGGCAACAGTGCCAAGGGCCAGTACGCGTTCACGCTAACCGTGACCGACCCNTTCACCGGCTGGACGATCAACCGGGCGATCAAGAACAAAGCCGCTAAATGGATCGTCGCGGCAATGGAAGAAATCCAGAACGAATTCCCATACCCGATCGACCATTGCCATAGCGACAATGGATCTGAATTCCTCAACGAACCCGTCACTACCTGGTGCAAAGCTCACAACATTCGCATGACCCGCTCACGGCCACACCACTCGAACGACAACCCATTCGTTGAGCANAAGAACGGCGCCATCGTGCGCCGATCCGCGTTCAACTACCGCTACGACACCGATACTGAACTTCGCCTACTCAACGAGCTCTGGCCGTTAGTGAACATGCGTAAGAACCTGTTCCTGCCGACTAAAAANGTCACCGGCTATCACCTCAGCGGGAAGGGGAAATCGGTGCGTAGCTACGACGAACCACGCACCCCGGCCCAGCGGATCAAAGACACCGGGATCATGCTCGAACCCCAACGCCGTCACATGGAAGACCTCTACGCCAACCTCGACCTAGCCGGCCTGACGAACCGGATCAACGAGATCCAGCAACAACTCATCCGGCTGGCCGCAGCCAAGACCTACTCTCAAACACCCCACGCAGCATGACCATTACGCGAGCACAATAGATGAGGCACGCAGTAATCATTTCGCGAGCACATTGACATGAGGCACCACGTGGCTCGCGTTGACTCATGGGAAACCTCCGCGCAGCCGTATACGTTGCCTCATTTGATTTCCTCCTTTCGGCGTGGTTTCAGATTAAGGTTCTGGGTTCAAGATAAGCCAGTTTCTATGGAGCTGACGATGGCACAACCACAAGCTGTAGTGAAGAAACGGGCCTTGACGAACAAGTGGGCAACGGGGCCGCGAAGACTAGGATCCTTTATGAACTGGTCGAGATGATGGGCTGGCACCGGGACTACGCGCGGGATGCGTTGCGGCATGCATTGATCCCTCCATCGCCGAAGCAGAGCACGGGCGGGCGGCCGTTGTACGGGTCGGACCTTATGCCGCCGTCGGTGTCGTGCTCTACCGTGTTGCGGGTTCCGGCCAAGCACCTGCTGGCCCCTATGATGCATGCCCCATTGCCATTACTGCGCAAGGAGAAAAACTGCTCACCACGGATGCCCCAGGCGACGTTGTTGGCNNGCACGAGCGCAGCAACCATCGATAGGAAACTCAAGAGCGCCCGATCGACGATGCTCCCGCATGGGCGCAGTTTGGCTTGCATCCGCGGGATGATGAGGGCCCGCAGAGTGAACGAACACTCTTGATAAATCCATACTGGGGCACGGGAAGGACAGATTGATGAGTCCCTGAAGAAGTACCCAGAAATGGAAACAAGGTTTTCCCAAGCCCCCAGTAAAGACTGAGGGCATCCATGAACCTGATTCTCTTGGGAGGGCATTATGTCTGTGCATATGAAGGATCTCAAAAGTAATAGTTGGCCGTTACGGGGAAAGGGTCATCCGATTGCGCCCCGCCGATTGGTGGCCGGTATGCTCTCGATATTGTTGGGAGCTGGATTGCTTCCGATTGTAGGGGCACCAGTGGCAGGGGCCGCGCCTGTGGGCCAAGGCCTGACACTAAACGCCGGTGACATGAGGTTCATCCTCAAACAGATCAAGATTGCGGAAAACCACGCCACCAAGGAAGATGCCCAGGGCAANCCCGTGGCGGGCCAGCCNCTGCTGGGCGCGGGCCCGAACCAGATCGCCAGTCCTCTGCTGCCGTATGGTCTGCGGACCGTTGACGGATCTGACAACAACCTCATCGTGAATCANGGGCATTTCGGCGCAGGCAGCCTTCCCTTCCCGCGTTCAGCTCCGGCCGAGTGGCGCACCGATCAGGACGGCAAGTCTTACAAATCGGTCAACACCTCGCTTCGGGACGGAGAACCGCGGTTCATCAGTAACGTCATCGTGGATCAGACGTCGAGCAACCCCGCCGCGATCGCCGCGGCTGGCAAAGCCCATCGCACGGTGAACGATGCCGCGACAGCGGTTCCTTGCACTGCNCCCGACACACCGGTGAATTGCGTGAAGGAGGGCGAAACGCTAGACATTCCGAACGTAACCACGGATTTCGGCCTATCCCCGCCTTACAACGGCATGTTCGCCTTATTCGGGCAGTTCTTCGATCACGGTATTGATTTCACGAAGAAGACCAACAACCTTGTCATGATCCCATTGGCTGCGGACGATCCATTGGTGTTGGACGGATCAGCCGGTCANAGCCCCTTCATGGTCCTGAACCGGGCGGAGAACCAGCCCGGTCCGGACGGAATCCTGGGCACCGACGACGATGTCCAGGAAGCCACAAACACTGATTCGCCTTGGGTCGACCAGAGCCAGACCTACGGGTCACATTCCTCCCAGCAGGTATTCCTGCGTGAATACCGGCTCAACGCGGCAGGGAAGCCCGTGTCGACGGGAGAGCTCATCGAAGGGGCGACCGGTGGAATGGCAACTTGGGCGGATATCAAGACCCAGGCGGCACAGAAACTCGGGCTCGCTATTTCCGATTCAGACATCGGAAATATTCCGATGCTGGCCACCGACCAATATGGACGGTTCCTGCGCGGTCCCAGCGGACTTCCGCAGTACGTGGGCCAAGACCGGACCTTGACCGAAGGCAACCTTGCGGTCCTGGTTGCTCCGCCAGCCAACAGCCAGCGCATTGGCTTGGCCTTNTTAGACGATATTGCACACAACGCCAATCCCTTCGATGGGCGGACCGGCGCTACCTTGACTCCGGACACCAACGACACGGCATCGGCACCAACTTCGGCCCAACCAACGGGAACCTACGACGATGAGATGCTCGATGTCCACTTCATTGCAGGTGACGGCCGTGTCAATGAGAACATCGGCCTGACTGCGATCCACCAGGTCTTCCACTCTGAACATAACCGGCTCAACGGGTACATGCAGGGTCTACTGACGTCTTTGAACCTCGACTTGAATGAATGGAAATTGGAATCAGGNGATTGGAATGGTGAGCGTCTCTTCCAAGCGGCGCGCTTTGTGACTGAGATGCAATACCAGCACATCGTGTTCGAAGATTTTGCCCGCAAGATTCAGCCGGGCATCAATCCCTTTAATGTCTTCACGCAGTCCGACACTGGCATCAACCCAGCCATCCAGGCGGAGTTCGCGCATGCCACTTACCGCTTCGGACATTCGATGCTGACGGATACGGTAGATCGGAAAACCAACGCGGGAGTCGACATCGGCGTTCCGTTGCTGGATGCCTTCCTGAATCCTGCTTCCTACTACGCCAGTACGGCAGGGACGCTGACACCGGAAGCAGCCGCGGGCTCCATTGCGATGGGCATGACAGACCAAGTCGGTTCTGAACTGGACGAATTTGTCACCGACACCTTACGCAATAACGTGCTAGGACTTCCTCTTGATCTAGCCACGCTTAATATCGCCCGNGGACGCGACACCGGGGTACCTTCCTTGAATAACTTCCGCAAGGAACTGTTTAAGACCAGCGGTGATTCCTCACTCAAGCCTTACAGCAGCTGGGTGGACTTCGGGCAAAGCATGAAGCACCCGGATTCGGTGGTCAACTTCATGGCAGCCTATGGCATGCACGATTCCATCAGAAACGCTTCCTCGATTGACGCAAAGCGTGCCGCCGCACAACTTCTCNNTGACATGAACCCGGCCAACGCGGCTACCCCTGTGGACTCCTACGACTTCGCCAATAGTGTTGGCGACTGGGCACCGGCCGCGGGTACGTCCAAGACAGGCATTGATGGAATCGACCTGTGGGTCGGTGGGCTCGCTGAATCACAGAACCTGTTCGGTGGTCTCCTTGGCTCCACGTTCAACTACATNTTTGAACGCCAGATGACCGATCTGCAGGACGGTGACCGGTTGTACTACCTCTCGCGGACCTCGGGATTGAACTTGCGGGTACAGCTTGAGGGGAACTCCTTCGCTGAGCTGATCATGCGCAATACCGATGCCGCCGCACTGAAGGCTGATGTCTTCTCGGTTGCCGACTGCGAATTCGAAATGGCCAATATTGTTCACACCACTGGCAACAACGTTGCCGACGACCCGGCCTCGGCCTGTGATGAATCCGCGCTGTTGATGCGGATGGCCGACGGAACGATCCGCTACCGGGTGACTAACACCGTTGATCGACCGGGCCTCAACGCCCAGGCCACCTACAACGGTGTGGCCGGACGCGACAGGATCTGGGGAGGTATCGATAACGACACCATCTGGGGTAACGATGGCGATGACATTCTAGAAGGCAACGACGGCGCCGATACCATTCTGGGCGGTGAGGGCAACGACATCATCACCGACTCCCATGGAGACGACGTGCTCAAAGGCGGACCCGGAAACGACGCCATCGACGCCGGCCCCGGGTTGGACATCATCATGTCCGGAGACGGAGACGATTTCTCCAACGGCGGTTTGAACGGCAACGTGACATTCGCCGGGGAAGGAAATGACCTGGTGCTTGCAGGCGACGGCCCGGACACGGTCTTCGGAGGAGGCGGAGACGACTGGGAAGAAGGCGGCAACTCCAACGACCTGTTGCAAGGTGACAGCGGCGCTCCGTTCTTCGACGACATCAACAATCCTGGCCACGATGTCCTGATCGGTGACAGCGGCGAGGACGACTATGACGCCGAGGGTGGAGACGACATCATGGTCGCCGGTCCGGGCATCGAGCGCAACCACGGTGTCTACGGCTCTGACTGGGTCACCCATGCGCGGTCCGTTGAGCCCGGCGACTCTGACATGCGCATGGTCATCGTTGAGGGCCCCAACGCGCTCAAAGACCGGTTCCTCCTAGTGGAAGCACTTTCCGGTTGGGACAAGGACGACATCCTGCGCGGAGACGACGTTGTTCCATCGGATCCGGACACCGAAGTAGGCGTACCCGGAGCAAGCAATGTTCTCGATGCCGCGGGTATTGCCCGGATCAATGGCCTGAGTGATCTCCTGCCTCCGGGCACGACGAGCTTCGGCGCGGGAAACATCATCATCGGCGGTTCCGGCAGCGACCAGATCTGGGGCAACGGCGCCGATGACATCATCGACGGCGATAAATGGCTAAACGTCAGGCTCAGCGTTCGCACGGACGTAAACAACCCGTCAACTGAAACACGCACTGCTACCACCCTCAAGGATCTGCAGGCGGACATAATGGCGGGCAACATCGACCCTGGCAAGGTTGCCATCGTGAGAGAAATCCTCTCGTCCCCAGCGATCACCGATATAGACACGGCTCATTTCTCCGGAGCCAAATCCGAATACACCATCACCACTACCGCCGGTNNCACCACCGTTGCCCACCAAGACGGCAACGGTGTAGACGGTACCGATCGCTTGACGAATATGGAACGGCTGCAGTTCAGCGATACCGTCGTCGACCTCACCGCTCCGGCCGTTGAACCAGTAGATACCTTGGCCCCTACCATCAGTGCGCGGACACCTGCGGTGAATGCCACGAATGTTCGGGTTGGTGACAATGTCACGGTGACGTTTAGTGAAGCGGTTACCGGGGTCAACGGGACTTCGGTTCGGCTGACTGCTCCTTCGGGAGCGACTGTGGCGGCGGTTGTGAGCTACAACGCCACGACTCGGGTGGCAACATTGAATCCGAATGCCAACCTGTTGGCGAACACCCTTTACACGGTGCGGTTGACCAACGGGATCATCGATGGCACCGGGAATCGGTTAGCGGCCACGACCTGGACATTTAGGACGGATGCGTTGCCTACCATCAGTGCGCGGACACCTGCGGTGAATGCCACGAATGTTCGGGTTGGTGACAATGTCACGGTGACGTTTAGTGAAGCGGTTACCGGGGTCAACGGGACTTCGGTTCGGCTGACTGCTCCTTCGGGAGCGACTGTGGCGGCGGTTGTGAGCTACAACGCCACGACTCGGGTGGCAACATTGAATCCGAATGCCAACCTGTTGGCGAACACCCTTTACACGGTGCGGTTGACCAACGGGATCATCGATGGCACCGGGAATCGGTTAGCGGCCACGACCTGGACATTTAGGACGGATGCGTTGCCTACCATCAGTGCGCGGACACCTGCGGTGAATGCCACGAATGTTCGGGTTGGTGACAATGTCACGGTGACGTTTAGTGAAGCGGTTACCGGGGTCAACGGGACTTCGGTTCGGCTGACTGCTCCTTCGGGAGCGACTGTGGCGGCGGTTGTGAGCTACAACGCCACGACTCGGGTGGCAACAT